>CAVUWQ010000030.1:0-27415 GCA_963745105.1 uncultured Acidobacteriaceae bacterium
CCACTCGATGCGCGGGCTTGAAAAGCGGCTTGGAGTTCAGCTCCTGGCACGGACGACACGCAGCGTTTCGCCTACGGCGGCCGGCGCCGCACTGTTGCAGGAGCTTGCGCCGGCGCTCGAACGTATCGAGCGATCGGTGGCGGAAACACGCAAACAACGCGAGAAACCGGCGGGAAGAATTCGCCTTATCACTCCGCGTCTGATGGCTCAAATGGTGATCCTGCCGAAACTGGCAGCTTTTGCGCGTGCCTATCCCGAAATCGTTCTGGAGGTCACGACTTCAAACGATCCCATCGATCTGGTGGCGGGTGAATACGATGCCGGCATCCAGCTCGGCGAGTTCATCCAGAGGGACATGATCGCGGTGCGCGTTACAAAAGAGATGCGCCTTGCGATTGTCGGGTCTGCCGGTTATTTCAAGTCCAATCCCATCCCTCGACACCCTCAGGATCTGAAAGACCACTCCTGCATCGGGTTTCGATTCAGCAATGGGCTTTACCGATGGGAGTTCGAGAAAGGCCACAAGCTGGTGACGGTCAGCCCGCAAGGCCATGCATCGTTCGATGATCCTGAACTGGTGATTCAGGCTGTTGAAGCTGGCCTGGGCATTGGCTCTTCCATCGAAGAACCTTTAGCCCGCCAGATTTCCAGCGGACGCCTGGTACAGGTCTTGAAGGATTGGTGTCCTGTGTTTCCGGGATATTTTCTCTACTATCCTAGCCGTCGTAATCAGCCGGCTGCTCTATCGGCGCTGGTGGATACGCTTCGATCTATCGATTGATCGTCGCTGCCATAAGTACCAACAAGCGGGCTTATCGGGAGTGACTTCGCTTACTGATGGGAAGGGCGTTTATCGGGAGTGATGATCTGGCATTTAGGATGGACCGATGAATGGGCTCGATCATAGTGTTGAAGCCGCATTAGATTTCGCACGGCGTTTTGCTGAAAGCTACACGCCGCAGCCCGCCGTCGCACTATTAGCTGGATCCCGAATAAAAGGCACTGCTGCACCAACATCCGATTACGACGTGGTCTTTCTGTATACCAGTCTCACTGAAGGCGCATGGCGAGAGATGGTCCTCTTCGAGGACGGGACGGTCGAACTGTTCGCCCACGATCTTAAAAGCTTGAGCTACTTCTTGAGTGAGATAGAGCTACCTTCTGGTGAAGCAAGTCTGGCCTGCATGGTTGATCAGGGCATTCCGATCATCGGTGAAGGAGCCGTGATCGAGACGGCCGCAAAGGACCTTGCGCGTACCTTCCTTCGTAGGGGTCCACTACCGCTCAGTGACGCAGCTGTGTTGCAGCGACGATACTCGATCACTGATATGGCTGAATCGTTGAAAGGCACGACCTCGAAAGCGAGGCGCTTAGCTGCAGGCAGCGCGCTGTATCCCGCATTGGCCAATTTCGCATTGACTACAAGTGGATGTTGGGCAGCTGGTGGCAAAGCAATTCCGGTCGCCCTTCACAGCCTAAATCCCCACCTGGAGCAGGAGTTCACAGAAGCTTTTGAGCGGCTCTTCTCCGACGGAGAGGATTCTTTAGTTCAAGAGCTTGTTTCTAAAATCCTGGAACCTTACGGCGGTGTACTCCGAGCAGGGTTTCGCCAACAGGCACCAGCGGCGTGGCGGAAGTAAGCGGAGACTCGTACCGACAAGTTGCCTTATCGTCACCGATCCGGTTTTAAAGACCTAAGGAGTCCGTCCTTTTTCGCCGCGCCCTCATTACTTCATTCCATCCAGAATCGAGCCTACAATGCCGCCTACGACTCCAGCTTGCGTGACTTCGCGTCTGCCTTCCACCGCCATATAGGGCTGGAGCTGGTGGGCGAGCTTGGAGATGGGGAGGGTCTGCAACCAGACGCGTCCGGGCCCGGTGAGTGCGGCGAGGAAGATGCCGTCGCCCCCGAAGATCATGTTGCGGATGCCCTGAATGCGGGTGATCTGGAAGGATACGCAGGATTGAAACGCTCCGACATGGCCGGGGTGCACGCGCAGCATCTCGCCGGGCGCGAGATCCTTCACGATGACTTCGCCGGAGAGCTCGAGCCAGGCCATGCCTAATCCAGTAACGTGCTGGAGGAGGAAGCCGTCGCCTCCGAAGATGCCGGCTCCGAGCGACTGCTGGAAGCCGACGCCGACCTGTATCTGAGATGTGGCACAGAGGAAGCCGTGGCGATGCACGTAGTAGTCGAGGTTGGGCCCTACTTCGACCGGTACGATGTGGCCGGGCACGCGGGTGGCAAAGGCCAGCTCGCCGGGGGCTCCGTAGGCGCGGTACTCGGTCATGAAGAGGCTGCCGCCGCCCGCGACGCGCTTGAGCGCGCCGAAGAACCCGCCTCCGCCGCCGAACTGGGTGTGGGTGGTCATCTGGATGGATGCTCCCATCCATGAGAGCTCTCCAGCTTCAGAGATCACGGCGTCGTTGTGATCGAGGATGAATTCGAGGACCGGCATGGTGGTCCCGACAATGCGGCTCTGCATAGAGGCTCCTGCGAGTGAAATCGGTGACTCGCTACATTAGAGATACGGACTGCAGCTTCGCGGCGTTCCCGAATGGATTCATGGGGGAGCGCCACTGCAATGGCCAACATTTTAGCCCACGCCTGCTTTTCTCCCACATCTCAAAAGCGAGATGTGGGGCACCCGGCTATGCGGCATTCATCGAAAATTCTTTTTTGATGGGCAGAATCAAACGATGACCGGTCAACGTTATACGACTTCTGGCGAGCGAATCTTTCGCGCGCTGTGCGCGGCTCTTTTCTTCCTGGTGTTTGTTTTTCATGCTTCGGCGCAGTCGCGGCCAGTGCTGATGATTTCTATCGACGGATTGAAGCCGGAGTACATTACGCATGCCGATGAGCATGGTTTGAAGATTCCCACGCTGCGCCGATTTGTGGCGGAGGGTGCGTATGCCGACGGAGTGATTGGCGTGATGCCGACGGTGACTTATCCCAGCCACACGACGCTGGTTACGGGTGTGGCTCCGGCGGTGCATGGAATTTTCAACAATCAGGTCTTCGATCCTACGCGGGATTTCTCGGGCGCCTGGTATTGGTACAACAACGATGTGCGCGTGCCCACGCTGTGGCAGGCGGCGCATGAGCGCGGGTTGTCGACGGCGAGCGTGAGCTGGCCGGTGAGCGTGAATGCGAAGGGCGTGGATTACCTGATCCCCGAGTATTGGCGCGTTTCGGTGGGCGGCGGTGTGAAGAACAATGATGACCGCTATCTGATGGCTGCGATCAGCCGTCCGGTGGGCATGCTGGGCGAGATGGAGCAGAAGCTTGGGCCTTACATGGCCGGCAATGACACTTCGGTAGAGAACGGCGACCGCGTGCGCACGAAGTTTTCGCTGGAGATTCTGCGCACGAAGAAGCCGCAGTTCATGACCATCCACCTGAGTGCGATGGATGGATCGGAGCACGAGTATGGGGTGTTCAGCGCCGAGGCGGACGCGACGCTGGAGGCGGTCGACGGCATGGTGAAGGAGCTGATCGATGCGGCGATGGCGAACGATCCGCACACGGTGGTGGCCATTGTCTCCGACCATGGATTCACGAATACGCCGAAGGCGGTGAACCTGGCGATTCCGTTCATCGAGGCGGGGCTGGTGAAGATGGGCAAGACGCCGATGGGGACGACACACGTGACGTCGCGGGACGCCGAGCCGTGGATGGGCGGGGGCATGGCGGCGGTCATGCTGCACGATCCGGCGAATACGCAGGTGCGGGAGCAGGTGCGCGGGATCATCGAGAAGATCGCGGCCGATCCGGCGAATGGTGTGGACCGGATTCTGGGGCCGGAGGAGATCAAGAAATACGGCGGCTTTCCGGACGCGGCGTTTGTGATTGTGATGAAGGACGGCTATCTCACCGGCGGGGGATTGAGCGGGGCGATGGTGACGGACTCACCGGAGAAGGGCGCGCATGGTTTTATGCCGGACTTTCCGCAGATGCATGCGTCGTTCTTCGTGATGGGCAGCGGCGTGGCGCACGGCAAGGACCTGGGAACGATCGATATGCGGCGGATCGCGCCAACGATTGCGGGGATTCTGGGGGCGAGTCTGCCTACGGCGAAGGAGGCCGCGCTGCCGGTGGAGTGACGAGGATAGCTAAGAAGCGGTTGGCTAAAGTCCGGGCAGCTAAGAGGCGGTTAGCGATTGCGGGATTCTTCGTCGCTTTGCTCCTCAGAATGATGTGGTTTCCCTTCGCCGCCCCTTTTCGATTCACCGCAAAGACGCCAAGTGCGCAAAGGAGAATTTGCGCACTTGCGATGGATGATCGCGCTTCAGCGAGCTTCTGTTGGGCGGAAGCAGTCGAGCTTGTCTAAATCGCGGTCTCTAACTCCGACGAGGTAGAGGAGACTGTCGAGGCCGAGGTGGGTGAGCGAGTGGCTGGCGCTTTGGCGGACGAGCGGCTTGGCGCGGAAGGCGATGCCCATGCCTGCGACCTTGAGCATGGGGAGGTCGTTGGCTCCGTCGCCTACAGCGATGACCTGTTCCAATGAGATTTTTTCCTGCTGAGCGATCTCGCGGAGGAGATCGGCCTTGCGGGTGCCATCAACAATCGGTCCGGTGACTTCGCCGGTCACTGCGCCATCCTCTACCTCGAGCTCATTGGCGTAGACGTAGTCGATGCCAAAGCGCGATTGAAGATGATTCGCGAAGAAGGTGAATCCGCCGGAGAGTATGGCGGTTTTATAGCCGAGGGTTTTGAGCGTGCAGATGAGACGCTCGGCGCCTTCGGCGAGCGGGATCTGATCGAGCAGCTCGCGGATGCGGCTCTCGGGCAGTCCTTTCAACAGGGCGACGCGGCGGCGGAAGCTCTCCTTGAATTCAATCTCGCCGCGCATGGCGGATTCGGTGATCTTCACGACCTGACCGGCGACGCCGGCGAGGCGGGCGAGCTCGTCGATGACCTCGCCCTGGATCAGCGTGGAATCCATGTCGAAGACGAAGAGACGGCGATTGCGGCGGTAGATGCTCTCGCGCTGAAAAGCGATGTCGATGGGATATTGCTGGGCGAGGGCGAGAAAGCCTTCGCGCATCTCGTCCTGCGAGCGCGCCTGTCCGCTTACCTGCAGCTCGACGCAGGCATTGGCATTGGGCGCATCCACGGCGAGCGAGAGGCGTCCGGAGAGGCGATCGATGCTGTCGATGTTGAGGTTCTGCTGGGCGATCACCGCGGTTACCCGTGCGAGATGTTCGGCGGAGATGGTGCGGCCCAGCAGCGTGATGAGGAAGCGGTCCTTGCTTTGCGAGGCGAGCCAGTGGTCGAGGGCTTCGCGGGTGACCGGGGTGAAGCGGACCTGGAGGTCGAGTGAGTGCGCCGCCTCTACCAGCGCGATCTTGAGGCGTCCGAAGTCCGCATTCGGCGGCAGCTCGATGAGCAGGCCGAGAGCCAGCGTTTCATGCACGACGGCCTGGCCGATATCGACGATGCGCACGTCGTACTGCGCCAGCAAGGCGGTGATGGAGGTCATCAGACCGGGATGGTCGGGTCCGGAGAAGTGAAGGAGGATGGTTTCGGTCATTGCTGGTTTCAGTTTAGCGGGTGATGCTGTCAGAACTTGCGGGTGAGGCCGGGGAGATTGCGATGGCCGTTGCGGTTCCTACACAAATCTGCGGCAGGGGCGGTCCACCGTATGGGTTTCGGGAGGGGTCAGTCTGAGGAGTCCAGGTGGAAAGTCTGGGTGTAGGGTTCGACCGGGTATCCCTTGGCTTTCCAGGCTCCCAATCCGCCTTTGAGAAATTTGACGCGGACGAATTGCAGGGAGAGCGCGCGCTGCAGGATCTCCCGGCTGGTTTTCTCGCTGGTGCAGGTACAGTAAACGACGGCCTCGCGCTCTTTCTGGATGAGCGACGGATTCTCGATGATCTCCTTGGGGGCAATCCGCTTTGCTCCTGGAATAATCTCGGAGTCGGCCAGCAGGTCCAGAGGCTGGCGCACATCGTAAATCAGTATGTCTTCATTCGAACCCAGCAGCTGTTGCAGTGCTTCAGGCGTGATGCTGTGGTTGTCCAACAAACGCCGATCTCTTACGCGTTTGACTAGCCATGCGGCTATCAGCACAGCGGCAGCGAAGATGACGGTTAGGGTTATAGCCACATGTTCCTCCCGCAAAACCTATTAGTTAGCTGATTCCGATCGGGGTAAAGAGGATTCGAGCGTATTGCCGGAAATCATCTATTTCGATGTATTGGCGAGCTTATCGGAAAGGAGGCGGAACGCGAGCCCGGTTCAAGTGTCCGAGATGGCGACTTTACGGACAAGTGCATTCCATATCTCGGTGCCTCAGCAGCCCCACCGGTAACGGCGTAGCTCAGGCGGAGTCGTTCCTTGAGGCAGCTCTTCGCCAGACTGCTCCGCCACCATGTAGGCTGCGTACCTATTTGGCCAATTCGCGTCGCGCTGCCCATTGCGCTTCTCGTGCTCGGCTGTGGGTGCCCGCCAGATCCCCTTGCGGAGCCGCAGGAACTCGCGTCAGGTTAACCGCGCTTGGGGTCCCGGATCGAGACCTCCTGCATGTGCCAGACGTTGCCGTCTGGATCGCTGAATAAGGCGCGCGAGCGGTAGGAGAGACGCTCGGGATGCAGGCCGCTGCCGCGGCCTTCTGGGCCGTCGTGGAAGAACTCGCCGACCTCGACGCCGACAGCGACCAGCTGCTCCCGGGCGGCCTCGATGTCGGTAACGACCAGGAACGCCTTGGCCGAACCGGGCGCGGCCGACGTGACGTTCTTGCCGAAATGGATCGAGCAGCAGGAGCCCGGCGGCGTGAACTGGACCAGGCGGAAATCTTCGCCGGCGGAGCGGTCAATGTTGAGCCGCCAACCGATCCTCTCGTAAAACTCCTTCGCGCGGTCGACATCCGAAACGGGGATGACGACGACCTCAAGCTTCATGTCGATTCTCGCGACGCCCGCGTTTCCGGCTGCGTCGCTACTACGGACTTCAGTGGTGCTCATGGTTACCTCCTCGGTTCTGTGGGGGATCGCTATCGCGGCCCTATCCACAAAGGAATGAGGCGGCGGGTCATCTTTTTAGCTTGATTGGCCCGTATCTGAGAAAGCTATCTCAGCCGCGAGCCGAGGATGCCCCAGGCCTCGTTTGTGAAACATGGGGCACCAACATCTTTGCTTCAAGATATTTGCTTTCGTTACTCTTTGAACAAGTGCGACGCGTGGGTGACCGTCGCGTTTGCCCGCATTGCCGCGGCGACCATGGCCGCTTCCGTCAGCATCGTGTCATTTGCTCCGGCCTTGCGCGCATCTTTCATATGTATCTCAATGCAGTAAGGACACTGTGTTGTCAGCGCCACCGCCACCGCCATCAACTGCTTGTGCAGAACATCGATGGCGCCGTCTTTGAACAGCTCTGCATTAAAAGCCCAGAAGGCTTTCATTACATCAGGTGCATTCTCATCGAGCCTCTTGAGCTTTGTGAGATTCCTCATATCAAACATTTGAGCGACTCCTTTTGGGCTTTGTATAAGGCGCTTCCGACCCTAAAAGGGTGCGGCAAGCGCGTTTGCTCATACGTTTCAAGGGAAATGGGGCGGAACGAGTTCGAACCCCGAAGGTTTTGCTCCAGGCGATACCGTGTGCGGTCAGCCGCGAAGAATGGCAGCTCCAAAGGGAGCACCGGTGAGTCCGCCATCCACCATCAGTTCGACCGCGTTGATGTACGACGAATCATCCGAGGCAAGGAAAAGTACGGCCTTGGCCAGATCTTCCGGCTCTCCCCAACGGCCCAGCGGAATCGTGGAAGAGAAGAAGTCGGAAAGCTTTGCAGATTCCTCTTGGGTGGCACTTGCGCGTGGCCCGCGCTTCCAGATGGGGGTTTTCGTAGCCCCCGGGGCCACCACGTTTACGCGAATCCTGCGCGGTGCAAGGTCGGCGGCGATGGCCCGCGCCATCGAGACGAGTCCGCCCTTCGTGGCAGCATAGGCGGCGACGCCAGGTTGTCCGAGGTAGTTGTGCACCGACCCGTTAAAGATGATGCTCCCGTTGTCGTTGATGAGAGGAGCGGCGGAATTGACGGTAAAGAAAGCACCGTTGAGGTTGGTGTGGACTACCTTCTCGAAGACGGCCTCGTCTGCCGTGCCAGTCGGCGTCCTGCCAGTAATGCCCGCATTGGCGAAGACGATGTCTAGCTTGCCAAAGTCTTTGGCGAGGTCCGCGAAGAGCTTTTTGCGGTCCTCCACAACTGTAACGTCGGCGCGATAGCCGTGCGCCTTCGGTCCCAGCTCGGCCACCGCTTCCTCCAGTGTCGTTTGATCGCGACCCGTAATTGCGACTTCAGCGCCTTCGGAGACGAAAAGGTGGGCTGTGGCCAGGCCGATGCCGCTGTTGCCCCCGGTAATGAGAGCCTTCTTATCTGCGAGCTTCATAACTCCCCCTCGGTGACTGGCCATCGACCGGGATGGTCGTCATACACGAGAAGATGATGACACCGTAGATGGGGGGTGCAAGAAAAAATGCGCCCTCCGCCAAGGAACCGCCGCCAGGAGGCTGCGTGTCGTGCTGGCTAGGGCCGTACAGGCCCGCATCTATCGGAGGAGATTCTGGAGAGTGTTCGACTGAAAGCGACCAAACGATCGCCAATTCCTGATAACAGCCTTAGCACTCATCGAGACGATTGCTACATACGCGATCCAGTATGTGGCCGTAAAGCCGGCTTTCCGAACAACTGGGATCGCCGTCAGCACTTGTACGACAAGACGACTTCGCGGACAAGTGACTATACGCGCGTTTTATGAGGACACAACTCACCTCCTGTCGTCTGCCAATAGCGCTCTGTGCCGTCGTCGTTTTTTCACCACCTCTGCCGTGTCGTCTCTTCTTCGTCGAGTGAGAGCGGGCGAGGGAGTTCTTTTGCCGAGGCCTCAGATCTAGATACCTCAGAACCTGATGCCTCAGGTCCTGATGTCTCAGATCCGGATGTCTCAGATCGAGATACCTCAGAACCCAGGGGTTCTCGGAACGGTTCTACCGCGATGCGCTCGTAGCGCACTTCCAACACGGTCAGGTGTTCTGTGCCGCCGGGTGCGCGGAGAACTACACTTTCACCCTCTGCCGACTTCATCAACGCGCGCCCCAGAGGCGAGACCCAGCTGATGTGGTTGCGTTCGAGATCGACCTCGTCTGTGCCTACGATGCTCACCTCTCGCTCCGCTCCGGAGGCATTCGCATAGCGCACGGTCGCCCCAAAGAATGCCCTGGTCGCCCGCAGCCCGGTTCTCGGAGCTTCGGGATCCACCACTTCCGCGGCTTCGATTCGCTTGGAGAGAAAGCGAATCCGCCCATCGATCTGCCGCAGCCGCCGCTTGCCGTACTGATAATCGGCGTTTTCGCTGCGATCGCCATTGCTGGCAGCCCACGCCACCACCTCCACCACAGCCGGGCGGTCCCTGGTGAGGAGAAACTGGTGCTCATCCTTGAGGCGCTGCAATCCGCTGGGAGTGATGTAGTTTTTAACCAGCCCCGCGGGCTCATCCGGTTGCGGGTGTCTTGTAAACCCTTTTCTCATCCCGTAGTCCTTCCAGCGCGAATGCAGTGAGTGTTCCCAATCATAACGACGGCCGGTGTTTGCAGCCGCCAGCCTGACATTAGAATCGAGTTTGCCTTAGAATAACTGCAGGGAATAGCTGCAGGACCATGAGAACCATGCCCTTGAATCCGCTTTTGAAGCGTTTTCGCCACGGCCGCCCGGACCGTGGACGGTTTCTTTCCAAGTAAGTACTCTTTTCCCGAGATATTTTTCGTGCCTCTGTGCCGCGTGAATTGCCGCGCGCCGGGTTGCGATGACACGCACCGGCTCTCCGCTGGAGAGCCTTCCCATGAAAAGGAATTGAGAGATGAGCCAATCAGTCAACAGCTTCGGCAGCCAGTCTGCTCTGAAATCCGGCAGCAAAACCTATGAGATCTATCGCCTGAGTGCATTGGAGAAGAAGGGGGTGACGCTCAGCCGCCTGCCCTTCAGCCTGCGCATTCTGCTCGAAAACCTGTTGCGCCATGAAGACGGCAAGAGCGTGACGGCTGAGGACATCGAGTTCCTGGCCAAGTGGGATGCGAAGGCCGAGCCTTCGCGGGAGATCGCCTACATGCCGGCGCGGGTGCTGATGCAGGACTTCACGGGCGTTCCAGCGATTGTGGATCTGGCGGCGATGCGCGATGCGATGAAGGTGCTGGGCGGCGATCCGCAGAAGATCAATCCGCTGCAGCCGGCGGAGCTGGTGATCGACCACTCAGTGCAGGTGGATGAGTACGGGACGGCGAACTCGTACTCGCTGAATGCGATGCTCGAGTTCCAGCGCAACCGCGAGCGCTATGCGTTTCTCAAGTGGGGGCAGTCGGCGTTTCATAACTTCTCGGCGGTGCCTCCGGGGATGGGTATCTGCCACCAGGTGAACCTCGAGTATCTAGCTCGCGTGGTGTTCACGCTGGAAGAGGGCGGAAAGACGATTGCGTATCCGGACACGCTGGTGGGCACGGATTCGCACACCACGATGATCAATGGCCTGGGCGTGCTGGGCTGGGGCGTGGGCGGCATTGAGGCCGAGGCGGCGATGCTGGGGCAGCCGGTGTCCATGCTGGTGCCGCAGGTGGTCGGGTTCAAGTTGACGGGCAAGCTGCGCGAGGGTGCGACGGCGACCGATCTGGTGCTGACGGTTACGGAGATGCTGCGCAAGCTGGGCGTGGTGGGTAAATTCGTCGAGTTCTACGGTGCAGGCATCGGCGAGCTATCACTGGCGGATCGGGCGACGATTGCCAACATGGCTCCGGAGTACGGTGCGACGTGCGGCATCTTCCCGGTGGATGCGGAGACGCTGCGGTATCTGCGCCTGACCGGGCGCAATGAAGAGCAGATCGCGCTGGTTGAGGCTTACTACAAAGAGCAAGGGCTGTTCCACACGGCGGAAGCTGCGGAGGCAGAGTATTCGCAGACGATTGCGCTGGATCTGGCGACGGTCGAGCCGAGCGTGGCCGGGCCAAAGCGTCCGCAGGATCGTGTGCTGTTGAAGGACACAGGGAAGAGCTTTGCCAGGCAGCTGCCGAACCTGCTGGGACCGAACGGCAACAAGAATGGTGTGCGGCAGGTGGTGCGCTGGGAGGGTGAGGGCGGACATCCATCGGAGACACCCGAGGCTTCGAACGGCGTGCATGAGACGGGTCCGACGACATCGATCAAGGAGCGGTTCAAGGTAGATGTCGACAAGTATCTCGACAACGGTTCGATCGTGATTGCGGCGATCACCAGCTGCACGAATACGTCGAATCCTTCGGTGATGGTGGCGGCGGGCATTCTGGCCAAGAAAGCGGTCGAAAAGGGGCTGAGCGTTCCGCCGTGGGTGAAGACTTCGCTGGCTCCGGGGTCGCGGGTGGTGACCGATTACTACGAGAAGGCGGGGCTGCTGCCGTATCTGGATAAGCTGCGCTTCAACGTTGTCGGCTATGGCTGTACGACGTGTATCGGAAATTCCGGTCCGCTGCCTTCAGATGTTTCGAAGTCGATTGAGGATCACGGTCTGGTTGCGGTGTCGGTGCTGAGCGGCAATCGCAACTTCGAGGGTCGCATCAACTCGGATGTGCGCGCGAATTACCTGATGTCGCCGCCGCTGGTGGTCGCGTATGCACTGGCGGGGCGGATCGACCATAATTTCGAGACTGATCCGATCGGTAAGGGCCAGAACGGCGAGGCGGTTTATCTCAAGGACATCTGGCCGACGCAGAAGGAAGTTTCGGAGACGATAGCAGCGGCCATCGATTCATCGATCTTCCTGAAGGAGTATGCGACGGTTTCGGACGGCGACGAGAACTGGCAGCATCTCAAGTTTCCTTCGGGTGATGTTTATGGCTGGGAACCGGACTCGACATACATTCGCAAAGCGCCTTACTTCGACGGCATGCCAGCCAAGCCGGCGCCGGTTGAGGATATTCATGGGGCGCGGGTGCTCGCAGTTCTGGGGGATTCAGTGACCACCGACCACATTTCGCCGGCAGGGTCGATCAAGCTGAATGGGCCGGCGGGGAAATATCTGACCGAGCATGGGGTGAAGCCGGCGGATTTCAATTCCTATGGGTCGCGGCGCGGGAATCACGAGGTGATGGTCCGCGGAACGTTCGCGAATGTGCGGCTGCGCAACAAGCTGGCTCCAGGGACAGAGGGCGGCGTCACCCGGCTGCTGCCTGAGGGTGAGGAGATGAGCATCTTCGATGCGTCAGTAAAGTACGCTGAGCGCAAGACGCCGCTGGTGATCCTGGCCGGGAAGGAGTACGGATCGGGTTCGTCACGTGACTGGGCGGCGAAGGGGCCGAGGCTGCTCGGGGTACGGGCAGTGATCGCGGAGAGCTACGAGCGCATTCACCGGTCGAACCTGGTGGGGATGGGTATTCTGCCGCTGCAGTTCCTGGACGGGCAGAGTGTCGAGAGCCTTTGCCTGAACGGGGAGGAGACCTTCGACTTTCCGGGTCTGAAGGCGCTGCTCGATGCGAAGTTTGCGAGCGGGAAAGTGCTGCAGGTGAAGGCGACTTCGCCGCAGGGCCGGACTTTGGACTTCGAAGCCAAGGTGCGCATCGATACACCGCAGGAAATTCTGTATTACGAGAACGGCGGGATTTTGCAGTACGTGCTGAGGAGTCTGGCGGGGAAAAATTAGCAAAATCAAGTAGTTAGCAAGGCAAAAACCCCGGAGTGATCCGGGGTTTTTGTTTGTCACGGCGATTTCCACCTCAGAACGAGTAGGAGAGACATGCAAATTGATCGTGACATCGATGTGTGATTTTGACATAATTGAAGCTCGGTGACACATGAACGAACTCAGGACATCTATTGCTGAAAACGGCAGAATTGTCATACCAGCTTCGTTTCGGCAAGCCTTGGGTATAGAGCCGGGCGAGGAATTGATCCTGCGCCTCGAGGATGATGAGCTACGCATCACAACGCCACGCCTAAGGCTGGCTAGAGTTCAGAAGCTTATCCGCCAGTACATCCCGGCCGACCGGTCGCTGGTAGACGAGCTGATTGCCGAGCGCCGTGAGGAAGCCGAGCGTGAGCTCGAGTAGCTTCGTATTCGATACCTCGGCACTCCTCGCCCTACTTCATCGCGAGTCTGGAATCGAAAACCTGCCCACCCCTTCTGACATGATGCGGGGCGGAATCATCAGCACGGTAAATCTTACCGAGGCGCATGACAGGCTTATTCTGAATGGCCTTTCTGAGGCTTTTGCCTGGGAAGCAGTCACTACTCCTTTCGGCGAGATTGCAGAGTATTCGGTGGGGCATGCTCGCCGCGCTGGCGCGTTGATTTCTAAAACTCGCCCATTCGGACTTTCCTTGGGTGATCGAGCCTGTCTCGCTCTGGCGATGGAGTTGGACGCTCCGGTTTATACCGCGGACCGCGTCTGGTCGCGGCTCGACCTGGGCATACCGATTCGCGTGATTAGGTAACAGTCAGAAGAGCAAAAGCCCCGGACGCATCCAGCATCCGGGGCTTTTCAATCTGAAAAGTTGGGCGTCTAGACACCCATGCCGTAGTCGGCGGAGTTGTACTCATCTCCGGCGTGCGAATAGAAGTCGCTGGGGGTGCGGCGCTTGAACTTGTAGCGAATGCGCAGTTCACGTCCGACGTAGAGGCCGAGGGCGGCAACGCCGACCGCGACCGATGCCCATCCCAGGGCGCGCAGCGGCAGATGGCTCTCGTCTTTCGACTTCAATCCGAATGCAGGCAGGATGCTCACAGGAAACCTTCTTTCCGCGGCCCAAACCTCACCGCGTTGGCATGATGATAGCTCAGTTCTATTGCAGCTTTCGTCATATTAATGTCAGCGCGCGTACCACTTTGGTCTTACTCCACGGCTCTTTCGATTCGATGCAAAGCGGCCACTTTTTGTTCCGGAGGCAGGAAGCTGGCCTCGATGGAATTGGCCGCGAGCTCGCGCAGATGCTCGTTGTTGAAGCCGAATTCATTCTGGGCCAGCCGGTATTCGGCTTCCAGGTCGCTGGAAAACATGGCGGGATCATCCGAGTTCAGTGTGATCATCAGCCCGGCATCGAAATACTTGCGCACTGGATGGTCGGCGAGGGTCATGCAGCAGCCGGTCTTGAGGTTGGACGTGATGTTGATCTCGATGGGTATCTGGCGTTCGGCGAGGATGCTCATCAGCTCGGGATCGTGGATGGCGGAGAGGCCGTGGCCGATGCGCTCGGCGCCGATATTGATGGCGCCCCAGATGCCTTCGGGGCCGACCGTTTCGCCGCCGTGGGCGGTGAGGCGCAGGCCGGCGTCGCGGGCTTCGGCGTAGAGATCGCGAAATGGATCGGCGCCGGTGTGACGCTCGTCTCCGCCGATGCCGATGCCGATGATGGAAGGATGTTCGCCGCGCAGCTCGGCGGCTTTATGAAAGACGCGGGCTGCTTCTTCGACTCCGAATTGCCGGGCGGCGTCGAGGATCCAATAGGCGGTGATGCCGAAGTCTTTCTCGGCCTGTTTGCGGCCGCGCTCCATGCCTACGAAGAGGGGATCGAACTCCATCTTGCGCCAGTAATAGACGACGCCGACGGAGACGTAGACCTCGGCGTGGATGACGCCCTGGAGGGCCAGGTGCTGGAGCATGCGATAGGTGATGAGCTCGTAGTCTTCGGGCGAGCGCAGACGTTCGGTAACGGCCTTGAAGGCCATCATGAAGCCGGTGAAGTCGGTGTACTGGTAGATGGCCTGGGCCTGATCGAGGGTGAGCGGGCTGCCGTCGTGGCGCTGGCTTAGATCGACCAGCGTCTGCGGAGTGATGGTGCCCTCGAGATGCAGGTGCAGCTCAGCCTTAGGCAGGCGGCGGATGAAGGCGATTTGGGATTCCGGGTTCAACTTTTAGGCAGCGATGTCTATTCTCTAAGTCCCGATCCGAATACTTAGGATGTCATGATTTGCCGGTACTGAAAACCTGCGCGGGCTCAGTTGCTTTTTCGGGCGCGTTTGACGGCATACATGGCCCGGTCGGCTGTATCGGTCAGGGAATCGATGTCCTGGCCGTCCTCGGGATAGATGGCGATTCCGATGCTGACATCCAGAGGAAGCAGGTGGCCTTCGAACTGGAAGGGCGCACGCACACCGGTGGTGATGCGGTCAGCAGCGAGGATGGCGCTGTCGCGATTGCGTATGTCAGAGAGGATCACCGCGAACTCGTCACCGCCGAGGCGGGCGACGGTGTCTGCCTGCCTGGCTATGGTGCGGATGCGCCGGGCGGTTTCGCGAATGGCGGAATCGCCGGCGCGATGGCCGAAACTGTCATTGATGAGCTTCAGTCCGTCCATGTCGAGGTTGAGGATGCCGAACTGCGTGGACTGTCTGCCGCCCAAAGCCAGCCGCTGGCGGAGGCGGTCGTAGAACAAGGCCCGGTTGGCGAGGCCGGTGAGCGAGTCGTGGGTGGCCCGGTGATAGAGCTCGCTGGTTTCATTTCTGGCGGCATGGAACATGGCGGCCGCGATAAGCCCGGTCATGACTTCGAGGACGGCGACTTCGCGGTCTCCGAAGGCGTCGGCGGTGGAGGAGGCAATTTTGAGCACGCCGACGGTAGTTCCGTCATGATCGAGAGGCGCGACGACCATCGAGCGCAGGCCCAGGAGGCGGCAGGCTTCCTTATTGACGCGCGGGTCAGTTTCGGTGTCGTCACAGCGCATGATCTGCCTTTTTTCGACGCACAGGCCGGAGAGACTGCCTTCGCGCTGCAGGCGCAGCCCGAGCTGGGACTTGGCGAGGCCGGTCGCAGCCCCATAGATCATGTCGCCGCCCTGGGCCAGCTCAACGATCGCACCTCCCGCTTTGGTGAGGCGCTGGGCGCTATCGGCGGCGAGGCTCATCACAGCGCCCAGCTCGACTCCGAGCTTCGCAATCTCAGTTTGCGTTCGAATGACTTCCAGAAGTACTACGGGGTCGGAAGTTAAAGAGTTTGAAATATTCATTCAAAGTACCACTGTGAACTGAGTTGTAACACAATCCCGCACCAAGGTACTCCTTGTTTGGAGTGTGCGCTTCAGTGGGATGGGTGAAAAATTTTCACCGGTAAAATATTTACCAAAATAGCGGCCGCCACATGCGGAGACCTCTGACCGCTAACCTATCTCGTTGAAAAATCAGGTGCGAATGTTGATGAGGCCTTCCGCTGAGCCGGGTGAGATACGCGACGTTTGCGGGGCTCGCCAGTGGTCGATATACGAGATCTGGTGCACGCAGCTGATGGTGCAATGCGGAGCGCAGGTTTTTTCGGTGAGGAATTCGCGCTTCACGTCGGCTTTTGTGTATTCGGCGAGCGGGACGCCGGGGAATCCACGCTGCTGTGAGCAGTAGTGCACCAGGCCGTTTTCGCAGATGTAGATGTAGCGGGAGCCGGCGCGGCAGCGCCAGTCGTTGGGCTGGGCGTTGGCGATGGCTTCCTGGAACTGGTTGAAGCGTGAGTAATTCTTCTTCTTCCAGCTGCGCATTTCGGACCAGACGGCGCGCTCCTGATCGCCAAGCGGTTTGAGCTGGCCGTCTCCGTCGTGGATGATGCCGATGGTCGCAGTAAAGCCCAGCTGGATGGCGCGGCGGCCGATGGTTAGCGCGTCCTGCGGATTCTTGATGCCTCCGCCGACGACGGAGTTGATGTTCACGTGGAATTCGGCGTACTCGGAGAGCCATTGCAGCTTCTTGTCGAGGACTTTGAGGCTCTTTTTGGAGATCTCGTCCGGTTCGATGTTGTCGATGGAGATCTGCAGGTGATCGAGGCCAGCCTTGTTCAGGCGCTCGATGCGCTCGGGAACGAGATAGTAGCCGTTGGTGATCATGCCGGCGAGGGCGCCATTTTTGCGGATGCGGGCGATGATCTGGTCAAGATCGGGGTGCGTGGTGGGCTCGCCGCCAGAGATGGTGATGATGCTGGTGCCGAGGCGTCCGAGGTGGTCGATGCGCTGCAGCATCTCGGCCAGCGGCACGGGCTCGGAGACCTTGTCGTACTCGTTGCAGTAGGCGCAGGAAAGATTGCAGAAGCGCATGGGCACGATCTGCGCCATCACCGGATGGCTGGTCGAGGCCAGAGCGCGGCCGACGATGGCCACTTCGCGGACTTTGCGGGCGGCGGCGCGCAGGCGTCGTACGGCGGGACGCTTCACGGGAAGGGTCTTCGCGGTGCGGGCGGGCTGGTCTGCCGCCTGTTCTGTGGCTGCGGGGGGCATGCTCTCTTTATTGAAACATATAGATATAGCTGGGGCGAGTTGGGAACGGCGAACGGTGCCCTGTGGGGGTTGAACGGGGACTGCGCGTGCAGCGAGGCGCGCCGGGGAGCAAAGGCGTGCTGCTCTTTCTACATTACCGAACGCGATTCCCGGATACCATTGGCCTGGTTGCGGAAACGCTATCTATTTGTCAGCGCCATTCTCGGCAGGTTCGGTATGTTTTCCTTTGCAAAACGGCTGAATGACCACTTCGTCTGCCCTTTTTGCGGCTGCAACTATGTCTACGGTGCCGGAGTCTGCGGCGCCGCATTGATGGTTTTCCGGTCGACATCGATCGATCCGATGCTTTCGCCGCCTTCGGCCGCCAACGCCAGCCGTACACTCCTGGTGTCGCGCGGGATGGGAAAAGTCATCTTCACCCTTGGCTTAACGTCGGCCAGCTTCGCTGCGTCCTGCGAAGCAGCGAGCAGATAAAACTTTGCCGCCCGCGAATCCAGAATCTCATCTCTCCCCGACCGGCAGGCTGCAGTCACAATCACCGTTGTGCTGCTCTTGCCATCCTGCGCTGTCTGCCAGTGCAGATGTTTGTCACTTAATTCAAGCGTGATCTCCACCGAGTGCGTATCCGGATGCCGAAACACGCCTACAACATTCAGATTGAGAGCCGGAAATGGCACCGTCGCCGTCGACACATCCCGCAGCATGTCCACAGTCTGGTTATCGGGCCTGGCTATCTCATCCTTTTCTCGCGAGTAGTATCCGGTCTTCGTCACCGCGCGTAGATCGGGGTTTCTCACCTTCACCTCGATGTGCCGGTACCGCGCATCGGCCGAATCATCCTGCGGTTGATAGGTGAGCGTGTAATAGTTCGATCCCAGATCGATGGCCTGCTGAATCGCCACACTCACATCGTTCTGATTGAAAATCTTACCGCCGGTGTCATCCGCCATATCTGAAAAGTTATTTCCGCTGCGGCGGAATGGCGCAAGTGCGAAGGTGTGATCTCTCGCAGTGGCGAAGCTTTGTGCCTGCTTCTTCGTCTCAACGGGATCGGCCGGCATCTGTAATCCGGGATTGATTTCGAAAACGGTGATGCGTGACTGCATCATCAAGTTCACGGTGTGACGCAAGTAGCGCTGGACGAGATCGATTATCGGATCTTGCGGTTTTACGTCGATGCCCGGCGGTCCCGCTCCGATCCAGATCACGTTCTTACGACCTATCACGCTCCGGTTCTCGATCGCGATCTGCTGCAAGGCGTCGTAGGACTGCCGGATCAGCTCATCCACAAAGTTGATCTTGTATTCCGCCTTGTACGGATTAGTTTTCGGCAGATGATCAAGCGCGTTCAGCAGATCCTGCCTCTTGCGCGTGGCCGGCACCAATATCTTCAGATCGGTGTTGCCCAGTACCAGCATCTCTACCGGCGCGGTCATCTCTTCCTGCTGAGCTAACAAAAATTTGCGAGTCTGGTCGCGCACAAATGCAAAGTCAGCGAATTGCGTATTGAGCAGGTCCAGCAAGAGGATTGTTTCCGGCGCATTCCCTTGAGCCCCGGACGGCGTGGTACTCGCGGCATTCGCGTCTTCAGGATTTACGGTGCGCAATTCATGCACATCGGGAGCTTCAAAAGAGAAGATTTTCTGCGGCTGTTTATCTTCCGTGATGGTGAAGTCGTCCCTGGTAAGCCCGGTCACCACGGGATTGCCATTCTTATCCACGACCGTTATATCGAGATACACCAGCGCCGTGGTGGATCGGAAGACGGGAACGGACTGTTGTCCGCTTACGGCAGGCGAATCGCTCTGTGCGACAGCACATGCCCATGCGGTGAAAAGCAACCCGACGCCAGCCAAAACCCGACGAAACAGCATCCCAACCTCGGCCCCAAAATTCACTTCATGTTGCGAGTGACTGAGTCTAATTGCCGGACAAGTGCTGTAACCTGCCACGCATAATGTGGAGGTCAACACTGCCTTTCGCACGCCGCAGTTCTGGCTGCTGTGGCTCATCCTCTGCATGAACGTGACGGCGGGCATCGGCATCCTGGAGCAGGCTTCCCCGATGATCCAGGACCTCTTCCGCGGACACGTCTCGGCGGCCGCGGCGGCCGGTTTTGTAGGCCTGCTGAGCCTCTTTAACATGGGGGGACGTTTCATCTGGGCGTCGATGTCGGACTTCATCGGACGCAAGACCACCTACATGGTCTTTTTTGTGTTGGGCGTGCTGCTCTATCTGGCGCTTCCTTTTACCGAAATCAGCCATCTGGATTCCGTCCCGCTCTTTGTTCTGATTGCGGGGGTGCTGATCAGCATGTACGGCGGCGGATTCGCGACCATTCCGGCTTATCTCAAGGACCTTTTCGGCGGTTATCACGTGAGCGCCATCCATGGACGGCTGCTGACGGCGTGGTCCACCGCAGGCATCGTGGGGCCGCTCATTGTCAACGGCATCCTCGACCACTACGTCGCCAACCACCTGCCCAAGCAGCAGGCCTACCCCGTGATCCTGCACATCATGGCTGCCCTGATGGTGGTGGGCTTCATCGCCAATCTCCTGGTGCGTCCGGTGGCCGAGAAGTATTGGCTTAAGAGTGCGAGCAGCCCAGTTCAAGCAACACATTGAGCAGAGCGGAGGAAGTTCAATCCATGGCCACAAATGAGAACAAGACACCGCGAGCCCTGATCTTAGCCGCGTGGTTCCTGGTTTCGATCCCTGCCGCATGGGGTGTTTACTACACCCTGCTGAACGCCCTCAAGCTTTTCCAGTAGGGTCTACCCGGCGCAGACGGGCGGGGCCCAGCTCCGGTGCTCACCTATGCAGCCGAGCGCGCAGGGCTACGCGGCGATACGAATCCGCTGCCGCCTCGCCATTCAATCGGCGCAACCAGCTGAATGCTCTCGAATCGTTCCACCAAGGCTAGCGTGGCGGTAATGGCGGCCACGCGAACCAGAGGAGCCCCGACGCAGGCGTTTCGTCCCGCGCCCAGGCTGACGTGGCTGATTCGAGGCCGCATCACAGAGAGCTCGTGAGGATCGGGATAGCGCTCCGGGTCGCGATTGGCGGCAAGCAGGCACAGGATCACGCGGTCTCCCTTACGAATCGGTAATCCGTTCAGGGTTGTGTCCGCGATCGCCCGGCGAAAGAGCAGACGAGTGAGCCCGGCAAAACGCTGAAGTTCCTCAACGCCTCGCGCTACAAGCGCGGGCTGGGTATGCAGCCGATTCCATTCCTGCGGATGGCGTGCCAGGGCAAACCATGCGTTCCCTAAAAGACTTACCAGGGTGCGCGAGAGTGCGACAAAGCCGGAGTCCCGCATCGGCTCCGGACCCCGGGTGAAGTAGGGGCGTAGCTCCGCCGTCGCTACCTTTGACTGTGACCTGAGCTGCTCGTCCAAAGGCTCCGCTGCCGCCAGCGAGACGTGGGCCGCGAGCGCGGTGAGACGCTCCCTGGGGATACGGATCGGGTTGTGTGGCCAGGACGGCGAGGGCGAGACACAGCGGCTCCGCGTAGTCCTTTATCAGGTCGACAGGACTGGTCGCAATCGAACTGGGCAACGCGTTCTCTGGCATCGGAGAGCGTCTGTCTGCGCCAGGATCGCAAGGCGACCGGTGAGAGCGCGTCCCTTGTCTCCGCCCGCATTTTCAGCCGGGCGGTCTCATCCACCGAAGGGTACTTCTCCTTGCTCGCGGGGCCTACGAGCACCAGGTCGGGGGAATGGAAGGCCGCAGTGACGTCGGCATACCGGCTTAGTACCCATCCGTCCATCTGTGGATCAAAATAGGGATCTGCTACCTGCAGACAAAAGGGGCCTTCCTGGCAGTTGTCTTCCCAGGCGGGTCCTGTCGGGGGATGTGGGCAAACCTCCAAGTAGATGCACTCCTCATCCACATATTCGGGAGTTGAACAAACTCCGGACTGGCGCTGACCGCTGCCCTGCGGCGACCTCAAAAGCATCGATCAGAGAATCTTTTTTCCAAAGGCGGAGCAGATCAATTCCACCGCCAGCTCGGCGGTTCGGTTGTGCTCATCAATGACCGGGTTAACCTCCACAATCTCAAAGCTCAGCAATCGTCCATGGTCGGCCAGGATCTCCATGGCCAGGTGCGCTTCGCGATAGGTGGCCCCGCCGCGCACCGGCGTGCCTACGCCAGGCGCGTCTTCCGGGTCGATCCAGTCCATGTCCAGTGACACGTGATACCCCGCGGTGCCGCGACCGGCCGCGCGCAAAGCTTCTTCCATCACCGTGCGCATGCTGCGCTCGTCGATATCGCGCATGGTGTAAACCTCAGAGATGCCGGCGCGCCGGATGTTCTCCTTCTCCGTGGCGTCGACGTCGCGTACGCCAATCAGTACCGTATTTTCCGGCGCAATTTTTGGCCGCCAATCGAAGATATCCGACAGCGTATCCGGTCCCAGGCCAAGCAGCGCGGCCAGCGGCATGCCATGCACGTTGCCGCTGGGAGAAGTCTCAGGGGTGTTGATGTCTGAGTGCGCGTCGATCCACAGCAGCCCGATCTTCTGGTTACGGCGCCGGTAGAATTCGGCTACTCCGGAGACCGAGCCCACCGCAACGGAATGATCTCCTCCGAGAATGAGAGGGGTGATGCCTTCCTCGAGCGTTCGCAGCACGATGCCGGCGACCCCTTCGCAGGTCTCCCTGATCTCCCTGAGGTATTTTGCATTGGGCTCGCCGGCGTTTCGGGTTTCAGCGATCGCCACCGGCACATTTCCCCCATCGCCTACCCGATGACCCAGAGACTCGAGCCTGGCTTCGAGTCCGGCTACCCTGACTGCGGAAGGTCCCATGTCCACGCCGCGTCGCGACTGGCCCAGATCGAGGGGAACGCCGAGGATGCGGATCTGGCGCGGCGGAAGGGACTGTACCCCACCGTGTAAGGAGCCGCCCGCGCCCTGCCGATCGATCATGCCCGGATTCCGGTCTTTCGTCATGCCGTCCTGTTCGGTGCCCTGCCCGCTGCTCTGGGTTCCCTCGAAAACTCTCAGGGATAGATGCGATTGAGGGTCCGCGCAAAGGGAATCGTCTCTCGTACGTGCTCCAGGCTGCACACCCAGGCCACCACGCGCTCGATGCCCATGCCGAAGCCCGCGTGAGGAACCGATCCGTAGCGGCGCAAATCCAGATACCAGGAAAAGGCTTCGAGCGGCAACTGGTGCTCCTCGATCCGTTTTTTCAGCAGTTCGTAGGATGCGACACGCTGCGAACCGCCAATGACTTC
Source organism: uncultured Acidobacteriaceae bacterium (assembly GCA_963745105.1). Lineage (GTDB taxonomy): Bacteria > Acidobacteriota > Terriglobia > Terriglobales > Acidobacteriaceae > Silvibacterium. The sequence goes on from CAVUWQ010000030.1 coordinate 22,450, forward strand.
CCCATAACCTTCCGGAGCTAAAACATCCACGCACAACGCCAGGCTGGCGTTTTCCGGGTCAGGCTCCATGTAAAACGCCTTCACCGCGGCCGGGTAGCGATGCACCATCACCGGGCGATCGAACTGGGAGGAGAGGTAGGTCTCGTCGGGCGATCCAAAGTCGTTGCCGTAGGCAAACTTCTGCTCGATCAAGCCGCGGGAAAAGGCATCGTCGAGCATGCTCGCGGCCTGGTCGTAGCTGATGCGGGGAAAGGGCGGCCGCACCGCCTCAAGCTTGGCCGTATCGCGTCCCATCACCTTCAGGTCCAGAGCCCGTCTGGCTCAGCACGCGCTGCACCAGAAAGCTGAGAAACTCTTCCGCCAACACCATCAGATCATCGAGCGTGGCGTAGGCCATCTCCGGCTCCACCATCCAGAACTCCGTCAGGTGGCGCCGCGTCTTCGACTTCTCGGCGCGGAAGGTGGGGCCGAAGGAGTACACCTTGCCCAACGCCATCGCCGTGCTCTCGATATAGAGCTGGCCGCTCTGCGTGAGGAAGGCTTCGTCGCCGAAGTACTCGACGGGAAACAGCGTGCTGGTTCCTTCGCAGGCGGCCGGGGTGAGAATGGGCGGGTCGGTCAGGACAAAGCCGTGATCGTCGAGATAATCGCGCGCCGCCTTGATAATTTCGGCGCGGATGCGCAAGATAGCCGACTGCCGCGGGGTACGAATCCACAGGTGCCGATGTTCCATTAAGAACTCGACGCCGTGCTCCTTGAGCGTGATGGGGAAGGGCTCGTCTTCGCTCACCCGCTGCACCACTTCGACGTTATCGACATCGAGTTCATACCCGCCTGGGGCGCGCTTGTCCGCTCTCACCTTGCCGGTCACGATCACACTTGATTCCTGGGTTAGGCCGCGGATCCGCTCGAAAACCTCAGGCGCCACCGCGGCTTTAGGCACAATACCCTGTACCGTGCCCGTGCCGTCGCGGAAGATGGGAAAAAGCAGTTTGCCGCTTTCGCGCAGGTTGTAGAGCCATCCCCTTAGCGTGACCGCTTTGCCCTCGTGCTGGTTCAGGGTGGCGATGGTGGCCAATGGAGCGGCCGCAGAGGGATCCGCTTGCAATAGTTGTTCGTTCCTTGTTCTCTTCTGCCATTTCCCGGATCTCGATGTTAGTGCGGATACCTATAGCTCGAGCTTCTTGAAAGTCTCTGCTGCCCGGCTGGCGATGTGCTCAGGCGAATCCTCGGGCTGGTAATGTGATCTCCAGCACGGCGGCCGATAACTGCGGCGCCGCGCGCAGATCCTGCATCGTCTCCGCCCAGGCAATGGTTCCTTCGCCGGGCCAGAGATGCTCGTCCTTTTGCCCATGGTTGTCATGGATATGGGCTGGACCGGATCAGCGGCTTCAATTCGGCGACGGCTGTGGCAATGCCACCGCCGATGTGCGCATGGCCCAGCGTCCAGACATACCCCTACGTCTTTGAAGTGGCCGATGCGAACGATCTCCACCAGGTTGGGCGATTCCGTCACTTCGTTTTGAATATTTTCCAGCAGCAGCTTTACGCCGAGGGCCGGGCAAAGGCCTGCAGGTGTTCGATGGCGGTCATGGCGTGTTCCAGGGTGCGCGGGCTCCAGCGGTCTTCGCGCTCTCCCAGATGCAGAATCAGGTAGCGCAGCGGCATCTCTTCCGCGGTTTCGAGCGCCCGCTTGACCTCATCCATGGCATCGATGCGGCGTGATTTTTCCGGATGCACCACGTTGACGCCGGGGCGCCGCTGCGTCCCATCTCGGTGTCGCCGAACAGTGGCATGTGCATCGAAAATGGTTCGACGGGGTTGGCCGCGAACCAGAGTGCGATTTCTTTCACATGCGGCTTGCAGGTGTAGTCGAAATGCTGGCGCGCGGCGAAAATCTCGATTCCCTGCGCACCTCCTTTGGCTAAAGTTTCCAGCAGCCCCGGATGCAGCCGCTGGCGCAGAAATACATGGGTCGAAATCGTTCTCAGCATCTCGCCGTTTCCACGGAACTCCTCGGCCCCGTTGTTTCCGTACTATCTTCTCACTGCGGAGTTCCAGTTGGGGAAGGGTTCTGGGATGGGGTGGGAACGAATTACTGGACGAGGAGGGTTAACGCATTGCGCACTTGCGCGCTCGGGGATTACCCAGGTAGAAACGGAGTCGTCTGGTCTTGGAGAGCAGATACGGTACCGGCCGCCATTGCAACAGATGTTCAGCACGCAGCGGAATCATAAGCGACGTCGGCGACTACCAATTGCTTCCCGCTTCCCTGGATGACAAGCCGTGATCGCACCGTACGCGATATTCGCGCACATGGTGAGTCCTGCCAAAGGATGCGGCTGGAGGTGCATTCCCTTCATGCAGGCCTTGCGCGTCCAAAATCAGCGCTTCCGGCCAATCGGCCAAGACTAAGGGAACTAGAGGAAACCAAAACCAAAACCTGTCCCAGACTAGCGGGTTGGAACTATAGCGAGGAGTTGCGACGCTGAAAGCCACGGCACCGATCCCACCGCCAGGGCGAGGAAGTAAAGCAACAGACAGGTTGGTTTCACGGGAAGCGCCAACCATCCGCAGTCGGCTTCGGCTTCACTCCAAAAGTGGGAGCAATCAACATGAGCAAGCCAACCAGTCCCGGCAACGGTCGAAGCCAACTTCGAACAGTCTCTCGGGGGAAGGCTGCATCGACGAGAGTGTCCTCTTCGCGATACGATTGGCAATAAAGAAATCTAGAATGTCGGCGTCCGTAGTCCGGAGGTGTACCTCGGATTAGAATCGGACAGGATGCCCACCAGCGTTCGATCCCACACCAAGATCAATTTGGGTCTGGCTATCGGCCCGCTGCGTCCGGATGGGTTCCACCAGCTCACAACCGTGTACCAGACCCTGGCGCTGCACGAGGTGGTCACAGTGGACGCGCGACTGGCCGAGCGCCACCCGGATCACGCTCAGTAGCACGCATCCGCGCGTGCCGACCGATGCCGGTAATACTGCGTGGCGGATCGTAGAGCGCTGCCTGGAAGCTGCTCGGTATACAGGCCGAGGTGCACATCCACATCAACAAGCAACTGCCGTTGCAAGGCGGCCTGGGCGCGGGCTCGGCGAATGCAGTCGCCGCGCTCATCGGGCTCGAGCACGAACTCGACTGCCGGCTTTCGCCGCCGGAGCGCCTGCGGTTGGCGGCGGAGATCGGCTCCGATGTACCCCTTTTTCTGTTAGGCGGCGCAGTGGTTGGGGTCGGGCGAGGAGAAGAGGTCTTTCCTCTGCCGGATATTCCGTCCCTGCCTTGCGTCATCGCGCTGCCGGCGGTCGGGGTTTCTACCCCGCAAGCCTACCGCGACTGGGACAACCTGCAGGCTGCATCCGCGTTGACCGTGCCGGCTCCCTCAGCTACAATCAAAGAGTTGAGTCGGTCGATCGCTGCTGCATTTGGCGAACCGCACTCCTCCGGTGTCTTCTCCACGAGAGAAGACCGGGCCGAGGATCCGCTTCTCGCGCTTGTCCGAACCGGGATCGAAAACGACTTTGAACAGGTCGTCTTTCCTCAGCATCCCTTTCTCGGTGAAATCAAGCGCATTCTTGCGAGCGGCTCCAGTACGGAGGACGCGGCTATCTATGCAGGCCTTTCCGGGTCCGGATCAGCCCTTTTTGGGCTGTACCGTACCCCGGCAGCGGCACAGGCGGCCTCTGAGCGGCTGGAGCGGCATGGTGTAACTGGCTTGGTCACCAGGACGTTGCCTCGCAGCGATTACTGGCGCACTATGAGGGTGGCAGACGCGGCGTAGCGGCCGCCAGGCCGCACCCAGTTGGGCGATCGACTAATGGTAGGTCAAGTGCCTTTGGAGCACTTTGTCTAGGTTCGACTCCTAGTCGCCCAGCCAGCTTTCCGGTTCCAGGGCGGTTACTGTCACGGGCGGCTATTCCGTGGCTCGACAATCAGGCGGAACAACCATAGCAAACCAGCTTGGGAGGTTCGTGTGAAGGGAGAATCCAGCGTGATGACTGTTCCTGCCTCGCAACAAGAGGCCGGGAGCGCTACCCAGGAGTTAGCAGCGCCGGGCAAGGCCAAGCCGGAGCGCAAGCGTGCTGGGCGTTTGAGCGAAGACAAGCGGTTCAAGATCTTTGCCGGTTCAGCCAACCGCAAACTGGCTGAGGGTATTTGTACCCATGTCGGGGTGCAGCTTGGAGAGAGCAAGCTGCAGCGTTTTGCCGACGGAGAGATCTACTTTCAGTTGCTCGAGAACGTCCGCGGAGTGGATGTTTTTATCGTGCAGCCGACTTGTTTTCCGGTGGATCAGCACCTGGTAGAGCTGCTGATCATGATTGACGCGCTAAAACGCGCCTCGGCCGGGCGAATCACGGTGGTGGTGCCGTATTACGGATATGCCCGGCAGGACCGTAAAGATCGGCCACGGGTGGCGATCTCGTCCAAGCTGGTGGCGGATCTGTTGACGACCGCCGGAGCCAACCGGGCGCTGTTCATGGATCTGCATGCGGCGCAGATCCAGGGGTTCTTTAATATCCCGGTGGATCACATGTTCGCCAGTCCGGTGATGGTGAGCTACTTCCGGGAGCTGAACCTGCCCGATCTTACGGTGGTTTCTCCGGATGCGGGCGGTGTGGAACGGGCGAGGTTTTTCGCTACCAAGATGCAGGCTCCGTTGGCCATCGTCGATAAGCGGCGAACGGACTTGAATGTTACCGAGGTGATGAACGTGATCGGCGATGTGGCAGGGAAGAACCTGCCTGATCATCGACGACATCATCGACACTGCGGGCACGCTGGTCAAGACGGCACAGGCGCTGCTGGATGCGGGAGCGATCCAGGTATATGCGGCGGCTTCGCACCCGGTGCTTTCAGGGCCGGCCATTGAGCGTATCGCCAGCTCGCGGCTGCAGGAAGTGATTGTCACCGACTCCATCCCGCTGCGCGAAGAGCGCGCAGAAGCTGGAACGGCAGGGAAAA
>CAVUWQ010000031.1:0-13928 GCA_963745105.1 uncultured Acidobacteriaceae bacterium
CTCAGACCAAAGAGAACCTGCAATTTCTTTTCAGCTTCTTCCGTGTGCTCATTGAGGGCAACGAACTACGCCACCGGCTCGATTTCAAAGAAGAACGCCGGTTGTGGGATGGGATAGAGCGCATGTACGTGCTGGAGCCGAACCAGCGCACGATCTCGAACTTTTGCAACATAATCGGCGAGTTGAAGGAACGACTACACCGCTGGACTCGCGGTGGACAGTACGGTTTTCTGTTTGACAACGCTGAGGACACGCTCTCGTTCTCCAAATTTCAGACGTTCAATTTCCACGGCTGGAACGATGCGCCCGAAGTTCTTGAGCCACTCCTGTTTTACGTTTTGCATCGCGCGTCGAACGAGATCGCAGACCCAAAAAGACTCGCCACATTCAAAACCTTCCTGCTCGATGAAGCGTGGCTGTTTATCAAGAACGAGACGATCCGCAATTACGTCGTGCAGGCGCAGAAGACGTGGCGCAAGCACAACGCCGCGATGATCTTGGCTACGCAATCTATCAAAGAGTTGGAGGAATCGGGAATGCTGGCGATTGTGGCCGAGAGTTGCCCTACGAAGATCTTCTTGGCCAACCCGGAGATGAACCGCGAAGTTTACCGCGAGGCGTTTCATTTGAACGACACGGAACTGGACCTGATCGCCGGCCTTGTTCCACCGGGCCAAATGCTGATTCGGAAAGCCCAGACATCAAAGAAAGTGCAGTTGAACGTCGATTCGGTGTCGCACTGGATGGCAACCAACAACGCCCGCGACAACCTTAAGAAACGGGACTACTTCGACCGCTTCGGCTTTGCAGATGGGCTTCGCCATCTCGCCGAAGACTACCCATTCCAGCCGCGCACGCTGGCCGGATCAACCCCTACAAAGAACCATAAAGGAGAAGCGCTGTGAAATATCTGAAATGGATTATCAATTGTCTTTTGATCGGTTCTTCCATCGGCCTCGTAGCGCAAGATTCCGCGCGCACGGTGCAGTATCACTCCCAGGACATCATTCCGATCCGCGCGAAGTTGAAATACACGACCCTTATCGAGCTGCCCACGACCGAAAAGATTATGGAAGCTGCCACCGGCGATAAAGACTTCTGGATTGTGGATGTGGTTGGCAACTTTTGCTTTGTGCATCCAGCAAAGCAAGGCATCAGTTCCAACTTGAACCTCATTACGGACAAGGGGAACATCTACAGTTTCACACTCCAAGACATATCGGGCTCCACCCCTGCCACCAGCCCTGACCTAAAGGTGATCGTCGAACCTGCCGACCGTTCCGCGATTGTGGCCGCGAGCGGCATTCCACAGTTTGTGCCAGCCGCCCAACTCGAACAGTCTCGACAGCAGCTTGCCGCTCTGCAATCGCACGTTGAACAGGCCGTTGACGAGTACAAGAGCGCCTATCCGACCCAGCTCAAGTTCGACTATGTCTACAAGGCGAACGAAGCTCCTTTCGATATCCAGTCGATTTATCACGACGACAAGTTCACCTACATCAAGACGAAAGCGCCTGAAAAGTTCAGCGTGTATGAGATGAAGGACGGCAAGCCCAACCTCGTCACCTACGACCTCCGGGAAGGGACATACATCATCCCGAAGATCATGGACAGCGGATATGTAGAGCTGGGCAAAAAGAAAATGGAATTCACGCGCAAGGGATAGCCGCCATGACTGAGAACATCTTTACGACCCACACCGAACCGCAGACCGACCCCGCAGGCGATCCCACGTTGCGTCGCAACCTGGAACTGCCGAAAGGAGTCTTGCAGAAAAACCTCAAGATCTTCGTTTATCTCGGTGCGGCATTGCTCGTGATCGTGGCGGCGCTCTTCAGTTCGTCCGGAAAGAAGACGCCTGCGCAACAGGCCGGCTCAAAAGGTCAGCCGCCGCAACCGACGTTGCAGGACAACACCGACAGCAACGTGCAGGAGTTGAAAAATCAAATCCAGGCCGAACGTCAGAAAGAGCGACAGGCAACGATGGCCGCTGCCGCATTGGGAGATCCGGCGCTCGCGTCTGCGACGCCCGCGCAGCGGACAGCCGCCGCTGCCTATGGCCCGAACGGCGTTGCTGCCCCCTGTGTTCCCGGCCAGCCCTGTTCGCAATTGCAGCAAGGGACACGGAGGTGCAACTAACGCCCGTTCAACAGCAGGCGCAGCTAATCGCCGCGAAAGAGCGGGAACGCTCAGATAATTCACGTTTCGCTTCCAATCTTGTGTACTCCCGGTCCGTCGAACAGCCGCAACAACAGAGTCAGATGATGCCCTCCTCAGTATGGCCCTGCCGACCGGCAGGCAAACAGTAATGCTCGTCGCTCCAGAAACAGAAGGCAAAACAGGAAGACACGCCCGGAGGCTATAAACGCCCACTGGAGGCCAATGTCGATTCAGCCACCGGCCAGCCCTATCTGATTTATGAGGGCTCAGTGCTCGACACCGTTCTGATGAACCGCCTAGATGGAGACGCCGTAGGACCAGTCAAAGTTCTTGTCTCAAATCCGCTGTATTCGCACGATCATCAACACGTAATCATTCCCGAGGGGACGGTTGTTCTCGGTGAAGCAAAGAAGATTGGAGCGGCAGGCTTCGGTCAACAGCGCCGAATGGCAGTAGTTTTCCACCGTCTAATTATGCCCGATGGTTATTCCGTCGATCTCGACCAGTTTCAGGGTCTCGATCAAATCGGGGAGCAAGGGCTAAAAGACAAGGTCAATAATCACTACCTTCAGATCTTCGGCACCTCGATCGCTTTGGGTGTCGTCGCCGGGGCCAGCCAAATCACGCAGGGTGGCGGCACCATTACAACGAGCGGTTCTCAGGCTTTCACCAACGGAGCCGCCGGCAGCGTTTCGCAGTCCGCGGCGAGCATCCTTGACCGTTTCATCCAGATACCACCCACGATCACGATTCGGGAAGGACATCGCGTGAAAGTCTATTTCACGCAGGACTTGCTTCTTCCTGCGTACTCGAACCACACTATTCCACAGAGCTTTTAAGGAGGCTTTCAATGCGAAAAAGTGCTCTTTCCCTCTTCCTTCTGTGGACTCTCGCCTTTGCCGGCTGCCAGAGCAAATCGGCAAAAGTGAAACAGTTGCAGGATCAATACAACGCTGAGTACCCGGCGTATGCCAAGGAATGCATCGACCCAGCGACCGCCGGATCGTCAGAACTTCTGACAGGAGAGAAGCTGACTCCTGAGCAGATAGCGGCCCTGGAAGCCAAGAAGAAAGAACGAGACGCACGGTGTAAGCCAGAAGCGGACCGCCTCGCACAGATTCAGAAAGAAATTATTGCTGCACAGCAGTAGCGCGGTGTTGCTGTGAGAGCGTGCCACACCAACCGCAGACGAAAGGACAAGAAAGTGAAGAAGCTAATCGTTACCGCACTCTCTATCGGCCTCGCTGCGGCATTGCAACCCGCTGCGCACGCACAATTTGGTTCCGGCATCGTCTACGATCCTACGCAGTCGGTCCACGCCATTACGCAGATCGAACACGAAGAACAATCCATCTCCAACCAATTCCAGCAGATCGAGCAGGGCCAGCAAATCTTTTCCAACACGGTCAAGATCGCCACCACAGCGCTACAGGCCTACAACGTCGCAAAGCAGCAATACAACCTCGTTCACCAGATGATCCTCGCGCCAAGAATGCTTTATTCCCGATTTCTGTCTCCAACTTCCGACTTGATCCTGCTACAGCAGATCTCGAATACCTACGGCAATTCGATGGGTTGGCTTAATTCGGCGAATACCGGAAAGGGGGCCGCGGCCTCCTACCAGCAAGTGAGCGTGCCGACTACCGGCAAGCGTAATTCCTGGCTACAGCACTGCCAGCGTCGCGGGCCAGTCGCAGATTGCCGCGCAGGGAGCCACCGTTGATATCAACGACTCCGTAATGACTAACAACTTGCAGGCTCTCGGGACCATCCGCGCGAATCAGTCCTCAAGACAAACCGACATCGCCAATCTTGAGGCCGCAACGCAAAATCAGGACGCTTCCCAACAGACCATCATGGCAACGTTGCAGCGAATGAACCAGGCATTGCTTTTGCAACTCCGCACCCAGCAGGACGCGAACCAGATCAATGCGAATCTTTCCCTGCAACAGATCGTCGCCCAAAAACAGCAACAAGACGCACTGAAATCAGCATTCCGTGACTCGGCAGGATACGAAAGCTATTACAACGCCAACATCACTACAACCAGCAGCGGGTCGGAGACTCTCCTTACGCAGGCGTACTGAGTAGGAGAAACACAAGAGGTGAAATATGAGTCTCTTCCAGTTCATCGCTCAGGCGTGCCAGTCGCTTGCCGCCACGGCGGCGCCCGCCATCACAGCAATGGGGATTCACATGGTCCTGGCGCTGGCCACTATCGTGATGGTTTGGTTCGGAGTGCAGGAAGCACTCGCATCTGCACATGGCGAAGCCGGATTCAGCATGGGGAGGTTTCTCAACCTCTTCATGCTGCTTACCTTCGCTTACGTGATGGTGAACTATTACGACAGTTCCATTCCCGGACTTGGCTTTTCTCTCAAGGGCTTCATCGACGGCGGCACGATCAACCTTGTGAAAGTAATCGGATCAGATGGCTCCACCACCATGCTGAACGAGATCAATGCTGCATCTTCCAAGACAGGGCCTGGACTCCTGAATACGATGATGTCCCCCTACTATGCGATGGTGTACTTTGCGGTGCAATTCCTCCTGGCCTTGTTGGCCGCAATCGTTTCCGCAATCGTGGCCTACGGCGCAATTGCGGCAACGATCATCGGATTGCTCGGGCCGATCTTTATTCCATTCCTTGTCTTCGACAAACTCGATTGGTTGTTCTGGGGATGGCTCAAGGCTTATCTCGGATTCAGCTTTTACAAAGTTGTGGCCGCAGCCACTCTGAATGTTTTGTCTCATGTGCTGACCAACTACTACCTCCAGCTTGGTCAGAGCTTGTCGGACCCTTCATTGATAGTCCAGACCTTGCCACTTCTTGTTCTTCTGGTACTGGTCAACATCTACATCCTTTTCAAGATTCCGACCATGACGCACACCTTATTCACTGGCGGTACTGGCGGACACGGTGTGGGCCTCGGCGTAGCGCTGATGGCGATGCGGAGCGGGAAGTAAACCGGCAACAAGAGAACGAGGTCAAAATGAGCACAGAAACGATGAGCGTAGAAACCAAAGCCACCCCGGAAATCACCCGAGCTGCAGAGCGTTACCTGGAGCAATATGGCGACCCACTGGTGATGAATACCTACTTGAAAGTGACCATTCTCGTGCTCGCCGTGCGTGTGTGTCAGCCTGGCTGGGCTCGCCTACAAGAGCCAGACGGCGCTAGCCAACATGCACCCAATGATTGTGCGGATCAATGACGTGGGCCATGCGGAAGCGATCGACTACCGGAACTTTCAGTATCGCCCCCAGGAGGCGGAGAACAAGTATTACCTGACCCGCTGGGCCGAACTGTATTTCAACCGCAATCGTTTCACCATTGAACGTGATCAAACGCAGTCACTCTACTTCCTCAATAGCGATGTTCAACGCGCCGTCATCGACCAGGAACGCAAGGACAACAGCATTCAGAACTACGTCAAAGACAGTACCTTGCCGTATGTCGATGTCGAGATCAAGAACGTCATCCTCGACGACCTTCGCCAGTCTCCGTATTCGGCGCGGATCGAGTTCGAGAAGGTTTACACCAATCCCGCGGATCACACCGAACTCAAGCGGGAGCGATGGACAGCCAGCGTTACCTATGTCTTTCGCGAGAACGTGAAGAACAATGAGCTTGCCGTGAACCCCCTCGGTCTGACCATCGTGCGTTTCCGGGCCGACCAGGCGTTCAGCTAAGGATCTTTAGAGAATCCCCGAGACTAAACGATGTCCATTTCTGCTGCCAATCCGGCTGGCCTGCCCCACGTGTCTCTGTGCGTAGTGGGCCTGGCGAACGAGAGCGCTCCGAGATCCAACGGAGGTGGCGAGCTACACCTTTCTTGCACCGGACATGCCAACTCGGAGCGAGCACTGACCGTGGTCGCCTTCCGCAGCCAATGTGCCGATGAAAACTTTGCTCTGAAGAGTGTCTGCCGTTATGTATCCCGCCTTTGTTCGGGCACCGCTTCGGGGCTTTTCATGCGCCCTGCGGCAGCTCGCTCTTCTGCTTCGGCTGCGCCGCCCTGCGGGTTACGGTTTCCCTCCAAATCTTGTTCGCAAAGAGCGCCGAAAAGATTTCTCCGGAGCCTCCGTAAATGCAGAGCTTCGGCACTTGGGAGCATGGCCCACTCGCTTAATGGTGCCCCGATCAAGATCGGGAAATTCAACAAACGGAGACAATCATGTATCAGAACAAAGTAACTCTCATCGGCTTCCTCGGCAGCAACCCAGAAGGGCGTACCAACAGCCCGGATTTCAGCGTCACCACCCTTTCGCTGGCAACCAAGTCCTCCTACAAGAAGGATGGCAAGTACATCTCGCACACCGAATGGCACCGTTGCGTCGTCTTCGGCAAGCTCTCGGAGTTCGCCAAAACGCTCACCAAGGGTGCACATATCCAGGTGGAAGGCGAACTGCGCAGCCGGGAGTACGACAGCAAGAAAACGGACTCGAAGCGGCGTGTCTGGGAAATTCGAGTCGCCTCGATCCTGAAGCTGGACCGCGCTGAAAAGGCCGCCGCCGAGGATCAGGAACACGATGAATCACCCCAGGAGGAAACGGCCGCATAGGCCCTTGCTCTTCACTCTCGGAAGCCCGGCTACCCGCTGGGCTTCCATCGTTGTGAGGTTCCCACTATGAGCTTCGAATTGATCCTTCCGTTCCTTCGCCCGATAGAGCCGCTGCTGCTGGACGACAGCATCAGCGAGATCATGGGCAATCCCGATGCCTCATGGTGGTACGAACGTGACGGGATCATGCGCCAAGAAGCAACCATTTCCTTCAACGCTGGCCAGCTTCGCACCGGCCTCGAAGTGATCGCCAATCAACTCGGCAAAAAGCTGGACGAGGACAATCCCTTGCTGCACGCGCAGCTCCCAGACGGAAGCCGCCTGGCGGCGGTGATTCCGCCGGTCGTGCGCCCGGCACCTGCTCTGACAATCAGAAAGTTCACCAGCCGGCATTACACGATCGATGACCTGATCGCTCGTGGCACGCTGACGCGGCCACTTGCGGACTTCTTGGGGGAACAAATCCGCAGCGGAAAGACCCTGCTCATCAGCGGTGGAACGGGGACCGGCAAGACCACGCTCTTACGGATATTGGCTGACTTCATTCCGGACCACGATCGCATCGTGGTCATTGAAGATACCTCCGAACTTCACATCCAGAAGCCGAACATTGTGCCGGCCGAATGCCAGACCGACACGTTCAAGGCCAACATCTCTTTCGATGATCTTTTGAAGTCCGCTCTCCGCTGGAGACCGGACCGGATCATTCTCGGCGAAGTGCGCGGAGTCGAGGCGAGAACGCTGCTCGATTCCTTCAACACCGGCCATGCCGGTTCGCTAGCGACGATTCATGCGAATTCCGCGGAGAAAGCGCTCCGCCGGTTCGCCAATCTGGTCATGCGCAACCACGCGCAAACCACCTTCTCCGACACCGAAGCCGAGATCGGGGAAGCCGTTGATTTTGTCGTCCACGTTGAGCGGCAGCCAGGGCGCCGCATCCTCCGCGAAGTGCTGGCGATTCGTGGATACGACCGGGACGCAAAACGCTTTCTGATAGAGCCGGTTTTCGAGGTGAAACATGCCACAGCCTAATGCTCAGAATGCAACCGTCACAGCTGCTGAATTCCTCACTCGTTGCTTTGCTCCGGGTGAGACCATCGCTCTGTTTCTACGACGTGAAGTCCCTCGCGCGACGATTCAGAGAATCGTCCAATTGGAGACTGCGCTCGCGTCCTCGTTACCTCGCCTGGCTCGCACATGAGAACTCTGCTGGCGCGAATGTCTACGTAGCTGCCAATCCGCTTCGCTCGGACAGCCGCAAACGCACCAAAGAGTGCATCGCTTCGAGTCCGCCATCTCTATCTGGATTTAGATACCGATGGAGAGACCCGACTCTCTTCGCTCCGGGCCTCGGATGCGGTTCCCCCGCCGAATGCAGTCCTCTCGACATCGCTCGGTAAATACCAGATCCTCTGGCGAGTCGACGGCTTTACCCTCGAACAACAAGAAAGCGCCCTGAAACTGCTTGCCGTTACCTTCGGCGGCGATCCCGCTTGTACCGACTGCAACCGGGTTCTCCGTCTGCCTGGATTCCTCAATTGCAAGTACGATCCCGCGTATCCAGTGACGGTCGAATATCCCGGCGATTCCACTTGGAATTGCGATGACTTCCGGCTCGATATTCTAGCCGCCGATGGCCTCCTTCCGACCCATCCAATCACAGCGCGAAAGCGTACCTCGAACCACACCCATTCCGAGCACGATTGGGCATGGGTTCTGCATGAGCTTTCCCGCGGCAAAGACGCCGCCAAGCTTACCCGCAAGCTGGCTTCGCTCCGCGCCGATAAGCCCAATCCTCTTTACTACGCTCAGCGGACGGTTGACGTTGCGTCGGCCAGACTTTGGCTCATCGAAGGCATTCCGATAGACGACGTTGTCACGTTGCTTGAAGTTCGTCGCCGATTCGAGATTCCCATCGCACTTTGCCGCGCTCGTGCACGGGAGATCGCACAGACGGCGCAAAGAATGATTGCCCGCAGAAAGATTGCCTGATTCCACCACCTATAAGGAGAACAACAATGCCATTGCTCGAAATCAACCAGACCCACTACATCAGTGCTTCGGTTCGGCTCGATGAGGCCACCGCCGAGCAGGTCGATCAGTACGCCGCTTTCGTCCACGCATCCGCAGACGATGTTGTGGACAAAGCGCTCAACTATGTCTTTTCGAAGGACCGGGACTTTCAGGACTTTCTGAAGACGCCCCAGGCCAAGGAGGTTCCTTCTACATTGCGTGTCCGTAAGGGTCCAAGCAATGGCGCGTCGGAGGAGCCTGCCAAGAAGCTCGTAGCCGGGGTGGAGTCAACGCCTTCTGTGCGGGCGGTGAAGGCGTGATCCTGCATTCAAGTTCGTGTCGGAGCAAGAACGGTGCTTCGCACCGGAAGAATTGTGACACTCCACCCCTTAAAGGGTACACGAACGTAAACGCCCGTCTACAAACGTCAACGCTCTTGCACTGAAGCACTTGCGTAATTCGCCGTATACAGCGTTTACGTTCGTCGACAGCGACGCAAACAGGAGGTTTAGCGATGGAAAAACCGATCCTATTCAAACCCACAACCGACGGCTCCAAGCGACCGCTTGCCCGAAATCGCATCCTATCGGCGCGTTTCACTGAGAGTGAGTATGTGGCGCTTGAAAGTTTCGCGTGGTCGAAGGGAAAGACACTAGCTGATTGGGTGCGCGATGTGATCTTGCATACCCTTGAAGGGGCCAGTCAGCCGCAGATGGACCTGCACATCTTCACCGAACTCGTCGGCATCCAGATGCTTTTGATGAACACGCTCGAACCGCTACTGCGCGGCGACAAACTTGCCCAGGAACAGCTCACCGTCCTTTTTCGCCAAGTTCAGACGACCAAGGCCGCGAAGGCGCAGGAACTCCTAGCTAAGCGCAGCCAGAACAAGGAGAAATAGCCATGCCCGCCGTCCAGCAGTGGGGCCGAAGAGAATCGATCATTTGGCCGCCCCGCCATTATCTTTACACCCTCGGCGCGATCTTTCTCGCGCTCGTCGCGACTGGATTCTTTATCTACGTCCGCTTTCAATTTGGTCTTTCACCGCTCGAACGCTACTACCTGCCGTACTATCTCCGCACCGAATTGGCAGGTGTCACACATTCCAGTAGCAACTATCAACTGCTCTACGTTTCCGATCGCAAATCACTCCCCCGGACTGCGCTTGAAGACGACGTAGAGCCAGGAGCGACACCGCAGCCTACAGGTGGTCCGTTGCCGCTTGTGCTTTCATCTGAAGCACGGCGGAAAGGCTTCACCTTGCTGTTCCGAGAGCAACCGCACAGATACTCGAACAAGGCTCTTCACGCTTGGCTCTGGCATTGGATTTATGCGGAGGTTTCTCTTACTCAGCTCTTCAAGATGCAACTGATTTTTGGTCTGGCGGCCTTCGCGCTTCAGCTTCCATTTTCCGTTCGGAAGGATATCCGGCGCATCAAGGCACTTCGCTACGGGCGC
Organism: uncultured Acidobacteriaceae bacterium; assembly: GCA_963745105.1. GTDB lineage: Bacteria > Acidobacteriota > Terriglobia > Terriglobales > Acidobacteriaceae > Silvibacterium. Next base: position 10,197 of record CAVUWQ010000031.1, read on the forward strand.
CGCCTCAAAGGCCCCGTTCTCGTGAATGCCAAGGACTTCACAGAAGCAGTCAGCGGCAACGGCATCGGCATCACGACGAACGATTCGAAGCTACCCTTGCGTATTCCGCGCGACGCCGAAAACAAGCACTTCCTGATCGTGGGTGACACCGGCTCCGGCAAGTCGAGCATCATTCGCCAGATGCTCTATCAGGTGGACGCCCGCGGCGACAGCGCAATCGTTTACGATCCGGCCTGCGAGTTTGTGAAGCAGTTCTATAACGAGCGCCGCGGCGACATCGTTCTCAATCCACTCGATGCGCGGATGCCCTATTGGAACCCGTCGAAGGAACTCCGTCGCAAGGCCGAAGCCAAGGCCCTGGCCGTGTCGCTCTACCAGCCGGAAGGCGTGACGAATCGATTCTTCGTTGAAGCTCCGCAGAAGATTTTCGCGCATCTGCTTACGTACCTTCCGACGCCCGAGGAACTCGTGCGATGGATGTCCGACCCTGCAGAAATCGACCGTCGCGTCGAAGGAACCGAATATTGGATGCTGATCGATCCGAAGGCCCCGCAACAGCGGACAGGAGTTCTAGGTTCTCTCAATATGAGCGCGGACAGCTTCCGGCTTCTGCCCAAGCCAGACGAGACTAGCTCTGCCTGGACGGCAACCAATTGGGCAGAGACACGGCGCGGTTGGATCTTCATCACTTCGCGCCCAACCATGCGCGAGGCGCTTCGCCCGCTCATCAGTCTGTGGATTGATACGCTCGTCTTGCGTCTCCTAAACGAGCCCATGCCGGACCAGAAACCCGTCTGGTTCGTCATCGACGAGTTGGCCAGCTTGCAGCGACTACCGCAACTCCATACGGCCATCACCGAGAATCGGAAATCGCAGAACCCGGTCATCCTTGGCTTCCAGGGACGCAGCCAAATGCAGGCCCGCTACGGCGAAGACGCCGAGGCCATGCTCTCGCAACCGGCGACAAAGATTTTCCTCCGGACAACCGAGCCTCGGGCTGCGAAATGGGTCAGCGAGGCGATTGGCGAAATTGAGATAGAGCGGCTGCGTGAAACGCACTACGAGGGCTCACGCGCGGGACGAAACTTCGCACTCGACCGGCAGACTGAACCGCTTGTTTTGCCATCCGAGGTTTCGGGTCTCGACGATCTTCGAGGCTTTCTCAAATACGGCAACCATGTCGCGCGATTTTCGTTTCCCTTCATCGCCTTGGAAGAGAAGAGTCCCGGTTTCGATGAGCGGACAATGGATGACTTGATTGTGCCCAGCACCCCGCCCACTTCAGACTCCGACGAGATGCAGGGCAATCTTCTAAATCCCGAATACGGGCTACAGACGCACGAGAACCAGGTGGAGTAGAACGACCATGCTGACCATTTCAAAACCACTCTCCGCAGGCCAGGCGCAGACCTACCACCAGAAGGAGTTCACCGCAAAAGAGCAAAACTATTGGTCACAACAGGGCGTCATCGCCGGCGAATGGCAAGGGCAACTAGCCGCGCAATTTGGCCTTGCTGGAGCCGTCTCAGCCGAAGACTTCGCGAAACTCAGCCAAGGCCAGCATCCACAGACCGGAGACCAGCTTGTGCGGCAGCGAGCGTCCTATGAATATCAGGACGCCGAGGGGAAGACCATCAAAACGATGGAGCACCGGGCAGGTTGGGATGCGACCTTTTCCGCGCCTAAATCCGTCTCACTCACCGCGCTAGTCGGCGGCGACGACCGCGTCCGTGAGGCTCACCGTGAGAGCGTCCGCGTTGCCCTAGACCAACTCGAACACTACACGCAAGCCCGCATCGGCGGCAATCATCCGCCAGAGACCACGGGCAAGTTTATCGCCGCCAAGTTCGAGCATGATACTGCCCGCCCGGTTGATGGCTATGTCGCGCCACAACTGCACACCCATGCGGTCGTTTTCAACGTCACTGAGCGCGACAACGGCCAGCCTCGTGCCATCCAGCCGCAAAGCCTCTTCGCCTCGCAACAGTTTGCCACAGCCATATATCAATCCGAGCTGACCTACAAACTGCGCCAACTCGGTTACGAAATTACGACAGGCAGGAGCGGTGCCCCGGAGATCAAGGGCTACACGCAGGAATACCTCGATGCATCCAGTCCCCGCAGCCAACAGATTCGCGAATACCTAGAACGAACGGGGCGCTCCGGGCGGGAAGCCGCCGAGATCGCGGCGCACTCCACGCGCGACCGCAAGGAAATTCATTCACCGGGAGAGGTGATGGCCGCCCACCGAAAGTTGGCCGCGGACTTTGGACACCAGGCCGACGCGGTTGTCCGAGCGGCTCGTGAACGGTCTCAACATCAGGAGAAGCCTGTCAACTCTTTGGACCGCGTTCGAGAATCTCTGACCTTTTCTCGCGACAAGAACTTTGAACGCGAGGCGGTTGTGGATGAACGTGCATTGATCCGCGACGGGCTCCGCCGCGGCATGGGTGAGATCACCCACGGACAGGTCCGCGCCAATCTGTCGGCTCGATTGGCTTCCGGAGAATTTCGAATCGTGGATCGGCCTCAGGGCGTTCCGGGCCGTCAGTTCACCACCGCGAAGACTATCGAAGCGGAACATGAAATTATCCGGAGAATGCGTGAGGGACAACACCATGCCGAACCAGTTTTTTCGCGTTCGGACGCTATCGCCCTTGCCGATCAGCACCGGCATCTTAACCACGCGCAGAAGAGCGTAATCGAGGATGTTCTCAGTTCACCGGATCGCATTCAGGGAATCCAAGGCTTCGCTGGCTCAGGCAAAACGACCGCACTGACAGCAATTCGGACTTCGGTGGAGACACAGGGCTATCAGGTCGAAGGCCTCGCCCCGACCTCCCGTGCTTCGCGCCAACTAAACGAGGCCGGAGTCCACGCGGGAACTCTCCAAGGCTTCCTCGCGCGCGCGGCAGATCCAGACGCGGTTGGGCAAAAGCGCTTCTATTTCGTCGATGAATCAAGCCTTGCCAGCACCAACCAGATGCGCGAGTTCCTTGCGCGGATTGGCGCTAATGACCGTGTGCTCTTGATCGGCGATATCCGCCAACATCAGGGTGTCGAGGCGGGCCGCCCCTTTGAACAACTACAGGAAGCCGGAATGCGGACGGCCAAGCTCGATGAGATCGTTCGCCAGCAAGACCCGGCCTTCAAATCCGCCGTCGAAATGCTGGCGACGGGGCAAGTCTCCGCTGCGCTCGATGCGCTTCAACAGCAGGGCCGGGTGAAGGAAATTCCTAACCGAGAGGATCGCGTCCGCACCATCGCCAAGAGTTATGTCGAATCGCCGGAAAACACTCTCATCGTCTCACCCGACAATGCTTCCCGCCGCGAGCTGAACATCGCCGTTCGCCAAGAGCTAAAGGCCAATGGAACGCTTGCCTTGGAAGATCATAAATTCGGCGTGCTAGTTCAGCGTCAGGACATGACCGGAGCCGAACGATCATGGGCAAGCCACTACGAGATCGACGACGTAGTGCGCTACGCACGCGGCAGCAAGGCCGTTGGAATTGAAGCCGCCGCCTATGCTTCGGTCGTCGCCATCGACCCAGCGGCAAACCTGCTCACGGTCGAGAAACCGAACCAAGAACTTGTCACCTACGATCCCCGCCGCTTAACAGGCGTCAGCGTTTATCGGGAGATCGAACGGGAGTTCTCCGTCGGCGACCGCATTCAATTCACCGCCCCCGACAAATCCCTTGGCGTTGCCAACCGCGACCTCGCTACCATCGA
>CAVUWQ010000032.1:0-23284 GCA_963745105.1 uncultured Acidobacteriaceae bacterium
GAGCAATCGCGGCGACCATTTAGATCGAGCCGCCTTCTCAGGTTCTTGGATGGCACAGCCCGTTGACTAGAGTCGATCCGCCGACACGGAAAGAAATGGCACGGTCAATGGAAGAACTATTTTGCGCAAGCCTTCAGCGCAGGTCTTGAATGGAATTCGTCGTGCAATAACAGGATCTTGCAAGGAGGTGGAAATGAAGCCGTTACAGCAGATTCTGGCCGAAGCTGATCAGCAGAAGGTGGCGGTGGGGCATTTCAATGTCTCTGATTTGGTGGCGCTGAAGGCAGTGTACTTAGCAGCTCGCGAAGTTAATGTGCCGGTTCTAGTCGGTGTCTCTGAGGGCGAGCGCGACTTCATCGGCGTCCACCAAATCGCTGCGTTGGTTCGCAGCATTCGGGAACAGAACGGCTTTCCCATATACCTTAATGCCGACCACACTCATTCGATCGAGAAGGCTCGCGAGGCTGCCCAAGCCGGTTTTGACTCAGTGGTGTTCGATGGCTCCGCGTTGCCGTTCGAAGAGAATGTGACTAAGACGAAGCAAGCAGTGACCGAGATGAAAGCGATCCACCCCTCCATTGTGGTGGAGGGCGAACTTGGTTTCATCGGCAGTTCTTCTTCAATTCACGACAAGATTCCCGAAGACATGAGCCCGATGACCACGCCTGAACAAGCGAGCGAGTTCGTCCTGCGTACCGGCGTGGATGTGCTCGCGCCGGCGGTGGGCACCATGCACGGGATGCTAAAGAGCATGGTGGAGGGCGAAACCAAGAAGCACGTGGATCCGGCGCGGATCGCTGCGATCAAGCGCGCAACGCGAAAACCTCTCACTCTGCATGGAGGATCTGGCACGAACGACCAAGGGTTTCTGGACGCGATTGAAGCCGGAATCACGATCATCCACATAAACACGGAATTGCGGGTTGCGTGGCGCCGCGGAATGGAGTCCGCGCTGGCGAGGATGCCGGACGAAGTGGTCCCCTACAAGCTGCTGCCGGACGTGGTCGAATCCGTCAAACAGGTCGTGTATTCGCGCCTCCGGCTATTTAACACCTCCGTCAAGGGTGCTCCGGCACACTAACTGTCACGTCCGAAGGCGGCTGCCTCGCGTGTGCGAAGCGCTATCGACGTAACCTTTTCTGGCAGGCGTCGTATCCGTTAGCCCACTCCGTGGATGGTGCTTCGGTGGATTTCTCTGTGGAGTCTGTGAACGATCCCCCCGCATCTCAGAACACCTTCGATCGCAAGGGAAGCCGAGGCTCGCCAGATTTTGACGTTCGGAATAATTTCGTGGCAAATGTCGTTTACGAGCTGCCTGGACGCGGGCGTCTCCTGGGCGGCCGGCAGGTTTCGGGTGTTGCGACTGTTCACAGCGGCCTCCCATTTACCCGCGTGCTCGACTTCGACAATGCCAATGTGCAATCGCTGCTTACTGCGGAACGTAAGAACCTCGTTGGCAACCCTTACAGCGGCATATGTCCGAAATGGGACAAAGTGGGTGCTCCGTCATGCTGGTTCAATCCAAGCGCTTTTGCGGTACCGCGGGCCCGTCAGTTTGGCAATGCCGGACGAAATATCCTGCGGGGCCCGGGTTCGCGCAATTTGACGCCGGTCCGATCATCCCAGGTGGATCAGAGGATTTGCTTTCCTAGTTTCTTGCCATAATGAAATCCTGGCTTGGTTCGGCGCAGGCGACGAAGACGATCTCAATGGCAACTGCATCTGAGTACGTGTTGGAGCCAATCCGCAATGGCGCGGAATTCACGCTTTACCGCGGCCGGCAGCGCGGCAACCCATCGCCCCTTCTGGTAGTCGCTCCTACCGCGGAACAACCGTTGCCCCAGAGTCTGCGACGCCTTGAGCACGAATACTCGCTCGCAGCCGAACTTGAGCCCGCGTGGGCGGCCAAGCCTCTGGCGCTCACGCGTCACGAAGGGCGGACAATCCTTGTTCTCGCCGACCCGGGCGGTGAGCCTCTCGACCGCGTTCTTGAGCGCGACAGGGAGCAGCCACTCGATCTGCGCTGCGTTTCTGCGCCTCGCCATTAACTTGGCAACGGCGCTCGGCCATGCCCACCAGCGCGGTCTCATCCACAAAGACGTCAAGCCCGAGAACGTGCTCGTCGACGACGCCGGCCACGTGTGGCTCACCGGCTTTGGCATCGCGTCCCGACTGCCGCGCGAGCGCCAGGCGCCCGCGCCGCCGGAAATCATCGCCGGCACCCTTGCCTACATGTCCCCGGAACAGACCGGGCGCATGAATCGCTCGATCGATACCCGCAGCGATCTCTACTCTTTGGGCGTCACCTTGTACCAGATGCTTACGGGCGTGCTCCCGTTTGCTGCCGCCGATCCTCTGGAATGGGTCCACTGCCACATCGCACGTCAGCCGGTAGCGCCCGCGGATCGCCGCGCAGTCCCGGAGCCGCTATCCGCCATCATCATGAGGCTCCTCGCCAAAAATGCGGAGGAGCGCTACCAGACCGCCGCGGGTCTGGAAGCCGATCTTCGGCGGTGCCTGTCGGAATGGCAGTCGCATGGCCGCATCGATCCATTCCCTCTGGGCGCGGACGACTCGTCGGACCGATTGCTGATACCCGAGAAGCTGTACGGGAGGGAGCGCGAGGTCGATGCGCTGCTTGCGGCGTTCGACCGGGTGGTGGCGCAGGGCACCGCCGAACTCGTACTGGTATCCGGATATTCCGGTGTCGGCAAATCTTCGGTAGTGAACGAGCTGCACAAGGTGCTGGTCCCGCCGCGCGGGCTTTTCGCCGCAGGCAAGTTCGACCAGTACAAGCGCGACATACCCTACGCGACGCTGGCACAGGCATTCCAGATGCTGGTGCGTCAGATCCTGGTCAAGAGCGAAGCCGAGGTGGACCATTGGCGGCACGCCCTTCTGGAGGCGTTGGGGCCGAATGGCCAACTGATGGTCAACCTCATACCCGAAGTCGAATTCGTCATCGGCAAACAACCACCCGTGGCGGAACTGCCGCCGCAGGAAGCGCGGGGCCGTTTCCAGTTGGTGTTCCGGCGTTTCCTCGGCGCCTTCGCGCGCCCGGAGCATCCGCTGGCGTTGTTCCTCGACGATCTGCAATGGCTGGACACGGCGACTCTGGAACTGCTGGAGCGCCTGGTTACCGATCCGGACGTGCGGCACGTGCTGCTGATCGGAGCCTACCGCGACAACGAAGTCAGTTCGTCTCATCCGCTCATGCGGACGCTGGCCGCGATCCGCGAAGCTGGAGCGAGAGCGCAGGAAATCGTGCTTGCGCCTCTCGGTCTCGACGACGTGGAGCGGCTCGTCGCCGACGCCCTGCGCTGCGAGCGGCGAGCTCCGCCGGTCCTCTGGCGCAATTGGTCTACGAGAAGACCGGCGGCAATCCGTTCTTCGCGATCCAGTTCATCACGGAGCTGGAGGAGGAGGGCTTGCTGAGGTTCGAGCCGAGCGCTGCGACCTGGCAGTGGGACATCGATCGCATTCACGCAAAGGGCTACACGGCAACGTGGTGGACCTGATGGTCGGAAAGCTGAGCCGATTTCCAAATGCGACGCAGGAGTCCTTGAAACAACTCGCCTGCTTGGGAAACAGCGCTGAGTTCGAACTGCTGCGAACGGTGTATGAGGATTCAAAAGAAGAGATGCATGATCAGCTCTGGGAAGCGGTTCGCGCAGGCCTCATTTTTCGCTCAGAGAATTCCTATCGCTTCCTTCATGACCGAGTCCAGGAAGCAGCCTACTTTCTGATTCCGCGAGCAACAGCGCGCTCAGACCCATTTGCGCATCGGCAGAATTCTCACGGAGAGCACGCCGCCAGAGCGGCTGGAAGAAGCGATATTCGACATCGTCAATCAACTCAACCGTGGCTCACGTCTCATCACCGATGCCGGTGAGCGTGAGCGAGCAGCTGACCTGAATCTAATCGCGGGCAAACGGGCGAAGGCATCCACAGCTTACGCCTCGGCACTGAAATACCTTCATGCCGGCCGCTCGCTATTAAGCGAGGAGGATTGGGAGCGTAACTATGACCTTATCTTCTCGATTGAGTCTCTCATAGCCGAGTGCGAACTGCTTACTGCAGACATGGTCGCAGCCGAAGGCCGCCTGACCATGTTGGCGCAGCGCGCCAGGAGCCGCCACGATTTTGCGGTTGTGACGCGATTGCAGGTCACCCTTTATACGACCCTGGATCGCAGCGACCGCGCCATCGAAGTGTTTCTCGATTACCTTCGCCGCAACGGCACGGATTGGTCGCCGCATCCGGCGCGCGATGACGTCATGCAGGAGTACAACCGGATCTGGTCGCTGGTCGGCGACCGTCAGATCGAGGACCTCGTAGACTTGCCGCTGCTCGATGATCCCGATGTCCTCGACATGCTCGATGTGTTCACCGAAATCGTCCATCCGGCCATGTTTTTCGATGAGAATCTATCCACGCTGGTGGTTTGCCGCATGGTGAGTCTTTGCCTGGAGCACGGTAACTGCGATGCGTCGTGTTTCGGCTATGTCTGGTTTGGGATGTTCGCCGGGCCGCGCTTCAACAATTACAAAGATGGATTCCGATTCGGCCAGCTGGGCTACGATCTCGTCGAAAAGCGCAACCTGACTCGCTACCAGGCGAGAACCTACATTTCGTTTGGCACGCTAACGCCTTGGGCGAAGCACGCCGCGAAGGGACGTGAACTGATCCGGCGTGCGTTCGATGTCGCATATCGAACAGGGGACCTTACGTTCTCCGCCTATAGCTGGCATGCGTTGATCACCAATTATTTGGCCGTGGGCGATCCTCTTTCGGAGGTGCAATCGGAGGCGGAGAAGGGCCTCGACTTCGTCAAGAAAGCCGGTTTTGGGCTGGTGGCCGAGAATTGCAGGGCGCAGTTGGGTCTCATACGTACACTTCGCGGCCTGACTTCGACCTTTGGATGCTTCGACGCCCACGACTATAACGAATCGGACACCGAACATCGTCTCGCGAGTAATCCGCTGCTGGCTCTATCCGAATTTTTCTATTGGACTCGAAAGTTGCAGGCCAGATTTTTCGCTGGAGACTACGCCTCGGCTGTCGAGGCGTCTCGGAAAGCCCATCAGTTGCTCTGGCCGGCGGCATCGCAGGTGGAAACGGGCGATTTTCGCTTCTATGCCGCCCTGGCGCATGCTGCCGCCTGGAACTCAGCTTCTTCCGAAGAGAGACAGAAGCATTTTGCCGCCCTTAACGACCATCACCGGCAGCTCGAGATATGGGCACTGCATTGCCCCGCAAATTTCGAAACTAAAACCGCGCTCGTCAGCGCGGAAATCGCGCGCATCGAAGGCCGGATGCTCGACGCTGAACATTTCTACGAAGCGGCGATCCGTTCGGCACACGACAACGGTTTCGCACATTGCGAGGCGGTCGCCAACGAATGTGCAGCGCAGTTTTATTCAGCACGAGGTTTTACTAAAATTGCGCACGTCTATTTGCGAGATGCCCGGGACTGCTATCTGCGCTGGGGCGCGGACGCGAAGGTCCGACAGCTCGAGGAACGGTATCCAAAGATCAAGGCAGAGAAGACTTCATCCGACACGGGCACCATTCTCGCCTCCGTCGAGCAACTTGACCTGGCGACGGTCATCCGCGTATCGGAGGCAGTATCGGGTGAGATCGAGCAGGAAAAGCTGATCGATACACTCATGCGCACGGCCATTGAACATGCCGGGGCCGAGCGGGGCCTGTTGATCCTGGTTCGGGACGGCGAGCCGCGGATCGAAGCGGAGGCCACCACCGGCCCGGGCAGGATCGAGGTTGCGGTTCGGCAGGCAGCCGTCACGCCGTCTGATCTTCCTCAATCCGTGCTGCATTACGTGATCCGGACGCAGGAGAGCGTGCTCCTGGATGATGCTTCGGCCGACAACGTGTATTCCAAGGACGAATATGTCGCGGCGGAAGCGCTCCAGGTCCATCCTGTGCCTGCCAATCGTCAAGCAGGCGAAGCTTGTCGGCGCACTTTATCTGGAGAACAACCTGACTCCGGGCGCCTTCACGCCGGACCGGGTTACCGTGCTGCAGTTGCTGGCTTCGCAAGCCGCAATTTCGCTGGAGAACGCCGCCCTCTATTCCGATCTGCAACTCCAGGCTGGGCTGCTGCAGCGTCTTCCTGTATCCGCCTGGACGCTCAAGCCCGATGGGACACCGGACTTCGTGAATCAAGTTTGGCTCGAATTCTCCGGTCAGACTCTCGATTTCGTCCGGTCGCATCCCGAGGCCTGGATGACCGCGGTTCACCCCGAGGATCGCGAAGCAGCATCGAGGGCCTTTTGGGACGGAGTACGCTCGGGACAGGGTTTCGCGATAGAAACCCGGTCTCTCCGCGCTCAGGACGGGACATATCGCTGGCATCTCCAGCAAGCCGTGGTCTTGCGCGATGCAGAAGGAAAAGTCCTCAAATTCGTCGGTACGACCACCGACATCGACGACCAGAAGCGTGCCGAAGAGAAGATCCGCCAAAGCGAGAAGGAAGCCCGGCAACTTCTCGACCTGTCGCCGCTGCACATCACCGAATTGGGGCCCGATGGGGCGCGCCTCTACACCAATCGGGCGTCGCTGGATTATTACGGCATTACTTTGGAGGAATGGCAGGACGCCGATTTGCAGCAGGTGTTGCATCCGCAGGACGCCGAAATCGTGACCAAGGAACTTCCCGGAAAACTCCAAAGCGGATCGCCGTTTGAGTACGAAGCGCGGCTCAAGAGAAAGGACGGGCAGTATCGCTGGTTCCACTATCGCTTGAGTCCGATGTCAGACGAGCAAGGGCGCATCACGCGGTGGTATGCCGCCGGGACCGATATCGACGATCGCAAGCTGGCCGAGCAAAGGCTCCAGGAAGAGAATGTTGCGCTGCGCGAAGAAATCGACAAGGCATCGATGTTCGAGGAGATCGTGGGAACTTCGGCGCCCCTGAAAAAGGTGCTCTCCCGCATCTCCAAGGTCGCGCCAACCGACTCCAGCGTTCTGATCACCGGCGAAACCGGCACTGGCAAGGAACTGGTGGCGCGCGCCATTCACCGGCGGTCACGGCGATCTTCACATCCATTTGTGAGTGTGAATTGTGCCGTGATCCCCCGTGACCTCATCGCATCGGAATTATTTGGCCATGAGAAGGGCGCCTTCACGGGGGCAACGCAGCGTCGTTTAGGACGCTTTGAACTGGCGGAGAAAGGCACGATCTTCCTCGACGAAGTTGGAGAGCTCCCGGCAGAAACTCAGATTGCTCTTTTGCGGGTTCTTCAGGAACGCGAATTTGAGCGCATCGGAGGAACCGGATCCATTCGGACCGATGTGCGGGTGATCGCCGCCACCAATCGCGACCTGGAGGCTGCGATCGCATGCGGGTACGTTCCGCAGCGACCTGTTTTACCGGCTGAACGTCTTTCCCATTGAGGTGCCGCCTTTGCGGGAGCGAAGAGAAGACATTCCCTTGCTTGTCACGTATTTCCTGAATCGCTACGCACGGAAAGCAGGCAGGCATTTTACGGCGGTCGACAAAAAGAGCCTCGATCTGCTGCAATCGTACGCCTGGCCCGGTAATATTCGGGAATTACAGAACGTGATCGAGCGATCCGTCATTGTCAGTGAGTCACAGACATTTTCAGTGGATGAGAGTTGGCTTTCCCGCCGGCCTTCGGCCAGCGATGTGGATGTCCAGCCGAGCCTCTTCAACCGGCTCCCTGCTCAGGAGAAGGCTGTCATTGAGGCTGCCTTGCGGGAATGCGGAGGACGCGTGTACGGGCCCTCAGGCGCCGCCGCCAAGCTCGGCATTCCGCGGACCACGCTGGAATCGAAGATCAGGTCATTGAAGATCAACAAGAATCGCTTCAAGGGACCAGATCCTCTGAAGGACAGCTAGCCGGTCGCCGGGATCGCGCTCACTTGCATATTGCGCTGCACTCGTCAATTGACGAAGTTCGTCAATCTAAGGCATCGTCAACATCTTTCATTTCAGTCACTTCCGCTTGGCGCTCGACTTGCATTCTCACACCGCAAGGAACGGAATGCTAAGAATTCACAGGAAGGCGAACGGGGAGGTGGTCTTCACCCTAAGCGGCCGGATCGACAAAGAGCACATTGCCGAGCTGGAAGCGCTCATCGCCGCGGAAGGGAAAGATCGCCGCATCATTCTCGACCTCAAGGATATGACTCTGACAGGTCAGGACGGCATCAATTTTCTCGCTCAGTGCGAAGCGGCTGGCATTGCGCTGGTGAATTGCGATCCATACGTCCGCGAGTGGATCACGAGACAAAGAACCGGAAGCGTAGCGCACGCTGGCTTGATCAGAGGAAAACGCGGAACAGATCTCACATTCATAAAGGAGTAACGGCTATGACTACTTTAGATTTGATCGGGTCCAGTCCGAAATTCCGGGCATTGCTGGCAGACGTGGATAGGGTTGCGCCGGTGGACTCCGCTGTCCTGATCCAGGGCGAAACAGGCACCGGAAAAGAAGTGATTGCGAGAGCCATTCATGAGGCCAGCCCTCGCCGTAACCAGCGTTTTGTGGCCCTCAACTGCGCGGCGATTCCGAGCGCGTTGCTGGAGAGCGAACTGTTCGGCCACGAAAGAGGCGCTTTCACGGGCGCGTGGGCGCAAACCAAGGGGCGATTTCAGATGGCGGATGGGGGCACGCTCTTTCTGGACGAGATTGGCGACATGCCGCTGGAACTTCAGCCCAAGCTCCTACGCGCCCTGCAAGAGCGGGAGTTCGAGCGTTTGGGTAGCGCCCAGACCGTCCGCGTCAACGTGCGGGTGGTGGCGGCGACAAACCAGGATCTCGCGCAACTCGTGAGCAAGAAGCTGTTTCGGGCAGACCTGTTCTACCGGCTTGAACGTCATTCCAATCTGCCTGCCTCCGTTGCGTGAACGCGTTCAGGACATCCTGCCGCTGACGGAGTTCTTCGTAGCAAAATTTGCTGCCCGCCTCAACAAGCCCATCGACTTGATTCCCGATGAAGTGGTGGCGGTCCTCGAAGCGCACGACTGGCCGGGTAATATTCGCGAACTACAGAATTTCATCGAGCGCGCTGTGCTGTTTTCGCCGGGGTCGGTGCTGCGTCTGCCGCTGGACTTGAAGCAGACAGTGAAGCAGAGCTCGGAGAGCGCTTCACGCACGCTTGCCGATGCCGATCGGGAGCATATCCTGGAAACATTGAAGCAAACCGACTGGATGATCGGAGGGCAGGGCGGAGCGGCCGATCGGCTTGGATTGCCGCGCACAACGCTGATTTATAAGATGCGAAAGCTGGGAATTGAGACGCGAAGGCCGCAGCGACGGCCCGCGAAACCGATTGTTAAGACTCCTCTCCTGGCGGGCCATTTCGCCGCAGCGGCTGCAGGGACCCTCTAAGAGTGCGGGGCGAGCTTTGGTCCAATAGATTTTCGTCAGCTACCCGTATTAATACAACGCAGGGGCTGAAAGAGTCAATTCGCACAATGCCGCTTTCCCAAAAGAAATCGATTGTGAATCAAACAGCAGAACCATCAGAATCTGGACCTACTCGAAGCAGAAAGGCGCTCTACGGTAGGAGTGGAGAATCATCTACCGCTAAGCGCCAGGCAGAACGGTTGAATATGGTGAGCAGCGTCCTGAAGGGATACCAAGCTGTCTTTTGCAGCGTGTGCCAGTTTGCCGCATTTGGTCTAGGTGGGCTCCTGCTCAGCGGTTGTGGCGCACCTCGGCAAGCCGCCATTCAATTCACTTTGGTGCCCCAGGCGGGACCGGGCGGCGCAGCGAAAACGGTTCGAATCGCAGGCCGTGTGACCGGCTCCACACCGGGTCAAAAAATTGTGCTCTTCGCGCGCGATGGAACCTGGTGGGTTCAGCCGTTCGCGAGTAGACCATTTACACCGATTCAGCCGGACCATTCGTGGGCGAACGTAACTCACGTAGGTATGGAATATGCGGCATTGCTGGTGGCGGCAGATTACACGCCGCCGAAAGTGGCTGACGTTCTGCCGGCGCAAGGCGGTCCAGTGATCGCGGTGGCTACCGTTCCCGGAGCACCTTCCAGCCTGTCTCAGCAAATGACGCCAGGCAAGATGAGTTTCAGCGGCTTCGAATGGGAAGTGTATCGCACGCCAAAAGACAGCTTCGGCATCCTTCACTCCAATAGCTCGTCCAACGTTTGGACCGACGCAAAGGGATGGCTGCATCTGCGGATCACCAAAGAGTCCGGTGGTTGGACTGGTGCCGAGATTTGCCTGACCCGGAGCCTGGGATACGGGACGTACTCGTTTCAGGTTCACGAACTCCCTAAATTGGAACCCGCGACGGTCCTCATTATGCGCTCTTGGGATCCGTTAGATGCTGGACAGTATCATCGGGCGTTCGATATTATGCTCGGTCAATTCGGCGATCCTTTGGTCAAGAACGCTCAGTATTCGGTATTCCCGTTCAACGTACCGGCAAATGTGCATCATTTCGCGGAAGGGCGAGGTGCTTTTACGCATTCCATTCGTTGGGAAATGGGGCGCCTTTGGTTCAAGACACAACAGACAGGCGGCCGATCACGCGTTATTGCCGAGCATGTATTCACTGCCGGAATCCCAACCCCCGGCGGCGAGAAAATACATATCAGCCTCTATGCATATGGCAATTCACGGGTCGCAGAAGAGAATGGCGCCGAGGTGGTCATTGAAAAATTTGTGTTTCTGCCCTGAAGCCCCGCTTCCGCGCGGTATGGCGACTCTCGTCGTGACGGTGTTAGCCGTTTTGGTTTTCGCTAACACCGCCTATTCCATCGATCCCCATCGCACGATGTCCCAATACGTCCTCGAAAAATGGGGAGGGGATCAAGGGTTCTTTGGCGGGGTATATTCGATCGCACAGGCGGCGGATGGATATCTCCTTGCCGCAACACGGAATGGCTTGCTGCGCTTTGATGGTTTCAATTTCGTCCAATTGCACTCGGCTGAGGTGGACCCCCTCTTCAGCCGCGTGGTGAGCATGGTTACCGACGCTCAAGGGGTCGTGTGGCTGCGGCTGAGTGCTTCGGGCTTGACGCTGCTTCGGTACGAGCATGCCTCATTTCGCAATGTGATCGCCGATCTGCCCAAGCTTGCGGCGGCCGATGCGATAACGCGTGGCATGGGTGGCACGGCCTTCTGCCTATTGAACTACGACACTTTGTCCGTGAACGGGCGGCATGCCGGGGATGTGGTTGTTGCTTGCAACAACTTGTCAGGAGCCAGCGAATGCCCCACTGGATTTCCGCAATCGGCGATCTTGGCCTTTGCGCAGACATCGAACGGCGATTTCTGGCTAGGTACCGCCGATGAAGGATTGTTCCGGATTCATGATGGCAGGGCCGAAGCGGTCAACGATGGTTTGCCCGATCAAAAAGTGAATGCTCTCGCGCCAGGTCGAAATGGAGAATTGTGGATCGGCACCGATGCCGGGGTCGCACGTTGGGATGGGGCGAGATTGACCAAAACTGGCATACCGGACTTGCTACGCAAGGTCCAGGTATTGGCGATCCTAGTGGATCGGGACTCCAATGTTTGGTTAGGCACGAACTCGCGAGGTCTTCTGCGTCTCAACGCGCAAGGCGTCTCTTCACTTTCCGGCTGGGGTATGGAAGGATCCGATGCCGTCACAGCGCTTTTTGAAGACCGCGAGGGGAACGTCTGGGCCGGCGGCGACGCCGGACTCATCCGGTTGCGGGACAGTCCCTTCGTCGCGTACTCCCGGCCAGAGGGGCTCCCGTTGGCTGGAGGCGGTCCGGTATTCGCCGATTCTGCCGGCAGAATCTGGTATGCGCCCGTCAATGGGGGCCTGCGGTGGTTCCGCGATCAGCAGCGCGGCCAAGTGTCGAATGACGGAATCGATCGCGACTTGGTCTATTCGATTGCGGGCCGAAATGACGATCTGTGGGTGGGCCGCCAGCGCGGGGGACTGACCCATCTTCGTCGCCACGGAAACTCATTCCGCGCGGTCACCTACACAGAGGCGAACGGGCTCGCGCAGGACAGCGTATATTCCGTTTACGAAAATCGCGATGGAACCGTGTGGGCGGGAACTCTAACAGGCGGTGTCACTCGCGTAACTGGTGGAGACCTAACTACTTACAATATGACGAATGGACTGATCGCGAATACCGTTAACGCCACGCTTGAAAGTCCTGACGGCGCCATGTGGTTCGCCACTCCCAGCGGCGTGAGCGTGCTCTCGCAGGGCCGATGGCGAAGTTTCACGAAATCGGAGGGCTTACCTTCCAACGAGGTGAATTGTCTCCTCCTAGATTCCTCTGGGGTGCTCTGGGTAGGGACGGCAGCCGGACTTGCCTTTCACGACTCATCAGGGTTCAAAGCGCCCACGGGTGGACCCGATTCGTTACGAGAGCCGATATTGGGTCTGGCGGAGGACCGTCTCGGAGTGTTGTGGGTAGCAACTAACAACCATCTATTCAGCATCAAAAGATTCGGGCTAACGCGGGGTGCGCTCGCGGAAGGAGATGTCCGAGAGTATGGTCTGGCAGACGGCTTGCGAGGGCTGGAAGGTGTCAAGCGCGATCTTTCGGTGGTCGAGGATTCGTCTGGACGAATCTGGTTCTCGAGGAATCGAGCGATCGCGGTCGTGGATCCAGCACGCTTAGTCGACGATGCGGTACCTGCCATCGCCAATGTCCAGGCCGTTTGGGTGGACGGCAAAGCCATAGGCATGCACGATGGAGCCCACGTTTCCGGTGGTGCGCAACGAATTACATTCGACTATGTGGGACTTGGCTTGTCGGCTCCGGAGCGGGTTCGCTTTCGCTACATGTTGGAGGGATTCGATCAAAACTGGGAAGCGCCCGTCGGAACGCGGCAAGTCAGCTACACGAACCTGCCGCCTGCCTGGTATCGATTCCGGGTAGTGGCTGCCAACCCGGATGGCCTTTGGAGCAGGCAGGCCGCCACGTTCGAGTTCCAGGTCGATCCGTTGTTCTGGCAGACGTGGTGGTTCAGGTTGAGCCTGCTGGTGGGTTGCGCCCTCATCCTGCTGGCTCTTCACTACCTCCGGGTTACCCGATTGGCTCGGCAGCTCACCCTCAGGTTCGACGAGCGTGTCAGCGAGCGCATGCGGCTCGCCCGCGATTTGCATGACACGCTGTTGCAGGGTTTTCAAGGGCTGATGCTGCGGCTGCAAGCAATCGATGAATCGCTTCCACCTGGAGAGGTAAAGGACGAACTGGAACGGACGCTGGACCGCGGGGATCAGGTGGTCGCCGAGAGCCGGAAGGCTGTTCACGATTTGCGTTCGTCTACCCTGGTCACCAACGATATGGCGCGCGCGATCAGAACCATCGGCGAAGAATTGTCGAGTCGCAAACTCCCCGACGTTCGAGTTGCTGGTGGAAGGCGAGACGCGAGAATTGCATCCCATCGTGCGAGACGAGCTTTACCGCATTACTCGGGAAGCGCTGAGAAATGCTTTCAGCCACGCCCGGGCACAGCACATTGAGGCGGAGATTACCTACGGCCAACAACTGTTTCGGTTGCGAATTCGCGATGATGGAGAAGGCATAGCACCCACAATCCTGGAAGACGGTCGTGCGGGCCACTACGGTCTGCCTGGAATGCGTGAACGCGCTGCGGACATCGGAGCGAAGCTGGATATCTGGAGCGGAGCGGGAACCGGGACGGAGATCGATTTGAGCATCGCAGGCTCGATTGCTTACGGTAAACGGCCGGGTCCCTCCCGTTTGCGGCTGTTCCCGGAGAAGGCAGAGTGAAGTTGTGATCAGAGTTCTCTCAGTAGACGACCATCCCGTCGTCCGCGAAGGTATCGCTGCGCTGATCGCGAGGCAGTCGGATATGGAATTGATCGCGGAAGCCTCCAACGGACGTGAGGCGGTCGAACAGTTCCGAACGCACCGTCCAGATGTTACGTTGATGGACTTGCAAATGCCGGAGATGAGCGGCATCGACGCGTTGAGTGCAATTCGCGGCGAATTCCCGGAGGCGCGAATCATCGTACTAACAAGCTATGCCGGTGATGTTCAGGTTTCTCGTGCCCTCAGAAGCGGCGCACGAGGGTACCTACTGAAGGACATGTTGCGAAAGGAACTACTCGGGACAATTCGTGCTGTGCACGCCGGCTATAAGCGACTGTCATCTGAGGCTGCTGCCGAAATCGCGGAGCATGCCACGGATGACACCTTGACCCAACGGGAAATAGACGTACTACGTCTAATCGCTGCTGGGAATGCGAATAAGGAGATTGCTGCGAAGTTAGGGCTCACCGAGGAAACTGTTAAGCATCACGTCAAGAATATTCTTCCCAAACTGGGCGCGAACGACCGGACTCATGCCGTCACGATAGCGCTGAAGCGCGGAATTATCGATTTATAGACGCGCGTATCCCCCGAATGTGGGATAGGCAAGAGCACTTTCTGGGGTGTCGGAGCTTGCTGCAAGTTCCATAGCATTGGGTTGGGATGCATTCTGCAACGTCTATTTTCGACCTTTCCTAATAGCTGGCCCGGGTTCGGTCTCTTGCTGCTGCGGCTTGGCGTCGGTATCGCTCTAATCTATCTCGGCATCAGCCACGTCTTTGGCACGCTCGGAGCACCAATCACGATCGCTTCGGATTTCATCGAGGCAACCGGGGGCCTCTTTCTGCTCGCCGGCTTGTGGACACCCGTAATGGGAGCGCTCATCGCGATTGATGAGTTATGGATCGCGTTCTCGCTCAATTCTTCACAGCCGGACAGCCGCTTGATTCACATCTTCTTGGCGGTGCTAACCGCTGGTGTGGCGATGCTCGGCCCTGGAGCATGGTCCATCGACGCTCGCCTTTTCGGAAGAAAGCGCTTCAAAATGCCAGATCGCACTCGGGGTGGGAAACGGTCCCTCTAGAGAGGGATAAGACTCACAACCATCTGGGGACCCGATCAAGAACGATTTGGGGGCGACATCAGGCGGGATTACCGCTACAATCAGGGACAGAAGAAAATGATCTGGCCGCGCAGGCGGCCTTCCGAGATTTGCCCAAACCGCTATTAGTCCAAGCAAGGAGAAAGACAATGACTACTTTAGATTTGATCGGGTCCAGTCCGAAATTCCGGGCTGTCCTCACAGACGTGAATAGAATTGCACCCGTGGACTCCGCTGTCTTGATCCAGGGCGAAACGGGTACTGGAAAAGAAGTAATTGCACGAGCCATTCATGAGGCCAGCCCTCGTCGCCACAACCGCTTCGTAGCCCTTAACTGCGCCGCGATCCCGAGCGCATTGTTGGAGAGCGAACTGTTCGGCCACGAAAGAGGCGCTTTCACAGGCGCGTGTACTCAAACCAAGGGACGATTTCAGATGGCCGACGGAGGCACGCTCTTTCTGGACGAGATTGGCGACATGCCCTTGGAACTTCAACCCAAGCTCCTCCGCGCACTGCAAGAACGGGAATTCGAGCGTTTGGGTAGCGGCCAGACCGTCCGCGTCAACGTGCGGGTGGTGGCGGCGACAAACCAGGATCTTGGGCAGCTCGTGAGCAAGAAGCTGTTCCGCGCAGATCTGTTCTACCGGTTGAACGTCATTCCAATCTATCTGCCTCCTTTGCGGGAACGCCTTCAGGACATCCTGCCGCTGACGGAGTTCTTCGTAGCAAAATTTGCCGCCTCCTTCAACAAACCCATCGACTTGATTCCCGATGAAGTGATAGCGGTCCTCAAAGCGTACGACTGGCCAGGTAACATTCGCGAACTGCAGAATTTCATCGAGCGCGCCGTGCTCTTTTCCCCTGGGTCGGTGCTGCGTCTACCGCTGGGTTTGAAGCAGACGGTGGAGCAGAGATCGGAGAGCGCTGCACGGACGCTTGCCGATGCCGATCGGGAGCATATTCTGGAAACATTGAAGCAAGCCGGCTGGATGATCGGAGGGCAGGACGGAGCGGCCAATCGGCTTGGATTGCCACGTACTACGCTGATCTATAAGATGCGCAAGCTAGGCATTGAAACGCGCCGATCGCTGGGAGCGCGTCCCATTCGCCAGTTGACGGATGAACAGTACCATGCTGCGGCGAACTGTTGAGGCTACTAACGAGGTGTCATCATGGTCGACTCTTCTGATTTTCGGACCAAAAGAATGCCGCTAAACCACGGAGCGGGCGATATGCCTGTACTCGGCTTTGGCACGCTGATTCCCGATTCAGCCACGACGATAACTGCTACCAGAGATGCGCTGGAGGCTGGATTTCGACACTTTGATTGTGCGGAACGATACCGAAATGAGCGTGAAGTGGGCCAAGCATTGCAGGCAGGACTTGCCGCTGGACGGATTACCCGTGAAGACATCTTTGTTACCACAAAGTTGTGGAACACCAATCACCGGCCAGAGCGCGTCGAACCCGCTTTCGAGGCGAGTCTAGCCAGACTCGGACTCAACTATCTGGATCTCTATCTCAGTCACACTCCATTTGCGTTTCAACCGGGAGACGAGCAGGAGATCCGCGCGATCAAAACGGCAACATCCTTTACGACCGAGGCGTGACTTTGCTCGATACTTGGAGGGCCATGGAGAGTCTTGTCGACCATGGCAAATGCCGGGCCATCGGACTGTCCGACATCGGCCTGAACGACCTGTTGCCCATCTACGAATCCGCGAGAATCAAGCCGGCCGTGGTCCAAGTCGAAGCGCATCCTTATCTGCCGGAAACAGAGCTTCTGGAATTCTGCAAGCAAAAGGACATCGTGTTCTTAGCTTTCGCGCCGTTGGGTCACGGAATGAGACCGGGGCCGCTCGAAGATCCAGTCATTTCGGCAATCGCCGAACGAGTTGGCAAGACGCCGGCGCAGGTGCTGTTAGCTTGGGCGGTTCAGCGTGGCACGGCTTTGCTTACAACGCCGCGAACTGCGGCTCGTGCGCGGGAGAATTTCAACATCTCCGCTCTTCCGGAAGACGGGATTGATCAAATCAATCGAATTCAGAACTAGACAAAGGTTCAATGAAGTAGTGAAGACCGGCAGCCCGGGCTTCATCCCGCAGGGGAGATGATAATGCGATCAACTATTGAAAGGGAATCCAATTATGCCGCATGACCTCGTACCCGGAACCGTTTTTCCTGACTATCAGTTACCCGACCACACTGCTACACCGCGGAGGCTCAGCGAACTCCAGGGCGCTGATCCCCTGATCCTGACGCTCTCGCGCGGCCATTACTGCCGGAAGGAACACCAGCAGTATCTGGAACTTGCCGCATTTTATCCGAAAATCGCGGTGGCATACACCCAGATTGCTACGATCTCCACCGATGACCACCACACTCTGCAGGAGTTCCGTGCGTCAGTGGGCGCCCAATGGACCTTCCTCTCCGATCCCGACAGAACGGTTCAGAAAGACCTCGACATCGCAGAGTATACCGAGCCGGAGCATAATCCCATGATTCCGCACACACTCGTACTCAAGCCGGGACTCATCATCCACAGCGTCTATAACGGCTATTGGTTCTGGGGCCGGCCTTCGGTTAGCGACCTCTGGCGCGATCTGCGGGCTGTAACGAGCGAGATCCGTCCCGATTGGGATCTGAAGACTCCTGGGCTTCGCGAGGCTTGGGACGCAGGCGACTTGTCGGCCTTCCACGGATGGAACAAGCGCACAAAGACTTAACCGCGGTTACCTAAGGCCCGCGAGGGTAAGCGCATACCACTGTCGCGGGTCGCTCCACGTTTGCTTGATCGCAAAGCCCGCATCCTCCAACAAGGCGCCGAGCGTTTTCTGGGTGAACTTGTAGCTGCTCTCCGTGTGGATGGTTTCAGACGCCGCGAATTGAATACTAAGTTCCGCGGCCGGAATGTCCACCCATTGATCGCACGTGCTCTCCAAGTGCATCTCGATGCGCGACTGCACGCGATTCCAGCGGGCCCGATGCCGGAAGCAGCCGGTATCAAAGTTCGCACCGAGTTCTCTGATTGAGGCGATGCAGAATGTTCAAATTGAACGCCGCGGTGACGCCCTCTCTGTCGTCATACGCCCGCACGAGAGTGGCCTCGTCTTTCACCATATCCGTACCTAACAGCAGTGCGTCGCCGGCCCTGAGCTCAGACCTCAGATTGCGAAGAATGGTGCGAGCCTCCTCCGGCGAGAAGTTGCCGATGCTCGAACCGATGTACATCGCGAGCGTGTTCCCCTTGAACCGTTCAAGCTTCGGCGGGTGAGTGACATAGTTCGCCACCATCGGCTGTAGCTGCACATCCGGTAACAGGCAACCAATGCTGTCGCACGCCGCATCGAGCGCATCCGACGAGACATCAACCGGAAAGTAAGTTACTTCGTTTCGCAGGCGCGTTGCGGCTTTCAGCAGAATTCCGGTCTTGGCGGCTGTCCCCGCTCCCAACTCCAGCAGGCGCAAAGGCCGAGAGTAATCGGAACCAGTCGCTGTGACAATCGCTTCGGCATAGCTCGCCAAAATGTCGCGCTCCGTTCGCGTGGGATAGTATTCGGGCAGGGTTGTGATGCACTCGAAAAGACGCGAACCCTCGGCATCGTAGAGCATCCACGGCACAAGAGATCGCGGACGTTTCCGCAGCCCGCGCCAAACCTCATCGATCAGCGCCGTCACGCGCGTCCAAAGGGGCGAGGCTTTTCGCTTCGAATATCTGAAAATCGGTCGTCGCATTCAAATTCATTTGAGATCCCTTAATCGGCCAAACGGATTCCTGTGAATTGCCAGCGCGTTTCCGGCTGAAAGAAGTTACGGTACGTTGCACGTAAGTGACTCGCGGGTGTGACGCAAGATCCTCCACGCAGAATCATCTGGCCGGACATAAACTTGCCGTTATATTCGCCCAGGGCACCAGGAAGAGGCTTGTAACCCGGATAACCTGTGTAGGGGCTTGCTGTCCACTCCCAGCAGTCCCCGAAGAGTTGGTCAAGGCCATCGCCGGACGCGATTGCGGGATGTAGCCTTCCGCTCTCGAGCAAGTTCCCCTGAATCGGACTTCCATTCGCGGCAAGTTCCCATTCCGCTTCGGTAGGAAGGCGGCAGCCTCTCCAGCGCGCGAACGCATCGGCCTCAAAAAACTCACATGGCAGACGGGCGTATCGAGCAACGCGGAAAGCGGATGCCAACCTCGAAGTGTAAAGATGCGCCAGCCAGTGCTGTCCGTGGCATCACGTTCCCAATAGAGCGGCGCCCGCCACCCCTGTTTCCTGACCGCTTCCCAGCCCTCGGAAAGCCAAAATTCCGGGCGAGCGTATGCGTCGTCAGACATAAACTCCAGATACTCACGACAGGTGACGCCGCGGTTTGCGATTCCAAAGGCCTCGCGATACACCTTGTGGCGTGGAGTCTCGTTATCGAAGCAAAAGTCGAGGCAGTTCGGTCGAATCCAGCGGATAACCAACTTCGGTCACACCCTCATGGAAGCGATGCCACACGAAGTCGGAAGGTGAACCGTCGCGTGCTCCCGCTAAAGGGCTGGCGTCGTATGCCGGACGAAGTGGATTCGAGAAGAAAGCATGCTTGATATCCGTGAGCATTAATTCTTGGTGCTGCTGCTCGTGGTTCAGGCCCAACACGATGCGTCGCGCTGCCTCGTCATGGATTTCGCCTGCGAAGAGTTTGTCCATCGCTTCGTCGACATGCGTGCGAAACGCGATGATCTCATCGAGCGACGGACGCGAAAACGAAGCGCGCAACTGCTTCTCCGGAGGCGCCTCTCCAATCGAGTTGTAATAGCTGTTGAATAGCCAGCGAAACTCCTCGCGAAAGGGCTTGTAATCCGGAAGAAAGGGACGCAGCACGAACGTCTCGAAAAACCAGGTTGTATGCGCCTGATGCCACTTCATCGGACTGGCCTCCGGGCAGGATTGCACCATCTGGTCCTCGGCGGAGGTTCGTGCTGCGAGCGAGCGGGTCACCGACCGCACGGCTCTATATCTGATGCCAAGATGGGCGTTCGTTTGTTTCAAGTCCGCAGCGTCCGATGTCAACAACGCCTGGTCGAGTGATGTGGTCTGCGCAGTCACAAGGTTGTAGGATGCATTTCAAGAACCAATCGACTCTCATCGTGCGGAGAAAGGGGAATGTTCTGGAAATAAAAGCGTTTGCTGTTCGTCGAAGGGGCTGACACATCGCGCGGAACGCCGGGAAAGCCACCAGCCTGACACCGACAGCCGACTGTTGACAGAAATGAACCGCAGTCAGGAGCATGCTGATGAGGTGGCCTCGCACGTGCAATCGGTAACGCCAAACAGAGGAGTTCAATGACGAAGACCTACGACGCGATTATCATCGGAACCGGTCAGGCTGGTCCCTTCCTGGCGCAGCGCCTGGCAGGGGCGGGAATGAAGGTTGCGATCATTGAGCGCAAATTGTTCGGCGGCACGTGTGTCAACACCGGCTGCATACCCACGAAGACGATGGTCGCAAGTGCGTATGCGGCCCACATGGTTCGTCGCGCGAGCCGATTTCGGAGTGGTTAGCAATGGCCCGGCTGAGCGTCGACATGAAGCTCGTCAAATCGAGGAAAGACGCGATTTCGGGGCAGTCGAGAGTCGGCGTAGAGAACTGGCTGAGAGGTATGACAAACTGCACCGTGTACCAGGGCCACGCTCGCTTCGAGTCCTCGAAAGAGGTAAGCGTCGGCTCGGAGAGGCTCACGGCGGATCGGATATTCATCAACGTAGGCGGTCGCGCAGTGGTGCCTCAGATGCCTGGTATCGAAATAGTCCCATACCTTAATAACAGCTCCATCATGGACGTCGACTTTCTTCCGCGTCACCTGATCATCGTAGGCGGCGGCTACATCGGCCTGGAATTCGCGCAAATGTACCGCAGGTTTGGGAGCGAAGTGACCATCATCGAGACAGCGTCGCACCTGGCCCGGCACGAGGATGAGGATGTTTCGACCGCCATCCGGGAGATCCTCGAGCACGAAGGCATCAACGTTCGGCTGAACGCAACTTGTATTGGCTTTTCGAGGCGCGGCGAGGAGATTCTCGCTCAGGTTGACTGCGCCAGTGGCGATCCCGAGGTAAGCGGGTCACACGTCCTGCTGGCGGTGGGACGCCGTCCAAATACCGATGACCTCGGTCTGACAGAGGCAGGCGTTGCCGTCGATAAACGCGGATACATTGTCGTTGATGATCAGTTGCACACCAGCGTCCCTGGGAATCTGGGCGTTAGGGGATTGCAATGGGAAAGGCGCATTCACCCACACGGCCTTCAACGATGCTGAAATTGTCGCGGCGAATCTTCTGGACAATGACCCGCGCAAAGTCAGCGATCGCATTACCGCTTATGCTCTGTTTATCGACCCTCCGCTCGGCCGTGCAGGCTTGACGGAGGCGGAAGTCCGCAAAAGCGACCGCCGCGCGCTGATTGGCCGGCGGCCGATGACGAAGGTGGGCCGTGCCGTTGAGAAGGGCGAGACGCAGGGGTTTATGAAGATCATCGTGGATGCCCAAACTCACGAGATCCTGGGAGCTGCCATCCTTGGAACTGGCGGCGACGAGGCCATTCACTCGATCCTTGACGTGATGTATGCCAAAGCGCCGTACACGGTCATTCAACGGGCCGATGCACATTCACCCGACCGTTTCGGAACTCATCCCTACAATGCTCGGCGAACTCCAGCCGCTTTCAGACGAAGCCGGCGCTCCGGTAGCGCACAGAGAAATGAAACGCGTGGCGAGACGATTCCGCTTCGTCTTCGGCGTCTCCGTCGAACGGAACTCCCGGTGGATACTGTGGAGTTGGCGCGCTACCTGATTGGCAAAGTAGTGGTCCATGATACCGACGATGGCAGGCTCAGCGGGCGCATTGTCGAGACGGAGGCTTATCCGGTCGGTGATTCCGCCGGTCACGCATTTCGGGGAGAGACGCGGCGCAATGCCTCATTATTTCTTGGGCGCGGACATGCTTACGTATACTTCACCTACGGTTCGTCGTTCATGCTGAACGTGACGAGCGAGGCGGCCGGAGTCGGGGCGGGAGTCCTCTTGCGTGCCCTCGAACCACTCGAGGGAATCGATCGGATGCAACGCTTGCGCGGCGGGGCAGCGCCTGCTCGATTTAGCCCGGGGGCCAGGCCGGCTAGCCCAGGCCATGCAGATTGATTTCAGGCAAGATGGACTGGATCTGTGCGCCGCCGGCCCGCTCTGGCTCGCGACGAGCCGGCGGAAAACGGGCGCCATCGGCAAAAGTGTACGCATCGGTTTGACGCGCAACGTGGATCGCGAACTGCGCTTCTACGAGCGAGGCAATCCGTACGTGAGTGGTCCAAAGAGGTTATCCAGATAGAAAAATGAAGGAGTTCTATGATGTACCAACTTTCAAATGAACAGCGCGAACAGATTGAGAAGCTGGCTTATCGGCTATGGGAGGGGCGAGGCCGGCCCTTGGGATCGCCCGACGACGACTGGCTCCGTGCCGAGCAGGAGCTAATTCAGCGTTCGCATTGGCCGTCCCGGCTCCCATTCTCGGCGCTAACGATGGAACCCTACGAGGATTGAAATTAGTACCGTACAGTACGTGACCCGCATACAATCACAGATCAATCTCGACATCGCCAGATGGTCTCGAACAGCAGATCAGCACGTTGCCTGTGGCTGGTGGCTCGAGTGGATCAGGCTCATACTGGACAGTTCCTCCGATCAATGCGCACTCGCAGGTATGGCAGACCCCCGTGCGGCACGACCACTGTACGGGAACATCGCAAGCTTCTGCAAATTCCAGCAAACTGGAGAACCGTGAATTCCACGGAACCGTGAGCCCGCTTCGCGTAAATGAAATCTGTGGTCCGATGCCGGGTTCCCCTGCGGGAGCGTGAACCGGCGGGCGGGAGGATTGCGCAATTCCTGGCGTGATCGGCGCTTCCTGCCCAAACACCTCCAGGTAAATTCGTGTGGAATCGGCACCCCACGTCTTCAAGCCCGCGGTCAGTTGTTAAGGAATGAGGGTGGACCGCACAGGTAGAAATCCGCATCGCGAGTTACGCCCAGCCGATCGAGCAGCGGCGTGTCCACATGCCCAACCGAGTCGTAATCCACACCTGGTTTGTCCCCTGAATCGGGCTTGCTGTAGACAATGTGGCTTCGGCTGTTTACGAGCGTTTGCAATAGGCCATGTGACTCTTTCGCAAACGGGTGCTCTGCGCGGTTACGTGCTCCGTAGATCCACCAGACTTCACGATGTGATGCGGCCGAAGACAGCGAGTGCAGCATGGCGAGTACGGGCGTTGCCCCGATGCCGGCGCTGAGCAAAACGACCGGCGCATCGCCGGACCCCAGCATAAAACCTCCCCGAGGGGCACTGATCTCCAGAGTATCGCCCGCA
>CAVUWQ010000033.1:0-103446 GCA_963745105.1 uncultured Acidobacteriaceae bacterium
GCCGTGCTATGGCCAGGCACATCGAATTCCGGCACTACGCGGATGCCACGATCGCGCGCGTACTCGATCAGGTCGTGGATTTCATCCTGCGTGTAGTACAGACCGTCGGAACCCATCTCATGGAGCTTCGGAAATTTCTTGCTTTCGACGCGGAAGCCCTGATTTTCCGAGAGGTGCCAGTGGAAAACGTTCATCTTCACAGCTTCGAGTCCGTCTATGTTTCTTCTGAGCACATCGAGCGGCACAAAATGGCGCGCCGAATCGATCATCAGCCCTCGCCACGGGAATCGCGGTTTATCGTTGATGCTCACTGCTGGAGCGGCAAATCCATCGGGTGAGACTTCGACCAGCTGAAGAAACGTTTGCAGACCATGCAAGACCCCGAGCGGATTAGCGGCATGAAGTTTGGCGCCGCTTGCACTCACTTCGAGGACGTAGGCTTCGTCTTCGCCAAGCTCCTGGATTTCCTTACTGGCGTGATCCGTATGAATCACGAGAACGGCTTTTGGCGAGACGCTTGGTTTTGCGGCCAGCGGAATGGCGGTCTGCCGCGACAGTTGGCGCAGAAACCGCTGGACCGCACGATCGAGGCGCGGCTCCGTATATCCAGTCAATCCCGCGGAAAAAGCGGAGTCAACTACAAGGCGGCCCGCGCCAATTTGGACGCTCGAAGGAACCGGCATCAGATTGAGTGGACGTTGCTCCTGTGCGTTCGCCGGAACAGTTTTGATTTCTGGCGAGATCGCCTAGATGCCATATTTCTCCATCCGCCGATACAGCGCCCCGCGGCTAAGGCCGAGGGCGTCTGCAGCCTGGCTCACATTCCCATTAGAACGCGACAAGGCTTTGCGGATGAGGATACTCTCTACGGCTTCCAGACTCATCTCTTCGAGTCCGGGACCCGTTCCCTGGCCGCCGCTGCGCGACTGGCTCAGGCCGAGGTCGGCGGATTCGATCTGGGGGCCGCGCGCCATCAGCACGGAACGCTCGATGGTGTGGTCCAGCTCGCGAACGTTGCCCGGCCACGAGTACTGCAGCATGGCCTGGATAGCTCCAGGGTCGAGGCCGGCAACCTGCTTGCGGTAGCGTTGGCCGTAACGATTGAGGAAATGCGCGGCCAACGGCGGAATGTCCTCGCGCCGGTCACGCAGCGGTGGAATGTGGATCTCGACGGTGTTGAGACGGAAGAGCAGATCGCCGCGGAAGCGTCCGGCATCGACCTCAGCGCGCAAATCGGCGTTTGTCGCCGACAACACCCGAGCATCGACGCGACGCGTCTTCGAGGAACCGACGCGCTCCATTTCGCCGGTCTCGAGAACACGCAGCAGTTTGGCCTGCTGACGCAAAGGAACATTGGCAATCTCATCGAGAAAGAGGGTGCCGCCATCGGCCAGCTCAAAGCGTCCGATGCGCTCGGTACGAGCGTCAGTAAATGCGCCTTTTACATGGCCAAAGAGCTCGCTCTCGAAGGTGCCTTCCGGCAACGCGCCGGTATTCACGGCAACCAGGGAACGCGAAGCGCGAGCGGACAGCGCGTGCAGCGTCTGCGCAACTACCTCTTTGCCTGTCCCGTGCTCGCCGGTGATGAGCACGTTCGCGTCGGAGGGTCCAATGCGCGCCATGGTCGCCAAAACCACCTGCATGGAAGGCGCCGTCGCAATCATCTCCGGCAATCCCTGCGCGCGCAGCAGGCGATTCTCCGCCTCAAGACGCTGGGCCCGTCGCACCGCATCGTGCAGATCCATCTGCGTGCGAAGAATAGTGAGCAGCCGTGCGTTGTCCCATGGCTTCTGGATGAAGTCCTGCGCGCCTCGCCGCATGGCCTCGACCGCTACTTCGACATTGGCCCATGCGGTCATCACGATCACCGGCATCTGGCTGTCGTAGGCTTTCACCTGCGAGAGCAGGTCCAGCCCTTCCTTGCCGGAGGTGGTGTCGCGCGTGTAGTTCAGGTCGATGAGCAGCGCATCGTAGGTTCCCGACTTCAGCGCGTCGAGCACCATGTACGGTGAATTCGCGCGCTCCATGCGGAAGCCCTCAGGCTCAAGCAGAAGCTCGAGCGCTTCGAGGATATGCGGCTGATCGTCAGCCACCAGAAGGCAGGGCTTACGGCGCGCCACCGGAATAGCGATGGCGCTTTCGAGTTGAGTGGGGATTGCCATGGGCAGCTTTCGGTTTTCAGCAACTGTTTAGATTACATGTGCGTAACAACGCCGGACTTCGCATCGTCGATGGAGACGTCCATGCGGTCGAGCGTTGAACCGGTGGCTCGGTCGATATCCACCTTGGCCTTTTCGTATGCGTTCTGCGCCACTGCGACCGCAGATTCAGAGACGGCAAGCGCTGTTTCGGCCGCCAGCGTATCGTAGCTGGACATTGCGCCAAGCTGCTGTTCTTTCTTCGAAATATCGAAGGTCCTCTGTGCGAGATCTCGGGCCTTCTGCGCCGCCGTCACGCGAGCCTGAGCCTGCTGCAACGTGTACTGCGAGTTGCGCACATCGAGCAGAATCTGCTTTTTCTCCTGCTCGAAAGTGAGTTCCTTCTGGCGAAAGTCAAGAACCGCACGAAATTGGTCGGCCTTGGCGACGCGGTTACGCAATGTAACGTTGAGCTGGAAGCCTACCTGATATTCAGGCGAGGAATAGTTGAAGGTATTTTCAAAAGCTCCGTTGAAACCCTTTGGAAACGTCGAACTGCACTCGGATCCGAGAGCGCAATAGGGATTAAGATCGCCGCCAAAGCCCGCACCAATGAACTTGCCGTAGAGCGAGAGCTGGGGCAGGAGTTCATTCTTGATGGTCTTGAGGTTGTTTTGTGCGATCTCCATTTGAATCTGGTCTTCGGAGACGTCCGGCCGGTTTTTCTCAGCATCGGAAATAAGCTGATCGATCGGTTTTGTCTCATTGGGATCGGGTGCCCCCTGCAGATCGAGCGGAACTACCGGCATCTCGGCCAGTGCAGGATCGGCGACAGTCTTGGTCAATGCATTCTTGATGAGAAGCTCGTTGAGCTTAAGAGCCGCTTTGGCGACGGTGAGATCGCCTTCCGCTGTTGCTACTGCCGACTGGTCTTTCATGACCTGCATAGCCGGGACGTTCTGGAGTTGAAGTTGCTTCTGATCGTCGGAGAGAGTCTCATTGGCATAGTCCAATGAGCGCTGCTTGATCTGCGCATCCTGGTAAGAGCTCACCAGGTCCCAGTAAATATTTTCCACCTGCGTGATCGTCGCAATCGCCTGCGCGCGGAAACTAATATCAGTGAGTTGCAGGTTTTTCTTGGCCAGGTGAATGTATCGCTCATTGGTGCCCAGTCCAAATCCATAGAGTAAGGGCTGGTTAACGGTGAGGTTAAACCCGGTGGTAATTTCAGGATTCAGGATGTTGTAAATACTATTGGTCGTCTGCCGATAGCCATACGAGGAGACGGTGAAGCTGGTGCCGAGAGGGAATGCCTGCGAGTAACCGGATTCGAGCTCGATGGTGTTGTCCTTCAGAACTGGCACGCCGTAATTGATCGTATTCACCTGCGCCAGCGTTTGGTGATCCACAAATCCCTGAAGAAAGAGCTGCGGGTCAAAGGAGTTGATGGCCGCGCCATTGCCGAGCGTCGACGTTACCAGTCCTCCGGCACCGGCCGCTGTCGCGCCGCCGCTTGAGCTGCCACCGGCTCCGCCGCCACTTAATCCGCCCTGCGTTCCTTGTACGATCGCGGTGTTCACGCCATTGGCCTGACCGCCAGCCTTGGTGCGCAATATATCCGCCTCGGCCATGGGTAGGGTGTAGCGAAAATACGCCAGGTCCAGATTGTTCTCAAGCGCCAGCGCAATCGCGTCCTTCAACGAGATGTAGAGCTTGCCGTCGCGCTGCAGGCTTTGCAGGCGCGGCGAATTGGTCAGATTGATTGGCGGCACCGTGCTCGGCATGTAAGGAGCCAGCGGATTGCGCGAGTGCGGCAGTTCAATGTGAAATGGCTGCTGCTGCGCTGCGATAGGCTGCGACTGCTGTTGCTGCACGGCCTGCGCCTGCTGCGCAATTGTCGGCGCGGGCGTTACAGCCGGAGTTGCCGGAGCATCCGGAGCAGATTGAGACGCGGCCTGCTGTGCCTGGCCAAAGCCGCAAGGCGTGAGTGCCGCGCACAACGCGCCCGCGCAAATCCGCTCCCAAAGCCGATAGCTGAACCGAGAACTGCTCAAGATGCCCCTACCTCCGGTGAAACGTTCGCTCCCTTAGCTATTTCAGGATTTGCGGTGTCCATCGTCATCCATCCATCGCGGACTTCAATCACGCGGTTTCCGAATGCGGCATTGGCCTCGGAGTGCGTGACCTGAACGATGGTCGTGCCTGCATCATTCAGCTGTTTGAAGAGCTCCATGATCTCCTTGGCCTGGCTGGAATGCAGGTTTCCGGTAGGCTCATCCGCCAGCAGCAGCACCGGCTTGTGAATCACGGCGCGGGCAATACCCACCAGCTGCTGCTGTCCGCCGGAAAGCTGCGACGGATACAGATCCTTCTTGCCCACGATCTGAAAGCGATCGAGCGTATCGGCGACAAGGCCCTGACGCTCGTTGCGCGGCATGTTCTTGTAGGAGAGCGGCAGGTCGATGTTCTCCTGCACCGTTAGATCGTCGAGCAGGTGGTAGCTCTGGAAGACCATTCCGATATTGCGCTTGGCGATCTCGGCACGCTGCTTGCGGTTCATCGCGTGCACCGGCTCGTCTTTCAGCCAGTATTCACCCAGCCATTGATCGTCGAGCAAAGCGAGAACATTGAGCAGCGACGACTTCCCTGCTCCAGACGGTCCCATGATGGTTAGAAACTCGCCTTCGCGAATATCCAGATTGATGCGCCGGAGGACCCAGGTCTGTCCCGCTCCGGTTTTATAGCTGCGCTCGATGTTTCGTAGTTGAATCATGAGTTTCCTTTTATGCAATCAGGCGCAGAAGGTCATCCAGTTGTCAGTGAATCATCCGTGGGCAGCAGTCGACGCCGTCTTTCCTGCAGCAAGCCGAATTCCGCCAATGGGCACTGACAACTGGATACTGCCGATTCTGATCTGCCTTATCTGGCTTCGAGCACCGGCTCGAGCGCATCGCCTTCGGCGACCACTTTGCCGTCGAAGAGATGAATATTGCGTTCGGCGTGGCGGGCGAAACGAGGATCGTGGGTCACCATGCAGATGGTCGCGCCTTCACGGTGCAGGTTCTGCAGCAGCTCCATGACCGCCTCGCCGTTGCGCGAGTCCAGGTTTCCGGTAGGTTCGTCAGCCAGCAGGATAGAGGGCGATCCGGCCAGTGCGCGGGCCACAGCGACACGCTGCTGCTGACCGCCTGAGAGCTGTGACGGATAATGCTTCATGCGGTGCGCCATGCTGACGCGCTCCAGCGATTCCTGGACGCGGCGCTTGCGCTCCGGAGCCGACATGCCGGTGCGATAGGTCAGCGGCAGCTCGACATTCTCATACACGGTGAGGTCGCCGATGAGATTGAAACTCTGGAAGATGAAGCCGATCTCCTGATTGCGGATGCGCGAACGCTGCGCGAAGTTCAGGTTCTCGACAGCATGATTGTTGAGCAGATACTTGCCGCCGGTCGGCGTGTCCAGCAACCCGATGATCGAGAGCAGAGTCGACTTGCCGCAGCCCGAAGGTCCGGACATGGCGACGTACTCGCCTTTGTGGATGGTCAGGTGAATGCCTGAGAGCGCGTGAGTCTCGATCTCGTCCGTATAGAAGACCTTGGTCAGGCCTTCAATCTCAATCAGCGACTGCCTTGTTTCCATCATGCTCAAACGCTCCTTTTAATCCAGTCGGACCTTATCTGTGGCGTCGTACCTCGACATGTCTGAAAGGATGACGCGATCGCCTTCCTTCAGTCCTTCGAGTATCTGAATCTGCGTAACCGAAGCTTTACCTACCTTTACCTGGACCCGCGTGGCTGTTTTGCCGTCAGGGTCGTAGCGAAAGAGGCTGATCGTGCTGTCAGGATTGCCGAATGCCGGACGTCCTACGTACAGCACGTCCTGCAGCCGAGCCTGATCGATCGTTCCATCCACGCTCAAGTTTGGAACCGCTCCCGCAGGGAGCTCTCCATCGAGTGATACGTCAACCACGCGAGTTCCGTTCAATACCGAGGGGTCAATTCTGAGAACGTGGCCCTGTACCACGCCGTTATGCGTATCTACCTCAGCCGGCTGGCCCACGTGTATGTCGTGCGCCTGCGTCTCAGCGATGTTGAGGGCCGCCTTCAATTTGCTCGGATCGATCACCTCTGCGACAGAAGTTCCGACCGTCACGTGCTGCCCAACAGAAAGCGGCGTGGCCAGCGGGACGAGCACACCGCTAATACCGGCCCGTACTTCCAGTGCGTTCTGCTGCTGCTGATAAAGCGCGAGCTGCGCCTTGGCCTGATCGATCTTGGCCTGCGAGGATGCAAGCTGCACCTGGATCGCCTTCTGGTTCACGTCCAGCTGCTGCTGGCTGATCTGGTGCTGGGTGGTAAGCTGCTCGGCTGTGCTCTTGGACTGGCTGTACACCAGGCCCGAGATCACACCAAGATCAAACAGCTGCTTATTAGTCTGTGCCTGCAGTTGATCCTGGGTATAGCTGGCGGTGACGGCGGCGTCTGCAGCCTTCTTATCCATCAGAGTGCTTTCCAGGGTCGCCTGAAGGCTTTTGTAGTCGGCCTCGGCGCCCTTGAGCGCCAGTTGCGCGTTGAGTACTTCCTGCTGGAGCAGGGGATCGGAAAGATCCATCAGGATGGTATCCGGCGTCACCTTGGTTCCCGGCAGCACACGAATGCGAACCACTGTCGCCTCAGTCTGCGCAGGAATCAGCTGAATGCTGTCCTCGCGAGGAACCAGAGTGCCCAGGCCGCGCACCTGAACGACGAGCGGACCGCGTTTCACCGTATCCGGCCAGACGACGCTGGCATCGACTGTGGGGGAGGCTGGCTTAAGGCGGTAAACCCCAACGGCAGCTGCCGCAAGCACTACAACTCCAATACCGATCCACGCCGCGTTGCGGCGGAACTTCTTCTTCTTAATGTCAGGCCGGGAGATATCCATCACGGCGACTCATAGTGCACGCTGTCCGCCAATCCGCAGCGTGGTTTAAATCATTGATTCTTATAAATTTGTGTGATGTTCAAACAAGCGCCGGGTAAATTGGCCTGATCATTTACGGAATGCATTGTCCGTTTCCGGACACGCTCGATGAGATGCCCACATCCCGTTATTTCCGTGTAGCGAGCCCGCTAAATGACGGGATTGATCAGCTTGCCCAAGCCGGCAATCTCGATGCTCACCGTCTCTCCCGATTTCAGCCAACGCTGCGGCTTACGCCCCAGCCCTACGCCGGCCGGAGTGCCGGTACTGATAATGTCGCCAGGCTGAAGTGGGGTAATCGCCGATATGTAGGCGAGCAAGTCGGGCAGCTTGAAGATGAGCTCGCGAGTGTTCGAATTCTGCAGCAGCTCTCCGTCAATGGTGAGGCTAATCGCCAGCTGATGCGGATCGGCGATCTCATCTTTGGTGACAATGGCCGGCCCTAGCGGAGCGAAGGTATCGAAGCTCTTGCCCAGCGTCCACTGCGACGTCGCCAGCTGCACGTCGCGCGCACTCACATCGTTGAGGATGGTGTAGCCGAAGATGTGCTTCTCCCAGTCTTCTCTGGCAATGTCCCGGCCGCCAGTTCCGATGACCGCTGCAAATTCCGCCTCGTAGTCGACCTGGGTTGAATGAGGCGGCAGCTTGATCGCGTCTCCAGTGCCGATGAGAGCAGAAGGCAGCTTCATGAAGACAGTGGGAACCTTGGGGATCTCCATGTTTGATTCGATGGCGTGGTCGCGATAGTTGAGGCCAACGCAGAAGACCCGCGGCGGATTCAGGAGCGGCGCGAGCAGCTTGACCGACTTCCGCGGAAGACGTGGCTTCCTTGCGTCGCTCACGGCACCCGGTCCGCGGCTCACGATGGAAAGCATATCTGGAAAGACCGGCGAAAGATCGACGATGTCTTCCCCATCGAGGAGTCCCGGACGGGCGGGACCATTTGCTTCAGAGAAAGTTACAAATTTCATCTACGTTCTCCATACCTTGCCGTTGGGATAGCTGTAATCGCGCAACGTGGCAGGGTAGATTTCGGCGCTATATCCAGGCCGGATGGGAAGCAGATAGCGGCCATGCCGGACATGCACGGGATCTACAAAGTGCTCGTGCAAGTGATCGACGAACTCCGTGACCCGATTCTCCATGGCCGCTGAGACGCGGAGGTAGTCAAACGCCGAGAGATGCTGCACGTATTCGCAGAGGCCAACTCCGCCGGCATGCGGGCAGACCGGAATATTGAACTTCGCGGCCATAAGAATAACGGCCAGGTTTTCATTCACACCCGCCAGGCGGCAGCTATCGATCTGGCAGACATCGATGGCATGGGCCTGCATCAGCTGCTTGAACATCACACGATTCTGGCAATGCTCGCCGGTGGCGATGCGCACATTTGGCACCTCGCGGCGAATGCGCGCGTGGCCGAGAATGTCATCAGGACTGGTCGGCTCTTCCATCCACCATGGCTTGAACACCGCCAGATCGCGGGTGCGATGGATCGCCTCATCGACGTCCCACATCTGGTTGGCGTCGAACATCAGCTTGTTGTGATCGCCAATCTTTCTGCGAACCAGTGCCGCCCGGCGCATGTCGTCCGCGGGATTGCCACCCACCTTGAGCTTGAAGTGCGTCCAACCCTCAGCCAGTGCTTCGTCGCAGAGGTGCGCGATTTTTTCATCGCTGAAGCCCATCCATCCGACGGAGGTGGTATAGGCGGGATAACCCTGCTGGCGAAGCAGCTCGAGCCGCTGGTTCATACCGGCCTTGTTGCGGCGCAGGATGGTGCGGGCCTCGTCGGGCGAGAGAGCGTCGGTGATATAGCGGAAGTCGATCGCGTGGATGATCTGCTCGTCTTCCATGTCCATGAGAAGCTGCCACAGCGGTTTGTCTTTCTCTTGCGCATACAGATCCCAGACAGCATTGAGCAGCGCTGCAGTGGCGAGATGGATCACGCCTTTTTCCGGGCCCAGCCAGCGAAACTGCGAATCGCTGGTGAGCTCCCGATAGAACCCTGCAAAGTTGTCAGTAATCGAAGACAGGCTGCGGTCGATGACAAACTTCGAAAGATAGCGCAGCGCTTCGACACAGAGCTCGGTCCCACGGCCCAGGGTGAAGGTGAGGCCGTAGCCCTTCAGTTCATGATTCGTCTGAAGAATGCAGTACGCGGCGGAGTAGTCAGGCGAGGTGTTGACGGCATCGGAGCCGATGGAATCGCGGGAAGTAGGAAAGCGGAGATCGATGACCTCGACGCCGGTAATTTTCAGTTCACTCAAGCAGCATCTCCTAAAGTCTTGTGCATTGGAACACCGGGATGGCGCGGTTAGGCAGCGGTCCAGCCGCCATCGATGGCCAGCGCGGCTCCGGTCACGAAAGCCGCTTCATCTGAGCAGAGGTACCGTACCAGCGAAGCGATCTCCTCGGGACGGCCCACACGCCCGATAGGCTGACGCGCATTCAGTTCGGCGCGCACCTTTTCTTTTTCATGAGCGTGATATTTCTCAAGATAGCCTTCGACGAATGGTGTCTGGACCGTACCGGGACAGATGACATTTGCCCGCAGTTCCTTCGGATACTCGACGGCAATCTGCCGGGTCATGGCGATCACCGCGCCTTTGCTGGTGCAATAGGCAAAGCGCTGCTTGATGCCCACTTGACCGGCGACCGACCCGATATTCACGATGCAGCCGTGGCTGGCCAGCAGCAGGGGCAGAAACGCGCGCGTCACCAGATACACCGACTTCACGTTCACTTCCATCACGCGATCGAACTCTTCCGGCTCAATCCTGGTGATGTCGCCCACGCTCGCGATGCCGGCGTTGTTCACCAGAATGTCGAGCTTTCCAAGAGTCGCGACTGCATCCCCGATGGAGTCACGCTTGGTCACGTCCAAATGCAATGGCGTCGCATTGCCCAGGCTCTCCGCCAGCAACTTAGCCTGCTCCAGATTGATGTCGCCAATAATCACCTGCGCACCGGCGCGGGCTAATTCTTTGCACGTAGCTTCGCCGATGCCGCTTGCGCCCCCCGTCACCAGCGCGACCCGGCCATCCAGGCGAAACTCTTCAGAACCACTTTTCATAAATAAAAACCCTTTTTCATTATGCGGGCTGCAACAAAAAAAGCCGAGCCTGTTATTCGAGAGAGTCTGGATCGATCCCACTGGTATCGCTTGAACGATACGCGGCTTCAACCGCCTTCATCGTATCGAGTGCGTCTTCAACGCGTGTGGGCAGGACGGAACGCTCACCCGTCACGTATGCCTGCAGCGATCCCATGGAGCCGATAAAAGCCTGTGGAAACCAGTTCCCTGCGGTAGGCAGCGTGGTCCACGATTCGCCGGGCTGGGCAAAGCTGAGCGAATCCGGCTTTCCGCGCGGATAGTCGAGGTTCACGCCCATCACCGCATGCAGTGCGCCATCTGTGCCTTCCCATTGCACGTAACTCTCCTGTCTGCCGGTGAAGGTATGGTTGTGGTTCGTGGTGATAAAGACGCGCTTCCACTCGCCGTAATCCATAATGATGACGCTTTTGGTCGCCGCCAGTTTTGGCGTCCCCGGATTGCGAACTGTCTTGGCTAGAATGCGAATCGGATTGCCAAACCACGAGCGCACCAGGTCAATGTAATGAATGCTGTGATAGAGAATCTCCAGGCGCGGGCTGGTGGCGAGGAAGGTCCACAGGTCCCAGGGCATGAAGTCTGAAACCCGAATCTCCATGTCGTGAAGGTCGCCCAGCAGACCCGCATCGGTGATCTTTTTCGCGGCCAGCATCACCGGCGCGTAGCGCAGCTGGAAATTCACCGCTGCAGTCAACTGCTTTTCGCGGCAGATCGCGACAATCTCCGTGGCTTCGGCGAGATTGTTGCCCATCGGCTTCTGGATCAGCACTGCCGATCCCACGGGCAGTTGCCGGAGCACCCCGGCAATCGCTCCCGCAGGCAGAGCTAGATCGAAGATCCTTTTCGCGGGGATCGCTTCCATGGCGTCGGCAAGCGACCCGAAGGCCATCGGCACACCGAAATCCTTTGCCAGCGCGGCCGCTTTTTCCGGCTGCACGTCGATGACTGCGGCGACAGGAAAGGAAGCGAGGCGATAAGCGGGAAGGTGCGCGTCGCGCACGATGCCTCCCGAGCCGATGACAACGATGGGCAGCGGCTGCTTCGGCATGGGAGGAGCCGCGTCGCGTAGCGCCTCCACCACTGCATCGAGCGAAACTTGAATCATAACCAGCTAACTTTAGAAGAGTCGCCGCTATCAGTCCAGTTGGGATGGTTTGCCACCAGCGATGCCGCACTGCATGATGGAAGATAGATGACGAACGCACCCATCCGGCGGGAACCGCGCTGGCCCGCGGTACTTGCTATTCTCGCCGTGGGCGGATTGCGCCTGGCGATTCCCGAATCGTTGTCGTTTGGACCAGCCTGGCTGTTGCTGGCGGTGGTGGTGATACTCGAGATTCCCATTTTATGGGCGCGGCAGAAAGACCTCGACAATCTCAACAAAATACTTGGCTACACACTGAGCAGCATCGTCACCCTGGATATGGCCTGGTCGCTTGCGTTGCTGATCATCGCGCTCCCCTCACACAAAGAGTCGCCGCAGGATCTTTTACGCTCCGCGGGCGCGCTGTGGGTGGCGAACATCCTGGTTTTCGCGTCCTGGTACTGGCGGCTCGACGCTGGCGGCCCGCGCGCCCGGGAGCTGCGCGGCGTGCATACCGATGGGGCCTTCCTTTTTCCGCAGATGACGCTCGATCAGCAGGCCAAGCGCGAGATGGGAGAGCAGTGCTGGAGCCCAGGCTTCGTCGACTATCTCTTCCTCGCCTTCAATACCAGCACCGCATTCTCGCCTACTGATTGCCCGGTGCTCTCCCGCTGGGCCAAAATGATGATGATGGTGCAGGCACTCATCTCGTTCGCAACCGTGGCGCTGCTGGCGGCTCGAGCAGTGAATATTCTGTAGCCGATATTGACCTCTGGACGAGCTTTCTCACCCGCCCGGCCAATTGTGGCAAATTAACAGCAGTTTTGGCTAAGCCGAAGCCGGTATTCAGCCATAAGATTGAACCTGGTAGGACGCAAGCCATCCCAGGATCGCTGCGCGGAAAGGGTAACGACGATGCCGATCTTATTCGAATTTCTGATTGGCGTGATCGCCGGGCTGCGTGCGTTGATGGCTCCCACCATGGTGGGCTGGGGTGCTGGACTGGGCTGGATTCCACTGGCAGATACTGGCCTGCATTTCATGGCTTCGCCGATCACCCGCTATCTTTTGAGCTTCTTTGCGCTGGGTGAAATCCTGAATGACAAGCTGCCCAAGACGCCCAGCCGCAAAGTTCCGCCGCAATTCATCGCCCGCGTCGTGATGGGAGGCTTTTCCGGCGCAGCTATCGGCCTGGCAAAGGGCTCATGGATCGTTGGTCTGTTCGCAGGCGCAGTTGGTGCGGTCGTTGGTACACTGGGCGGCGCGGAGTTCCGCGGACGGCTGGTGAAGGCAACGGGGGGAAGAGATCTTCCCATCGCGCTTCTTGAAGATGCCATAGCCATCGTTGGCGGGCTTTTGATCGTCTCACACGTGTAATGGCTATTCACTTCGACGACATCATTATCGGCGCCGGTCAGGCCGGTCCTTCGCTGGCTGGTCGGCTCACCAGGTCCGGGCGCAAGGTTGCGCTGATCGAGCGCAAGCTCTTTGGCGGCACCTGCGTGAACACCGGCTGCACTCCCACCAAGACCATGGTATCCAGCGCTTACGCCGCGCATATGGCAAGACGCGGCGCGGATTACGGCGTGCAGATCGGCGGGGCTGTCTCCGTCGACATGAAGGCCGTGAAGGCGCGCAAGGATGCCGTGGTGGCAAAGTCGCGTAACGGCGTGGAGGGCTGGCTGCGCAACATGCCGAACTGCACGGTTTATACCGGTCATGCCAGCTTCGAGTCGGCCAAAGAGGTGCGAGTAGGAAGCGATCTCCTCTCAGCGGAGCGGTTTTTCCTCAATGTGGGTGGACGCGCGGTTATCCCTGATCTTCCCGGCATAGGCGAGATCAAATACCTCGACAACGTGAGCATGATGGACCTGGACGTGTTGCCGAGACACCTGGTGGTTGTCGGCGGCAGCTATGTGGGCATCGAGTTTGGCCAGATGTTTCGCCGTTTCGGCAGCGAGGTCACGATCGTTGAGAAATCTTCGCGGCTGGTGTCCCGTGAGGATGAGGACGTCTCGACTGCGGTGAAAGAGATCCTGGAAAAAGAGGGTATCCACGTCCGCCTTCACGCCGAATGCATCCATTTTCATCCCGAAGGAACGGACATCGCCGTCGGTGTCGATTGCGGCGTCGGCGCGCCTGAAGTCCTGGGCAGCCATGTCCTGCTGGCCATGGGCCGCCGCCCCAATACCGACGACCTGGGCCTGGAAAAAGCCGGAGTGAAGCTCGACGAGAAGGGATTTGTAACCGTCGACGATCAGTTGCGCACCAGCGTTCCGGGAATCTGGGCGATGGGTGACTGCAACGGCAAGGGTGCGTTCACGCACACCTCCTACAACGACTTCGAAATTGTTGCCGCCAACCTGCTGGATAACGATCCGCGCCGGGTAAGCGACCGCTTCCTGGCGCATGCAATGTATATGGACCCTCCGCTGGCGCGCGTCGGCATGACCGAGCAGGAGGTGCGGGCGTCCGGCAAGCCGGCGCTGATGGGCATGCGGCCGATGAAAATGGTGAGCCGTGCCGTCGAAAAGGGCGAGAGCGAAGGCTTTATGAAGATTCTGGTTGATGCCGAGTCAAAACAGATTCTGGGAGCGTCGATTCTCGGAGTCGGCGGCGATGAAGCCATCCACTGCATTCTCGACGTAATGTATGCCCGCGCACCATACACTACGATCCAACGAGCCGTGCATATCCATCCAACGGTGTCAGAGCTGATCCCTACCATGCTCGGTGATCTCAAGCCCCTCACCTGAAGCTTCTCGCAGCCCGCAAGGCGCCAGGCTTTGCGGGCCTTCTTTTCCTTCCTGAAGAAATTCCTTTCACCAAACGCCGAGTAGTGTCATTCTGGAGTTTCCAGATCATCCAGACCAAATTCAAGAGCGCACCGTCTATTCCCGCAGACGTAACCACAGGTTCATTCTGCAGGCGTAGCCGCACTACCTATTTTCAGGAGGATATGTGGCAGAAGTGTCGACAGGCGAGATGAAACCCACGCTTGGTCTTACCGGGCTTACCAGTAACGCGATGGCGCTTATTGCTCCCGGTGCGTTTCTCTGGCTGACCTTCTTCATTCAGGCCACTACCGGAGTCACCGCACCCGCCATGTGGATGGGCATCCTGGGAGCTTTGGTTTTGTGCTTGTCCACAGCTGTCTGCTACGCGGAGATGGCGAAGCTTTATCCCGGCACTGGCAGCTCATATTACTTCGCCGAGCAGGCATTTCTGAATCGCGACCGCGCCTGGCGCTATGCGCGGCTGTCGAAGTTTATCGTGGGATGGGCCTCGCACCTCTACTACTGGATTTACCCCGGCGTGATGGTTGGCACCATGGGCATTCTTTGCGGCTATGTCGTCGGCACCATCTGGCCCAACTTCATGAGCGCGTCACCTCCGGGCATCTTCTTCATGATGGCCGTTGCGATTGTCTTTTCCTTCGCGATCGCCTACATCGCCTACCGCGGCGTGAGCAGTTCGACCGCCATCAACCTGGCCATCAATATTGTCCAGATCACAGCATTGCTCGTCTTTGCTGTCCTGGCACTCGGATACCGGATCAATCACGCGCCGGGATCGGTTGCGTACCAGTTCGATGCGACCTCAGGCGAGGCATACACGTATGAGTTCAAGACCACGACCGCGGTTGTGGGCGGCGTTTCGACTGACACGATTGCGCGCGATGCGAATGGCGTGCCCATGCCTAGACTCGACGACGCGGGCAACCCGGTTCCCTTCCATATCAGCTATCCGGACCATGATGCCTCCGGCAATTTCCTCACTCACGCCAACGCGCTGTCCGTGGTGAGCCCTCACAAGTGGAGCTGGGTATTCATTCAGGCCACGGTCGCGATTCTTATTCTTGTGGGATTCGAATCGGTTACGGCCATGGGAGGCGAGGCAAAGAACGCCAAGCGCGATGTACCCATCGCGGTGGTCGTCTCGCTGCTGGTGCAGGGGGTCCTGTTCTACTTCTTCGAATATTTCGCGGCCAATTACTTCCTCAATAGCGGATACACGATGCAGAGCGCATCAGGCTCCGCCGCTCCTATTGGAGACATGATGGTGATGGTTGGCGACGCGCTCTTTGGTCAGGGTCATGGGCGCATCTTCATGCTGGTGGAAGCCGCGACCGTATTCCTCGCCCTCATCGGCACCACGCTCTCCTGCATGAATACGGGCGCGCGCGTGACCTACGCCATGGGCAAAGATCGCGAAGTGCGAGGACATTTCGGCCTGCTGCATAACAAGAATCTGACGCCGCATCGCGCTATCTGGACGCTGGCCATCATCTCAGCCATTATCGGCTGCGTTGCCGTTTCGCTGGCCTTCGGCGATGCCGGTGCGCCCTCGGCATCCACCATTGCATCCATCCCCAATGGCTTCTGGTCCAGCGTCGGCTATTCCTCGCATGACAAGCTGGCCGCGCTGCCCAACTCGCTGCTCACCGTCACACTGGCATCCAACTTCGGAACCTTTCTGCTGTATGCGTTGAGCTGCACGCTGTGTATGGTCGCTTACCATAAGCATCCGAACTTCAGCTTCATTCGCCATATGCTGATTCCCGTCTTCGGCTTGTGCGCCAACCTCGCCTGCATGTGCTTCTATCTCATTGGACCCTTCATGGGATACGGCACCAAGATGGAGCCGCTGCTGGCGCTGGGCATTGCCGCCGTCTGGGGACTTTACGGAGGCTTTTACTTCCTGAGCGCGGGGCGGGCTCAAGGCAAAACGGCGCTGATGCAGACGCGAATTCCCTCCGCGTAAACTGAGAGATAACGCGTCTCACAAGTCCCGATGCTTGATCTCGAATTTGCCGAGTTATCCGATACCGGTCGCAGCCGCGAGCGCAACGAGGATTTTCTCGGCCATGTTCTGCCCGTATCACCGGCGCAGGTACATTCGCAGGGCTGGCTCTTCGCTCTCGCCGATGGCCTGGGTGGCCACGAGCACGGCGAAGTAGCTTCGCGGCTGGCCATTGAAACCATCCTGGCCAGCTTTCGCAAGCTGCCCAAGGGCGTGATGCACGCGTCGCTCCTACCCCGGCTGGTGCAGGAGGCAAATGCCGCCGTCTACGATGCCGGCCATGTCAAGCAATCGCGCGGACCGAGCATGGGCAGCACGTTGATTGCCTGCGCGCTGCGCTTCGACTCCGCAGTAATCGCGCACGTCGGCGATTCGCGCGGTTATCTCTTTCGCGGTGGCGCACTGCGTGCGCTCACGCGCGACCACACTATGGCGGACGAGCAGATGCGGCTGGGGATTCTCAGCAGGAAGCAGTCAGCAAACGACGAGAGCCGCCACATGCTCACCCGGTCTCTGGGCACCGATCTTTTCGTCGCCGCCGACACCATCACCGTCAACGTGCTCCCCGGCGATCTGCTCCTGCTCTGTTCCGACGGTCTGCACGGCTACGTTGCCGACACCGGCATCCAGAGAATCCTGAAGGCTCAATCTTCCATCGGTGACGCGGCCAAGGCGCTGGTGGCTGCCGCCAACGACACAGGCGGGCATGATAATGTCAGCGTGCAGCTCATCCGCATCCGTTCGGTGGAACGCATGGGCCTGTATCGTGGACGCCCCTATCGGCTTCTCTAAATGCTCGTAACCAACTCGACCATCCAGCCCGGTGACCAGCTCGATCAATACCGCATCGAGAGCGTCGTTGCGACCAGCGGCATGGCTACGGTCTTTCGCGCCGTGGATACGCGCAATGGCAAGACGGTGGCGATCAAGGTGCCGCATCCTGAGGTCGAGAGCGATCCTGCGATGTTCGATCGCTTCAGGCGCGAAGAAGAGATCGGCACCAGACTCGATCATCCCGGCGTGATGAAAGTCTTCGCCAATCCCGACCGCAGCCAGGTGTACATGGTGATGGAGTGGATCGACGGCAGGCTGCTGCGGCAGATTCTGAACGAAGAAAAGAAGCTGAGCCCGGAGCGGGCCGCCCGGCTCACCGTCGGAATCGGTAACGCGCTCGAGTACGTTCATGCGAACGGCGTCGTTCACCGCGACCTGAAACCGGAAAACATCATGGTCGACGCGAAAGACGGCATCAAGCTGATCGACTTCGGCATCGCAGCCAATGCCGGCGCACGCCGACTCACCTTCGCCAACTTCTCCCAGCATCTCGGAACGCCGGATTACATCTCTCCGGAACAGGTTCGTGGCAAACGCGGGGATGCGCGCAGCGATATCTATTCACTCGGCGTGATGCTGTACGAGATGCTGACCGGTACGGTGCCGTTCTCAGGACCCAATCCATTTGCCGTCATGAACGACCGGCTGCTCAATGCGCCGCGGCCGCCCTCGACTGTTGAGGCCGCCGTTACTCCACAGATGGAAGAGATCATTTACCGCGCGTTAGAGAGAGAGCCAAAGAATCGTTATCCCAACGCCCGTGAGTTCGCTCACGATCTCACCCATCAGAATGAGGTCGGCGTATCGGAGCGTGCGGAAAAGGTGAGTTGGCAGAAGCGGAAATCGCCGGGATCGCGACGCATCGCGCTCTACCTTTCGCTGGTGCTGCTTCCCTTGCTGATCTTTGCGCTTTTGCTGCTCGCCTCAAGACATCACTGAGATTATCGCGGCACGAA
This sequence comes from uncultured Acidobacteriaceae bacterium, assembly GCA_963745105.1. Classification (GTDB taxonomy): domain Bacteria; phylum Acidobacteriota; class Terriglobia; order Terriglobales; family Acidobacteriaceae; genus Silvibacterium. The sequence continues at coordinate 17,893 of CAVUWQ010000033.1, forward strand.
CTCGTCGCTGTGGATCACAAACTCGGGATAAGCTCCCGCGCCCAGCTCGCGGATGTCCATCCCCTGCCAGTCCCCGGTTGCATCAACACGATAGCGCACAATCTTGTTTAGCAGCCAGTTGCAGGTGTGGAGGAGCGGCAGCATAAAGCCCAGCAGGGTCGCCACGCCGATGAGCTGCGCAAGAAACTGGCCTCGGCTGGAAACAGAACCCACGTTCGCGAAAAGACCCGCCGAAAGCAAACCCAGAATGCCGGCTCCAGCGTGAACCGAGATCGCCCCGCCGGGATCGTCGATATACAGTTTGAGCTCGAGTACTTCGACAAGCCACGTGACCACAATGCCCGCGGCCAGTCCGGTCACGATGGATGCAGCAGGAGAAATAAAGGCACAACCCGCGCTGCCGGCCGCAAGTCCTGCGACCCATCCATTGGCGCTCAGCGAAGCATCGGGTTTGCCGTAGCGTAATTGTGTAGTTCCCATTGCGGCGAGACTTGAGGCTGCCGCACAAAGTGTCGTATTCACAACCACGCGCGCAATTCCGGCTGGCGTGACACCGTAGAAGAGGAGCGAGGCCGCGGCGTTCAGGCCGATCCACCCCATCAACGCGAGAATGCAGCCGAAAAGCACCGACGAGATATCATGCCCCGGAATCGCTGTCGCCATCCCGTCTTCCGTGTACTTGCCGCGACGGGGCCCGATGATCCATGCAACGGAGAGCGCAGCGAGGCCGCCCGTGACTTGAATCACTCCGGAACCGCCGGCGTCAATAAATCCTGCACCGATGCCGAGATTCACGCCGAGCTGTGCCAGCCATCCTCCACCCCACACCCAGTGCGAAAACAGCGGATAGATAATCCCTGCCAGCAGCGCGCTGAAAAGGCATATGGACACCAGACGCCAGCGGTCGGCGCCTGCGGAGATCGGAATCACTCCCGCCAATCCCACGGCAAACATCTGCAGGCAGAGCGCGAGCGCGTCGGGCGATCCATCGAAACGGACTCCACGCGCAAAGAGGGGCTGCGCGCCAAGGCAGCTCCACGGCGCGCCGTGCAGGAAGACCTCATGTGAAGCCTGACCGGCAACCCCCGCCCACGAGAATCCGAAGAGCACAAAGACAATCGCCGTCACCGCCAGAATGCACAGGCTGGACAGCATGGCCTGGGCTGCACTGCGAGAGCGCCCGAGTCCCTTATGCATCAGCGCGAGACCGGCGCTGGCCAGGGGCACGAGCAGCACGCAGACCAGGCACAGCACGAAGCTCATGGGCGGCTCCTTTGCAACACGCGATACCCCTGTGTCAGCAGCGCCAGCCCGAGAATCTCAATAGCTATCCCCGCTGTCACAAAGACGATTCGCATCGCTGAGCCGCTAAGCATGAACAATGCGGCGAGCACGATCAGCCAGCCCGCAAGCAGCAGGAAGCAGCCGATCAGTCGCAATGCTTCTCCTTCGCCAGGCTCATGCGCAACAGCCTTCCCATTCTGACCCTGATACCATCCTGCTCATCTCTTCAATCAACAAGAACCAGAGGCCGCTTATGAAGAACATTCTCAGCCAGATTGTCTCATCTCCAGTTGGAGCCTTCGCCGTCCTCGCCTTCGCTGCGTTTCTTGAGGTTTCCGGAGACGCCTGCTTCCAGTCCGGCCTCTATCGCGCGTCCGGATCGACGCGTGCCTTCTGGCTGCTGGCCGGAGTGCTGATTCTCGCCGGTTACGGGCTCTTCGTAAACCTGCCGCAATGGGATTTCGGCAAGCTGCTCGGCGTCTATGTGGCGCTGTTCTTTGTAATTGCTCAGATCGTTGCCAAGGTGCGTTTCCACCAGTCACCGACCACGCCCATCTGGGCTGGCGGCGCGCTGATCGTCGCCGGAGGTCTGGTGATTACATTTTGGAAAGCTTAGGCGTCCTGCTCAGTGCGATTGCAGAGACTCGGCCCCGGCGACATGACGATAGCTGGGGCTAAAACCAAGATCGCGCGCAACATTTAAGATTCGGTCGAAGTTCAGGCTGATGGTTGCCCCGGCCTTCTGCGTGACCTCGTCTTCGATGGGCAGGTCAAAATCGTCCGCGCCATGGAGGAGCCCTTCCAATGCCCGCTCATTCTGCGTGAGGACTGAGGTGCGAATGCGCGGAACGTTGTCGAGATAAATGCGGCTCAGCGCTAGATGGCGCAGATATTCCGCGGTGCCGATCTCGATGCCGCCGATCTGCGTGAAATACGGCTTGTAGGTCCAGCAGAGAAAGCTGGCCAGCCCGCTGGTTTCATCCTGAAATTTGCGGGTTCGCTCCAGATGCTCCAGGCGCTCGTCGATGGATTCATCGAAGCCGATTACCATGGTTGCTGTCGTGCGCAGTCCTGCTTCGACAATTGCCCGCTGCGCTTCAAAGTACTGCGCCACTGTGTACTTGAATTTGCTGTGGCGGCGGCGAAAGTCCTCGGTAAGAATCTCCGAACCTCCACCGGTGATCCAGCGCACGCCTGCTTCTTTGAAGCGCCGCGCGGTGGTTGCGTAGTCAAGCTTCGCGTGGTCGGCCAGGTACATAAACTCAGCGATTGTGAGCGCGTAGAACTCGAGTTGGTCGCCGTAGCGCGCGCGGATGGACGCGAAGAGATCGCAGTAGTAGTTGAGCGGCAGATGCGGATTGAATCCGCCATTGAAGGCGGCCAGATCGCCGCCGAGAGCGAGCAGCTCATCCAGCTTCGCGAAAACCTGCTCCTCGCTTAGAACATATCCTTCAGAATTTCCGGGAAGCCGATAAAAGGCGCAGTAATCGCATTGCGCTACGCAGACATTGGTGTAGTTGATGATGCGCATCACCATGTAAGTGCATGCCGCGGGATCGTGGAAGCGCGCCCGCACCTGCGATGCCAGCTGGCACAGTTCCTCGTCGCTCGCATTCGCCCAGAGCCATCTCGCCTCGTCCGTGGAGATGCGCTCCCGGCTCTCGATCTTCTGCTGGATTTCACTCAGGGTTCCGGTGGCTATGTTCACTCCTATATTCTACTTCGCATGTCTCAGAAGGCTCAGCGGATCGACGCGCATCACCACCTCTGGAACTACTCCACGCAGGACTACGGCTGGATCAGCGAGGGCATGCTGCCGCTACGGCGCGACTTCTCTCCCGCCGACTTGCAAGACGAGATGGCCGCGGCAAAGGTCGATGGCGCGATCACCGTACAGGCACGCCAGACGCTGGAAGAGACGCGATGGTTGCTGAAGCTGGCGGTTGAAAATCCGTTTTTACGCGGGGTGGTGGGATGGGCTCCGCTCGCGAGCGCCGACTTCCCGAGATATCTCGAAGAATTCGACGGGAACCCGAAGCTCAAAGGACTTCGCCACGTGATCCAGGACGAGCCGCAGGATGATTTCATCCTGCGTGAGGACTTCAACCGCGGCATCGCCACGCTGACTGACACCGGCCTGGTCTACGACATCCTGATTTATGAAAAACATCTGCCGTTCGCGGCGGAGTTCGTCGACCGGCACCCGAATCAGGTATTCGTGCTCGACCATCTCGCCAAGCCGCCGATCCGCGAGGGAAGAATCTCTTCCTGGCGCGAGCGGCTCAAAAATTTAGCAGCGCGACCGCACGTCTATTGCAAACTCAGCGGGCTTACCACAGAAGCCGACTGGAGCAATTGGACCATCGACAATCTGCGGCCGTATTTCGAGACCGCGCTGGAGTGCTTCGGGCCGTCGCGCTTGCTCGCCGGCTCGGATTGGCCGGTATGCCTGCTTGGGACAAGCTACCATCGCTGGTGGCGCACGCTGGAAGAGCTGACCTTGAGCCTGTCCCCCTCAGAACAGAATGCGGTTCTGGGAGAAAATGCCGTGAGGGTATATCGCCTCGAGGAACAGAGCGCATGAAACATCCTTATTCTTGAGGATATGATGGTGTGCGCGACGCGTTTCCACCAGCCGGAACGGCTTTCGACCGCGAACCAGAATTGGGATATCAGAAATAATGGCCATGTTGCAGGGCAGCTCCGGCGCGGGCGCGCCACAATCAACGACAGAAAACGCACCTCTCCTGGCTCAGGGTGCTGCTCTGCCTTTTGTGCTGGTCACGGCGCTGTTTTTCCTCTGGGGCATTCCCAACAATGTGAACGACGTGCTCATCCGTCAGTTCATGAAGTCCTTCGTCATCTCCCGCTTTGAGGCCGGGCTCATCCAGTCCGCCTTCTACATGGGCTACTTTCTTCTGGCCATCCCCGCGGCTCTGGTGATGCGCAGGTTCGGATACAAATCAGGATTTCTGATCGGCCTGTCGCTCTTCAGCCTGGGGACATTTCTCTTCTGGCCCGCGGCCGTTGTCGGGCGCTACTCTTTCTTTCTGGTCGCTCTCTTCGTGATCGCCAGCGGTCTCTCATTTCTGGAAACGGCCGCCAATCCATTCATCGCTCAACTAGGAGATCCCTCGACGGCTGCGCGGCGACTGAACCTTGCGCAGGCATTCAACCCTCTCGGAGCCGTCAGCGGTGTCCTGCTGGGGACGCTCTTCATCTTCTCCGGAGTCGAACTCCAGCCCGGCCAGGTCGCGGATCTGAAGGCGCATCACACCTATGCTGCGTATCTGCAGTCTGAGACCATGCGCGTCGTTGTGCCTTACATGGTTCTGGGTGCAATGGCCGTTGCCATTCTGACGGTGATTGCGATTACCAAGTTCCCGTCGTCGCTCACGAAGACCGAAAATATTGGCGAGGGCACCGGCAGCATCCGCGCTCTGCTCCAGTATCCGCACTTCTTTCTGGCGGTCATCGCGCAATTCCTTTATGTCGGCGCGCAGGTGGGTACGTGGAGTTATTTCATCCCCTACGTTCAGGCCTATGCGCATCAGCCGGAGAAGACCGCCGGATATCTGCTCACCGGCTCACTTGTTGCCTTCGGCGCTGGCCGCTTCAGCTCCGCGTGGCTGATGCGCTATGTCTCTCCGGGCAAACTGATGGGCGTCTACAGCGTGGTGAATACTGCGCTGGTATTGGCGGGAGTGATCTTTCCCGGCTGGGTCGGATTGTGGGCGCTGCTGGTTACCAGTTTCTTCATGTCGCTCATGTTTCCGACAATTTTTGTTCTCGGGCTGCGCGGCCTGGGCGAGAATACGAAGATTGGGGGATCGATGATCGTCATGGCTATCATTGGCGGGGCTGCACTCACTCCCATCATGGGGTTCATCTCCGTCCGCACCGGGAGTGTCGCGCTGGCGTATATCGTTCCCTTGCTTGCGTACGTCTACATTGCGATCTATTCGTTCGCAGACACGCGGGTTTCGCCTTCCCCCCAATTGAAGGCATCTGCGTCCGCAGCCTGAACCCATGCTGAAAACCGGGATCCTCAACCCACAGATCAATTCCCTGCTCAGCCGCGTGCGCCACACCAACACGCTGGTCATCGCCGATCGCGGCTTCCCCTACTGGCCGTCGATCGAAACCGTGGATATCTCCCTCGTCGACGATATTCCGCGCGTATTAGACGTATTGCAGGCTATCCGAACGAATTTTATGGTCGGCAAAGTCTTCATGGCTGAAGAATTCCGTCGCCACAATTCGACTGAGAACATTCACCGGCTCGTCGAAGCGACGCATGGCGTGGAGCTGAGCTATGAGCCACACACCGAGTTCAAGCGCCGCGTGCCACAAGCCATCGGCCTGATCCGTACCGGTGATACTCTGCAATACGCGAACATGATTCTTGAATCGGCATAAATATACTTTGATCTTTTTTGGCGCGCGGTTCGCTCGCTCGGAGTCATCATGTTAAACAATCGCAGGATTGCCGTTGTACTGCCGGCATATAACGCGGCAAAGACTCTTCGCCGCACCATTGAAGACTTCCCTCCGGGAATCGTCGACGACATTATCCTTACCGACGACGCCAGCCGCGATAACACGGTCGAGGTCTCCCAGGAGCTCGGTCTCGCCACTATTCGTCACCTGGAAAACCGCGGCTACGGCGGTAATCAGAAGACCTGCTACACGGCGGCACTCGAACGCGGCGCTGACATCGTCGTCATGGTGCATCCCGATTATCAATACACGCCGAAGCTGATCACCGCGATGGCTTCGATGATCGCCTACGACGAGTTCGACTTCGTCCTCGCCTCACGCATTCTTTGTGGCAGCGCGCTCAAGGGTGGAATGCCGCTGTACAAATACATCTCCAACCGCGCCTTGACCTTCGCCCAGAATGTGCTGATCGAACAAAAGATTTCGGAATATCACACCGGCTATCGCGCGTGGAGCCGGGAGGTGTTGGAGCGGCTGCCTCTGCGCGCATGCTCTGACGACTTTGTCTTTGACAACGAAATGGTGGTGCAGGCTATCCAGTTCGGTTTCCGCGTCGGCGAGATCTCCTGCCCGACAAAGTATTTTCAAGAGGCATCGTCCATCAACTTCACGCGCAGTGTCACCTATGGGCTGGGCGTTCTCGAAACCGCCATCATGTTCCGGCTAAAACGTCTCGGCCTCGCAGAACCAGATTTTCTTGACGACGATCCCGGCAAGCGTCTTGCTGCTCCGGACTTTAAAGCTCCTCCGCAAAAAGCTCCTGTTGCGGCCATGGCAGCACTCGCGGGTGTCGCGGCAATAGGAGCGTGGCTTGGCATACGATTGCTGCGCGCTGCCTTTCGCGGATAGGAACATCGACACCGTGGCTTTCGGGAAGCTGGTTAGCGCGGGAGAAACACCTTAACGTATGGCTGCGATCGCGAGTGCAACCCCGGCAGCAGTGCAACGACCGGGCAGGACTAATCTCTGGAACAGCGCTGCAGTGCTGGCCGCCGCGCTCATTATGCTTTGGCCCGCGATCTATAACCGCTTTCCCCTGCTCTATCCCGACTCGATGACCTATCTTGACGATGGACGCATCGTCGCGCGCGCCGTATTTCTACATCATTTCTCCGACTACTACGGCATGCGGTCGTTCTTCTATAGTCTGGGCATTCTGCCCTGGCACTGGAATATCAATCCGTGGCCGGTTCTCGCGCTGCAAAGCCTGCTCACTGCATATGTTATCTGGCTCGTGGTGCGAGCCATCGTTCCCAGGCGCACGGCAGCTTATTACCTTCTTCTTGTTTCGCTTCTCAGCGTTGCCACCAGTCTGAGCTGGTATGTCTCGCTGGTGCTGCCGGACTTCCTCGGTCCCGTACTGTATCTGTCGATATATCTGCTCGTCTTTGCGAGAGACACTCTTTCGCGCGGCGAGCGCGTTTCACTTTACGTCATCGCATGGTGGGCCGTTACTTCTCACGCCACGCACCTGATGCTGAGCGCCGGGCTGTGCGTCGTTTTGCTCTTGTTATTTTTGCTGAGACGGCATTCGCCGCGACTGCGACTCGGATCCATCGGTGAAGTGGCTCTCCTTGTTCTGCTTGCCGCAGCTTCTCAGATGGCGCTTCACAGCTATCTGTACGGGGAGCCCTCCCTGAACGGCGAGCGGCCGCCCTTTCTCACTGCCCGCGTGATCGCCGACGGGCCCGGGCGATGGTATCTGGACAAGCATTGCAGCGAGGTAAAGTGGGCAATCTGCGATCACCTCAACAACCTGAGCAGTGACCCAGACAACTTTCTCTGGGGCGACGACGGCATCTGGCAAAATGTGTCCGACGACGAAGGAAAGCGCATTATCAAGGAAGAGATTCCCTTTGTTCTGGCCACGATTCGCGCCTATCCGCGCGAGCAGCTTTCTAAGTCGGCTGCGAATTTCCGGGATCAGCTCAATACTTTTGGCCTGGAGGATCTCGACCCGAGCAGTTGGGTGCTGGACGAGTTCGACAAGGTGCTGCCGCGGGCGAAAGCAAGCTATCTGCGCAGCAGGCAGGCGCAAAACGCCATGCCGATCGAGCTCTTCACATCTTTCCAACGCTGGATCGTGTTCGGCTCGCTGGTGATCATTGCGGTCTTTGTTCCGATCCTCTGGAGTCGCCGTCCTCCGATGCTTCTCGGCCTCGGCCTGATTATTGCTTTTACAGTAGTGATCAACGCGCTGATAACCGGCACCATGTCCATGGTCGAGGATCGGCTGCAATGCCGCGTGGAGTGGTTAGTACCGCTCCTTGCGGGTCTGCTGATTCTCGACAGCCTGAGCCGGTATCGTGAATCGAAAAAGCTACCGGACAAGGACCATCGTCATTTACCGGGCGAGCACACGCAATCGGCGAAGCCTTTCGCCGTGTAGTTTCCTACCGAGCAGACATACTGAGACCAGAACGGCTTGAGCTCCGGCGCGAGGTCACCGGCAAAGTAGTGGTGAATGTAGGCATCGCTGATCGGCGTAGTCCCGCGGCGGTCCTCTTTAAACTTGGTATCCAGATCCTTCACCGCCGCGGCTGAGAATGCCGTCTCATGGTAGGTCTCGGCATAGTCGTATTCTTTTGCCCATGTCGTAGCGATGCCGGTCTTGTTCGATGCCACGATCACCTGGTAATCCTGCAGCACGCCTGAAGACGGATTGACGCGCGCAATGGTGAACGACGGCTCGTTGCCGTTCACCGGCGAGACGGAGGCGACCAGCTTGACCGCCACGCTGTGTTCAGGAGAACCGGGCGCGGCGCTGGCGTCCGCGCTCAACAGGCGTATTTCATCCATGTGCGTGTGCGCGAAGACTGCGAGGCGAACAACGTCTGCATACTCCACCAACAGATCCGCGAGTTTATCCGAAGAGAGAAACATCACGGCGGACTCGCCGCCGCAGACATTTTTGAAATGTGCCACTGTCGAGTACGGGTCGACACCGGGCGGGATGTGTCCTATCACCCAGACCGTCTGCTTTTGCCGCCGCGCCTCTGCCAACTGCTGCTGCAGCCATTTCATCTGCGCATCGGCCGCGGTTTCATCGGGCTTCCCCGCGCAGGTGTTGTATTTGGATGACAGAAAGAGGTCATCCAATGCGATGAGCCGGGTGCTGGTTATCGGTGCAGCCATCGCCACGTTGTAGTAGCCGCCGGCAGCAAAATCCTTGGCTGCCTGGGCCTGGTCCGACGCCGGCAGGCCTGCGGCGATGATCTTGCCGGTACGGGCCAGAAAATCGCTGTCGGCGTCGAGGCGATAATCGTCGCAATCGGTATCGTTGTTGCCCAGCTCCGCATAAACGGGCACGCCGGGAAAGGCCGCGTGCAGCTCCTGCATGACAAAATCGATGGTCGACACGACAAAGGCTTCGTAGTCTTTCTGCGCCGCTCCCGGAAACGTTGCCTGGTATCGGCAAAAGAAAGAGTGAACGATCAGATCGCCGGTTACCGTGATGAACTTCGCATCCGGCTGCCGCGATCGCATGGCCTGCAGGCTCGATCGCAGCAGCGGATACGGCGTATCCACTCCGCGCGCACCACAGCGCTGCTGCAATGCGGTAAAGGCCTGCTCCTCATTCGGCGTCGAGGGAGGTGTGAGGATAGCCGTCCACTGGCTGGCCGGCACCTGAGCAAGTCGTTTTGCCCTATCGGGATCATGAAACGGGTCGAAGTGGATATCGCTGACCATGAGCGCGGAGATGGTGCCATCGCCAGTCAATTGTGCTTCGCAGGGCCTGCAAAGCGAAAAACCGGCCATCATGACCATCCACAACCAGCAGCATGTTCGCAGCCTCGAGAATCTCCCCATCGATCGAAACCAAGCTCCTTATGCGTAAGGGTAAGACTTCTGTCTTATGCAGGATACCCTGCCTGAAAACGGGTGTTCCTACGGCGTTGCCTTTCATAGAGAAGCGGACCGGTATTTCGTAAACTAGATGCATGAAGACCCGCTCGCCTTTCTATGCCACCACGCTCATCGCGGGCGCATTCTTCATGGAAAACCTGGACGGCACTATTATCGCTACCGCCCTTCCTCAGATGGCGCGCAGCTTTCACGCCGGAGCGGTGAAGCTCAATGTCGGCATGACAGCTTATCTGCTTGCCCTCGCCGTCTTCATTCCCATCAGCGGCTGGGTTGCCGACCGCTTCGGATCGCGATCGGTTTTCGCAGCCGCCATCGGCACATTCACGGTGGCATCGCTGTTCTGCGGGATGTCGCACACGCTCACGCAATTCACCCTGATGCGTATTCTGCAGGGCATCGGGGGAGCCATGATGGTTCCCGTAGGCCGCCTCATCGTCCTGCGCACCACGCCAAAGGAGCGGCTCACGCAGGCCATCGCTTATATCACCTGGCCCGGTCTGACGGCCCTCGTCATCGGACCACCCCTCGGTGGCTTCATCACCACGTATGCCAGTTGGCACTGGATCTTTTTCCTGAATCTTCCGCTGGGCTTTCTTGCCCTTGGACTCACCCTGCTTTGGGTGGAAAACGTTCGCACCGACGACCGCCATCCCTTCGATTGGCTCACCTTTTTCCTTGGCGGCTTCGCCTCTACCGGCTGCGTCTATGCCATGGAAAAACTGAGCGGCGACGCGGGTCACTGGCGTTTTGGTGCCACCATTCTCCTTCTCAGCCTGCTCAGTGGAGCGGTCGCCGTCATTGTCGCGCGCCGCAAACCGGCAACGTCGCTCATCGACATCGAATCGCTGCGGCTGAAGACCTACTCGCTTTCCGTTTACGGCGCGAGCGCATTTCGCATCGCTGTCTCAGTACTGCCGTTTCTCCTGCCGCTGATGTTTCAAATTTCCTTTGGCCTGAATGCCTTCCGCTCCGGTCTCTACCTGCTGGCGCTTTTTGCCGGCGATCTGAGCATGAAGGCCTTCGTCATCCAGGTTCTGCGCCGCTACGGATTCCGCCGCATTCTCATCGTGAATGGCATCATCACCGCCGTATCGATGGCGCTGTGCGCGACGCTTACGCCCGGAACGCCTATCCCGCTGATCCTCGCCATCCTTGCATTCCACGGCGCATGCAGGTCACTTGAATTCACCTGCATGACCACGCTCGCATACACCGAAATTCCGCACGAAAAGATGAGCCGGGCCAACGGATTCCTCAGCGCCATCATGCAGCTCAGCTTGGGCCTGGGAGTTGCCGTCGGTGCGATCGCACTGCGCCTGGTCGCTCACGCGCATGGCCACTCGGCATCGATGCCGCAGCTCCGCGACTTCCACCTCGCGATTCTCATCATGGCCATACTGTCGCTCGGACCTGTAGTGGACAGCCTGGGTCTCGCACCCGATGCGGGAGCGGCCACCAGCGGCCATCGCCAGCCCGAGGAGCTCGAAGTAAATCCGGTCGGTTGACGCAAGCCAGATAGGCAAAGCACGTGATACGATCCGAGAGCCGCTTTACAAAGCGCAGGGTTCCGCAAAAGATGTAAGCGCTTAACCCTTGGAAACGACGGACCTGCTCAGGATATGAAGTACGTTCTCGCTCTCGATCAAGGCACGACCAGCTCTCGCGCCATTCTCTTTGCCCATGACGGCAGCATCGCCGGAGTTGCCCAGCACGAGTTCCGGCAGATCTATCCGAATGTCGGCTGGGTTGAGCACGACCCATATGACATTCTCACTTCGCAGCTAACAGCCGCAGTCGAGGTGCTCGGCAGGGTGGGCGCTCGCCCGCGCGACACGGTTGCGTTGGGCATCACCAACCAGCGCGAGACCACCATCGTCTGGGACCGCGAAACTGGCAAGCCGGTCTATAACGCCATCGTCTGGCAGGATCGCCGCGGAGCGCCGCTCTGCAAGAAGCTCATCGACGACGGCAATGAAAACATAATCCGCGAGAAAACCGGCCTGCTGATCGATTCGTACTTCTCCGCGACCAAGATTGCGTGGATTCTGGATAACGTGCAGGGGGCGCGTCAAAGCGCGGAGCAAGGCAAGCTGGCCTTCGGCACAGTCGACTCCTGGCTCATCTGGAATCTCACCAGCGGCAAACGCCATGTCACCGACCGCACCAACGCCAGCCGCACCATGCTCTACAACATCGTCGACGGAGCGCTGGGATAAGGATCTGCTTAAGCTGCTCAATATCCCCGAGAGCATGATGCCCGAAGTTCACTGGTCAAGCGAGACGGTGGGACAGGTGACCACAACGCTGGGGCTGGGCGAAATCGAGATCGCCGGCATAGCGGGCGATCAGCAGTCAGCCCTCTTCGGCCAGCTGTGCGTCTCTCCAGGTGATGCGAAAAACACCTACGGCACCGGCTGCTTCCTGCTTGAGAACATTGGCGACAAATTTGCGCTGTCGCAGCATCGTCTAATCACGACGCTCACCTGCAGTCCTCACAAGAAGCTGGAATACGCATTCGAGGGCAGCATTTTCGTGGGCGGCGCCGTCGTGCAGTGGATGCGGGATAACATGCACTTCTTCCCGGCATCCCGCGACGTCGAAGGCATCGCGGCCTCAGTCGACAGCGCGGAGAACGTTGTTTTCGTCCCTGCATTCACCGGGCTCGGCGCGCCGCACTGGGACCCGTACGCGAGCGGCCTGATCATCGGCCTGCAACGCAGCACGCAGATCGGCCACATCGCCCGAGCCGCTCTGGAAAGCATCGCCTTCCAGGTCGCTGACGTCATCCACGCGATGAATAAGGATACGCAGCAGCCATTCAGGGAGCTGCGCGTCGACGGAGGCGCCGCGGCCAACGACATTCTCATGCAGTTCCAGGCCGACCTGCTGCAGCTTCCCGTGCGGCGTCCGGCGCAGCTTGAGACAACAGCCATGGGTGCGGCGTATCTTGCCGGCCTCGCCGTAAACTTTTGGAGCAGCACAGAAGAAATCGCCAGGCTGCGCGGACACGATACAGTTTTCGAGCCTAGGGCCGATCGCAAAGAGATGGAGCGTCGCCAGGCCAGGTGGGAAGATGCAGTGAAACGTGCCGGTGGCTGGAATAAGGAGTCTGCATGAAGCGCGAAGAGATGCTGATACGCCTGCGGGAGCGCAAAGAGCCGTGGGACATCATCGTGATCGGCGGCGGAGCAACCGGCGCGGGAGTTGCCGTCGACGCGGCAAGCCGCGGGCTCGCGGTACTTCTGCTGGAGCGGGAAGACTTTGCCAAAGGAACATCGAGCCGCAGCACCAAGCTGGTGCACGGCGGCGTGCGCTACCTGGAACAAGGCAACATCTCGCTAGTGATGGAAGCGCTGAAGGAGCGAGGCCTTCTCCTCCAGAACGCGCCGCACCTGGTGCACGATGTGCCCTTCGTGGTGCCCAACTACTCCTGGTGGGAAACGCCTTTCTACGGCATCGGTCTCAAGATTTACGACCTGCTCGCCGGCAAATACGGCTTCGGAAAATCGCGCCTGCTCTCTCGCGAAGAGACTCTGGAGCGACTGCCCACCCTGCAGCAGGACGGCCTGCGCGGCGGTGTGATCTATCACGACGGACAGTTCGATGACTCGCGTCTGCTGATTCACCTGATGCAGACGGCTGTGGATCATGGCGGAACCGTGCTGAACTACGCTCCTGTGGTTGAGCTTCACAAAGACAGCGAAGGCTTTCTCGATGGCGTTGTAGCCGTCGACAGCGAAAGCGCGGAGCGCTTCTCCCTGCGTGCGCAGGTGGTGGTGAATGCAACCGGCATCTTCACCGATGAGATTCGCCGCATGGCCGACGAGACGGTTGGCACCATGATCGCGCCCAGCCAGGGGATTCATCTCGTGCTCGACGGCTCGTTCCTGCGAGGAGACACAGCCATCATGGTCCCGCACACCAGCGATGGCCGCGTTCTGTTTGCGATTCCATGGCACCAGCACACCGTGATCGGCACCACCGATACGCCCATCGAGCATGCTTCCTACGAGCCGCTGCCCTTCGAGCAGGAGATCGAATTCGTGCTCGAAACAGCCAGCGAATATCTGAGTCACCCGCCCACGCGCGAAGATGTGCTCAGCGTTTATGTCGGCATTCGTCCGCTGGTAAAGGCTGCAGGTTCGGACATCGGCAAGACCTCGGCGCTGTCACGGGACCACACCATTCACATCGATCCATCGGGATTGCTCACCATTGTTGGCGGCAAGTGGACCACCTATCGCCGCATGGCCGAAGATACGGTCAATCATGCGATCACGCTGGGCAAACTCCCCGACAAGCCATGCGCGACGGAAGCCTTGCGCATTCACGGCTACCGGGAAAATGTGGATCAGCTTGAACATCTCTGGGTTTACGGCTCCGATGCGGAATACATCAAGAGGATCGCCGGTGAATCGGAAGAGATGGCACAGCGGCTTCATCCTGATCTGCCCTACATCGCTGCAGAGATTGTCTGGGCCGCAAAGATGGAGATGGCACGCAGCGTCGAAGATGCGCTGGCGCGGAGAACACGCGCGCTCTTTCTGAATGCTCACGCCGCCATCGCCATGGCACCGCGAGTCGCCGCACTGCTGGCGGCAGAGCTGAGGCGCGACCAGGCCTGGGCCGACGCTGAGGTCAAAAGCTTTACCCAGCTGGCCATGCAATACACGCTGGCTAGAACTGTCGAAACCGAGCAACCTATTTCAAAGATCTGAGGATAACTTCACGATGCGTTCTCCGATGCTGGGAGAGTTCATGGGCACTCTCATCATGATCCTGCTGGGCAACGGCGTGGTTGCCGGTGTGCTCCTCAAACGGAGCAAGGCAGAGAACTCCGGCTGGATGGTCATCGCTACGGCATGGGCCTTCGCGGTTGTGTGCGGAATCTTCGTCGCCATGCTTTTTGGCAGCAAGGATGCACATCTGAACCCCGCCATCACCCTGGCCTTTGCGGTCGAAAATCACGATTTCACCAAGCTGTTGCCTTACGCGGCAGCACAGATCGGGGGCGGCTTCTGCGGCGCCATCCTGGTGTGGCTCTTCTATCTCCCGCACTGGCGCATCACCGAAGATGCGGAAGCCAAGCGCGCCGCCTTCTGCACCTCGCCTGCGATACGCAGCTATTCCTCTAACCTATTCTCCGAGTGCGTTGCGACATTCGTGCTGGTAATCGTCGCCGGATCGCTGAGTTCTAAGCTCGTGCTCTCTACCGGTGCTGCGGCTGGCCTGAGCCCTTATCTGGTTGGCTGCCTGGTCTGGGGTATTGGACTGTCGCTGGGTGGCACCACCGGATACGCCATCAACCCCGCCCGCGATTTGGGGCCGCGCATCGCGCATTCTGTTTTGCCGATCGCCGGAAAGACCATCTCCGACTGGCCGTACGCCTGGGTGCCCATCCTGGGGCCGGCAATCGGCGCAAGTGCCGCCGGATTTGTCCTGTATCTATTGGGCGCTTAGGCGGCTCGTCACGCTTAGGGAAAGCATTCTCTCGTCGATCACGCAAACGGCAGGAAAAATCGAAAGACTGTGCCCGAGCGCTTCGACACGTCACTGCTGCGTACTTTGAGCGTGCCGTTGTGGCGTGAAACTACCTCTCTGCTTACCCAAAGCCCGAGACCGGTTCCTCCGATGCCTTTTGTTGTAAAGAAGGGTTCGAAAATGCGCTGCAAATCTTTGCGCGCAATACCGTTACCCGTGTCGGCTACGGTGAAGACGATGCCCCTGCGACTGGTTGGCCAATCCGTCGCTACCTGAGAGCGAATGATAAGACGCCCTTCGCGATTGCTCATCGAATCGATGGCATTGCCGACGAGGTTGTTGAGTACCTGTCTCACGTCGCCATCAAAACAGACAATCGGCTCGTGTGCGCGATGGCTTACTTCAACGGAGATATTGGAATTGCGAAGTCTTCCCTCGTAAATGCTGAGAACCGTCGAAAAGAGATCGGCGGCCTGAACAGGCTGAGGATTTGAAGATTGCCGGTGAAATCGCAACGTCTGATTTGCTATCGCTGAGACGCGGCGCAACTCCTGATCCGCTGACTTCAGATATTCCGAAACCTCAGGCAGTACGGCATGATCCTGCGCGAGGTAAAGAAGGTTCGTCACCGCCTCGAGAGGGTTATTGATCTCGTGCGCGATCGAGGTAGCCAGGCGGCCAACCGCCGCCAGTTTCTCGCTTTGAATCAGCGCACGCTCCGCTCTCTTTAGCTCGCTGATATCTCGACTCTCCGGTACGAGATATATGACTTCGCCCCCAGAGCCGAATACGGGGGTAAGTGAAAAATCGAAATCGACGGTTTCCCCGGAAGGGTGGTTGAGGGCCAGCTCGATGCGCGTGGACTGTCCGGTCGCGGCACGCTCGACCGCGGTGCGAATACGGTCCGGCATACCTGAGGTATGGATGAACCAGGGACAATCCCAGAAGTAATGGCCAACGACGTCTGCGCGTGAGTTACCGGCAAATTCGAGGGAGGCTCGATTGCAATCGAGCAATATGCCGTCAGGGCTGAGTATGCCGATGTATTCGAGAGTGGTGTTGTAAATGGAGTTAAACCGTTCCTGATTCTGCCGTATAAGGTTGGCTGCGTGCCTACGCTCGGCAACGCTGCGAAAAACGAGAACTACTCCTGAAAGATTTCCATCGCGATCGCGGATGGGAGCACCGCTGTCGTCGATGGGAATTTCTGCGCCGTCTTTGCGGACAAGGAGTGTATGGTTTTCCAGCGTGACAGCGGTATTCAATCGTCTTACTTTATCTACGGGACTTTCAATCGGAAGACGATTGCCCTCGTGGATGATCTGAAAAATTTCTGACAACGAACGTCCGATGGCTTCATCCCTGCTCCACCCGGTGAGCTCTTCGGCGGTTGGATTGAGCATGGTGACAATGCCGGAGTCATCACAGACCATCACTGCGTCGCCGATACTTTGCAACGTCGTTTGAAGAGAGTCACGCTGCAGCCCGGTTTCGTTGAGCTGCTGGTGATAGGCAAGCGTGATATCGCGATAGAGAATCCTTCCATGGAGCACGACAAGAACCGCAATCAATACACCGCCGCCGATGCCGATCGCGGGAAGCCTTGAGAATATCTTCGTTACCTGCTGCCGCTTTGACTCCCGTACCCCGTATTCCCTCGATTCGAAATCCGTGAACTCGGACCGCAAGGCGTCCATCGCCTGCTTCTGCTGCTTCAACGCATCGATCAAGGCGACGTTTGAAAAACCGCCCTTGAGCGAAGCCTGGTTGACATCGTCGAAATGCTTATAGCTTGCAGAAATTCGAGCAGCTCTTGCAGCGAGCTCGAGATCGAACGCCGTCAAATCCTTAAGTTTTGACAGCTCGCCATCGATCTGGCCTGACGCCTCGCGGTAGGGCGCGAGAAATTCGCTGTCTTTCGTGACGAGATAGCCTCGTATGCTCGTCTCTTCATCGATCATGCACTTCTGCAAGCGGTTGCTTTGCAGAAGGACGGTCGTCGCCTGTGCACCTGCCAGACGCAAAAGCGCAATTTCACGAAGTTGAAGACCGAGGACGGCGAGAAAACCGCAAAGGCAAAGAAGCGGGATATAGGCAAAGCGTAACAGCAGCTGTCGAAATGACGACTCTGTCATGGGGTTCCCAAGAAGCATTGAGGCGTATCGACAATCTTATACTTGATTGTTGAATAACCTTCGACAAAGAATTGATCGGCCGGGATAATTCCTCAATCCTGCTTGATATGAGCAAGAGCAAATAACTCTGCATCAAATCGAGGTGCGGCCCAGCCTGAGATTCCAGAGAGCCGTCTCCAGTGCCTCGATGTCTTCCATGGTGTTATACAGCGCCAGCGAAGCTCGCACCGTGCTCTCCAGCCCGAAGCGGCGAAGAATCGGCTGCGCGCAGTGGTGTCCGGAGCGCACAGCAATGCCGTTACGATTCAGATAATCACCGACCTCCTCGGTGCGGAAGCCATCCATGACGAATGACAGCACACCGGCCTTTTCTTTGGCGGTGCCGATGATGTGCAGACCGGGAATGCGCTGCAACGCCTCTGTCGCATGGATGAGAAGCCCATGCTCGTGCCGCGATATATTCGCCATCCCGGCGCGATCCAGATAGTCGATGGCCGCGCCTAACCCAACCGCGTCCGCGATATTGCCGGTTCCGGCCTCGAAGCGTTGCGGAGGCTGCTGATAAACCGTCTTCTCGAAGGTGACGTCCTGGATCATGTTTCCGCCGCCCTGCCACGGCGGCATATGCTCCAACACTTCTGACTTGCCATACACGACGCCGATGCCCGTTGGCGCAAAAACCTTGTGCCCGGAGAAGACAAAGAAGTCGCAGTCGAGAGACTGAACATCCACGCGCATATGAGAAACTGACTGCGCGCCGTCGAGCAAAACCTTAGCACCGTGCCGATGAGCCGCCTCGATCATTTCCGCGGCGGGTGTCACAACACCCAGCGCATTCGACACCTGCGGCAGCGCGACAAGACGCGTCCTCGGCCCCAGAAGCTTCTCGTATTCGTCGAGAAGGATCTGTCCGCTGTTATCTACCGGAGCGACCCGCAGCCTCGCACCCTTTTCGGCGCAAAGCATCTGCCAGGGGACAATGTTGGCGTGATGCTCGAGCCAGGTAATGACGATCTCGTCGTCCTTCTGGATGTTTCGGCGTCCCCAGCTCTGCGCTACCAGATTGATGCCTTCTGTCGCGCCGCGAACAAAGATGATCTCGCGCGTCGAAGAAGCATTCACAAAGCGGCGCACCTTTTCCCGCGCGGACTCATAGGCATCTGTAGCTCGCGCTGCCAGCTCGTGCGCAGCGCGATGCACATTCGAGTTCTCGTGCTCGTAGAAATACTTCAGCCGGTCGATCACGCTTTGCGGCTTCTGCGTCGTGGCGGCATTGTCCAGCCAGACCAGCTGTCTGCCGTTGACACGCTCGCGCAGGATCGGAAAGTCGCGCTTCAAGGCCTGCGCGTCGAAGGAATACGAAGAGAGATTCAGATCGAGCGGTACGTCCGGCTCTATGCCCAGCTGCTCTACCCTCTGCCCAGAGTCGGCGGAAGAAATCGGCCGTAAGCCGTGTAGAAACCCAAATGGAGAAGTTTCAGCAGCCGAAGTCCCCGGAGCCTGCGAACCATGCGGCGCCATCTCCGGGCCGCTTAAGGAAGAGTCGAGCTCAGGGAATGCGGGCACCGGCCCGGGAATTGTTGGAGGATACGAAAATAGCGGACGCGCTTCTTCCAGAAAAGAAAAGGAGGGCACAGCAGAAGAATCCGCAAAGCCGAACCCGCCTGGCATGGTTGGCGAAGGCGGCTGCGAGCTGGCAGATAGATTCCGCAGTGTCTCGTCATCGGCCTCCGCGGGAAAACCCATCGGCAAAGCTCCCCCAGGCGCTCCTGGGTATGCAAATTCCGTGATGGGCTTCGCAGTTGGATACGGTCCCGCCACAGGTTGGCCCGCATCACCGAAGATGGGGCGAGCGTCCTGAAGAAATGCGAAGGCTGGCACTTCCGCTGGTGCTTCCACATGTCCCGCCATGGCACCGGGAACAGGCGGCGGGGTGGCCGGAGCGGGCGCTGTCACCGGAGATACAGAAGCAGCTCCGGCGCTCGCCGGCGCGCTGGGGAAATGCGGGTCGGATGGGAGCGAGATCTCGGGAGCTATTGCAGGAGCCGAAGCCGGCAGTGACGACACCGAGGTATAGCTCGCCGGAAAGTCTCCCGGCAGCTCGCGATCCGGATGATTCCCTCCATCGGGCAACGCATTAAAGAAGTCGTTAGCCATGCGCGCGATTGTCGCCGCATCCGGCAGTCCGGCAGGAACTCCCTCCGCTACCTGCGGTATTCCAGCAGACCCCGGAAGAGATCGGGAAGTCTGCGGCGACGCTAACACCAGCTGATCGACATCACTTGTACTCATGGTATTGTCCGACTTCCACATCGTCGAGCACGGCGATCGCATCGTCAGCTAGGACGGCAGCAGAGCAATACAGTGAGATAAGGTACGAAGCCAGTCCGCGATCGTTGATCCCCATGAAGCGAACGGAAAGTCCCGGGCTCTGCTCGCCGGTGAGGCCGGGCTGGAAGAGCCCGACGACTCCCTGCTTTCGTTCGCCCACGCGCAACAGCAATACCTTCGACTTCGGGACCTTGCCGGCGACGCGAATCTTGTCGGTCGGAATGAGCGGAACTCCACGCCAGGTGAGAAACGGCGTTCCGAACATGGTGACGGTTGGAGGTGGCACGCCGCGGCGTGTGCACTCGCGGCCAAATGCGGCGATGGTGCGTGGATGAGCCGCGAAGAACGATGGCTCCTTCCACACCTTGGTCAGCAGCTCATCGAGGTCGTCAGGCGTAGGCGCGCCTTTGCGCGTCGAGACTCTCTGTGTGTCGGGCACGTTGTTCAGCAGACCGTATTCGACATTGTTGAAGAGCTCGTTCTCTTGCCGCTCTTTGACGCTCTCGATGGTTACGCGAAGCTGTTCGCGGACCTGGTCGTAAGGATTGCTGAAGATGTCCGCGATGCGGGTGTGAACATTCACCAGTGAATTGATGCTGCTCAGCCGGTACTCGCGGGGCGCTTCCTCATATTCTGCATAGGTCGAGGGGATCGGTGATTCATCGACATGACCGCACATCACCTCGATCACTTTATCTTCCACCACCCGATTGCGGCGGAAGATGCCGGACTCCAAGGGCTTCCAGTCCAGTAACCGCACCAGCCAGCGGGGGGTGATCGCGCCATAGATTGGGGCAGTTTTGGTTACATTGGCGAGTTGATATGCAGCTTTTTCGCCGAGAGATCCACGCGTTACCGTATCAGCCACTTGCGGGCTCCTTTGCGGGATAAAAATTAGAGATCGGCCTGATTGTAGACGATGAGGTGCAGGAAAGGCATCCACGCGTGGGATGACCCAAGGGGATCGTCCCGGAGGATGCTCGCTGCTTTAAAAAAGCTACGGATGAGTGACGGCGCCGCAGGGCTCTCCTGCGCCGCGGTTGTCAGTATTTACGAACTTTACGATCGACGCGATCCGACCAGGCGTGAATTCCACCACGGAGGTTGCTGACCTTCTTGAAGCCATGCTCGCGCAGAAACTCCACGGCTTTGACGCCGCGCGGACCCATCTTGCAAACAGCGACGATCTCCTGACGGACGTTCAGTTCCTTGAGCCGCTTTGGCAGTTCGGCCAGAGGGATAAGGTGGCCGCCGATGTTCGAAATCTCGAATTCGTACTCGTCGCGCACATCTAACAGGAAAAGCTTGTCGCCCTTGTCCAGGCGCTGTTTCAAATCTTCAGCTTGAATCTCAGGAACACTCACTTCGCTTTCTCCTTTAGCCCAAAAACACGAAACCCGCCTGCCAGTGCATCTTCTGGCGGCGGGTCATTCAGAACTATCAGCCTGAATTCCGGAACTTATTGAACTTGCAAGTTCCCCATGCCAGAAGACACACGCCCGCCGCACATATAGCAGCTACAACACATGGCGCTCTTCTGGAATTCGGAACTCACTGTAAAAATCCTAGCACAACCCGGTTCGGTCCGTTTCTGCCCCGAACGCTTGATCCTTAGATGAAGCTCATATATGGATTGGTGCCAAAATTTGTGAAGTTTGGAAACACCTGTTTTATCTGGCCGTCCGACAGACCAAACCAGCGAGCCAGCGTTCCCGCATACTCTTCGACCGAGGTGGTGGGAATGAGCCGTCCTGCTCCAGTGTCGTTCGCCTGATTGGAGCCGATAACCGGGTATTGGCCGTACATGTCCTGTCCGTTTACCGCGCCTCCCACAACGAAGTGATGGCTTCCCCACCCGTGGTCGGTGCCATCGCTGTTAGCGGTCAGTGTCCTGCCAAAGTCTGAAGCGGTAAAGGTAGTCACCTGATTGCCCAATCCGGAAGACATCATCAGGCTGTCGAAGTATTCGAGCCCTGTGCTTAGCTGTGTAAGCAGACGCGCAATCTGCGGTGCCTGATTGTCATGGGTATCGAATCCGCCCAGCTGGACGAAGAATATCTGCCGCGTCACGCCCAGTCCGGCGCGTCCTCCGATCACACGAGCCACGGTCTGTAATGAGGCGGCCAGAGGATTATCGGTGAGGGCGTTCGTGATGGGATCGAGATACTGCGGCGGGTTAGGCACTCCGCTCGCTCCCGCGGCCAGCATTGAACTCGAGAGACTGGCTTGTGCGGCGATCGAGCGATTGATCACAACACCGTACTCTTTGGCGAAGAGATTGGCCTCATCGGCGCTGAGAATCGATGCCAGCGCATTCGTTCCGGCCTGCTGCCCGAACAACGGCTGGGACAGGCCGGAGATTGGTATAGGTCCGGCTGACGTTACATTTAGCTGATAGGAAGTTATTCCCGAGAGGAACAGAGCGACGCCTGCGGTCGAGATACAGGTAAAGGCGGAGTTCGTGTTCATCGACGCAATCAGGTCCGCCATTGCCCCGCCCCATCCAGTGTGGACGGCACTTCCGGAATTTGCGGCAATCGCCTGCCAGGCAGCCGTCTGGTCAAAGTGCGAATAGAGCGAGGCCGGCAGAGGAACCGATCCTGCTAAAACCTGACTCTTGCTTGCCGGAGCGATCAGGGTTCCGCAATTGGCAATGATCGCGGCGCGTCCGGCATTGAACAGATTCTGAACGCCGGTCAGAGCAGGATTTAACGCGAACGTGCGGCCACTCTGCGGCGTCTTGAGCGTAATGGGAAGCAGCTCGTTCATCGGATACGCAAGTCCTGGAGCACCGGAGCGCGCTGTGGTGAATGCGTTGAAAGAATCTGTATCTGTGGCGATCACGGCCCCGTGGCCATCATTACCGCCCTGCAGGAAGATGCAGACCAGCGCGCGATAGTCTGTAGGGCTCGTTTCCTGCGCCATGGCGGCAACGGAGTTCAAATCGAGAAGGAATGGACTCGCCGCGATGCCAGCCATCGAAGCCAGCGATGCCGTACGAAGAAAATGACGCCGTGATAATTCGTGCTTATTCATCATGCACTCCTTCTAGAACTGGGCGTTGTAAGCTGGCGACGCCATGGTGAGATAAATTGCTGTTTCCACGCGGGTCAGAAGAGCAGCGTTGATTGCGTTCTGGTCTCCAGACGGCACGGGAATCGAGTTGATCGCGGAGAGAATTTGACTGTAGAGCGTGCTGTCCATCTCTCCCGCCATCAGCAGCAGGTTGACGCGATCGAGAAGCGCTGTTGGGTTCGACGCCAATCCCATCTCCGGCTCGTAGTTCGAATAGACATCGGGGCCGGAGTTCACACTTCCACCGATCGCATCCTGCATGTAGTTCAGGTACCCGACGACGGTGGAGACGTCGGTCATCTCCATCTCCGGCGCGGTCAGTCCCGCCGCTGCAATGGTTGTTCCCGGAGGAACATAGCCAGGTGCGAACCAGTTGAATACCGTGGGAGAGCGCAGCGTCATCTCGCCGAGGCCATAAATAGGATCTTCAGTCGTACGCAGATTGAATGATCCGTTTCGCGACTGAGCGGTAAAGGCCCGTGCCCACTCCGTATAACGCACAAGTGCCTCGCGCACCTTGCCATATTGAACATTGCTGGCTGCGGCCGCGGAGTTGCGCGCTTCATCGTCGAGGAGGATCGCCTGGATCACGGCCTGCATGTCGCCGCGCACACCCTGCCCGTCGTCCTGGAACACTGCGGCCACGCGAGACACATATGCGGGACTCGGATTGCTGGTGACAAGATGCTGGATGAGTTGCTTGCAGAAGAACGGCGGCAGATTCGGATGATTGAAAAGCGTGTCCAGCGCAATTTTCAGATCGCCGTTGGGATCGGCGTTGGTGCTGGCCGGAATCGTGACGCCGAGGAAGTCCTTCTCATTCGTCGAATGATGGTTCGGAAAGCTCTGCATAGGCAGAATGTCTTCACCAAAGCCCGGACCAACGTAGTAGCAGCAGTTGTACCAGGCGTTGTCGCTGGTGTCGCCGGGCACATTCCAGCTGAAGCCAGTGAAGACCGCAGCCAATCCCATCACGTCATTATTTGAGTAGGTGGCGACCGGCTGACCATTGGCATCGAGCATCTGTGTGCCGTCGGGATTGAGCTGGTAAAGACCGATAGTGAAGAGCTGCATCACCTCGCGCGCGTAGTTCTCGTCCGGATCGCGCGTCGCGTCTCCCTTGTCGTTGCCCTGCATCGACAGGAACTGCCCCATCATCGGATTCAATGTGACATCCTGCAGAAGCTGCCGGAAGTTGCCAAAAGCGTCGGCGCCGAGAATGTCATAGTAATTCGCCATGCCTCTGGGCATCGCGCCGACCGCCGGGTTGGTGCTGGCGATGACAAATATCTCAGAGAGCGCGTACTTCACTCGCTGACGAAGTTGGTCCGGCCCGGTGAGAGCCTGCTGCCAGAAACTTTGCTGCCAGTAGTTCTCATCGGCCTGGTTCTGTACATAGATCGTGGCGTAGCACTTGGTGTCACCGGCATTGCACGGCGGGTTATATAAGGTGAGGGCCTGATCGACATATGGTTCGTGGAGCGTCTGAGGAGTGTTGAACTGCTGAGTCAGCCAAGACTGATAACCGGTTTGCGACACGGTGCGAATATCGCTATCGGTCGCACCGAAAGTCGCTTCAGCCAGAAAGCGCGAAGCATCCTGCTGAGATACAGGCTCGGCTGGCGGCGTACCGTTCACCTGCGCGATCAGATCGGTCGAGGTCGCCGGGCCGGGACTCGGATTCAGCACCTGCAGATCGATGTTTCCGTTATTGGTAGCCGTAAAGGTAGCGGTAAGCTGGCCCGAGTTATTGAAGGTCGTCGCAACCGGTGAACCGTTAACGAGAGCCTGCGCTCCATTGATGTAGCTGCCGCCGGTGAGCACTACCGTAGCCGGTCCCGGATTGAACGTCATCGGCGAAGCCGAATACAGGAGAGGGATGGGATTCAGTACGCTGATGTTCTGCGTCGCAGATACCTTCGGGTTGTCCACGCTGGTCGCAGTCAGCGTGACTACGTTGCTGGGAGTGGGCACAACTGCCGGCGCGGTATAGCTCACGCTGCCGTCGGAGTTGGTAACCACCGTTCCGATCTGCGCGTTGCCGGTGGCGCTGCCGTTTACCGTCCAGTTCACTCCAGTGTTGTTGGTCCCGTTGACTGCAATCGATACCTGCAGTGTATTGTTCACGCGCACCGTGGTGCCATTCGTTGGCTCGATGCTGAGAACCACCTGGCCGGGGCCGACGTTTTCCGATACCGGCGTGGCGCTGACAGCTCCCGGATCAGGATTGTTGACTGTCAACGGATAAGTTCCGGGTAGTGGGGCGCTGATTGAAGCAGCCAGTTGACCATCCGACACCAGAACAGTAGGAACAGCCACGCCATTCCACATGATCTGTGCGCCGTAAACAAACTTCGAGCCGTTAACGGTGATGAGCGTCGTTCCCTCGGTCAACGCAGTTGGATTGACCGCGCTGATAATTGGGATCGGATTCAGGACACTCACCGTTGCCGCGCCTGGCTTATCCAGCGGGAAATCTGTGGCCTGAGCGGTGATCGTCACGGCGTTATTGGGGCTGGGAGGCCCCGCGGGGGCGGTGTAAAGGCCATTGCTATCGATGGTTCCGACCTGGGAATTGCCCCCTTGAATCCCATTCACCCAGTAGGTCATGGGCGATCCGGTGAGCTTCGACTGGTTTGTTACTTGGAGTGTGTCGCCAGCGCGGACCGAGCTGGCCGCGGTGATTGCGGATGCCGCTCCATTGTTGGTGACTGCAGTGCCGCAACCGGCAATGACCATGGATGTGCAGAGGACGATCGTGCAGAGGGCAAGCTTCGTTTGCATGACTTTTCGCTGCATAGCTGCTTCGCATCACTTCCGGAGTGGAATCTGTAGACGGCTCGCGAGACAGCGTTAACATCGGCACTTTTGTTGTAGTCGTGGTCACTCTTTGGTAATGCCACTGCAAAAAAATCTCTAGACGACGGGACAAACTGTGTAGTAGGTCTCCCAAGCCTTGGGGATGGCTGCGCCTCGTGGCACGATGGCTGAAGGTTCAGGACTGTCAGACATGTAGTTCGTAGCTCCTGAGCGTAGATCAACAACATAGCCCTTTTGCAGAGCATGAGGCCCGTTTCGACGGCTGATGTCACCTGCGGCGCCACCAAGATCCTATATCTATGAAACCGCTTCTAGTTCCAGGTACCTCTTTCGTGTTAGCTCACCTGACTCCCTTTTGAAATCACATCTTCTTGTGCCGATAGGTAGAGCGCGGGAGAACGCTCAGCCAGATGAGCCGCCTTCTAGGTCACATCAAACTAAGGATTTGCTATGAAGAATTTCTCTTTTCTATTTCGGACGGTCGGCTGCATCACTCTTGCAATGCCCTCGTTACTCGCCGCGCAGCAAGCAGCGCTGAACGCACCTTCTGTAAACATGCTGGCGTCAGATGCTTCCGCGTCCTCGGCAGCGGTGGTTTCTACCAAGCAAGCGTCAACCAACACGGTTCCCACATGGGAACATGATCTGGATCGCTGGCTGGATCTGGATACCCTCGTCTATTCGGCCCGCTACCGCAGCGTATTCGACGCAGATGGAGCCCGGAGCTTCGACCAGGGCCAGCAGAAGTTCGTTGCGCATGGTGAATTCAAGTTCGACGAAGCTGGAAAGTACGGAATCGGCTTCCATGTATCCAGCGGCCGCTACTTCAACTGGGCTTACGCGGACTTCATCGGCGGTGGACAGCACCAATTCATCGCCAACACATCGGCGAAGATGACCCCCTTTGACCTTTACATCCTGAACATTTCCGCCTATCCGGATGGTTTCTACAATTCGGGCGGCGGACAGCTCTACTTCCGTCAGCTCTATCTCCAGGCCCAGCCGGTGAAGGGTGTCGAGTTTCAGTTCGGCGGCATCGCCATCAATCACGGCGTGAATACCGAAGCCACCAGCTACGATGACGACGGCTATATGAGCGGCGAGCGCGTCAGCCTGAAGCGTCCCCAGAATGTCTGGCTGAACGAAATCTCCTATACGCGCGGCTATCTAGGCGATCTCTATACCCCCAACTTCTTCGCCCGCGGCGATCGTCTGGCCGTATCAAACTACTGGCAGATTCTCGGCCGCAAGGACTTCGGCAAGATGGCGTCCTTCTCGTCCGACTACACCTATACCGTTCCGGAAAGCGGCACGTACTACCTGAAGACCACGCGTGAAGGCCTCTGGGTGAACGCGAAGAAGACCAAGGCACTGGACGGAGTTCGCCTTGAAGCCTACCAGCGCATCAACGGCGGCTTTTACGCTGCAGGCTTTCCCTTCCTCCACGGCCACGGTTATGCGCTAACCGCCAATCGCAGCTTCGGTCACCGTTTCTCGCTCGATGCTGGCGTTGCCAACATCGACAGCGACTACGGCACGGCTCTCGGCCCCAATGCCCAGGCCATCATTCTCGGACTGACCACCAACGGCGATCAGTATGGTGAAGGCAAGCGCTGGTTCGTTCGCCCCACCGTCCCGGTAAACCGCTGGATCAGCCTGGTTGGCGATTTCAGCCACATATATGGTCCCCCGGTTCACACCGTCAGCGGTAGCGTGGACATATGGAATGCCCAGTACCTGACCGCCGGCCTTAATTTCGACGTGAAGAAAGCTCTCTTCTCGAAGAACAAGGTCCAGTAATCATTGGAAGCTGCTTTACATATGGCACTTTGATTTGCAGCATGAGACCCGCCTCCGTGGCGGGTCTCATGCGTTACATCGCCGGCGAAAAATACATGTGACGGCTTCTAGGTCCAGGTACACCTTTCGTGTTACTTCACTCCGCCTTATTTTTCGAAACCACGCCTCCATGTGCCGATAGGTAGAGCGCGGGAGGAAGCTCGGTCAACTCAGCCGCCTTCTAGGTCATATCAAACAAGGATTCGCTATGAAGAATTTCTCTGTTCTATTCCGGACGGCCGGCTGCATCGCTCTTGCTATGCCCACTTTGCTCGTCGCGCAGCAGGCAGCGCTGAACGCACCTTCTGTAAACATGCTGGCGTCGGATTCTTCGGCGTCCTCAGCGGTGGTCTCTACGAAGCAGGCTACGACCACCAATACGGTTCCTACATGGGAACATGACCTGGATCGCTGGCTGGATCTGGATACCCTTGTCTATTCGGCTCGCTATCGCAGCGTATTCGACGCAGACGGAGCCCGCAGCTTCGACCAGGGCCAGCAGAAGTTCGTTGCGCATGGTGAATTCAAGTTCGACGAAGCTGGAAAGTACGGAATCGGCTTCCATGTATCCAGCGGCCGCTACTTCAACTGGGCTTACGCGGATTTCATCGGCGGCGGACAGGCAGAATTTATCGCCAACACCTCGGCGAAGATGAGCCCCTATGAGCGCTACATCTTGAACATCGATGCATTCCCTCAAGGCTTCTATAACTCGGGCGGCGGTCAGCTCTACTTCCGTCAGCTCTACCTGGATGCCCAGCCGGTAAAGGGTGTGGAATTCCAGTTCGGCGGCATCGCCATCAATCACGGCGTGAATACCGAAGCGACCAGCTATGATGACGACGGCTACATGAGCGGCGAGCGCGTCACCCTGAAGCGCCCCCAGAATATCTGGTTGAGCGAAGTTTCCTATACCCGCGGCTTCCTTGGCGATCTCTATACTCCTAACTTCTTCGCTCGCGGCGATCGTCTGGCGATCTCGAACTACTGGCAAATTCTCGGCCGCAAGGACTTCGGCAAGCTGGTGTCCTTCTCTTCCGATTACACTTATACGGCTCCCTACAGCTCTCTGCCTCCGGAAACGGCTGCCTATGATCTAAAGACCACGCGTGAAGGTCTCTGGGTAAACACGAAGAAGACCAAGACCTTCGACAGCGTGCGCCTCGAAGCCTACCAGCGCATCAATGGCGGTTTTTACGCACCAGGCTTCCCCTTCCCCCACGGAAAGGGATATGCCTTAACCGTGAGCCGCGATTTCATGCATCGGGTCGCATTCGATGCAGGCGTTGCCAACATCGACCCCGATTATGGCACCGCGCTCGGACCGAATGCTCAGGCCATCATTCTCGGACTGACCACCAATGGCGATCAATATGGTGAAGGCAAGCGTTACTTCGTTCGCCCCACCGTACCGTTGAATCGCTGGATAAGCTTGGTAGGTGACTACAGCCGCACGTACGGCGGCAGTGCCGCCACCGAAAGCTCCTCCATTGACGTGTGGAATGCCCGATACCTCACCGCCGGCCTCTCTTTCGACGTGAAGAAAGCTCTCTTCTCGAAGAACAAGGTCCAGTAGTCACCTGGCACCAGTCTCGGAACAAGATCTAAAGGCGCAGCTTCAAAGCTGCGCCTTTAGCCTTTCATGCGCAGTTACACCCTCCACGATTCCTTTTGAAGCTGGCCATTGCCCTTCTTGTCCCTGCATCAACAGAGAGAGTCAGCGCCCGGATGAGCACTCTGATTTCCAATGTGCCTGCGACTTCCCTACCCGCGAAAATGTGCGCTGACTCGAGCTCGTTGAGTCGCTGATCCGAGCACGCGTAGCTACTTTTCAGCCAGGTTCCGAAACTGGATTTTCCGGCCGCAGCGGCTGAAACGTGGAGATGTTTTTGCCGATACAATTTGTAATTTTATGACTACGCTCTGTGCTGCCGAATAGTTTCCTGAAGGCAGTCAGAAAATCTCGTAGGTCATTTTGATATTGCTGGAGCGAACCGAATTTCAAGGTACGATTCCTGACGAGCGACATCGCAATCGACGTTTCAATGCGACCTCGGACCTGAATCTATTCGACGTTTCGCTTCCAGGATTGCGGCTCCAGGAGGTTGTATGACAATTAGTCAAAAGCTATATACCGGTGTGGTGGCTTCCATATTTGCAACTATCCTGGTGGGCGGCATTGCGATCCGCAACGTCGCAAACATGGGCGACGACATCGACGGATTGGTGCGCATCTCTGCACGAAATATCTACCTCGCGGGCAACGTCAATGCCATGACGGCGGACATGCTCGGCTCGATCAGAGGGATGCAGGTGCGAGGCCGTGTTCGGGATGAAGAGGGAGTTCGCGCGTTTTACGATGACGCACAGAAAGACGCCACGGCCATCAAAGAGGCGAACGGCGAATTCATCGGAAGAACCACTCGAGCTGATTTGCGCCAAATCGCTCAAGCACGTATCCAGGACAAAATTGATCCGCTGATGAACGACGTGGCGACGATGAAATCTCTACTGGGACAAGGTCGCTTTGATGAGGCGGACGCGTTGGCGGAGAAATCGATTGCACCGGCCGGCAAGGCGATCGGAGCGGCTGGTCTGGAGCTCTACGAGGGAGACTTCGGGCAACTTAGCAAGCGAGGAGCGAATGCTATGGCCGTGGTGGAACCGGCCCGCAACCTCAATATCGCTGTGATCATTGTCGCCCTGGGCATAGCGGCGTGGCTGCTGTGGGTCGTCCACACAATTAACGACGCGCTGAAGAGCACCGTAGCCGAGCTCTCTCTGGGAGCCGATCAGGTCGCCAGTGCGGCTTCACAGATTGCCAACTCTAGCCAGATGCTGGCGCAAGGCGCCACGCAGCAAGCGGCCTCGTTGCAGGAAACTTCAGCCTCTTCCGAGCAGATTCGCTCGATGGCCAAAAAGAGCAGAGATAATTCTCAGTCCACGTCACAGATGCTCACTGCTTCCACGCAAAAGGTCACAGAGGCCGATAAAGATCTGGATAACATGGTGCAGTCGATGAAGGAAATTTCCGAATCGAGCAGCAAGATATCCCGCATCATCAAGGTCATCGACGAGATTGCTTTCCAGACGAATCTTCTCGCTCTGAACGCTGCTGTCGAAGCAGCCCGTGCCGGCGAGGCCGGCCAGGGTTTTGCGGTGGTGGCAGACGAAGTGCGGAGCCTGGCCCAGCGCAGCGCGCAAGCGGCCAAGGATACAGCGAGCCTGATCGAGGAGTCGATTTCCAAGGCAGGCGAAGGTAAGACTAAAGTGGACGGTCTTGCTGTAACCATCCGCGCCGTAACCGGAAATACATCGCAGGTACGCACGCTGGTGGAGGAAATGAGCATCGGCGCACAGGAACAGGAACGAGGCATCGAACAGATCTCTCGCGCCATCGGCCAGATGGAACAGGTCACACAGCATACCGCAGCCACGGCAGAAGAAAGCGCTGCCGCAGCGGAACAGCTGAGCGCCCAGTCTGAAGCCCTGTGGGCCATCCTGAAGCAGCTTAAGCACATGGTTTCCGGCGAAAAAGCCGGCGCCGAACTTATGGCCCGCTAACCAGTCTGATCTCCCGGCTCGTCGCATATACGACGAGCCGGCTTCCCTTCCCATAGGCACTCGCTAAAGCTGCGGCCCATCTCCTCATAGACGAAGGCAATGATCGGCGCCGCTGGAAGAGAACCAAACTGTACAGTGGGTTGACCGCCTGGAACGGCGGCTTTTTTGTGCGGGTATTATCGCTGTAAGGCGCGCCGCGTTCGGCGCGCTGGCAACAGTGCGGCAGCCTTAATGGCAAAAAAGTAAGCGGCGAATGGCTCGCCGCTTATTGTGGCTAACTTAAAAGGTGGTCAGAACTGTGAGCCGGCCTTCAGATCCGCCGGCGATTGACAAGTTGAACGGAGTTGTAAAGGTGGGTTCCGCCAGCACCTTCCCGGCAGCGCCATCGCAATAGACCTTATCAAGAACGAACTTTTGGAAGATTACGCGCTCCTCGACTGCCAGCACCGTGGAGAAGATGTTCAGGACTTCGTGGATAGCATCGCGAACGCCCTCATTCATTGGCGTTTCCATCGCGCGCTCTTTTGCGGTTGCGTCGGGAAGCCCAAGGAGAGCACCCGCAAAGCTCGCCAGCAGTGGAACATCCGCGATCACTACTAAGGCGCGCTTCGAAGGTTCGCCATAATATATGCCGTAAGCCTTCTTCACCTTGGTATCGGCTGACTTTGGCACAAGAGTTGTGGAGACCTGACGGCCGACCAGCTCGGAGAGCAATTTCGACACGGAGAAAGGCTTGATATCTGCTGCCATTGTTTAAGCCTCCCCAAAGATAGGAGTCAATGCGTCTTGAACGGCTTCTGACGTGAAGGGCTTGGTAATCAGAAAGCGCGCGCCGGCCTGAGTCGCCTCGTCCTTGATCTCTGCGGACGCCTCTGAAGTGATGAAGCCGAATGGGGTTTTATGGTTCTTTCCACGCAGATTCCTGAGGAAGTCGATGCCTGACATCTCCGGCATATTCCAATCGGAAAGAATGAGCTTAGGCTGAACCTTTTCAACCTTATTTAATGCGTCCTGGCCGTTTTCGGCCTCTTCCACGGTTAAGCCTCTGTACCCGGCCTGCCGAAGAGCGCGTACTATCAGCATCCGCATCACTTTGCTATCGTCCACAAGAAGAATATCTGCCATTGTTTTCAAGCCTTCACTTCTAAAAAGTCGCGCGTCTTGCGCCGCGTCGTTTTAATGCTGACTCGATATCGGCAGATTCGAATGCACAATTCAACGCGTTTCAGCTTGAAAATACCGGCTACAGAGACTGATAACCTCGAGCAAACCTGCCGATAGACTGTTCGCCTCGCTTTCGCTCTTATAAGCATCCCTCCTGGCCTGAAGCCCAGAAAAATCTAGCCCTTTCCGGGTATTTAATTCCCTTCCCTTATGCCGATAGCCATTTGCGTGTACTCGCTGTGCCTCATTGCCCTTGAGTTAACTCACCGGCTTTCATCCATCAATCAACACATGTGCGGCGCATGGCCGGGCTTTAAAACGGCAATGATTTGAAGGATTTAACTGCAAACCACAGCCGGCATGTTTGCATCCGGGCCTAAGTCGAATGCACAGACAGTCCGGAGAACGATGCGCAGTCGCAAAGTTCTCATGAACAAAACCAAGGAGATAACGCGATGGCAACAATGATGATTTCAGAGCGGCCAGGCGCACAGCCTTCAGAGGACAAGCGCGCTGGCAAATACCTGATTGTGGAGCTTGCAACCGAGCAATTCGGCATCAGCGTCCTGCAGGTAAAAGAAATTATGAAGATGCAGGAAATCACCACGGTGCCCCAGACTCCGGCGTTTTTGGAAGGCGTTATCAACCTCCGCGGACGAATCGTCCCGGTCGTGGATCTCCGCAGTAAATTCGGCATGCCCAGCCAGGAACACACCGAGCGTACCTGCATCGTGGTGGTGAGGGTGCAGATGGACAACGGCGAGCAGCCGATGGGCGTGGTAGTTGACGGCGTGGTCGAAGTGCTCATGCTCGACGCCGCAGACATAGAAGATAGTCCCGACTTCGGCCGCGAAGTGGCCAACTCCTATGTTCGTGGAATGGCCAAGAGCAAAGGCAAGGTAAAGATACTGCTCGATATCGACAGAGTATTGAGCAGCCAGGAATTCAGCCGCTTCGCAACAATCGGAATGTAAACGAAAGCGCAGTTTAGCTGTGAAAGGTTAGTGTGATGAATTTGACGATCAGTAA
Source organism: uncultured Acidobacteriaceae bacterium (assembly GCA_963745105.1). GTDB lineage: Bacteria > Acidobacteriota > Terriglobia > Terriglobales > Acidobacteriaceae > Silvibacterium. Next base: position 50,982 of record CAVUWQ010000033.1, read on the forward strand.
GAAGCTCTTCGCAGGATGCGGCGCTCTGGCAGCGATTTCCCTTCTCATGGGTGGTCTTGCCATCCACAACGTCACCAACCTGGGCGACGAGGTGCAGCAGCTTGGGCACCACTATGTCCGGCTCGTATTCCTTGCTGGAGATATCGATAACCTCACCACGGATATGCAGGTTCGGGTGCGTGGCATTCTGCTCAGGGTCCGTATGAAGGACATGGAAACAGCTGGCAAGCACCATGCTGCGTTTGCAAGCGACATGACCAAGCTGAAGCAGGAAAGCGCCGAGTTCATGTCGAGTACCACCAAGACAGAGCTTCGTGAGCTTCTGCAAAACGCGGTTGTGAACAAGCTGCCCGAACTGCAGTCTGAAGAGGCGACGATGTATGAGCTGGCGGTGAAAGGAGACTCAGCTGGCGCTGAAAGCTACCTCAATGACAAGCTGATGCCGCTTACCGATGCCGTCAGCAATGACGCTGATCACCTATTCCAGCTGGAGAGTCAGTCTGCTTCGGCACATGCAGATGAGGCATCGGGCCTGGTTGCGCCGGCGCGTTACACAAGCATGGTTATGATCTGCCTCGCCCTCGGCGTCACATGCGTTGTGATCTATGTGGTCCGTGGAATCAACAAGACGCTCGCAAGCAGCGCTACCGAGCTTCGTGAATGCGCTGACCAAGTCTCCAGCGCGGCATCGCAGGTGTCTTCCTCCAGCCAGTCGCTGGCACAGGGCTCCTCTGAACAGGCTGCCTCGCTGGAAGAGACCTCTGCATCGTCGGAAGAAATCAACTCCATGGCGCGCAAGAACACCGACAACTCCAAGGCGACGGCCGAGTTGCTGGCACAGTCGCAGAGCAAGGTGAATCTGGCGAACCAGCATCTGGCCGACATGGTGCAGTCGATGAACGAGATCACCGAGTCGAGCGGCAAGATTTCGAAGATCATCAAGGTGATCGACGAGATCGCATTCCAGACCAACATCCTGGCTCTGAATGCCGCTGTAGAAGCGGCACGAGCGGGCGAAGCTGGCATGGGCTTTGCAGTAGTTGCCGACGAAGTGCGCAGCCTCGCCCAGCGCAGCGCCCAAGCTGCTAAGGACACGGCGACTCTGATCGAAGATTCAATCGCGAAATCGAGCGAAGGTAAAGGCAAGGTTGACCTGGTTGCCGCTGCTATCCAGGCGGTCACCGAAGATACAGCTCGCATTAAAGTGATGGTCGATGAAGTGAGTCTGGGCAGCGAAGAACAGTCGAACGGCATCGAGCAGGTCGGCAGGGCCATCGTTCAGATGGAGCAGGTCACGCAGACTACCGCCGCGAATGCGGAAGAGAGTGCAGCCGCAGCCGAAGAGCTCAATGCTCAGTCAGAGACGATGAAGGATGTGGTAGGGCGGCTGTTCGCGATGATTGACGATAATCATCACCACGAGCCGAGGATGACGTCGCGCAGCACACCTGCCCGCAGCATCACTCCTGCAGCGCCGCGGTCAACGAAGCCAGCAGCATCTTCGTTCGCCTCGACGGCGCGCATGAAGCCCTCATCACCAATTCGTGAAGAGAAGACCAATCTGTTCGCGGCGAATGAGTTTCCGCTCGAAGAGAGCTTTAAATCGTTCTAAGTCGCGCAGCCGGTTAGAAATGTCCATTCCATGAGGATCCGATAAGCCGCGATCCTCATGGAAATGACAGAAATTATCAGGTTAAGTCGTTAACTATCTGCCTTGTCACTGTGAATGAGGCGAGATTTGTAGACAGAATAGATCGGCGGGAATGGTTATGCTTGAGCAGCATCAAGACATCTCATGGGACGATATGCTCCCCGTCTGGAAGTCGAGACTGGATGAGATAGCCACGCGCCTCATGGTAGAGGGAGCGGGCGCCGACACGATCGACAATCTGCGGACTATCGGCGTTGAGCTTCAGAAGCACAAGCCGGGCGCCAGCCTTCAGATTTTGAATCAACTTATTTCTATGCTTGAAGAAGACGCGGAAACGGGAGCAGCGCACCTGCTCAAGACCGGCCTTGCAGAGCTGCAGGCTTCCCTGACACCTGCGCAGAATGAAAATACTGCAGCGAAGGCCGCCCCGGCTTCGCTTGCCGAAGATGCGGAATTGGTCTCCGACTTTCTGGTCGAGGCGCGCGAGCATCTCTCCCAAATCGAAGGACAAATGCTGATCCTCGAGAAGGATCCCGGTTCGCTCGACGTGATTCATGCCGTCTTTCGCGCGTTTCACACCATTAAAGGATTGGCAGGTTTTCTTGACTTCCGCCAGGTGCAGGCCCTCGCCCATGAAGTTGAGACGCTGCTCGATCTGGCCCGCAATCAAAAGCTGGTCATCGATTCCGGGGTGGTGGATGTAGTCCTGGAAAGCGGCGACGCCCTCCAGTCCGATCTTACGGCGATCGAGCAGACACTGACTAAGGGCGTCCCCCTTGAGATGGTGGACGACGCTGCCCTTATTGCAAAGATCAGAAGTGCTGCCGCGCCCGGATCGGCTGCAGCGCCAGCGGAGGCTCACGCTGAGCCTGAACCTGCCGCGAGCGAGCCAGCCGCTGAAGCTAAGAAGGAAAAGACCGGAAAGGTCGCTTCCCCGAAGAGCGCGAAGTCCAAGAAGCAGAAGACACCCGCTGAGCCTGCTGTCGAAGTTAAGCCCGCTGTCGAAGAGGAACCGGAAGCGCCTGCCGCGGCCGAGCTCAGCTTTTCGGCAGTTGAGCCTCCCCCCGCACCGAGCGCTGTGGTTGAACCCGTCGCAGAAGAGCACGTGGAAGAGTCTCCGCGCGCTGCAGCTCCGGAATCGAAACAGATGAAGGAACCCGCGCCGGCAAAAGATCCGGCTCCGGTGAGGGAATCTGCTGCGGCAAAGGAGACCCCGCGGTCTGCCGATGCCAGCTCAGTTCGCGTTGAAACCTCCAAGCTCGATCACCTTATGGACATGGTGGGCGAGATCGTTATCGCCCAGTCGCTGATTCGTCATAACAGCGTGCTTTCCTCGACGACGGACTCCCGTCTTCTCGGCGATCTGTCACAGCTTGCCCGGGTCACGATTGAAGTTCAGCGCGCAACCATGAGCATGCGCATGGTGCCCATGGGGCAGCTCTTTCAGCGCATCGAGCGCGTCATCCGCGATCTATCCCGCAAAGCGGGCAAGCAGGTCATCCTGGAAACTTCGGGAACAGAAACCGAAATCGATAAAACCGTAGCCGAGGAACTATCCGATCCCCTCCTGCACATGGTTCGCAACTCGGTCGATCACGGAGTGGAGGTACGCGCCGACCGCATCGCAGCCGGTAAGTCCCCTGAAGCCAAGATCCGCCTGTCGGCATATCACCAGGGTGGACAGGTCGTGATCGAGATATCCGATGATGGCCGGGGACTCAACAGCGAAAAAATTCGCAGTAAAGCAATCGATCGTGGCCTCATTTCGCCTGACGCTCAGCTGACCGAAGCGGAAATCTATCAGCTCATCTTCGAGCCCGGCTTCTCTACCGCGGAAAAGATTACAGATGTTTCCGGTCGTGGCGTCGGTATGGATGTGGTGCGGCGGAACGTCGAAAAACTCAGAGGCCGGATTGAAACACAATCCACTTTGGGCCAGGGAACCACATTCTTGCTCAAGCTGCCGCTTACGCTGGCAATTATCGACGGTCTTGTAGTTGAGGTCGGAACCGAGCGTTACATCATTCCCCTTCAGGGTGTACGCGAGATATTCCGGCCGCAACCTGACGCGCTTTTCACGGTTGAGGGCAAGGACGAAATGCTTCTGGTAAGAGGCAAGCTCGTTCCCGTCGTGCGGCTTCATGAGCGCCTAAATATTGCCGGACGAGCGACAGTTCCCTCTGAAGGACTGATCGTCGTGCTGGAGTCTCAGGATCGCACCTTCTGCCTCTTGGTCGACGATCTGCTGGGCAAGCAGGAAGTCGTGATCAAGAGCCTCGGAGAAGCCTTCAAGGATATCTCTGGACTTTCTGGCTGTGCAGTTTTGGGAGACGGCCGAGTCGGCCTGATCCTCGACGTCGACGGCATCTGTAGAGGTAAGCGATGATGTCCCCCGATGAATCCGCTGCCGGGCAAACGATGCGCCCGCGCGAATTCGAGCAAATTCGCAAGATGGTTTACTCCCATTGCGGTGTCGATCTCACCGGGAAACAGGTCCTGGTAACCACGCGGTTGAGCAAGAAGATGCGTGACCTCGGATTCTCTTCATTCGAAGCTTACTGCGAGAAGGTGCAGCAGGATCAATCAGGCGAGCTATTCACCAGCATGATCGATGTCCTGACGACCAATCACACCAGCTTCTTCCGCGAGATGCAGCACTTCGATTTTCTGCAGAAAGAAATACTTCCCGCCTTCAAAAACTCGGGACAGATTTCGGTGTGGAGCGCGGCCTGCTCCAGCGGTGAGGAGCCTTATTCCATCGCATTCTCGCTCGCGGAATTTCTCGGAGACTCCTTTTTCACCCGGGCCAAGATCCTGGCGACAGACATCTCGACGCGCATATTGGATCAGGCTCGAAAGGGTCTTTACCCAATCTCACGGCTTCAAGAAATTTCCGTTGAGATGCGCCGCAAGTGTCTCCTTAAAGGAACCGGGGAATACGAAAACTACTGCCTGGTGAAGAAGGAGATCCGGGCGCAGATCGAATTCAAGCATTTCAATCTGCTTGACGACTGTTCCAGGCTGGGTCCGTTCAACGTAATCTTTTGCCGCAACGTAATGATCTATTTCGACCAGCAAACGCAGGAAGCATTGGTGAACCGGCTGACATCAAGGCTTGTACCAGGAGGACATCTGTTGATCGGCCACTCAGAGAGCCTTAACGGTCTCCAACATCATCTGCAATACGTTCGGCCGGCTACATACCGCAAGGCCGGCCCTGGAAGCGACGCATCTAGCTCGCGAAGGAGCTTCCAATGAGCCAGCTGGTTGTCGGAATTAGTGACTACGCTGTTTCTCGGGACCCCCAGGACGTCATTGCTACCCATGCTCTTGGTTCATGTATCGCGGTGGCGATTCACGATCCCGTTTCACAGGTAGCTGGATTGCTCCATTTCATGCTCCCCGATTCCAGCCTGGATGCTGCGAAAGCTAAGAACAATCCGTGCATGTTTGCCGATACTGGTTTACCGGTCCTCTTTCATGGCACGTATGGACTTGGCGCAGTGAAGCAGAGATTGATCGTGACGGTGCTTGGAGGAGCTCAGGTTCTGGACAGCGACAACACCTTCAACATCGGCAAGCGGAACTATCTCGCACTCAGAAAGATTCTTTGGAAAGCGGGAGTAATGATCCATCAGGAGGAAGTTGGCGGGACTTTGCCGCGCAGTGTCCGGATGGAAGTTGGAACAGGCCGCATTGTTGTTTTTCATGGACGCGAAGAACGTGAGATTACTCATAAGAGGAAGGGGGCAGCCAATGGCGTTTAATGTGCTGATCGTGGACGATTCGGCAAGCATGCGCAAGGTCATCCGTAGGGTCCTGATGTTATCGGGATTCGACGTGGGGTCCTGTTTAGAGGCTGGTGACGGTCTTGAGGCGCTCGAAGTGCTTGAGCGCGAATGGATGGACGTTGTAGTGACGGACATCAATATGCCCAACATGAATGGCGAAGAGCTGTTGGAAAAGCTTTCCGCCGATGCAATGCGGTGCTCGATTCCGGTCTTGGTGGTTTCCACCGATCGCAGCGATGACCGGTTGAAGCGCATGATGGCGCTCGGCGCTCGCGGTTATGTGACCAAGCCATTCTTGCCTGAGACACTTGGAGCCGCGATGGCTCAGATTATGGGGGAGCCAGGACATGCAAGTAGTGCCTTTTGAAACCTTGATCGATGAGTCCGTCGCTGAGGTACTGGAGTCAATGTGCTTCACGTCGTCGGAACCGACGGATGCATCCCCTGAGCAGGAAGGAGCGGACTGGATTCATCGCCGCCTTGAATTCAATGGTCCGGAAAAAGGAAGCTTCGGAGTTCGCGCTTCCCTTCCGACCGCTCGGATGATTGCCTGCAACCTGCTCGCGCTGGAGCCCGAGGAGTTGACGGACCAGCAGGCGGGCGAGACCATGGGCGAAATTGCGAATATGGTTTGCGGTGCTGTGCTCTGTCGTTTCGAAACGAAATTGGCATTCAATCTTTCTCAACCTAAGCCAGATGTTGCAGTTTCATCCGAGAATCCATCCCCCAACGGACGAGTGAGTCGCATGTTCTCTCTTGAAGAGGGAATGCTCATTGCATGGCTGGAAATCGAACAGGGCAAATGACCGATCAACGCAAAATCAAGGTATTGGTGGTCGACGACTCCGCGATCGTCCGAAAGATTCTCTCTGAGGCTATTAACTCCCAGAACGATATGGAGGTCATTGGGACAGCCCCGGACCCCTACATCGCGCGAGACAAGATTCTCTCGCTGAAGCCGGATGTTTTGACCCTCGATGTTGAAATGCCGCGCATGGACGGGCTTACCTTTCTCAAGAAGTTGATGCACTTCCATCCGCTACCGGTCATCGTCATCAGTTCGCTCACTCAGGCCGGCTGCAAGACAACGCTGGAGGCATTTCAGATTGGCGCTGTCGACGTTCTGGCTAAGCCCGGCGGTCCCTATTCTATTGGCGAATTGCGCGAAGCGCTTCCTGAGAAGCTGCGCGCTGCTGCACAATCGCGGGTTCGCGGAAGCGCGGCGAAAGCTGCGGCCGAGAAACCGAAGCCGCTCAGCCTGCCTTCCGCCAGACACTCCTATCATCCGAATACCATCATTGCTATTGGTGCTTCGACCGGAGGTACGGAGGCGATCCACGATGTGTTGATTCAACTGCCGCCGGAGATGCCCGGCATCGTCGTGACCCAGCATATTCCTAAAACCTTCTCGAAGGCATTTGCCGATCGACTCAATTCCGTCTGCGCACTCGAAGTCAAAGAAGCCTGTGACGGAGACGATCTTGGCCCGGGGCGCGCGCTCGTCGCCCCAGGCGATCTTCACATGGTTCTGCGGCGTAACGGATCGGGATATCGTGTACAGCTTCAGGATGGGCCCAAGGTCTGTTATCAGCGTCCGGCAGTCGACGTGATGTTCAGCTCGGTCGCCGCAATTGTCAAAGAGAAGGCAGTCGGCGTTCTGTTGACGGGTATGGGGGCGGACGGTGCGCAGGGGCTGTTAACGATGAAGAAGGCCGGAGCCAGCACCATCGCTCAGGATGAAGCTTCATGCGTCGTGTATGGAATGCCGCGCGAAGCAGTCCGTGTAGGCGCCGTAGAACGGGTGCTGCCACTCGGCTCTATTCCTGGCGCAATTTTGAACGAGGCAATACGCAAGTCGGCGGACCGGTAGGGCGGAAGACGGTTTATTAGATTCACCGTATGTCTTTGAAGATCAAGCGTATGCAAGTGATCTATAAAACTAGCTGGGCATGATGTCGATATACGGGCTGGAGCTATAAGATGAGCGCTTCTACACAGGGGATGTCGGGGGTACGCAAGGCTGCCATTCTGATCAGCATGCTTGGCGATGAGGCTGCCGCGGCCATTTACCGTCTGATTTCGGAAGACGATCTCCAAAAGCTGACCGATGAGATCGCGCGCCTCGGCACCGTGCGCGAAGAAGTCGCTGTGCAGGTGCTCGACGAATACTGGCAGTTGCTTGCTGCGCAGGAACATATAGCGCAAGGCGGACACGATGTCGCCACACGGCTGCTGGTGAGCGCATTCGGAGAGATGGGTGCCAAGGACATGGTCCAGCGCCTGGCTCGCTCGCAGGAGGCCGACTTCTCAAGAATCGAGCCACTGCGACGCATCGAGCCTAAACAGCTGGCGCGTGTTCTCGAAGGCGAACATCCGCAGACCATTGCCATTGCCCTGGGACTTCTGGAGGCAAAACATGCAGCTGCTGTTCTTGTCTTCCTTCCGCAAGGTCTGCGTGCAGATGTAGTGAGGCGTCTTGCCAACCTGCGCAATGCCTCATCGAAGATCATCGAAAAAGTAGTGGTTGTTCTCAACCGCAAGTTCCAATCGGCGTCCGAGCGCAGGAAAACATACTCCGGTTTTCAGAGCGCTGCCGATCTTATGAATAATCTCGATGGCACGACATCGGGCGAGATTCTGGAAGCGATTGAGGTTGAGGAAGGCGAGCTGGCAGTAAGAATCCGGGATTTGATGTTCACCTTTGAAGACTTCCTCAAGATTCCCGCGGCGCAGCTTCGTACTGTATGCGGCACAGCGGACAAAACGACTCTCACCATGGCTCTCAAGGGAGCCAGCGAAGAGCTGAAGACCCATTTCTACGCCACCATGTCATCCCGCGCCGTCGAGATCATGAAGGAAGACGCCGAGGTCATGGGAGCCGTCCGTGGTAAGGAGGTTTCCAAGGCTCAGTTGGAAATCGTCGCAGTGGCCAGGAAGCTGGAAATGGAAGGCAAGATCGTCCTGCGAGTGGACGACAGCGAATACGTCTCTTAGGGTGATGCCCTCCGCATCGCCCTGCCCCCACCCTTGGTCATCTCTCCAATGAATCTGCGTGACGGCGGCCGCAGAATGTAACGGATATCGTTACCATCCCCGCCTCTTCCGCTCATCGGCCAAATTCCCGCACGCGATGATCAGATGTTTCTGGATCATCGTTCGATTTTGGACAATCTATTCCCGCCTTTGCAGCACCATTTCCTCCCAGACAAATCTCGAAAAACCTTTTTACTCAGCTTTGTTTGGGATATAAAAATTCACAATCAAGATTACCAAACGAATAACAGCTCCCATTTTTTCAAGTGAGGTTGTGATGCTTCTCAAAAAGCTCTTTTTTCTGTTCCTACTGGGAACTTTCAGTCTCAGTGTCGGTCTCCACGCCATCGCGCAGGCCACTACATCTCTCGGTGGCCGCGTTACCGACAGCAGTGGGGCCATTATTCCAGGCGCGACCGTGAAGCTCACGCTCGCCGCTACCAGCGCCACTCGCGTCAATACTTCCAACAGCAGCGGCGAATTCCAGTTCTCGCAGCTTGCGCCTGGGCGCTACGATCTCACCGTCTCCGCACCGGGATTCGGGACAGTTGAAAAGACCGGAATGGACCTGCTGGTAAGCCAGCCCGCAACCATCAACATCGCTCTTTCGGTTGCGGCTGTGACAGAACAGGTCAACGTCACCAGCAACGTCCAGCCTGTGCTCAATACCACCGATGCCACCATGGGAAACGCATTCGAGAGCAAGCAGGTCGAGTCGCTGCCCATTGAAGGCCGCAATGTGCCCGATCTTCTTAGCCTGCAACCCGGCGTCACCTACATGGGCCGCACCGACGATCAGAATGGCACGAATGCTGTCGGAAATAATGCCAGCGACTCGCGCAGTGGCGCAGTCAACGGCGGCCGCAGCGACCAATCGAACATCACACTGGACGGCGTCGACGTTAACGACATCAATAACGGATACGCATTCACCAGCGTGCTGCGCGTTACTCAGGATTCCGTCGCAGAATTTCGTGTAACTACCAGCAATCCCGACGCCGATGAGGGCCGCTCCTCGGGCGCACAGGTTGCGCTGGTCACGCGCAGCGGCGGCAACCAGCTGCATGGCGCGGTCTACGAATACAATCGAAGCAATCTTTTCGAAGCGAACGACTTTTTCAACAAACAGCAGCAGCTTGCCGCCGGACTTCCCAATACACCGCCCAAGCTGATTCGCAATGTTTTCGGCGCGGCTGTCGACGGCCCCATAAAGAAAGACAAGGCCTTCTATTTCCTGAACTATGAGGGCCGCCGTGATACGGAAGGGCAGAGCGTCAATGCCGGCACCGTGCCGACGCCTTTGTATCGCGCTGGCAATCTTCAATACGAGTACTTGAACAGCTCCGGAGCAGATCAGGCTTATCTACTGACTCCCGCTGACATTCAGTCGATGGACCCGCAGGGCATCGGCGTAAACCAAAACATATTGCAGATCTTCAATGCTTATCCCCAGCCCAACGATCCCACCCAGGGCGATGGTCTCAACACGGAGGGATACCGTTTCCCGTATACGCTGCAGCGCAGCTACAACACCTACATCGCGCGGTTTGACTGGAACATCACCTCCAATGGTAAACACACAGTCTTCTGGAGAGGAAACCTGCAGAATGACAATGAGCCAACCCCGCCTGCCTTTCCCGGCCAGCCTCCGGCCACGAGCACGCTGACCAACAACAAGGGATTCGCGGCCGGCTACACTGCCCTGCTCACCAACAACCTCATTAACAACTTTCGTTACGGATTCACGCGGCAGGGCGTGGATGATGCTGGCATCTCCAACCAGCCGCATGTGTATCTTGCCGCTGTCGCAGAGCCACAGGCCTTCACCCGTTCAACCTCGGCTATCATTCCCGTTCAGAACATCGTCGACGATCTTTCCTGGACGAAGCATACCCACAATCTGCAGTTCGGCGGCAATATCCGCCTGATCGATAATCGCCGGACCAGCAACGCGAATTCGTTTCCAGACGGACAGATGAACCAGGGTTGGCTTTCCAACGGATCGACCGTCGCCAACAGCGGCGGCCCCTTCGATCCGCCGGTCTACGGATATCCTGCCGTTGATTTTTCCAACTACGGCAATGAGTACAACAGCGCTCTGCTGGGAATTACCGGCATCATCACCGAAGGCGACGCGGTATACAACTACGACAAGGAAGGAACGCCTCTTTCCGTCGGCGCGCCGGTCAAGCGCGACTATGGATGGAAGGAGTTTGAGTTCTATGCGCAGGATTCATGGAAGGCGTTAAAGAACCTGACGCTCACCTATGGCATCCGCTACTCCTACCTGCAGACGCCCGCGGAGAAGTCCGGCACCCAGGTCGGCTCGTGCATGATGTCTGGCGGTGTGTGCCAGCCCTTTTCGCTCACCAAGTATTACCAGGGCAGCGCAGCGCTCGCCGCGGCGGGTCAACCAGCAAACAACGTCGGCGAACTCGCATTCGATCTCAATGGCCGCTATAACAACCGTTCCGACTTCTGGACGCCCGACAAGGACGACATCGGCCCGCGTCTGGCATTTGCCTATTCGCCCACGCCCGAATCTGGACCGTTGAATAAGATCCTTGGGAACGGAAAAAGCAGCATTCGCGGCGGGTACTCGCTGGTCTTCGATCACTTCGGCGCAGCGACCGTAAACACTTTCGACTACAACGGCTCCTATGGGCTGTCGTCTGACCTGTCGAATCCTCCGGGATCTGTGTATATCGGGACTGCTCCGCGTTTCACCAGCCTCACTGCCATCCCGCAGAGTTTGCTTCCCGCAGCTCCCGCCGGCGGATTCCCTGCAATTCCTGCCACCACAAACTTCTCGATCAGCTGGGGTCTCGATTCGGCGATCAAGACTCCCTATTCTCACCTGGTCGATTTCTCTCTGGCGCGTGAACTCGGTAACGGATCGTCGCTCGAGGTTTCCTATGTCGGGCGTTTCGCGCACCGGCTGTTGACTCAGGAAGACGTGGCCATGCCCACCAACCTCGCGGCGGCTGGCAGCACCTACTTTGCCGCAGCCCGTCAACTCGCGCAGGCTTCGCGAGCCGGAGTTCCCGTCAGCTCAATTGGACAAATTCCCTACTTCCAGCAGGTCTTCTCCGCGCTCAACAATGTGGACCTCGGCTACGGAGCGGGCCCGGTCTCGGCCACGCAGAATGTGTATCAGCTGTTCGCACAGAATATCTACAACGAGACTTACGCTCTGTACGAGCTCGATGTACCCGACTCCCTCAGCGGTGCCGGGGTCAATCCTAACCAGACCTATCCTTCCTACCGCTTCTATCATGATCAGTATTCCGCGCTCTACGCGTGGCGATCGATCGGATATTCAAACTACAACGCGCTTCAGGTCGTTTACCGCCAGCGCTTCGGAGCCGGCTTGCAGGCAGACTTCAACTACACCTACTCGAAGTCGATGGATCTCACTTCGCAATCGGAGCGCCTCAACACTTCAGGAGCGACAAACTACGCGCAAATCCTCAACAGCTGGATGCCCAACCAGCTTTACGGTGTCTCCGACTACGACGTCACCCACCAGATCAACTCCAATTACATCTGGGAGCTTCCCTTCGGCAGAGGAAAGAAATATCTTTCCTCAACAAACAGGCTGACCGATGAGTTCGTGGGAGGATGGACAACCACCGGCATCGTTCGCTGGACCAGCGGCTTTCCGTTCATGATGGACAACGGTGCGTATTATCCGACGAACTGGGACATCGAAGGCTGGGCCAGCCAGGTCGCGAAGATCCCGTCGCATGCAGGTGCGCGCGGAAGCCTAACTCAGCGCTTCGCCGATCCTGCAGCGGTCTTTGCTTCGTTCGATCACGCGCTGCCCGGCGATTCCGGCACCCGCAATCCACTGCGCGGAGATGGCTACTTCTCCTGGGATACCGGCCTCGACAAGACTTTCCCGATCACGGAGCGTACCAAGCTGCAGCTTCGCTGGGAGATGTTCAACGTAACCAACAGCGTGCGCTTCGACTCGCACTCCATCAGCGCAACGCTCGACAACCCGCAGAACTTCGGGCAGGCCACAGCGCTGCTCACCAATAAACGCCTCGCCCAATTCGCCGCCCGCATCGAGTTTTAGTGTCGGTGCTGTCTTGCAGCAGATTTACAAATGAAAACATAGGACGCGGGACCGAAGTCCCGTGTCCTATGTTTTGACCGCGATTGCGTTCCGATTAGAAGGTCAACCGCGCACCCACCTGGATCAGGCGTGGACTTGCTGCAGCAGTAATCTTTCCGTTGAGTGAAGACGCCAGGTTTGCCGTCGGCGCATTCAGGCTCACCAGGTTGAAGGCGTTCGTGGCCTCACCACGGATCTGCAGCGTGAACCGCTCCACGGTAAAGTTGCGCAATATCCCAAGATCGACGTCCCGATAACCCGGCGCACGCAGATAGTCGCGTGGCGCGTTGCCGTCTGCGCCGTAAGGACCGATGCCAAGCCCCGGACCGTTCACCGCAAACGCCGCCGTATTGAACCACTCATTGGCAGCAGCGATGCGGCTCCGGTGCGCGTCGAGTTTTGCTTTCTGTCCGGCAACCAGATTCGGACGGTTGTTATTCGCGCTGTCGAAATTTTTGTTCGAGCCGGTGACGATATTGACCGGAGTCCCGCTGTACAGGCTCGCGATCGACGATATCGTCCAACCGTTCGCAACTTCCCGCATGAGAAGATTCGATCCCCGGTAGTAGTTGATATTCCACGTACCGGAAAGGCTGGCCACATTACGCCGATCGTTGTCCGTTGGACCTCTTTCTTCCCAGAGATTCGCGAAGTCTTGCGCATACGCGATGCCTACCGCCGACTCGTTCGAGCTTTGGAAGGAATGGCTCCAGACGTAAAAGCCGTTGAGCATGAAGCTGCGCGCCAACCGCCGCTGGGCCGAGAATTGCAGGGAGTGGTACGAGGCAGTCTGGTTGGTTTCAAGATAGATGTTCTGTCCAAGCACGCCCGGATCATAAGGACGGCGCGCATTGATGCTAGCCTGCGAGGTGCTGGCCCCGGGAGCATACGGAGCATAGTTGTCGTCGATCATGATCGGCAAATCGTGCGACAGCGTTCCCACATATGCGAGAGTGGCGGTGAACTGGCCAGGCAACTGCTGCTGCACAGAACTATTGATCTGATAGACCAGCGGCCACTGTGCCTTCCCTGAAATTGTCTCGACGCTGGCCGCAGGCAGGAAGCGCGGGGACGATGGTGAATAGACATATGGGAACGGATCGCCATTCGGGAACGAGGCTGGGTTCCCGTAGACATTGGTAAACGATGTGATGGAATTAAACGTCTGGCGAACAGCAAAAGGTTGTGCGTTCGCGGGCTGATTCCACTCGTTGCCGCTCACACTGCCATAGAAAACGCCTGCCGCGGCACGCACGGCGGTCCTGCCGTCACCAAAGGGATTCCACGCCAGGCCGACACGGGGCGAAATATGATGCCAGCGCAAATCAGCGATACCACGCGGAACGCCCTTGTCTCCTGGATACAGCAGACCGAGCGGTGCGTTAGGCACAACGGTCGACTGCACATTGGGAACAAAGCTGCTGGTGAGATTGGATGACTCAACCGGAGGCACATCGATATCCCACCGCAAACCGAGGTTCGCGATAAGCTTTGGTGTCATCCGGAAGTCGTCTTGCGCAAAGACGGCCGTGTGCCAGTCGCTCAGCAGACCGTGATATGGAGTGTCCTGCTCCATCGTATTTACCTGACCTGTGACAAAATCCGCCAATGCATTGCCGGTTGTTGTCGGAGCAGAAGTCTGGAAGGTGAAGACTCCGAAGTTATACAGGTTGCCGACGATCATGTTCTTGTCCAGCGCCAGTTCGCCACCGAGGCTAAGTGAGTGCCGCCCCTTCGTGATGCTCACCAGATCGCGTAGCGAGTAGAAATCCGTCGTGGTTACCGGGCCAGCAAGCGCACCGCCTACGCTGAAGTATCCCGATACGGTCAGCTCCGGAAGCCCTTTCGCCCCCTGAATCGTGAAGTTCGATCCCAGATCGCCAAGCGATATCGCGGGCAGATTAACGCGTCCTCCTGAAACTCTGGTAAAACCTAGCCACGCCTGGTTGGCCATATTGGCGTTGAAGGTGTGAACATCGCTGATGTTCGCATTCTGCTGCTTCGAGTAGGACTGGTTGATATCCCAGATCAGGTTGCCGTTCCCGTAAGCATTCTGCGTGGAGTTGAGGTAGAAGTATGTGACGGCGAGGTGATCGCTGGAACCAAGAACCTGGTCGTATTTCCCCAGGTACTCGTCCTGGTTTGTCGGTCCGGTAAAGAATCCCGTCCAGGCATTGTTCGCGCTGTTGGGCAAAGGAATGTACTTGCTGATGATGTTCGCGGCTGTCTGGTCGATTAAGGCAGACGGCACGCAACCCACCTTGGCAACCTGGCAGTTCGGGGAACCGTTCGTTCCATCCACCTTCGTCTTGGTGCCGGGATCGTTCGGAATCACCTTCGACTGTGTGAAGTCTCCCTGGCGCTCGAGCGATGTCGGAACCACGCCGCCGCTCAGGAATTGGCCGACTGTCTGCCGCAATCCCGCGTAGCTGAAAAAGAAGAATGCCTTGTCACGCTTCACCGGGCCGCCGACGGCGCCTCCAAATTGATTACGGTGATAAGGCGGGTTGAGCGTTGCATTCCAGGGAGTTGCGTTCAGATCGGTGTTGCGCACAAATTCAAAGAGGGAGCCGTGAAACTGATTGGTTCCGGAGCGTGTAACGGCTGTCACCACAGCGCTCGACATGCGTCCATATTGAGCCGCAAAGTTGCTGGTCTCTACGCGGAACTCCTCGAGCGCATCGGGATTCGGCAGCGGATTCCCATAGTTACGAATTCCTGTCATATTGCTGCCGCCATCGAGGTAGAAGCTCACCATCGGGACGCCGCCGTCGATACCGCCGTTGACTACAACCTGCGTCGAGGGCACGCCGATCTGATAATTGGGGGTACCGCTGGGATTGGTGAGCGGACTGGCGCTGTTGGATTGCACGCCCGGTGTGAGCGAGAGCTCGGCATATGCGTTGCGATTGACCAGCGGCAGCCCTATGATCTCTGCCTGCTGCACCGTTCGTCCCAGCTCCGCGCTGTTGGTATCCACCAGCGATGGGGCTTCTGTAACTGTTACCGTCTCACTTTGTACGCCAATCGCCAGAGTGATATCCAATGCCTGGGTCTGATCTACAGTCAACGTCAGGTTTTTCTGCACGAACTTCTTGAAGCCGTGCGCATTCACTTCGACGTTGTAACTGCCAACGGGAAGGTATTCGATGAGGTATCCACCCTGACTGTCGGTTGCAATCGAACGGAACAATCCCGTCTCGACATTCGTTGCGGTCACCGTTGCATTGGCGATGAGCGCGCCCTGCCCGTCTTTGACCGTTCCTCGGATTGATCCGGTGATCTGTTGCGTGTAAGAACTTGCCGCAGAGATCAGGACGAATAATCCCGTTGCGAAAATTGTGGCGAAGATACGCTGCAATCTTTTGGCATTGCCCCCAAAATAACTCGACTGCGTGGTCTTAGTTTTCACTGTGCTCTCTCCTTCAGCATCCAGTCCCGTATTCTTCAAACCGGCGATTACGAGTGTCAAGCAGATTGTGCTTACTCGTTCCGCTATGCGGGACATTCGCTCACACATGAAATGATTCAGTGTCGAAACGTTTACCGGACGTGTTCTAAATGATTTTTTGAAGAGAGAATTGGAAAGGAAGAGGCGTGGCCTACTGTCTTGTCAGCGCTTGGTTTTGGCAGGTTGCGCGAGAACCATCTGATGCCCGGTGCGAATCGAAAGCTCCCGCGCAGTTTTGAGCATGGTTTCCCCAATCTGCTCATAGCGATCGGGAGTAATGCGCGAAGATGGACCCGAGATGCTGATAGCAGCTACAGCGTGGCCGCCCGCATCCAGGATGGGCGCAGCAATACAGCGGATGCCTTCTTCGATCTCTTCATCGTCAATAGCATAGCCGCGACCGCGAACACGCTTGAGCTCGCGCTTCAGGCCCAGCACATTGGTGATGGTGTTTCGCGTTCTGGCCTCCATGCGCGCGCCAGCCAGGATGCGATCAACTTCAGGCTCGGCAGAGTGCGCCAGAATTGCTTTACCCAGAGCCGTACAGTAGACGGGATTGCGGGCGCCAAGCTTCGAGCCCATGGTGAGCGATCTCTGTGCTTCAACACGCTCGATATATAAAACCTCGGCATGGTCGAGCAGAGCAAGATGCACCGTTTCGCCCACTTCATAGGCCACCTGCGTCATCAGCGGACGCGCCTCATCTCGTATGTTGACGTGATCGAGCGCCTGGCATCCCAGATCGTATAAGTGAAGACCCAGTCGATAGCGATTCGAATCCAGCCCGCGTCGCAGCAGGCCATGGCTTTCAAGCACATGCGCAATGCGATGCGCCGTAGTCTTGTGAAGCTTCATAGCCGCAGACAGCTCAGGAAGGCCGGCCTCCCCGTTATTCTGACGGCCGATGAACTCGAGGATGTTGATGGCGCGATCCAGCACCTGCACCTTGTAGGCCGGCTTCTTGGGGCGTTTGACAGCGCGCTTCATCAAGCGAAGCTTACCATAGCTAACTTTGACTGCGCCGTTTCTACAGTCCCCTTTTTCGCAGCAAGGACAGAATTCGTCTAGCGTGAACTTCGCCTTTGCCAGAGAATCAAGAAAATTACTCACGCCGCTATTTGAGAGGAAAGAAATACCGCAATGCGGTACAGGATTGTTGCGAACTTCTTCAAGCCACCGCCGCGGGAGTTATTCCCGCACCTTGATCACAATGGCGCTGAATGTTTCTTCAGGAGCAAGAATCAACTGGTGCGGCGTGCCGGCAGGAATGTGAATGACGTCGCCCTTTGCGATGGTCTGCGCAGCCCCATCGTCAATGCGGCTGCCTTTGATTTCTCCGTCCGCTCCGGTCTTTGAATCAACAATGGTTCCGCCAGTGATCAATTTGGCGCTTCCCCCCGTCACAAAAAGAATATCGTCGAAATGCCCATGCACTTCCGCTCCACCGCTCGCGGTTCGAACGGAGAGCTTGATCGCGTGCGACTTATAGTCGCCGAGGGTAGCTCCACTGCTGCCGTGACCTTTGGCAGCATCCAGGAGGGTCGCGAGCTGGCTGGTAACATCCTTCCCCGAAAACACTTCCGCGTGAACTGGAGCCTGGGCAAACGTAGGGACGGCCAACAGGATTGCCGCGAGAACTGGAACCACTTTCATATGCTCTCCTCAGAGTGAGCGACTTAACGCAGGATTTGCAAGGGCGCCGGATCCATGTCGGCGTAGTCCTGATTTTCGCCGCCCATCCCCCAGCAGAAGCTGTAGGCCTGCGTGCCGACTCCGGCATGAATCGACCAGCCCGGAGAAACCACAACTTCGCGGTCTTTCATCACAATATGGCGTGTCTCTTCTGGCGGTCCCATGAGATGGAATACGCGCGCATCGCTGGCAAGATTGAAGTACATATAGATCTCAGAGCGGCGCAAGTGGGTATGCGCCGGCATGGTATTCCAGGCGCTTCCGGAGTGCAGGTGCGTCACGCCCATGACCAGTTGGCAGCTCCTTGCCCCACCGAGATGAATGTACTTGTAGATGGTGCGGCGGTTGCAGGCTTCAAGGCTGCCGAGTTCTACGGGATCGGCGTCGCTCTTGCGGATCAGCGTGGTCGGATAGCTGGCGTGCGCGGGGTAACTCAGAAGGTAGAAGACTGCAGGCGTTTCGGAATTGCTGGACTGAAATGAAATATCGCGTGCCCCGCGCCCGATGTACAGGCAATCGAGATTACCCAAAGTATGCGTGACTCCATCGACCTCGACGCTGCCAGGACCGCCAATATTCAAAACTCCGAGCTCGCGGCGTTCGGTAAAGTATTGCGCGCGAAGCGCCTCATCGGCGGGCAAAACAATCGGCTTTGCAAGCGGAGAGGCCATGCCGGCAACTGCTCGATCGAGGTCGATGTAGGCGAGACGGAGCGCACCGGGCTCGCAGAGCGATTCGATGAGAAACGCCTTGCGTACCTCTGCGGTTGTCATGCCGGGATATCGAACAGGGTCGGCCACAAAATAGGTTTCCATGCTTTTCCTTCCGCACTTTTCATTCGTCACAGTCATAGGTTCATTTCCCGGATGGCTTCCGGTCCAGCAGCCAGCGCACCAGTTCTCTTCCGGCTGCGTAGTTATCCTGTTCGGGCGGCCGTTTGCGGCCATCTGTGTACTCGTTGTAGAGCCATGGATCGACGACGGCGAAGACCATGCCTTTGCCGTATTTTGCCGTGGCCATCACAATGCCGCCTTTGTCTTCGAGCAGAGAAACAGCAGGCCCGTGCAGAGAAATTGTGCATGTGTCTTTCATGTAGAGGGTATGCGGAGTGCGGAAGAACGCGTCGCCTGCCGCGACAGGTATCAGGCCCGCTGCAAAGTCATTGCCGACCACATGATGACTGAGCAGGTCATTGAAGTGGATGCCGAAGTGGTCGGAGATCGAATCCAGATGATCGATATCAGCATTGGCGGGATCGTTCTCCATGAGAATGAGAACTCCACCCTGCTTCACCCATGCTGCCACCTCATCGCCATCCTGCGGCGTAGCGTAATGCAGATTGGGATTTTTCACTGGAATATCGGGCGAGACGATGATGTAGTACTGCGCACGCTTCAGCTTCTCTGCCGTGGGTGACGAGTAGAGCGTGTCGAGGCTTGCTCCGTAAGTCGAGAATATATGTCCGAAGATCGAAAAGCCGCTGTCGGCCAGGTCGTCCCACTTGTAGTGAAAATAATCCTGCTGCCCCGCGGCATTCTGCTTTTGTTGGCTGTTGAACCACGCATCGAGCATCACGACCTCACCGCGTCCGAGAGTCGCCTCGGAAGCGTGCTCCATCTCTGTTGCAGCCAGCAGAAAAGCGCCAACACCCTTTGGATCGTTGTTCACCACAGGCGCGGTTACGTAATAGTTGTAGCTTCCGTCGCGGTAAGGATCACCGCCTAATCCGATTCCCTTCACCGTGCCCGTGATGGTCACAGAACCATCGGCGCCGGTCTGAATAAAATGACTCAGAATCCCCTTCCAGGCACGAGCCGCATTGTTCGAATATTTTTCCGGCAGATATCCAAGCCGCGCGCCCTTCTGCAGCGCATAGGTGAACATGCATGCCGCGGAGGATTCGAAATAATTTCCCTTCTTTCCGCGCTGATCAAGGACCTCATACCAGAGACCCGTCTGTTCATCCTGATAACGGACAAGGGCGGCCACAGTGCGATTCAGAATCTCGAGCAAGGCTGTCCGGCCTGGATCGCCCTCGGGATAGTATGGCAGGGTATCGACCAGCGCCATCATGTACCAGGCCATACCGCGCGCCCAGAAAATCTGTGAAGTGCCTGTGCTTTTGTCGGCCCACGCCTGCTTCCGCGCTTCGTCCCACGCGTGGTAAAGAAGGCCGGTTTTCGACGACCGCGCATGGGTTTCAATCAGCAAGAACTGACGGGTGATATCCGCGAAATCCTGCTGCTCATGGAACACCGACGCATATTCGGCATAAAACGGCTCGGCCATATAGAGGCCATCCAGCCACATCTGGTCGGGATAAATCTGCTTATGCCAGAAACCGCCTGACTCCGTGCGCGGCTGCGTGGAGAGCTGCTTCCGGATGAGTGTGGCCGCTTTGTAATATTTGGCGTTCCCGGTCACGCGATAGAGCAGCAGCAGCTGGCGGCCCATTGCAATATTGTCGAGCGAGTTCGCATCCGGATCGTAGGTCGGAATCGAACCATCGGCGGACACAAGCTGATCCACCGAGTCCTTGATGTATCGGAAATAGACGCCGTCCGCAGTGTCGTACCATTCGCTGCTCATGCCATTCAGCAGCGTTGCCAGCTCATAGTTCCAGGTCCATCTGGTCCCCGGCGCGACAAATCGCCCTGCGGGCCAGCGCGCCATAGCCGACTTCGCCACGCGCTGCGACCATGGAAGCTGCTGTGAGCGCGCTGCAGACGCGAATACCAGGCACAGAAGCAGAAGTCCTGAGCATCTGATCGAGCTGCCAAGCGGTGAGAGGCGAGAGCGAAGATGGTCTGTCATTAGAGTTGTCGCCGATAGGCCGCGAGCGATGCCTGCGATTTCTGTTTATCAGAATGGATGTTCAAGTGTCTCGGCATTTGTGCAGTGATGTCCCGCTATATGGGATGACGGGTTTCCATAGAAACTGGACGCACATTACTATGGCTTGTCTCTTGATTGAGGATAGTGCATGCATAAAAAACTTCCAGTCCCGGCCGTCGTTTCTTGCCTTTTCTTCGGATTGTTCTCCGTTCTGAGCTCTCAAATTCCGCTGGCGGCGCAGTCGCGCTCACAGAATGGAGTCGGCGATTCTCTGGATAATCCACCGCCTCTGGCCAACATGTCGCCCGCGTTCAAACCCAAGGCCATTCAAGCCGCAATACGCAAAGTAGGCGACTGGGAACTGGAACGGTCGCAGCCTTATTTCAGCCAGGACTGGACCTTCGCGGCCCTCTACGCCGGATTCATGGCCGCAGCAAAGACGCTGCCGGAACCGCGATATGAAGACGCGATGATGCAGGTAGGCGAGAAATTCGATTGGAAGCTGGGACCGCGGCTCATTCATGCGGACGATCAGGCCATCGGACAAACCTATCTGGGGCTGTACCAGGATCATCACGATCCAAAGATGATCGCTGCGACGCGGGAGCAGTTCGACGCGCTGATGAAAACTCCCGACGATCCCGGGAAACCCGTGTGGTGGTGGTGCGACGCACTCTTTATGGCGCCTCCCGTGTGGGCTCGGCTATATAAAGCAACCGGAGACAAAAAGTATCTCGATTACATGGATCACGAGTGGTGGATAACTTCGGGCCTGCTCTACGATCCGCAGGAACATCTGTATTTCCGCGATGCGAGTTATCTGCATAAGCAGGAGGCGAACGGCAAAAAGCTGTTCTGGTCTCGCGGCAATGGATGGGTAATGGCGGGATTGGCCCGTGTGCTGGAAGTTATGCCTGACGACTATCCTTCCCGGAAAAAATACATCGAGCAGTATCGACAAATGGCTGAACATATAGCCGCGCTCCAGGGAACGGACGGGTTATGGCATTCAGGACTGCTGAATGCCGACGCCTATCCCCTGCCCGAAGTCTCGGGATCGGCATTCTTCGTTTACTCCATAGCGTGGGGGATCGATCACGGACTGCTCGATCGCGCAAAGTACCTGCCCGTCGTAAAGAAAGGGTGGACAGGGCTGGTATCCCATATTTATGTCGACGGACGGCTGGGGTGCATCCAGCCTATCGGTGGCGCCCCCGGCGAATTCAAGCCGTCATCAAGCTACGTATACGGGGTGGGAGCATTCCTGCTGGCCGGGTCGGAGATGGATCGGCTCGCAGGGCATAGGGTCCGCTAGTCGGTCCGGGATCGAATCCGCACTCTTTGCCTTGAACGACAATCAACCTGATTTGGCGGCGTTTACGGGAAAGGAGTGAAGCCGAATGTTGATTGGGCCAAACCTAAGAGTTCAACAAAATCGTTCGGCGCAACGAAGAGTGCATGCGGATTACAGGCAAATGGTATAAGGTTGTTGCGCTCGCACATCACGAAATAAAGACCTGCCTTTTGGAAAGCGGAATGTGACCCGTTTGGGGCGATACCGTCGAGTCCAGGTCCGAGTCGTCGATGTTCGGGCTGTATCGGCCAGTTTCGGCTCGATGCGGCGCGAGTCGTGATGGGTGCGGTGACTGTAGATCTCGCAGTTCGTAAAGAGGGGTCCGCGCATGAGGTTTCCTCTCAATCCGCCAGCTTTCCTCGCAGCAGCATCCCTGTTTCTGCTTTTCTCCAGCCCTGTGCTTGCGCTCGGACAGGATCAACAAAATCAGCAGGATGAGCCGGAAGCGCCACCGCCGGTGCAATCCGCCTCCACCTCTGCGGCAAATCAGGTCCTCATTCCGGGACCGCTGCGATCCTTCCTGCGCATGGCTGGTATCAGCCAGGAGCTCCCCCTGGACGAGGTCCTGCCGGAAGTGGCCCGCAACGCATACACCGAAGGCTATCAGCACGGACGGGACACGGAATTTCTGCTCCTGCTGCAACGATATGTTCGCCAGGCGAGAGCTCTCCAGGCGCTTGCCGGACCATCCGGTGAAATCCGGGTCATGCACTGCGCGGATGCCGGACCGTTGCTCCAGGCGCTCGGCTATCGCCTGCGCAACGGTTGCGGAGAGAAGGACGCTTCGCTGGTCACACTCAATCCGGAAAGCGCCTTTCTCACCATCGACTCCGGCTTCCCGCTCACCCGGCTTGAAGAGGCGCTGCTCAACGACACGCCGTTCACCTATTCCTATGTGCCTTCGCGGGTTCCGCTTCTGCTTAAGCGGAACGACTGGAGCAGCTTAAGCCCATGGCGGCGGCCTGCGAACGATGACGTGCTCGACACCGTGCTACACGACCCGCATGTGGCCCGCCTTTACTGGGCGTTCTCAAAGATGGATCCCGAAACCAGGGTCGTCTTGCAGCGATCGGTCGGATTGTGGAATTTGCTGCCTTATGCCGGCGTTTTAGACTTCTATGGATCGCAGATCTGTATTCGCTCCCGAAAAGTACTGGTGCCGGGCGGGAAGTCAGCAGAGTCAGCCTGGACCGACCTGGTGGGGGCAAGCCCGGGATCGCCGGGCGATTTCGTTACGAAATTAGTGTCGCAAGACCGGGGCTGGCTGGCGCTGTATTTCGATACTCTGGCCCGTGTGGGCCAAAAACAGCAGGCGCGCCTCGTTCAGGGCTCGCGGCTCAGGCATCTTTATGAAGCCTTCCGCGGCGATTCCATTCCCAACACCTACGCGGCGGGGGCATCGTTTCGCAAGGCGTCCGGGCTCCTGATTCTCCTCAGCCGTCAGCAATGGCAATCGAACGGTGAACCGGTGATCCCCGGAGGCGTCGATCTCTGGAAGGAGATTGTAGGCAAGCACGCGCGGCACTTGAACCATCCCGAGCAGGTTCTGGAGGAGATGGTTTCCTATGCGCGGCTTGATGCCGACCACAGCCCGCTGCAGGTTTACATTTGCCTCAGCGCCATGGACAACGCGCGCCGGCCCCAGAAAAGCTTGCCACCGGAAACGCTGCTCCTGATGGCGCACAAGTATGAGCAATACAGCAGCTGGTATCCAATCTTTTCCGAGTTCCCAGAGCTAAGCGCTGCCTCCATCACGCGGTTCATCGATACGGCCGAATCTGTCGACCGAATCTCCAGCCTGGAATTGCGCGGAAATGCTTTGGGAATCTTTCAGGCGAATCTGGGGCTGTGGCAGATCATGGCCCGTCAGGGAGAAATTCCCAAAGATCAGCTCGATTCCTCGTGGCAAAAGATCATAGACCCCTTTGACAAGATCAGCTCATCACCGCAGCTGTTCGATGCGGGTGTGCAGTCTGTGGGCGAGCTTATTCTTGCCGCGACCGGTAAGACCAGCTATTCGCAGGACGAAATCATTGCCCTGCTGGCCGGACCTCGCCAGGAAGGCGTCGAAGGCAAAAGGGCACGATCGCTGATTGCCCGCCGTATACGATCTGTCATCGACGATCAACGCCTGACCTCTATCGACACGCTCGAGGAGCTGAACGACGGAATGAAAGCCGTCGCGCACGGAGCCCACCCCAGCGACAGGCTTCGGTCGTTGGCAGGCGATCTGCGGGAATTTGAAATGCCCCGCCCCATCTTTACTCAGAGCGAGAAGGGCGAATGGGCTCCCGGAGTTTTCAGCCAGCACCATACCGAAGCGCAGATCCACATCGACCTGGTAAAGATGATGGAGCAGCCCGGTCCACCGGCGAAGATTGAGGCTGCGCGCGGAGAGCTATCCTCATTCCTGCGGGACACTCTGGTCGGCCTGAACTATGCCTACTATGAGCCGCCCGGCTCGCAGATCCTCCACATCAATCCTCTCTTCGTACGCTCGCACGATTTTGCGGCGGAAACGGTTATCGGCGTGGATCACGTCTGGCAGGCTCCCATGTTATTCGGCGCCGGCGCATCGGCGGGCGGCGGCGCCTATCTGGTTGGATCGCTGGCCGACCTCCCTTATGTGCTCGCGGCGACGGAACAGAATTTCATTGCGCCGGAAAATGTGCAGGCCTTGATCTGGGAAGAATTAGTACCCAGTCTTCTGGCCAACGCCACGCTATCGCGGTGGTGGAACATCAGCCCGCGAGAACTGCATGCCGTTGCTCTCTATCAAAGGTCGGGCGAAGAGCTTCTGGCCGCCTCTGTGGGAAACCAACAGTTGCGAACCAAGGTCGTCGGCATCCTTTCCGATCGTATGTCTCCGCAGGCCTTGGAGGAAGTAGAAGTAGCCCGGCAACCGAAAGACATGGACGACGTGATTACGCGTCTTACACCGTCAGACAGCTTCTTTCTCATGGTTGAGTTCCGCCAGCGTTTTCCGCAGGAGAATGCTTCCTGGGGACCGAATAGCCGGGAGCTGGACAAGCTCTGCCGCGATTACCCGGCCGATGCCGGCCTCGAAAATATTTCAAGGGACTTCGGCACACCGCACCCAACACTGGCGCAAACTTACGGCCGCGATCTGATGAGCATGAAGCCGCTTCCGCCTTTTGCCGGGTATTCAAACCGGTTGTTAGGGGAATCATGGGATTCCAGCAACTTGTACTGGGCACGCCTCGCGGACGAGCAGAAAGAATCGCCCGAGATGCTGAACGTCATCTCTCCTCAGCTGACACGATTAATGATTTCGAAGATTTTCGCCACCGATTCAGAAGACTGGCCTGCGGTGACGCGCGCCATGCACAGGGCTGGCGATGAATTTTTGCGCAGTAAAAACGTCCCACCGGCAACGGCAGAAACCGCCGCCCGCCACTGAGGCGCGGTGAAACGCAGTAACAAGGAGGAACCATGCCAAAGAAATATCTTCTCGGCTGTTCGTTATCTGTTGGTCTCCTCCTGTGTACCGCAGCTCCAACTCCGGCCCAGGATGACCAAACCCGCATTCGTGTGAATGTGAACCTGGTGCAGCTTAACGTGGCCGTCACCGATCGCGAAGGGAACTACATCACCGGCCTGCGTCCTGAAGATTTTGCGATCAGTGAGGACAAGATCCCGGAGAAGATCGCAACCTTCGAAGCAGGCAACGAACGGCCTCGCACCGTGGACGGAAATAGTGGAACGCCGCAGACGCTGAGCACAAGTGAAGCGGTTCCGGCCACGAATTTGCCAACCACAGCCGACAACAGCCCGGCTCCGCCTCCTGTATTCACCGACGCGAATGTCTACATCCTGTTCGACACCAGCAACTATATGTATCGCGGGTTTGTCTTCGCTCAGGATGCCATTGCAGGTTTTATCCGCTCCTTGCAGGGCGTCGGCAAGGTAGCCTTCTACTCCTACAGCCGCAACCTCTCCCGCGCTGCACCATTGACCTCCGATCGCACCCAGGTTCTGCGCGGCGTACGAAGCACAGTCGCAGGAGATGATGCCGCGCTCTACAACTGCCTGTTGTTGACGGTAAAAGACGCCGCACGCATCAACGGTCGAAAGGTGATCGTGGTCTTCTCGAACGGGCCGGACAATGCCAGCTTGGTTCCTCCGGAAGATGTAGCCGAGCTGGCTCAGTCCACCGGAACGGTGATCTACATGGTGAGCACTCGGGAAGCAGAGCTGGAGCCGATCTCCACCGCTGTCTTCGAGCGCATGAGCAAGGCAACCGGCGGGAAGGCATATTTCGCCAAAAGCTGGAGAGACGAAGAGAAGGCCTTCGAGTCAATCCGGGATGACCTGGCGCACCTCTACTCACTCAGTTACTATCCGCAACCGAACGCCAATCGCGGCTGGCGCACCATCACCGTGAAGCTGGTAGGCAAAGACCTGCAGAAATACCACGTACGAACCCGCGACGGATACCGGCTGCAGCAGGTGAACTCATCCGCAGACGATCTCGCGGACTCGAGTCTTGAACCCGCCGCAAACTGATCTTGAGTCGTTGAAGTTGAGGAGCTCACGGTTTGCGTAAACGCTTAGCATCTCAAATCCTTTGATGATCGGGCGTGGCCGATAAAGCCTTCTGCACTCCTTGTATCACCGATACCCAGTCACCCAGACTGGGTTGCCGGAAGATGCGTATGGTCGGATACCACGGGCTATCTTCGCAGCCTTTCAGCCATCGCCAATTGGACGCAAATGGCAATAGGAGCCAGGTTGGAACGCTAAGCGCTCCGGCAAGATGAGCCGTGGAATTGTCGATGGTGATGACAAGATCCATCGCCGCAACCTGTGCCGCGAAGCGATCCATATCTGCGAGCTGATCGACCGAGCGGTCGACAAACAGCGGCGCGCTAGCCGCTTCAGCCTGCTGCTCCAATGCGTCGTGATCCCCATACTGCAGGCTGATCCATCGTATGTCTGGTCGTGCAAACAGAGGGGCGAGCAAGGGAAGCTCGATGGAACGCCTCCGGCCCGTTTTCTGATTTTTTGTATGCCAGGCTAGTCCAACAAGCCGCCGTCCATCTGAGTAACGTTCGCGAAAGTTTTGCCGCTCAGCAGGTTCGGCAACAAGGTAAGGCGACGCAGTAGCCGCAAATGCCGCGCGGCTCGCGCGAAAAATGCCGGGCAGACTTCCACTGGGCAGGTGGGCAGCAATGTCCCGGTCAGCGAGTTGTTCGGGATCGTCGCCGGAGATCACGCCGACACCTGGAAAGGATCGAGCGAAGATGGGCTTGAGGCGCGCATCACAATCCAGCACTACTTGCTTGGCGGAGCGCATAGCATCCGGGATAAGTCCCGCGAACATGATTTCATCGCCAATGCCCTGCTCACCCCATATCAGCAGACGTCCGGATGCGAGATGCTCACCCTTCCATAAAGGCCAGGGATAGGCGCGCATCGGCGTGTCGTATTCTCTGGTTGACCAACGCCGCTCGTGGTTTTGCCAGCCGAGATCGAAGTGACCTTGCATCAGGAGAGCCATCGACTCCGCCACCTGCGCCTCGGCCAGTTCGGGCTGGAGAGCCAGTGCGCGCCGATAGGCAGTCAGAGCGGCATCCACATCACCCTGCGCCTGAAGAACATTTCCGAGATTCAAGTGGACCTCAGGCAAGTCCGGCTTGAGGGCCAGAGCGGTGCGGTAACTCGCAACCGCTTCATCAAGATTGTCCTGCGCCTGCAGTACGTTGCCCAGATTGGCGTGATAGGAGGCTGCGTTCTTGTGGATCGCAATCGCCTTGCGGATCAGCTCGACAGCCGCATCATGTCGTCCGCGCTGATGCGCGATCATTCCGAGCAAATGGAGAGCGTCGGCATGCTGCGGCTCTCGTTCGAGAATTTCGAGATAGATTTGCTCGGCCTGGAAAAGACGGCCAGCCTGGTGATGCTGCAGAGCTTCCAGAATCATTTCCCGGGTAACCGCCGACGGACGAGCGAGAGGATCAGGCATCCGGGATTTATTTTATCCGCCCGAACTCCACAACGTGCACCGAATGATAAGTGCGCCCGTTATCCCTTTTGCTAAAGCCGATTTTCAAGAATGCACTACGAGCGTCAGTGCTCGACGACGCTCAGCGTGATGCTGGACGGATACGTCGACGAATGGTGCACCTGATTGTGCGCCACAACGCTCTGCGTTTCATCGAAGTTGTTCCCCCCGGTGTTCAGGTTGCGGTCGTAGAGCGGAAAGTTGCTGCTTGAGATCTCGATGCGCAGCCGATCACCCGCAGCAAAGTAGCTGCTCGTCTCCATGGGCTGGAGGGTGACCTGATACACCTTGCCCTTTTCCATCCATACTGGAGGTTTGTCGTATCCCTCGCGATAGCGCACGCGCTGGATATTGTCGTCGATATTCCAGGCGGTGCCATCGGGCTGCACATCGACAAGCTTGACCGTGAAGTCGGTGTCTCTGGCGTCGCTCGATACATAGAGAGTCACATCTACGGGGCCGCTCACCTCAATTCCCTTGGCCAGCGGCTCGGTAGTGTAGACGAGAATATCGTCGCGCATCTCCAGGCCGCGCTGATCGAAGGCTCCGGCGTGATGATCGGCACCTGCGTTATAGGACGAGCCGCCCGGGGTGGGCACGGGATTCATAGGGTCGTAGACAAATTGGTCCGCACTGTCTTTGCCGGGCGCGGCAGTCAGAAGCGCACCATCGCCGGCAAGCGAATTGGCGCGACCGCTACTCGCGAAGAAGTAGGTGACCGGTTTTGCTCCCTTGGGCGGCCAGGTATCGGAGGACTGCCACTTGTTCAGTCCCATTGTGTAGTAGCGAACCTTGGGCGTCTTGGCTAAAAGACCGGTGGCCTCGCCCTTCAGGAAGTAGTCGAACCATGCGTACGTGAGCCCATCGTAGTCCAATCGAGCATCGCCCAAGTCGCGTGCCCCCACAATGGTGTGCTCTTCGGCCCGTTTGTAGCTGCAGTGGGGAACCGGTGCGATGACCGCGTACTGCTGGTCGGCTACGGCCGGGCTAGCCGTCTTGCGAACGTAGTTATACGCAGCGAGGTTGGGCGCTACGCTGTTGTCGTACCAGGTCATGAGCCAGAGGCCCGGGATATTGATCTTCATGCTGTCATTCCAGAGGCCGCCCACATACCACGACGGATCATTGGGCGTTCGCTCCGCCATGCTCTTTTGACCACTGGGGGTTGGCGAGTCGTAGATGCTGTGCGGCGCGCCAGCGGCGATGAGAATATCTTTTGTCGGCAGATGAAGGTAGGCTTTGTCCCAGTCAATGACTGGAGGCTTCTGGGCAAGATCGTAGGTTTTGGCAGCGGCCACAAGTGCCTGCTGGGACATGCCCGGCGGGAAGCCGGGCCGGCCATCGGAGGTGAGAATGCCGGAGGAGTAGAGCCAGCGCGAGAAGCGCATCTGCATGGCGCCTCCGCGAAACCAGTTGCCCTGCTCGTAATAGGGCCCGACACGGCCGATGCCGTCGCCGAAGCTCTCAGGGATGAATGTCGTCAGCGCCTTATTGCCCCTCGATGCAACATTGATCTGCCATTCCGCGGTCGACGAACAGCCAATCAGCCCAACCTTCCCCGTTGTCCAAGGCTGCGTACTCATCCAGTTGAATTCATCGTCCGAGTCGGTGAGGGGTGGGCCCAGAATGTCGTAGTCTCCCTCGGAGAAAAAGCGCCCCCGCTCATTCATCTCCACATAGGCATAGCCGTGCTTCACCGCTGCGAGTTCGGTCGATAGATCGCGAGGAGCGCCCAGCTCAATATCCCAATAATTGAAGTTGTAAGGGGTGCGGACAAAGATGATCGGATATCTCTTCGACTCATCCTTGGGCCGGTAAATATCCGCCTGCATGCGCTTGCCGTCTCGCATCGGCACCATGACCTTACGCTCAATAATGGCAATCGACTCCAGCTCCTTCTCGATCGCATTTCGATGAGCGATGAGGACTTCGTCCTGGGAGCGAGCTTGAGCGAGCGCGAAATAAGTCGGGGAAACAGCACTGCCGCAGCAAAGGGCAACCGCAATCAACTTCTTAGCTTGGTTCATCGGGCCTCGAAAAGAATAAACGGGGAAGGCTTTTGGTTTTTCCAATGTTATCCCTTCTACGCGCCCAGCATTCAATAAAGTGGAACGCATTCCGATAGGATTTGAGGATGACAGACAAACCCAGGATCACGCAGTCTAGCATCGCGAGAAAGCTGGGCCTGTCGATTTCAACGGTTAGCCGCGCCTTGCAGGGGCATCCTGGGCACAATCGAGAGACGACAAAGCTTGTTCTCAAAACTGCGGAAGAGCTGGGCTACGTCCCAAATCTCACCGCCCGTCACCTGGTTGCCAATCGCAGGTTGCGCATTGGGGTGGTCACGCCGCAGGAGATCCTGTCCGTCTATTCACAGGTTCGGCAAGGCATTCAGGACGAGGCGCGTCCTTTCCTGGCGATGGGTCTTGAAGTAGTTCCCTTCACCTTTTCGCGTTTGGGCGAAGGCGAAGTGGAGGCGTTCGAGAGAGCCTTGAAAGAAGATGTCTCCGGAGTTGTTCTGGTTCCGGGAGACCTGCCGCACCTCAAGCGCAGCTTCGCCAAGGCCGCGAAGCTGAAAGTCCCCGTAGTTTGCCTGCTGACCGACGCACCGGCCTACGCGAAGCTGACAACCGTGGCGGTGAATGCTCACTCCTGCGGCTCTCTGGCTGGAGAAGTTTTGAGCCGATGCCTTCCTGCTGACCGAAGATCGATTGCGATTGCTACTGGCGACCTGATGATCACCGATCACGCGCAAAAGGCGGTTGCTTTCAAAACTGCGGTGAAATCCGTTAGCCCCGAATGCAACGTTTACGCGCCGATCGAAAACCATGAGTCGGAAAAAGAAGCCTACAACGCGACCCTGGCTTTTCTTAAGCGCCACAAGACTCTGGGCGGTCTTTATATCGGAACAGGCAATGGGCTTCCCGTTCTCAACGCGGTCAAGGCTGCCGGCATGCTCGGAAAACTGGCAATCGTGGCCACGAATGTCTTCCCGGAGTCGATCCCGCTCATCCGCTCCGGTGAAGTAAGCGCCGCCATCTTCGAGCGGCCCTACAGCCATGGTCGCATCGCTACCCGGCTTCTCTGCGACTACCTCGTAAACGCGGCATTGCCTCCCCAGCGTGTTTCTCTTGAACCCTTGCTCGTAATGAAGAGCAATCTCGAAGCATTCAATTCGCAGGAGAACGGCGGGATCACCGCTACCGCCCTGCTCTAGCCCCGCCGCCCAACCACAGCTCAACATTTCTTTGACCGTCCTGGCTTTCAAGTGCTACAAATGTGGCGTTACAAACGTTTGCAATAGCCATCCAGGAACAGCTGCGAACGGATCGGCTTATCACCGACTCAAGAGAAAGGCCGTTTATTTTGGAGAGACGACAGCTTCTCAAACAATTTGGAGTTTTGACGGGTGGGCTGCTTTATCCCAAAGGTGCATGGCCGCAAGCGTCCTCATCCATTTCATCAGTTGCAGCGGAGAGCCTGGCCACGCCAATCCGGGCATTGGTCCGCAAGAATGGCAATCTCATGCAGGCGTTGATGATTTCTCCTCGATCCGGGATGCAGGGAGAAGTCGTGACCAAGATCGATGGCGTTGAGGTCGATCGCAGAAGCATCGCGAGCCCGGCCACTCCCTTTGAGGTCTATTTCGAGCCGTCGCAGCAGACCAGGTCATTGCTGATCTCCGTCGAGAATAAAGGGATTGCGCTCACTGAGACAGTGGTGGCGAAACCCGCCCGGAAGGTGCTGGTTTATGTTCTGCCCCACTCGCATCACGATCTCGGCTATACCGATCTGCAGGCAGCGGTGGAAGAGAAGCAGATGCAGAACATTACCCTTGCCATGGAGCTCGCGAAGAAGACTGCGAGCTATCCCGAAGGCTCGCGCTTCGTCTGGAACCTCGAAGTGTTGTGGGGCTGTGATTTCTTCATGCAGCGCCGTTCGGCTGCTGAAAAGAAGGCTCTGATCGAAGCCATTCGCAGTGGCCAGATTTCGCCGCAAGGATCCTATGCGAACGAGCTCACCGGCCTTTGCCGCCCTGAGGAATTGTTGCGCCTCTTCAAGTACGGAACCCAGCTCGGCAAAGAGTGCGGGATCAAAATAGATTCCGCGATGATGAGCGATGTGCCCGGATACTCATGGGGGACGGTCACCGCGATGTCGCAGGCAGGCATACGTTATTTCTCTGGAGCGCCCAACTTCTTCGACCGTATCGGTACGTTCATGGAGACCTGGCAGGACCGGCCCTTCTGGTGGATCGCCCCATCCGGCCGCGAAAAGATTCTGATGTGGGTACCGTGGACCGGTTACGCTCTTTCGCACATCACCAAGAAGCTCGATGAAGAATGGGTGGGCAAATATCAGGACCGCCTCGACGAGGTTCTCTATCCCTATGACATCTCCTACATTCGCTGGTCAGGCCACGGAGACAACGCAGCGCCCGATCCCGAGATCAGCGATTTCATTCGCGATTGGAATACCAAGTACGAGTGGCCTCGCTTTTCGATTGCGTCGACCGGCACAGCCTTCTCCGCTTTCGAAAAGAAGTTTGGCCATCAGCTGCCGTCTTATCGCGGCGACCTGACTCCGTATTGGGAAGATGGCGCCGGTTCCTCGGCTCTCGAAACAGCAATGAGTAGGAATGCAGCCGACCGTCTTACACAAGCGGCAATATTAGCGTCGATGCTTTCGCCCAGGACTTACATGGAATCCTCCTACGCCACCGCATGGCGTGACGTGCTGATGTATTCCGAGCACACCTGGGGTGCGTGGTGCAGCGTATCCGACTCCGAGAACCCGTTTACGAAAAAGCAGTGGGACTACAAACGGGATTTTGCGGTCAAAGCTGAGAGCCGCTCCGAGGCTCTGATTGCTGCATCTCTGTCTGCTTCCAACGCAGCGAATCAAGGCTCCATCGATGTGTACAACACGTCTTCATGGAATAGAACAGAGGTCGTCTATCTATCCAGCGAGTTTTCCGCGACTGGCGATTCTGTCGTCAGTGCGGACGGCAAGTCTGTGCCCTCGCAGAGACTCAGCAGCGGTGAGCTGGCAATTCTCGTGAGCAATGTCCCAGCCCTGGCCTCAACCCGCTATAGGATCTCTTCCGGATCGGCGCATCATCCCGGTCACGCGGTAACGATCAAGAATGGAGTGCTCGCGAACAAACTCCTGAGTGTGCGCATCGATGCCGAAACAGGAGACATCGTCGAACTCTACCGCGAGGGCAGCCGCGAGAATCTGGTCAATCGAGATCACGGAGCGGTGAACCAATATCTGTTTCTCTCCGCAGTCGACTTCGCACATCTCGGTCACAGCGGCAAGCCTGTGATCACTGTCGAAGAAGACGGACCGCTGGTTGCTTCCCTGCGCATCGAGTCTTCGGCACCTGGTTGCAAGCAGCTTACGCGACGTGTCCGCCTGTGTGCTGAATCGGACTTTCTCGAGATCAGCAATATCGTCGACAAGGAGCGCGCACCGCTCAATCCGCATCCGGGACAGGGCGACCAGGGAGCCGACTTTGCTCAACACGGTTCGAAGGAGAGCGTTCAGTTCGCCTTCCCGTTTTCCGTCCCCGACGGAAAGATGCTCATGGATATCCCTCTCGGAGCGATGGAGCCGGAGATCGATCAACTGCCTGGCTCATGCAAGAACTGGCTGCCGGTCGGACGGTGGATCGATGTCTCCAACGAACGCTTTGGAGTGACCTGGGCGACTCTGGACGCGCCACTGGTTGAGATTGGTGGCATCACCGCTACCATGCTTGGCTCACAAAGAGATCCTGCCGTGTGGCGTCAGCACATCGAGCCGACGCAAACCTTCTATTCGTGGGTCATGAACAATCATTGGGGCACGAACTACCTGGCCTATCAGTCCGGGCCGGTTACTTTCCGCTACGCGCTGCGTCCCCATGGCAGCGGAGATATCGCCGAGGCCAGCCGCTTCGCTACAGGACTGTCGCAACCACTGTTGGTCGCGCCTTCCGCCGAGCACGAGTCTATCTCGACATCGATGTTGAAGATCGAACCCGCGAGCGTCTTGTTAACAGAACTGAAGCCCAGCGATGACGGCAAGGCATGGATCGTGCGTCTCTTCGCTGCCTCTGACGACGCGGCGAGTGCTCGTCTCACCTGGACAAAGAATGTTGGCCAGACATTCCTCAGCAATCTAGCCGAAGATCCTTTGCGGCCTTTGACTGGGGATATTCCGGTAGCGGGGTGGGATCTCGTCACGCTGCGGGTCGAGCGAACATAGCGCCGCATGAATATCGCCGGCTGCTCTACATTTTGCGTTTCCTCTGCGAGTCTTAGTTCTCAATTCGCTCGGAGACATCCCCGTGCCTGATCTGAAAATGGGAGCAGCCTTCGTTCTGCTGGCTGCCATTGTCAACGCGGGCTTCGCTTTGCCGATGAAGTGGATGCGCCAGTGGTCATGGGAAAACATCTGGTCAATCTGGTCCGTATTTTCTCTGCTTCTATTTCCCTTTCTGGCGGCATACCTCACAGTACCGCGGCTCTTCGCCGGTTATGAAGAAGTCGCGACCGGCGTCGTCGAACGCGTTGTCTTGTATGGATTCGCATGGGGGATTGCCCAGGTTCTTTTCGGCCTCAGCGTGGAAAGAATTGGCATGGCGCTCACCTTTTCGATTGTTCTCGGAACATCAGCGGCCGTGGGCACGCTTCTCCCCTTCATTCGCCTTCACTCAGATTTGTTGTTCACCAATGTGGGCGGCTTCATTGTCGGTGGGGTGTTTTTCGTGGCTTGCGGGATGGTTTTCTGCGCGCTGGCTGGCTTTCGCAGGGAACGGGAAGCGGACACGTCATCTGGCTCGCATCACACTGGTTCCTTTCGCACCGGACTCATCATCGCCTCGGTGAGCGGACTCTGCGCAAGCTTCATGAACATCGGTATTTCCTTCGCCGGCCCATTGCTAACAGTGGCAGCGAGACACGGAGCCAAGCCTTATTGGTCCCTCAATGCGGTCTGGCTGCCGCTGCTCATAGGCGGTGCAATCCCGAATCTCGCCTATTGTGTCTATCTGCTGATCAAACGGCGCTCTGTGGCCAAGTTCGTACAGGCAGACACGTCTTCTTATTGGTTGTTCTGCGCGTTGATGTCCGTATTCTGGTTCGGCAGCAGCCTTGCCTATGGAGTCGCCAGCTATTATCTCGGGTCCCTGGGTCCTATCGTAGGTTGGCCGGTCTTCATGTCCCTGATCGTGATTTGCGCAAGCGTGCTCGGTTGGGTCAGTGGCGAGTGGCGTACCTCAACGCGCCGTCCTTTGCAGCTGCATATCGCTGGCATCGCTCTGCTGGTGCTTGCGCTCTTCCTGCTGTCGAGGGTAAATGGATGACCATTGCGATTGGTTGTGATCTCGGCGGCACTCACTTTTCAGTTGGAATTGTGAAAGATAGAGATTTGCTTGCAGTGAAGGACGTGCCAGTCGATTCGAGGCAGGGTCTCCAGATTCTGCTTCCTCTGATAAGGAAAACGATCCTGGAGCTACTCACTACCTGCACTCTGCAGCCCGCGGATTGTCTTGGTCTGGCGCTCACGCTGCCGAGTCTCGTCGACTTCAAACAGGCACGAGTGGTATCTGTTAACGATAAATATCCGGACGCAACTTCGCTGGACCTTGAAGGGTGGTGCGAGAGTTGCTTCGGATTGCCTCTCGCCATCGAGAATGATGCCCGCGCTGCTTTGCGTGGCGAGCACTTTTGCGGGGCGGGTAAAGGATTTTCGGACGTTCTTCTGTTAACACTTGGTACAGGAATTGGCTCGGCGCTTCTCGTAGGCGGAGTTCCCTATCGGACGAAACATCTGCAAGGCGGAAATCTCGGCGGCCACATTCCTGTGTCGCTTCATGGTCGCAAGTGCACCTGTGGAGCCATTGGTTGCATGGAAGCGGAAGCATCTTCGTGGAGTCTTCCTGCAATCGTCACCGGCTGGCCCGGGTTTGATAGGAGCGCTTTGTCGGGACTCACATCTATCGGCTTCAAGGACCTTTTCCTCCATGCGGACACCGGTGACGCGATTGCACAGCAGATCGTCGATCACTGCATTGACGTCTGGTGCGTCGGGACGGTCGGACTCGTTCACGCCTACGGTCCCGAACGAGTCATCTTCGGCGGGGGCATTATGAACCGTGCAGAGCGCATCCTTCCACGCATCGAAAGCTACGTGAATCAACACGCCTGGATACCATCTGGTCGCGTCAGCATCGTTCCCGCAATGCTCGGGAATTATGCGGCCCTGCACGGAGCGTTACCGATCCTTCGTGAATTTCTGCATGGAGAAGATGGTGGCAACGACCTAC
This sequence comes from uncultured Acidobacteriaceae bacterium, assembly GCA_963745105.1. Taxonomy (GTDB): domain Bacteria; phylum Acidobacteriota; class Terriglobia; order Terriglobales; family Acidobacteriaceae; genus Silvibacterium. Next base: position 87,248 of record CAVUWQ010000033.1, read on the forward strand.
GATAAGCATCCCTTTATTGAAACTGGCTTCGAAGCCAGCGTATGTTTCAGCGGCTGGGATCAGATTGCGGCTGCAATCGCGTCTGCGTCGCGGGGTGACAACTGCACTATCTGTATTGAGTGCTATCCTGGCACGCTCGACCTGGAGATCATCACATCTCTCCAGCATCGGCTGAAGCCCATGCTTGTCGTCTATGCTTCCGAAGCCTATCGAAGTGAAGCCGAGCTGCGCTCGATGTTTGCTCAAGACTTGACCGATGATCCGGTCTTCGGCCGCATGAACGAGGCTCGCATCCTGGATTTCTTCAATCCAACGTTGCTTGCCGGTTTGACCGGCCGCCTGCTTCAAGCGACGGGCCGGGTCCTCGTTGTAGGGACTGGCGCGTCACTTGTTGTTCCGCACCCGACGTGCATCATCTACGCGGACATGGCGCGATGGGAAATACAACTCCGCCAGCGAAAGAACCTGGTGGGAAATCTCGGGTTGAATAACCTCACCGATCGAGCTGGCGAGAAATACAAGCGCGCATTCTTTCTGGATTGGCGGGCCGCGGATCGCCTCAAGAAGGAAGTGCTTCCCACGTGCGACTACGTTCTCGATACAAACACATCAAATGCGCCAAAGATGATCGCCCGGAATGTGTTTTTTTCAGCGCTTGACCAGACAGTGCGGCAACCCTTTCGCCTTATCCCTTTCTTCGATCCCGGCCCATGGGGCGGCCAATGGATGCGCGAAAAATTCGACCTGCCGAAAGATGCGCTGAACTACGCGTGGTGTTTCGACTGTGTTCCGGAGGAAAACAGTCTCGTTCTGGGATTTGGTGATCACCGATTCGAGACACCTGCGCAAAATCTCGTTTTGTTCAAGCCGACTCACCTCATGGGGGAACACGTCTTCAAACGCTTCGGATACGACTTCCCCATCCGCTTCGACCTGCTCGACACGATGGAAGGCGGAAACCTTTCTCTGCAAGTCCATCCGCTTACGGAGTACATTCGCGCGAACTTCGGCATGACCTACACTCAGGACGAAAGCTACTATCTCCTCGACGCAGGTCCTGACGCCGTCGTTTATCTTGGGACGAAATCCGGCACGAGTCCAGCCGAGATGGAGTCAGATCTACGGCGTGCTCAGCAGGGTGATTTCATATTTCCGGCAGAGAAGTATGCAAATCGCGTCCCTGCAAAAAAGCACGACCACTTCCTCATCCCTGCCGGCACCTTGCACTGCTCCGGTGCAAACAGCATGGTGCTTGAGATCAGCGCTACGCCTTACATCTTCACCTTCAAGCTTTGGGATTGGGGGCGTCTTGGTCTTGACGGCAGACCCCGCCCCATCCACATTGACCACGGGATGAAGAATATTCAGTGGCAGAGAGATACGTCATGGGTCTACGAGCAGTTGGTCAATCAGACCACAATGCTTAAGGAAGAAGCCGGGTGGAAAGAAGAACAGACAGGCTTGCATACTACGGAGTTCATCGAGACGAGACGGCACTGGTTTCGGCAGAGGGTTGAGCATGACACCTGTGGAACCGTGCATGTGTTGAATCTCGTAGAGGGCTCCGCTGTTTTCGTCGAAAGCCCCGAGAATCGATTTGCCCCGTTCGCTGTCCATTATGCAGAAACGTTCGTTGTTCCTGCGGAGGTTGGCGCATATACGATTACCCCGGCTTCAAAGGACGAACTTTGCGCAACCATCAGAGCTAATGTAAGGGAAGACTTCGACTGATCGAGAGGATTACCCGAGACAGGGGACTTTTCACTATCCTCACTCGTTGTGACCTGCCCGCACGTTCGAAGGATGGATCTCCCCGTCCTCATCGCCTTCGCTGCAACCCGTGTCGATCACCCACTTGCTATTGGTCACAATTTTCAAATCATCTGAAAAAAGATGTGCTTTGATAGACGTGATGCGATCTACCTCGTTCGCAGCCTACGTGGGAATTCGAACTTTGGGCATAATCGTTCGTGAGTTTTACGAAGGGTGATATGACAGGCATTGACACTCAGGTCTTGATTGTTGGCGCGGGACCAACTGGACTTGCACTCGCGTGCGATCTTGCCCGCCGCGGTGTGCAGTTCCGTGTTGTAGACAAAGCCCTGGAACACTTCATTGGATCGAAAGGCAAGGGACTCCAACCACGAAGTCTCGAGGTGATGGATGACTTCGGGATCGTCGAGCAGGTGTTAAGAAACGGGAAGTTTCACATCCCGTTTCGCGGTTATGACGGCTCGAAGGTTCTCGGCGAAAAAGATATTCATGCGGGGCGCTATCCGACTCCGAGCACTCCTTACGCGAGCCCGCTGATTACTCCACAGTGGCGTGTGGAGGAAGCGCTGCGTGGCCTTCTGGAGAGAAGCGGTGGAAGGGTTGAGCTTGCAACCGAGTTGAGCGCCATTGAACAGGACAACAGCACAGTTACGGTGACTCTGCGGCGCGATGACGGCGAGATCCGTATTCGTTGCCTGTACCTGGTAGCTGCGGATGGCGGCAAAAGCACTGCTCGAAAGCTGCTCGATGTGCCTTTTGAAGGAGAAACCTGGACGGATGAACGCATGTATGTCGGGGACGTACGCTTGCGAGGATTGGATCGCGAGGCCTGGCACTCTTGGCCGAATCATCCCGACGGCTGGCTCGCCCTTTGTCCCCTTCCTTCGACTGACGCGTTCCAGTTGCAGGCTCAGATACCGCCGGGTGGCGAGCGTGAGCCATCGCTGGAGTTATATCGGCAGTTGGTGAAAGAACGTACTGATGGAATGAACATCGAGCTGACGGATGCTCCCTGGCTGTCTTTATACCGGGCAAATGTTCGAATGGTGTCGCGGTATCGCATTGGACGTGTCTTTTTGGCCGGAGATGCGGCACATGTGCATTCGCCAGCAGGTGGACAAGGCATGAACACCGGCATCCAGGATGCTTACAACCTTGGCTGGAAGCTCGGGAGCGTGCTGAACGGTGCTCCAGATACGCTTCTGGATACCTACGAGGAAGAGCGCATGCCAGTTGCCGCGAATGTGCTCGGGATCAGCACAAAACTGCATCGGCAGATCGTGAAAGATGTGGAGGAAAATGTACGCCGCGATGCGGTGACGCTCCAGCTTGGAATTACATATAAGGAGATGTCGCTCAGCAAAACAGCCGGCAACGTCAAGCTGAAGATTTCCTCGGGAGATCGTGCACCGGATGCTCCCGGGTTGAATGCTGGTGGGGAAACCGTACGGCTATTCGATTTCTTCCGCGGACCACATTTCACTCTATTACGATTGTTTCCCCAGGATAGGGATGCAGAAGCCGCGGATCTCCCAGGCGTGAAGTGTGTCGATATATTGCGAGAACAAGCGAAGAGCAAATCGACAGCGGACCAGTTTGTCGATGCTTCCGGTCATTTCACGAACTCTTATGGGGAAGGAGGCGGAGATGTGATCCTGGTGCGCCCCGATGGATATGTAGGCTGGATGGGATCACAGCAAAGCCGCGCGGAGCTCGAAGAATATGTCCGTCAGGTTGCGGGGAAGCTTGCTTGAAATATCAACGTTGACCGAATCCTCTGAAGTAGTCCTCAGAAACATTCTTCTCGTAATCTAAAACATGCGAGGCGCAACTCTTTTTCTCGAAGAAGATTTTTTGGCGCTCAATGGGTGTATTGGCGAATCGCTCCACAGAGACCCGGCGGGATAGATACGAACGTAAAGCTTTCTTGTTGAAGGCTAAGTTGACAGTTTTTGTTATCGAATCTCACACTACAATCAGATCTTTCGGACCAGTGGTATCTTCTCCTTTTATGGAGTGGCATCAGGAAAGGAGATCTATTGGAGTCAGCTACGCAGCCCCCTACTCATCCAGTGTCGAGCAATAGAGAGGCGCAGAAGCAGTCCGTTCTCTTTTCCTCAGAATCGGTGCTCAACATTCTGCGGCTGATCCTCGCTGGAGCTCCTTTGGATGAGGTGCTCACCATCATTGCGCAGCTAGTGGAGTCCCGCGGAGACGGCACACTGTGCACTATTTGGCTGCCGGAGGAGAACGGGAAAAAACTTCATTGCGCCGCTGCGCCTAGCCTTCCCGGCTTCATTGTTGGCGCAGGATCAATGCTTATTGGTCCAAAAGGTGGATCTTGTGGCACCGCCGTTTATCGAAGGCAGCCAGTATACGCAAGCGATATTCTCGAAGACCCTGTCTGGGATCATTATCGTGACCGGCTTTTGCCTTTCGGAATTCGCGCGGTGTGGTCGCGCCCTTTGTTTACGCGTGACGGCAAGGTGCTTGGGACCTTCGCCATTCATTACCGCGAGACGCGCAGTCCTTCCCAGGTCGATCTCCAGTTGATTGAGAATGCCAGTCATATTGCTGGGATCGCAATTGAGCGTCACATTCATGAAGAAGCGCTGCGACGTGAACGTGACCGGCTGCGACTGCTTCTGGAAATCACCAGCAGCGTGACATCCAGACTGGACCTCAGGCAAGTATTTGAAGCGCTTTCGACGAACCTATTCAGCATCATGCAATGTGACGTGTCCGCCCTGCTGCTGCCCGACCTGGAGAGCGGCGAATTACGCGTCACTACCTTGTACAATCCCGGCGCGAGAGGACCCTTTCGCGAGGGATCGTTGGTGCCGATGAATAGTTCGATCTCGGGTCAGGTATTGCGCAAGGGCAAGAGCATCCGGATCGATAGTTTCGAACAGGTCCGCGAAGATCCTGAAATTTACGGGAATCCTAAGGGCCAGCTTCTTTACGATCGCGTGGTCGAGGAAGGTCTCAGCGTGGGATGCTATCTTCCGCTGGCAGGCCGTGATCGCGTGGTTGGCGTTCTTATGCTCTCCAGGCGTTCGAACAAGGCTTTTGACAAAGACGACGTCGTACTGCTCGAGCAGGTGGCCCGTCAGGTAGCGATTGCAGTTGAAAACACCTTGGAGTACGAAAAGGCGACAAAGGATCGGGATAAAGAGACGGAACAAAGGCTCTATCTTGAAGAGGAAGTTCGTGCGGAGTTCGGGGAGATTGTCGGACACAGCCCCGCGTTGAAAACTGCCTTGAACCTGGTATCCGTCGTGGCGCCTACGGATTCGAGTGTGCTGATTCTGGGTGAGACCGGTACAGGAAAAGAGCTGATTGCACGCGCCATTCACAACCTGAGCGGCCGCCGGGACCGGGCCTTCGTCAAATTGAATTGTGCTGCCATCCCGCTGGGACTCCTCGAGAGTGAGCTGTTCGGACACGAAAGAGGAGCGTTCACCGGCGCCATTGCGCAGAAGACGGGACGCTTCGAGCTCGCGAATAAGGGCACGCTCTTCCTGGATGAAGTCGGCGATATTCCTCTGGAGCTTCAGGCAAAGTTATTGCGCGTTCTGCAGGAGCAGGAGTTCGAGAGGCTGGGCAGCAATCGGACGCGGAAGGTGGACGTGCGCCTCATCGCCGCCACACACCGTGATCTTCCGGCGATGGTGAAGCAGGCAGCGTTTCGTGACGACCTTTACTATCGGCTGAAGGTATTCCCCATCAATGTTCCTGCCTTGCGGGAACGCCCGGAAGATATTCCAAGACTGGTCCATCACTTCACGGGTCTTTACGCGCTGAGAATGAACAAGAAGATCGATTCAATTCCATCCGAAACGATGGATGCGCTGGTGCGGTATCGTTGGCCGGGAAACGTTCGCGAACTGCGCAACTTTATCGAGCGAGCGGTGATCCTTTCTCCTCACTCGGTGTTGCGCGCCCCTGTCTCCGAACTTGAACCATTCAGTGCTCCGGGCAAATCAAGGTCGCCCATGACCGGCCTTGATGAACTGGAGCGGGACCACATTATCCGTGCTCTCGAGTTGAGCAACTGGGTCGTGGGAGGACCGAGCGGCGCGGCTCAGCGGCTGGGGATGAAACGCACCTCTCTGGTTTACAAGATGCAGAAGCATCGGATCATCCGTCCTGCCTCCTCCCGGGAGGCCAGCACTTCCGACGGCCGGATGTCCGCAGTCTAGGCCTCGCTTCTACCTCTGCATCAATCCTCTATATCGCTGTATTCCGCGACCAAGCTCGTGACGAACCTCCGTCTATGTCGGGCATTCGTCTCGCCTCTGTCAGTGCGTGGCCGGGAGCTCCCGCTCCAGAGCGGGGTGATCCCGAAGGCTAAGAACAACTTAGCTTCTCGGCCGGCTCGAAGGGGTGTGCGATGTTTCTGGTATCTCGTTTGCAGTAGTCATATCGGCATTCGTCACGTTTTGTGAAGACGCGCCCGATGCAAACGAAGTTGCGCACAGCTCCGTTTCAACCGAGCAAGACCTTCAGCATTTAGGAATTCAACGTGCCGATCAATCGTTGCTGTATCGGCGGGACGTCGGTCAGCAGATCCCGCCCACGCAATCAGACTACGAGAGTGAGAAGGAGTTGTTATGAGCCCGGTCCTGTCAGGACAAGCAAGCAGCGCAGCGAGATCCCAATCCAAAGTGCCCGTGACATCGGTACACAGAGCTGACGCGGATGGAATCCAAATCTTCTATCGCGAGGCCGGCGATGCAGCAGCTCCGGTGCTGCTTCTGCTCCACGGATTTCCAACGTCATCATTCATGTTCCGTGAGCTGATCCCTCGCCTCGCAGATGAATACCGGGTGATCGCGCCGGATCTGCCTGGTTTTGGATTCACGGACGTGCCTGCAAAGCGAAGCTACAAATATTCGTTCGACGCGCTGGCGGGCACGATCGAGTCCTTCACTGAAGCACTCGGTCTCAACCGGTACGCAATTTACATCTTCGACTACGGTGCTCCCACCGGCTTGCGTCTGGCGATGCGGCATCCGGAACGGGTAACGGCCATCGTTTCGCAGAATGGCAATGCCTATGAAGAAGGTCTCGGTGACGCGTGGGGACCGATCCGCAGGTATTGGTCCGAGCCTACAGAAGAAAACAGAGATGTGCTCCGGCAGAACATCCTGACTCCGGAAACGACTCGCTGGCAATACACGCACGGCACTGCAAATCCGGAGACGGTTGCACCGGAAGGATACACGCTGGATACCGCTTTGATGGAGCGTCCTGGCAACAAGGAGGTTCAGCTCGATTTGTTTCTCGACTACGCGTCGAACGTGAAGCTCTATCCCGGGTTTCAGGAGTATTTTCGGAAATCGGAGCCGCCTCTGCTGGCGATTTGGGGTAAGAACGATCCCTTCTTCATTCCCGCCGGAGCAGAAGCATTCCACAAGGACATTCCGAATGCGCAAGTCCGCTTTCTGGATACAGGGCACTTCGCCTTGGAGACACATGTTGTCGAGATCGCGGCTGCGATCAGGGAGTTTCTTGGGGCGAGCGGCATTACGGGCAGCCGCGAGAAGGAGCAGTCGCGATGAGCGGGGGTTCTGAAGCTGGAAGCGTTGTATTGGTTCACGGTGCCTGGGCTGACGGATCATGCTGGAGCAACATCATTCTGCGTCTGCGGCGGGAGGGATTGCAGGTTATCACGGCACCGATCCCTCTTACATCGCTTACCGATGACGCAACGGTTCTTCAACGCGTGATCGAGAGGACCGCCGGCCCGACCACACTGGTGGGACATGCATACGCCGGTGCGGTGATCGCTGCGGCGCGTGATGAGCGGGTGAAGTCGCTTGTATACATCGCCGCGCTGGCTCCCGACGAAGGTGAAACGGTCGCGGATGTTTTCTTTCGCACAGCGCCGCACCCGGAGGCTCCTCATCTTCAGCCGGATAGTCATGGCGTTCTCTGGATGCCGGAAGAGGGCTTCGGCCGCGCTGTCGCGCACAGGGCCTCATCGGACCAACTTGCCATCATGGCTGCGGTGCAGAGGCCAATCGCGGTGCAGTGCATTCAGGAAAAGGCTCCGGCGCCTGCATGGAAAACGACACCGTCGTGGTATCTCATCGCCGAGGAGGATCGCATGATTTCCGCTGAAAATCAGCGATTCATGGCTGAGCGGATGGGAGCCACGATCCGGTCTCACAACGTCGACCACACTCCGATGCATACAGCTCCCGATCTCGTAGTCGACGTAATCCAGACCGCTGTCCGCGAGACACACCAGAAGTAAGCCGAACCGCACAGTGCAATCCGTGCGAGAACATGCGGGATGTTCCCCCGCGCGGATTGGACTCCTCAGTGAGGAGCATATGAAAAAAGGTGCCGTCGCTCTCGTTACCGGCGCAAGCCAGGGAATCGGGCGTGCAACCGCAGTGCGGCTGGCGCGCGATTTCTCCGCTGTGGTGCTTGCCGCGCGAAACAAGGATGAGTTGGAGAAAACCGCAACTGCCGTAAACTTCGCCGGCGCCGAGTCACTGGCCTACACGCTTGATCTCCGCGAACCCGAGTCTGCTGACATTCTCGTCAAAGGCGCTCTTGAACATTTCGGCAGAATCGATGCTCTGTTGAATATTGCCGGCGCGGTCCCACAGATTGATTTGTTCGAGATGACGGACGCGCAGTGGGACGATGGTCTGGCGCTCAAACTCCATGGTGCGCGCCGCCTGACCGTTCGCGCCTGGGATGCGCTGAAGGCATCAAGCGGGTCTGTCGTTCTGATCTCCGGCAGCGCCGCTCTCGATCCGAAACCCGCCTTTGCTGCAGTGGCTGCGGTGAATGCCGCGATCATCGCACTCGCAAAAGCCTTTGCGGAGCAGGGCATCAAGGACGGCGTGCAGGTCAACAGCGTAGTTCCCGGCGCCGTGATGACGGGCCGCCGGGAGTCCTTCTTCAAAAAGTGGGCACCGGCACACAACCTGACTGTTGAGGAGGCGATGAAGAAGTTTCCCGAAGAAGTTGGCATCGCTCGCTTTGGCAAGCCGGAAGAAATCGCGGACCTGATGGCCTTTCTGGTTTCGCCCTCTGCGAAGTGGATGACAGGAGCGTCCGTGCGAATGGATGGCGGAGAAGTCAAAGGCCTCTGATTTGAGAGGTGGCGCCGGCATACCTATCGGTAAATCGGCCATACGCAGCTGCGTTAACCATAGTAAGGAGAAGTAAATATGCGTGGAACCCTGCCAGGACAATCAATGAATGCGGAGAAACAAGACCTTGTTTCCGCAGCATACTCAGCGACACCCAAAAGCATTTTAACCAGGCTGGCGGCATGGGTAGACGATCGTAAGATTCCTTTCCTGGTCACCAGCATCGGCATGATTGTGATGCTTCTTTGGGCAGGATCTTACAAGATGACTGCTCCCGGCGCGGAAGGCATAATTCCCTTGGTTTCACATAGCCCATTGATCAGCTGGCACTTTAAATTGTTTGGCCCGTATGTCGGCTCAGACATAATCGGCGTTGCCGAAATCACTGCCGCAATATTGATGATCACAGGCTATCTGAGGCCGAAAGCGGGTATCGTAGGCAGCCTCATCGCGACACTCATGTTCTTTATCACCAGCACGATGGTGATAACCACCCCAGGTTCGACCACTCTCGTTCATGGGATCAGGTATATGAGCTTTATCGGATTGTTCCTTTTCAAGGATGTCATATCACTCGGCGTTTCCCTTTACCTCATCAGCTACTTCGGGAAGAAAGCCATCTACTCCGAAAACAGAAGCTAGGAGTTCATGCGGGCTAAACGTAAAAAGTGAATATCCGTTTCGATTGCTCCGCGCGCTTCTGAGCAAAAAAAGTTTCTCGTCCGCGTCACCTGTAATGCGTCCCAGCTTAAATAGACGGAACTCGACCAGAGCAAGTAGCGAAGCTGCTACACCCGCTTGCAACTTGGTTTGGCTCCGAATTCTTCGCAACTATCTCTAACTACAACGGATTCCCGCCGGCCCCAAGCCGTAAGCCGTTCCGGTATCGCTTGCATTGTTCAGCTGGGTGGAGCACACATGATCCATCTCGACGGCGCCGGAGGTAACCCCCTCAAACAAGAATTCTCGGCTTGAAAGAGTGAACAATCACGCCCAAATGCCCGATATAGGACATGCGGAAGTTAGATCGAATTTGAGACCGCTCCGACTCTCATTTCAACCGGGTTCTAAGGACATCAAACAATGAAACTTTCCATCTCGCTTTTGGGCAGGCCCGCTACCCTTCCTTTTGCAATGCCCTCTATCCCGTCACGGTATGTTTTGCACGGAATACCGACAGCTTCGAGACAGCTGAGCGAGGGCTCGCCAAGCAGGACCGCAAGCTCAAGGATCGGATAAGCATCCTCGGCTTCTACGCCGATGCGATAGTCTTCGTCATCGTCATCACGATGAACCGGTCCAAAGCGCCCGTATAGACTCCGAACTCAAGAACAGTGGAGTTTGTATCGCGAAGCTGGAAGTCCAGGTTCAGGTCGTCCACCGATTTCAACGCTGATGGCGTCAATGTCTGTTTGTCTCGGCAAACAGCTCCATGGAGATGGGAGAAGAAGAGAAAATGAAGCACCCTGGACGAAAACTGCGCGAAGAACTGGCTGATGACGTTGTGATCGAGCCGTTTTTGGGAATCTACGATAGCTTTTCCGCGGGGATCGCAGCGCCGTTCTCCTCCAATCTTTTTCTTTCCGGTTTTGGATTCGCGGCTGGACACTACGGTCTTCCTGACGTTGGCTATATCGCATGGTCGGATATGGTGGCCGCGGCATGGAGGGTGAGGCAACTTCTACCCACGCACAAACTGTTGGTAGATATTGACGACGGATACGTGGATATCCATACGGCACGGCATGTTGTCTCCCAGTTGGAGCGGATGGGGGTGGCCATGGTGATGCTCGAGGATCAGGCGAGGCCGCGGCGCTGCGGACATGTGGATGGAAAACAAATTCTTCCACTTCCCGCTTACATGGAGAAACTGATCGCGGTGCTGGATGGTTGTGAGGATATCTGTGTCCTCGCCAGGACGGACGCATCGGGAGAAGACATTTTCCGACGGGTCGAAGCGATTTCAGAGACCAATGCGGACGCGCTGCTGGTGGATGGCATCGATTCGATCGAAACCCTCATGCGGGTGCAGAACTGCACGGACAAACCTCTCATCTTCAATCAGATCGCGGGAGGGAAAAGTCCGCGTCTCTCTCTGGGGGAGTTGAGAGCACTGGGTGTGCGCATGGTTCAATATTCGACGCCGATGCTGTTTGCGGCCCAAAAGGCAATGACCGAAGCGCTAAAAACCCTCGCAGAGAACGATGGTATGCTGCCCGACTACCCCAAAGCCGGCAATATCGGGGTGCGGGAGTGCATAGCCTTGCTGCAGGAAAATGTTGAGCGGTCGACTGATGTGCCCGATATTTCTGAACCGCCTGCCAGATTGGTGTCTAACTGTTTTCTCGAGGGAGAGCTCACGCAAGGCTGAATACTCATTCACTCGAAAAAGCGGTGCAGTGGGGAGGACGCTGACCTTGAGAGAGCGTTGTCCGTTTATGGAAGCATTCACCCAAGCAATGCTTTTCGGCAACTCTACCCTTTTTCCTGCGAAGGTACAGTACCGTCGGCTCGTTCTTTGGCATAGATCGTATAGGTGATGCGAGGCGGCTCCTCGCCGCAGTGCATGCTCACCACGCGGTCCCGAATCGTCCGGTCTGATGTTGTGAAGCGTTCGCGCTGCCGCAGGTAATCGATCCAGGACTCCATAATGAATGTCTCGGTGAGGTGGCGCGGATCGCTGGCGTTCTGAAAGATGCCCCAGCGCATCGCGCCATCGCGCAGCCGCACGTCCTTCAGCTCGTGAATGGCGTGGACAAAAGCGTTGTAGTCCTTTTCGTCGATGGCGTAGTCGATGAGAATCCGCACGGGACCATCGGACATCTCCGGTTCGATAGCGAGCTTAGGAGCCAGATATTTTGCGTGGAAGGGGCTGAAGTCCGGTAGTTCGCCACGCAGCACGGGCAACCGGTTGCTGAAAGGAAGCGTGATCAGCAAGCCGCCAGCCGCCACCGCCAATGCCACTGGTGTCGAAACGTGTTCGGCGATAAGACCCCAGATGACACTACCAATCGCCATGCCGCCGGCAAATACCATCTGGTAGGCTCCGAGAGCGCGAGCCTGTACCCAATTCGGTACCGAGACCTGTACTGCAAGATTGAATGTAGACATGGTGCTTGTCCACGCAAAACCCGCGATCAGGAGCACCGGAATGATGATGAACGGGTAATGCACGAAAGCGAGAATCAGGAGAGTTCCGGCAAAAATCAATATCGAGATGCCGATGATCTTGTCCGCCGAAACGGTGCGCCTCACGCGGGGCAGCGAGGTAGCACCCACAACCGCTCCGAGCCCCATGCTCCCATTCAGAATGCCGTAACCGAGAGCACCCTGGTGCAGGTCGCGAGCGGCAACGACGGCCAGCAAAGACCAGACCGCACTCACGAAGATGGTAAACAGGAAGGTCCGTGCAAAGGCGGCCTTCAATAACGGCGCGTATTGGACATAGCGAAGTCCAGCCCTGATGGAGCTGAAGATCCGCTCAGCGGGCAGTGCGCTCTTGAAAATCGGCATGCGCTTCCACTGGTAGAGAACAAGGATGACTCCCACGAAAGAAAGCGAGTTGAGCAGGAACGTCCAGGCCGCGCCAGTATCCGCATGAGTAAAGGCAGCGACAGTAAGACCACCGAGCGCCGGACCGACAGCACGCGCAAGATTGAATCCGGCGCTATTTAACGACACAGCCTCTGGCAACTGCTCGCGAGGCACGAGCTCAGGCATGATCGCCTGCCAGGCGGGGCTGTTCATCGCCGCGCCTATGTTGAGCAGGAAGGTCAGAGTGAGCAACACCCAGGGCGAGATGATGTTGAAAAAGGTGAGAACGCTAAGCAGCGCAACTGCGGCAAGCATCCATGCCTGCCAGAACAACAGCAGACGCCTGCGATCAAAGATATCCGCAGTGGCGCCTGCGAGAAGACCCAGCATCACCACCGGAAGACTGGCGGCGGTCTGCATCAAGGCAATGAGTAGAGGCGAAGTGGTGAGAACCGTCATCAGCCAGGTGCCGGCGGTGTCCTGCATCCATCCGCCGAGGTTCGACACCGTTGAAGCGATCCATAACCTTCTGAAGAGCGGAGACCGCAGAGGCTCAAAACCAGTCGAGCTCTTTTGGGCTGGGGATTCAGGCACAGGGACGGGCGGCGGATTGGGTGTGGGGGAAAGAGGCATAGCCAATGGTTTTTGCGGATCGAATGAAGACGAGCGCTTTCCCTCCATCATATCGGTCAACGGTGGATCGCCGGGCCGATGCGGAGCATTACTGCCTGGTGCTTTGAGGAGGATGTGTCGGGAAGATTCTTCGCTGCGCACAAATGCCTTAAGGTAAAGGCTTCGTCGGTAATCTGACCGCGATCGTCAACGCGTGCGAGAAACCTCAATTTCAGCCGTCGTTGCGGCCAAAAGTCATGAACAACTCATCCCATTTTTCAGCAAGAGCGAATCGGAATATCTCAAAACCCTGTTGTCCACGAATCTCGGAGCGCCACTTGGATGATTAGCCGGCTATTCGGACATGAGCACCGGGTCTCGATGAGCGAGTTGGCGATTTGGGATATACCGGGAATGGATCGTTGCGGTAGGCCTGACTACACGGAGGATCCGGCATTCGAGGCCCCCACTGCCTCAGTCTTCGCGCAGCAGGATCAGGGGATTGACGGATAGCGCACGCTGCGCCGGAATCCACGTGGCCAGCAATCCCAGCGCAGCCATTGCCAGAACCACACCAGCCAGAACCAGGGGATCGCGCGGCGTGGCCTGATACACAATGAAAGCCAGCACCTTCGTCGCAAGTAAACCCAGAACCAATCCCACCCCCGAACCAATCGCCAACAGTTTGAGGGCACGCCCCAGCGCTGCCTGCAACACTTCCTTGCGTTGCGCGCCGAGAGCCACGCGAATTCCCAACTCCTTGAGCCGCTTGCTCACCGAGTAGGCAGCCATTCCGAAGATGCCAGTGATCGAAAGCATCGCACCCATCATGCCCAGCACACCCAGCGATACTGTCGCCATGCGCGAGGGGAACAAAGTTCCCCCCAGTTCCGTGCTCCACGGTCGAATCGCCAGAACCATCCCAGGATCGATGTCCCGAAGCACACTTCTTATGGCCGCGGCGAGTTCCTGCGGGTCGCGGCTCGACCGCACCACCAGCCATGTCCAACTGGCCGGCGATTGCAGGAGGGGGAAGAACATCGCGGGTTGTCGGTCTTCGGTGAGGTTCACATATTTTCCGTCTTCGACCAGACCCACCACTCGCACGCGCGTGCCGTCTCGCAGCTTGAAATAACGGCCGACAGCTTCCGGTACGGAGCCCAGTATCTTGCTTGCGAACTCCCGGTTCACGACTGCTACGCGCGGCGCGTTTGCGTCGTCATGCCATGTGAAGGCTCTGCCCGCCAATAACGATGTCCCGGATGCGCGGAAGTAGTCTGGAGTTACGTTGTACCAGTAGGGATCGGCCGCGGCATTCGATGGGCTCAGATTTGTGGTTGTGTCGGTATAGACGGTCCCCTGCCAACTGCCGGGAGGTTCTAACGGCGGATAATTCACCGATCCTACGGAATCTACGCCAGGAATCGCTTGTAGAGCATCGATCATGCGCCGTTGCACTGCGGGTACTGTTTCGCCGCTGTAGCCTGCTGTCGTCAGATCGGTATCTACCAACATCGCGTTCCGCGGCTCAAAACCGAAGTTGCTGTGCATGGAGCGCATGAGTCCACGCACAGCAACCATAGATGAAGTCACCAGCACGGCGCAGATCGCCGATCTGGCCGATGCTTTTTTACTGAGTGGGACTCGGATTAAGACACTGAGAAGAGGGGGAAACGCCGGTGTGTTCAGCGGCATCCACGAGGATGGTGGAAATTTGTCCCGCCCATTTTCCTGTGTAAACGTCGTTGTAGCTTTGCAAAACAGCGAGGGAGAGGCTTTTGCCTTGATTTCGAACGACATCTTCAACAATGTCCTGCTCCACCCCGCCCGGGTGTGAGCCGCGTAAAAGGTAGGATTTGCTGACAACGAGGAGCTTGTGGTCTTGAGTCTCTTGATAGCAGAGATCCACTCGCAGCTGATTGACTTTTTCCGTGACGAGCGGCTGCGAGTCCTTGAAACTCACATTGAAACTGTAACCTTGGGACCCGCTTCCGCAGGTTGCCGTCGCCGCTCCAGAGAAATCAGCATACACATTGGCAGATGCCGTGAAGAAAATACCTGCGGTTTTTTCGGCGTGAAAGCTCTCTTGTGGCAACCCGTTTTTCCCGCGAGAAATTTCCAAGAAACAGTATGGGAAGTAGAGTGTTAACCGAACACTGATCCGGCTAACAAACAACACTCTTCCCTCTTGACTTTGGTCTTCTTGGTTCCCTGCCTGGGTAGATTTGGGTCGATGACATGCTAAATGAAGGCGACCCCGGTATATAGTCTCTTGGCTGGACCTTGACGGACAAAAAACTTTATTATTATCAAACCCCGAAGGGGTTGGTTATCATATAGGGCTCCGAGAAATTGAAATGCCGTCTGTCTGTCTGTCTGTCTGTCTGACGCCAATAGGCTCTCAAACTACCAAAGGAGTAGACATGAATTTGGAATGCCATTAAAGTCCATGACCCGGAGCTGGTTTTAGGCGAAAAAAAATTCAAAATTTCTTAAAATCCAATTTTTGGCAAATTTTTAAAGTTTTAAATCGACTCGTATTGAATAGACATATAAACATTTGCAGAAACATAGTTCAACTGTAACAATAGACAACTTGAAAGAAAGGTGTGTAACTTTACAAACAATATTTGCAATATTATATTCTCAAAACGTCATACATAGTTGTCAATCATAAATTTAGTACACAAAACAACACAAAAAACAAATGACAAACACAAAACACAAAACACAACAAACCACAAAACTCAATTCAACTTTTATTCAACTGATTTAGTTGTAAGTTTAATTTCAGTGTGTATGATTAGTGGCGCAAACTAGCGAGAGCGACGAAACTAGAGCCTCTCAGCCGCATAAGCAAAGTGTGACAAGGGGAATGAGCGCGGATGCGCCGGGGGATTATTCAGGATTGGATAGGGGATCGGGGGGAAGAGTGTGAGGAGAATACTTCGGGGTAGTATGCAGCTGGGTTTTGGCGTGAGGCGAAACCAAGCTGCACATCTATTTCTTAATTGAAATTATTTATTATTATTGAAAACTCTTTATTTTTATTATTTATTATTCTGAAATCTTTTTATTTTTATTACTGCTTTTCTTTAAAGCCGTTGGTACGGCGTTCCTAAAGGGCTTATAAAAACCGGTAAAAAACACCTTTGCGCTGGGCTT
>CAVUWQ010000034.1:0-175345 GCA_963745105.1 uncultured Acidobacteriaceae bacterium
CAGATTTGAGCACGACCGGAGGAAATGTGCCGGGCGGCAGGTCCTTCATATCAGAAACAGCTAGATTAGCGATGGTCGCCGCATCGGTATCCGCATTTGTGTCAGGCTGAAAATAGATGCGAATGATACTAACGCCATTGAGAGAGCGCGACTCGATGTGGTCGATGCCACTGGCTAGAGTAAAGAAACGCTCCATGTGATACGTGATGTTGCCTTCTACCTGCTCTGGAGGCATGCCGGAATAAAACGTTGCCACGATGACCACAGGAACATTCATCGTCGGGAACATGTCGACAGGCATTCGCCCGATACTGCTCACTCCAAGGACCAGAATGATCAGGCAGGAAACAATGATGAGATAAGGAGTGCGAATGGCAAAGCGAGACATGAATGATCCTTGACAACTGCTCGATGCTTACTCGAAATGCGGCTGAACGCGTGCGCCATCCTGAAGGCCGGAGTGGCTTCCAAGGACGACAGTTTCTCCGGGTCGAATTCCGGACATTGATCTGAACCAATTGCGGAGACTGAATACCCGATAGATACCGTACGAACCTGGATGAGACCAGTGGCATCGACGGTATACACCTTGTTTTCTCCACTGGCGGTATCCAGCGCCCCGTTCGGTATGGCGATCGCGCCAGGAGCATCGGCAAGACTCAATTGCACCTGTGCGTACATGCCGGGAATCAGGTCGAGCTTCGCGTTCTTTAAATCGACTTCGGCTGTCATGGTGCGTGTAGAAGCCAGCACACGATCGGAGAACCGCGTCACTTTTCCGGGCAAAGACCGTCCCAATGCCGCAACGTTTACTGTCACCGCTTCGCCATCGTGAATGGTTCCCACATAGGCTTCCGGGACGGGCAGCATCAAGCGTAACGTATCGTCCTGAGCAACGTGCACAACGGGCATCGCCTGAGTGCTGGATGAGGTTCCTGCCTGAATCATTGCCCCATCGCTTGCGTACCGCTGGGTGATAACGCCGTTTAGCGGCGAGACGATTCTGGTGTATTGAACTAGCGCTATTTCATGTTCCAGCGAAGCTTTTGCTGCTTGCAGACGGCTTGACGATGCCTGGATGTTCTGTTCAGCAGACGCGACCTGTGCTTCGGCTTCGAGATCACGCGAGTGCGCAACGTCCACTTCCTGCATTGGGACCAGGCCAGGCTCTTTCTTCGAGACGTCCTGAATGCGCGTGTAGGAAAGGTGGGCGATTGTTTCTGCTGCCACAGCTCGTTTCCGATCCTGCTCTGCTGCGGACTGCTCGGCGGTTGCGGTCTGTACGTCCGCCTTAGCCCGCTGAAGATCGTCCTGCAACTCCGGGATTTCGAGCACGCAGATTAACTGTCCAGCCTTCACGTGATCCCCGATATCGACCAGCATATGCCGGATGTACCCGGCCTCTTTGGCCATCACGTCCACTTCGTAGTAAGGCTCGAGTTCTGCCGTAAGAGTGATCTCGTCCTTCAGATCGGTGCGAACAGCGCGACCGGCCGCGACCACCGGAATTTCCTGCGGAGCTGCGTTCGTTTTCGTCGTGCAACCACTGCAAGCGAATACCGCGGCAAGCAGTGCTGCCACGCAAACCGCTCCTCTTGGAGCCAATGTCACGTTGTCCTCCCTGGCAATCAATGCAGGTCACCCAGCGCAAATTGAAATGCGGTCATCGAACGCTGGTAGTCGAAGCGGGCGCTGGCAGCGGTAATCAGAGCGGAGGTCTGATTCAGCTCCGCCTGATTGAGTTCGACGATGCTTCCCAGGCCCGCATCGTATCTGGCCTGGGCCAGACGCATAGCCACGTTCGCCTGGTCCAGCAGCCGCTGCGTTACATCAATCTGGAGATAAGCGTCGCGAGCGTCTGCCCATGTCATGCGAACGTCGCGAACGATCTCAACCTTTCGCAATGAGGCGTCCTGATCGGCAGCTCTAGCCTGCAACTTCGCTTCTGCTGCGCGGGCGGTATAAAGGCCGCCATTGAAGACCGGAATGTTGATGTTGAGGCCGACAGCACCGTAGTCGTGATGAAGCGTGGGGTCGTGGACAGGAACTTCGCCACCTGTAGCAAGTGCGTTCACGGTCGGAAAGTTCAAGTCTCGTTCGGCCTTAGCTTCATGCATGGCCGATTCGCTCCGCAGTTGGAAAGCCTTAAGATCCGGGCGATTCGCGATCGCTTCACTGATATAACCGGCGGGATCGGCGTCCGGACTGGTGGGCACGGGTTCGTCGATCAGGGCGTAAACAGTATTGCCTTCCTCACCCATCGAAGCTGCGAGCTGAGCCTGAGCCTTTTCCTCATTGCTTTCGGCCCGGACAACCGCTATTTCCGCCTCCGAGGTCATGACCTGCGCGAACTGCACGTCTAGAGTCGAGCGCAGCTGACTCTGCGCGAGGGCTGTCAACTGACGCAGCGTCACCTTCCTGAAATCGAGAACTGCTTGCGCTGTCTTGCGAACGCTCTCAGCAGCCTGCGCGGCAAAGTATGCCTCGCGCACCTCCATCAGGATCGATTGACGTATGCTCTCCTGGTCCTGCCCCGCCGCACTCGCCTGAAAGCGTGAAGATTGCACCAGGTTCGGTGTATGACCGAAGTCCGTAATCATTTGAACCAACGAAGCTCCTCCAGCAGCACGAGCAGAAATGCTGGAGGTGGTGAGAGCGCCGGCGGCGACGGCACTGTCTCCGTTAGCATCGACTGCGGTGAGATTTGCAGACAGTTGCGGAAAGTAACCTGCTCTCGACTCGGTAACGCGCTTGTTGGCTGCCTGTGTTCGAAACTCCTCCGCGAGCAGGTGAGGCTCATTCTTGAGTGCATGCGCTTCCGCATCAGACAGCGTGAGGTTTATTTGTGGACCTTTCCCGCCGACTACGGGAGGTGTCTGCGACGAACTGTCCGCCCCGACAGGAGACG
Source organism: uncultured Acidobacteriaceae bacterium (assembly GCA_963745105.1). Taxonomy (GTDB): domain Bacteria; phylum Acidobacteriota; class Terriglobia; order Terriglobales; family Acidobacteriaceae; genus Silvibacterium. Next base: position 2,909 of record CAVUWQ010000034.1, read on the forward strand.
TCGCGTTTTGAACCGGAGCGGATGGAAGTGTGCCCGTTTGTGCGTTTGACGAAGATTGGACCAGCATGAAAGTCAGTCCGAAGAGAAGAGCCAGGGGGAGTGAAAGCCTCATCCGCTCTTGTCCTCCCGCTTGCGCGGTGGTCCAGGTTGCGCAACGTGGACGATGCTCGTTGCTTGCACCTCGATAACTCCGTCAGTCACCAGTTCGATAAGCCTGGGCATAATATCTTCCACGGTCCTTATCGATTCCAGAAACTCGATGCGAATGGGCAGGTGCTCTCCGCTTGCACCGGGCGCCCCTTGGGTGTGAATGCGGTGATGAATCCCAAATCCTGAATGCCCACGCAGCACAGTCGCTCCGGCGACACCTTGAGTGAAAAGGAAGGAGACGACCTCCTGATGAAGATAATCTCCCTCGGAAGCGGCGTCTTCATTCAGATGGATGACAACTCTTTGCGCGGGTCCTGGTGAAAGCATGAAACAGTCTCCGGCAAACCTATTTCGCTTCGTTGACCTGAAGAAGAGCGGTGCTCCCTGCGTAAAGCTTCAATGAGCCGCCGCGTCTTGCGAGAGTGAAGGTGCCACTTCCGTCCTGCCCGTTACTCTCGAGGTAGTCGCCACCGAAGCCGTAGGCACCGCAAGCGTCAGGCGAAAAGATCGCAACGGACTGCTCCGTATCGGTTCCGCTGCAGTTTCCCGACGAAATTAGGCGGGCAAAGATTCCGTTTTTCCGGTTGTATCCGATTGCGTCGCCATCACCGGATTGAATCATCTTGTCGAGCGGGGAAAAGGAAGTCCCACCAATCAGAATCATCATACCGACGTGATCGGTATCATCTCTCATCTGTGGATGCGCGGCTTCGCTGGAGTCAATGACGTTCGCAATGGCGCGAACCGAAAGATTTACCGGGACAGTCGTGTCGCCGTTTTGCAGAGTATCGAAGTGAATCGACAGAGTCGATGGTTTCTGATGGACGTACGGCGTCTCGTCGAAATGAAAAGATTCAAGCGCAACGACGTGTCCATTTAGAGTGCTGCCTTCGGCAATGCTTTTGCCATTCGGCAGTATGATCACCTGCATCGTCTTCGCCTTTACCGGATCTCCCGCCTTGGCCTTTTTAGTGTCGATTGATTTCTCGAACCGGACCGGAATGGCCGTGGATTGCGGTAGCACCTGCGACTGCGCAGGTATGGTCGCGGCGGCGCAAACGGCGAAGTTCGCGGCACCTAACATTAGGGTTCCGAGGGTCGAGGCAAGGACGATTCGCATCTTAAGCTCCTGTGGGATGACTCCGACCCCCTGATGACACCACGGAGTAACCTTAAGGAATTCTGAAGTTTCCCTTAAGTCTTGGCATTGCCACATCAGCCCCCCGTCTGCTGGATTAAAGTTTGAAGGATGAGCGCGTCGAGCGATACACGGTCAGAAACTGCGGTGAAAGTCCTTGTTATTGAGGACGAGCGCAAAATCGCCAGCGCCATAGCTGAAGGTCTTGAGGGGAATGGCTATGAGGTCGCGGTGGCTGACACCGGAGAAATTGGAATCCGGCAACTGCGCAATGGAGCCTTCGATCTTGTGCTTCTTGATGTTATGCTGCCACGCCAGGGAGGTCTGGAAACGCTGCGCGAGATGCGCCGTAGCGGCTTTCGCATTCCCGTGCTGATCCTCACCTCTAGAGGATCGGTGGATGACCGGGTCCTTGGCCTAGATGCCGGTGCCGACGACTATCTCGTAAAGCCCTTCGCGTTCCCTGAGCTTCTCGCTCGTGTCCGGGCATTGCACCGCCGCGCTCATTCCGAGATTGCATCCGTGCTCCAGCTCGCAGATTTGCGCATGGATGTGAGTGGGCGCGTAGCTACGCGCGGCAGCACGGTTCTCGACCTAACGGGACGCGAGTTCGACCTGCTCGAATATCTTCTGCTCAACAGCGGCTCCGTCGTGTCGCGGGAGATGGTCGCTCGCGATGTGTGGAAGACATCGGTGCGCTACACATCACTCGACAACGTGATCGATGTGCATATCGCTCGAATCCGTAAGAAGCTTGACGACCCATATCCTGTAAAGCTGCTGCACACAGTACGGGGGCTCGGCTTCATCCTGCGCAAGCAGGAGGACAAATAGTGCGCCTCAGGCCTCGTTTCATCCGAGACCGCCTCACGCTCTGGTACGTCGGCATATTCGGCGCTGTGCTTGGACTCTATATATGTGGTGCTTGCATTCTTCAGTATTGGCAGCTGAGCGATCAGCTGCACCACGCAGAAATTCAGGACCTGGAGACAGTTGAAGGCCTACTCTACTTCACTCCGGATGGCCAGCTTTTGCTGCGTGAGGACTATCACAGCCATCCTCAGTCACGTCTTTTGCTCGATCGCTATATGGAGGTGCTGAATCCCGACGGAGGAGTTCTCTTTCGCAATGACCGGCTTCACAATATGGACCTAGAGGGTGCGCCGGCTCCTCACGAAGGTGAAGTTGGATATGCAGCCCGGCGATTGCGCTTGTCCGACGGAACGCCGGTCGTTGCAATAAGCCATCTTCATATTCTCCGGGGCAAGCCTCTTCTCATTCGTGTCGCCTACAGCACCGAGCCGCTCAGAGACCGCCTGTTTGAATTCATCGGTCTATTGATGCTCGCGATGCCGCTGGCTCTGGTCGCTGCGGGATTTGCAGGCTACCGAGTCGCCGGGAAGGCGCTGAATCCGCTCGAACAGATGTCCCGACAAACCGAACAGATCACAGCACAGAGGCTGGACGAACGTATCCCCTTCGATAATCCTAACGACGAGTTGGGGCATATGGCTCGAGTTCTTAATGGATTGCTCGGACGTCTCGGGGAGTCTTTCGAGAAGCTTCAGCGCTTCACATCGGATGTTTCCCACGAATTGCGCACTCCGCTGGCTGCGATGCGGAGTGTCGGTGAGGTTGGGCTCCAGGGCGACTATGAAGCTGACAAGTATCGTGACATTATTGGCAGCATGCTGGAAGAAGTTGCCAGACTCACTTCGATGATCGACACACTGTTGACGATTGCTCACGCAGATTCGGGCGTGTTCGACCTTCAGCGCTCTGTCTTTCCCATGATGGATCTGGTACGGGAATCCGTCGGTGTCATTGGGGTCTTGGCGGAGGACAAGAAGCAGACGATCTCCATTGCGGGCGACGACGGGCTCGCGGTTTTTGCGGACCGCAGCTTTCTCCGTATGGCTGTGATCAATCTTCTAGACAATGCCGTGAAATACTCCCCGGCTGGGAGCGAGATCCGCCTGAGCTTATCTGCCGTGAATGGTTCTGGAATCGAGGTTGGATCAGTGCAGTTGGACATCGAAGACGAAGGCCCAGGAATACCGGCAGACAAGGCGGCCCGCGTGTTCGACCGATTTTTCAGGGTAGATGAGGGACGCACGCGTGATGCTGGAGGTGCTGGCCTTGGCTTGTCGATTGCGAAATGGGCAGTCAAAGTTCACGGCGGCGAAATCGTCCTGAGGTCGAGTCCTCCCATGGGTTCGACCTTTTCGATCCGGTTGCCTGTCGCTTAAACCTAATCTCGCGAGATCATAGTATCTGGCGAAACGGAAGCCCCGCAACAGATTGCAGTTCAACACCAGGAAGGATCCAATCATGACCCGAACGCTTCGCCTATTTGTAGCGACAGTGCTTGTTCTCTTCTGTTTTCATGCGTGCTTCGGTGACGCTTACAACGCGCAGCCGAAGTTGGTGGTGATTCTGGTGTTCGATCAGTTCCGCGGAGACTATCTTGATCGGTACCGGTCAGAATTTAAAGCGAAAAATGGATGGAATCTCTTTCTCCGGCAAGGTGCGCATTTCACTAATTGCTATTACGACTACGCGAATCTGGTTACAGCGGCTGGGCATGCGACTATCGGTACCGGGGCCTATACCGACGGCCATGGGATTCCACTAAATGAATGGTACGAGCCAGGGCCGGACGGAACTCTACGTTCCGTGAGTTCCGTTGCCGACGAACGTTACAAGCTCGTCGGTGCTCCGGCTGAAACGAAAGACCTCGAAGGTGCATCGGCTCACCGCGAGTTGGCCACGACGCTCGGCGACGAGCTTGTTCTCGCAACTCGCGGCAGGGCCCGGGTGTACGGAGTGTCCTTGAAAGACAGAGCAGCGATTCTGACGAGTGGACATGCTACGAAAGGCGCGTTCTGGATCGATCATGACACCGGTACATGGGAAACATCCACCTACTGGATGAACGAGCTACCCGCTTGGGCCGCAGAATTCAATGCCGGCGATCATGTCTCAGAGGCTAGAAAGAAGAGCGGCGTCGAACGGGGGAGTTTCTACGAGTTGGTAGGACGTTCAGCAGCAAGCGTCTATTACCAACTTGATTTTGCCAAGGCATTGATTACTGGCGAGAACCTGGGAAGCAACCCTGCGAATGTCCCCGACATGATCACAATATCGATCTCGTCAACCGACATCAACGGCCATGCTTTCGGCCCCGATGATCCATCGCAGGAACAGCTGATTGTTCAGTCCGACGCCGCTCTCGACGCGTTCTTTACTTTCCTGGACAAGACCGTGGGTCTAAAGAACGTAATGGTGGCTATGACCGGAGATCATGGCGTTGCCACAACGCAAAAGGCTGGCGAAGCGGTGGGAATGCCCGTACTTGGTTTCTCCGCTGAAGACTTTACAAAACCACTCGAACAGAAACTCGAAGCGAGGTATCCGTTAAAAGGGAAAGGCAAATACATATTGCAGATGGACAATCCCTATCTTCTCTTGAATCGATACGCATTTGAAGCAGCAGGAGCCAACGAGGAAGACGCGGAGAACACTACAAAACGTCTTGTGCGGGAAATTTTCGCGAGCTTTCTATCCCCGAACGCGGCTTCATTACCGCCGAGAAGCGAACCTCCCGAACTGACCAACATCTATACGGTTACTCAGATGCGAGAAGGCCAGCTTCCACAGACGCAGTACGGACGTCTCCTCGCTCACAGCTATTCTCCTTATGTCGGGTGGGCATTGCATCTGAACTTCGGACCGTATCAATTTCCCTGGGGTGGCTCGGGTACGACGCACTTTACCGCGAACAGCTATGACCGCCACGTGCCACTCGAACTTTTCGGAGCCGCCTTCGTTCCCGGCACCTACCATGGCGTAGTTGCCCCAGTTGATATCGCAGCGACCTTCGCTTCTGTTCTGAGAATCAATCGTCCCAGTGCTTCCGTGGGGCGTGTCCTTACTGAAGCAATGCAACCTGATTCCGCGAGCATGACGGCTCCTACCGCAGCCAACCAGACGCCGAGGTGAGGTTCCAGGGGATTTTGAGAATCAATTCTCACCAGAAATTCTCGAAATCGAGTTTCGTCTCGCGGAGCTCGAGAATCCTGTTCGACAGCATGGCATCCAACTGGGCCAGGTCGCAGACCGCAAAGTGAAGATCGATGAATTGAGAAGAGCTTCCCTGGTGATGCGTGCACAGAGCTATCGTCGTCGGCTTTTCTCGGAGTTCGATCGGGCCAGGCACGCGTTCTTGCCATGAACGCATCTGCCGCAAGTCCAAAACTCATCACCACCTCGGCAGAACCGACTCTGTTCGACTCTCTCGCTCGTCTTGTACCAAAGGAACTGCAAGCTGCCTATTATCGCGTCCTCGCCCACACGCAGACGCTAAGTCCCGACGATGAGATGTTGCGCATTCTGGAAGCCATGGGCATTCTGGCATTGCTCACCCGACAAACGCCCAAAGACATTGCCGACGAACGAGAACGAATGCAGGAATTACTCAAGCGATTTGATGGAGCTTCGAATCAAGCCCGGCAGCAGATGCTCGCCTACGTATGGGAGCTAGACACCAGGTTGCTGAATTTGCCCGCAGAAGTCGAGAAGGCGATTGATCCAGAAGAGATTGCAAGCCTTTGGGTGAAAGCCTACGGCAACACTTCCTGCAATCAGGTATGACCGAGACCGTTAGAGCGCTTCAGGCAAGCAGTGCGGCTTTCGTTACAGCCCAACAGCAGCTTTCATCAGTCCTCCATACAGTCGCCGATCCACGCTACGGAATCATGGCTCAAGTCGAAGAGGCAAACCGGCGGCTGACCTTATCTCTGGAAGTACGCGCAAAGGCAATCGATGAGCTTTTGCACAATCTGAAGACCGCATTTTTACACGTTTGGGCTCCCCTTCTTTGTGGCGCGTCTTTGATTCTCGGACTCATCTTGGGTATGGGCCTACAGGGCTGGAAAGACTCACAAGCCACGGCGAGTCCGATTGCGCCTCAGTCGGAGTCTCAACTCATGCTTGATGAAGAGAGGCAAGAACCTGATGTTCCGCATAACAAGTTAAAAAAGCCAATTCAAAAGCGACCGCGTGCCACCTTTCCTGTTGATCAAAACCACTAAGACCAGGGCGATGATCGATCCCGCTCAAACGTCATGACCGACCGCAGTCTCGGAACTTTTGCATCGCTTGACGGTTTTATGGGAGCGGACCGCGCCAGCAGTGAGGTGATTCACTTTTTCGACCAGTGCAGATCAGCTTCGCTATGCGGTTCACAAAGACGAGGTGGCCTAGGTGATTCATTCCGAATTGCATTTCGAAACCATCCTCATGTCTTCCCGAACGGACTTGCCATGGCGAGTGTAAAGTATCGCGGCCAGAAGGGTACTCGTCCTATAGCGCAATGCAAGCACGGTTCCCCATACAAGGACGGCGTTTTGGCGATGCGCAAGTGGTACTACCGTTTGTAGCCCAAGCCGGAAACGGGGATAAGCCATACTTCGGCGACCTGGTTGCCGCGGCCTGAACCGCCAAGTCCCGATGGACGTGTCCATTCCAGGTGCAATCGCCCCGCGTGCGTAGCGGCAATCGGAATGTCGAACTCAACGCTTTCAGGATTAGACTTTCGCTGACGTGGGCCATGAATCTCGATACTGCGGTTTGCGACCAGTCGCATGGGAAGGGAATAGTCTTCCCCTGCATAGGTGACGCGCAATCGATAGCGTCTGTTTGGATTCAGACCTGTTATGAGCGCCGGTGCAAAACTAGGCCACAGATCGCCGCGTGATCGGCGGTTTGCGGCGGAGTAAAAGTGGTCCACCGCCGGATCTTGGTTTTGTGAGCTTTTGCCATGAAGGGCTGGTTCATGGAACACCGGAGGGATGTACGAGGTGGAGATCTATGGGCGTGTGCGACGAGCAGTTCGTGTGGAGGGCAGGAGTCAGCGGGCGGTAGCCAAGGAGTTTGGGCTTTCGCGAGAGACGGTACGGAAGATGCTGCAGTATGCGGTGCCACCCGGCTACCAGCGACAGCAGCCGATCAAGCGGCCTAAGCTGGGGCCGTGGTTAGGTGTCATCGACGCCATTCTGAACGACGACAAGCAGAGACCAGCGAAGCAGCGGCACACATCGAAGCGTATCTTCGAGCGGCTGAAGGAAGAGCACGGGTTCACGGGCGGCTACACGATCGTGAAGGACTATGTGCGCACAGCGGCGCTGCGCGGGCAGGAGATGTTCGTGCCGTTGATGCATCCAGCCGGTGAGGCACAAGTGGATTTCGGCGAAGCGTTGGTTGTGATCGCCGGAGTAGAACAGCAGGCGCACTACCTGGTGATGGATTTGCCGCATTCCGATGACTGCTTCGTGGCGGCGTTTCCGGCCGAGACGACCGAGGCATTTCTGGAAGGCCATGTACGGGCCTTCGCTTACTTCGGCGGCGTGCCCACGCGGATACTTTACGACAACACCAAGATCGCAGTGGCGAAGATCCTGGGCGGCGAGCAACGGCAACGGACGCGATCCTTCTCCGAGTTACAGAGCTACTATCTGTTCGCCGATAAGTTCGGTCGTCCAGCCAAGGGCAACGATAAGGGTAAGGTGGAGGGACTTGTCGGTTATGCACGGCGGAACTTCATGGTCCCGATTCCACGCCTGCCGAGTTGGGAAGAGTTGAACGCATACTTGGAACAGCAGTGCCGGAAGCGGCGCGAGCGTCGGCTGCGTGGTCATAGCGAGACGATCGGGGAACGCTTCGAGCGCGATCGTGCTGTACTGCTGCCGTTGCCCGCAGCGCCGTATGAAGCCTGCGAAAAGATCTCCGCGCGGGTCAGTTCACTGTCCCTGGTCCGCTATCGCTCCAACGACTACTCAGTGCCAACCGAGTACGGACATCGCCAGGTATGGGTCAAGGGCTACGTGCATGAAGTGGTGATCGCCTGCGGCAGCGAAGTCATCGCCCGGCATCAGCGCAGCTATGAACGTGAAGCCGTTGTCTTCGATCCACTGCATTACCTGGCGTTGCTTGAGCAGAAGACGCGGGCGCTCGATCAGGCTGCGCCGCTCGCCGGTTGGCAGTTGCCCGACTGCTTTCGACAACTGCGACGTCTGCTCGAAGCAAGACTCAAGAAGCACGGCAGCCGCGAGTATGTGCAGGTGCTCCGCCTGCTGGAGACCTTCAACATCGTAGAAGTAACTCTTGCCATCGAAGATGCCCTGCGGTTAGGCACGATCAGCTTCGACGCGGTGCGTCATCTGTTGCTGTGCCGCATCGAACGGAGGCCGCCGCGGCTGGACATGGAGAACTATCCTCACTTGCCTCTGGCCCAAGTGCGCACCACGCAGGCTGCCGACTACATGACCTTGCTGGCGGAGGTATGCGCATGAGTGCCGTCGATATCCCCGTTACCAACACTGCAGCTCATACAGCTGACACACCGCAGCTTCTGCTGGAACATCATCTGAAGGAACTGCGGCTGCCCACTATCCTGCGCGAGTACGACAGAGTGGCCCGCCAGTGCGCAGTTGAGCAGCTGGACTATCAACGCTACCTGCTGCGCATGACCGAACTGGAGCTGCTGGACCGCGAACGCCGAGCCACCGAACGTCGCATCCGACAAGCGAAGTTCCCAGTCATCAAGACCATGGACAGCTTCGACTTCCTGGCCATACCTACGCTGAACAAGACCCTGGTGCTGGAGCTGGCGCGATGTGAGTTCCTCGCCCGCCGCGAGAACGTTCTGCTGCTGGGCAACAGCGGCACGGGCAAAACGCACATCGCTCTGGCTCTCGGCCTGGCAGCTTGCCAGCGTGGACACCGCGTGCGCTTCACCACTACAGCCGCCCTGGTCAGCGAGTTGATCGAGGCTCGTGATGAGAAGAAGCTGCTCCGCTTCCAAAAGCAGATCGCAAGCTATGAACTGCTGATCGTCGATGAGTTGGGCTTCGTGCCCCTCTCCAAGACCGGCGCCGAACTTCTCTTCGAGATGCTCAGCCAACGCTATGAGCGCGGATCAACCCTGATCACCTCGAACCTGCCCTTCCAGGAATGGACTGAGGTCCTTGGTTCCGAACGCCTCACCGGCGCTCTGCTCGACCGGCTCACACATCACGTCCACATCCTCGAAATGAACGGCGATAGTTACCGTCTCAAACAGAGTCGCCGCAAACGAAATCCATCCGCAGAACGCTAGCCCCCGAACGCGCTCCGGGGTAGAAGGGCCGCTTCCGCTACGCTCCAGCGCCCCTTCTACCCCGAAATCACCCTACAACTGCACAGCCCGCAACTGGCCTACTTTTACTCCGCCACACTGGCCTGGTTTTGCTCCGCCCTTGACACGCGCTGCCGCCGCGGTGATTGAAGCCTGATTTGTCACGTCGAGTTGGAGAGCGTGGGCGTCGGGCCCAACCTCCTTGGCCGCGACCTGGCCGCGCTCGAAATTACGAGACCCCACCAACACAGTGAAACCATGCGTTACGAGATCTTTTGCGATTTGAAGACCAATTCCTTGGTTGGCACCGGTGACCAGCGCTACGGGCTTGCCTTGCATGGGAAATTCTCCTTTTCCGATTGGAGTATTCTCGGGTTGTAGTCGCACCATGCATTGTTGGAATGGAAGGTATGCACTCAAAGCATGAGCAAAGTCCAGTTCCGAAACATTGACCTGAATCTATTGATTCCTCTCAAAGCCTTGCTTCATGAGCGCAATGTCACTCGCGCAGCGGAGCGCATCCATCTCAGCCAATCCGCCATGAGCCGCGCGCTGGATCGCTTGCGTTCGGAACTCGGAGACGAACTGCTGGTACGCGTGGGTCGCAACTATGAGCTGACACCGCGCGGTAGCGAACTGCTCGACGAACTGGCGCAGGTGATGCCTCGACTGGCTCGACTTTGGGCGGGAGAGACCTTCTCTCCGGCCCAAAGCGAAGGACACATCCGCCTGGCGATGAATGACTATGCAAGCAGTGTTGTGTTGGCACCCCTTGCGGAGATCTGTGGACGGCTTGCGCCGGGAATTACGTTGGAGGCAGTTCCGTGGCATGAGCGGTTTCATGAAGAAAGCGGCCTCGTGACGACCCACCTGATTTTTAGTCCACTGTCTGTGCCCGCTACGTTTCGTGTAGAGGCTCTGTTTGAGGACATCTTCCTTTGCGTTCTCGGCCGTAAGCTAAAACATCGGAGAGCCTCTCTCACGATGAAGGATTATCTAAGCTTTCGGCATATCTCTGTAGAAATGCGGCCCAACCAGCAAAGCCTCATCGACCGGCCTCTTGGAGAAGCTGGTTTCCAGCGCCGTCTAGCCGTTCACCTTCCTTACTTCCTCGCCGCAATTCTGATGCTGGAAACAACAGATCTCGTGGTAACCATGCCTGCTCGCATCGCAGAGCCCATGGCAGCACTTCATGATTTGATAAGTCTGAAAGCGCCGAAAGAGATCCCGCCGATAAAGTACTCCATGGTCTGGCACCCACGCTTCGAAAGCGATCCGCTGCATATGTGGCTTAGAGAGACAGTGCGTCAGATTTTTCGCCCTGCTCCTACTCGATAGCAGGTCGATACTGGTCTGTCGGCCAGTGTCCGGAAGTGTGGCAGGAGACTAAGCTCTCAATTGTCGATATCGGGCCAATGCACATTTCCAGCTCCGTCATCCTCGAAACGCGCATTGGCGATTTGTCACTCATCGAGACAGCGGCTACGAGCCAAGGGTCCCAAAATGTCCGAAAAGTCGTTATAAGTCCACCTGAACTGAACTGCATTGTTTCCGGCGAACGCCATTTGAATGGGTTCCTCTCACCCGGCCGCATCGACAATCCAAATCGCTGCTGATGCGAAGCACGTTTCCCGTTATCCAGGATCATGCCAGCTCAGTATGATGACCCAGGGAGGCATCATGAAGCTTCTTCTCACTTCCGCTGGGATCAGCAACGCCAGCATCCACGACGCGCTGGTTGGCCTGCTGGGCAAACCGATTGCCGAGGCGAGTGCGCTTTTCATTGCTACCGCGATATACGCACTGCCCAATGGGGCTGAGATAGCAAGTAGAGTGATCCGCGGATCACTCGGCGACCCCTTTTGCAATATGGGTTGGAAGTCGTTGGGAGTGCTGGAGTTTACTGCATTGCCAAGCATCAAAAAGGAAAATTGGGTTCCTATGCTGCAGGAGACTGACGCTCTGCTGGTTGGGGGCGGCGATTGCCAGTATCTGACGTACTGGATGCAGCAGTCGGGACTGTCAGATCTTCTACCGTCGCTCCAGAAGATGGTCTATGTGGGGTTGAGCGCGGGAAGTATGGTGATGACCCGTTTTGGAACCACCTACGACGGCCATGCTCTGCCCGCCGATAGCGATTAAGGCGCTGGGCCTGATTGACATTGCGCTGCATCCGCATATGGATCACGAGTGGTTCCCGGAGAATTCTCTATCGAACCTGGAGAAACTGGCCGCCACGATTCCCGTGCCATCGTACGCCATTGACGATCAGACAGCCATCAAAGTGATCGATGGAACAGTCGAAGTCATCTCCGAAGGGCGCTGGAAGCTGTTTGATGTCTGAGATGCAGCGTCCCACGCATTTGTAGATTTGTCGATCGCATAAGGGCGTTCGCAGAGTAGCAGGCTCAGGGTTGAGGGAAGGCGAACACACGGAACGACTGAAGTGCATACCGCCGCAACGCCGAATTTCATTGTCGACATGAGGGGTGTTTTGTAGAGAAAGCTCCTCTATATAAACCATTGCGTCAGAACGTGAATTTGACCGAGGCTTGGAGGACGCGCGGTCCACCGACGCCGTTGACGTTGCCCACGCCGCTGCCCAGGGTCGAGGTGATCTTGCCGAAGGAACTGGAGCCTACGGTCGCGCCAGGCAAGCCGAAGGCCGGCGTGTTGGTAGCGTTGAAGGCGTCGAAGCGGGCTTCCATGTTTACGCGCTCGTGGTACAGAGGGAACAGTTTGAACAGCGAGATGTTGTCGTTCACGTATGCGGGCCCGCGGAACTGGTTGCGCTGCGTGTCCCCGATCACGCCGGCAGGGGGCGCCGCGAAGCTGGCGGTGTTGAACCATTTCACATTGGCCGCGCCGGAGACGTCGTGCGTGACCTGGTAGGATCCGGTCTTGTTCGCGGTCTGCGTCGTTCCCGGCGTTGCGCTGGTGGAGGATATGGTGAACGGAAGGCCCGAGACCGCCGAAACAATGGCCGAGACCTTCCAACCTCCCAGCGCGTAGCTGCTAACGCCGGAGCTGAAGTAGCGATGGCCTCTACCCGCGGGCAGCTCGTAGGTGACGGTCTGCTCGAAGTTATTCGTGCGGTCGAAGTCCGCCACGGTGTAATTGCGGCCGACCGGGCCCGCTCCAGAAGAGCAAATTCCCGTCCTGTGCTCCGGTCTGATAATTTTGCGCCTTGCCCCAGGTAAAGGCGGAGGTGAACGCAATGCCGCGGTTGAAGCGATGGGTGAGTTGCACCTGTAACGACTGGTAGTTAGTCGAGTAGCCGAGGAAATATTCGGTGACGGCTGCCGTCTTGCCGAAGGCAATTTTCAGTGGATCGAAGGCCGCGCTCTGGCCATAGACGGTGGGCTGGTTGATGTTCTGCGCCACATCGATGCGGGTGCCATGGTTGGCCACGTAGGCAATCTGCAGCGAGGTGTCGAAGCCCAGCGCCTGCTGGACCACGGCGTTCCAGGACGATACATAGGCATTTTTGAAGTTGAGCGGGATGTAGAGGTTGGCCAGCCCAATGGTTCCGTTGGCGGCGCTCTCAGTCAGCGTTCCATCGGATGCGAAAGCGCCGTCGGTGTGGCCGGGATGCCGGTAACGAAATTGACGACGCCGCCCGCAGGATTGAGGGCTGGCCCGTAGGTGGGAGTGTTCGTGTAGTAGGTGCTGGTCTTGATGGGGTAGTTGTAGGCGTAGCTGTTGTCCACGAAAGGAACATAGCTGACGCCAAAGCCGCCGCGCACCACAGTCTTGTCGCTGACGCGATAGGCGAAGCCGAGCCGCGGCGCGAAGTTGTCGTATCGGTCTTCATGCCGAGGTTGGAAGGATTGCCGTCCACGCCGGCGAGCACCAGTTGATTGGTGCTGGGGTTGTAGTTGACGAAGCCGCCCGCTTTGCGCGGCGTGGCTGGCGGATACAGTTCATAGCGAAGGCCGATGTCGACTGTGAGTTTCGGAGTGACCTGCCACTTATCCGCGACGAAGAAAAAGAGCCAGGTCTGGCGGTAACAAGGGAAAGTACTGTTGGTATCCTGGCCGACCTGGTAGGGAACATCGAACAGGAACGCTGGCGATGTCGTTGGCTGCGCCGGTGACTGCGCCGTTATAAGCGGTGGCTGCCGGGTGCCGAGGTCTGGTTCTCGCTGAAGTAGAACTGCCCGGCCGCCGCATTGTTGTTGCCCTGCAGGAGATCGTCGCGAACGCGACGAATGTCGGCGCCGGCCTGGAGAGTGTGATTGCCGATGAGTTTGGTCCAGTTATTGGCGAAGTCGATGTTGGACTCCGCGCGCAGCCAGGGCAGCGACGCTGAATAACCAATCAGCGGCGAGGAAAAGTTATTCACCGCGAAGGCGACCTGTCCGCTGCTGGTGGCCGTATTGTTGGTACCGTTAGGACCGTTGCCCGGGATGCCGATGGCGCGGGCGTCGTTGCTGCCATAGTCAGTCTGGGTGGCCGAGTTGCGGTAATGGGCCACGCCGAAACGCGCGACGGTGAACAGCTTGGGCGAGAAGATGTGGTCGTAGTTGAAGCCGGTGCTGTAGGAGTTAGCGACGCCGCTGGCCTCAAAACCGCTGCCCGCTGGTCCTCCCAGGAAGGCACCGAAGATCGGGGCCTGGTAGGTATTCGTCGTCTGATGACTGAAGCGGCCGCTCAGTGCGTCCTTCGGAGTGATGTTGTAGTCGGACTTGATGTCGTAGCTGGTGAAGTCCTTGCTGAAGGGAAGGTTCTGGGAGAAGTTGTTGGCGGTGGTGCCCGCGATATAGGCGGCGGATGCGAGATTGGTGGATGGACTGCGGGCCAGCTTGTCGAGATCCTGCAGAACAGTGATCGCGGTCGCGCTGATGCCGGGGTTGGTGAGCGGGATCACATTGCCGGCGAACGCGGTGCGGCCGGCGCCGCAGGCGGAGCTGGTCGGCGTGGTGGTGCAGGCGGTGGTGTTTCCCGTATTCGGGTCGTAGACCTGTCCTGCATAGCCGCCAAGGTCAAGGTTTCCATCAACCACGTTGTAATAAGGAATCGTCGCGTTGTTGGTCGAAGACTCGTGATCTGAGACACGAAGGTAGTCGCCGAAGAAGAACAGCTTGTCTTTGAGGATGGGCCCCCCGAGGGAAGCGCCCGTGTAGTTGTAGACGAGGCGTCCGTTGGGACCGGTGGCGAAGTAGTTGCGCGCGTTGACGCCGTTATTCTCCATGTTCTGGAAGATGGAGCCGTGGAATTCGTTGGTGCCGGATTTGAGCGTCACGTTAACCACAGTGCCGACTGCGCGGCCAAACTCGGCTTGAAAATTGTTGGTGGTGATATCGACGTTGCCGATGGCCGCCGCGGGCGGAACGAGGATGATGTGGATGCCGGTGCGCTCGTCGTCGTCGATGCCTTCGATCTGATAGAGGTTCACATAGGACGATTGGCCGTTGGCATTTGTCGACAGATCGTTCTGCGAGTTGAAGAACTGCGAGTTGTTGAAGACCACCGGAGCCATGCCCGGAATGGTGTTGAGCAGCGACTGGAAGCTGTTGCCGCTGCTGAGGGGAAGATTTTCGATCTGGTGCGCCTCGATGGTGTTGGAGATGTCGGCACGGTCGGTTTGCAGTGTGGGCGGCGCGGCCGTGATGGTAACGGTCTCCGAGACGTTGCCAGGGGTGAGGGAGATGTCGACGCGCGCCGTGGTGTTGGTCTCGACCGAGATGTTCTGGCGAATTTCCTTCTTGAAGCCCGGCGCTGTAACAGTGACGGTATAGATGCCTGGAGGCAGGTTGGGCTCGGTATAGTTGCCGCTTTCGTTCGTTGCCGACTGATGGATGGCGCTCTGGCCGCTAAGCTCGATGGTGACCTGGGCATTGACGACAAACGCGCCGCTGGTGTCTGTAACGGAGCCGACGATGGTTCCGCTGACTGCCTGCGCCATTGTGCGAGGAGCGTTCAGCAAAACGCAGGCCGCAAGCAGAAACGGCCATACCAGAAATTTCGCAGCTTGACGGCAGGAAAGCTTAGAGCAAGTTATCACGGGAGGTCTCCTTAAATTCGACAAAGCGGATGGACCTTGAAGCTGTCTCCTGCGTTTCGTGTCCGGAAGGCCACGATCTCCGTCGCTCAAAGACATGCCGCGGTTCCCCGCTTAACTTGCCAAACGAAAAGCCTCCCATTGAAGCAGGGCATTTGCTCCAACATGCGGCCTGTCTGGTCTCTATTGCGGCGAGAAAGCTACGCCTTGCAGAAATCGACTGTCAACACGATATTGCGATTGCGCCAGCTGACTGCGGCGTAAAGGAGTGTCGAATGGTATCGCTCCACAACTCATTCATTCCGGGCGACTAGATATCCGGGTACGAATGCGGTTCTTGGGCTGAGGTTGCCAACTTGCTATCGATTCCACTCCGGGTTACAAGCTACCTCCCCGGACTCGTTGGCGCAGAATGTGCGGGCGCCATAACCGTAGACCCTTGGCATTTTTGGCCGTGCCTCAAGCAAGTATCCCCCTTGTTGGCGGCAGGAGATCATATAGACATACTTGTCCTCCTCCACGTAATTTCCGGAGATTCGAATCCAATCCTCCCTGGTGAAGGGTGGCCCAGAGTAGTGCATTTGCAAGGATTGCCCATCGCAGATGCCGTCTGCGGCGCCCCCAGCGGCTTTCGTTTGCTCGACAGCCTTCCTCAAGGCCGCAAACCGCACAGCAGCGATGCTCTCGTTCCGCGCTACTCGAAGCTTGACTAGTGGTTTCGTCAATAAAAAAAACACAGGTCCAAACGCCAGACAAAGCGCGAGTGCAACCCACAAAACGCCTCGGACCGCTCCATTCGAAACCGGCCTTTTCCGTCCCGCGAGGAATGCCGCCGAGCCGCCTATCAGCGCTGCCCCAGCTGCAGCCGCAGTTGCAATCACGACAGCAATGAGAGCATACGAATTTGCAATGCCGTCCGACGACGGCCATAGAATGACCCCACTCAGCAATCCTGTAAAGCTCCCAATGACAGCGGCGGCGACCAAGGCGAGCGATCCGCGCCCACCCCACAACAAAGTCGAAACGCAGGTGAAGATCGCCACCAGCGCGAGAAGAATCCAGCGCGGAAAATCAAGGCTAGGCTCGATAATTGCGGGCCACCAGCAGACCCCCGA
Source organism: uncultured Acidobacteriaceae bacterium (assembly GCA_963745105.1). Classification (GTDB taxonomy): domain Bacteria; phylum Acidobacteriota; class Terriglobia; order Terriglobales; family Acidobacteriaceae; genus Silvibacterium. Next base: position 19,491 of record CAVUWQ010000034.1, read on the forward strand.
TCCCGCAAAAGTCAAAAAGAGCAAAATCCCGTTTCGTGTCATCGCGGCCTTCAGTAGGAACGTATAGCTTTGTGAACTGAGAATAGGCAGAGCCATCTTCCGGTTCCATAGAGCGCATGACAGTTTCTCGGAGTGTCATATAGGGCTACACCGCCGCAACGCGGGCAGGCCAATCAAACTTAGGGAGTAGAATCGCCGAGCCATGAACATCTCACTGAGCCCGGACAGCGACGTGCCGCTCCGTCAGCAACTCTCGGAGCAGATCGTCTTCCTCATCACGACTGGCGAGCTGCGTGCGGGAGAAGAGATGCCCAGTGTGCGCGCTTTAGCTCGTCGTGCCAACGTTCACCACAATACCGTCAGCAAGGCGTATCAGGAACTTGTGCGCCGCGAGTGGCTTACGCGAAAGCGCGGCAGTCGCTTAGTTGTCGGGACACCGGCGAAAAAAGGAGAGCAGCCGGATTCTGGGATAGATGAACTTATCAACGAGACCATTCGACGTGCCAGGAGCCTCGGCTATTCGCTTCAGACACTGCGGAACCGTGTGCGTGAGCGCCTTCTCGAAGAGCCGGCCGACCATCTTCTCGTTGTGGAACATGAGCCGCGCTTATGCGAGATTATTCAACGCGAGGTTGAAGAGAAGCTGCATTGGCGGATCGAATGTTGTTCCTATATCGATATCGTCAGAGAGCCCGGTCTGGCCATAGGCGCTCAAGTTCTAGCTCCGAGTTACTTGACAGGTGACTTAAGACAGTTCGTTCCTGTTCATCGCCCATGCTTTTCAATTGAATATTCCAGCGCGGAAGGCCACATCGCTGCTGTTCGCGGGTTGCAGGTCCCATCGAACATCGCCGTTGTTTCGGTCAGCGAAAGCCTGCTGAAAACCGCGCGGAGCCTCCTCGCTCCTTCGATTGGACGGGAACACACATACCAGAATCTGCTCTTGTCGACAGATCAGGAAGTAGACATGCGCGGAGCTGATTTGGTGTTTTGTGACTCGATCGCCTTATCTCTCGTGTCTTGCAGTCGTAAGGTGCACTATCAACTTGTCTCCTCCGATTGCCTGAAGGAGCTCTCGATGCTTCTGTCCTCCGGCGATTTAAAAAGTGGGCCTTAATCCTGGCGAAGTCTTTTGATCGTCGCTCGGAGATTACCGCGAGACGATTAGTCGAGCCGTCATATGGACGAAAAGCCAACTTCACAGGGCTGAAGATTGCGCGAGCAGTGGTTTTTCGCGGCGGGCCAGAACAAAGACCGCGACCAGGGCCGCCACGAAGCCGGCAACAGCGCCGATACCAAGCGCCCAGCGCGGGCCGAAGTGGTTGGCCACCCAACCTGTGATCGGAGCTCCGATCGGCGTTCCACCGAGTGCAATGCCGACCCGTAAGGCCATGACTCTGCCCCGCATCGTTGGCTCCGTTGAGAGCTGCATGAGACTGTTGGTGCCATTTGTAAATGTAAGGGCGGCCGCACCAACGATCACGAGAGCGGCCGCAAACCACCAGTATCCCGGAGCCAATCCGGCCAGAGCGCATCCTACCCCGAAGACAGCGGCTCCTAGCAACAGAGACGCAAACCTCGGTTTTTCCTGACTGGCGGCGAGCAACGCTCCTGAGATGGTCCCTATCGCCATGATGGAAGAGAGCAGGCCGAAGCCGCGCGCATCGGAATGGAAAACGTTCACGGCCATCGTAGAGATGAAGATTGGAAAGTTCAGACCGAAGGTTCCGATCAGAAATAACATGATTAAGATCGCTCTAAGGTCTCGGCGTCTCCAGACGTAGCGAAGCCCGTCCAGAAATCCAGATGTTGTGCGGTGTGCCCTGACGCTTGCACGGAGTTCGGAGAGACGGAAGAAGTACATCGAGATAAGCACCGCCCCGAAGGAGAGGCCGTTCAAAAGGAACGCCCAGCCGATACCAACTTTGGCGATGAGTAAACCGGCGACTGCGGGGCCAATCATTTGGGCAACGTTGAACGAAGTCGAGTTCAGGGCCACGGCATTTGGAAGATCTCTGTCGCCGACCATTTCTGCCACGAAGATCTGTCTCACCGGGGCGTCGAGAGCTGCTGCACACCCAGACAGGAATGCGAACACGTAAACCTGCCACAGCTGGATGATGCCTGCGATGGTGAGAACTCCCAGGGCAAGCGCAAGCACGCCCATCGTCGTCTGGGTGACCATCAAGAGCCTGCGTTGATTGAAACGGTCGGCAGCCGATCCCGTCCACGGGAGCAGAAGAAGCTGCGGTGCAAACTGCAAGCCCATGACGATACCCAGTGCCGAAGCATCATGATGGGTCAATTGCGTGAGTACGAGCCAGTCCTGAGCGACGCGCTGCATCCAGGTCCCGATGTTGGAGACCAGAGCGCCAGCTGTCCACAAACGGAAGTTGAAGCTCTTTAAGGAGCGGAACGTGCCGGATGCTGGACTCGTCATGCGCGCGCGGACGTGTTGCCTCCATGGAACTGCCCGAAGTGACGCGCATGAGTGATGCTGATGAGCAACGCACCCAGTCCGAATACGAGGATATGACTCCACAACCGGGGATGAAACTCTCCTACGTGTGCAACAAGCAGATAAGCGATGACCGCGTTGAAGAACCCCCAAAGAACGTTGACCGTTGAAGAGGAGAGCCCTCGCCCTGGAGGTTTTGCGAAGGGACTTTGGAAGGGTCGTCCCATTGAGCCCGCGACAAAATGAGGGACGGCGTTCGCTGCGAACACGCCACCAAAGAAGTACGACACGAGAAAAGGCCAGTTCATGCTGCAACGCTCCTTCTTTTCAGCAGAGAGATGATCTCCTGCGTAGTTCCCGTCTCACCAAGACGAGGGAAGATGTTTCTTACGCTGTACTCGTGCGCCTCTTCGCGGACATCGGTCATCGCATCCAGTGCGAGAGTCACATGGAAGCCCTGTTCGTAGGCCTGGCGCGCTGTGGCCTCTACCCCGCCGGATGTTGCCACTCCGGTTATGACTACCTGGGTGACGCCCTTGGCCTTGAGCTGACCTTCCAGATCAGTTGTTGCGAATGCGCCCCAGCTCCGCTTGGTGACGATCACGTCGCTGGGTTGCTGCCCCAACTCTGGTAGCAGTTCGGTCCACCCCTCAGCGAATGTCTGCCTGCTTCTTGGGCCCTGTTCCGTCCGTCCCGGTGCGCGTCCCGCCACATTGACCAGCACAATGGGCAGGCTCTCTGCTCGAAAAGCATCGATCAACTCTCGGGTGCGATTGATGATCTCTGAAAGAGGATGAATCAAGGGATGATCGACAGCACCTTTCTGAAGATCGATGACTATCAATGCAGTGATGGGATCAATAGCAGTAAGCGGCATTGCTGGTTCTCCTAAAAGATCGAGCGGAGCTCATAAGAACAGGACAGTACCGATCAATCCTCAACCAGCCGCATCAGCAGTTGCAGAGAAGCCTGAAGTTTTTCCTGTTCATGGACGGAAAGCTTTTGCGAAATGCGCTTGGTGAGCCAGTCTTGTCTTGCCGCCCGGCCCTCTTTGAGCCACCTGATGCACTTGGGTGTGAGACGCATCAGAGTCTGCCGGCCATCGTCAGGATCAGAAACACCTCTAACCAGGCCTGCGTCATGGAGCGGTGTGATCACTGCGCTCATGGATTGCGGGCGCATGCCTTCGGATCGCGCGAGGCTGGAGACCGTAGCCGACCCAACCTCCTCCAGCCGAAGCACAACGGATACCTGCGACGGTGTGAGATCGCTGTGTTTCCCGTGCTCGCGTAAACGCCGCTTCAGTTTGCCCGATATCGTGCGGATCTCAAGAGCAAGTGTTGAAGCGAGTTCGGCTTGAGGAGAAGTCATTGAAAAGCTCACTTGAAGCAAGTGTGCCATATATACAGTTTACCTGTAAAGATTACCTGTATAGATTGCTTGGGAACACTCACTCGCGAAGACCCTTGAGGAATGGCTTAAGATCGGTAATGGGAAGCGCACTTTTCGGCACTCGAACAATGATGAGCTGCCGTATCGGAGCCGCAGCTACGGAGGGTCTCAACTCGGCCGGATTGATTGCGATCCTCAGGCAAGCCGGCTGTAGGCTTATGCCATGACTGCAGGATACTCAGGGACACCGCTGGGAAAGAAACTCGGAGTCTTCGAGGGTCAACGAACGTGGCGCGTTGCGATGCCGGCCACTGTGGCCGCAGAGATTGCGCTCAGCGGCGTCACGCCGAAGATCGTGAAGACGCCGGTCGCGGATTTGCAAATGGTGCATCTGTTCGTCACCCGTCGCAGCGACCTTGTTCGCAAGCTGGCCCAGGCTCGGCGCGCACTCGCACAGGATGGAATGATCTGGGTTTCGTGGCCGAAGAGAGCCGCGAAGGTGGCGACAGACATCACTGAAGACGTTGTGCGCGAAGAGGGGTTCCCGCTTGCGCTGGTCGACGTGAAGGTGTGCGCAATCGATGACGTCTGGTCTGGGCTGAAGCTCGTCATCCGCAAGAGCCACCGGATTTAGAAAACCGGATGCGCGGATTCACAACTGCACAATCACTGCTTCCGTGAAGCCGCATCTCCGCAATGGCGAGTGTGGCCGTCGCCTCTGGCACCTGCCGCGGGCCATGATTTGCGGCCATGCAGGGTAGAGGCGGGTTGAAACTCCGTTATATCCTGTTGACACCAAATTCTGATATGAATTTGTTTCAAACCAAAGAGCGGAGTTCGTCAGAGAATGTTTAAAGCCGTGCTATGCCTTGTTGCCCTCGTTGCTTCTGCGCAGGCAGTCCCTGTCCACCTCAGGACAAATGGTCTGGTCAACCCGCTCGGCATCGATACTCCGCGCCCGGCATTTTCATGGCAGAGTGACGCGAAGACTCCAGACTGGATGCAGGCTTCCTACGAGATTCTCGTGGCCACCGATCCCCAGGACCTGCGCCCCGGCAAGGCTGATGCCTGGGACTCGGGGAAGGTTCAATCCTCCGATTCTCTCGATGTGCCTTTCGGTGGCTCTGCGCTAAAGCCGCAGCAGCGTTACGCGTGGAAGGTTCTGGTGTGGGACAGCAAGGGCGGCCAGACTGCGTCAGAACCATCGTGGTTTGAGACCGGCCTGATGCAGGCGGGGGACTGGAAGGCGGAGTGGATTACCCGGCGCGATCCCGCGGACGAAGCAGAACTCAAGGCGATTCGATGGATATGGCTGGCAAACAGCGATCCGAAGCATGTGCCTTCGGCGACAGCGGCGCAGTTTCGCTATCGCCTTCATCTGGATGCTGTGCCTGAATCCGCGAGCCTGCATGTAATGGTGCGCGGAAAATACACGGCAAGCGTGAATGGAAAGACCACCGGCCATCACGACGAGTGGGGCGCTTTCGACCGCGAGGTGATTACTCCCTACCTTCACGCCGGTGACAACGAAATATTGCTGGATGTCGTCTCGCATCGTACCGATGATCCACCTTCCACAGCGCCATCCGCGGTAGCTGCGTCCATTCACATCACCGGCGCGCATGGAAACTCCGAGCGCATTGTCACGGACCAGCAGTGGCAGGCACGCACCGCACCCAATGGCACGTGGCAAAATGCGCTCGTGGCAGGGCCGCTTTCTGAGCATTTTGGGCTGGGTCCTGACCGGCAGGAGGCAGTGGCTGGACCGGATCGCGTCGCGACTGATGCTTCGCTGCTGCGCAAGGACTTTATGGCAGAGTCTAGCATACGCAGCGCGCGCCTCAGCGTCGCCGCACTTGGAGCTTATCGAGCATTTGTGGACGGCAAGCCAGTCGCACCGGACGTGCTGTTCGCTCCAGGCTGGACAGACTTTCACAAGCGCGTGCTTTACCAGACCTACGATGTCACATCTCTGCTGAAACCCGGTGCGAATACGCTGGGCGTCATGCTGGGAGGCGGATGGTACAGCTCGCCGATGACGTGGGTGGGATTCCGCTATACTCCAGGCCCAAACCTGCTGCGCGCTCAGCTCGACATTACCTTCGCGAACGGTAAACATCAGACGATCGCTACCGATCAAAGTTGGATGACCGCGCCGGCGCCGATTACGTTTTCCGAGATCTATGCCGGTGAATCGTATGATGCGAGGCTCATTCAGCAAGGGTGGAGCATGCCCGGCTTCAATGCTTCGCGTTGGACGGCAGCCGATACAGCTACGCCGCCAGACAGCGGCATGGCCGTCACCGCGCAGCCTGACCTGTCGATTCGCACCAGCATCACAGTTCGTCCGGTAAAGATGGATCCGGCGACAGCTGCTCACCCAATCGTTTATGACATGGGCCAGAACATGGTGGGCAATGTACGGATTCATGTGCGTGGGCCGCGCGGCACGGTGGTGCAGCTGCGCTATGCCGAGCGGCTCAATCCTGACGGCAGCATCTACACGGAAAACCTCCGCAACGCTGACGCTACTGATACCTACGAGCTCTCCGGTGATAGAGAGGAGAACTGGACGCCGGCGTTCACCTTCCATGGTTTTCGCTATGTTGAGCTATCTTTTCCCGGCGGCAAGCCATCGGCTGCTCCTACACTGGAGACGATCGAGGGGCTGGTCTACAACAGTCTTTCCGAGCCGCCAACGGTTCGTCTCACCAGCTCCAGTGAGACGCTCAACAAGATGAATCAACTGGGCGCGTGGGGACAGCGCGGCAATTTCGTGTCGATTCCAACCGATTGTCCGCAGCGAGATGAGCGCCTCGGATGGATGGGCGACGCCGGCGCTTTCTGGCGGACCGGCAGCTATAACTTCAACATTGATGCCTTCACCCACAAGTTCATGGCCGATGTGATCGACGCTCAGACGGCAGCAGGCGCGTTCACCGATGTCTCTCCGAATGTATTGGGCCCGACACCCGGCGCTCCGGGATGGGGCGACGCAGGCATCTTTATCCCTTATGCGGCGTGGCTGCAGTATGGCGACCTGAGCGTGGTCGAGAGTTCATGGCCGGCCATGGAGCGCTGGCTTGAATTTATCCAGAGCAATAACCCTGACTATATTCGCCGGAAGGCGGTCGGCAACGACTACGCCGACTGGCTGGCACCGGACCAGAACACCCCGAAGGCGCTTATCGATACCGCCTACTGGGCCTTGGTGGCGCGCGAAATGGTAGAGATGGCGAAGGCGCTGCATCGTACAGCCGACGTTGAGAAATATCAGCAGGTATACGATCACGTCGCTGCGGCCTATCGTGCGGAATTTGTGAAGGACGACGGGAGCGTGGCCGGCAATACGCAGACCGGCTATCTTGCGACGCTCTTTACAGGCATCGCGCCGGCATCACTGCATGCCACGATGGTCGAGCGGCTGGTAAAGGATATCGAGAAGCACGACGACCATCTGACCACCGGCTTTCTGGGAACTCCTTTCCTGATGTTTGTACTCGATGAGAATCAACATACCGACCTGGCATTCAAGCTGCTGCTCTCTGACACCTATCCTTCATGGGGATACATGGTAAAGAAAGGCGCAACCACATGGTGGGAGCGCTGGAATGGCGACACGGGCGACCCCAGCATGAATTCCTATAACCACTATGCCTTCGGATCGGTAATGGCGTGGGTGTATCAGCACGCGGCGGGAATCGACACCGATTCCAGCGGTCCTGGATTTCATCATCTGACCATTCATCCGCATTTCGATCCGGCCCTCCCGCGGCTGCACGTGGAATACGACTCTGCCTACGGGACAGTAATTTCAGACTGGCAGGAGAGCACGCATCGCTTCGCAATCACGCTTCCTGCGAACACGACCGCTACAGTCGTCCTCCCGAACGGCAAGGCTGAAAATATCGGCAGCGGCCAGCATGCTTACGAGGTGAAGTGATTTTAGGCTTGGCTGCGCTTCTTGATGCGCATGCAATCGGCAATGCCAGAATCTTTAACCGGAGCAGGTGGGTGCTCCAGCCGGCTGTTGGGATCTGACCGTTGCCGAAACACTATTTACCGAAGGTCTTCGGGGTTCACCGTAATCGACGCGGGCGGAAAGCTGGAAGGAGCCGAGCCCAGCAAAGTATTCGGCGTATCGCCCATCGTCAACTCCAGCGTACCGCCATTGACGATATCAGCGTGCCGAAACCACACTCGATCGATGATCTGTCCGTTCACTCGAATGCTTTGGACGTACTTGTTATCGCGGGAATTATTGTGGGCAATGATCGAGACCGTCTTTCCGTTCTTCAGATGGATGGTCACCTTATCAAAGACCGGACTCCCCACGTCGTAAGTCGGAACTCCTGGCGTGACGGGATAGAAGCCCATCATGGAAAAGACCACGAATGCGCTCATTCCGCCCCCGTCTTCATCTCCCGGAATACCTTGCAGCTCATCCGTGAAGAATGATTCGAGCAGCATGCGCACGCGCTTCTGCGTCTTCCACGGCGCTCCCAGCCGGTCGTATATGTAGGGAATGGCCAGGCTTGGTTCGTTGCCCATGGAGAATTGCCCGACCATCGAGGTGGAATCCGGAAGTTTGGCTTGAAACTCGTACTTCGAGCGGCCAAGCGGCTCGCGAAAGAGCTGGTCCAGATTGGCCTCGGCTTTTGCAGTTCCGCCCATCATCGCAACCAGGCCGTTGAAGTCGTGCGCCACATCCCAGGTGTAGGTATAGCCATTGTTCTCGTCGTAATAGTCGCGCGCGCCCATTCCTCCGTCGAACTTCGGGTCCAGCGGCTCAATCCAGTGCCCATCGGAGTCTTTCGGCCACATCAGGCCCTTGTCTGCACGGAACAGGTTCCTGTAATTTGCCGCGCGTTGAAGAAAGAGCTTCTCGTCCTCCGGTTTGTGCAAAACACGAGCAAGCTGAGCAATGTTCCAGTCGTCAAAACTGTTCTCAAGTGTGACCGGCACGGGTTGGCGCTTCTCGAACGGATGAACTCCAGGCACGGTCTCCTTCTCTCCAGGGCGCAATGCCGGCATATAACCGTGCGCCGAGTAGAAGTCGTCCAGCGGGCCCTTTGGAGCAAGGCTCCAGGGAAGCATCGTGACCTCGAGCGATCTTTTACGGATGCCTTCATAAGCTGTCGGCAGGTCAAAGTTACGCACACCTTTGAACCATGCATCCGCGAACCAAGGCGCAGAGTGATTGCCATTCATGCACGCATAGTTTCCTGACAGAACCGCGAACGTCGGCATCAGTCCCGATTGCTCATACATGCGGACGTATGATTGAATTTTGTCCGCCTCCATCTCCGGGTTGAGCAGAGTTTGTAGCGGCTCCAACGCGCGGAACGTATCCCATAGCCAATTGTCGACATAGAACGGACGCGCGTCTTCATGGACCTGATGATCGAATGCGCTGTAGTAGTGGTTATCCTCGGAAATATTGATCATGCGCTCAAAGCAGCGATAAAGAGCGGTATAGAAGATCCTGCGCTGCGTCTCAGTACCACCTTCTACTGCGATCTGCCCGAGGACTTCGTTCCAACGCGCCTTCCCCGCATCCTTAACGCGTTCAAATCCCCATGAAGGAATCTCGCGGCGGAGATTTTTCTTCGCCTGCTCAACGCTGATGAAGGAAATTCCATAGCGGAAGTCCAGGGATTTCACGTTGGGAGCGAAGGCAACTACGCGTTTTCCTGCTTGGCGGGCTTCCGCCTTGAAGGTGACTGGCGCGCTGAATTCGCCATAAACATACGCCTTCATCCCTTTGAAACGCTCTTCGCCAATGATCACGTTGCCATCTTGCCCTTGCAGGTCGCCGGCCAGCCGGTTGGCAAGCACAACGGAAGCCTTGCCATGGGGAAAGCTGAAGCGGAAGTAGCCTGATCGTTCGGCCGCCGAGAACTCCACCTGAATGAGCGAATCGTCAAAGCGCGTGGAGTAGTAGTATGGCGTTGTTTTTTCCTGGTCGTAGGCCGCGGGAGCGCCGTCTCCCGGCATGATGCTGAACAGCTCGTCCATCCGGTGAGAGCTGATCGTCAAGGGAAATGACTGGATCTGATCATCGAGAGCGTCCGCACGTATCGGATAGACACGCACCATGCTGTTAGGTAGGAACACGGCCGGACGAGTCGGCACCAGGAGAATGCCTACATTACCGATGGTGGGATCGACGTAATCCACCTGGGCTGTGGCATGCGGCGTGAAAATCGCTAGTGCCAACACCAAGCCAACCGCAAAGCGATCCGCAGCGCAAATCTTCTCTGCGACAAATTTTGCAATCTTCAATTCGGGCTCCACTCCATTCGCAAGCAGTGTATCGCCAGCGAACGACGCGAGCCTTGGAAGTCCGCACTCCATCCACCGGCGCTCACCCTGATTGTCGCGACTGTCCAAAATCGTTAGGTTCCCGCGATAACGCCATGATCTTCTCCTTTGCATCGTTGTCTACTCGTTGGTTCAGAAACGCCTCCAATAGGCCAACGGCATACCTGCGCCGCACCGTGGAGGCTAACGACGTAACCTCTGTGCGGATAACCGTCCTTTGATATAAACGAATATGGCACCGACACCGGTGATTCAACCCGCAGCCGCCGCGTTTGACCTTCCGCTGAATTGCACCTTTGACGCCGATGACTGGATGAAGCTCGCCCGTCATTGGTACCCGGTCGCGCTGTCGCGCGAAGTGGCCGATGGTCCAGTCGCGGCCAAGCTACTGGACGCACCGCTCGTCGTCTACCGGATCGAAGGCCAGGTGGTCGTTGCCAACGATCTGTGTCCTCACCGCGGCACGCCTCTTAGTATGGGCAAGCACGATGGCAAGGGCATCGCCTGCGCCTATCACGGACTGCGTTTCGGTACCGAGGGGCGCTGCAACATGATCCCCGCCCAGCCCCACGATGCCATTCCGCAGAAGCTACATCTGCGTACTTATCCCGTGCGCGAGTCTTATGGCCTGATCTGGACGTGTCTGCGACCGGATTCCAATACTGCCGGGCCGGAAATTCCCTTCATGCCGCATTGGAGCGATCCTGGCTTCCAGCAGATCACATGTCCAAGCCTCGATATCTTCGGCTTCGCAGGCCGCCAGATGGAAGGGTTTCTAGACGTAGCTCACTTTGGCTTTGTACATGCGGATACGTTTGGAGATCCGAACAATACTGTGGTCCCGCCTTACCAGCCCAAGCCGACTGAAAAGGGCTTCGAGGTCGAATATCGCAGCTCCGTAGGAAACTATCCCATCGGGAAAGAAGACCGCGGGAAGGCGGGATTTGAATGGCTCCGGCATTTCCGAGTGCATCTGCCATTCACAGCGACGCTCACCATTCACTTCCCGGGCGAAAGCCGCCTGGTGATTATGAATGCAGCCTCGCCTGTATCCGCGAAAGTGACGCGTCTCTTTGCGCCGATCGCGCGGAACTTCGATACCGATCTGCCCGTGCAGGACGTATACGATTTCAACGACAAGATATTCAGGGAAGACAAAAGGATCGTAGAAGCGCAAAAGCCCGAATGCCTTCCGCTCGACCCGAGAATGGAAGCGCATATTATGGCGGACCGCAGCTCAATCGCGTATCGGCGCGGTCTGCGCGACATGGGCCTCAGCCGATTTTTTGTCGCTTAGATTAATATTTCTCGCTGAAGACAAGTCGCAGAGAGCCTTCAAAACAATACTCCTGCAGCGAAACTTGGCTGAGAGCATGCGCTTTGGCGATGTATCACACACCTACTGCGGATTGCCGATAACAATCTCACAACAACGAGATGCTTCTTATATCTTGAGATCCGAAATGATGATCTTGAGTAAGTCAGAACGGATCAGATCTCGTGCCTTTTGAATCGGTCGATAAGGTGGTCGCAGGCGCGCACTGTGATGGCCATCATGGTGAGCGTGGGATTCTGGCAGCCGGAGGAGACAAAGCACGCGCCGTCCATGGAAAAGACATTCTTCACATCGTGCAACTGGCAATACTCATCGGTTACCGAGGTTTTCGGATCGTTCCCCATGCGCGCAGTTCCGAGCTCATGGATGGCCATGCCAGGTTCAGCGACCGCCGACCGTACCTCGATGTTCTTTGCGCCGGCAGCCTCAAGCATCTCCGCCGCGGTTGCAGCGGCATCCTCGTGCAGAAGACGCTCGTTCTCTCCATGAGTCATGGAGATATGCAGCGCCGGAATGCCCCACTTATCCTTCAGATTCGGATCGATCGCAATAAAGTTCTCGTCGCGGGCCAGTGATTCGCCAAAGGCCCCCAGGCTGATCCGGTACATGCCTGTCTTCACCGCCTGCTTGTAAGCCGCACCAAAGCCTTCGGCCTCAAAGTCGAATGATGCCCCGGCACTCCCCTGAAAGCCATAGCCGCGGATGAAGTTCGGCTGCCGCGTCGCCTTGGACGTATTGCGATAGCGGACGACATAAATCCCATTGGCACGGCGCGGTCCGCTGTACGGGTCAGGAGCGTTCTTGAACTGCGGCAGCTCGCCCGCTACTCCTGCACCGGTCGAGTGGTCCATCAGCCCGCGTCCGAGCAGTCCGCTTGAGTTCCCGAGCCCGGCAGTGTGGCTGCTGCTCGATGAGTTCAGCAGGATGCGCGTCGACTCCAGCGCCTGCGCACAGAGGATCACCGTCTTCGCGCGGATCGACTTCGTCTGCCGTGTCTTCCCATCGACAAACGTCACGCCCTGCGCGAGGTTCGTCGCAGGATCCATATCGATGCTCGCCACGACGGCATTCGTAAGCAGTGTGCATTTTCCGGTGATAAGTGCGTCCTTCACTGTGGTGAAGGGACTGCTGAAGTACGAATTCGAAATGCAGCCGCGTTCGCAGGTACCGCAGTAATGGCATGCCGAGCGGTTATTGTGATCCTTGGTAAGGATCGCGGTACGTCCGATGGTCACCGTCCTGCCATAGTTCTTGGCCATCAGTTCGCGGAAATGAACCTCACCGCAGGTCATGCTCATGGGCGGCAGGAAGTGTCCGTCGGGGAGCGCTGGATTGCCCTCGGCCGCACCGCTGATGCCAACATATCCTTCGACAATGTCGTAAAACGGCGCGAGATCTTGGTAAGAGAAGGGCCAGTCCTGTCCGTGACCGTCCAGGCTCGCGGCCTTCAGATCCAGATCGCTCAGTCGATAGCTCTGGCGGCCCCAGCACAGTGTTCGCCCACCCAGGATGCGCAGACGCTGCCAACTGAACGGCTTGTCCGCCGGCGTGCTATATGGATTCTCCTGGTCGTCGACAAACCAGTCGTAGTTGTACTCGGTGCACGCATAGCACTGCGTCTGGACTGGCCGCGTCTTTCGCCAATCGCCTGATTCGGCCATATTCCGGTATTGCAGCTCGAAGACCGGCTTGTGTTCGGTAAACTCGCGCGGTGAAACGTCGCGCCCCGCTTCCAGCAAGGCCACTTCGAGTCCGGCCTCGGCCAGCCGCTTTGCGGCCCATCCTCCGGTAGCTCCTGAACCCACAACGATGGCGTCATACGTGCGAGTCAGCGGATCGTCGAAAAACATCACTCTGCAGAATCTCCGGTTTTATTGGGTGTTCTTGTGTTCGCCCGGCTGATGCTCGCAACCGGTAAATGTTCCGCGTGCCGCCCAGCCGTCCCAGCCCTGCTCTTTCAGGCCGATGGGCGAGGTGTAGTAGGCGCTTACCGTCCACCGCTTGATCAGGATGAAGTGCTCGTGGCCTGCGAAACCCTTCTCCGTAGAACCCCATCGTGCGTGGGTGTGCGGCCACGCCACCAGGTTCAGAAGATCCAGCTTCTCCTCCGGGTTCAGGTCTACAAAGTTCGCCTTGTAGCGTTCCTGTGCTCCGGTGTCGAACCAGTTCAGCGATTCAAGAAAGGCCTTCTGCACGGCTGGAGGCTCGACCGGCATCACCAGGTCAATGAAGCGATTTACAAATGCGGCCTTTGCGCCGGGAGTGTCCGTGGCGGGAATGATCGCCTCGCTAAGCTCGATCAGCGTCTCGTTCTGATGCGCGTTGAAAAATATCGGAGTCCAGTCGGCGCGCTCCAGCTCGACCGACGCGTCTTCGCCGGCGGCAAAAAGGCGGGCCTCCGCATACGGGCTTAAAGCCGCCACGCCCATGGCCAATAACGAATTACGAAGCAGCTCGCGTCGATTCATGCGTTGACAGATATCCTACTCGCCTAAAGAGGCGGCATGCACGCTCAAGGCTTAATAATTGGAATCGTTTCCAAAAATCGCGGATCGGTGGGCAATTCCGCTTTCCCGGCCGGAAATTTGTTCGCGCTCAGGATGTAGGCAATCACCGCAGCCGTATCTTTTTGTGTCATGGTTCCCGGATCCATCGCCGGCATCATGACGATGGTCTTCATAAACAGATCGGCCATACTTTGCCCTGCCCACCTGTTCAGGAATTCGGCGCCGGCCAACGAAGGATTTCGCTTATCCCCTTCGAGCGAGTCCCCATGGCACATGCTGCATTGGTCCTGATAAATGACCTTGCCCTGCTGGGCCTGTTCGGCGGTGTACACGCCATTCCGTATCGAGATCTCGTGAGGAGCTGTCTGCGCAAAAAGGATTTGCTGAAGCAATCCAACCGTCAGCAATAGTTGGTATGTCCTAGCCGAGCTCATAGATGTCTTCCTTTGTACACCAATCGGAGTTCGACATGTTTTCCAGTCCTTCGGATGGGTGTAACGCGCCGGAGGGAATGCCACCGGCCGCCAGCAACACTATCACTTTTTTCCGTGACGCAACGACTAATTTGCGGCAGCTGAGTCGCAGGTGGGGTCCATGAGCAACTCGGCTTAAACTCAATGGTTGAAAGGGAACTCCCGCATAATCGGTGACACTCGGCTTCATGAGATGTCATCTTTCCTGCCGAACACTCGGATCCCGGCAATGGTTCTTCGCATTTCGCGACTGCTGACTCTACAATTTTTCTTTCTGCGTTTCCCAAAACACTGTGAGGAGAATGCCATTGGCTTGCGTGCAGGCAAAAGTAGATCGCAGGAGCTTTATAAAATCCTCTGCGGCTGCGTTCGCTCTCGCCGCTCTACCCGGCAGGATGGGCGCGGTGGACGCGCAGCCTCCCATCGCCGACATCTTCCTCGACTTAGCCCGCATTCACAAATGGGACGATTCCAACGGCGACACTTGGGATCCCTTTTGGGCCGATGACGGCGCCCTGTACGCGTTCAATTGCGACGGCCGCGGCTTCGGACGCGACGCTATGAACCTCGCGTTTAACAAGCTTTCAGGCCACGTACCGGATGCCCTGGTAGGGAGTCAGGTAAATCCCATGTCTGAGTATGGCAAAGGCAACCAGAAGGGGCCGGACAATGCCACATGGAAAGCTTGCGGTCACGAGTGCATCGATGGTGTGTTCTATGCCTTTGTCTCGAGGAACACTTATGGCAACGACAGCCACGACTCCCTCACCCGGCAAACGGCCATGAATGCGAGCCTCATCAAGTCAACCGATCGCGGCCACACCTGGACGCGCAGCGCACAGGAGAACTACGAGCGGCCCATGTGGCCCGGTGGCTCCTTCGGTGCTCCGTTCTTCGTACACTATGGCCGCAACGGAGGGCGAGTGAAACAGGATGGAGCCAGCCAGTACGTCTATGCCTGTTCTACGAATGGCTTCTGGAACGACGGCGACACCCTGATCCTGGGTCGCGTTCTTCGCTCCAGGCTGTCCCGCCTCCACAGCGCCGACTGGGAATATCTTGCCGAGCCTGCCGGAAGCCAAACCTCGAGCTGGTCTCGTTCAATCAAGCACGCGGTGCCGATTTTGGATCGCCCAAGTCGCTGCGGGCAGACTCCCATCACCTTTGTTTCCGAGCTCGGTGTGTACCTGCTCATCTCCTGGTACAACACCGAAACCATGACACATTGGTTCCAGCCGAACCGGATGCGGTACGACTTCTACCAGGCGCCTCATCCCTGGGGCCCCTGGACTCCAGCCGGATCCGTGGATGATTCCTTTCTTGGCCCCGGACGGCACATGTACGGTCCCAGTATCTGTGCTGCTTTTCAGCAACGCCGCGGAGAGGACATCGAGGTCTCCCTCTTTACCTCCGGATACCCGTTCGATGACGACCGCACCTCGCCATACAAGATATGGCGCATTCCGCTGGTGCTCAAATCTAATCCGGTCCCACCTTCTCGCTTCATCCCCGCGACGGATGCGGAGATCCGATACACCGGTAGGTGGTTTCCGTGGACCGCGACTCAGGAAGCATCAGGCGACGAACATCCCCGCGCCACTGAGTCCAAAGGTGCCTCCGCGGAGTTTTCATTCACCGGTACAGGCATCGATTACATCGGCGAGAAGACTGGGGGCCAGGGGGAAGTCGACATTTTCCTGGATGGCGAACACGAAAGTACGGCATCTTTGCTGGTCAATGATTTTCCAATGCTGCTGGGAGTCACTTTGTATTCGAAGCAGCATCTTTCCAGAGGGAAGCATACGCTCAAGCTGGTGTGCCGCTCCGACGCGCGAATAAATCTGAAAGGATTTCGCATTTACGTCTGATCTATCGCGGCTTCGCGATAAGAACGTTTGGATCTGTCCTAGGCCGCGATATTGGTCGTTGCCGATGAAGCCGGAAGGCTCGGAGAAAGTCTCGCGTCGCAGATCTTCCGATCTGCGACACCTCCGAATGTGCCGCTCTCAGTCGGAGAGATTCTCTGAAGCAGTTATGATCCCAACCTGCTGACGCGAGCAACGTTCGCTGGTTGTCGGCCTGATCGCTTGGATTGCTTTTGGAATCCCGTCGAAGGATCACGGGCGCGCGATTGTGAACTGAAAACTTAATGTTTCTCCATCGGGGTTAGATTTTGCAGGCCGAAGTGTGAGGAGATACGATCCGTTCGGCAGCACCGGTATACGCGTGCTCAGAAATGATCCTCGCGAATGGTAGATGTCAGGCTTTTGCCAGATGTTTTTTTCTGCGTCTGCAGACGTCAACAAAATCGAATAGTGGCCGGGCGGGATGTCAGCCGCGCTGCTGAGCTGAAGTTCAATTGCTTTTGTGGCAGATGGTACTGTGATGACCTGGGCCGTGGATGAGTCGCGATTTTCACTTGCCAGAATCATCGCGGTGAAAATCGGCGTTTTCGCTGCACGTGAGGAATGCTGTTCTTTCGGTGTCTCAACCTTCCCAGAGGTCACAGCGCTGCTAGAGGGTGCAGTAGGTGTCAGCTGCGCCATTGTGGGTGCAGCTGCATCGTGCGCTGATTGCCGGGCTTCGTTAATTGAGCTACCCCGTCTATAAAGTACTGTGGTCGTTACAGTTATCAGTAACGCAGCAACGACTCCAATGGCCACGCTCATCTGGAATGGCGAAAATAGCCCCAACCACCGCCGCGGAACCGGCTCCGGAGTTTCATGTTTCGCTGCCTGCATCACGTCTCTGAGTACCGCCGCAGACTGCAATCGAAATGCATTTTTTGAGCTGCGCAGTGACCAGCGGCGAACAGCTTCCCGGTCTTCCGCGCTCAGTTCGCCAGCCGCATAGGCATCCACCAGGTCGGATTCCACCTCAAATGCGAGGTCGGCAAATGTGGGCATTTCTATGAAGCGGCGGTCGAACTCGAGCTGCTCGTCGTCAGAAAGTGTTCCAAGGATAGACCCTTTCACCAGCCGGCGATCTTCCCGATCGTTCCGGTCTTGCGGCCGCCTTCCATTGGAGTCTAATTTACGCACACTCGGTTCCTTAGCTGCACCAATACCATGGGTGTCAACTTTTGATGATTCATCATGCAAATTTGCGGGTCAAGCTCGCCAGCCTATTGAGTCCAGTCACCCATGAGTACGAAAGGTGCCCAGAAATAGGGCGAATGCCAGTTCTTGCTGCGCGCCAGTGCGCGTTGTGCCTGGGCCAAGGCCTCGGCGGGCGGAAGATTTTGTTTCAGAAGCCCCTCGTAAAAGCTTTCCATAAATGCAGCGGTAGCCCGGTCATTCACGTTCCAAAGCGTGGCAAGCACCCGGTGGGCGCCGGAATAGGAAAAGGCTCGCGAGAGGCCGATAACACCTTCTCCCCGCGTCTTCTTTCCAAGCGCAGTTCGGCACGCACTGAGAACCACCAGATCGGCTGGAATGTGTAGGCTATAAATATCGCGAACCCGCAAAAATCCATCAATTTGTTTCCCGGATGGTGCAATGAGAGAAAGAACAATGCCCGATAGCTCGGGATGAACGTTGTCGACCAGAGCGTGCGTGGAAAAATGCAAGATCCTGTAGTTGCTCCAATCGGTTTTGAGCACAGCATCCCGGTTTGCGTCAAAATCGAGGGCTATCTTTCGATTTTGTGCCGGCAAAAGGTTGCCGATCGATTCGGCTTCTTCTCGCGAATAACCGAGCCTCTGGAACCCGTTGAGACCCAGGTCTCCTGCTGAGCGGGTCAGGTCTTCGGCGTCTTCGCTTGGGGTCGCCGCAGACGGCGCAGATCCTCTCGCGAGAGGGTCCACTCTCGGATCGCTGCGGCTGAAAACAGGGTCCGCAAAAACGGCTACACGCTGGTTGCTCGACCCGCCCTGATTGCGCCTCAACTCCGGCAACAACGACGCCGAAGGCACATAGACAACCTGATGTGTCTCAATCAACGGCTTTCCACCAAACGGGAGGACATGAAATGGCAGCGACAAAAGTTGGCCGTCAGCTACGATTACCGCTGTCTTGTGTCCGTTGAGTGCTTGTGCGGCCGGTTGGAGCAGAAGCTGCGCCAAAATCTTTCCATCCAATTCGGCTTGTTGCTCGGACTTCTGTATTCGAAGCTGCCGCGGCACGGCTGTCTCGTTGGCAACAATCGCGTTGCGCGCCGTGTACTCGGCATATAGGGCGGAGGCTTTGTCCTGAAGGCTATCTATCGAAGGTAGACGATGGGTTGATATTGAATCTGAAGTGACAGCCCACAGATAGCTCTCATTTTTTCCCAACCAGTATTCAAGCAAAACCGCGCTCGAATCCAGTGCGTGCTTGCTCAGATCGTCCGCGGAGATTGTCTTACCCCGTGCGACCACCCCGTATCCTGAACCCTTTTCGCGAATTTCAGATTTGACCTGGTTATATTCGGCTTCAAGAGAAACAAGCTGCGTGCGAATAGCCGGTGCATCTTTGTCTTCCGCGTTGGTGAGTTGTTGCAGCTTCGCTTCGATCTGATCCGTCAGCTGGCGCTCATGGGTAACGAGAGCGCGATCGACGCCACGTTCGGACTCAATTCCGTTTTCTTGCAGTGTATCCAGTAGCGACCGCGCCCGGGCACGCTCGCTTACATCGAACGCCTTCGCCGCATATCCCTGTCCCGGATGCAATCGATCCATTTCCATCAGCAGGCCGATGTAGAAGTCGTAATAGTCGCGCTGCTTGTCGAAGTAAGAGCTTCGCGACTCCGCGTCACGAATCGCGGTCCGGCTGGATTCGATTACGGTGATGGAAGAATCGATATCGCCGCGAGCCAGATCCAGATGTCCAAGCGAGCGTTCCAGGCGGGCGCGGTCGGCCAGGAGCAGCGCCTGTTCCGACCTGTTCATCGTGGTGTCGTCAATGTCGCGGGCTTGATCGAAGCGCTTTTCCGCTTCCGCTGTATGTCCACCGGCAAAGGCAATCTCACCGAGACTTCTCAGGCAGGAAGCTTCGGTAGTGCGGAAGTGAAGCTTTTGAGCCAGCGCCAATGCCTGCGTCAATGCATTCACCGCTTCGTCTCGTTGGCCCGCAGCCTCATAACTCTCGCCGAGCTCTTCAAGAATAACGGCTCGCTCGCGGTCGAGGTCGGTGCCTTGCACCAGATTGAGCGCCGCCAGATGCATCTTGATGGCTTGCTGGTAGTCGGCCTGCGAGTAAGCTAGAAAAGCCTCGCCATCCAAGGCATAGGCCTCTCCCATTGGATCCTTGATGTGCTTCCATAGATCGACCGACTGCTGGAATGCGGTTTGCGCCCACTCATATTCTCCCAGCTGCGTGTAGACATTCCCGAGCCCGTTCAGGACGTGAGCCTGCGTGGTGGGGATCTGGGTAATATAGGGTTCCAGCATCGCTTGACGGTATGCATCCAGGGCTTCCTGCAGATCGCTTCGTGATATGTGGATGTTTCCCAGTTCCTCCAACGAGGCTACAAGCACGCGGTCATCGTGGTTCGATCGTGCTTCACCCAGCGCTTTGGTCAGCTCATCCAGCGCCGCGTCGTTTTCTCCCATGGCGCGATGAGCCCGCGCGGCATTTTCGTGAAGGAGTTCTTGGTTGAAAGCGTCGCCGTTTTTCGTATAACGCGTTTGAGCTTCCTCATAGGCAGATAGCGCGTGGTTCAGATCGCCCAGGTAGGCATAGCTGTAGCCGAGGACCTTCCAGCAGACAGCGGCGCCAGCGATGTCGTCCGACGATTCCGGAAGGCTCGTTGCCTCGAGCATCCGGTCGCGAGCTTGCGCATATTGCTGGGTCTCGAGGGCGGTACGCGCCATCACATATAAGAGATGCCTGGTGAGGAAGACATCCTGGATCTCCTTCGCTTGAGACAACGCCGCGTTATAGGCGGCTAGAGCCGCCGAGCGGGAATCTGCTGTAGCCAACCGGCGCAACCGGTCACCCTCTGCTGCGGTTTCTTCCGCCGCCATTTGTATGGAGTCATTCTCGCTGGCAGCGTGGGGCGCTTCAACGCGCGACTCAAGATCGCAATCGCCAGACGAGGACAGGCAACGGACTCGAATCTCATACTGCCCGTCTTCGGGAGCGAGCAATGTGAATTGGAGCGAAGAATTCTTTCCAGAATCATTGCGCCGAACATTGCTGGCTCGCCGCTGCGGATCAATCCAGATTGCTCCGGCTTCACCCTTCAGTTGAACAAAACGGACTCGGCTCACTTCGCCGCGATTCAGAGAAAGCGAATATGAGGCAACGGTCTGCGCCTTCAGATGGTCCTGGAATTCATCGGATTTCGTGATGGAGTGCGACACGGCAGGTTGGGTGTCGAGGTATGGCGAAGGGCCTGACGCCTGCGCACTCTGCTGCGCCCGGATACCGCTGGGTAAAACAGAAATTGCCGCGAGAAAACAGGTGCAGAATTTTCCGGCGGCTCTCTTACGTGAAGTTAATTCGAAGAAAACCACTGGCAGCAACCATAAGAAGAGTAATCAACTTCAGGCAAATTACGCGATACTCAAATCATGAAACGTAATGCACAAGCTTCCCGCTGGCAACGATGCCACTGCTTAAGGGGCAGCAAGTTTCAGATATCTCACCTGCAAAACTCCTGTCATCAGCCAATGTAGCGATGCTGCAAGTCTCACAGTCGAAGTAAATGATGTCAAGGAGATTCAAGGGGGCTGCGACGTAGCGAATTGAGGGTTGCTTGTGATCACTGCTGCGCTGCTTCTTTGCAGCGAGTCCGCAACTGCATAGAGCTCGGTCCGGTCCACGTCAGCCGTTAGACTTTAAAACGAGTCTGCTTTTGGGAGAGGTTCCATATGGCTACGGTAAAACTGTGGAATGACGAAGAAGTGGCGGCCAATCCGCGAATAGCGGCGGTCTTTACTGACATCCGGTCCACTCGAGGGACGGATTTTGTAAACAACTTCTGGCGGGCTCTCGCCAATCAACCGGAGATTCTCGAACGCACCTGGTTGAGCATCAAGGAGGTCATGATCAAGCCAGGTGCACTTGATCCTCTCACCAAAGAATTGATTTATGTCGCGGTGTCTGCGGCTAACGGATGCAGTTATTGCATCCACTCCCACACCGCAGCAGCGCGCGCCAAAGGCCTCACCGATCAGCAACACGCTGAATTGGTCGCAGTAATCGCAATGGCCGCTGAAACCAACGCGTTGGCGACCACATTGCAAATCCCTGTCGATCCTGAATTCACAATCGAGTGACTGCCTCCAGTCGGCTCAGTAGATCGCTCGACGGCGCTACGCGGGCACCACTTCATACGGGCGCATCATCTCGTTGTCTTCGTGCTCCAGCATGTGGCAGTGCCATACGTAGCGGCCGGTGAAGCCTTCAAACTTCACAATGATCCGCGTTACCGTCATAGGATCGACGCGAACGGTGTCTCGCCATCCCAGTTCGCCCGGGGCAAGGGTCACCGATGGCCCGGTGTACACGATCTTCTTCGTTAATTGATAGACAGTGAGATCGAAGGGGCGGCGGTCGAGAATCTGAAAGCGCACCATATGCAGATGGATGGGATGCGAGTCATCTGTGAGGTTGATGAAAGACCATGTCTCGGTTGAGTTGAGAACCGGTTTTTCGGTCACCGGCATGTCCCAGTGCATGCCGTTCAGCAGCATCACGCTCGAACGCCCAAGTCGATTCTGATAGTCAGCAATCGTCAACGCGCGCGTTTTGACGGCTGTGCTCTCGATCATGCGCGGGATCGGTCGAAGCGTTGCGGGAAGCGGCCGGTCATCGCTCCGCTTCTGCGAGGAGACGCGAAACTGCATGAAGACGGCGACGTCGGTGCGAAGGAATAATTCTTTCCCCGCACGGCTGCTGAAGTCCACGATCAGGTCCACACGCTCTCCCGGACCGAGGATGATGCCGTCGATCTGCACCGGTGCTTCCAGAAGACCCTGTTCGCTTCCGATCTGGAAGAATGCGAAGTTTTGTGCGCGAATAGAGTCTTCGGCCCCCAACGAGAGGCGATAGAAGCTCCCGTTGGATCCATTGAGGAGGCGAAGCCGGTATTTGCGCGGCTCGACTTCAAGATAAGGAAAGATGTGCCCGTTCACCAGAATCGCGCTGCCGTAGTATTCGGAGACCCAGGGCGCGTCGGGCCGGCCGGAGACCGGATAATACAGCTGGCCATCGGACCGGAAAGACCGGTCGAAGATCACTAGAGGTATTTCATACGCGCCGCTCGGCAGGTGCAGCGAATCTTCAAAGTCGTCGCGGATCAGGTAAAGACCCGCGAGCCCGGCCACAGCGTTTAGCCGGGTAATGCCCATGGCGTGGTCGTGATAGAAAAGGCTGGTTGCTTCCTGCTGATTCGGGTAGTAGCAGGTGGCCGATTTCCCGGCTGTAAACCAGTCCTCCGGATAGCCGTCGCTCTCCGGGCCAGTTCTCCCCCCATGCAGATGAACGATTGTTCGCACCTCGGGCTTGTCTGCCTCCGCACCATGGAGCGTGTGGTCGATGGGTAGAAAATGCTTTTCCGGCAGCTCATTCACCCACTCCACCAGAATGGGCTGGTCGCGCCGCGCTTCGATCGTGGGCCCCGGACAGCATCCCGCGTATCCCCAGAGGGTCGTGGGTGGAACATCGCGATGGACCTTCATCTGAAATTCGCGCATCGAGACGCGATAGTACGGAACCCGCCTGGACGCATCGACCGGGCTCGGACGCATGCCGGCTGGTTTCACCTGAGCTAGTGCGGGCAGGGAATCGACAAAGCGCGCCAGTTTTCCAGTATCAAGCAGCGGCGGCGGCGCGGCTACTGGGCCCATGTGATGTGTTGCCTGCATGCCCTGCGCTGCGGCGGTTACGGTAAACACGCTCGCCTGCTGCAGAAAGTCCCGTCGGGTAATCTTCATTCCTTCTCTCACTTCACCATTTGCTAAAAAGAACAATTCTTCCAGCCTGACGGGAAAACATTGCGCAGAGATGAATTTGTATCCACCGCGTGGCCTCACATGGTGGCCGGCTGTAGCAAATCGTGCGCGATGTGAGGCTCCGGAATGAATTAACGGAACTGTGAAGTTCCATTCACTCATGCGGACTTCGCTGCAGCTTAGACTCGCGGCTGGCTCCTACAGACGTGGATTTGTCGCCGCTCGCTCGAGCCCGGCCAATCCTCACCCACGAAGCACAGCAGCATCCAGGAGATTCGCATGAAGTCGTTCTTCGCGACCAATAAAACCCCCATCTTGCGCACTCTGACATTCGTTGCCAGTGTTGCGCTTGCGCCGGCAGTTTTTGGCCAGCAGGTCACATTTTCCCCCTACATTCAGCTCGGCGACAACGGTCCATTCGGAGCCACCGATCAGATCGTCGTTGCCTGGCAGACGGACGAAACTTCACCAAAGGCCTCTGAATACAAAGTCGAATTTGGACAATTCGATTACGGACATAATTCTGTCGTTCCCCAGGCGCGTGTCATCGATAACTATCTCGCTGCCGACTCTTCACTTCCGGCGATTCCCGGCGCCTATGGTGCGCACGCCAACTACACTGCGGTCCTGAAGGGCCTGAACTACGATACGGACTACAAATACCGGGTTACCGGCCCGGGCATGCCCAGTGGCGGCTTCACCGCGACCTTCCACACCCGCACGCGGAGCTCGAACTACAATTTCATCGTCGTCGGTGACGAAGGCTTCTTCCCCACCGTGCCCAATTCCGATCCCGCGGTCATCGTGGACTATGAGGCGCGCATCGCCCACCTCATCAATAATGCTTCCAATCTGAAGGTTGCCGGCGTTCCATCACTGGCCCCGGCCCATCTGATTCTCAACACCGGCGACAACGTTTACAACGAAGGTACGGAAGACAGCTACCGCGACTTCTTCTTCCCGGTCTACAACAGCGACACCGACTCCAACGAAACCGGCGCTCCTATCGTCCGCAGTACGCTCTTCTTCCCGGCCGATGGCAATCATGATCTGGGCAGCACCGGTGTCTCCGCGAACCTGCTGGCCGACAACTCAGCGCCTTTGTACAGCGGCAATCTGAGCGGCGGCGACGCGATGTCCTTCTTCAACGACTTCTACTTTCCTCAGAATGGCCCTAAAGGATTCGACATCCAGTACGCCTGGGATGTGACCACCTCCGCTGCCACTGGCTTCACCTTCACCTATCAGGGGCAGACCTACACCTCACCTGCGGCGATCGCTGCTCTCCGCAGCTCGACCAAGGTCGATACCGGCAAGGGGCCGAGCACCCAGATCGATCACCAGAGCAACTACTCCTTCGACTACGGCAACGCGCATATTCTTTTCCTCGACGCGAATCCGCACCTGTTCAATGACAACCTGCCCGGTGGAACCCCAGCCAACACCGCTCCTCCAACCTTCGTCCCATATCCCACCGCTCTTGGCCAGTGGGTCATCAACGATCTCGATTCCACCAGGCAGCCCTGGAAGATCGTCGTCTATCACCAGCCGGCCTTCACTTCGGGCGACGCAACTCTGGTGAACAACCAGATGCGCCAGATCGCCAAACTGCTTGAAGATCACGGCGTCAACGTGGTGTTCAACGGACATGATCACAACTATCAACGCTCGCTGCCCATCCGCGCTACCGCGCGCACCGGCGCCACTCCGGCCACTACGGCTGGCCCCGCTGTGAATGTGGACCAGAAATTCAACGGAACCACTGACACCGTTCCCGACGGCGTGCTCTACCTGGTGGAAGGCGCCGGCGGCAACCGCGACTTCGACGGCGACTTCGCTCCGCCCCGCGGCAGCGGCACCGGCCTCGATCAGGACGACTCGGCTACTGGCACCTACTCTGAGCCCGGCCTCACCGTCCCGCAGGGTCCCGGATCCTGGCTCGACGTTAACCTCACCAACCCCGAGATGGCGAGCTTCGTCGGTAGCACCGCTGGCCAGGGAACGAAGATCACCGCCAAGCTGAAGGCGAAGGTCTTCTCCTTCGGCGATGTGACCGTCGACAACAACCAGATCACCCTCTATCAGATCAGCGAACCGCTGCAGTCAAAGTCGTCGGCAACGTCGGCCGATCCGGCTCCTTATGGAACCGATGTCAACGGCGATCCGCTGAACGATCCGATTCCCGACACGGAAGTCGACCCGGCAACGGGACAGGTGACTTCGGCTCCGGCCACTGGCACTTCGGCCCTGCTCGACAAGTGGACGATCACCAAGCCGGAAATCGGTCAGTATGCCGTGGCGGAACTCTCTGCTCCCAACAAAGTGAAGGTCGGCCAGTCGTTCAATTACACGGTCACTCTCAAGAACAGGTCTCAGTATTCGCTGAATGGGACGCAGGTACGCTTCCACATACCGCAGTCCACAACCTTTGCCGGCGCATCGAGCAATACGACCACCGTGAATGGCGATGAAGTCATCATCACCGTGGGTCGTCTCGCCGCGGGTGCCGAGCAGACAGTTGAGATTCCGGTAACCGTCTCGACGGGCCACAGCTACCTGCCTCTGTGGGCTGCCGCAGATGTCACGTCATCTACGGCGCTGCCGGTCAGAACAAACCCGGCATTCACCTATGTAATCTACTGAAGCAATTCCAACGCAGATCAGCTCACGCAGCCGGGAGATTCCAATCCCGGCTGCATTTTTTGGTGGAAGGGCGAAGACGATTTTCGCTTAGATCGATTCGGCATCCACGGAGAGATCGTCGTCTTTCGTTTCGCGAATCATCAGTAGTCCGACGAAGGTGAGGATTGCCGAAAGGGAGAGATAGTAGCCGACGAAGGGCAGGCCGTAGGTCTTGGCCAGCCATGTAGCGATGTAGGGAGCGAGCGAAGCGCCGAGAATTCCCGCAACGCTGAATGCGAGCGAGCTTCCGGTATAACGGACCGGCGTCGGAAAGAGCTCAGACACCACGGTGCCCAGCGGTCCGTAGGTGAAGCCCATCAGACTAAGGCCGAGACACATCATCACCACGGTTCCCGTAGTGCCCGCTGTGAATAGACGCGCCAGCACCAGCCCGAAAAGAGCGATCAATACGGTGACCGTGAACATGACACGGCGGCGTCCGCGTTCTGCGAGCATGGCGGAAATCGGAATCGTTACCGCGAAGAAGAGAATTCCGAGCAGCTGGATCATAAGAAAACTGGCGCGGCTGTAGTGAAGCGCGCTCGTTCCCCACGAGAGCGCAAAGACAGTCATCAGGTAGAAGAGAACGAAGGTCGCCAGACAAACCAGGATGCCCGCGATCAATGGGCGAGTGTGGCGGCGCAAGACCGCGAGGATGGGAACGCCGACCTGTTCGGAGCGCTTGAGCGAAGCCTGAAAGACGGGCGTCTCGGTAATCGTGAGCCGGACATAAAGTCCGAGAAGAACCAGCACCGCGCTGGCCAGGAAGGGTAGCCGCCATCCGAATGCGAAGAACTGCTTGTCGGTAAGCCACCGCGAGAGCAGAAGAAAGATGCCCCCCGAGAAAAGAAATCCAATGGGCGCGCCGAGCTGCGGAAACATCCCGTAGAAGGCACGCTTCTTCGGTGGTGCATTTTCAACTGCAAGCAGAACAGCACCACCCCATTCGCCTCCCAGGCCAATGCCCTGGCCGAAGCGGCAGAGAGCGAGAAGCAGTGGCGCAGCAACCCCAATGGTTTTGTACGCTGGCAGCGCTCCAATGATGAACGTCGAGAGACCCATGGTGGAAAGTGCGAGCACCAGAGTTCTCTTACGTCCGATGCGATCGCCGAAATGCCCGAAGAGCGCAGATCCAATTGGGCGAGCAATGAACGCAATGGCAAAAGTCGCCAATGAGGCAAGCACGGAGGACGCGGGATCGGAAGCGGGAAAAAAGAGTCGAGGGAAGACCAGCACCGCCGCGGTGGCATAGATGTAGAAATCAAAAAACTCAACGGTAGTTCCGACAAGGCTGGCAAATAGGACCTGGCCCGGCGTATTGAGGCGCTTCTGCTGCGTTTCGATCATCGTTACTCCAAATCCATAGTGATAGCATTCTGGACTTTGGAGATTCTTTTTTCATCCACCATCTGGTGTGTCGATATTGCCTGATATCGGAATTGACGTGATCGCGACCGTCTCGAAAAGAGAACTGGAGCCGTCAGGAACGAGCGGAACCTGACTGAACTTACTTGCGAAGAGCCCGGGCGGCACGTTCTTCCAGGTCTGCACGGATACGCATGGCGCGATTCCGCAAGGCGTTGAGAGAGATATTGTGCTGACTGGCAAGCTGCTTTCGGGATTCAATCTGGTTCCGCCCCTCGGTCCCATAATATTTCTCGATAAGTTCACGCTGCACCGGCGGCAGAGTGCTAAGGCACTCGTCGAGGACCGCTGCCAATACCTCCGTCTCGTGGCTGGAAACCTCGCCGGTTGTCCAGTCCTGCTGTTTCATGGCCTGCAGGGCATGTTCATGCCGCTGCTGCTGACGCCAATATTCGTGAAGGAGTAGCCGGGCAATGCCCGTCGCGAACTTCTCCGGCTCTTTCACCGCATCCGTTGCTGATCCATTCGGATTATTTCTGTCGGCGGCGATCCGCCGGGCCAGGCGATCCAGCGTCTCGTCTGCAAGCCTGTCGGCGTCTTCAATATTGTTCCATTGGAAGAAGCGGACGAGGCGGTCGTGCAACGCGGTGTATTTATTGCTCGCACGCTCCCGGTCCGGATCGAGTGCGATGAGTAGTGCCTCGAACGCACAGCGGTCCAGACTCCATCGCGTCTTGGACGATCCCTGGAGGACGACATCGCGACTGCCTTGAAGAATGGAGACTACTGACCCTGCCATACGTCCTCCATGCTGAATAGGGTTCGAGTATGCAGGCGGAATTTTCCAATTGTGTGATGATTGTAAGTTGCTGAATATTCGAGGTTTGCAGGCTTATTGGCAGCGCTTGCTATAGGGCTGAACTGCCGCCAGGCTGAGCCGGGGCAGAGCTTCAGAGACGACAGAATGCGAGTTCGGGACCAAGGAGCCATGGGATCACTGCGGGGGCGGATCGTGCCTCAGAATCGCCGCCAGCTATCTGCGGCAGAGTGAAACAACGACGCTATCAATGTGCCGGAAAAAGCATGAGAGCGCAAGAAAACTTTGGTTCTCGCGAGATATTTTTACCGTTAACGCCACTCTGGTCCTGACGCCAGGCTGCATAGCCCGCAACTCTACCTTCTCATTCATGACACTCTGCAGCAGGTCGCCCAGCTGCGCGGCGGAAAAAGCATTCCCTTCAAGATTGGCGGCGAGCTACCCTTCGCGGTCGATGAGAACCGTGTGCAGTGAATGCGTCACCAGATCTTCTTCACTCCAGAAATTCATGCCGGGCATCCCTGCCACCCGGTGAATCTCGGGCAGTCGTCCGGGGAGAAAATGCTGGGTCGCTGCATCGGCGTGCCAGGTCTCCGCATACTCCGCTGACGGCGCACGATTTTGTGTCGCGGTTGTCTGGGCAGCTTTGTCAGCATGCACGTCAGCTAGAGGTAGTTTGTAGCCCAGCCTTCTATTCTGTGCGCTGCCGTAGGATATTCTGATCTCCAGGTCGAATCGACAAATTAGTGGGTGCGCAAAGAAGAATATGGAAGCCAACGAAGCACAGGAACTCCAGGAAGAGCACGAACACGCCGCGCATGATCCCAGCCTGCGCCCAGTAAGCTTTACCATGAGCGTGCTGGCTGTTCTAGTCGCCGTGACCACGGTGTTGGGTCATCGCACCCACACCGAAGCCGTTCTGGAACAGGCGAAGGCCAGCGACCAGTGGAATCTCTATCAGGCCAAGAAGAATCGGCAGTACAACACCGAGCTCACCGCTGATCTGCTTTCGGCTCTGCCTATCCGCGACGCTGCGGCTGCAAATAAAGTCACCGAAAGTTACAAATCCCATCTCGAGAAATGGAATGAGGATTTGGCCGACGAAGAAAAAGAAGCACGGGGACTCGAGGCCGAAGTTCGCAAGTCAGAGCGCCATGCCGACCGCTTCGATCTTGGGGAAGCCCTGCTCGAAATCGGGCTGGTCATCACCTCCATCACCCTGCTCACGCGTCAGCGAGCATACTGGGGGCTGGGAATGGCCTTTGGAGTTGCCGGTGTATTCGTCGCTGCCTGGGCATTCTTCATTCGCTGATGTTCCGGTTGATCGACGACAGGTCCTTGCGCTGGCCCGCCGCGATGCCTGACTTCTCCTTCTTCGTTTAAGCTTTACGGGAAAGGAACCAAACCGCTTATGCTGTCTTCACTTCGCCGCACCGCGCTTGCGGCTGCGCTGGCTCTCTGTTCGCTTGCCGTTCCTGCCCAACAGGTCACGCCAGTCATTGCGGTCGATCACGGACCGCAGTCTCCGCAGCAGCAGAAGAAGCATTACGTGGTCATGGTTTCACTGGACGGCTTTCGCTACGACTATCCGAAAAAGTACGGCGCAAAACATCTTCTGGCGATCGGCAGCGAAGGAGCCAGCGCACCCGACGGGATGATTCCGTCCTATCCTTCGCTCACCTTTCCCAACCACTACACGCTCGTCACCGGACTCTATCCCGAGCATCACGGCATTGTCGCCAACCGGTTCTACGATCCTGCGCGCAAGGCCACCTACGGACTGGGAGATCCCCAGTCCGTCACCGATGGCTCATGGTACGGCGGTGTCCCGCTCTGGTCCCTTGCCGAGAAGCAGGGCATGCGCAGCGCCTGCTTCTTCTGGCCCGGGTCTGAAGCTGAGATTGCCGGGCAGCGACCCAGCTACTATCTGCACTTCGACGATAAGATCGATGAGAAGAAACGCATCGATCAGGTGATCGCATGGCTGAAGCTGCCCGAAGAACAGCGCCCCCATTTCATCACCCTCTACTACGCGAACGTAGATCACGCCGGTCATGAGTTTGGGCCCGATACGCAGCAGACTGCCGATGCCGTAAAGCACGTCGACGAGCTGATCGGACGTCTGCACTCCGAGCTCGATGCATTGCATCTGCCCATTGACCTGATTGTGGTTGCCGACCATGGCATGGAGCGTGTGCAGGGCTCGTGGATCAACCTTGATAAGTTCGTATCGCTCGATGGATTCGAGACCGCCGGCCCGCTGCTCTACGCGCCCAGCGATGCGGAGGCCAATCGCGTGTATCAGAAACTCAAGTCTGCTGACGCCGAGTTCACTGTCTATCGCCGCGATAAGATCCCCGCCTATCTCCACTACAACAGCAATCCTCGCGAGGGCGATCCCGTCATCGTGCCCAAAGGTCCCTACATGATTCGCGCTCATGGGCCGGCGCCGGGCCGCGAAGACCACGCTCCGCCTGCTGGCGAACACGGCTACGATCCTTACGAGATGCACAGTATGCGGGCGATCTTTTTCGCCGAGGGACCGGACATCAAGCCTGGAGTCACGGTGAAGCCCTTCGAGAACATCAATGTGTTTCCGCTGGTAACGAAGATTCTCGGTTTGGAAAATCCGCCCATAGACGGCAGTATCAATGTTCTCTCCGGCATTCTGAGTGGTGAGGTTCAGCAGTAGAATGTCTTTTTTTCTTGGCTTCGATGCAGGAGGCACCAAAACCCGGTGCGCTTTAGGAAATGACACCGAGCTTCTGGCTCGTGCGGTCGGCGGCAGTATCAAGCCGCTGCGTGTGACGTTTGAGCAAGCGCGTGAAAACATGCGTTTGCTCCTCGAAGAGATCTCCGCGAAGTCTGGCGTCGATCTACGCAGTGTCTCTGCCTCTTGTATCGGCACGGCGGGAGTGATGCTGCCGCAAACCGATGGGTGGATGCGTGACATCCTTTCCGCCTGCGCAGGCGGCGAAATTTTCATCTCCGGTGACGAAGAGATCGCGCTCGATGCGGCTTTCCCAGGCCAGGCCGGTGTGCTCTCCATGGCTGGGACCGGGTCCAACACCATGGGCCGCACCAGCACTGGAGAAATGCTGAACGTCGGTGGATGGGGTCCAGTGCTGCGCGACGAGGCATCCGGTCACTGGATCGGCGTACAGGCGTTGCGTGCCGGATTTCGCGCGCTTGACTACGGGCAGCCCACGCGCATTCTTGAGCGCGTCATCGCATTCTGGTCTGCACCCAGCCTCGAAGAGGTCGTGAACATCGCTAACGGAACGCCGCCGCCGGATTTCTCGCAGCTCTCACCCATCATCGTGGAGCTGGCCGAGCAGGGCGATGCCGTGGCCATGCGTGTGCTCGTTGAAGGCGGTCGCCTGATCGGAGAAGATGCGGTCGAAGCCTTCCGCCGTGTGCGCGCCCTCGATCCCTCACCGGAGATTCCCGGCATTGCCTTCACCGGCAGCATCCTCGAAAAGATTGCCATTGTTCGCGAGAGCATGATCGACACCATTCACCGTCATCTGCCCACGGTGAAGATACTGCCGGAAGCTGTCGATTCGATCGAAGGCGCACTCTGGCGAGCGCGGCAGCCGAGATAGCCGGAAACTACACGCTCACCAAAACCTCACCACGCAGAATCGTATCGACGACTTCACTCCCGGCCGAGAGCACGGTGATGTCTGCGCTGCGCCCAACCGCCAGTGAGCCCACTTCGGAAGCGAATCCTGCCATCCGCGCCGGATTGCGGCTGGCCAGCGCCGCCACATCGCGAATCGGCGCGCCGGTAAACTCGGCGAAGTTCTTCACACCGCGGTTCAGGGTGAGCGTGCTGCCGGCCAGCGTATTTTCGCCGATCAGGCACACCCCATCCTTCACCCGGACATCGAGCTCTCCCAGCTTGTAGTTGCCGTCGGGCATGCCGCTTGCTGCCATTGCATCGGTGATCAGAATGGCGCGCTCCGGACCCTTTGCTTTCCAGTAAATCCGCACTGCGTTCGGAGCTACGTGCAGGCCGTCGCAGATTAGCTCGGCAAAGAGATCGTCATTGGCCAGCACCTCGCCCAGCAGACCGGGCTCGCGATGATCGAAGCTGCGCATGGCGTTGTAGGTATGGGTCGCGCTCACGCCGCCGGCGGCAACGCCACGCTTCGCAGCATCGGAATCCGCGTTGCTGTGTCCCAGGCTCACACGAACACCCAGTGCCGTCGCATGCGAGATTACCTCTTCCGCACCCGGCAGCTCCGGAGCAATCGTCATCAGCCGGACCTTTCCCTCCGCCGCTTGCCACATCTGCTCGAATAGTTTGACTGAAGGCGTGAGCAGCAGATGCTCGGAGTGCGCGCCCTTCTTATGCGGCGAGAGGAACGGGCCCTCCATGTGGATGCCCAGCGGACGTGCCCCATATTCCAGGCTGCCGATGAATTTTGCCATTCCCGAGAGAGACTGCAGCGTTGCATCGAGGGGAGCGGTCACGGTGGTTGGCAGATACGCGCCGACACCATGCCGTGCCAGAAAATGCCCGATCTTGGTGAAGGCCTGCGGAGTGGCCTCCATCACATCATGCCCGGCACTGCCGTGGATATGAACGTCGAAGAACGCCGGAGCCAGCGTACAGTCGTCGAAGTGCACATGATGCCCAATGGGCAGGTCAGCTTCCGCCTGGGAAGCAATGCGGGTGATTATCCCGTCCTCAACCACCAGCATCGGGTCTTCAAGCAAGTGTTCAGGGGCGATCAGTCGCCTAGCCGTAATGACAGTCTTCATACTTCTTTCTTCTCTCTTGGACGCCAGCGCACGATCCACGATCCGTGCACACTGGCAATCCCGTCAAGCAAAAACCTAAACTGAACTGAGATGAAGCCACGACGTATCGGGATCCACCTATCCACCTCGGGCGGCGTTTTCAAAGCCGCAGAGCGCGCCCATGAGATCGGCGCGAACACCTTTCAGATTTTCTCATCAAGCCCGCGCATGTGGCGTCCGGCGCGTATCGAAGCCGATCATTGCGCCGAAATGCGCCGCCTGCGCGATCTCTATGACTGCGCGCCGCTGGTTATCCACACCAGCTATCTGGTGAACCTCTGCAGTCAGTCCGAGGAGGTTCGTCAGAAGTCCATTGCCGCGTTTCGTGGGGAAGTGGAGCGCGCCCTGGCCCTGGGAGCCGAATATCTCGTCCTGCATCCCGGCTCATGGCGCGGCCTTACCCGGGAGCAGGGACTCGATCTGGCCGCCGAGTCCATCGCTGCGGCGACCGAGGGCATTGAGCTCGATGGCTGCGACTTCCGCATCCTCATCGAGAACACCGCTGGAGCAGAATTCTCCCTGGGCAGCAGCTTCGAGCAGGTGGCCCAGCTGGTCGCCCGGCTGAAGCCGGTCGTCCCGGTAGGGGCCTGCCTCGACACCTGCCATTGCCATGTCGCCGGCTACGACCTGGTCAGCGCCGAAGGCTACGAAGAGACCGTGGGTCTGATCAAAAACACCATCGGTCTAAAAGACGTCCGCGTCTGGCACATGAACGATGCCAAAGCGCCAAAGGGATCAAAGCTCGACCGTCACGAAAACATCGGGCAGGGAACTATGGGGCTTGAGCCTTTCCGCCTCCTGCTCAATGACAAACGCTTCGCCCATTGCGCTTTCATCGCCGAAACACCGGTGGACGAGCCCGGCGACGACCGCCGCAATCTGGATGCATTGAAAGCACTTGTCCTAAAAACTTAATCGGGCGGGACGGTCTGTCAGTTGGAGTTGCCAGCGACTGCGTCCTTCGTAACCCGTTTACAATCAAATCTGACATGGCTGACAGCAAAAACATCATCGAGACCGCTCCCGCGGCTCAAGCGGAGGAGTCTTCATCCGGCAAGCCGGAAGTCCGCTATATGCCTGCCGAAATCGAGCCCCGCTGGCAGAAAATCTGGGAAGAGAATCCCGGCCTTTACGGCACCGAGCCGGCCTCCAGCGGCAAGCCCAAGTACTACGTGCTGGAGATGCTGCCCTATCCCTCCGGCCAGCTCCACATGGGCCATGTGCGCAATTACTCCATCGGCGACGCACTGGCTCGCTACATGTGGATGAACGGCTACAACGTGCTGCATCCCATGGGATGGGATGCCTTCGGCCTGCCCGCCGAGAACGCCGCAATCAAGAACAACACCCCCCCGCGCGAGTGGACGCTCTCGAACATCGCCGCCATGAAGCGGCAGATGAGCCGCCTCGGCCTCAGCTACGACTGGCGCAATGAGGTCACCACCTGCCTGCCTGACTACTACCGCTGGAACCAGTGGTTCTTCATCCGCATGTTCGAGCGCGGATTGGCCTACCGCAAAAAGAGCAAGGTCAACTGGTGTCCGCAATGCGCCACGGTGCTCGCCAACGAGCAGGTCATCAACGGATATTGCTGGCGGCACGAGGATCAGCTCGTCGAGCAGCGAGATCTCGAGCAGTGGTTCTTGCGTATCACGAACTACGCGCAGGAGCTGCTCGATGATCTCAGCAAGCTGGAAGGCTGGCCCGAAAAAGTTCGCACCATGCAGCGCAACTGGATCGGCCGCAGCGAAGGGGCGGAAATCTCCTTTGCTATCGAAGACGCGCGCCACGCTGTCGACGACGAGCATCCCACGCGCCATGCCGGAACGGCCATTCTGCCTGCGCGCGAAGACATCAAGCTGCTTGATGAGAAGGTCACCGTCTTCACCACGCGCATCGACACCATCTACGGTGCCACCAGCATTCAGCTTGCGCCGGAGCACCCGCTCGTCAGACAGTTCGCCGCCGGGAATGAAAAGCTGGCGCATGAAGTCGGCGGATTGCTCGAGCAGCAGAAGAAGGCGCGTGAGTCCGACGACTTTGGTGCGATCGAGAAGCACGGCGTCTTCACCGGGCACTACGCCGTCAATCCGTTCAACAGCGAGCGCGTTCCCATCTGGGTGGGGAACTATATCCTGCTCGACTACGGCACCGGCGCCATCATGTCCGTGCCTGCGCACGACGAGCGCGACTACGAATTCGCAAAGAAATACGGGCTCGAAACACGCATCGTCATTCTGCCCCGCCGGACTGTCGATCCCGCCACAGGCAGGGACGAGGAGCCGCTGTTGCCCTACACCGATGAGGACAGCCTGCTCATCAACTCCGGCGACTTCAATACACTCGGCAGCGAAGAGGCGCAGCGCAAGATGTCGGCCTTCGCCGAGGAGCACGGTTTCGGAAAGGCCAAGGTCACATTTCGCCTGAAGGACTGGGGCATCAGCCGCCAGCGCTATTGGGGCACCCCCATCCCCATGTTGTACTGCGAAAAAGACGGTATCGTTCCTGTGCCGGACGATCAGCTTCCCGTGATCTTGCCAGAGAATGTTGCCATCACGCAGGAGAACGGCTCGCCGCTTGGCCGCATTCCGGAATTTGTGAATGCAACCTGCCCGAAATGCGGAGGCCCCGCGCGCCGCGAGCTCGACACCATGGATACCTTCGTTGACTCCAGCTGGTACTTCTACCGCTACACCAGCGCGAAATACGACCAGGGCCCATTCGACAAAGCTGCCGCAGCTTACTGGTTTCCCATCGACCAGTACATTGGCGGTGTCGAGCACGCCATCCTGCACCTCATCTACTCGCGCTTCTGGACCAAAGTGATGCGCGATCTCGGCCTCATCAAAAACGACGAGCCGGTCGAGCGCCTCTTCACCCAGGGCATGGTCATCAAGGACGGCGCGAAGATGTCCAAGTCGAAGGGCAATGTCGTCTCGCCCGACGACATGATCGCCCGTTACGGCGCGGACGCTACGCGGGCCTACGCGCTCTTCGCGACCACGCCCGATCGCGATCTCGACTGGCAGGAAGCCGGCGTTGCCGGTATCAGCCGCTTCCTGAGCAAGGTTTACCGCTTCACGCTGAAACACGCTGCCGGCTCGGGCGCGGCAGAAAAGCCATCAAGAACGCTTAGTCCCGCAGCGCAAGCCGTTCAGCGCAAACTGCATCAGACCATCCGCAAGATTACCGAGGATTTCTCCGGCCGCTGGCACTTCAACACCTGCATCTCGGCCATTATGGAGCTGGTCAACACGCTTACCGCCGCAGAGCCGGCCATCCTTTCCGGAGAAATTCCGCCCGCGGTGGTCGCCGGCGCGCTGCGCAATGTCATCCTGCTGCTCGCACCCTTTGCTCCCTATCTTGCCTTCGAGTTGTGGGAGCAGATCGGCGAAAAAGAAAATCTCCTTCGCGCGCCATGGCCGAAATATGACGAGGCCCTCGCCCGCGAAGACGAGATCGAGGTGCCGGTGCAGATCAACGGAAAGCTGCGCACCGTGATCCGCGTAGCCGCCGACGCCACGCAGGAAACGCTGCGGGACACCGCGCTGGCCGACGAAAAGATCAAAGCTGCAACCGAAGGCAAGCAGATTGCAAAAGCCATCATTGTCCCTGGCAAGCTGGTCAATCTCGTGGTGAAGTAGGCGGCGGCCGGTGACCGTCCGCGGCACGCAATCCTTCATCCACGTAATCGCCGAGTGCTGGCGCCGGCCGTCGCTGCTCCTCACCGAGCTCGCCTGGCGCTGGCTCTTCGGCATACCGCTGCTGCTCATACTCGGCTGGCAGGCGCGTCACGTGTACGCCGAAGCTTCAGCTCAGCTCGGTGGCTTGGATCAGCTGACCAGCCAGCTCTCGGTTACCGACCCCACCCAGGCTGCGGTTATCTCAGCCAATATCTACGCGGCCTTCGCGCCGCCTGTCACACACCTCATCGCCGGGATCGCTCCGATAGCCATTTTTATTTGGTCGATCGTTTCAGCCATCGGACGCAACGCCGTGCTCCGCCGCTATGACGTGCAGCTGCCGCAGCGCTGGCCAATGCTCGCCGTGCTGCAGCTGATGCGCATTCTCTTCCTCGCCGGAAGCATCTGGTTCTGGTTCTCCGCCATTCACTGGGCCGCAAATTCCACGCTTGGCGGAGATGACCCCAATCTCGTCGCCTACTTCGCCCTCGTCATCTGCCTGTCGCTCGGGATATTCGTGCTCTGGGCGCTGGTCAGCTGGGTTTTCTCCATCGCGCCACTGCTCGTCCTGCTCGAAGACCGCGGCATCGCCTCCAGCCTGGCGAGAAGCCTCAGACTCGGCCGTCTTAAAGGCAAGCTGGTCGAGATCAACCTGATCATGGGCATTATCAAGCTGGCGCTGGTGGTGCTGGCCATGGTCTTCTCCGCCTGCCCCCTGCCATTCGCATCGGTGATGCAGGGAACCCCACTCTACCTCTGGTGGGCTGCGGTGACCGTTCTTTATCTCGTTGCTTCGGATTTCTTTCAGGTGGCCCGTCTGGTGGCGTTTATTCAGTTGTGGAGATCCATCGCACTTCCCGCGACGCAGGCAGCTACAAAATCGAGCATCATCAAGTAAACTACTCAGTGGACACCTCCTCGATCGTCATCCTGGACTTCGGCTCGCAATATACGCAGCTCATCGCCCGCCGCATTCGCGAACAGAACGTCTTCTCCGTAGTTCTCCCCTGCACCGCATCCATCGCAGAAATCCAGGCCCAGAAGCCCATCGGCATCATCCTCTCCGGAGGCCCGTGTTCGGTCTATGACGCCGACGCGCCGCCCGCCGATCCCGCGATCCTCGGCCTCGGCCTGCCCACGCTTGGCATCTGCTACGGCCTCCAATACATCACGCATCACCTGGGCGGAAAGGTCCAACCCGCTGCCAAGCGCGAGTACGGCCACGCCGAAGTCTCGCTCGTCGATAAAGATCTGCCGCTCTTCGCCGACATCCCGGCATCGATCAACGTTTGGATGTCCCATGGCGACAGCGCCATCGATCTGCCGCCCGGCTTCCATCTCACCGCGCAGACATCGAACGCAGTAGCCGGCATCGCCAATCCTGAAAAGCAAATCTGGGCCATCCAGTTTCATCCCGAGGTCTATCACACCAAACAGGGAACAATCCTGCTGCGAAATTTCCTCTTCAAGCTCTGCAAAGCCAAGCCCGACTGGACGCCGCAGCATTTCATCGAATCCACCGTCGCCGCCATTCGCGAGAAGGTTGGCGACGGCCACGCCATCTGCGCGCTTTCCGGAGGTGTCGACTCCTCGGTTGCTGCAGTGCTCGTTCACCGGGCGATAGGTGATCGCCTCACCTGCGTCTTCGTAGACAACGGAGTTCTTCGTAAGAATGAATTCTTCAAGGTGCAGGAGAACCTGCGCGCCAAGCTGGGACTCAATCTCGTCGCCGTCGACGCCAGCGAGCGCTTTCTGAGCAAGCTCGCCGGTGTCACCGATCCCGAGACCAAGCGCAAAACCATCGGCAAAGAATTCATCGAGGTCTTCGATGACGAAGCCAGCCGCATCCTCCAACAATCCGGTGCCGCAAACTCCGAGGTAGCGTGGCTGGTGCAGGGAACCCTCTACCCCGATGTCATCGAGTCTTCCTCCGTCAAAGGTCCGTCGCAGACCATCAAGAGCCATCACAACGTCGGCGGGCTGCCTGAGACGATGAAGCTGAAATTGATCGAGCCCCTACGCGATCTCTTCAAAGACGAAGTCCGCCGCATCGGCCGCGATCTTCAGATGCCTGCCGACATTCTCGAGCGCCAGCCCTTCCCCGGTCCCGGCCTCGCTGTGCGCATCCTAGGAGAGATCACTCCCGAGCGCGTA
This sequence comes from uncultured Acidobacteriaceae bacterium, assembly GCA_963745105.1. Taxonomy (GTDB): domain Bacteria; phylum Acidobacteriota; class Terriglobia; order Terriglobales; family Acidobacteriaceae; genus Silvibacterium. Next base: position 58,369 of record CAVUWQ010000034.1, read on the forward strand.
GCCCTGCTGCAGGAAGCTGACGACATTGTCGTCACCGAGATCAAAAACGCTGGCCTGTACCAACAGATCTGGCAATCCTTCGCCGTGCTGCTCCCGGTCAAGAGCGTAGGAGTCATGGGAGACCAGCGCACCTATGCCTACACCTGCGCCATCCGCGCCGTGCACTCCGAAGACGGCATGACCGCCGACTGGGTACCGCTGCCGTACGAAGTGCTGAAGACCATCTCCAGCCGCATCGTCAATGAAATCCCCGGCATCAACCGCGTCGTCTACGACATCACCTCGAAACCACCCGGCACCATCGAGTGGGAGTAGCTGGCCGCTACGGGCACACGCGCGCTTTGCGCGCCGTACCGCTTACGCGATCGCCATGTGTGTAGACGGGCGCCCGCAAATATGAGTTGTGTTAGTGAGCAGGCTCGGAACTTTTCCTGTCTCAATTCCCGCACTTGGGCGAAAATACTCGCCAGGCGGAACCTAGGGTGACACTGCAGGAAATTCATGCGCAGCGAGTATGGGCAAGGCTGGCAGGCGGTTGTTTTCTTGCGGCCATTATCGTTGCCATAGCTGCCCGCGTCGTTCTGGCCAGGATTGCAGGCCATGGAAGTTTCGCCGCAAGCACAGCCCGCATGGCTGCTTCTGAGCATGCCTACCGTGCGGGCCTGGCTGGTTCGCTGCTGGTCACTCTCAGCAGTGTCCTGCTCGCATTCTCCCTCTATGCCACGCTCAAGCCGGTTCATAACCTGTTAGCGCAGTTTGGACTGGTCTTTAACCTCTGTGACTCGGTTCTCGCCTTCGTGGTGCGCATGTGTAGCTTCGTCGATCTGCACCTTCACCTTGCCGCGTCCTCCGCTAACGCTGAGGCTCTCTCGGATCTGGTTCAGACCATTGCGGCCACTACGGAGAATCTAGGTGGCATCTGCTTTGGCGCCGGCTCCATCCTCTTCTTCTGGCTTTTCCTGCGGTCAAGATATATTCCGGTTGCTCTGGCCATACTTGGCGTTGCGGCGTCTGTCCTCTGGACTCTGCTTTACTTCGCCATGTTGATTTTTCCCGAACGCTCCGGGCTCTTTCGAACCATCTGCTTTCCGCCGATGCTGCTGTCGGAGCTCGCTGCCGGCGTTTATCTTTTGATATTCGCGGTGAAACACGGGCAGCCGGTTGAGCCCGTTCCACCTTTGCCCTCCGGAAACGCTTAATCTGCGGTTCACGCTCTGGTATCCTTCACAAACCGCCACACCCTACCCGCGGGGTGCCAACGAAAAAATCCATAGCCCGAGGACGCTCTGTGACGCATCGCCTACGCCTCCTGCAAGCTCTTGCGCTTGCCTCCGCCTGCATCGCTCCCGCTATTGCACAGTCCAACATCGCCTCCGACCTTAAGCCGGACACCAAGCAGCCCATCGATCAGTCCTACACGGACAAAATCAAGCAGTACACCACCGAGCCGTATTTCAACTCACCGCTCACCGACTATCTGCCCGCATCGAAGACCGTGCCTACTCCGGCCAAGGTGCTCGGCGACGTCTCCGGAGCGCCTGGCATCCTGCCCTATGCCGAAGATGTGTACAAATATTTCCGCCTGCTCGAGAAGAGCACACCGCGGGTGAAAGTCTTTACCATCGGCCATACCGAGGAAGGCCGCGAGATGATTGCCGCAGCCATTGGCGATGAATCACTACTGGCCAAGCTGCCCGAGAACGATGCGCGCTTAGCAAAGCTCGCCGATCCGCGCACCATCAATATGGACGACGCCAAGGCCGCCGAGCTGGTGAAACAGTCTTTCCCCATCTACTACATCACCGGCACCATCCACTCGCCTGAGACCGGCGCACCCACCGCGCTGATGGAACTCGCCTATCGACTAGCTGTCGATAATTCGCCGTACATTCAGTACATCCGTTCGCACATGGTGGTGCTCATCACGCCGGTAGTTGAAGTCGACGGGCGCGATCGCATGGTCGACATCTACAAGTGGCATCTCGCTCATCCCGGCGAGAAGTGGCCGCACCTTGCCTATTGGGGACATTACGTTTCGCACGATAACAACCGCGACGCGATGGGGATGACGCTAGACCTGACGCGCAACGTGCTCGATACTTATCTCAAATTCCACGCACAGGTGCTGCACGACCTGCACGAGTCCGTTCCGTTTCTCTACGACAATACTGTCGGCGACGGTCCCTACAATGCCTGGATCGATCCGCTGCTCAATGGCGAGTGGCAGATGCTGGGCTGGAACAACATCCAGTCGATGACCGCCTTCGGCATGCCCGGCGTGTTCACGCATGGAGACTTCGATACCTGGTCGCCCGGCTACCTGATGTTTCTGGCCACCATGCACAACGGCATCAGCCGCCTGTATGAGACCTTCGGAAACGGCGGCGCGGACACTGAGAAGCGCATTCTCTCGCCTGAGGAATACGCGCGCACCTGGTACAAGCCCAATCCACCGCTGCCCGTGGTTACCTGGTCGCAGCGCAACAACAATAACTACGAACAGACGGCGCTGCTCTCCACCATCTCCTTCTTCGCGCAGAACGGCCAGCAGTTCCTGCAGAACTTCTACACCAAGAGCAAGCGTTCCATCCTCAAGCCCGACAATGCCGGCCCGGCTGCTTATGTGCTCGACGAGCCTATGTCCAGCCGCCAGGCCGAGCTGCTCCGCACGCTGACACTGCAGCATGTCGAGATCAGCCGCCTTACCGCACCCGCAACCTACACACCGCCAGCGCCGAAGACCGCGAAACCCGATAAGGATGACGATAAGTCTGACAAGAAAGACGAGAAGAAAGATTCGCCGAAGCCTGAGACCTTTCCCGCAGGCACCTATATTATTCGCATGGATCAGCCCTACTCGCGCATCGCGGATGCTCTTCTCGATCGGCAGTATTGGGCGCCCAACGATCCGCAGAAGACGCCCTATGACGACACCGGCTGGTCCTTCGGCGATCTCTTCCACGTGAAGGTTGTGCGTATCACCGATCCCGCGATACTCAAATCGCAAATTGAGCCCGTCAAGGATGTTGACGCGGAACTCGGCAAAGTCAGCGGCTCCGGCAGCGTCTACGCCGTGAACAATGCCGCCGAAGTCTCATTGCTCGGCCTGCGCTATACGCTCAAGGATGCAACCGTGTCCGTAGCCGACGCAGCCTTCGACTCCGACGGACACCACTTCGCCGCAGGCTCATTGCTCATCGAAAACGCCGATGCAGCGAAGCTCAAGTCCGCTCTCCATGATGCCGGCCTTGAAGCCATTTCAGTCGCCGCCATGCCTTCCGTTGCTCATCACGCTGCTCCAACGCCACGCATAGCCTTCATGCACACCTGGTTGGGTACGCAGACTGAGGGATGGTGGCGCGAAGCCTTCGATCACGAGCACGTGCCCTACGACTACATCAGCACACAGACAGTCGCAAAGACAGACGATCTACGCAGCAAGTATGACGTCATCATCTTCGCGCCTGTGGGCCGCGCCTCCGCGCAGCAGGTTATTAACGGCATGCCGATGTATGGCAATCCGCTGCCCTGGCAGAAGACTGATCTCACGCCCAACCTCGGCCTCATCGACTCCACTCCTGACATGCGTCCCGGCCTCACCTGGGCCGGTGTCGACCACCTGCATGACTTCATCAGCAAGGGCGGCCTGTTCATCACCTCGGAGGACACCGCGCAGTTCGCCATCGACATGGGCTTCGCGCCCGGTGTCAGTGTCGCCCCGCACGGCAATGTCCGTGTGGTCGGCAGCATTCTCGACGCAGTCTTCGTGGACAAGAGCAGCCCCGTTGCGAACGGCTATGACGCCACGGCGAATAAGGATCTTGGCGTGTACAGCGCTGATGGTCTGGCCTTTGCCGTGTCCAACACCACCATTGGGGGTGGACGACGGCGTCTCGGCGCCGGCATTGAGCGCCCCACCGGCCGCGGCGGACCCGATGAAGAGGACACTCCTGAGGACCGTCCTTTCGTTGCCCCTGAGCCTACCCCCCACCCCAAGCCCTGGGAGCCCACCCCGCTCAACGAGGAGCAGGCGCGCAACAACCTCTTCCTCATCCCTGAGCAATATCGCCCGCAAGTCATCCTGCGCTTTGGGTCGGGCAAGCAGTTCCTGCTCTCAGGATTGCTCGACGGCGGCAGCGCAATCGAAGAGAAGCCAATCGTCGTCGACGCCCATCTGGGTGAAGGCAACGTGCTGCTCTTCGCCAATAACCCCGTCTATCGCGGAGAAACGCTGGGCAGCTACGCGCTGGTCTTCAACGCGATCCAGAACTTCGATCACCTGGCTAAACCCGCGGCGAAGTAAAAACAGCTGGCTACCAATCGGATCACCCGCGCCCCAAGGCGAAAAGGAGGCGCAGGTGATCCGGTTACCATCCCCTTCAATCAAGTTGAGTTAGATCCGAGCCAAAATAGCCAACGCACACTTCTTCTCCTGAGACGCCAGGCTTGTCTATAGTTAAAAGATGAGCGATCGGAATGGAACTTCGGCGGAGGATAGCTTTGACGTCCTCGTCATAGGCGCCGGGCCCACGGGAATGGCATGCGCCATTGACGCGCAGCGCGCAGGGTTTCGCAGTGCTTTGGTAGACAAAGGCTGCCTCTGCAACTCGCTCTTTCATTACCCGTCGTACATGACATTTTTTACGACCTCCGAGCTGCTTGAGATCGGCAACATTCCTTTTCCAAGCCTGAACGCCAAGCCCAATCGCAACGAAGCGCTGGAGTACTACCGCAAGGTTGCCGAGCACTACCGGCTAGACGTTCGGCAGAACCGTCTGGTTCTTTCCGTCAGTGGCCAGGATGGCGATTTTCACGTGCACACGCAGGACAAGTTTGGCCGCGCGGGCGTCTATCACACGCGCAAACTGGTCATTGCTACCGGCTTCTATGACCTCCCGAACTATCTCAGCATCCCTGGGGAAGAGCTGCCCAAGGTGCTGCACTACTACGATGATCCGCATCCCTACTACGACCTCGATGTAGTTATCATCGGCGGCCGGAACTCAGCCGCAATTGCGGCGCTCGAGCTGTGGAGGCACGGGGCTCGCGTTACCCTCGTCCATCGTGGAGCGGAAATCGCAAGAAACGTGAAGTACTGGATTTTGCCTGACATAGAAAATCGCATTAAGAATGGAGAGATCACCTCTTATTTCAAGAGCAGCGTTACCAGCATCGGCCCGGATAGCGTCACGATCGAAACGCGTCGTGGAACGCAGACCATCCCGAATGACTACGTATTTGCTCTCACGGGCTATCATCCGGACTTTGATTTCCTCCGTGCGCTTGGCGTCGAGCTTGAGGGACCCGATCAGCTCCCCAAATGCAACCGCGAAACACTGGAGACGAATGTTCCGGGAATCTATCTGGCCGGCGTCGTTGTCGCCGGTATGCGCACGGGAGAGATTTTCATTGAGAACGGCCGCTTTCACGGCCGCCAGATCGCTGGCGATCTGACCAGCAAGATGAGTTCGAAGATCGCGCTACCGGCGTTGATCCGCTGATAACGGCACGCCCTTTGCCGGAAAGGCTAACCATGGGAATTTTGAGGCCCCGCACAATTCGTGGCCAGCTGATGGGCGGGCTCATTCTCTTTGAGGTTCTGGTGCTGGCGATTCTCGCCATCGTAGTGGTCAAGCAGCAGTACCGGGAATTTCAAGATCGCACCGATCAGCGCCTGGAATATCAGGCCAGCTTTCTCGCCCTGCAGATCGGCACCGATATGGAGGACAGGCAATTTGCAGCGCTCGGCCGTATCGCTCATGCCATGAGTACCTTCCCCGGTATCCGTCTCATTCAAATCACAGATCCTCAGGGGCACACGCTGGCTACAAGCGGTGCGCCGGGAACAGTGGGCGGGATCAATTTGTCGCCCTACGAAACAACCTTTTTGCGGACCCTCAACAAGACCGCTATATTTTCGGTCGACCCCAAGGATCCCAGGACCCGCGAGGCCGTTGCGCCGGTCCGTGTTCAAGGTGAAATCAAGGCGCTGGTCTGGATCTATCCAGATGATTCTCGAGACCGCAAACAGCTGGAAGACTTGTTGCGCGTCACCTTGCTGTCCGCGGTCATTGCCATGGCCGCGTGCACCATATTCGCCGGATTTTTGGCCCGCCAGATAGCGCAGCCGCTGGGTGCACTTATCGATGCCACCCGTAAGCTCACCCGGAATCCCGAAAACACCAATGCATTTCCTGTACCTGTTACCTCCATTAATGAGGCCGCTGATCTCACCATCGCCTTTAATCTGATGGTGGCGTCCATCTCCGAGCAGCGTGCTGGCTTGAACGATACGCTGGCTCTGCTTGACTCCATGCTGGCCAACGCGCCCATCGGTTTCGCCTTCTTCGATCAGCGTTTTCGCATGGTGCGCGTCAATCAGTTCCTGGCCAGGATGAACAATCTCTCAGTAAGCCGCCACCTGGGTAAGACCATCGATGAGATATTCACTTCGGTTGCCGCCGCTAAGCTCAGAGAGGGTATCAATCAGGTCTTTCAAGATGGCTATGCGGTGCGTGATCTGGAGATCATGAATGCTGACCCAGAGGTCGCAGTGGCGCAACGCTCGATCGATTCGTTAGAGGGATCCAACGAAGTGCGCAGCTGGCTGGCGAATATCTACCCCGTGCGGACTGATGCGCAGACCGTGCGCTGGGTGGGTGTGATCCTTGTGGACACGACTGAACGCCATCGCGCCGAAGGTGCGCTGCGCAAGTCGGAGAAGCTGGCCGCGACAGGCAGGCTGGCTGCATCGATCGCGCACGAAATCAACAATCCGCTGGAAGCGGTAACCAATCTGCTCTATCTCATCCGGCAGGCGAATCTCGATCCGGAAACGATGCAGTATGCCGAGATTGCTCAGGACGAAGTCGCCCGCATGTCGGAAATCACGCAGCAGATGCTGCGCTTCTATCGCCAATCGACTAAGCCTGCACTCTCCAATGTCAGCGCGCTGCTCGATTCCGTGATGGCTCTACACCACCGGCGCGCTGCTTCCCTGCAGATTGATGTCTCGCGCCGTTTTGAATCTGATCTGGAGCTTTTCTGTTTCACGGGCGAGATGCGGCAGCTCTTCAATAACCTCATCGCGAACGCGATCGACGCTATGACCCCGGGCGGGGGACGGCTGATGTTGCGGGTGCAGCGGGTAAAGAGCCATCCTGTATCAGGTCTTACTGGAGTTCGCGTCACCGTGGCGGACACCGGCATAGGTATGACCAGCGAAGTGCGCCGCCATATCTTCGAGCCGTTCTTCACCACCAAGGAAGACACCGGCACCGGACTTGGCTTGTGGGTGAGCGGCGAGATCATCCACAAACACAAAGGCCTGATCGCAATTCGCAGCAGGGCGCGCAGCGAAAAAGGCACAGACGGCGGCACGGTCTTCTCAATCTTCTTTCCATCAGATCTCGAAAGCATGCTGCAGTCCGAGGCTTTAGAGCTGGAAGCTTCCGACGCCGTCTAGTTCTCTGATGCTGTCTAGTTCAAGGGGAATGCCGGCGCATCGTCGATGGAGTCTGAGATGGAGGGCCCTCGTTCGCGCTGAACCGCTTTGAGCCCACGCAGCGCGCAGCCGGAAACGTGCGTAGCCCCCGAATACTTCGACTGTGTCACATGAAATGGGTGCAGCTTCATGTAGCGCACGCGCAGCCCACCCATGGTTTCCGGCATGGATCGCGGAGTGCGATCCATGTCCACCAGCACAAGGAGTGCCGGCTCGCTGGGATTGTCCTGGCTTTGCGTAACTCCCACGCCAAAGATAGCCGGATCACTTAGCAGCTGTGGCGAGTAGTCGCGTACTACGGCGGACGCGCCCGCCATGACATTGGCTGAGATGTGAATCCCTGTCTGCAGTGCCGGATGCTCAGGGGCCTGATCGCGCGCCAGCGCTGAGGCATCGGTCGGGATCACCTGTGTGCGCAACCCGTCGAAAGTTTGCGGCACGCTCACCGGCGCCTTGGTTTGATCTGTATACACAATCAACGCCGCGTCGCCCGGGCTGTCGAGGCTTTTGCCGCTGGCAACTGCGAGCACTCCGGCTTCGCGTTGCAGCAGGGTCTGGCCGGTGGTCTCAGCGACGAACTGCGCATGGGTGGCCTCCTCAGAAGATACGACCAGTTTGCTGAATGGATCGGACGGCTTGGTTTCATACTGCACGCAAGCGACCTTGTGCGGAACACTGGTTCCGGCCACGGTGAGATGACTCCCCGCCTGCGAGCTCAATTCCTGCAGCACGTCACCGATTGGATTGGCGACACTAAGCCCCGTCCCATCGCCATCGGTACCGCCTGAGAAGAGCAGCGCGACCGGCTCCGCGTTGCTCGCGTCCACGACGAGCGCGCCGGAGTCGCCGCTGTCGGAAAATCTCTCCCCTGCAATGCCGATCTGATGGGTGAATGTCTTTGTGGAATACGGCTCGGTTTCGGCGCAGTCCTTGAAGTAATTGATCCTGACGCTGAGATCGACGCTGTCGACGGTAGAGCAGGTGAGCCCGGTGGTTCGCCCGCTCTTCACCAGTTCCATGCTGCCCAGATTGCTCGCATTCAATTGCTCTCCGGTGCCTGCAACCGGAGGCGCCGCGCCCAGATTGCCGCCGCTGACGGTGCTCGATCCATCCAGTTGCAGAATGCTTCCCGTTGGATCGATCGCACCCGGCAAAACTGTAGCCAGCGCGGCATCCACATTGCTCTGCTTGCTGGCCAGCGGCACTACATATTTCAACGTACCCACCGGCCGCAGCGTCGATCCAGCCTGACTCAGCGGCACGCAGCCATCATCGATAAGTCCCGGCTCATCGATGGTGTCGCCAATCCGGCCCTGATCGGACTCGGCAAGCACATGGTTATTACTGAGGATGTATTGATTCTTGGCGGTGTCCTCGACCAGAGCACCCAGCGTCCCGCCGCAGCAGTTGGCGATGTAGGGCACACCCGCTTGATCCTCAAAGGTGTCGTAGTCGTTATCGTTGCCGCCCGAGGAGCCAAGCGCGATGGCGCCGCCCTGCGCACCCTGGTTGATCGAAGGGTTGGTGTTCCATCCGTCAGTGTTCAGCAAAATCCGCAATGGTGCGGCGACGGATGTCCCCTTCACAGCTGCCGAGAGATAGACGGTTTGTTTGCCGTTGATCAGGCTGGGAGCGGTGTAGGTGATCCTGCAGGTGGTGTACTGATCGAGACTGTGGTTGCAGCTGGAGTTGGTCAGCACGCCGGCGCTCGCGCTGGACTCCGCGCCGTCCAGGGTCCATGTGACAGAGCCAGCATTCACCTCGGCTATCTCCGCCGTCACCTCCAGTGTGCCGCCATGAGTCAAAGCAGCATTCTCTGGGAGCAGGGACTGTACAAACCCTGGAGTTACGATGAGCAGATCGCTGGCCTGCGCCGTCGCATCACTCTTGAGCGTGGCTAGAATACGAACTTCAACGGAGTCGCGAGACAGGGCATTAGGAGGCGTATACAGGCCATTTGCATCGATGTGTCCTTCACCCAGCGAGGACGCATTTTCACCCTCGACCACCGACCAGCTCACTGCCGCCGGTTCTCCGCTTGCCAGAAGCGCCGTAAACTGCACCCGTCCATTGGTCTGAACGGAATTCGCCGAAGAGCTAATGGAGAAGGCTCCTCCATTGGCGCTTACGCCGTTAAATTGGCCCACGCCGCATCCGGCGATAGCCAGCAGCAACGGCGGCAGCAAAGCAGCGAATTTTCGACCAGGGCGCTTCGGCATACATCACTATCGAGGGATATTGAGAATTCCATCTTAGCTGGACAAGGTAATTTTTCGATCAACATGGTAGTGGGGTTTCTCCGAAATGGGAAACCATTTTCAAGCCCAGGCCGTGATCAGGATACGCTCGCCGCAGGAAACCCTTGATTCCAAAGGCCCCAACACCCCAAGCGAAATCAGGAGGGTGGCCGGGATGGTCAGGGATGGCATATCGGCACATCAGGCGTCGGCGCCGCCCGAAGTCCCTCGCTCATGGAAACTATAGGATTCAGCAGCACTGCGATCTGCAGTCACCGCACATGGCTCAAACTTCCCAGAGATAGTAGACGCAGCCCGGAAAGATAATGGGTACAACCACGATCGAAATACCAGCCCTGCCTGCTGCGGGCGAACATTTGATCCGATCGTCAATCCCCGAGCTCCGGGAACCTGTCGATAACTTTCACGCGTTGCTGTTTTGCCGGATAGGCCTTGCGGAGACTGGGGATTTCTACAATCACCGGCGCATTGTCCGCGCGGTCGAAAAATAAAACGCCATAACCTGAGAATACGGAAGCGGGACTGAGGAATCCCTGACATCCTCGCGAGCAAAAAGAAAAGGAGTGCATTTGCACTCCCGTGAAGATCGCTTGCTTTAAGTTGTCAGGCTGCGTTGGTTTTGCTTTCGCTGGGTTGCATGATCGACGGGGAGACAGGGGCGGATGGCATTACCTTTACTTCGCTTGCCTGAATCGCGTTCATACGGCGAACTTCGCGCGCACTTAAAGGACGCATGGTAATCGGGGAATAGAAAATATGGGAACCGCAGTCAAGGCAGACCTTGTATGTACGCTCCTCCAATGTGAACGGACGGGTCAACTTGTCATGACTGCAGCCAAAGAAAATTTCATAGAAGAAATTGACGATGGTACGAAGAATGTTCATCGAGTTTTAGCCTCCCCAGGTTGCGCGTCCTGGAGGGACGCTGCGGGGGGAACCTGGTTGCGTGAGGATTTGGGGGTATCCACGCTTCTACTAAGATGCAATTGTGACAGAAATGTCGCTCTTGTTAACGCAAAATTACGCGGGAAATCGACTAATAACTATTTTTCCGCAGTGAGAAGCCTTCTCCATAACCTGCAGGGCCGAAAGTGCATTTTCAAACGTAAATAGCTGACCCACCTGAGGTTTGAGTTTGTGTTGAGTGATCGCGCGATTCATCTCCTCGAAGTCTGCGCGCGACCCGACATAGATGCCCCGAAGCTGTATCTGCTTGTGCAAAAGTGGACCGATCTGCATCGGCTCGCTCGATTGCGCAAGAATTCCAATCTGTGATATGCGTCCACCGATGCGGACTGACTTCAATGATTGTGCGAAGGTTCCCGCGCCGCCTACTTCGACCACCAGATCTGCGCCGCGGCCTTCGGTCTGTTCGAGAACCCATTTGGCCCAGTCTTCCTGCTTCTTGTAGTTCAATCCCGCATCGAGTCCCAGCTCCTCTGCGCGCGCCAGCTTTTCATCGCTGCTTGAGGTGCCCAGTACGCGCGCTCCCAGCATCTTTGCAAACTGCAGCGCAAAGATCGATACGCCTCCTGTGCCTTGGATCACAACCGTATCGCCGGCGTGAATTCCCGCATGAACAACCGCATTCCACGCAGTCACCGCAGCGCAGGGAAGTGTCGCCGCCTCTTCAAAGCTCAGGTGTTCCGGCACTGCAACCACGCCATTCTTGTCCAGCACCACATATTCGGCGAGCATGCCGTCAACGTCTCCACCCAAAGCTCCGCGCTGCTTCGCCGCATCTGGCGCGCCGTCGATCCAGTTCTGCATGAAGATACCCATGACGCGCTCTCCTGCTTTCACGCGCGTTACGCCTTCGCCGACGGCAACTACTTCACCGGCTCCGTCGGAGCAGGGAATACGCGGTAGCGCCATCTTCGGGTTATATCTGCCCAGTACCACCAGCAGGTCACGATAGTTGAGCGAAACCGCGCGCACCTTCACCAGCACCTGATCGCGTCCTAGTTCCGGGATTGGCCGCTCTGCCAGTACAAGATTGTCGAGACCGAATGCGCGAACCTGCCATGTTTTCATCGATACTCCGTTACAAAAGACATTTTCTTTCGCCGTCAAATGCGCCAAATCCGCTGTGGATGGGGCGCTTTGGGGTAGCATAAAGCTATGGCCAGAGGATGGGAAAGCAAGTCAGTAGAAGATCAGGTCGCTGAAAAAGAAGAAGCGTCCTCCAATGCAGTCAACCATCGCGCGGCCGCAGCGGCTCAAGCCGACCGCCAGCGCCAGCGTCAGGCTCTCGAGTTGCAGCGCGAACGCATTCTTGATGAGCGCACCTCGAACCCGCATCGCCGCGCTGCCCTGGAAGCGGCACTCGCCGACATCGAGGGCCGACTCAAAGAAATTTCGTAGCAGTTATGGTTGCCTTCTGTTGAACAAGATTGAATTCGCCTGATCGATAGAGGTCATCAGCACATGCGCAATGTTCACGTGTGCCGGCCGCGACGCTGCCCATACAATCGCGTCGGCAACGTCCGCGGGTGATAGCGGCGTGATGTTCTGGTAGACCTTGGCCGCACGCTCCTCATCTCCGCGAAACCGCACCAGGCTGAAATCCGTTTCCACCATTCCAGGATCGATGCTCGTCACGCGCACCGGTGTTCCCAGAAGATCCTGGCGTAGCCCATCGTTGATTGCTTTGACCGCGGCTTTCGTCGCGCAGTAGACGGCGCCGTTGGGGTACGTTATCTCCCCGGCGGTCGATCCCATGTTGATCACGTGCCCCGATCCGCGCTCCACCATGCCCGGTGTCACGGCGCGCGTCACATAGAGCAGGCCTTTGACGTTGGTGTCGATCATCTCCTCCCAATCTTCGATCTTCCCCGTGTGGACCTTTTCCATCCCGCGGCTCAATCCGGCATTGTTCACCAGGATGTCGATTCGCTTCCAGGGCTCAGGAAGATTTTCGATTGCTGCCATGACTGCAACGCTGTCTCTCACATCGAGAGTGAAGGAGTGAACATCGGCTGCGCCTTCTTCTTTCAGCTTTGCAGCCATCTCCTGCAGCTTATCGATTCGTCTCGCTGCCAGCAGCAGCTGCGCACCCTCCCGAGCAAATGCCAAAGCGCAAGCCGCACCAATGCCCGCGCTTGCACCCGTAACAAAAACGACCTTCCCTTTCAGCTTTTCCATGAAGCTATCCTAAGTCAGAGCTCTTTCGCCGTCATGCTTTTGGCCAGACGATAGTAGCCTTCGGCCCAGTCGTCATCTTTCATGCCTGCCTCCATGGCGCGCTGCAGGTGCTCGGCAAAGATGTCGCCCAGGGGAGTCTCCACCCCTGCTCCGTGCGCCGCCTCGCGGAAGAGCCGCATGTCCTTATCGCCGACGGCAATCGTTGCTGCGGCGTTCTTTGGGGGATCGAGCATGACCTTGCCGTAGGCCTCGTAGAAAGGGGATCGGAAGAGCGCGCTGTTTACCGTATCCAGAAAAAGTTTTGGCTCGATACCATTCGCTTCCGCTTGGACCAGCGCTTCCGAGAGAGACGCAATCATCGCCGTGATAAGAAAATTTCCTCCCAGCTTCAGAGCATGAGCGCTCGACGGCTTCTCCGAAACAACGGTCACGCCGCGGCTGAAGCAGTCGAGCAGAGGCCTGACTGCGGCGATCGATTTGGCCGCGCCTGCTGCGACGGTCCATAGCTTGCCCTCTTCGGCGACGTTAGGACGTCCGAAAACCGGCGAGCCGATGAAGTCCTGATTTTTTGCTTGATGGTCCGCTGTAAGCCTGTCGGAAAGCTGGACGCTGATGGTGCTGAGCGAGACATGGATGGCTCCGGCATTCATCGCTTCGAGCATGCCGCTTTCGTAAACGACGCTGATCAGCGCAGCGTCGTCCATCAGCATGGTGAAGACGACTTCCACGCCGGCTGCAGCTTGAGAAGGCGACTCAGCGACGGTCGCTCCTGCTCCACGGAGTGCCTCAGCCCGCTCAATCGTTCGGTTCCAGACGGTAACGTCGTGTCCGGTTGCCATTAAATGGCGGGCAATTGCACCGCCCATGTTCCCAAGGCCGAGAAATGCAACACGCATGACAACTCCTGAAGTTTCCAGTGATGGCAGTTCAAGAATTGGATGACGTGCAGAGGTAAATTGATACAGTACAGAGCCCTGGGAACAACAAATAATGATCGACAAAAAAAAGGCCGCTTCCTGCGAAGCGGCCTTTTGTGAGTTTACGGAGGAATGATTACTGCTGCGGCTCGCTGGAGACGCCGGTTGCGTAGGGTTTCGGCTGACTTTGAGGCTGAGCCGGGGAGGTCATCGCTTGCCCGCCGCTCGTCGACGGTGCGGACTCCTGCACGCCAATGGAATTGCCCGAAACCACCAGCTGCACACGACGATTCGCTGCGCGTCCCGAAGAGGTCGAATTATCTGCAACCGGATCGCTCTTTCCGTATCCCGCTGCGCTTACATTGTTTTGTGCTACGCCTTGTGTCTCAAGATAATTCGCAACGGCATCCGCGCGCTCTTCCGACAGCTTCTGGTTATAGTCGTCCGATCCGATGTTGTCCGTGTAGCCTTCCACCTGCAGCGTCAGGCCAGGATAGGACAGGAGAATGCCTGAGACCTTAGCCAGCTTTTCGCGAGCGTCAGGCTTGAGCGTGAACTTGTTGAAGTCAAAAAGCACATCGGACATGTTTACGATCAATCCACGCGCAGTTTCACGCGTTTCCAATACAGCATTCAGCTGCGCCTTCAGCTTTTCGCGCATCTCTGCGGTCTGATCGTTGGCCTGCTGAGCCTGATGCTGAGCGGCTGCCTGTTCTGCCCTGGCCTTTTCCGCTGCCGCTTCAGCCTGGGCTGCGCGTGCATCGGCCTCAGCCTTTTCGGCAGCTGCCTGCTGTGCCGCTAGAGCCGACTGCTGTGCAGACTGTTCGGCCTGCATCCGCGCTTCCTTCTGGTGCAGCTCGTCTTCAGCCTTCATTTTGCGGATGGTCATGATGCGCGCGTCTTCGGCGGTCTGCACCGCTTCGCGCGCATACGTGATCTCCTGCTTGCGATCTTTCTTGTGCTCATCGAAATCCTGTGCATTCTGAAGGTCGAGCTTCGCCGTCGAAAGAGTATCGGGTGAATATTTGCCAGCGCCTTCAGCTTCAGCGATCTGGATCGCGTTGATCGCTTCATACAGCTCCAGTGGAGATCGATCGTTGCGCGTAATCGGATTCAAAACGGAATGCTCACCGGCTGTCTGCACATAAGCTCCGCGCGGCAGCAGCGAATAGTGCGCGTTCACCTGCTCAATGATTCCCTGGGTCTTGTCTGGCAGAACGAAGTTCTGAAGAACAACCAGGTCGCTCGGCATGGTCACTGCGTAGTACGGCTCCGCAGTAACGATAAGTCCGTAAGCCTGGAGATCGGTCGTAACGTTGATCGCGCTCTTCGATCCATCAGGAAGTATTTCGCCTAAATTGATCGGGCGGCCTTCTGGCGTGATGGCCCATAACACGTAGGTGAGATATTCGACGCCAAAACTATTCGCGGGAACCAGACCTTCAAATTTTGCGTCGATCACCATGCGGCCGCGGCGGCTTTCTACAGTTGCGGAGCCCTTGCCCTGCGGCATAAGGCTTGTTCCCTGAAAGCCAATCTTGGTCGCGCCGCTGCGGTGGAAATAGTTGAGTGCGGGGATTTCTCTTCCCACCACCGTCACTTTATAGACCGGCACGCCGTCTCGCATCTCTGCCTGCTGCGGCTGCTGCTGTTGTGGCCACTGATGATTCGCTGTGGGATTCATCTCCTGTGCGCCGGCAAAGCCGCACGCCGCTGTGGTCAACAATGCCAGAAACTTTATCTTCGTCTTCATTGTTTAATCCATCTTTCTGTAACGCTCGATCGAGCGACTTATCGCACAGACCGCGACAGCAATCTGTATGCGTGCTTGCAGAAAAATGGATGCGGGAATGCAGCGCGAGGTGGCCCATCCCGCGCTGCGTAAGAGTTTTATCGAACTGGATACGAGTAACTTGAGATAGAAAAAACTATGACTGCGGGGCAACCAATCGGTGAGCGATTGCAAACATAGCCAGTTCCAGCCGTGTCGATACGCCAGTCTTGTCGAAGATATTCGAAAGATGCCGTTTGACGGTTTCTTCACTCAGAGTGAACTGCTTGGCAATGTCGCGATTGCTGCAGCCTTCAACAATACAGCCCACTACATCCATCTCACGAGGCGTGAGTCCGAAGGTCTTGCGCTCCGGAACAGCAGCCTGCTTCATCAACTCGTGCAGTGCGCCTACCAGGTTTACAACGCGCCGGCCGTCGATCCAGTAGTCGCCGGAGACGACAGTGCGAATGGCATTGCTGAGGTGATCGGCAAGCGCATCCTTGAGCACGATTCCACGCGCTCCGATCTGCAACGCCTCGATGATCTCTTGAGGGGTCACCGTGCTGGTCAGCAGAATGATTTTTACGGTGGGCGAGCCGCTCATGATGGCGCGCATCGCTTCCAGGCCCGGCAGCCGCGGCATGTTCAGATCCAGAAGCAGAATGTCGGGCAGTAGCTCCAGAGTTTGGGTGATGGCCTCGTCGCCATCGCCGGCTTCGCCGATGACCATGAAGCCCTCATCGGTCTGCAGCATGTTGCGTACGCCAATGCGTACTACGGGGTGGTCGTCGGCCAGAAGAATGCGGACAACCGGCGAATGAGCTGGTTTGGTACGGACAGGGGAGGGTTTCAATGTTTTCATCCGTATAGTCATGGTTAAGTGATCGTTAACTAGGTTCTAACTCTAAATTTCAGAATACGCTGGAGTTGGTCGCAGCTGTCCAACAATTTATTTATCAGGCCCGGTAGATCATCCCGTCGGTAACTGCTTAATTCCAGCCTGGCTGCGGCGTTGGCAAGCATGGTTGCACCGATCATTCCTGCTCCGCCTTTGATTGCATGTGCCGACCGTCTCACGGCCTGCAGCTCATCGGTATCCTGTTCGGCCAGCTCCAGCATCTGTGCGGCTCGGTTTCGCGTGTCCCTCAAGCAGACGCGATAGGTTTCGGCAAGCGCCGCTGCCGGCATCATTCGTTGCAGTTTTTCGAAGATCCGGTCATTAAGCACCGACAGCAGCTCGTCATCCGTCTCGAACGCTTCAACCTCTTCCGCATCTCCGTCTATCTGGACGATCAGGTCTCGTAACGCCGCTGGGGCCAGTGGTTTGCCGATGAATCCATCGTAGGCTTCTGCCTCGCCCGGAGTAGCGCTCATTCCTATCAACACGGCGCGAGGCAGCAGGGTACGCATGGCCAGCGCAAGCTCACGTCCACACAACCCAGGCATCTGCAGATCCGCAAGCACCACCGACGGCTCATTCTCTGCGGACGCTCTGGCTGCTTCCTTGAGAGCTTCTTCGCCTCCCGAGGCCCTGACTACGTTGTAGCCTTCTGCTTCCAGCAGCATACAAATCAGCGCGAGACTGACCTCGTCGTCATCAATAACCAGGATCTTCGGCAATTCCTCGCTGCGAGCGTCTTCTGGCGGCATAGACGCACTCCACGGTCGAAGAAATAATGAAGGCTGCGACCCTGACATTGTCCTCCTCCGCCCGTGCTTTGTTCAACGGCAGATGGCGCTTTGTAGTTTAAGACAAACATCTTTTTGACCGGATAAAGGCTTTCTCAAACACACTTCACCGTCTGGAAATTCTCCCGGGACGAGAGGCCTATTCATCGTCCTTTTGCTGAAAATTCAAAATCCATTCGCAAAATATTTCTATCCTCTCTCGTTATGTATAAAAATAAGAATTTAGCCCCACTTTTTTGGATTGGCCTTGTTATCTTCTTCCTCTTCTGTGGTTTAGCGCAAGCCCAATACGAAGATGGCAGCCTCGTAGGAACCATCCGCGACTCTACTGGCGCGGCCGTGCCCGGAGCGGCCATTACGGTGGAAAACACCGCCACTGGTATTCAAAATAGCGTTACCACCAACGGCAGCGGCGAGTACGAAGTCGCATCGCTCCGCATCGGCGTTTACAAAATCACCGCCACCGCGACGGGCTTTGCTTCGGCAGTGGCCCAGAACATTACGATCTCGGTGGGCGCCCGGCAGCGCATTGATCTCACCCTGCAGCCCGGACAGGCGCAGACCACGGTCGAAGTCACCGACGTGGCGCTCCAACTGGAGACCGACTCCAGCCAGCGCGGCCAGAACATCACGAACTACCAGACCGAGGCCTTCCCGCTGGTGACCCGCAACTACTCCGACCTGTTGGGTCTGGTCACCGGCTCCCGCCAGGCTCCGACCGCGGCCACCACCAGCTCCATCAGCAGCCTGGTGCGCCAGGGCGCATACAACATCAACGGCCAGCGCAGCATGTTTAACAACTTCCTGCTGGACGGCATGGACAACAATGCCTATGGCGAGAGCAATCAGGGTTTCGATAACCAGATTATCGCCGTCCCGCCGGACTCTGTGGCCCAGTTCAGCGTGGTGACCAACAACGAGAGCGCGGAGTACGGACGTTCCTCGGGAGCGACAGTCAATGTGGCCTCGTCCGGCGGTACCAATCAGTTCCATGCCACGCTCTATGAATTCCTGCGCAATACCGACCTCAACGCAGCCGGCTACTTCAAGCCCAATGTGGTGAGCAACACCGGCACGGTAACCCAATTCAAAAAGCCCGCCTTCAACCGCAACCAGTTCGGAATGAACTTCGGCGGTCCCATCATCAAGGACAAGCTCTTCTTTTTCGTGGACTACGAAGGCTTCCGCCAGACGCTCACCCCGCTGAGCGTATATACCCTTCCTACGTTGAATGAACTGTCGGGCGATCTGGTGGTTCCGGTCCGGAATCCCCGCACGGGCGTGGTTTATCCCGCGGGCCAGCCAATCCCCACCAGCGCCTTCGATCCGCTTTCACTGCAGATCGTCAAAAATTTCCAGAACCTCTCTCTGCCGCAATCCGGCCTGGCCACGACCGGTCTGAATTCGAACGACTACTCCGCCCAGGTTCCCTTCACCGATAATTCGGATAAGGGCGACCTGCGCCTCGACTATCAGCAGAATGCCGCTAGCTCCTGGTTTCTGCGCATCAGTGACCGCAAAGAAACCGGCGTAAACTACCCGGCGATTCCGCTGCCCATTGATGGCCAGACCAACGGCACCATCCGCATCCTGGATGAGCAGGTGGCGCTCGGCTACACCCACCTCTTCGGCGCGGACAAGATCGTGGATGCGCGCCTTGGGCTCTCCCGCACCAAGGCCGGCAAGTACTCGCTGTCCATTGGCAACAACTCGCTCGGCTACACCATTCCCGGTCTGCCCCAGAATTCTGTCGTGTCCGGCGGTCTGCCCTCGATTGGCATCTCCGGTTTCACCGGCTTTGGCCGTCAGAGCACCAATCCTCAGTGGCAGAATCCGGCTCTGCTCGATCCCAAGGTGAACTTCACCTGGGTCAAGGGCAATCACTCGCTCAAGTTCGGCTACGAGTATGAGCACGTCTGGATGGCGGTGAACGACAATAATCCGCTCTACGGTTCGTGGACCTACGGCAGCGGTTACAGCCTCTGCGACGCGGCGATCAATGCGGCCTGCGCCACTACCGCCAGCGGCAGCGCAGCTCCGACGGCGCCTGTTTCCGACACCTACTGGGCCGACTTCCTCTTCGGAACCACGACCAGCTACCAGCTAGCCAACTACTTCGTCGCTCACCTGCGCCAGACTCTGGACAGTGCCTATGCCCAGGACGACTGGAAGGTTCTTCCTAACTTCACTCTGAACCTCGGCGTACGGTGGGAGTATGGTTCGCCTTATTCGGAGCAGCACAACTACATCTCCAACTTCGATCCTGTCTCGCAGACCGTTTTTACAATTACTCCGGGAGCCTCGGGTACGGGAATCACGCCCGTCAGCCACAGCGGCACCTATGGCAGCACTCTGGTGAGCCCTGACCTCAACGACTTCGCGCCGCGTATTGGTTTTGCCTATTCGCCGCTGTCGAAGACTGCCATTCGTGGCGGCTTCGGCACCTCTTATGTCCATTACACCCGCGCTGGTTCGGGCGATATCCTCGGGATCAATGCTCCGCAGGCCCAGTTCGCGGCAGTGACGCAGATCGCGCCGACCACCACCAACCAGTGCACCTCGCCGCTGCCCGCGCAGATCATCCCCGTCGGCAAGACCACCCCGAGCTGCTACGCCGCAGCCGGTCAGGGTTTCCCCTCCGGCCTGGTGACCACCTTCAACCCCGCTACCGACAACATCACCTGGATTCCCAAATACACGCGGGACAGCTATGTCGAGAGCTACTTCCTGAGCATCCAGCAGCAGCTGGCCAAGAACACGATTCTTGACGTCGCTTACGTCGGCAATCACGGTCTTAAGCTGCAGGGCTTCCTGAACGGCAACCAGAAGAATCCGGCCAACGGCTTTGCCCGGCCCTTTGCGAACTGGCCGAGCGATATCACCGAAGCGCTGAACGGATTCTGGTCGAACTACAACGCCCTGCAGGTGCGCTACGAGCAGCGCTTCGTTGCCGGACTTACCCTGCTCAACTCTTTCACCTGGGAGCACTCGCTGGACAACGCCAGCGCCTCGCTCGAAGGCAATACTCCTTCGCCTCAAAATGCCTACAACATCAAGGGCGACTATTCGCAGTCGGATTACAACCTGCCGATTTCGAATGTAACCAGCCTGGTGTATGACCTGCCCTTCGGTCACGGCAAGCAGTTCCTCTCCGGCATCAACGGACCCGCGAACGTTATCCTCGGGGGATGGCAGGTGAGCGCGATCAACACCACGCAGGCCGGAACGCCATTCAATCTGACTTACACGCCGAATGGCGCGCAGGCGGTTTCACCGCAGATTTCGGCAACCTACCGCGGTGCAAACGAGTACCGCCCCAACATCGTGCCGGGACAGAAAGTCACACAGGGCACCTCATCACGCGCCGCCAATACCGGCTACGTGAACTACATCAACTACAAGGCCTTCGTGCTGCCTGCGATCAAGGATGCGGGCGGCAACGTGCTCAGTCCCTTCGGCGATGCGTCGCGCAATCCCGGCCGCACTCCACCCTTCAACGAAACAGATCTTGCTCTGAACAAGCGCTTCAGCACTCCGATTGAGAGCCTGAAGATTGAGTTCCGCACGGAGTTCTACAACCTCTTCAATCACACCAACTTTTATCTGCCTAACTCGATCAGCGGCACGCAGGGAACCACCGCGTCCACACTGGGAACCGGCGCCACCCCGCCCATCTCGGACATTACAGGTGGAGTTCCTTCGAGCGGCGGACAAATTTCCAGCACTTTCGAGCCACGCATCATTCAGTTCGGCTTGAAAGTCATCTACTGACGTAACAGCCGCTGCGTCAGGTTGAACTTGAGGGAGCCCTTTCGGGCTCCCTTTTTTCTTTCCAGCCGCAACCTGTACATTGAGAGCGGGCATGAGCAGCGAAGCCGAAGAACTCCGCCAACAGATCGCCGAGCTGAAGCAGCGTCTCGACCGGCTGGAGGCGCGGCTTGATTCCCAACCCACCCCTTCGCCGGCACCGCAGCCAAACCCACCGGCATCCATGAAATCAAATCTCACATTCGAGCCGGCATCCATGCCTGCATTGGAATCCTCGTCTGGATTGTCGACCGCCAAGGCCGGGGATTCGTTTGAAACGCGCATCGGGTCACAGGTATTCAACCGCATTGGCATCGTTGCCGTGCTCGTTGGCGTTGCGTGGTTTCTCAAGTTCGCAATCGACAACCAGTGGATCGGGCCTGCCGGGCGTGTCGCCGTAGGGCTGATCGCCGGAGCCGGCATCACTGCTCTTTCCGAACGCTTCCGCACCCGCGGCTACGCGGCCTTCTCCTATTCGCTCAAGGCCACTGCCACCGGCGTGCTCTACCTCTCGCTGTGGGCGGCCTACGCGCTCTTCCATCTGGTGAACGGCAAGGTTGCGTTTCTGGCCATGGTGATGGTCACCAGCATGAATGCGCTGATGTGCTGGATGCAGGACTCCGAAGTGCTGGCCTTCTACGCAGCCATCGGTGGATTCATTACCCCGCTGTTGCTGGCTGTTCACGGCAGCACCGAACTCGTGCTCTTCGGCTATCTGCTTTTGCTCGATATCGCCGTGGTAGCGTTGATCACTCTGCGTCCATGGCCGCGCCTGCTGCTGGCCGCATTCGCAGGCACCACCTTTTACTTCATAGGGTGGTACGCGAGCGGCTACAGCGAGGAAAAGTTTGGTCTCACCCTCTTCTTCATCGTGACCTTCTTTTTGCTCTTTGCGGTCTCCCCGCATCTGTTGCGCCGCCTGCACAGATTTTCCAGGGAATCTCCGTCAATCATTGAAAATAGTCTCGCGGCGAGACTGCTGCCTGTTTTGAATGCGCTGCTGGGCTTCGCCGAAGTCTTCGCCCTGGCGAGCAATTTCGGCCATCGCCACCTTGACCCCTGGATAGCCTTGCCCTTCGCAGCTTTCTATCTGCTGATGCTGCGGCTGAGCCGCTCTGCATCGAGAGAAGACGCTTCTGGGGTACTCCCGGCAATCGACCTCACCCTTTGTATTGTTTTCATCACCATCGCGATCCCAATGATCTTCCACGGCTACTGGGTTGCTGCGGGATGGTTCCTTGAATTCGCAGTGCTGCTCTGGCTTGCCGCCCGGGCAGCAGATAGGATTCTGCGCGTGCTAGCGGTGTGCGCGCTTGCACTCGCAATCGTCGCGTTGCTGTTGCCGCCGGATCTTTCACCAGCTTTTGCTCCCGCTGTCCTTCTGAATCCGCGCTTCGCAACCTATCTCTGGGCCATCGCTGCCTGTCTTTTCGCTGCGAAGTTTTCGTCTGTGAAGTCGGCGGATATTTGTGACGACACAGTATGGCCTGCCTGGCGCCCACTCGCCGGTGCCTCTGTCTTGATCGCCACTCTGCTGGCCATGATCGCCGTCTGCCTCGAAATCCATGGCTACTGGAATCGAGCTGCTTCGCACACCGCAGGCAGCGCGATTGACGAGCAGTTCACTTACTCGGCGTGGATGATGCTCTTCGGTGCGGCGCTGCTCGCCACCGGATTCTGGCGTCGTTCAGCTTTTTTGCGCTGGGAGGCGCTGGTGCTGCTCGCGCTCAGCATAGCCAAGGTCTTTCTATTTGACACGCGACAGCTCAGCCAGGGCTACCGTATCGTGAGCTTTCTGGGACTGGGCGCATTGCTGCTCGTCGTAAGCTTCGCCTACCAGAAGGACTGGCTGAGCCTGCGCGGCAATAGTTCGAAGTAACGTGGGGACGGTAGTCGACAATCGTTCGATTGCGATGGGCGTCCGTTCTGGAGACAGATGAAGAAGTCGATGACTGCGCTGCTTTGTGGGCTGGGTTGTATCCCGCTATGGGCGCAGGCCGTAGCGACGCCGCAACATTCGGACAGGCTTCAATCTACAGATACGGAGATTGCAGTGGATGCTGGTTCCCAGGCGCCGCGCGTTATGGAACTACGGCTTGCGAACGGCCGCGCGAGGCAGTTGTTCGGAGAAGAACCGCTGATCGGCTGTCTGTACGTGGGAGGGCAACGGCGCGCGTTGCGCTGGCGGTGGAATCGTTCACTGTCAATCGTTGACGCATCGCTCATTCGCTACGTATACGACAGCGATACAGGCGATCTCAGGCTCTCCTGGGAATGGCGAAGGAGGGCGGCATACGGACCTCTGGAGCACACCATACGCATCGAGAACCTCAAAAAGAATGCAGTTTGGATACCACTCCAGCAGAGTCTGCGGCTGAGGTCCGATGCTCCGGACAGCGAGAAGCTGGAGCAGCTCTGGGTCGAGAAAGGTGCCGGCGGTCCTTCAGACGAAGGAACGCATCGCGTGGCGATGGCAAATGGGTTTCACTGGACGGGCACATCGAGCACCTATGCCCATCCTGCGGCGGGGCAGCAGAGAGAGATGATTCCGTATGTACTGGTTGATGCAACCGGCGAAGGCGCGGCAGGTTGGTATGCAGGCATCGAGTTCAGCGGGCGGACGCAGATTGATCTGAGCCGTGACAGAAATTCTGTGACGGTCGATGCCGGCCTGAATCCGGAACCGGGGCCGTTTCGCACCAGGATTGCTCCGGGAGAAACATTCGAGACGCCAACGGTCTTCGTCGGAGCATTTCGCGGCGGCCCCGACGCAGCAGGAAACATATTGCGGCGTTGGGTGCGCGAAGTGCTGAACAATCCAGTTACGGTGCACGACACGCAGTATCCGCTGGTGGTGAACAACAGCTGGGGCAGCGGGATGGCTATCGATGCGGAGCAGTCGCGGCGAATGATCAGCGACTCGGCAGAGCTGGGCTTCGAGATGTTTCATCTGGATGCGGGATGGTTTCGCGGTGTGGGCGACTGGTATCCCAGCAAAGAAAAATTTCCCGATGGGCTGGCGCCAATTGCCGACTACGCGCATTCACTGGGACTGCGCTTCGGCCTTTGGATGGACTGGGCTCAGGCGGGATGGGATGCGAACCCTGGCGCGCTCAACGCGAATGATGTAAAGACGCGCGACTGGCTGACAACGCTGCCGCCGGAGGGATGGAGATCGGCGGAACAGTTCAAGGCGGTGACAATGGATCTCGGCTTGCCGGCAGCGCACGACTGGGCGGCAGCGACAGTGCACCGCGCCGTCCGCGATTACCACCTGGATATGCTGGAGCATGACGGGTATGTAGTAGCGCAGGGCTGTGACCGCACCGATCATCCTCATGCTGCGCCCGATCCCCTGGCCACGCGTCGCTATGAAGATTCGGGATTCTGGTGGGTCGAGAGCTCAAATTCAACCGACGTGAGCTATCACGCGACACGCGCTTATTACGACATCTACGAGAAGCTGCGCCAGGATGATCCACGGCTGCTGCTTGAGATATGCAATGACGGCGGGAGGATGGTGGACTTCGGCAGCGCTGCACACGGAGATTATTTCTCCATCTCCGATGCCTATGATCCGCTCTCGAACCGGCGCGCGTTTTATGACGCGAGCTATGTGCTGCCACCGGCGATGCTCGAGACGTACGTCATGAAAGTGCCGGCGCCGGCGATCGGGAATTTTCTCTTCGCGTTGCGCAGCGGAATGATGGGCTGGTTCACTCTCATGTTGGACACCACGGCGTGGACGCCGGAGGAGCACGCAGCGGCGAAGCAAGCCATTGCACTCTACAAAGAAAGGCTGCGCCCCCTGATTCGCGAGGCTGGCCTTTTTCACGTCTCTCAGAGGCCGGACGGCGTGCACTGGGACGGGATGGAGTACTTCGATGCAGCGAAGCAGCGCGGTGTGCTCTTCGCCTTTCACGGCTCGCTGGCGAGCGACAAAGAACATACCTTCCGTTTGCAAGGACTGAACGCGACCGCCCATTACCGGATCACATACACCGACCATAGTTCCAACGACACGACTACGACAGGAAGGGAACTGATGGAGCGCGGGCTGACGGTGCGGCTCGCCGAGCCAAATACCTCGGAGTTGGTGTTCTTCGAGAGGGCAGAGCAATAGAGCGGTATTCGCGGGTCATATGAAAAGCGCGGCCGGAGCCGCGCTTTTATTTATGGGAGAGAACTCTCCATCTCGTTAAGCCAGCTTGGCGGCTTAAGAATCTCGCGCGGTTTCGATCCCTCCGCCGGGCCTACGATACCATCGCGCTCCATCATGTCGATCAGGTGTGCCGCGCGTCCATACCCAATGCGCAGACGCCGCTGCAGCAGAGAAGTCGAAGCCTTTCCGAACTCCAGCACCAGACGCACCGCATCCTGGAAGAGCTCGTCGTTGTCGTCCTCGCCGCTGCTGGAGCTGTCCAGGTCGCGGCCCTGCGCATCCTTCGGCGCTTCGAGGAAGCCCTGGACATACTCGGCCTGACCCTGCTGCTTCCAGAAATCTGTAACCGCAGCGATTTCTTTTTCTGTGACAAATGGAGCGTGCACGCGCTGCAGTCGCGATGTGCCCGGAGGCAGAAAGAGCATGTCGCCGCGCCCCAACAGCGACTCCGCGCCGTTCGAGTCGAGAATGGTGCGCGAGTCCACCTTGGTCGCCAGCCGGAAAGACATGCGCGTCGGAACATTGGCCTTGATGAGGCCGGTGATCACGTCCACCGAAGGCCGCTGCGTGGCCAGCACGAGATGTATGCCAACCGCGCGCGCCATCTGCGCCAGCCGGGTGATGGCCTCTTCCACGTTGGCCTTGTCCAGCATCATGAGATCGGCCAGCTCGTCGATGATGATCATGATGTACGGCAGCGGCTCTTCATCTGGCGAATCATCGAAAAGGCTCGGCGTGCCATTTTCAAAAAGCTTGTTGTACTGGTCGATGTTGCGCACACTGCGCGAAGCCAGCAGCTTCAGGCGGCGCTCCATCTCGCGCACAGCGTTCCGCAGCGCATTCGCCGCCAGTTTGGGCTCGGTAATGATCGGCGTGAAGAGATGTGGAATGCCCTCATACATCCCCAGCTCCACGCGCTTCGGATCGACCAGGATCAGCCGTACCTGAGCCGGTGTGGCCTTGAACAGCACCGACATGATCATGGCGTTGATGGCCACCGATTTGCCGCTGCCCGTTGAGCCGGCGATCAGCACATGTGGCATTGTGGTCAGGTCAGCGGTCACGATGCGCCCGTTGATGTCCTTGCCCATGGCCAGCGTCAGCTTGCTCTTGCCGGTGCGGAAATTCTCCGCCTCGACTACGTCGCGCAGCCAGATTGTTTCTCGATCATTGTTCGGCACCTGAATCCCGACGGTGCTCTTGCCGGCCATGCGCTCGATCAGGATGCTCTCGGCGCGCATCGCCAGACAGAGATCTTCCGCCAGCCCGGTCACGCGGCTGTACTTCACGCCCGCATCGGGACGGAACTCGAAGGTGGTGACAACTGGACCGGGATTGATGCGCTCCACCTGCCCCATCACATCGAATTCGGCGCATTTTTCAACGAGTACTTGTGCTTCTACACGCAGCTCATCCTCACGCACCGTCTGTGTGTCTTCGCTCTTGTGCAACAGGGTGCTGGGCGGCAGCTTGAATCCGCTTACCGATTTTGGCGCGACAGTCACCGGGCGTGTATCTGCATCCGCGCGGTCGCCAATTGCAATGGTTTGCTGCGATACCGGCTCCGGCTTCGGCACCAGCTGCGGCTTCAATACCGGCAATGGTGCCTGTTCGGCAACCAGCTCCGGTTCTGGGTCGGGAATATGGGCGCGCGGCATCTGCTCCCAGACACTCTTCGGCGCCGGCTCTTCGGCGAACATCTCGGCAAAGCCGCGCTGGCGCGTTCTCGGCTGATCGTCATCATCCACATCGGTCATCGCGCTTGCGGGCGCAGAAAAGGGCTCAGCAATGGGATCGACAATTCTGCCGCCCTTCGCCTGCTGCTTCTCAAGCTTGGCCGCGGCTTTGCGCGCCTTGGCCAGCTCTTTATCGCGAACCTTATCTAAGCGAGCTTCGGCCCTTAGCTCTTTGGCCTGTGCTCGCGCAGTCCGCCAGTTTCTCCAGCGGTCGCGCCACGCCATCGCAAAGGCAAAGCGAATGGCCAGCCACTCGCGTGCGGTATTGAAGCTGAAGGTGGTGGAAAGATAAAGAGCAATCGCCACCATGCTCGCCGAAACCACGCAGGCGCCCGGATAGTTCAGCCACTGCACTAGAGAATCGGAAGCCAAACGCCCAATCAGTCCAGCAACCGGCAGCCCATAGAGAAAGCGCGGATTATGAGGTAGCAGCCCCAGCAGAGCCGGCCCGAAGACCATGCACAGAAGGATGCCGATGAGCTTTGCACCCGGTGACCCGGCCGGCCGGGAGCGCAGCCACGTCCACCCCAATGCGCCTGCGAGCAGGGGCAGGCAAAAGGCTGTGAGCCCCTCGAATTGCAACACCAGATCGGCAATCCACGCGCCGATCACACCGGTCCAGTTGCGCGCCGGGCTGCCATCGCCAATTCCACCCACGGTGTCAAAGGAGGGATCGGTAGGACGGTAGGAAACAAGAGCAAGAAGAAGAAGGATCGCGGAGACCAGCACCAGAAGCCCAATCAGTTCATTCAGGCGGCGATTGCGGGTGGGGGTGGTAACGAGTTTCAGGGGTTTCATTAGGGCACAACGCAGTTTCCGCCGTCGAATGACAGCCAGAACAGTCCGAACCCCAGAGCAACTTCATTATTTCAGACCGGAAAGACGAAGAGCTGGAAAAACTGCCGGGGGAATCGACCTAGCTAAGGCTGGCCATTGCCCTCTATCCAGGAGTCTGATCGTCGCGAAGCCATTTCCGCCAAAGTCTTTTCACGATCTTATCCACCTCGGAGCTGGGCGTCGTCCAAAGGAACACTCCAAATGCTCCGACTGGAACGATTAAGAGATAGCGCAACCAGTGCATGATCAGATCCCAGTGACGTTATTCCGGGCGGCAGGATATTTCTATCCTCTGTCGCTGCCGTAAATCGCAATCCCTTGTTGAATTTTGAAGACAAGGTCCGCCGCTCGCGAGGCGTAGGTCGATTGCGGAAACTTCGACTGCAGCCGTCCTGCTATCTCCTGTGCGTGGAAGCGGTCTTCCTTTGCCCGGCCATCGTTACCATCGGCGGCCCACATGTCACCCGCCGCCGCCATGCGCCAGGCTGCGAGGTACAGAGCCTCGGGGGTACGCGGTGAGTCGGGGTGCTCCTCGACATATTTCAGGTAATAGTCCGTCTCTTTCTCCGGACACTTCTCCGACCCCTGCCAGTCGCCGCACAGCTTGTTCTCGATCATGTCGTAGGCCGCGAAGTCCGCCCACTTGGTATGCGGGAAGTACTTCTCGATCTTCTTCATCTCGTCTTCGTCCATCTGCTCGCGCAGATAGTTTTCCTTCTCATGCGCTGATGGCAACGTAGCGGCATCGGCCTTCTGCAGTTGCCAGCGTACGTCTGCCGCCCGCCACATCGCTTCAGCCACAAGCGGTGACTGCGGAAACATCTCCACCACGCGCCGATAGAGCAGCCGCGCCTCAAGAGCCGCGCCCGGAGGCGGATGTGACTCGGTTGCGGCATTCTCCGCGGCCACTGCCTCGCCAAACAGAATCTGGTCGCCGTTCGGCGTTTTCGTGTCGATCACACCTTTGTCGATCATCCACCCCGAGACTGGAGTGACCTGCTGACTCTCCTCCATCACCGGCTGATCGGCCTTCCGGGACTCTGGGGCATCCGTATTCGCAAAAACTCGCAGCCACTTCCCGCTGCGCTCCACGATCACCAGCTCGCGCCCGGGCTGAACCTGGCCGCTGCGGTCTGCCGAATCGTCCGCCTGTACGTACAGGTTGGCTACGCGGATGAGCGTTGCCTGAGTGCCGTTTTTGGGCATTTGCAGCTGAGGCATGCGTCTCTGCGCTAAGCCGCAGAAGGCCGCCGAGAGCAGGCACAAAGCAAGGATTGCAAGTCGCGGACTTTTCATCACGATGGTGAGACGGAGATGGCTTTGCATTCGTTTCGATCCCAATATACGCCGGATCAAATTACGTGTCGGCTGCCCCACATCTCGTGCTTGAGATAGGAGAAGACTTCTCGACTCATCCCAGAATCGACCGCAAAACCTCAGGTTCGACATTGCCGCCGCTCATGACCGCAACCACCTTGAGGTAGGGAAGCAGCTCCTGCTGATGGAAGAGTACGGCTGCAGCCGTCACCGCACCGCTCGGCTCCGGCTTCAGTCCGGCTGAATAGAGGGCCCGCATCACATTGCGAATCTCGTCTTCTGAGACGGTGATGATGTTGTCGACAAACGCCCGCACGTGAAGAAAGTTCAGATCGCCCAGGCTCTGCGTGCGCAGCCCATCCGCGATGGTGCGGGTAGTCATCTCCGCGGGCCAGCTCACCAGCTCGCCGCCACGAAAGCTCTCCTGAGCATCGCCGGCGAGTTCCGGCTCAATACCCAGCACGCGAACTTCCGGCCGCAGATGTTTCACCGCTGCCGCCGTTCCGCTCAGCAATCCTCCTCCGCTCACCGGAGTCAGAATCAGATCGACATCCGGCAGATCTTCCAGAATCTCCAGCCCGCACGTGCCCTGCCCGGCGATGATCTGCGGATCGTCATAGGGCGGAATCATCACGTAGCCGAATTTCGCCTCAAGCTCCTCGGCCTTCAGTTTGCGGTCTGAGCTGGCCGGACCGACTTCGACGATCTCCGCGCCCAGCGCCGCCGTCGCCTGTTTTTTGATTTCAGGCGCATTCGACGGCATCACGATCACAGCCTTTGCGCCGACAGCCCGCGCGGCATAGGCCACGCCTTGCGCATGATTGCCGCTGGAGTAGGTGATGACCCCGCGCCGGCGTTCGTCGTCGCTGAGCTGCGCGATCTTGTTGTAAGCCCCGCGCAGTTTGAAGCTGCCGATGGGCT
Organism: uncultured Acidobacteriaceae bacterium; assembly: GCA_963745105.1. Lineage (GTDB taxonomy): Bacteria > Acidobacteriota > Terriglobia > Terriglobales > Acidobacteriaceae > Silvibacterium. The sequence goes on from CAVUWQ010000034.1 coordinate 88,435, forward strand.
GCCTCGACTCATCCTTGATGAAAACTTCACCGGCCAGGCCGGAAATGGTCAGGGGAACCAGTGGAGTATGTACCGCCACGCCGCGAATGCGCTCACGCGCCGCGCGGATGTTTTCGAGGGTAACCAGAGATATGTTCATGAAATCTGTGTCGCAGTGAGTTAGGGCAGGTCCTTCGCGGGAACCGGATCGTCGGGCGACTCGTCTTTCCACACGATCTGCGTGACCTTCCATCCCGAGCCGTCGTTGATCGCCTGAATCGCATTGATGCCGCGAGCCGTCGCCTTGCCATCCGGAGTGGGACGAATCTCGAAGGTGCTCCAGATCTGTGCGATCTGTCCAAAGCTTTCCGTCGAATACTTCACCTGGCGTTCGTAAAACTCTTTGTCGCCGCGCTTGGCCACCCTTGCGACCCAGTCTTCAACCGGCAGCGGCTGCGGCTCCCACTTACCTTCCGGCGTTTTCGACACCGGGATCAGTTTCGCATCGGGCGCCATCAAGCCGCGGAGACAGGTGCGGTCCTTGTTGCCCGGTCCGCTCACAGCGTCATCCAGCGCCTTGAGCAGCTCCGGAATCGTGTTGGCAGAGGGACAGCTCTGCGCGTCGCATAGAGGAAGGCCCAAAGCTGCCATGCAGCCTGCAAGCAGCAGATTGCGGAACTTCATCGTTCTCACCCTGCTCATCAGATCTCCAGAATCACAGGCATAATCAGCGGCCGGCGGCTGGTGTTCTTCTGGATGTACCGCTTCAGGTCGATGCGAATCTTTTCCTTGATCACGCCGTAGTCGGCCTTCTCTTCGGTGCTCGAATTCTCAAGTGTCGCCGCCACCACCTGCCGCGCCGATTCGAGCAGCCCGGCCTCCGCCACGAAGCCGCGCGTCACCAACTCCGGCTGACGCTCGACTTTGCCGCTCAGCTTGTTGATGGTGAGAATCGGCAGCACGAAACCATCTTCCGAGAGATGACGCCGGTCGCGGATCACCAGATCCTCGACCACATCCGCCGTTGAGCCCGAATCGATGCAGATTCGTCCCGCTGTGACCTTGCCCTTCTTCTGCGCGTTGTCGCGATCCAGCTCGAGCACGTCGCCGTCCTCGATCACAATTGCCAGATCGACGACGCCAATGCTCTGCGCCAGCTCCGCATGCTTCTTTAGGTGGCGATAATCGCCATGTACCGGGATGAAAAATTTCGGCTTCAGCAGATTGATCATCAGCCGCTGTTCTTCCTGGCTCGCGTGTCCGCTGACGTGGATCAACCCTGACGCGCCATCGTCATAGATCACATGCGCATCACGGCGATAGAGGTGATCGATCACCCGGTAAATACTCTTTTCATTGCCCGGAATCACGCGCGAGCTCAGCACCACTGTGTCTCCAGGGAGAATCCGCGCATGCTTGTGGTTGTCCACTGCGGCACGGCTCAATGCCGACATCGGCTCGCCCTGCGTGCCGCTGATCAGGATCATGACGTTTTCAGGAGCGGAGTCGGCAATCTGTCCGGGATGAATCAGCAGCCCCGGCGGCATGTCGAGATAGCCGAGATCCTGCGCAATCTCCGACGACTCCACCATCGACCGTCCGACAACAGCGACCTTGCGCCCATGCAGATGCGCAAGATCGAGCGCAATTCGAATGCGGTAAATCGACGACGAGAAGCAGCTGAAGAACAGCTTCTTCTTGGTGCGCGAAAACACCTCGTCCAGCCGCGGCTTTACCGACCACTCGCTCGGCGTGTAACCGGGGCGGTCCACATTGGTCGAATCCTGCAACAGAGCCAGCACGCCGCGCTTGCCGTACTCGGCAAATTTGTGCAGGTCGAAGGCCTTGCCGTCCGGCGGAGACAGATCGATCTTGAAGTCGCCCGTGTGCACGATGATGCCCACCGGAGTTTCAATCGCCAGCGCCACGCAGTCCACAAGGCTGTGCGTCACGCGGATAGGCTCAACCGTAAACGGCCCAAGCGAAAACTTCGCGCCCGGAGCAATCTCGATCAGTTCCGTATCGTCGAGCATCTTGTGCTCTTCGAGCTTGCCTTCCACGTAGGCCAGCGTGAACTCCGTGCCGTAAACCGGAACGTTCAGCTCGGAGAGGATCCACGGCAGTCCGCCGATGTGATCTTCGTGGCCGTGCGTCAGGATGATGCCGCGCACATGCTCTTTGTTTTCGACGAGGTAGGTGATATCGGGAACGACGATGTCCACGCCGAGCAGCTCCGACTCGGGGAACATCAGTCCTGCGTCGATCACCAGGATGTCGTTTTGCCAGCGGACGGCGAGGCAGTTCATGCCGAATTCGCCCAGCCCGCCGAGCGGAATGATCTGTAACTTTGCGTCTGCCATTGGAAACTACGATGCTAGCAGGAGTACTGCGTCGCACAAAGTTCCCCCGCCGCATTCGCTCAGGATTATGCCTGCCTGCAAAGAAGCCCGGGCCGATTCTTTGCGATCGTGCCCGGGCATTTCTATCAAAACGGGGAACTAGCGTCCGCCCATGTGCTGTACGGCGACCATGTAACCGCGGCGGAAGGCCTCACGGTAGTCGTGGCGCAGATCGCGCGATACCGGAGGATGGCGGTATTCATCGCGGTTTTCCGGTGTCGGCGGGCGGTGATTATCAAAGTCCTTGCGCGCGCCTTCGATACCGTCATGAAAGCCGCGGCGCTGCACGTCCCGGAATTCCGGCGGAGGCGCATCCCAGCCGCCCGGGCCGTATCCGGGAGGTGGTGGGCCCTGTGGAACCGCAAGGGGCGCGGCCATGACCAGGCTGGATGCTCCGAGCGTAAAAGCGAGCAGGGAAATTGAAAGTGGGTTGAGCTTCATCTGTCGTCCTCCGTGCAGTTTATGCACACCGAGACTACGATGAGCCAATCCCATACCCTGTTGTCTGGAGAGGTTCGATTATGAACGCGACTTTGTGCCGATCCGGAACGATTGCCGGATGCCTACGCCTCTTAACTTGTTGAGGCGAGAGCTTCCTGTCGTGTGGAAATCCCCGCCAGCTCGGCGACAATCTCATAGGACCGCAGCCGGGCTGCGTGCTCATAGGGATTGGTCGCGATGATCAGTTCGTCCACCTGCGTCTCATCGAGAAGTAGCTCCAGCTTCTGCCGCACCGTCTCTCGGCCTCCGACGATCGCCGCCCGGAACTTCGCCTCCACGGCTGCCTGTTCATAGGGATTCCAGTCGATGCGCTTTACCGGCGGCATCAGCGGCACGGGGCGGTTGCGGATCAAATTCAGGAATGCCTGTTGCGGTGTGGTCGCCAGAAACTCCGCTTCTTCGTCCGTCTCGGCTGCAATCACCGGAATGCCAGCCATCGCATAAGGCCGGTCGAGAATCTCCGAACGCTTGAAACTGCGCCGATAAAGCTCCAGCGCGGGCAGCAGGTTATCCGGCTGAAAATGAGCCGCAAAAGCAAAGGGAAGTCCCAGCTCCGCGGCCAGCGCCGCGCTGAAGCCGCTCGATCCTAGCAGCCAGATCGGTACATTGGTCCCTGCGCCGGGAAAAGCTGTCACGGTCTGCCCGGCCTTCGCCGCAGCCAGATAGTGTCGTAGTTCTTCGAGCAGGGCAGGGAAGTCGTCGCCATCCGCGCGGAGGTCCTTGCGCAGCGCTCGAGTTACCGCGAAATCGCCTCCAGGCGCGCGCCCCAGCCCCAGGTCGATGCGTCCCGGATACAGCGTCTCCAGCGTCCCGAATTGCTCGGCAATCACCAGCGGAGCATGATTGGGCAGCATAATGCCGCCCGATCCCACACTGATAGTATTTGTCCCGCCCGCCACATGGCCGATCAGCACCGAGGTCGCCGCGGACGCGACTCCGGAGATGTTATGGTGCTCCGCCAGCCAGAAGCGCCTGTAGCCCAACTTCTCCGCGTGCTGTGCCATATCCAGGGTGTCGTGAAAGGCATCGGCAATGGTGCCGCCCTGCCGGACGTGCGCCAGATCCAATACCGAAAGGGGAGTGCGTGCGAGGCGGGAATTTTGTGCCATAAGAGGTTTCAGAGCCGGCAGAACAAAGCTCTGTACAAACAGATGTGCAACCAGGCAAATCGGTGCAGGAAGCCATTTCCAGCCACTCTGCGTGAGGCGTAAATTGAAGACCAGCGCGCCGCGTATGCCACACCGGCGCATCCGCCCCCAGGAAGACCCCAGGAGGATTCGTGCCGCCTACGCTCGCCAACGGCAAAATCTGCTACGTCGAAATGCCTGCCATCGATGTTCAACGCTCTGCGGATTTCTACAGCCGCGTCTTTGGCTGGAAGATGAGGCAACGCGGCGATGGCCGCACCGCCTTCGACGATACGACCGGGCAGGTAAGCGGTGCCTTTATCCCTGACCGCGCGCCTGCCACCACCCCGGGACTGCTCCTCTACATCATGGTGGACAGCGCCACTGCCGCCGTGGCCGCCATTGTTGCAAACGGCGGCGAGATCGTGCAGCCCATTGGTGGCGATGCGCCCGAGATCACCGCCCGCTTTCGTGATCCGGGCGGCAATGTGATTGGGATCTATCAGGAGCCGGTATAGGCAGTGACCTGGCCTCCATCATCGTTGCCGACTCGCCAGATCGCATTCTGGACAGTCAGCTGCACCCAATACTTGACACGCAAATTGGGCTGCCGGCCCTTCACAAGATGAGGAATGAGTTCATAAAGTCGTCTGCCACTGCGGGAGAGGCGCCTGCGCCGGCAATGACGAATAGCTGATAGAGCCGCAGTCCCTTCAGAAATTCACGAACTACGTAAGTGTTCCCATCAGCGCCGGTGAAGGAATACGAACGGCCGGGCACGCCGTTCAAGTCTGTAACCTCATCGCGAATCAGCTTCCCTGATCCAACCGATCCATCTCGCACACTGGTCAGGATCGACTGCGCATCGGCCGCCAAGTACTTCGCAGGAAAATCGTTATAGGCAATGAGATAAACAATTCCGTTGCCGGTGGATTGGAAATTGTGCAGCGTCACCGTATCCGTGTCGGAAAGGGCGAGCGGTTTGGAACTATGCGTCGGCTCTCCCGGAAATATCGCGCTGAAACGGCCTACAGCAGAGATGAAGGGCTGTGCCTCGGCCGCTGGCTGTTGCGTTTCTTCCACGGCCGGTTGAATCGCTGAGCTGGCTGGTTGTGTTTCCACTGCGGCCGGCTGCGCCGCGGAGATCGGTTCGACGGCAGCGGCCGGAGTGCTCGTCTCGGCGATGGCTGGCGTTGACGTCCGCCTCTGCTCGAATAAATCTCCCTGCGCCGAGTACCTCATGGCAATTTTGTAGACTTCGAATGCGCCGAAGCCCGTGATCGCTAAAACTAGGACAGCTGCGGTGAGACTTCCCCATACCGGATCTTGTTTGCCGTGGGTGGAAACCACTGCCTCGGGCAGTGCCGTCAGAGGACGTAAGTCGGCGGGCAGCCCCGGGTTATCCGCATCAAAGCGCTGAAACTGTTCCGGATACCGCTCCTTTGTGAACTCAACCAAGTCCACATAGCGAGCGGTCAGGTGTGGATACGCCATTCCAGCACGGGCCAGAAACGCAAAAAAGGACCCCTTCACCGAACGGTGCTGGTCGAGCAGGCCGTTGGGGTTCACCGTGTAACCCAGCTGTCTGCCCACGAAAAGCTTCTGCATGGCAGAAGTCGCGCTGCGAATGTCGCCGTTGATCATGGCCAGTGCGATGCGGTCGCCGGTGTAGACCAGAGCACGCTCATAAGGCAGCAGGACGAGATTGAAAACCAGCATCTGCTGAGCGGCGCGAATCGTCCAACCCCAGAAACCTGCCTGTCGCCGCGCCCGCAGGTATCCGACGAAGCGACCGATCAGCCACCGCAGTTCGTCATCGGTGACACCTGCCTCAAGTAGCTCGGAATTCAGGAAGACCGCGCGCCGATAGAAGAGAAACTTCATCAGGTAGGCATTGAAGTTGCCGTGCTCGTACACAAAAATATTGATTGGTTTTGGGTATCCGATCCTGGCTCTGAGGTCTTCGCCGATACCATGGATCCGGGGATAGTTCAGCTCCGAGACGAGGATGCTGTTGCCTAAATAGAACGCGAACAGAACTCTGCCACTTATCCAGAGGAGCAGACCCACCAGCGGCACAATGATGAAGATGGTGCCAGCGACCAGCGCCAACGCGATCAGCGGAAACAGTATGAGCGCGAAGAATAGGGCTAGTACGAAACGGCGCGGTTGGAGCGGGTGCTCGAGAGAAAAGAATGCGTCGTTGGAAAGGGGTTCCAGTGGTTCAGCCATTTAACTTTTCCTGTTGTCATGGCCTGAAAATCGCCTGATAATATCACGATTCGCTCTGCGGTCGAGAAAATTGACGAGGGTTTTGCCCGTGTCGGATGTCTTCCTGAGTTACAAGCGAGAAGACGCGGAGAGTGCCCGCCGCATCGTCGACGCAATGCGGGAGAGTGGCATCTCGGTGTGGTGGGACGACGGCATCACGCCGCGTCAGGCCTGGGATAAAGAGATCGAGCAAGCCTTGTCGGCGGCTTCCACGGTAGTGGTGTTATGGTCATCGCGTTCGGTTTCGTCCGAGTGGGTGCGTACCGAGGCCCACTACGGCAAGGATCGCGGCAAGCTCGTGCCCGCTCTGATCGAGCCCTGCACCATCCCGATTGCCTTCACCTTAACCCAGACCGTAAACCTCTCGAGCTGGAACGGCGATAGAACCAACCTGCAGTGGCGCAAGTTGCTGACCTGGATTACTGATCTGATCTCCACCAAGCCGGGCAATGCCAATCCGCCCGCCGGGCTCGCTCCTGCCGCAACTCCGAAAGTCTATCGCGACGCCGTTGGTAGCCTTCCGTCCGGCGAGCCTATCTATGACGGCGCGTTTATCGGTCCCTCCACCCCAGCGGGCACCGCCTTTCGCGACGGTGAGCAGATGCCTGTGATGCGCATTGTGCCGAAGGGGCTGTTTTTGCTGGGCGCTGCGGGCGACGATCCAGACCGGACCTCTTTCGAAATCCCGCAGAAGCGCATTGACATTCCAGCCGCCTTCGCGATCGGTATCTGTCCTGTCCTCGTCTCGGAATATCTCACGCTGGCCGGCGCCCTTCCCGCAGCCGCCCCACCCCCACCCGCGCCGCGCGGATGGTTGGCCCGCTTCCGCGGCGCCCCGCAAGCATCGGAGCAGGCTGCTTCGCATTCTCTTCCAGAAGCGCGAATGCCGGTCACGAATATCTCATGGGACGACTCGCGGGAGTTTGTCGAACAGCTGTCATCAGTATCGCAACAGCGTTACCGCATTCCCTCTGAAGCGGAATGGGAATATGCGTGCCGCGCCGGCTCGGCGACACGCTACTCGTGTGGCGATACGATGGATAGCACACGGGCCGCGTTTGGACAGACGGCCGGCCCGGTGACGACCGGAGGCTTTCCAGCCAACGCTTTTGGGCTCCTCGACATGCACGGCAACGTGCGCGAGTGGACAGCCGATCTCTGGCACGACTCTTACGACTCTACGCCGCAGGATGGCCGCCCGGCGTTGGACGGCCACAGCGCCATGCGCGTGGTGCGTGGCGGCAGTTGGCGCGACACCGCAGCGATGCTGCGCTCATGTGCGCGTATGCGGGCAACGCCCTCTATCCGCACCGACGTGATTGGCCTCCGCGTAGCGCGGTCGATTGGTTGAGGTAGAAACGAATGACGCGCCTGCTGCTGTTCTGAAGAAATTCTGTCTCTGGACGACCCGGATATCTGTCTTGCAATGAGGTTGACACCGTAATCCTCGCGGTGCAATGCTCAAATGTTTTGCCGGAGCCGAAAATCGATGAATCCTCAAGCCGCCCATCTTACCGTTGCCGAGCAATACCTGATCCAGCAGGATTGGGCGGCGTATACCGCCGAGCAGCACGCGGTGTGGGCGGAGCTGGTGCGCCGCCGTATGCCACAGCTCAACCAGCATGCCTGCGCCGAATATCTCGACGGCTTCCACCAGATCGGCCTGCGCGAGGACAGCATTCCCAATCTCGCTGAGGTCAACAAGCGCTTGGGGCCGCGTACCGGCTGGAACGCTACCCCGGTCAGCGGCTTTCTGCCCCCCGACGCCTTCTTCGAGATGCTCGCTGCGCGCCAGTTCCCCACCACCACCTGGCTGCGCAGCCGCGACTCGCTCGAATACACCCCGGAGCCGGACATCTTTCACGATGTCTTCGGCCACGTGCCCATGCACGCCCATCCCGTCTTCGCCAACTTCCTGCAGGAATACGGACGTGTCTGCGCCGGTCTTACGGATAGCGCCTGCGGCTCGGCGAAAGACAAGCTGGAGCGCATGGGCCGCCTGTTTTGGTTCACCGTCGAATTTGGCATCATCCGGCAGAACGGCGAAATCAAGCTCTACGGCAGCGGGCTGATCTCCTCGCACGGTGAATCGAACTACGTGCTCGGCAGCCACGGCCCGGAGATTCGCGACTTCAATCTCGATCAGGTGCTCGATCAGCAATTCCTGGTGTCGGAGATGCAGAAGGTTCTCTACGCCGTCGAGTCCTTCGATCAGATTTACGAAGCCGCGCAGCAGGCCGAAGAACGTCTGGCCTGAAAGTGCCGATATAGTTTTTTAGCGGCTCTGACTTTTTGGCGGTGCCCATGTGCCAGGTCGGTAATGGAAGGCGAGAAAAAATTCGCGCCCCTTTTACACGCCATGATGCACAATGCAATGTGGGGAGAAAATTTTGCCGCGTATTCACTTTCATCAGCAGCTGGCGGAACTGAAGGACAAGCTTCTGGCCATGGCTGCGCTCTCCCAGCAGGCACTGGAGTCTGCGGTCGAAGCCTACACTCGCCGCGACGCGGGAATCTGTCAGTACGTGCGCGAGAACGAGACCGCCATCAACGCGGCTCAGCGCGAAGTCGATGAGATGGCTTACGAACTGCTCGCCAAAGAGCAGCCCATGGCCATCGACCTGCGCTTCATCCTCGCTGTTATCAAGATCAACGGCGATCTCGAGCGCATCGGCGATCAGGCGATGAGCATCGCCATCCGCACCCGCGAGCTTATCGACGAGCCAGCTGTCAGCCTGCCCGTGGACATCGAAGGCATGGGCGACTACGCTGCCCGTATGATCCGCTCCTCTATCCAGGCGCTCCTCGAAGGCGATTGTCAGGTCGCTGATTCCGTCCGTGACATGGATGACGAGATCGATGCCATGAATCGCGCGGCGCATACCGATCTGACCAAATTGATTCAGGACCGGCCTGATGTTGCGCATCTCGCGCTGCACGCCATCCTGGTCTCGCGTAATCTCGAGCGCATCGCCGACCACGCCACCAATATCGCCACCGATGTGATCTTCTGGATCCGCGGAGCCGACGTTCGCCACCAGCTCAGCGCTGTCGTCGACTAAATAATTTCCAGGAATATCCGGAGAAACGCTGCAATCTCTGTTATCTCAGAGAATTGCCCGCGGATTTTGCGCTCCAGATGGAACGCAATTTCCAAGCCTCACCGCGGACCTCAACACCCTTTCCGCCGTCCTGAAACAGGACCACACGCAGATTGTGTGTCGGGGGGAAGATGAGGTTGGTCATGGCGATGGTGTCGTCCTGTGCGAAGGCTGAGACCGATGAGTGATCCACGATCAGGTCGAGATCGAAGGCGCGGTCTCTGACCAGAGGGGCTTCTGTTTTCGCAGGAAATTCTGGAGCGATGTTCAGGCCGGAGTGCGTGCGATCCACGCTGAAGGTCTGTTTCGTTCGATCGAACCAGACTTCGGTCCAGTGGTCGGCATCGGAGAAAATTCGCAGTCCGAAGCCTTGGCTTTCGCCTGGCGAAAAAGTGAGCCGAAACTCAGTTGGAGATTCTCCGGAGCTAAGCGTCGTTTCACCATCCGAGAGCCGCTTCTCGATCCGACTTGCAGGCAATATCCGCAGAGGCTCAATCACTGGCTGCTGCGAGAGCGCGAAGCCGCTGCCGTCGTGAATCAGCGTGACCCGTCGCGCCAGCGTCATCTGCCCGCGCCACGGAGAAGTTGGCTGCTTGCTGGCGTACTGCCAGTTGTTCATCCAGCCCAGCAACACTGGCTGCGCTCCGGGCGGCAGATGGTTATAGCTGATGGCGCAATAGCTGTCCTTTCCGTAATCGGACCAGCCATGGCTGCCCGCTTCGCTGCTCTGCGTGAAAGTCGTGCCGTCGAAGCTGCCAAGGAAGTATTGCTCTCCCGACCCGCCCTGCAGAGATCCGGGATTCAGGCCGACCTTCAGCGCCCAAATGCTGCCTTTACCATCCTTGTCCGCAATGTGTACCAGGTCAGGGCACTCCCATTGGCCGCCCGTAGCCCCCGTTGGACCAAAGGTGCTGCGGCGCGTCCAGTGCTTCAGGTCCGGTGACGCGTAGAAGGCGACCTTGTGTTCGTTCGGCAACGCAACCGCCATAATCCACGACTGGCTTTGCTCATTCCAGCTCACATTCGGGTCGCGGAAGTCGGACATGTGCAGATCGAGTACGGGATTGCCCGGATACTTCTGCCAGGTCCGTCCGCCATCCTGGCTCGAAGCCAGATCCTGAACCTCGCGCTGCGTTGCACCCGCGCCGCGGTTGCCGGTGTAGACCGCCACCATGCACGCCTTATTGCCATCGCAAAGACCGCTGCTGTTCTTCTCATCGACCACTACGCTGCCGGTAAAGATCATCTCGCCGTCGCCCTCGGGAATCGCGACCGCCAGCTCCTCCCAGTGCAGCAGGTCAGGGCTGACCGCATGCCCCCAGCTCATGTGTCCCCACTCATCGCCGAACGGGTTGTACTGAAAGAAGAGGTGATATTCGCCGCGAAAATACACCAGGCCATTGGGATCGTTGGTCCAGTTCCGCTGCGGAGAAAAGTGCACCTGCGGACGAAAGGGCTGGTCGTAATTCTCCGCAGACTGTTGTGCATCGGAGTCGGAGTGCAGCCCGCAAGCGGCAATGGCGCACAACGCAGCTGTACTCCAGGCCGTTCGCATCCATCTTTTTGCGCGGAAGCTCATCTCGTCCCTCTCTGCCTCATTCAAAGCCGTCGGCCACTCAACATAGCAGAATCCGGAGTTCCCGTCCCGCACTCACCGGTGCTTCGAGGTCGTAAACTAGGTTTATATGTCAGGATTGGTTTTAGACGGTAAGGCGTACGCGAAGGAGCTCGAGGCTGAGCTCACCTCCAGGGTTAAGAAAGTAGTCGAAAAGACAGGCAGCGAGCCACCCATCCTCGCCACCATTTTGGTGGGCGTCGATCCCGCATCCGCTACGTACGTTCGCATGAAGGGCAACGCCTGCCGTCGCGTGGGCATGGAGTCGCTTTCCATCGCGCTCCCGGAAGAGACCACCACCGGGCAGCTGCTCACCGCCATTGATGATCTCAATGTCAATCCCCGCGTTCATGGCATTTTGCTCCAGCATCCCGTGCCCAAGCAGATCGACGAACGCGCCTGCTTCGATCGCATTGCTATTGAGAAAGATGTAGATGGCGTGACCAGCCACGGTTTCGGCCGCATGGCTATGGACGAGCACGCTTACGGCTCTGCTACTCCCGCCGGCATCATGCGCCTGCTCAAGCACTACAACATCGAGATCGCCGGTAAGGAGGCGGTCGTCGTCGGACGCAGCCCCATTCTAGGCAAACCAATGGCCATGATGCTGCTTGGAGCGAACGCCACGGTCACCATCTGCCACTCGCGTACCCGGAATCTGCAGGAGATCGTAGGCCGCGCAGAGATTCTGGTAGGAGCCGTCGGCAAGCCGGAGTTCATCAAGGCCAGTTGGATTCGCGATGGTGCCGTCGTCGTCGATGCCGGCTATCATCCCGGCGGAGTGGGTGATATCGAGCTCGCGCCGGTTATCGAACGCTGCGCCGCCTACACCCCGGTACCCGGGGGAGTCGGTCCCATGACCATCGCCACGCTCATCGCCCAGACCGTCGAAGCAGCGGAGAAGGCTGCGGGGCTGTAAGCCTCGCGGTTACGCGAACGGCTTCGCCGCAGCCATGCCGGCCCAAACCGCCCCATATCCCAGCACCACGCTGAGAGCGACGTAGAGCAGAGCCATCCCTGCTTGTCCGTGGTTTACCAGACGCACGGTCTCATACTCGAAGGTCGAGAAGGTGGTGTATGCCCCGACGAATCCGATGGGAATCGCCAGCCGCCACGCTGGAGGCAAACCCAGGTGGTCGTCCAGAATGGTCAGTGCGAAGCCGATGATGAACGAGCCGCTGATATTGATCACAAACGTGCCATAGGGGAAGCGCGTCCCCGTGCGCTCGTAGATCCACATGCCCAGCGCATAGCGCGCGAGTGATCCCAGCGCTCCGCCCAATGCTACCCAGAGATATTTCATCGTCCTCCTGCTACGTCAGCACAAGATAAGTGAGCTACGTTGTCAGGAGTCATTGGCATGCCGTGCGGCAGCGGTTGATCGGATGTGGGTATCCGGGTGGGCGAACCCCTCCGCCCTGATTCCAGCTTCGAGGCACAATGCCTGACTCGTCAAGCGCTAAGACGTGGACTCCGTACCCCCCGTCCAAATGCTCCAGACAACCGCTTGGAACGTCCTTTTCTGATTTGTTTGTTTCTGTCTGACGTGCAAGCCTTTCTGTGACCAAAAGATAGCCGTTTAATGACAGAATCGTCATCTTCCCGCAAGATATCGGCAAATGTGCGCCGGTAAGGTTAAAAGTGAAACTTAGCCATGGAGAGAGTCGTAGCGTTGCAGCCAACCGGATTCAAATCCGCTTCTCCACCGAACATCTCCCCAACAGGCCTCGCGAACTTCATTCGAGCGTTGTAGAACCCACCCGAAGCCTTACACTCATCCAAACACTTCTGGCAGGATGCGTTGGAGTTGGCCGGATGAGCCATCAGATTCCGAGGAGACGAAACACGTGCGACTGCTTGTCGTAGAAGACGACAACACAATTCGCGAATTCCTTACTCGAGCGCTGACAGAAGGCGGATTTCGCGTCGATCCCTGTGCCGACGGTCAGTGCGCGGAGCGCCTCGCCGTCGAAGGCGTTCACGACGCTCTGGTTGTCGATCTCGCACTTCCTGACATGGACGGCCTCGACCTCATTGGGCGTCTGCGTTCCCAGGGAGTTACTGCGCCCGTGCTCATCCTCTCTGCGCGGCGTTCCGTCGATGAGCGTATCCTCGGTCTCGAGCGCGGCGGCGACGACTACCTCACCAAGCCCTTCGCTGTTGCCGAAGTTCTGGCGCGCCTGCGCGCACTGCTGCGACGCAGCACAACCGGGCAGCCCGAGGCTACGCGTCTGCGCGTCGCCGATCTGGAACTCGATCTCATTCGCCGCGAAGCGCGCCGCGATGGCACTGAGCTACAGCTGACCCAGCAGGAATTCGCGCTGCTCGAATATCTCTGCCGCAATGTGGGCCGCGTCGTTACTCGCGCCATGGTCCTCGATCATGTCTGGAAGATGCGCATCGACTCATCCACAAATATCGTGGACGTACATATTCACCGGCTCAGGAATAAAGTAGACAAAGAGGCCGCGCGCCCGCTCATTCGCACCATGCGCGGAGTGGGCTATGTTCTCAAGGATTAGCGGTTCCTTTTATCGCACCGCAGCCTGGCGCCTGGCGCTGCGCAGCACCATTGTCTTCGCCCTGGGCAGCGCAGCTGTCTTCATGCTGATGTATGGCCTGGTCGCTGACGCCGTCCGCGACCGCGGAGATTCCTGGCTGATCGGCGAAAGCGAAACCCTGAAGGAACTGGCGGTGTCCACACCGCGCGACTCCATTTACGGGCGCATCGTCGAAGAAGTCGCCGAGATGGCGACCCAGGAATTGGCCTACGACGGCAAGGGCAGGCATGTCGGAACCAACACCGTCTTTTTTCTACAAACAGATAACTCCGGCCGCGAGCCCATCTGGGTCGGTCCTCAAAATAGCGCACCTTTTATCAGCGTCCTTCGCAAATTGAATCTTCGCGAACACAATGCTGTCTCCATCCGGGTGGATGGCTGGCGCCTGCCTTTTCGCGTCGTCGCCGTCGATCTGGGGCCTAATGGTGGAAGAATCTTCATCGGCCTTCTGGACTCCAGCGCCAGCGCGCTGCTCTTTCATCTGCTGCTCTGGTTCATTCTCGGCTGGATTTGCATGGTGGGCATTGGTTTCTTCACCGCTGCTTTCAGCCTGCGCCGTACCCTCAAGCGAGTGGATGCTATTACTACTGCAGCCGCCGGCATTGGAAGCACCGATCTCAGCAGCCGGGTGGTTTCCGCCAGCAGCCCGAATGACGAGATAGCCAGGCTCTCGCGCACTTTTAACACCATGCTTGATCGCATCTCCGCTTCGGTGAATCAGCTCCGCACGTTGACCGATTCGGTTGCGCACGATATGAAGAGCCCCATCACGTCGGTGCGTGGTGAGCTGGAAGCAGCTCTGTCCACCGACGATGCGCAATTCTCCCGTGAATATGTAGCCAAGGCCCTCGACTATCTCGACCGCATGTCGGAGATCGTGACCACCTCCCTGGATGTCGCCGAGGCCGAGGCCGGAGCCCTGCGGCTGCGGCGTGAAAAGACGGATCTCTCGGAGTTGGTTCATCGTGTTGCGGAGCTATACGCGCCGGCGTTTCTCGAACGCCGCCAAACCCTTGTCACCATAGCTCAGGAAGCAATCGAGGCCACAGTCGATCAACGATTCTTCACGCGCCTGCTCTCCAATCTGATGGAAAACGAGCTGCGCTATGCGGGAGAAGGCGCGCGCATCGAGCTTCAGCTGAATGCGAAAGAAGGAAAAGCGATCATCGGTGTTGAAGACGACGGTCCCGGTTTTCCCCCTGAAATGATTGATCGGGTATTCCAGCGCTTCGTAAAGGGACGCGAGTCGCAAGGGCACGGTCTCGGACTCGCTTTCGTAAAGGCAGTCGCCACTGCTCACGGCGGCTCTGCTCAGGCGGGCAACCGCCTTTCCTCGTCGGGTATCGAAATCATCATCGAAATTCCCATAGGTCTGTCCTCAGAAGATCGTGCCATGAGGCCCGATGCATCATCCGCGGAACGCGACTTTCAGCCAGTATCCAATCTGGTTGATAAGTGAGAAACAACCTGCCGCAGTTTTTGACTACAACATACGCAATGACAGGCCTCTGACTTTTAACTGACATCTGGTTGGACTCGCTCACATATTCTCATTACAGAGATCAAACCAACTATGCGTATTGCGGCCACGGCTACTGCCTTTCCCCCAAACTATTTTGAACAGCAGCAGGTGGTAGATGAGCTCAAGGCCTATTGGGGAAAAGACGGCGCTTCGTCCGCAGTTCTTGAGCGGTTGCACTCGCGCACTGGCGTCGATGGCCGCTATTTCTCCCGTCCTCTTGGCGACTATCACGCTCTCGATACCTGGGGCAAAGCCAACAACCTGTGGATTGAAGTCGCAGAGCAGCTTGGCGAGCAGGCCATCGGATGCCTTCTCAAGCAGACGCATCTGAGTGCCGGTCAAATCGCAGCACTCTTTTTCGTCTCCGTCACGGGTATCGCCAGCCCCTCGATTGACGCGCGTCTCGTCAATCGCATGAAGCTGTCTCCGCATATCAAGCGTAATCCCATCTTCGGACTTGGATGCGTAGCTGGTGCTGCCGGTCTGGCGCGTGCCGCCGACTATGTCCGCGCCTATCCGGATCAGGTAGCGGTACTGCTTTCGGTTGAACTGTGCTCGCTCACATGGCAGCGCGACGACATGTCTGTCGCCAATCTCATCTCCGCGGGGCTCTTCGGCGATGGTGCGGCCGCTGTCCTGGTTGCCGGTGATCAGGTCGCCCTCTCCGGACCTCGCATTCTCGGCAGCCATCAGGTTTTCTATCCTGACACCCAGCATGTAATGGGCTGGGACATCTCCGAGAAGGGCTTCAACATCGTTCTCTCACCCGACGTTCCAAAAGTTATCCGCGAGAACCTCGGTCGCGATGTCGATCAGTTCCTCGCCGCGCACAACATGACCCGCTCGGAGATAGGGACGTGGATCATGCACACCGGCGGCCCCAAAGTTCTTGAAGCCAGCGCGGAAGCCCTGGGCCTTGACGACTCAGCGCTGGCCGTGTCGTGGGCAGCGCTGCGCCGCGTGGGCAATCTCTCATCGGCATCGGTGCTCATCGTTCTCGACGAGATGATGAAGCACCAGCGCCCGAAGCCGGGCACGCGCAGTGTCCTCGCAGCTATGGGACCCGGCTTCTGCGCCGAGATGCTTCTCCTCGAATGGTAGCGATGCCTTCAAATTCCTGCGATGTGTTGATCGTTGGAGCAGGCCCGGCCGGGCTGGCGACTGCGATCGCCCTCTGTCAGCGCGGGGCGGACGTACTCCTTGCCGACTCGCAAAAACCGCCCATCGATAAAGCCTGCGGCGAAGGCATCATGCCCGACTCGCGCCGCGATCTCGCGGGCATCGGAGTCGACCTTCCTGCTTTTTGCGGAGCTCCATTCAAAGGCATACGCTTCTGTGACGAGCATGCATCAGTCGCAGCGGACTTTCCCTTTGGCGAAGGGCGTGGAGTGAGGCGCACAGTTCTTCACAGACTGCTTACAGACCGAGCCACCGCGGCTGGTGTACGTCTTGCATGGCAGACCAGCGTTGCCATTAAGCCTGGACATCCTATTGCCATTGGCGGCTCGCCGGTGAAATACAAATACCTTATCGGTGCCGACGGCCAATCCTCGCGCATTCGTACCTGGGCCGGTCTCGACAGGGGCCCGGTCCTTACCAGCCGCTTCGGTTATCGCATCCACTACCGCATCCCGCCCTGGAGCTCGCATGTTGAGGTCTACTGGAGTTCTAAAGGCCAGGCATACATAACGCCCATATCGGATAACGAGGTGTGCTGCTCCGTTATGACCCGTTTTGCCGGCCATACACGCAGCCGTGAGATCGTCGCAGGCATCCCAGAATTGACGCAGCGTTTGAAGGGAGCGGAAATCATCACTCGCGAACGAGGAGCCATCACCACCACGCGCCGTTTAAAGTGCGTCACCCGGGAAAACATAGCGCTCGTGGGCGACGCCTCCGGCTCCGTGGATGCAGTCACCGGGGAAGGGTTGGCTCTCGGCTTTCGGCAGGCTCTGACACTGACAGACGCCATCAGCCGGGATGATCTGACCCTGTACGAGAACCTGCATCCCACAATGATGCGACTACCGCAAGTCATGTCCCGCATCCTGCTGCTCATGGGCCGTTGGCCGGTGCTGCGCCAGCGCGCCTTGCGCACAATGGCCGGCGATCCTGCGATCTTTCAAGCCTTGCTGGGCGTGCATCTTGGCGAAAAGCCGCTGCGCCAGTTCCTCCGGCAGCAAGGGCCGGGCTTCGGCCTGCGCCTGCTGCTCCCATCGCTTGCCTGACTTCCCTGAACGGAGAAAGCATGAAAGCTCATCGAGCGATACCGCGATTTGTCTATGCACTGTTGCTGCTCGTGCTCATCGGTCCTGCGCTTCAATCGCATGCACAAAGCACAGTCTCGCAAAAAATCACTGTCCATCTCGATCAAGCCGGCACGCAGATCCATTGGACGCTGGCCGATCCACTGCATACGGTTCACGGAACTTTCGCATTGAAAGGCGGACTCATCACCATTGATCCGCAAACGGGCATGGCGCAGGGGGAAGTGATTGTCGATGTCACCAGTGGACAGAGCGGCAGCCCCTCACGCGACCGCCGCATGCACCGGGATGTCCTCGAGAGCACAAAATTCCCGCAGGCGATCTTTCATCCCGAGACAGTCACAGGAGCCATCCATCCGGGCACATCGCAAAATGTAACCGTGAAAGGTACCTTTACCATCCATGGCAGCGACCATCCCCTGGAGCTGCCGATGGCTATTCAGATCACCGGCAAGGACGCTGTCGCAACCACGCATTTCGCCGTGCCTTATGTGGCCTGGGGCATGAAGGATCCCAGCAGCGCACTCATTCACGTAGCAAAGCAGGTGGATGTCGATGTTGTCGCTAAGGGCAGCGTAGATGGTCTGCCGCAGCCTTAGCAGCGAAAACAGAGAGTCCAAAACGCAAAACCGGAATGCATCGGCATTCCGGTTTTGTTTCGGGGCGAATAGCGGCAGAGGTACGTATGAAGTGCGGCCTACATCAAATGCTTCACGGCGTCCCACACGTACATTCCCAGAATGCCGGCGGAAAGAACGCAGGTAGCACCAGTGGCGGCGCGCACGTAGGGGTTGATTTTCTTTACCTTGGCCAGAATTTCAGTTTGTTCCTTTTGCTGGTGATCGGACGCGGAATCCAAAAAGATCTGGTCTTCCTCGTGCCGGGTGATCGTACCTCTGTAGGCCAGAAGCAACAGCATGATCGCTGCGACCCCGGCCCATACGATCCATAAGACAGGCATCACGCCCATACAGCACCTCAGGATTCGAATTTGAGCCGGCTCCGGATACCGAGCGGGTCCAGTTTGCTGGGCTCGGGGGTAAGAGGGGCCGTTCGGTGAGCATATTAGTCCCGTCCCCATGCTTTTGGACAGGCGATTTTGCGTATTGCGAAACCGAATTGGCAACCCTCGGCGAATGAATCGATTCCATAGGTGTGAAGTCCCTGAGGGAGAAAAGAAAATGAGCCGTCCTGCGAAGATGAAAGCTGCGTTTCCGATCCGATTTGGAGCGCTTGCAGCAGTTACAGTTGCTGTCCTGATGGCTTGGCTCTGGATAGCCGGCTGCAACAATCCGCCACAGACCGACCAGCAATTGAAAGATCAGGCCGCTCAGACCACCCAGCAGGTGAAGCAGGACGCCCAGCAGGCCGCCGCCAACGCCAAGGTGGCGGCAGCAAAGGCCGAACGCAAGGTCGACGACATTGCCGCCGGCGTGAAGGAAGGCCTTAACAGCAACAATCCGTCCCCGGCCGGAGCTCCGGGCACGCTGGACATCAACTCGGCCAGTCCAACCCAGCTTTCCGGTCTTCCCGGCATTTCGGGAGCACGCGCGCAACGTATTGTCGACAATCGCCCTTACACCTCCCCCCACGACCTGGTGGCCAAAGGGGTGGTTTCGGAGGCCGAATATCGGAGAATTTCAGGAAGCATCGTGGCCCAGTGAGTCCATTCCTGCAAAACCACATCCAATAGATTGTTGTGTTGCGCCCAGAGCGGGCGATACACTAAGTACACTAGTTCTGAAGAACCAGGAGAGCCCATGGCCACCATAACCGCCGTGCCCGAAACCGAAGCAATTCAAACCAAGACCCCGCTTTCCCTAACCGACAGCGCCGCCGCCAAAGTACGTGAAATCATGGCGACGCAGGATCCGTTGCCCGCTGGTCTGCGGATTGGCGTGGTGGGTGGAGGCTGTTCCGGCTTTCAGTACTCCATGTCCTTTGAGAATCAGTCAGGCATGATGGACAAGGTCCTGAACTTCGATGGCCTGAAGGTCTTCGTCGACGCCACCTCGCTGATGTATCTGAATGGATGCGTCGTCGACTACGTCGAAACGCTCGAAGCGGCAGGCTTCAAGTTTGAAAATCCGAGCGTCAAGAGCACCTGCGGCTGCGGTTCCTCGTTCAGTGTCTAAGTTCAGCGTCTAATTCCGGCAGATAGAAAAAGCCCCGCTCTCGTAGCGGGGCTTTTTCACTTTGCGGTTAGGTCGTTATTGCTGTGGGGGTGGTGTCGTCGTTGTTCCACCATTCGTCCCGCTGCTGGGGGGGAAACCGCTGTTCTGGCCGCCGTTGATCAGCGTCGCTCCGCCGATGTTGCTGCTGAAGCCGGTACCTGAGCTCGCTCCCACCGGAGTCGCGCCGTTGAGATTCTGCTGTCCGCCTCCCAGCGCACCCTGAAGCTGGTCTTCAAGCGGGTTGTAGACGAACTCCCACTCGTTGTAATGCTTCTGCTTCTTGTATTCCTTCATCGAAGCGCGGGTGTCGGGAATAGCGACTCCCACGATCGGACCACCGCCATTCAGCGTAGATCCGGTGCTTCCCGTGGAGCCGAATGCGGAGCCGGTCCCCGATCCTGTCGCCGCTCCGGTAGATGTTCCCCCTGGCGTCGTAGAACCTGAGGACCCGAATCCGGAATTGCTGCCGTCCGTGCTCCCGGTAGTCGTGCCGGAACTGCTCCCAAAGCCGCTGCCTGAGGTGCCAGACGACCCAAACCCGGAGTTTCCCGACGATCCAAACGAAGACCCGCCAGACGAAGATCCGCCAAAAGATGAACCAGAGGAGGAGCCGAAAGACGATCCTGAAGACGAGCCAAAGGCGCTGGTGCTGGTATTGTTGCTTCCGGTGGTGGATCCGGCAATCGGTTGTCCTACTCCACCGGCTGCGCCCGCCAAGCCGGTACCGGCTAGGGGCTGACCGAACAATCCCATTGGCTGCACATGCGCCTGGCCAAAGTAGATGAGCTTCCAGTCGTCCTTGCCAGTCATCGGATCTTTGTAGCGTTTGCGCAGAAAACGAGTCTGATTCGTAGTGATCAGCTGGTCTATCGATACCGGATACGAGCCGAATTTTTTGTAGTAGAGCTTGATCGCCCTTTGGTATTGCTGGCCCCGGTGCAGGAGCTCGAGCTCTTTATCGCGCTGGATCTCTTTGGCCATCTTGGGCGCGGCAACGGCAAGTGCGATGAGGATCAGCGCCACCAGAAACAGCACCGCGATCAGCACAAATCCGCACTCGGGCTCTCCCTGTTGTCGATTCTGTTCCATGATTCGGCTCATCTCTTCACGGCACGCGAGGCTAATTTTGGATTAGCGGCAGCGTCTGCGTATTGTGATAAGGAATATCCTCTATTTGCAGTGACAATGGCGCGATCTTCACCACCTTGTAGCGGTGATCGACCACATCGCCTTCCGCCGCAACGAACACATCGTCGCCGTGCAGCAGAAATGCCTTGCGCGCACCGCTCTTGACTGCCTCGAACCCAAAAAACTTCAGGTCGATCGGCGGCGGAGGTGGCGGCCCCGTGGGCGCAGACGGTCCCGTCGGAACCGGACGGATCGGGCCCTTCACTGCTTCGATGATCGGCAGCGCCGACGACATCGAGAAGATATTCCGTCCCCTGCCCGTATATTCGAGCGACTCTGCCGCGGCCATTAATTCCGGATGAAGCGTCGGATCGAGCTTCGTCAAAGACGTGCCGACCTTTTCGGCCTCATGCCCGCTCACGCGACGCTGAGCTACAACAGCAGAGGTGCTCGGGGTTGCACTCGATACAGGTGCGGCGGCTGGCGCAGGCGTGCTGCCTCCGCCGAAATTGCTCATGATCGTGTAACCGATGAGGCCCAGTAACACCACACCCAGCACAGCAGCGATGGCAACCTGCTTCTTGTTCTCGAGTCCTGTCTTCATTGCCATTACTGCGCACCTCCGCCCGAACCCGAATCGGAAGCAGTCCCGCTGCCTGGCTGATCGCTGACCGGCAGATCGCTCGCCCCGGCCTGCAGATAGGTGGTCATTCTGAGGCGGAGATTCACCAGACCGCCTTGCTGGCCGGTAAGAGTAATCCCGTTGACGATGAAGAAGACGTGGTTCTTGTCCCGCTCCAGGTCGTTGATGAAGTGCATCAGCGGAGAATAATCGCCACTCAGATTGGCATCGATGCGCACCTCGCGCAGCCCTTCGATGGCTGGAGCAAGCGCGTAATGCGCGCCCATCATGCGCACTTGATTCTTTACTTCGAGATCACCCAGCTCAGCGGCAACGGTCGAGTAATTCTGTGCGAAGCGGTCCACATAAAATTTGTTCGCATCGTCGCGTGCCCGGTCTACCTTCTCCGGCAATCCCTGCAGATGCGACAACTGCGCCTGCAGCTGTACGTAGCGCAACTGCTGCTGCTGGAAGGTTTCAGACTGTGTCGCGCCGGCGTCGTGCAATGCGATCAATGCTTTCACGCCTAGAAAAAGAACCGCCCCGGCCAGAATGACGACGCCGGCAATGTGCAGGTTGAGCGCAGTAAACCACCGCCGGTCGTTCATTGCGCCCTCCCCGTTCTCACCTTCGGCTTGACGTGATGCTCAACCGGTGGCTTGTCTGAGTCTGTTCCGTGATCAACCTTCTTCGACTTCTCATCCTTGGTGTGTTCTTCGTCGGCTTCGCTCAGTGGACGATAGGCTGCCAGAATCTCGAAATTCACCGCCGTCGATGCGGTAACTGGCTGCATCATCGCATTCTGTGCGCTGTTCGGGCCGTTGGCCTGCGCCAAGGTCTCGGCTGTCAGCCGCGGCGATGCAAAGTGCCTGGATTTTTCCAGGTTCCGCACCAGCTCTACCGCGCGGTCGCGTGCTCCGCTCACCCGCAGATGGATCGTCACCGATCCATTCTTTGCGACCTCGGGATCGATGCTCAGCACCTGCACGCCCGTCGGCAACACCGTTTCAAGATCGGTCATGGTTGCCGTCCACGAGAAGGCCTTGCGTTGAAACAGGGCATTCAGAAATTCCGACTGCGTCAGCACTGCAGCATTCTGCGGCTGCTGCATCAGCGCCTGATAGCTCATCTGTTGGTTCTCGAGACGCCGCACGTTGTTCTGCATGGCCTCGACGCGCGCCGTTGCCTCTGCAGCCTTGCCGCGCTCTGCGCGCAGCAGATACCACAAGGGTACGGCCAGCACCGCGAGAATCAGCATCAGAATGCGCAGCTGCTTCAGGATCGATCGCAGATCGACGTACGGCTTGCTTGCGAGGTTGAGTGTAATGCGCATCAGCTTGCCAGCGCCCCCACCACGCCCGCCGCCAGCCCCTGCGGCATGGCGGTCAAGGAGCCCTTGCCCGGTCCAACAACCAGGTCGCGCACCTGCAGGCCGTATTCGTTCAACACATGGCCGGGAGCATGCTCCAGCACCCGCGCAAACTCCTGTGCTCCACCCGGCCCCACATAGTTCAACACCTGGGGACGCGTCTGCAGCGTGTCCTCAAAGTAAGCCATGGCGACGGAGACCGTCTTGGCTAGCTCTTCATGATGCAGCTCGTCGCTTGCCGGCAATTCCAGCGTGCGATGCAGCAGCAGCTCATTCCCCTGAGTGATCGCCGTCGTCAGCGAAAGTCCATTGCGGTTGATCACCAGCGATGCCTCGTCTGAGGCCAGTGTCGCCAGCGAGGCCAGCGTAGAGGGCAGAATCACGCCCGGCTCGTATCCAGCCGAACGAATCGCGCTTTCGTATTCGTCGCGAATGGCCGTCGGCATCACCGTCGCCAGAACTCGCGTCTGGCTCTGGTTTCCGCTTTGTCCCTGCTTCATAATCTGGTAGCTTACTGCCGCGTCGTCCACTTCAAACGGAGCCAGCTTCTTGAGCCGGAAGCGCACGATTGGCAGCGCCTCTTGCACCTTGGCTGGCAGGGTGTCGAAGTCCATCATCAAGACACGCACAGCTGCATCGGGGATCACCAGCGACAGCGTCTTATCTCTTCCCGCAACCCCGTCCAGCGCCTCGCGCAGGCCCAGTACCACACGCGGCGGGTCGGTGAGGTTGGCCTCGCCCAGTCCCGGTTTCACGATGCCCGGCGGCAGTGCGGCAAAAGACATCACCGCCTCGTCGTTGTCGCTCAGCCGCGCGGCAATCACGCCCTCGGGCGCGATCTCGCACGCCAGCCTCGGCCGCAGGCTGCTCTTCGGAGCCAGCATTTGAAAGGAAATTGGCACTAGCGCGAAGCCTCGATAAATGTCACCTTGTTGATCTCTTTCAACGTTGTCAATCCGCGCCGCACCCTGTCAATCGCCGACTCGCGCAGGAACTGCATGCCTTCCTGCTGCGCCAGCTTACGGACTTCCGAGGCCGGCTTCTTCTCCAGAATGATTTCACGGATCGGGTCAGTCAGATCGAGAAGTTCGTGAATCGCGGTACGTCCGCGATACCCCGTGCCGCCGCACTCGATGCAGCCGGCGCCTTCGCGAAATTCGAAGTTCCGCCACTCGTCGGGATTCAACGCGCTCGACACCAGGGTTTCCTCGTCGTAATGCACCGTGTGCATGCAGTATTCGCAGATGGTGCGCACCAGCCGCTGCGCCAGAATGCAGTTCAGCGCCGAGACGAAATTGTAGGCTTCCACGCCCATGTTCAGGAAGCGTCCCAGCACATCGACCACGTTGTTGGCATGGACGGTGGTGAAAACCAGGTGTCCGGTCAGCGCCGAATTGATGGCGATCTGGGCCGTCTCCTGGTCGCGGATTTCGCCCACCAGGATCTTGTCCGGGTCGTGGCGCAGGATCGAGCGCAGGCCGCGGGCAAACGTCAGACCCTTCTTCTCATTGACCGGGATCTGGGTAATACCGCGAATCTGGTACTCGACCGGGTCTTCGATGGTGATGATCTTGTCTTCATCGCTCTTGATTTCGTTAAGAGCGGCGTAGAGCGTAGTCGTTTTGCCCGAACCGGTAGGGCCGGTAACCAGCACCATGCCGTAAGGCTCGCGGATATACCGCCGGAAGCGCCGCAGGTCGTCTTCGTGGAATCCGACCACCTCCAGTGTGAGCTTCTTGAACTTCTCGCTCATCGACTCTTTATCGAGAACACGCAATACGGCATTCTCGCCATGCACCGTGGGCATGATGGAAACGCGGAAATCGATGAGGCGGCCCTTGTAGCGCACGCGGAAACGTCCGTCCTGCGGTACCCGCCGCTCGGCGATGTCCAGCTCGCTCATGACCTTGATACGGGAAAGGATGGTGGTGTGATGTTCGCGGGCAATCGGAGCCATAGCCAGCTGCAGCACGCCGTCGATGCGGTACTTCACGATCAGCGAGTCGTCGTAGGTCTCGATGTGAATATCGGAGGCGCGGCGTTCGAGGGCGGTAAAGATGGTCGTATCCACCAGCCGGATGATGGGGCTGATGTCTTCCTCAGACGTCAGCTTCTCGATGGAGATGGTTTCGTCCGGATTGTCTTCGGACGAAACCACGTCGAACGTCATGCCCTCCGACGCTTCGTCCAGCACGCGCTGCGACTGCTCGGTCTTCTTGAGCAGATCGGTGATCTGCGTCAGCGTCGCCACCCGCGTGGTGATCCGCTGGCCGAGCAGTCCGCCGATCTCATCCAGCAGCATCAGCTTGCTGGGATCGCTGACGGCGATGGTCAGGCGGTTCTCGTCCTGCTCCAGCGGCACGAAGTTGTACCGGAACATCATGTCCACCGGCACCGTCTTGAAAAGCTCGTGCTGGATGCGGAAGTTCTTCAGGTCCACATACTCGCAGCGATAGCGCAGGGCCAGGGCCTGAGCCTGGGCTGTCTCGTCGTGCTCAGCAGGTGCCGCAAAAACCGGTGGCTGTGCCATAAGCTCCTACCTCAAATAAATTCGCTTCTACGTTCTGCAACGGTGCGGGGTGCGAAATCGAATTGTCCCGCCGAAGGCGCGTTGCCCGGACGGCTAGTCCCTAATGGGAAAAGTTGTTCGCGTTCCCCAGGGAGAATATCGGCAGATACAGGGCAATCAAAATCACCACGACCACAATACCCATCACTATCAGAATCGCCGGCTCGATCAGCGCCATGGCTGCCGTCAATGCCGTCTGAACATCCTCTTCAAAAAATTCCGCCACCGAGTTCAGCATCTGCGGCAGAGCACCCGTCGATTCGCCCACCTCGATCATCTCTACCGAAAGATCGGGAAAGACCCTGGTTGACTCCAGGCTGGTGGCCAGTCCTTTGCCCTCGCGCACATGTGTAACCGAAGAAAAGACGGCCTTGGCAATGCGTTTGCTCGCGATCGATCGCGCCGCCGTCTCCAGTGACGGCACCAGCGGCAAACCGCCGGTCAGCAGCGTCGAAAGGGTTCGCGAAAACAGCGCTACCTGATACTTGATCCAGATGTTCCCGAAGACCGGCAGCTTGATGCGCATGCCGTCCACCCGGTCTGCTCCGGCTTCGGTTTTGCTCCACCGGTAGATCAGGTAACCGATCAGCGCCAACGCTGGAACCACATAAAACACGTAGTGTTGCGCCCCATTGCCTACCTTGAGCAGCAGCAGGGTAAGGCCCGGCAGGTTGGTGCCCAACTGGTCATAGAGCGTGGCAAAGCGGGGCACGACGAAAGTGATCAGGAAAACAAAAAGCCCGCAAACCAGGAAAATCAGCAGCGCCGGATAAATCAGCGATGCGATCAGTTTCTTGCGGAAGGTCAGCGAAATTCTCTGAAAGGAGAGAAACCGCCCCAGAACTTCTTCGAGGTTGCCGCTTCGCTCACCGGCCAGCAGGGTGGTGGTGTAGATGACCGGAAATCCGCCCTGTGCCTCGAATGCCGCAGAGATCGATTCACCGGTGCGCACCCGCGTGGCCACATTCTGCAGCTGCCCGGCAAACGCCGAATTTTTCTGGCTCTTGGCCAGCATTTCGAGCGACCCCAGGATGGGCAGGCCGGCCTTGATCAGGGTCAGAAACTGCTGATTGAAGATGATGAATGTTTCCAGCTTGGCCTTGCGCCGGCTGCCCGTAAACCCTCTCGGTTTAACGGAATAGACGTAATAGCCGGCGTGGGAAAAGCGTTGGCGCAGCTCCTCGGCCGAGGCCGCCGACTGCACCTGCTCCTGGACGCGGCCGCGTTCATCGGCCAGCTTGATGACAAATTCCGCCATATGGACGCTACTTCAGGGTATCAGTTCCCGCAGACGATAGACGCAAAGATACGGCGAACCGTTCAAGCCCGTTTTTCGCCGGAAACGTGATCGCGACAATCGATTTCCACCGTTATCCCCTCTATCGGCAGAAGTTGGCTGAGGCTCATTTTTCGGGTGCCCTGCGTCACGCCTTGAGACCTGAGTCCCCGCTCATCCTACTGGCCTCTTTGCGAAGAACTCGCCGGCAGCCGTCCCTCATCCAGTTTTGCGATGCGCCCGTTCGGACCCACAACCCAGGGCAGGCTCAGGGCATTCCAGCTGCCCTTATCCAGCGGCGACCAGGTCTTTCCGCCGTCCTCGCTCATGTCCGAGCCGTTGGTCCCTACTGCGATCCACACCGCATGATCGTGCTCCTCTACAGTCGCGGAGTTGGGCAGAATCTGCACGGCGGAGCGAAATCCGCCCGGCGGTTTGGCGGCAGGCGTCCATCGCTGATCCTTCTCGTCCCAGTACGCTGCGGTGCCGGATGACAAGCCCGGCTGCGCGTAGTCCCCGCCCACCACCACAGCGTGGTGAATGGCCTCGTCTCCGTCCAGAACACTGAGAGAAAACGCTCCGGTCGAGCTCTTGCCGGAAGCCAGCGGAACATGATCGGCACTCACGTCCCAGCGAACCGAGCAGTGTTCCGGGTCTTTGTGATAGCCCTCCGGATCGCACACACTGCGGCCGCGATAGACAAAAGGTCCCGCCGTGCCGCCGGTCCCAAACCAGAAGATAAAATTTCCGTCGTTGATGGAATTGACAACCTGGGCCGCGAAGATCAGAGAAGAATTGCTGGCCGCAAAGGCTCCCATGGTGGAAGGGTTGGCCGCCAGGCCGGGCGACGATGCCGAAGTAACGCGGGTCCAATGCTGGCCGCCATCGGTAGTGCGCAGCAGCGTAAACGCGCCCCCTACCGGATCGCCCAGCAGCGTCCCATACCGGCTGTCGGCTTCTTCGAAGCTGATCGCATCCCAGAACCCATCCTTGTCCGGGTTCGTGTAGAGCAGCGTCCAATGCGAGCAGCCGTCGGTAGTTTTATAGATGCGTGACAGATCGCCGGTCCCTGACGACATCACCACGGCGGTATCCGCATCCCAGGCCCAGATGCCCCGAAAGTCCAGCTTCTCAGCTCCCGGAGGCATGGAGCAGCTCTGCCACATGAAGCCGCTGTCTTCTGTCCTCAGGACGGTGCCGTTCGCCCCGCTGGCCCAGGCCACTCCGCCCCCCACTGCGTGAATTCCGCGTAAGCTGGCCGTCGTACCGCTCTTCTGCATCACCCAAGGTCCGGAGGTCGTGTCCTGAGCAACGAGTGATAGGGCAGCGAACAATGAGAATGCGAACAAGCAGGAGCGAAGCATGGCCCAATCCTAATTCCAATCACGCTTGACCGCGACCAAAGAGAGCGCCGCAACCGCGAGCATCTTCAAGGACCGCGCCGAGGGCGCGATTGCCCGGACGGCCAGTCCCTTATGCCGGAGGCATGCCATTCACTACGGTCACGCCAGTCGGGGGATGGAAGACGAAGCTGGCGTCGGGAGCCGGAACATTCGCCGCCTCGCCCGAGAAGCTGAAAGCATTGACAATCCCGTCGGTCTCTTCAACACGCAGGGAGCGGATCGTTCCATCAGCTGCGGCCGTCACCTGGAACGAAGCCACGCGCTTTTCGAGGCCACGCGGAATTCCGCTCAGCGTGTAAGCTCCATCCGCAGCCGGAGCCATCGTGACCCCGTTCAGCTCTTTCATCAGCTGCGTATGTCCCAGTAATAGCCGCAGCGGAGAGCGCATGTCATCCAGCTGCTTCACCGGTACGCGCTGCACCTCGGTATCGCCGGGTGAGTAGAAGTAGCCGTCATGGCCATCGAGGATAAACAGCTTGCCGTCCGGCTGGGTGTAGGTCCAGCGCATCCTGCCCGGCTTCTTCAGCAGCAGAACGCCGGACTCCTGCCGGTTCATGCCCATGCCTTCATAGCTCTGAACGAAATGAACCTCAAGCGAGCGCAGCGAGTTGTAGTGGTGATCGATGCGGGCCGCCAGAACGTCGGCGGTTAGCTGCGGAGAAGGTGACTGAGCTCGGAGCTGCGCTGCGAAAGAAAACAGCAGCGCAGCTCCGAGCCATACAGCCGCGAATCGAAAATAATTTGGAAAGCGTTTCACTCGGTCTTACTGGAGCGCAACCGTGCAGTTCGTGCCACCGGTGGGATCTTTACGGACCTCGCCCTGCTGGTCGATGCAGAAGCCGTTGTGCCCGGTCTTGCCCACCGCCTGCGGAACCGCGGTTACTTCATAGCCGGTGTACATATCCTGGTTGTTCACGGTTACCTTCGTGCAATTCACGATGTTGAAGGTGTATCCGCTCTTCTGCCCGTTCGCCAGATCGCCCTGCAGTAGTTGTGCCGACTGCGGAGTGGGCGCGCCGGCTTTGGAATCGCCACCCAATGCCTGCAGGGAGCAGGCAAAGCCATTCGCTGGATATGTAGTCTGGAACTGAATCTGAGATTCGTAGATCGCGCGCAGCGACTGGATGGCCGATGTCTCATTGGCCTGCATCTTCATGCCAGCGAAGTTGGGGATCGCGATCAGCATGAGGATGAGCATGATCGAGATAACGATCAGCAGCTCCATCAGGGTGAAGCCGCCTTCCGATGTGGAACGTCCGCCGGTCTTCCGTGACCGGTTCTCTTCAGAGACAAGATTGCAAACAGTGGAAAGCATCATAAGTCGATATCCTCGGGAGGCCGCGCGGACAGTCCCGCCACACGCAATCCTAACGGATGAAGACGCAGGAGACCAAACGAACGCTCAAAACTGGGACTAGGGATCAGCACTCGACCACCAACAGAGCAGGAATATCGTCTCATCCTGAGCCCTGAGCCCTGAGCCCTGAGCCCTGAGCCCTGAGCCCTGAGCCCTGAGCCCTGAGCCCTGAGCCCTGAGCCCTGAGCCTTTAACACACCAGCTGGCTGCGCGAAACCTTCAGTCCATCCAGCCTGCCCAGCAGCGTCACCGCGACCCGCTCCGGCTGGAAGAGCTCCTTGGCCATGTCCATCACCTGCTCGTCGGTCACCTTCTCTACCTTGTCCAGGATCTCCTGCAGCCCGAAGAAGTAGTTGAAGTACATCTGCTGGCGCGCCAGATTCGACATGCGCGACATCGAGCTCTCCAGGGAGAGCAGCAGGTTGCCCTTCAACTGATCCTTCGCACGGCGAAGCTCGTCCGGTTGCAGGGGCTCGTTTTTCAGCTTGCTGAATTCCTTCATCACCAGGTCGATCACCTGCACCGCCTTGTCCGACGAGGTACCCGCATAGACGCAAAGTGAGCCGGTATCGCGATAGGGGTTCAGGTCGCTGTAAATGGCGTAGGCCAGTCCACGCTCTTCGCGCACAGTCTGGAAGAGCCTCGAGCTCATGCCACCACCCAGCACCGTGTTCAGCACCAGCGTGATGTAGCGCGACTCATCGGCTACCGGCGGGGAGGGCACACCGAGGCAAAGCTGCACCTGCTCCAGGGATTTCTTGTTGCGGAGATTGATACGTGCCGCGGTCTTCGGCGGAGCGTCGGGATATTCGCTCTGCCCGGCCGGCAGAGACTCGAAGCGCCGTGTCACCTGTGCCACAAAGTCGTCATGCTCGATATTGCCGGCGGCGGAGAAGACGATATTCCCGCCCAGGAAGCGCGACCCGTAAAAGTCGAAGAGCGTCTCCCGCTCAAACTTGCGGACCGTTTCTTTGGTTCCCAGGATCGGCTTGCCCAGCGGATGGTCCTTCCAGAAATTCTGGGTGAAAATCTCGTGCACCAGATAGTCGGGATTGTCCTCGTCCATCTTGATCTCCTCCAGGATCACGCCGCGCTCGCGGTTGATCTCGTCGGAAGCAAAGACCGGATTCAGGACCAGGTCGGACAGAACCTCCAGAGCCGTCGGAACATGCTCGTCCAGCACCTTCATGTTGAAGCAGACCGTCTCTTTGCCGGTGAAGGCATCGAGGTTTCCCCCGATAGCGTCCACTTCGCGCGCGATCCGCTGCGCGGACCGCGACTTGGTGCCCTTGAACACCATGTGTTCCACAAAATGCGAAATGCCATTGACCTCCGGCAGCTCATGGCGCGACCCCGCGCGAATCCACACTCCCATGGCTACGGAGCGGATGTGATCCATCTTTTCGGTGAGGATCGTCAGCCCATTGGGCAGGACGGTGCGGCGTATATTTCTTTCGTTGCTCATTGCAGTCTCGCGACCTTTCTACTTGGGGCCTTTCGTCGAAGGCATTGAACCGTATCCGATGGTCGCTGCGAGTGGGGAAGAACAGTGATCTTCGGTCTTGCGAATGCGCTATGCTGGCACAACGGATTCCGGAATTACGATGACGTCTGGCGGGAACAATCTCTACTCCATTTTAGACGCTCCAGCTCCGGTTCCGATTCTCCCCCTTTTTGGCCTTAATAATGAGCAACTTAGCCAGGTAATAGAGCGGTTTTCAGTACCTCCGTACCGTGCCCGGCAGCTGGCCCAGGGCCTCTACCGGGACTGGGTTTCCTCGCTGGACGGCCTCACTACGCTGCCGAAATCCCTGCGCGATCAGCTGGTTCAGGCCGGATACGGTATCGGTCTTCCGGCAATCGCGGAGACCTTCCGGTCCAGCGATGGAACGGAACGATACCTCATCGCCACAGGAGATGGCCAGACTGTCGAAACGGTCTGGATGCCGGAAGGCGACGACGGAGAAGAAGGTGACGGCTCGCAGGCCGGCGACGAGGAGGCTGGCGGCCACCACGACGCCACCATCTGCGTGTCCAGCCAGATCGGCTGCGCGGTCAACTGCCAGTTCTGCCTCACTGCAAAGCTGGGGATCATCCGCAACCTCACCGCGGGAGAGATCGCCGGACAGGTTGTCGCCGTGCTCCAGCGCCATCAAGTCCAGATCGGCCGCGATCGTATCAACCTGGTCTTCATGGGCATGGGCGAGCCATTCCTGAACTACGACGCATTTATGGATGCTGTCCGCCTGCTGGTCGAGGAGGTCGGCATCGCCGAGTCGCGGATGACCGTCTCTACCTCAGGCATCGTCCCCGGCATCGAGCGCTTCGCAGAGGAAAAAGTACGGCCCAAGCTGGCCATTTCGTTGAACGCCTCGAACGACACCGTTCGCGAAGAGATCATGCCCGTCACCCGCAAATGGGATATCGCCGACCTGATGGATGCGGTAAGCAAGGTGCCGCTGCGTCCGCGCGAGCGTGTGACGTTTGAATATGTTTTGTTGGGTGGAGTGAACGATCAGCCCGAGCATGCAGCCGAAGTCGTGAAACTGATGCGCCGCGCCAACCTGCCAGCCAAAGTGAATCTGATCGCGTGGAATCCCGGCCCCGGCATTCCCTACAGCATG
Organism: uncultured Acidobacteriaceae bacterium; assembly: GCA_963745105.1. Classification (GTDB taxonomy): domain Bacteria; phylum Acidobacteriota; class Terriglobia; order Terriglobales; family Acidobacteriaceae; genus Silvibacterium. The sequence continues at coordinate 120,300 of CAVUWQ010000034.1, forward strand.
CCGGACGCGGGCGATGTAGCCCGCTTCCAGCAATACCTCATTTCCCAACAGGTTCCGGCCTTCATCCGCCGCCCGCGCGGACGCGACATCTATGCCGCCTGCGGCCAGCTCAAACGCACGGTCGAAGTATAGAGAACATCTCCGGCGTCAGCTCTGGAAACGCCACAACGCCACGCCGCCAAACAGTCCGTCCTCATTCGAGATGATGGTGACATGCGGTGGAAGCGTGAAGTCGATCTCCTTGGCATTGCCTCCGCCGATATACAGGTGATCCCAGTTGAAGGTCTTCGCGGTCTGATCGATGGCCTTCGCCAGCATCTTGTTCCAGCGCTTTTTGCCAAGCCTCTTCAGGCCTTTGCGTCCGAGGTAATCCTCATATGTTTCGCCCTTGTGCCAGGGATGGTGCCCCAGCTCCAGGCCAGGGCAGAGATGCCCGTCGGCGAAGAGCGCCGAACCCATGCCTGTGCCCAGGGTGATAGCGAGTTCTACACCTTTGCCGCTGATCGCCCCGTAGCCCTGCACCGCGGCGTCGTTGGCAAGATGTATTGGCCGGTTCCAGCGCTTGTGCAGCGTGGCCTGCAGCGGAAAGCCGATCCATTCTTTATCGACATTCGCCGCCGACCATACCTTGCCGTGCTTGACCACACCGGGGAAGCCGACCGAAACGCGATCGAACGCCGTCAGTTGCTTGCGCAGCTTCTCGAGAATGGCCAGCATCTTCGCTGGGGTTGCGGGATCAGGAGTCGGCATGCGCAACCGCTCGGAAAGAGGATTACCGCGCGCATCCAGCAGCATGACCTTGATGCCCGTGCCGCCAATGTCCACAGCGAGAGTAATGGGATGAGGAAAATTCGAATTCTGTTTAGCCATAGAGACAGGGATCAGCGTATAGGGTTTAGGGTATTGCGTACAAGACCGTTCGCTACAGCGCGATCCCCGTTCTCTGCGTTTACGATCCCGACATGACGATGGGTAGCGTCGGCGTTGTCGATCCCTGCGCGTCTTCGATGGTCACGCCGAAAGCCTTGGCTTCGACGCCCTCCGGCAGCTGCGGAAGCACCACGGAAGCGCTTCCCGTCGCATCCGGACGGAAGAGTCCGGCCGGCATCGGAGCCTTCCCATTGGCAGGAATCAGCCACAGCTCATACGTCTTATTCGGCGCTACAGGATGCAGATTGCTCGCGACGAAGATCAGCGCACCCTTGCTGGCCAGATAGGTCGTGTGACCCACCGGCTGGGCCGGCTGCTTGGTTTCGGTGAGTGTTACCTGTTTGGCCATCGGCGACGTCAATGCATCGGTCAGCTCCTCGGCGCGTGCGGCCTGCGCGGAAAGCTGAGCGATGTCGCTTCGATCGCTGTTCAATTGCTGCTCCAGCTGGAAGCTGTGATTGCCGAAATACACCGCCACAGCAATTGCCACCATCGCTGTAACCCATCCCAGCCAGCCGAGGCCAAAGCCGCTGCTCTTGAGTGGTTCGACGGGCACAGGCTCAGCCTTCGCAACATTGGCAGCCGCCGTCTGCTGGGGAGTATTCGCAATCCGCGCCATGAAGCGCTGTTGCATGCCTGAAGGTAGCGGCGGCTGCTCCACGCTCAGCGCCAGCAAGGCTTCTTCCTCAAGAATTTCGCGCAGCTCCGTCTGGCAAGCAGCGCATCCTTGCAGATGCGCGAGAACCTCGGCCTGCTCCTCGGGCGCGAGCGCCTGCATGGAGTACAGTGCGAGATCTTCTTGCGAGATGTGTTCGGCGCGATTCAAGCGGTTAAAACCTTTCGTAACGAAATCAGGGCCAGGCGAATTCTCGTCTTTACCGTCCCTAGCGGATCGCCCGTCTTCTCAGCGATCTCGGAATGCGTCAACCCTTCAAAAAACGCCAGCTCGACAGAATGCTTCTGCTCCATGGGCAGCGTGCCCATGGCCGAGCGAATCTTTTCCATCAGCACTGACCGTTCTGCCTCGTTCGCGAGATTCGTCGATGAAGGCAGTGCAAAAAGTTCAATCGGATCGGACGGGCGACGCCTGCGCAGCATATCGATGGCCCGGTTTCTTGCCACCACCACCAGCCAGCCGCCCAGCGACCCTCGACCCGAAACAAAAGCTCCAGGATTCTTCCAGACCTGGATAAAAATCTCCTGTACTACGTCCTCTGCCTCACCCGCATCCTTGAGCACACGCAGAGCTACGGAGTAGACCATGGGGGAGTAGCGTGCGAAGAATTTGCCCATCGCTTCCTGGCCGCCAGCCTGAATGCTGGCCAGCAGGGAAGCGTCGTCTCCGTCACCGGGGGTCAACGTGCTCCTGTCCATAGAACGGGGCTCGTTGGGAATCGGATTTTGGAAGTTCTCCGGCATATTCTGAGACAGCGGTTATTCTCCGAGGAGACCTCGAACGTTGGCAAGAGCACTCAAAGTGTATAGGAAGAGTTGCGGGTGTGGATTTTTAAGAGCTATTTTCCGTCCCGGGCACCATATCCTGTTTCGATCAGCATACATGCGATGAAATGCCGCCTCGACAAGTTGCTTGTAGAACGCGGCGTGACGCCGTCGCGGGAGCGCGCCCAGGCGCTGATCCTCGCCGGCCGTGTGCTGGTGAATGAACAGAAGCAGGAAAAGCCCGGCAGCTCGGTTCCGTGCGATGCGAATCTTAGGCTGCTCGGCGAAGACCTTCGCTACGTAAGCCGCGGCGGTCTCAAGCTTGAAGCCGCGCTCCAGCACTGGAAGATCGATCTCTCTGGAAAATTTTGCCTGGATGTCGGCGCCTCCACCGGAGGATTTACCGACTGCATGTTGCAGCATGGAGCAGCGCGGGTGCTGGCCATCGACACCGGCTATGGACAGATCGCGCAGAAGCTGCGCAGCGACGCTCGCGTGGCGCTCATGGAACGAACCAACGCCCGCATTCTGGAGGCCGGCAGCCTGCCGCCAGACATTCAATTCCTCTCCATGGACGTGAGCTTCATATCGGCGACGCTGGTGCTGCCGGCGGTGATCCGTGCAATACAACGGCCGGCGACGCGATTGCCGCTTGAGGCTGTGGTTCTAGTCAAGCCACAATTCGAAGCCGGCCGCGGGCACGTAGGCAAAGGTGGCATCGTGCGCGATCCCGCCGCACACCAGTTGGCCATCGAACGCGTTCGCTCCTGCGTGGAGGAGCTGCAAGGTCTCAATATCGAAGTGATCGATTCGCCCATCCAGGGGGCAGAAGGAAATCATGAGTTCCTTCTGCACGCCGAATGGGGGAGAGCAGGGAATACGGATTAGGGAGGCTGGAACCGAAAGGATGGCTCCTTCCGGCCTCGAACTCCAAAGTGCGACGATCTCTTTTCTAATGGCCAATCTCCAATCTCTATATCCTGCGCCTTGTTCGCCAATTCGTAATCCCTGTTTCAGTACACTGGATGCTCATGCGATCCGTAGCCATCATCTCGAAACCGCAGAAGCCTGAGCTCGAGACCATTCTTCCCGATCTCGTCCTCTGGATGAAGGCTCACGATCTTGATCCAATCCTCGATCCGGTCAGCGGTAATTACACCCACACGGCGCGCATTGTTCCGCGCCACCTGCTTCCCGAAGAAGATCCGAAACTGGTCGTTGTCTTAGGTGGAGACGGCACACTGCTTTCCGCAGCCCGGGTCTTTGCCAAAACCGGCACGCCTATTCTGAGTGTCAATCTCGGCTCTCTCGGATTTCTCACCGAGGTGCGCCTTGCCGATCTCTATACCACCCTCGATGGCTGGTGCACCGACTGCTTCGCCACCGATTCGCGCTGGATGCTGCACAGCGAGTTGTGGCGCGACGGCAAGCTCTTCACCCAGCATGAAGCTCTGAATGATGTCGTCATCGCCAAAGGCGCCATCGCTCGCATGGGCGATTTCCGGATACAGCTTGACGGTCAACTCGCTGCCGTCTTCCGGGCGGATGGCATTATCGTTTCCACTCCCACCGGTTCTACCGCATACTCTCTGGCGGCCAACGGTCCCATTCTCGTTCCCGATGTCGAGGCTCTGGTCGTCACGCCGGTGTGCCCGCACCTGCTTACCATCCGGCCCATGGTGGTGCGTGCCGATGCCCGGCTGACCCTGAATGTCGAAGGCATTCCCGATCAGACCTTTCTCACCGTCGATGGACAGGAAGCGATTGCTCTTAAAGTTGGTGACGAGCTGCGCTGCTGGCGTTCGCAGTTCAGCGTCAAGTTCATCCGCCTTGGTCAGGCTGGGTTCTTCGATGTACTGCGCGCCAAGCTAAAGTGGGGCGAACGATAGAAACAGCGCCTGCTTACTGCGGGAGCAATCCGAAGACAGCAACGCCCGTCGGAGTTCCCACATACACCTTGCCGTTCACGATCATCGGCGTAATGAACTTGTTCCCATTCCCAAAACTGTCCCGGCTATTTGCGGCCTGCCCGCTGTTGTAAAGCTCGTTGGCTAGGTTGGTCGCGTCGTAGGCATGCAACACGGCTGGGGCACCTGTGTTCGACTCAAGAGCCCACACAATACCATTTGTTGTGCCGTTGGCAGAGATGCTCGGAGTTGTGCCTGGAGATGAAAACGTCACAGCCGACTGGCTCGCGGCTTCTGTCGCTAAGACGGCATTGGTGATCGGAAATGCTTTTAGATTATCTCCCCGCGCTCCGTAATATATCGTCCCGTTGAAGTAAGCAGGCGTCGAAAATACACCGCCGGAAATGGCTCCGGGAACAACCTGGTAGATATAGCTGTTGGCGCTGTCATTGGCAGTGAAGCGTCCCATATCGCTTATGTTAGCAACGTAGATGTTTGTCAACTTAGTGCTTGAATCCTGCTTACCTGCGCCCACCACTAGCTGATAAGTGTTCCCATTCATATCAGTTTGAGGTGGCAGGAGAATTTCGCCGCCCGATCCGAGATCCGCGTCGTTCTCGGATTCCTTGACGGTGTCGTAGGTTTCAAAATAGTCGGCGACCGCCAGCTTTCCTCCACTCGTCGAGAGTTTCAGCATGGCATTTCCATAGTCGCCGTTGATGGGGAAACCATTGGTCAGCGTGGTATCGAAGGTGCCGTTCGCGTCGAGGAGATAGATATTTCCGTCGCTATCGGCGGCCGGACCATCGCCGCTCATCCAGATGGAACCCTCGCTGCCATTAGGAGTCACGTTCAAGATCTGTGTCTGCTTTAGCGTCGATTCGCTGTAGGCCATCACCCATCCGGTATAGGGGGCCTGATCGCAGTGCGAAGTCCAGGTGAGGTAGATATTTCCGTTCAACAGCAGCAACGCCGCGCGCTCTGCATATTGGCCAGGATCGAAGATGACATTTCCGCCTGACGAGTTCGCGCCGGTTCCCGGATAGCTCGCTGAAATCTCCGTCGGACTACCGCTGATCTCGGCTCCAGTCGTCACATCGAGTGCGTGTAGCCGTTGATGATAGCCGCCACTTGCATCTTCGGTCATTCCCACCACGAAGATAGTTCCATTTGGCCCCTGACTGCGATCGATAGCCGGTGTCGAAGTAATTCCTATTTGCGGTGTGATTTGACCGCATCCACGATCGTCGCTAGTAGTCTCCCCGCTGCCGAGCACTGGGGTCTTCCATATCCGTGTTCCAGTGTCGGCGTCGAACGCGTAAACGCTGTCGTTCTCGGTGGCAACGTAAAGTACATTACGCTGCTTGCCGCCGGCCGTCACATTTGCAAGATATAAAGGTTCCGCGTCCACCAGCCCATCGGCCGTGTAGAAGCCAATCTTTCCGAACTGAGTGGAGTTCACATTGCTCGGAGTAAGGATTTTCTCCTGAGCATTGAGGCCATCTCTCGCCACATCATCGTGGTAAGTCGTGATGTCAGGAATGCTGCTTGTCGCTGCGGCCACCGTGACGGCTACTGTCGCCGTATGGCTGAGGGTGCCGGATGTACCGGAAAAGACAACTGTGGCCGTTGCGGCGGCAGCTCCGCTTGAGGCAGTGAGCGTGACGTTCTGCGCGCTCCCTGGTGTAAGCGTCAGCGTGGCAGGATCAGCCGTTACTCCGTTGGGAAGTCCGCTGATTGCAATCGCCACGGAGCCGGTGAAGGAGTTCACCGCTGTTGCCAGTAAGCTGACCTGCTGTCCGGCTGCACCTGCAGTGAGCGTGACCGCGGCGGGAGTGGAGGTCAGCGAGAAATCCGCTGCCGGAGGAAGGGAAACAGTAGTCGTGACCGTGGCAGTATGACTGAGGGGTCCGGATGTTCCAGTCAGAGTGACCATTGCGCTTCCGGCAGCGGCAGTGGAAGCCGCGGCCAGCGTCACCGTCTGCGCCGCGCCGGGAGTTAACGTTAGCGTTGCCGGGCTGGCCGTGACGCCTGTCGGAAGTCCGCTGATGGCCACAGAGACGGCGCCGGTGAACCCGTTCACGGCGACCGCTTCTACGCTAACCTGCTGTCCGGCTGCACCGGCAGTGAGCGCCACCGTAGCAGGAGCTACCGTCAGTGAAAAATCCTCAGCCGGGGCTGCTGCGGCAATCGTGGCCGCGACCGTCGCGCTATGACTGAGGGTTCCGGATGTTCCAGTCAGAGTGAGGGTTGCGCTTCCAGCCACGGCAGTGGAAGCCGCGGTAAGGGTCACGCTCTGCGCCACGCCGGGAGTTAACGTTAGCGTTGCCGGGCTGGCCGTGACGCCTGTCGGAAGTCCGCTGATGGCCACAGAAACGGTGCCGGTAAATCCGTTCATGGCGACCGCTTCTACGCTGACCTGTTGTCCGGCCGCACCGGCAGTGAGCGTGACCGTGGCGGGAGTGGAGGTCAGCGAAAAATCTGCGGTTGGTGGAACCGTCTTTACTGAGGTAGAGCTGCCACAACCGGCCAGAATGAGACAGAAAAGCAGGCATGGGATATAAGCGCTCTTCGCCATGTGGGACCTCCCTGACTGTGGCACTTCCTCATCGCCTTCGCCGCGCACCACTAGGGTCCCCTACCGCGAATTCAACTTGCGCAAACATATAAAACACCAGGCAGCAGAAAGCGATACAGGTAAAAATTTTGGGATGCGGAATTAAACCAAATGGGCGGTATGCGTGGCCAACTTAATGAATAAAAAAGTTTTGTCGAGTGAAATTCTCCCCAACAGGACACCAAACAGGCTGAATCGTCAGCGGCCGGGCCGTGCTTGTGTGGAGATGATATGAGGAAAGAGATCTAGCTTTTGGTCAGCTCGTCCAGCAGCACTTTGGCTTTGGTCGCCAAAGTGTGGGCGCCATCCAGGTCATCCTGGCTGAGTGCCTGTTTGGCCTTGGTCAGGAAAGTGCGAATCTGCACCGTGGTTTCCTGCTCCGCCGAAGTCAGGGTGCGCTTTAGGTCATTTAAACCCTTTTCCGTGGTGTCGATTGTCTCCTGAATATCGTGCCGCGAGGGGGTGCTGCTGCTGTCGCCGGCCGTCGATAGTTGACCGATGGGCGAAGCTGCGGGCGCTTCTCCTGCCGCGGCCTGCTGCGTGGCGGCAGACTCCGGATTGTCTTTGGCCGCGTCTTTGGAAGGCTGTTCGCCCGCGGGCGATGTTGCAGGAGCCACCGGCTTGGGTTTATGGCGAACCGTACGCTTCGGCTTCTCGGGGGGCGGCTGAGGCGGCTGGTCCGAGCCCGGAGGGCCGACCTTCGGAGTCGTTGGGGGTGGAACCGGCGGCAGCGATGCTACCTGCGCAATCGGCTTCTGAGGCAACGGAGGTGCCTGCGCCTGAACAGGCGCTATCACTGGTGTTTTGTGCTTGCAACCGATTGCAAGCACGGCGAGCGTCATGATTGCCGCCGTCTTGCGTGCGGATATCATTCCCTTGGCCCCTTGAAGGCAGGTAAATCAGTTTCCAGAAGACCGCGCAGTCTTTGATCGGGGAAGCTGGATGTTGGAACGGTGAAAATAAACGTTGTTCCCACACCCGCCCTCGATTCTACGTCAATCTGGCCATTATGAAGCTGAAGAATTCGGTAGGTCATGGCTAGGCCAATTCCACTACCTTCGCGCTTGGTCGTGAAATAGAGGTCGAAGATGTGGGGCAGGATCTTGTCAGGAATTCCTTCACCGTGATCCTCCACCCTGAGTGTGGCCATGCGAGCGTCTCCCACGAGCTGGATCGACATGTCTCCCCCATGGCTCATCGACTGGGCGCCGTTGATGACCACGTTGAGGATGGCCTGTTTGAAAAGGTCGGCGTCAACCTTCACCATCACCGGATGGTCGGGAATTTCACTCTTCAGCGTAATATTGCGTGTTTCGAGCTCCGCGGAGGCCAGCATCAGCACGCCCGAGACGATCTGCCGGAGATCCTGCTCCTTCAGCTGCAGCTCGACAGGGCGCGAGAAGTCCACCAGCGTCTGCACCACCCGGTCCAGCCGCCGGATCTCGGTCTGAATCACCTCCAGGTGACGCGAAGCACTTGATCCGGTATCGATCTTGCTCCGCAACAACTCCAGGTGCACCACGATCGCATTGATCGGATTTTTCACCTCATGGCCCACGCCTGCCGTGAGCCTGCCGATGGCCGCCATGCGCCGAGACAGCTCGAGCTCGCTCTCGATCTCTCGCATGGATTCAAGGTCGTGCAGCGTAAGCAGGGCTCCCAGGGATTGCCCGCTGTCAGCAGCCCGGTCATCGTGGATGAAATCGAGCGAAATCTCAACGCGCCGGCCCGTCTCGGTGACAATTTCCTCTTGCACGATGGACATCCCGGCGTCGAAAGCCTGGCGCACCGTCCGTCCCAGGACGGAATAGCGATCGAAGATGTCATGAACCTCTGCGCCCAGTATGTCGTCTCGATTGACGGCTAGAAAGCGTTCTACCGATCGTGAAACCAGCACCGCGCGGGCATCGCGCGTGAAGAGCATCATGCCGTCTTGCAGATTGGAGAGGATCTGATCGAGGTTTTCCTTGAGCGCCGAAAATACCTCTTCCACATTGCGCATGCGCCGGCCCAGCCGCTCGATTTTGTGCGAAACCTGCAATACTGCGTCCGTCGAAGCCCCAGATTCGAGCTCTCCCGCCGGCTCAGCCTGCGATAAAGCGTCCAGACGTGCGCTGATCTGCGCCAATGGCTTGAGAGCAAGATTGGCTACGAAAGCCGCGAAAAAAAGTGAGATCGCAATTGCCAGACTGATGTAGGTAAACGAATCCCGCAGCCAGGGATAGAACGCATTCTTGAGAAACGTATTTCGTATGCCAATCCGTACCGTGATAAACGGCTGGCCGTCGCGTTCGATTCCTACCGTCAGGTTGTAGACTCGGGGCTTTCCAAAAACGAGGCGGATGGAGCGAAAGATTGAGCCCTTGAGGAGGGTCGCGTAGTTGGGCCGCACCGGTAGGCGCTGATCTTCAAGTAAAGGATCGGGTGCCGTAACCAGGCCCCGTCCATCGCGGTCTGCAATCGCGATATCCAGAACCGTAGGCGAATAGTTGATGACCGAGTTGATAAACGAGTTGAGACCGGGATCGTGCCGCAGCGCATCCGCAACCGCTTCGCGCAGGGCAGCCGGATCGTTGGCATTCACCTGGCGGTTGCGAAGCCCGTTTTCGAGCGCTTCGCGAATTGCGAACTGCATCTGATATGCCAGGACATCGGTCGCCTGGTAAGACTGCTCGATGTGCTGTTGCAGCAACTGGCTCATGTACAGCCACGAGAGAACCGTGGCTACGACAAAAACCAGAAGCGTAATAGCGGCGGCGAGTTTGGTCTTAAGTCGCATGCGGCGTCGGAACAAGGTTGCTGAAACATGCCAGCGCTGACAGCGGTCTCTTCAACCCGCGGCGCCCGAAGATGTTGCGCTGAAGTTCTCGGGCGTTTGACCGAAGCCGCGAAGGCCGATTTAAAAGACGATGCCTTCTAGTGTATGCCTCGACAAATCACGAAATATGAAGATTTCATACTTCGGGACGAAGGTCGAGGTTACTAGATATTCTCGGCAGGAGGCTGGTGTTACCAGTATAAAGTACGGGAAGCACGTTATTCGGGCGGTCCCTCGCTGTCGCTTGCGTTCCCGTATTCCTTCAGTTTGTTGTGCAGCGTCTTCAAACTGATCCCAAGCTTCTCGGCAGCTCGAGTTTTGTTGTTGCCTGTCGATTCCAGCGTTTTCAATATGAGCAGCTGTTCCGCTTCATCGACCGTCGCTCCCACCTTTACCTGAATCGCATCACTATCTGCGTCCCACGTGGGCTTTACCGTGCGCATGCCGAAACCAGGAGGCAGATGGTGCGCGTCCAGTTGATCTTCGGTAGAAAGGACAACGGCGCGCTCAATCGTATTGCGGAGTTCACGTACGTTTCCTGGCCAGTCATAGGCCATGAGCCGGGACATCAGCTCCGTTCCGATGCCGCTTACCCGGCGGTTGTGCTTGCGGTTCATGTCCACCAGCATAGAGTCGACAATCTCCGGGATGTCCTCCTTATGCTCGCGCAGCGGAGGCATCTGCAGATTGAAGACATTGAGCCGGTAATAAAGATCGCCGCGCAGATGCCCATCCTCAACCGCAGACTCTGGAACTTTATTGGTTGCAGCCAGCACCCGTACATCTACCGGCGATTCCACCTTGCTGCCCAGTCGCCGCAGCTTGCGTTCTTCCAGCACGCGCAGCAGCTTGGCCTGCGTGCCGATCGGCATCTCGCCAATTTCGTCGAGCAGCAGAGTGCCTTCCTCTGCTAATTCAAAGCACCCGGCGCGGCGCTCCAGCGCCCCGGTGAAGGCGCCTTTTTCGTGGCCAAAGATTTCGCTCTCGATCAATGTTTCCGGGATGGCCGCGCAGTTCACGGCCACGAACGGCTTGGCTTTGCGCGGACTCAGGTCGTGAAGAGTGCGCGCCACCAGCTCCTTGCCTGTTCCGCTTTCGCCTGTGATCAGCACGGAAACATTCGACGGCGCCACGCGCTCGATTAGCGCGAAGAGCTCCTGCATCTTCTTGGACGAACCCACCAGCGGGCCCAACACGCCGATGTCGCGTAGCTTGCGCCGCGTCACTTCCAGCTCGCGCTCCGTATCGCGCTGCCGCGTGGCATTTGAGAGGATGGTGCGCAACCGCGTGGCGTCAACCGGCTTCTGCAGAAAATCGTAAGCGCCCATCTTCATGGCTTCGACTGCCAGCTCAATCGAACCCTGCGCTGTGAGCACCACTACAGCCTGCTTTTCGTTGAGCTCGTTGAGCCGTTCCAGCAACTCAAGGCCATCCATGCGCGGCATCTTGAGATCGGTAACCACAATGCCGGGCTGCCACGCCTGCACCCGTTCCAGAGCTTCGAGCCCGTCGCGAGCGGTGTCGGTGCGATAACCCCATCCGGAGACCAGTTCTGCGAGCCCGGTGAGAGCGTGCAGCTCGTCTTCGACAATAAGGACTTTCTCTTGAGTGGCCATAGAACTGCTGAGGGGGCTTTCTACTCTTGTATCACGCGGGAGCCACTCTTCGCGCACGTCACCATGGAGTCGTTTTATTCTGGAGTCACCGATGGACCTCGAAATTTCCTCAGCAGCGCTGAAGCAACTGCTCGACTCTCAGACGCTTACCACAACAAACTCAGGCCAACAACCGGGCTTTGTCTTGCTCGATGTTCGCGAACCCTGGGAGTACGAGGCCGCACGCATTGAGGGCAGCACGCTGATGCCCATGGGCGACGTGCCGTCGCGGGCCTTTCAGGAGCTGGACCCTGAAGTCCGCATCGTGACCCTGTGCCACCATGGCGTGCGATCGCTCAACGTCGCAGTGTGGCTGCGCAATCAGGGCTTCGAAAATGCCCAATCCATGCGCGGCGGCATCGACGCGTGGTCGCGAGAAATTGATCCGGCAGTGTCACGCTACTGACTTCCGGCGGCGCTCCCAGGCTGGTTACTCCGCTTCAATTTATACTCGATTTTCGCGCTATTGAAGCCCCAGGAGTCCGTATGTCGTCCGCTGCCGTTACCTATGCCCGCGAAAATCACCCGCGTTTTTTGGAAGAACTGAAGACACTGCTGCGCATCCCTTCCGTCTCTACGCTTCCTGAGCACAAGAAGGATGTACAGGCCGCCGCCGACTGGCTGGCCACGGAGCTGAAGCGTATCGGCATGGAGCACGTCGAGGTCATCGCAACGGCCGGACATCCCCTGGTCTATGCGGATTGGCTTCATGCTGATGCCAAGCCTGCCTGTCTCTGCTACGGACATTACGACGTCCAGCCGCCCGACCCACTCGATGAGTGGAAATCGCCACCCTTCGACCCGACCGAGCGCAACGGCAACCTGTACGCACGCGGAGCAGTTGACGACAAGGGCCAGATGCTCATGCACGTGAAGGCCCTGGAGTCGTTATTCCACGCCCATGCGGGCAAGCTGCCCTTGAACATTCGCATCATTCTCGAGGGCGAAGAGGAAGTTGGCGGCGAGCAGATCGCAAAATTCGTCCGCGAGCACGGCGATCGCCTGAAGGCGGATTTCGCACTGGTCTCCGATACCGAGATGTTCGCTCCTGAGATGGCCACCCTCTGCGTGGGTCTGCGCGGCATGATTTACACCGAGATCGAGGCGCGCGGAGCAAAGACCGACCTGCACTCCGGAATGTACGGCGGCGCGGCGCCGAATCCCTTTGTGGCGCTGGCCCAGATCATCGCACAGCTCAAGGATTCCAGTGGCCGCATCCTCATCCCCGGCTTCTATGATGCGGTGAAGGCGCCCAGTGAAGACGAGTTGAAGGCTTGGCGCACGCTGCCCTTTGACGAAGAGCACTATCGCGCCACCGAAGTCGGCTCGCCGCAGCTAACCGGAGAGCCTGGATTTTCGGTTTTAGAGCGCACCTGGGCCCGGCCCACGCTCGACGTGCATGGCATGCCCGGCGGCTTCATCGGCGCCGGAGCCAAGACGGTCATCCCTGCTAAAGCTACCGCGAAAGTCTCCATGCGCCTCGTGCCGGACATGACGCCGAAAGAGGCCTTCGCGCAATACAAGAGCTACGTCGAGTCCCTGAAGCCGAAAGGCATCGAGCTTGATGTGCGATTGATCCACTCCGGCGATGCCATCGTCGTGGGAACGGACAATCCCTATATCGAAGCCGCAAAAGATGCGATGAAAGAGGTATGGCATAAAGACACCGTCTTCGTGCGCGGCGGCGGATCGATCCCCATTGTCGGTGACTTCGAGCGCCACCTGAAAATCCCCACCGTGATGATGGGCTTCGGGTTGCCGGACGACAATATCCACGCACCCAACGAGAAGTTCCACATCGCCAACTACTATCGCGGCATCGAGTCGATCATCGTCTTCTTCGAGAAGTTGGGCTCGGTTTCCTGATCACGCCTTGAACCGTAATTGCGAGTGCTCCGCGGAGAAATCTGCGGATTTAGAAACGCCACTGAACTTGCGCGGATGAGTACGCGCGGAGATCGAATCGATGACCTACATCCCTGATCCAAAGCGCTATGACGATGCCACTTTCCGCCGCTGCGGCCGCTCCGGCATCGTTCTTCCACCCGTCTCGCTCGGCCTGTGGCAGAACTTTGGCGGAGCCGACGTCTTCGAGACCGGCCGCGCCGTCATTCGCCGTGCCTTCGATCGAGGGGTGACACACTTCGACCTTGCCAATAACTACGGCCCACCCTACGGCTCCGCCGAAGAAAACTTCGGCGAGATTCTGCGCAAGGACTTCCGCAACCTGCGCAACGAGCTGCTTATCTCATCGAAGGCCGGATGGGACATGTGGCCCGGACCCTACGGCATTGGCGGCTCGCGCAAGTATCTTCTGGCTTCGCTCGACGAAAGCCTCGAGCGCATGGGCCTCGACTACGTCGACATCTTCTACTCGCACCGCCCCAGCATGGACGTGCCCCTCGAAGAGACCATGGGCGCACTCGTCACAGCTGTACATCAGGGCAAAGCGCTCTACGTAGGCATCTCGTCCTACAGCCCGGAGCGAACCCGCGAAGCCGCGGCTATCCTCAAGAGCGCGGGTGTTCCACTGTTCATCCATCAGCCGTCCTACTCCATGCTCAATCGCTGGATCGAACACGGACTGCTCGACACGCTCGACGAACTGGGCGCCGGCTGCATCGCCTTCTCACCCTTGGCGCAGGGTCTGCTCACGAATAAATACCTCAATGGCATCCCGGACAATTCCCGCGCCAAAGCCGACGGCTCATTTCAGAAGGAACATCTGAGCGAAGGAAATCTGAAGCGCGTGCGCGCTCTGAACGAAATCGCCAAAGGCCGCGGACAGAGCCTGGCCCAGATGGCCATCGCCTGGGTTCTGCGCGATCACCGCGTAACCTCGGCGCTCATCGGAGCCCGCAACGTCGAACAGCTCGACAATTCGCTCGACGCCATCTACAAGCTCGACTTCACCGAGTCCGAGCTGAAAGAGATCGACCGATACGCTCAAGAGGGAGACCTGGATCTTTGGAAAGGCGCTCGCGAAGGGACCGAGTAGTGCAATGAACGCCTTCATCCTCGCCGGTGGCAAGAGCACGCGCATGGGTCGCGATAAGGCTCTCCTGGAGTGGCAGGGCCGGCCCCTCATCGAACATGCCGTGACCAGGCTGCGCGCTCTCGGTATGAATGCACAGATTCTCGGCAGTCGTCCCGATCTCGCCTGTTTCGCACCGGTCGTCCCGGATAATTTCCCAGGCCAGGGTCCGCTGGCCGGAATCGAAGCCGCGCTCAGTGTCACCGATACCGGCCTCAATCTATTTGTCCCTATCGACCTGCCCATGCTGCCGGCTGAGTTTCTGCGCTGGATGTCCGTCCGCGCCGAAACAACCCAGGCCGCAGCCACCATCCCATGTATCGAAGGCCGACCGCAGCCGCTCTGCGCCATCTATCACCGCGGCCTTTGTGAGGGCATCCGCGCATCGCTCCAGCGCGGCGACGGAAAGGTCACGCGCGCGATCGAACTGGCAGCGCAGGCGACCGGCATGCGCCAGGCGATCAGCACGCACATTGATCTCTTCGATGTGGAGGCGGTCGCCGCAACGGATGTCTTTACCCCGGTCCAGCACCAGGTTCTTCCGCCGCACCTCTGGTTCGAAAATGTCAACGCGCCGGATGACCTCGCGCGTTCCCTGCATCGCTGGCCCGCTTAGTGGCGGCCTTTTGTCGAGGGCGTCAACCTGCGAAGAACGAACTCCTGGATGATTCCATTTGCCATGTTCGCAGCCACATCGATCGCAAATGCATTGAATACCAGCCCTGGGCCGCGATCCTTGTCCGGATAATATGTCTCCGCAAGTGCCCCTGATATCAGGAAGCCGCCGATGCTCGAATAATTTGGCTGCAACTGGCCATTGTCTCCATGGCAGACAAAGGCGGCAGTAAGAGCATGCCGCACCCGCGACTTAGTGGAACCCGTTCCCTGGTAGTAGTAGCGCGGGTCCTGGTGCAGCAGCGATGGCAGAATCGCGCCGCCGAACAGGATATCGCTGAACCCGTTCGCGTAGTTGGCGCCGAACCTCTGCCCATAGCCCGCCGCGCCCTGTTGATAGCGCGGAGTATCGCCCGCCTGATCCACTCCCGCAATGAAAGCAGAGCCCGCGAACGTGACGGGATCGATCGAGGTGTGGAGCGCAAGCCGGAACTTCAGCTTTGCCGTCAATGGCGCAGGATGCGGATCGTAGACCGTATAGAAGTTTGGGATAAAGCCCAGAACTCGCTGCTTCTCCTCGACTTCCACCTGCTCAGTCGCAATCTCTACCGAGTTCACCGTCGCCGTCACGGTGGTCACCGCCTCCGCGATCTCCAGCTTGATGTTGTCTAGCTGTAAATATTGCCCGGGCGCAGGCGTGATCGCTGGCGAAGTCCATGGCGCGAAGCCCGGTGCGCTGATGACCGCATGATAGGTCACAGCGGGCTGCACATTGGGTGCAGAAAAAAAACCGTTGTCGTCGGCCGTGATCGTTCGGCTCTCGCTGCGACCCTCGGCTTTCAACACCACGGTGGCGTCCGGCACAACATCGCCGCGTACATCGGTTACCGTGCCCAGGATGGTTGCAGCCTGCGGTTCAGGTGCCTGGACAAACTGTTGGGCAAACGCCGACGTACAGATGGCCAGGGCGCCCAACATCAAGGTGCGGGAGAAGCTTTTTAATCGCATCGTGATGGCAGGTGCTCTCCATTGGTTAGACTCACGCTAAAAGACGCGCCACCTGGGGCCTGGGGTTCATAAATTCTTGGCCTGCGGCTCGTCGCTTCGCTCCTGATCTTCGGCGGCAGCGAAACCGGATTCGCGATTGCAATCACAATTCTCCGCTTCATCCCCTTTTTGCCTTAATCTGGATGCAAGGAGCGGCTGCTTGTCGAATCAACCCGAAGAGGCGTCGAATTTACCGGTGATCGAAACCATCTCGCCCGGCAACGGTACCGCGCAGGGCGGAGATCACCTCACCGCTTCCGGCAACGGCAACGGAAAGACTTACGAGGGTGGCCACTACATCGCCTTTGAGAATGTTTCGAAGTCCTTCGGCAGCCTCACCGTGCTGGATAATGTCAGCTTCTTCGTCAATCCGGGCGAGACGCTTTGCATCCTCGGCCGCAGCGGCGTCGGCAAATCGGTCTCACTGCAGCAGATCATGGGCTTCCTGAAGCCCGATTCCGGCAGCATCCTCGTCGCCGGCCAGAATGTCTGTGGCTACAACGAAGAGCAGATGCAGCAGGTGCGCCGCAAAGTCACCATGGTCTTCCAGAACGGAGCCCTCTTCGATTCGCTCAGCGTCGGCGAGAATGTAGCCTTCCCGTTGCGCGAGCGCCGCGAACTGGCCGAAGACCAGATTCTTCAGATCGTGAATGGCCTGCTCGAGATGGTCGGCGTCTCCGGAATGACCGACCTGCTGCCATCCGATCTTTCCACCGGCATGAAACGCTCCGTAGCCATCGCGCGCGCGCTTTCCGCGCAGCCCGAAGCCATCCTCTACGACGAGCCCACCACCATGGTCGACCCGCTCATCGCTCGGCTGCTCGGGGATCTCATTCAGAAGCTCAAGCACCAGCTTCGTCTCACCAGCATCGTCGTCACCCATGACATGCGCTTTGCCGAGCGTCTCGCCGACCGCGTGCTTTTCCTGCATCAGGCCAAGGCCCATTTCTTCGGAACCATGGACGAAATGAAAGCCTCCGATGACGAGATTCTCCGCCAGTTCCTCGAGCTTGACGCGCTCGTATTGCCTCAGGCTTGAGAAACGATGACCAGTTCAGTTACAGCAGCAGACTTTATCGGAACGTGGCGCCTCGTCGACTACTCTTTCATCCACGATGACGGAGTGATTGAAAAGCCATGGGGCACAGACGTTCGCGGCTACCTGCTCTATTCAGCCGAAGGTTACATGAGCGGCAACTTAGGTCCAGCCCGGCATAGGCGCGGAGTCATTGAGCGCATCAGCCCCGATCCCGCATCTACCGCCCGCCCGCGCCGCAACCGCAGATACATCGCCTATACCGGACGCTACACCGTCGAAAACGACACCATAACGCATCACGTAGAGGCCAGCCTCTTCCCGCACTGGGTAGGACGGCCTGAAGTGCGCCACTACAGCTTCGGAGGCGATCGCCTCACCCTGAGAACCGATCCGCTCAGGCATGGCCGGCACACCATGGTCGCCCAGCTCATATGGGAGCGCGTGCAGCAACACTCGTGAATCCCGGCGGCTGCGAAGTTATCTTATGAACACAGCACCTGGCGCTTTTGGCAGGTAAATTCTGGCCAAGCCAAACTCACAACCATCCGGCTTCGCGAAGGAGCAACGGACGCAGATGACGTCTTCGAAACACAATTCCCGGTGGATCATTGTGCTGCTCGGCTCGTTGTGCGTCGTCACGCCCTTTGCCATCGATATGTATCTGCCGGCGTTTTCACGCATCGCGGCAGAATTTCGCACCACCACGCCGGCTATCTCGCTTTCGCTCTCGACGTACTTTGTAGGCTTCGCATTGGGCCAGATACTCTACGGCCCGCTTCTCGATCGATTCGGCAGGAAAAAGCCTCTCTACGTGGGATTAGCCGCCTATATTCTTTGCTCCATCGGATGCGCTTTGGCGCCCGACCTCCACACCTTTGTAACTCTCCGCTTTCTCGAAGCGCTCGGCGGATGCGTCGCACAGGTCGCGGCTATTGCCATGGTGCGCGATTTCTTTCCGGTCGAGGAGAGCGCGAAGATATTCTCACTGCTCTTCTTGATGATCGGATCGTCGCCGCTGCTCGCGCCCACCATTGGCAGCCTTCTGATGTCCGGCCTCGGCTGGCGCTGGATCTTTGCGCTGCTGGCGGCCATCGCATTTGCCATTCTTACAGTTACGTTCTTTCTGCTGCCTGAAGGTCATCAGCCTGACCACTCTGTTTCGCTGCGGCCCGCACCCATCCTCAATGGCTTCTGGAGTATTTTCCGCAATCCCCAGTTCCTCACCTACACGCTCGCCGGAGCCTTCTCCTTCGCCGGCCTCTTTTCCTTCGTCGCCGGTTCACCTGTCATCTTCATGGATGGCTTCCACATGGGCACGCGAGCCTTCGGACTAACCTTTGCCGTTCTGGTCATGGGCTTTATCGGCGGGAATAACGTAAATGTCTTTCTGCTGCGCCGCTTCACCAGTGAGCAGATTTTCCTGGCAGCGCTGGTCATGCAGGTCTTCATCGGGATCATCTTTTTCACCGGCACGCGCCTGCACCTCCTCGATCTGAAGGCCACCATGGCGCTGTTCTTCGTCTTTCTCTCCTGCATAGGGTTCACCTATCCCAACGGAGCGGCGATCGGTCTCGCGCCTTTCTCACGCGATGCGGGACGAGCCTCCGCCCTGTTGGGCTTTCTCCAGACTGGCATTGGAGCGCTGATCTCCATGGGTATCGGGGTGCTGGGCGTACAAGCGGTGATTTCGCTCATGGCCGGAACCGCCATCACCGCGTTGATCCTCCTGTTTGTGGGACGGCGCAGTATCGGCGAGCTGGTGATGAGCGATGAGCGCGACGTAGTTGTCGCTCACTGATCTAGTAGCGCTTGACCATTGCTGCCGGTGCAGTGCCGGCGCGCCCGCGCAGCAGCCACTCCACCGGACCGCGCACATCTTCTTCGCGCGCCTCGCCCTTAATGCGCGAAACGGCCTCGCCTTGATCATCGAGGATGATGGTGCCCGGCACGATATCGCCCAGGCCGAATCGGTCAAGCGTGTCGGAGCTCGCTCCCGCCCAGACATCGAGATGAACATCCAGCTTCTGCAGTAGCGGCTCGATCTTCGCGCGATCCTTCGCTTCGTCAATCGAGACAGCGACGAAGCGGACCTTGTCTCCCGCATATTGCTGCGCCAGCTTTGAGAGTCGCGGCAGCTCCTCTTGGCACGGACCGCACCAGGTGGCCCAGAAATTCAGCACCACGATTTGGCCGCGCAGCTCAGCGAGCTTTTGCGTGCGGCCATCGAGACTCTTCAGCGAAAGGTTGGGTATGCGCTCGGCGGCAGCCACCACTGAGATCAAAGCCAGCGAGCAGGCAATCAAACATTTGCGAAAAAGCGGCAATCTCACATCAACCTCGCGCTCTGCATCGGACAAAACCAACTCTAGCCACTCTCTTGGTCAACGCCTTGCAGCGAACGATTGATTTCTGGATCAGCCGATAGATGGATAGATTCATGACGCTCTAGCCCTTCAATGCTTGGCGTAGCAGTCTTGTGAAACTCGCCGCCTGAGGCGATACCCCATCTGCACGCGGTAAACTGAGGTTGTGAAGATCGCTCTAGCCCAGATCAACCCCACCGTCGGTGATTTTGACGGAAATGCCCGCAAAATCCTCGATTTCGCCAGGCGCGCGGAACAGGGCGGAGCCGATCTGGTGATGTTTTCCGAACTCTCCGTCTCCGGATACTGGCCCGCCGACCTGCTCGAGAAGCCGGCCTTTGTCGCCCGCGCTGGCCAGGTTGTGGAGGAGATCGCCGCGAAGACCGCAGGCAGCTCGACCGCCATCATCCTCGGCTACGTCACGCCGGCGCCGCACGGCAGCGGCAAACACGTGCGAAATTCCGCAGCGCTGCTGCGCAATGGCCACATCGAGTTCGTGCAGTCGAAGATGCTGTTGCCCTTCTACGATGTCTTCGATGAACAAAGATATTTTGCGCCTGCTGAAAAGCAGCGCCTCTTCTGCCTGAACGGCGAAGATGTCGCGCTCACCATCTGCGAAGACGCCTGGAACGACAAGAGTTTCTGGGAGAACCGGCTTTACGCTGTTGATCCGGTGGAAGAGCTGATGCGCGCCGGCGGCTCCATAGTGCTCAACATCTCTGCGTCTCCCTACTGGCGCGACAAGCGCGAGACGCGCCGCCAGATGCTCGCGGCTATCGCCCGCCGCCATCGTGCACCGGTGCTTATGGTGAATCAGGTAGGAGGCAACGACAGCCTGGTCTTCGATGGATCGAGCATCGCACTCGACTGCAACGGAGACGTCATCGCGCAGGCAAAATCTTTCGAAGAAGATCTCATCTTTGTCGATGTCAAAGGCTGTGACCGGACGAAGAGCAGGGAAGAGACTCCGCGTCCCGTAAACATCTACGCTCAATCGCATCGCGGTGCTGAATCCTCATCCGAGCACGAAGCTATCTTTAATGCGCTGGTCATAGGAACGCGCGATTACGTGCGCAAGTGCGGCTTCTCCAAGGCCATCATCGGTCTCAGCGGAGGCATCGACTCCGCTCTGGTTGCGGCCATCGCCGTGGAAGCCCTTGGCAAAGAAAATGTTCTGGGCATCGGCATGCCCAGTCCGTACTCTTCCCCTGGCTCCGTCGATGACAGTCGCAAGCTCGCCGAGAACCTCGGCGTCCGCTTCGAGCTGATCGGAATCTCCGATCTCTTCGCGGAATACAACCAGGCCCTCGGTCCGCTGTTTTCAGGTCTCAAGCCCGATATCACCGAGGAAAACATCCAGTCGCGCGTCCGCGGCAATCTGCTCATGGCGCTCTCCAACAAGTTCAACGCATTGGTGCTGACCACCGGAAACAAGAGCGAGATGTCCACCGGCTACTGCACGCTCTATGGAGACATGGTCGGCGCGCTTGCCGTCATCGGCGACGTGGTGAAGACCGAGGTTTATGCGCTCTGCCGGCACGTAAATCGCGAGCGCGAAGTAATTCCCGTCAACATCCTCGAGAAGCCGCCATCGGCAGAGCTGCGCCCCGATCAGAAAGACACCGACTCCCTGCCGCCCTATGAAGTCCTCGATCCCATTCTCGAAGCCTACGTCGAGCGTTACGAGACTCCCGAAGCCATCGCGGCATCGCAGGGCGTGGATATCGAGCTGGTGCGCAAGGTCGTCAAACTGGTGGAGCGCAGTGAGTACAAACGCCAGCAGGCGGCTCCGGTCTTGAAGGTTACGGCGAAAGCATTCGGCATGGGCCGCCGTTTCCCCATTGCGGTAAAAGTTCAGGTATAAGCGAATTGCAGAGACAGAAAGAGGAGCGGATGCGGGTTTTCGAAGAAGTGGTGCGGTCGCGGAGTGAATGGAAGGAAGCCGTCGTTGTGACGACCGCAGTGAGGAAGAATCTCCACGCTATTTCGGCGTCAGAGTCGCCGAAATTCTTCGCTGCGCTCGCAATGAAATCGCTCATCGCTGCCTGCATCCTCGCTCTCGCATGTTCTGTACAAATGCGTGCGCAGGAGGTTCCCAGCGCGCCGGCTCCAGCTTCCGCTGCGCCGCAGTTTCCGCCTGTCGATCCCGCCAACTTCAGCGCTCCCTCACCCACACGGGAAACAGTCGAGCAGTTCCTCAAGGTCTCCTGGGGATACGATACTGACCGCGCCTGGGAGCTCTACTCCATCGAACCCACCCCAGCACCCAACGTCAGTAAGGTGACCGTCTACGTCACACAGAAGAGTAGTCCACAGCAGATCGCCACGCTGACTTTCTATGTCACTCCTGACGGCAAGCATCTTATCGCCAGCGATGTCCTGCCCTTCGGCGTCCATCCCTACGCGGACACGCGGCGCATCCTAGAAGAGCGCGCGGTTGGTCCCAGCCGCGGAGCAACGGACAAGAAATTTGAGTTCGTCGAGTTCGCCGATTTTCAGTGCCCGCATTGCAAGGCAGTGCAGCCCATCATCGAGCATCTTCTCGAGGATTTCCCACAGGCCCATTTTGTGTTCGAAAATTTCCCGTTGGTCTCCATCCACACCGAAGCCTATAAAGCTGCCTCCTATGGAATCTGCGTTGCGCAACTGGGAGGAGATGCCGCCTTCTTCAAATTCGCTGACGCGGTCTTCGCCAACCAGCAGAACCTGACGCCGCAGACCTCCGATGCCGCACTCGGAGACGCCGTCACCACAGCTGGTCTCGATTCTGCAAAGGTCGGATCCTGCACATACACAAGCGCGCCCAAAGCGGCGGTCGATGCCTCGATCAAACTCGCACGCGATCTCAACGTCAACGAAACGCCCATGCTCTTTATTAATGGCCGCCAGATTCCCGTAGGCGAAGTGGCAAACGGCAGCCTGCCCTACGACAAGCTGAAAGCCATCGTCGAATATCAGTTTTCGCTCGACAAATAGGCTGCTAAGGCTCCAGCGCCTTGAGCGCGGCGGGACCCAGGCGCGCGGCAAGCTGCGCACGATAGAGACTTGTCGCGCGCCAGAAAAATAAATTTGCGGAAGTTGTCGATTCCTTGTCGCCCCGTTCGTCATTGGCGTAGAAAATCCCCCAGCGGGGAAAAGGAGAATGCAATGCCGCAATACATGCTTTTGCTGCGTGATACTGGTCAGGCCTGGAAGAATCTCAGCCCGGAAGAAATGCAAAAAGCCTCGGAAAAGTACCTCGCCTGGCGTAAGAAACCCTTCGTCGTAGATGGCAAGCGGCTGGAAGAACCCGGCAAAGTGATGCATAAGAAAAATGGAGCGGTTGCTGTAGTCGATGGGCCGTTCAGCGAGTCGAAGGAGGTGCTCGGCGGCTACTACACGATTGAGGCCGCCAGCTTCGAGGAGGCGATCAAACTGCTGCACGATCATCCTCACGTCGAATTCGGCTCCATCGAAATTCGTCCCATCTTCGTCTATCCTCAATGAGCGAAATTCCGGCCACAGACCAGGCGGGTGAACAGAGCGGCTCGCCGTTGATCGAGCATCTCTTTCGCAGGCAGGCGGGAAGGATTGTTGCCTATCTCGCCGGCCTGCTCGGCCCCCGGCATCTGCAGCTTGCCGAAGACGCGGTACAGGAGGCCATGCTCAGCGCCATGCGTCTCTGGTCTTTTCAGGGAGTTCCTGAAAAGCCGGATGCGTGGCTCTTCCGTGTGGCGCACAATCACGCCATCTCTGCGCTGCGTCGCAATACCAGCTTCGAAAGCAAGGCTCCCGAACTGATCGCCATTCTGGAAGCCAGGGTGCCGCATGCGGACGACATCGATGTGGAACAGAATCTCCGCGAC
This sequence comes from uncultured Acidobacteriaceae bacterium, assembly GCA_963745105.1. Taxonomy (GTDB): domain Bacteria; phylum Acidobacteriota; class Terriglobia; order Terriglobales; family Acidobacteriaceae; genus Silvibacterium. The sequence goes on from CAVUWQ010000034.1 coordinate 143,610, forward strand.
GACGAGCTGCGCATGATCTTCATGTGCTGTCATCCCGATCTCGCACCGGAGGTGCGCGTCGCATTGAGCCTGAAGCTCGCAGGGGGCTTCAGCGTCGGTGAAATAGCGCGTACCTTCCTCGTCGAGGAAGGCGCTATCGCGCAGCGGCTGGTTCGCGCCAAACGGCTGATCCGCGAACGCAACCTCTCTTTACAGTTACCTCCGGCTTCGGAGCTCCGCGAACGCTTCGACTCCGTGCTGGATGTGATTTATCTCATGTTCAGCGGCGGCTACACGGCCAATTCCGGCGAGGAGCTGATTCGCCGCGATGTTTGCCTCGAAGCGCTGCGTCTGGGATCTCTGGTCGCCGCATCTTCGCTGGCGGCTCCGCGCGTCGACGCATTGGTCGCGCTCATGGCCTTTCAGGCGGCGCGCCTGCCCGCGCGAACCGATGCCGCAGGCGACCTGGTTCTGCTTGAAGAGCAGGATCGCAGCCTCTGGGATAGTCAGCTCATTGCCCTTGGCTATTTTTATTTCGACCGCTCCATCACCGGTGATGAAATATCCCAGTGGCATGTGCAGGCAGCCATCGCTGCCACCTATGCCCGTGCTCAAAATGCCGAGGCGGTCGACTGGCCTGAAATTCTTGATCACTACGATCAATTGGTCGAAATGAATGATTCGCCCGTCGTTGCCCTCAATCGAGCTGTGGCAGTGATGAAAGTCCATGGCGTAGAGGCCGGATTGCAGACGCTCAAGCCCCTCGAGAACCATCCCGCTTTGCGTGGGTACTACCTTCTGCCGGCAGTCCGCGGACGCATGTTTGCCGCGTTGGGCCGGTTTGCCGATGCCGAAGCTGCCTTCCTCGCGGCTCTTGAATGCGACTGCACACAGCCAGAAAGAAGATTTCTTCAACGGCAGCTCCAGGAAGTGAACAGATCCAGGAAGTGCGCCTCGCCGTTCCATTCCCATCGATCCCATCAAAAACGGGCATTTCCTCCCATCCCCAGCCATCTCATCGAGTGACATCCCGTAACTAATGGGCGCATACTACGTCTAAGGATGTAGATTTCCGTCTGCCTCCGGGAGTTCTCCATGCGCAAACTGACTTTTTCCGATAGCCTGTCGGCATCTCTGATGCTCGCAGCCACCTTGGCTCTTTCTGCGCCGGCCTTCGCCCAGGCGACCTCCCAGCAGCCCGCCAATTCCCAATCTCCTGCGCCCTCTTCGCAGACGACTCCCGCAGGCACACCGGCCTCGACGCAAAGCCCGTCTCAGAAGTCCCCGGATCAGCCCGCGCCGGTACCGCCGACCGGAACATCCTCGCAGACCTCTGACTCTGCCGCTCAGCAGCCGTCTTCCACCGCTCCGCCGCCTCCGCCCAGCAAAACTCCCAACCCCGACGGAAGCATGCCTGGCGTTAAGAAGGGCAGCATTGAAGACGTAGACGCGGTAGGCACCCGCGACATCGGCAAGCGCGGCATGGGCAACTGGTATTCGACCGAGTCCGAGATCAAGATGGGCAAGTCGTACGCCATGCAGCTTGAGAAGAGCACCAAATTCATCACCGATCCGGAGGTCACCGAGTACATCAACCGCATCGGCCAGAACATCGTCAAGAACTCCGATTGCAAGGTGCCCTTCACGATTAAGGTCATCGATACCGATGAGATCAACGCCATGGCCTTGCCCGGCGGCTTCTTTTACGTAAACTCCGGCCTGATTCTGGCTGCCGACGAAGAAGCTGAGCTGGCCGGAGTAATGGCGCACGAGACCGCCCACGTCTGCGCTCACCATGCCGCCCGCGAAATGACCCGCGCCAACTACGCACAGCTCGGCACAATTCCTTTGATCTTCATTGGCGGCTGGACCGGCTACGGCATCTATGAGGCGGCCAACATCGCCATCCCCGTGACCTTCCTCGAGTTCTCGCGCGAATTTGAAGCGCAAGCGGACTACCTGGGCATCCAGTACATGTACCGCGCCGGGTACGACCCGCAGGCCTTCATCACCTTCTTTGAAAAGATCCAGGACCTGGAAAAGCACAAACCCGGTGCCGTTGCCAAGGTCTTCTCCGATCACCCGCAGACGCCGGATCGTATCGCGCACTCGCAAGAGGAGATTGCGACCATCCTGCCGCCACGCGATGAATATATTGTCACTACATCAGAATTTGATGACGTGAAAGCCCGCCTGGCTCGCATCGAGAATAAGCGCCGCCTCACGGACGGCAAAAACGGTCAGAAGCCGACTCTGCGCCGGGTCAGCTCCTCGGATCCCGGCGGGACAAGCAATGGCGGGGATGACGAGCGTCCAACCCTTCACCGCCGCGACGACGGCGGCAGCGGGACTGGCAGCGGTTCGGGATCCGGAACTGGGAGCGGCACAGGCTCAGGGACCGGCTCCAGCACGGGCTCAAGTACAGGTTCCTCAACCAACAATCTGCAGTAGGTCTCGAGCGATCGATAACGAAGATAACGAATTGGATAAGCTCTCTCGGCCCCCCAATATCACTTTGGTAATGACAACCCCTGCAATTAGCAACAAATTGTAGTTAGATTTTCTATTCCCGTTACGGCCCGGCCGGCATATCCTAGAGGTATTCAAGCTGCCGGTCGGCTCCCTCACCGTGACCGCCAAAGCCGAATGGGGTCTCACGGAATCATTATGGCCACCACTACCGTCTCCAAGACTGCGAACTCCAACTTCGGAAGTTCCACGCCCCTTCCCATGGTCTCCTGCGACGAGCGCATCTTTCGCGATAACTTCAACCGCGTCCCTTTCGAAGTCGCACATCGTTTCAGCGGGCATCCGCTCTTCGAACTATCGAAGCTGGTGGAACTGGCCGATGAGATCAGCTCGCGCAACGATCCTCACCGCCCCAACGGCGACGCCTATTGCCTGATTGGTACACCTGAGCACGGCGACAAGGCCCTGGAAACCTCAAAACCTATCCGCGCCGTTGCCGAGACCATCGAGCAGATCCAGAACGCCAATGGCTGGATCATGCTCAACCACGTTGAGCGCAACCCGGCCTACCAGCGGGTGCTTGAAGATGGCATCGCCGATGTCCTGCAGCTCACCGGCCGCCAGGTCAAGAACAAGATCAAATGGTTCGAATCCATCATCTTTGTCACTTCGCCCAACCGTGCTACACCCTACCACGTGGACCGCGAGTGCGCATGGCTGCTGCAGATTCGCGGCGATAAGGAGATTCATTTCTTCCCGCGCAGCAACAAGCAGGCGGTCCCCGATGAAGAGCTGGAGCGCTTTTGGGCCATCGACAACCAGGCCGGCGTCTACAAGCCGGAGCTCGAATCCCAGGCCATGGTCTTCAACATGAAGCCTGGCACTGGCGTGCACATCCCGGTCAATACCGGCCACTGGCTCAAGAACGGCAGCGACATCTCTATCTCCATGAACCTGAACTTCGTCTTTCACGACCGTATCTGGGGCAACATCTACAAGGCGAACCACATGCTGCGTCAGCGCGGCTTCCATCCCACACCTCCCGGCCAGAACGCACTCAAGGACAGCGTCAAAGGCGCGGCATGGTCGGCGATGCAGCGTGTGAACGGACTCATCAAGCGCAGAGCCTATCAGCCCGACGTCGCCAAAGAGCAGAACGAAAGAATTTTCAAGCTCATGGAAAATCGCTGGTGACTGGCCGTCACGGGCAGCTGCGCCCTTTGCGCATGTCGCTAGGCTTGCTCCCTCTGGTCGCTTCGCTGTGCATCTGTTTCGTGCGCCGGGACTAGAGCCTGGTTTCGTTGTTGCGATGATTTAAGTGTTGCTGTTCTGAGCGAAGCGAAGAATCTCGCGTCCTCATGCGTGCGGTGCATCAGCCAAGATAAAGCAATCTGGAGAAGAAAAAGGCACCGAAGGCGCGATTGCCTGGACGGCTAGTCCTAGCACTTCTTGCACTTGGCGAGGATAGCCTTCTGCAACCGTTCGCGCATGTCATTAGGCAGCTCGTAGATTTCCGTCTTGCGATAGATCTCGATGGTCTTGCGGGTCGTGTTCAGTGTTACCACGCAGTGCTCACATCCGCTCAGATGTTCTTCGAGGTCGGCCCGCAAAGCTACGGACACATGATTGTCGATCAGATCATCGAGCTGGGCGATAAACTCTGAGCACGTCACTTTGCACCATCCTTACCGTTCTTGCGGAAGTAGCGGCTGAGCCGCTCCCGCAACTGCAGCCGCGCACGCAGCAGGCGCGACTTCACCGCTGGAATACTTAAACCCAGACTCTCGGCCGTTTCTTCGGTAGAGAGTCCATCTACGTCGCGCAGCACAAACACCACCCGGAAACCCGGCGGCAATCCCTGAATCGTCTTCTTCAGGATCTCCGCCATCTCCGCCTGCGTGTACTGAGCCTCCGGATCGGGGCTCCAGTCCGCCAGATCGCGCGGCATGGACCCTTCATCGGTCTCGACATCTTCATCGATCGACACCATCTTGCCGGTGCGACGCTTGCGCAGGCGCATCAGCGATTCATTCACCGCGATGCGCACCAGCCAGGTATAAAACTTCGAATTCCCCTGGAACTGGTCTAACTTCTCGTACGCCTTCAGAAACGCATCCTGGACGACGTCTTCCGCGTCCTCGCGGTTCTGGGTAATGTGCTGGGCAATACGGAAAACCTGGCGATCGTACTGCCGCACCAGCTTCTCGTATGCCGCCGTATCACCCTGCCGCGCGGCGTTGACTAACGCTACGTCGGGATGAACTTCCTCGGTCCCTTGTGTTTGGATAGTGGACATGGCAGATAGTTTCAGAAAAAGGGCCTACGCAGCCCTTTCGATCGCTCGTCGAAGCCCGTTTCTCTATCCTATACGTCCCAGTCGAGTGAGGGCAAAACTGCTGATCGCGCTCGTCTTACCGCTCACCCTCCAGAGCTGTAAAAGATCGCCGCCGGACAATACGCCGCCGGACGTGATCAAGACAATCACCATGAAAAAATGGGCCATCGAGCCCAATCGGATCGAAGTCCCGCAGGGAGATGAGGTTGAGCTGGTCGTCCGCTCAACGGATGTGGAACATGGCATCGCCGTCCCCAAGCTGGGAATACGCGAACCAGTGCAGCCGGGAGAGCCAACCATTGTGAAATTCCGGGCGAAAGACGCCGGCACCTATGCCATGAGTTGCAGCGTCTTATGTGGTAAAGGACACGATCGTATGATCGGAACGATTGTGGTGACAGCAGCTTCGCATTGATTCGAGTGGCTGGTTCACTCAGATCGCTACTCTGCGGTTATCTATTTTGGAAACATTCCGGTGATTGCCGATAGATCAATCCAAATCTTGAAAGCATTTCGTCATACAGTATGAAGAGGGAGTAAAAGCCATTGTCAGGCGCGGATTTCTCACGGCTGAGGAGATGGACCTTGAACAGAAGGATCCTGCTCGGAAGCGTCATGCTTCTGGCCTCGTCTCTGCTCTTCAGTCAAACTCAGTCCTCCACCACCCATAAGAAAAAAACTACTGGTCAAACGGCTTCCAGCACGGCGAAGAAGTCTACCAGTACTACTCACAAAGCCACTGCCGGCCACACCTCTCATGCCGTGGCTGTTCGTCGTGCCGCCACACGCAAACGTCCGCGCCGGCCGCTCACTGCAAAACAGATTGCCAAGAGCCGGAAACTGCAGCAGGCCTTTGTCGCCTCCTCGCAGCTGCGTCCTATGGCGCAGCAGCTTTCCACGATTCGCACCCCTGCCGCCTATGAAGGTGTATCCAGCTATGCGCACGCGCATACCGGAGAGGCAGCCGCCGCGGCGTATCTCGCCCTCGGACACGCATACTTGCTCGATCGGAAATTCCCTGATGCCGTCGCTGCTCTGCGCTCGGCCAACAATGTCGGCGATGCGCTCGACGACTACGCCGACTACCTGACCGCGCAGGCTTATCTCCAATCGAACCAGCTTCCGCAGGCCGAGACCATTCTCGACGGCTTCATCGCCAAGCATCCTGATTCGATCTTTGTTGCCAGCGTGCCCGTACTGCAGGCGAATCTCCTGATTCAGGAAGGCGATCCGCAGGCAGCGCTCAAAGTTCTCGACGCTCATCGCTCCGAGCCGATTGCCGGTAAGGCCGACTTCCAGCTGGCAGACGCCAAGGCCAAGCTCATGGCTGGCCGCTCCGCAGAAGCGACGCAAGAGTTTCAGCACATCTATCTGAGCTACCCGCTCTCCAGCGAAGCTGCCGCCGCGCGCACGCAGCTTGTCTCCTCTGGAGCAATCAACTCGCTTTCGCCGGATGAGCGCCGCCATCACGCCGACGCGCTCTATGCTGCCGGCCACTATGAGGATGCCGGCGAAGAATACCGGTCTCTTGCCGGTGCATCTGCGCTCGACGAAAGCGCTCGCAACACTCTTCTTGTTGCCGCCGCCGAGTGCGATTGGAAGCTCAAGCGTCTCGACAGAAGGGAACTGGATCGCCTGCCCGATACCAGCGACGATGCCGGTGCACGGCGCCAGTATCTGCTCATGGAACTGGCTCGCGACAAGGATGACACCGAAACCCAGCGCGCCATCGTCGAAGAGATGAAGGCCCGCTTCTCATCCAGTCCGTGGCTGGCCGAGGCTCTATATTCGAGCGGCAACATGTACCTGCTGCGCAAGGATTTTCCCACCGCCATCAGCTATTACGGCGAGCTGGCCCACCGTTTCCCCAAGTCCTGCGAATCGCCGCACACCGGGCCCTGCTCGAATTACTCACCCAGCGCCCATTGGCGCGCCGCTTGGCTTACCTACCGCCTCGGTAACTACACCGATGCTGCGCGCATGTTCGATGAACAGATCACGCTCTACGCCGGTGGCAAAGAGATCCCCTCTGCGCTCTATTGGCGCGCACGTCTCTACGAAGACAATCATCAGCCTGCGCAGGCCGCCAATTACTACCGCACCCTCACCCGCGTCTACCGCCATTACTACTATGCCGAGCTTGCCCAGGAGCACCTCACGGCTCTCGCCAAGAGCGATCCGTCGCTGCTGCTCCAGAACGCTTCGAACACGCAGCCGGCCGCGACATCTGTCCCCGAGCTCGATGCGCTTCAACCCGAAGACATTCCCGAGCTGAGCGACGATGTTCCCGATAAGGACCCGCATCTGGTGAAGGCCAGGCTTCTCGCCAACGCCGGACTCAACGAATACATCACTGCGGAAATTCGCGCCGCCGATGGCAGCGATGAGTGGGGAGCCTTCGCCGAAGCCGCCATCTACGCAGCCTACGGTGAGACCGCCCACGCCATGCGCCTGATGAAGCGGGCCGTGCCGTTCTACACTTCAGCGCCCATCGACTCCATGCCCATGGCTTACTGGCGCATTCTCTTTCCGCAACCCTATTGGGAGCAGATCAAAGAGAGCGCCGCCGCCAATGGACTCGACCCCTATATGGTCGCCTCGCTCATCCGTCAGGAATCGGAGTTCAACCCCAACGCCGTTTCCAACAAGAGTGCCTATGGGCTGATGCAGCTGCTGTCCAGCGTGGGCAAGACCATGGCCAGGCAGGAAGGCATGGGCCGCTTCGAAACCAGTGAACTCGTCGACCCCGCAACCAACATCAAGTTGGGAACGCGCTACCTCAAGCAGACCCTCGATAAATTCGGAGGCCATCCCGAGTACGCCTTCGCCGCCTACAATGCCGGAGATAATCGCGTGCTGGATTGGCAGGCCATCGGCCACTATCGCGACATGGACGAGTTCGTCGAATCCATCCCCTTCACCGAGACCCGCGAATACGTCCAGGCCATCATCCGCAATGAAGAAATCTATCGCGAGCTGGATAAGGCTCAGACACAGAAGGCATCGATTCGATAGGTTTCTGAATCAATAGATGACGGACCTCGCTACACTAGCTTCCACATGACGCATCTGCACCTGAGAGCCAGATTACAGCGGCCTTTCGCAAATCGCGGGCTCGCGGGCAGCCTGCGCCACTACGGCGTGCGCGCTTGGAAGATGCTCCGCCCGAAAAAACTGACGCCGCACCCCTTCGATGTGCAGCACGGCGTTCATACGACCGCATATATCGAAGCCAGCCAGCTAGCCACCGGCCACGCGCACGACCTGTACAACACCGCGTACTACGGAAGCGCGCCGTCGATGGTGACCGTCGCGATTGATGCCTGGCAGCAGCAGCTTGGTTCCGCCGATCCAACGTTGGAGGCATGGACCTTCATCGATATCGGAGCCGGACTCGGACGCGCTGTGATGATTGCCTCGCTGTATCCCTTTCAGCAGGCCATCGGCGTTGAGATGAATCCCAATCTAGTAAAGCAGGCCCGCGAAAATCTGGCCATCTGGCAGCGCGTGCCGCGCGCCTGCAACCGGATCGAAATCGCTGCAGCCGATGCGGCCGAGTTTCCCTGGCCCCGCTCGCCGCTCGCTATCTACATGTTCAATCCGTTCGAGAGGCCGGTCATGGAGCGCATGCTCGTGTCCCTCGATAGTGCGCTCAACAAGGGATCGGGCCCGATCCACATTCTCTACGTGCATCCGGTGGAGTCAGCAGCCTTCGACGAACACCCATCCGCGCGGTTGCTCTCTGCAATCGAATGCCACCTCACGCCGGAAGAGCGAGTAGCCGATCTCTTCACCGACAAGGACGCCGCATCGTCGTGGACCGAGTGCCGGATTTATCAGATTGCCGGGACGTAACCGGAAGGACTACGAAGCTGCCGGCACGTTAAGCATTCTCTGGTGTAGAGTGAACGTGCGCCGATCATCTGCTTGAAATTGGCGCTACATTGAGGACCATGCGCATTCAACGCTTGAATTTACTCGCCTTCGCGGCTCTCGCTATTTTGGCTGTTCCACTCTTTGCCCAGCAGCCTGCTGCGAAACCTCAGGACACGGAAGTCTGGGAGCCGGTGCCGAAAATCGTTACTCCGGGAGCGACCGATTCCGCTCCTCCCTCCGACGCCATCATTCTGTTCGACGGCAAGAATCTCGACGAGTGGGTGTCGGCGCAGGACCATACGCCGGCGCGATGGTTTGTCGCTGACGGAGTGATGACTGTAAACAAGGCGGCCGGTGTTGGGAATATCGAAACCAAGCGGTCCTTCAGGAACTATCAGCTGCACATCGAGTGGAGGATTCCCGCGAACGTTACCGGGACTGATCAGGCGCGCGGCAATAGCGGGGTCTTTCTCGCTTCCACCGGGCCCGGAGACGACGGATACGAGCTGCAGGTTCTCGACTCCTACAACAACAAAACCTACGTCAACGGCCAGGCGGGAAGTATCTACAAGCAGAGCGCTCCGCTCGTGAATCCGAACCGCAAGCCCGGCGAGTGGCAAAGCTACGATGTGGTGTGGACTGCGCCCACCTTCAATGCCGATGGCTCGTTGGAGACTCCGGCCTATGTCACCGTCTTCTTCAACGGCGTACTGGTACAGAACCACTTCCAGCTGAAGGGCGAGACCCGGTACATCGGCCAGCCTTTCTATAAGAAATTTGACGCTGCGCCGATCAAGCTGCAGGCCCACGGCGACCATAGCGAGCCCATCAGCTTCCGCAACATCTGGGTGAGAGAGCTTAACTAGCCGGTGAGCAGCCGCTTCCTTCTTGAGCGAAAATAAAGAAATGGAATTCATCGACCTCAAGGCGCAGTACCGCCACCTGAAGTCCAGCATCGACGCACGCATTCAGGCAGTGCTCGATCACGGCCAGTACATCCTCGGACCCGAAGTTCGCGAGCTTGAAGAGCGGCTTGCCGCGCGCACCGGCGCGAAGTACTGCATAAGCTGCGCCAGCGGAACCGATGCGCTCCTGCTTGCGTTGATGGCTCTTGGCATCAAGCCCGGCCCCGAACAAGGAGACGAGGTCATCACGCCGCCGTTCACTTTCTTCGCTACAGGCGAGATGATCGCGCTGCTCGGAGCTACTCCCGTTTTCGTTGACATCGATCCTGCAACTTACAACATTGACCCGGCGAAGGTGGAAGCTGCCATCACACCGCGCACCAAAGCCATCATGCCCGTCAGCCTCTACGGCCAGCCCGCGGATATGGATGCGATCAATGCCATCGCGGCACGCCACAATCTCCCCGTGATTGAAGATGCTGCGCAGAGCTTCGGCGCGCTCTACAAAGGGCGCCATTCATGCAACCTCAGCACCATCGGCTGTACCAGCTTTTTTCCGTCGAAGCCGCTCGGCTGCTACGGAGATGGCGGAGCCTGCTTCACCAATGACGTCGGACTTGCAACCGCCATGTACGAGTTCCGCAACCATGGCCAGGACCGCCGTTACCATCACACCCGCATCGGCATCAACGGACGCATGGATACCATCCAGGCCGCGGTACTCCTGGCCAAGCTCGATATCTTCGATCAGGAGCTGGTCGCCCGCAATGAAGCTGCCGACCGCTACTGCGCTCTGCTCAAGAAGATCGTGTCCACGCCGAAAGTCGCTCCGCATGCCACCAGTGCATGGGCGCAATACACGATTGAGGTCGACGATCGCGAGTCCGTGGAGAAAGCCATGCGAGATGCGGGCATCCCGACGGCCGTGCACTATCCCACATCGCTGCATCTTCAGCCGGTCTTCGCGGAGTTAAGTCAAAACCGCGGCTGGACTACAGGCAGTTTTCCCCGCTCGGAACGCGCCGCGGCCAGAGTTCTCAGCCTGCCCCTGCATCCGTATCAGTCGCCGGCGGATGCTGCCCAGGTCTGCAATGCGCTGCAGGAAGCACTGCACGCGAAGCCGGTAGCCGGCTGACCCTCTTGATCGGCGAATCTGCGCAGTAATGTAAATTTCCGCCTTCCCCCGTAAGAGTCATTGACAGGTCGCATCCCAACATAAAGAATGACCTCAAACATTTCTCTGAGGAAATGTTTGGAACTGGAAACCCCGAGCTTGCCCGAAGATGTCTTCAGCACGAGCGAGGTTGTCGAGTTGACCGGCGTCACCGCGCGTCAGCTCCAATGGTGGGACGAGCGTCGCATCGTGGTTCCAGCGCGTCAGGCACGTAAGCGTCTTTATTCCGCGACCGACTTGGTCGACATCCTGGTTATTGAACAATTGCGTCTCCGCAGAATCTCGCTGGCCCAGGTGAGAAGGGTTCTCCGTTTTCTCCGCACCGAGCTGCACGCCCGTCTGGCCGATCTGGTCACCGGCAAGCACGAATTTCATCTTCTGCTCGATGGCCGGCGCGTCTATCTCGAAACGGACTCGAAGCAGATCGTCGATCTCTTGCGCAACACCAGGCAGCCGATGCTTCTGGTATGCCTCAGCGATGCGATTATGCCGCTGCGTGTGGAATTAAAAGATCTGGTGAGCAGATTGCCGCAGAAGAAAGCAGCCGTCAAACATAGGAGGGAAGTCCCGCGGCGGGCCACGGCCTGAAGCAACAGTGAGAAGACCTGCAAATGGCGATTCGGTCCCCAGACCTCCGGATCGCACGACACAAAGCGCGAGTCGAGACCAGGGAGGTAGCACATGTCATCGGAGCTGCAGTTACTCGAACAATGGATACCAGAGCAGATGGAACCGGGAACGCTTTTTGTGCTGGAAAATGCAGGCTCGCTGGGCGACGCGAAGAATCCATACTGGGCGGTTCTGGCCTGCCCCAGCTGCGGCGCGCTCGGTCTTATCACCCGCGGCCAGTTTACCGGAATCGAGTCGATGATCTGCGGAGCCGACAACTGCTCGGTCGAATACTATCTGCGCGACGACCAGATCGAATATCGCAAGCCACACTAGGGCGGCTGATACGGCATGCTAGGGGCGATCCCTAGCCGCTGCCATCAATCAGGCCAATGAGGAAACGGCGTGTCCGAAGCATCGGGCACGCCGTTTGCTCATTGGCCAGGAGATCGCACAGAGTAAATTTGTCAGCGGATCAGCTACGATAAGAGCAGGCCCGGATGGCGAAATCGGCAGACGCAGCGGACTTAAAATCCGCAGGCCGCAAGGCCGTGGGGGTTCAAGTCCCCCTCCGGGCACCAACAAAATAAACAAGTTACGCGAAATTCGCAACCTCTCCTCTCCAGGTCTATTTCCCTAAGGTAGCCATTTAAGTCGCCAATTGCTATGATGCTTGGCACCAGAGGATTTCCGATGCCACGGAAGGCTAAAGAGAAAAAGCACAGGGGCGTATTCGAGCGGGAGAAGGGAAGCGGCATATATTGGGTGCGCTTCGTAGATGTGGACGGCAAGCGCAAGGCGCGCTGTGTCGGGAACTTTAGCGATGCGGTGAACTTCTATGAGGGCGAAAAGGTCCGCATCAGAAAGCGCCTTGTTGCGCCGGTGCCATCGCACCGTGGTATTCGATATCAGCAGCTTGTGGATGACGCGATCAAACAGAGTGGCGATACCCGGAGCGATCACCGCAATTTCGTTCAGCGGTTAACCCTCACGGCGGAACAGTTCGGCCACCGCATGGCGGACAGCATTCAGCCGTCAGAGATTGCAGACTGGTTCGGTGAGCAAGAGGAAGAGCGCGAATGGACTAGCGCGACTGTGAACCGTTACCGCGCCGCGATGAGCAAGGCATACAAGCTTGCAGTGGCCAACAGCAAGGTGACGCGCAACCCGGCCCGGCTGGTGCCGCAGCGAACAGAGTCGAATGGCCGGTTACGGTTCCTGTCCGATGATGAGGAGAAGGCGCTACGTGCAGTGATTCGCCGCGATTGCTACATTGCACAACTGGAAGTTGCATTGCACACGGGCATGAGGAAGGGTGAACAGTTTAGCGTCACGCGACATCAAGTGGAATTCGAGCGGAAGCACATCCATCTAACCAAGACCAAGAACGGCAGCGATCGCTATGTCAGCCTCAACACAATGGCCGTAGATGCGCTCAAGAGGCTCTGTGTAGAGCATGAACGGCTTGGCCTACCCAAGACCGCCGCTCTGTTTTTGTCATGGCAGCACAAGCCCATGTCAGACCCACGGGAGTGGTTTAACGCCGCGTGCGAGGAAGCGAACATCCAGGGCGTTACGTGGCACACTCTCAGGCATACTTTCGCTTCGCGGTTGGTGATGGCGGGTGTCGGTCTGAAGACGGTCCAGGAGCTAATGGGGCACAAGACAATTGCGATGACGGCTCGCTATGCTCATTTGTCTCCGGGGCACAAGCTTTCAGCACTTGAAAAGCTGGTTGCTCCCCGCACAGAGGTTTTGGATGGTGGCCGCGAGAGAAGCGAACAAGCTCTGAGTGTGGGATAAGTGTCTTCGACCCGATGCGTCGGAAGCGTATCTCTCCGCGCGAGAGTAGATACGCCAAACTCCTCAGACTTATGCTCAGCATTCTGGCAGCGGTTTTTCGGTCGTACAAGAGTCTGCCTTCCACGTCGCACCATCGGAACAAATGTGTCTATTTCGCCACAGGACAGTGTAAAAATTACCGATTCAAATATATTTTTGTTTGTGTAAATTTGAGTCCCATTGCGTGTTCTCCCACGGGCACGGTCAACATTTAGAGCCGCCCCGGTAGGTGATTGACCCATATAGACTTATGCGACATGTCGTCACCGCATAAACGTGCAGCACACACACGAACAATGCGCGCTTGGTTCATGGGCAACGTGACCCGCAGCCACAAACGCAGCCGGAACTGACGCAGGATCATCGGTCCACGTCCACGGTGTACCGGGCGGCACAGGAGAATGTGGCATCAGTTGACCGCATATGCAACGTCTCACCCTCTTCGTTTTTCGTTTCCACCGTCTGCGCCACATACATTTCCTTTCTTTACCCACCTATTGGACAAACTGTCATACAGGAGCGCAGCGAAGCGAAGCGACTGGAGGACTGTTTGTCCCGTCTCTTCTTACTCTTTTTATATGGGGAGAACACCTGCCACTTAGCCGGGGTCAGCGTCCATGATCGTCACGCGCCATCGCTGCACCCACCACCTGCTTCGCTCAATTCCCCGCTCCCGCAGCAACTTCACAAGATCGCGCGCCGATATGTGCGGGTTAGCGCGGATGATCTTGAACGCCTGCGCATCGCGCCTGTCTGCGCACGGTACCGGGCCGGTGGCCGAACTTGGCCTATAGAGCCAGCGCCTCTTTTCGATCCAAGTGATCGGGCGCTCGATACCGGCGTGACGATACAGATGCCAAATGTCCCATGAACTCAGGCGCGGGTTAGCGGCCATTATCAAATGCGCTTCACCAGCCAGACCTTTGAAATCGCGCACATCGAGGGTGTAATTCACCTCGCGTTCCACCTGCCGATTGTGCCCGTCCATATACGTCAAGACGCCCGTTGGTTTGCGTTCCTCGCTCATCGGTTCATCTTCCGCAGCGTGCGTTCAAAGTGTCTTTGTATTTTGTCCGCGTGCTTCTCAAGTACCGCATCCATGCCATCGGAATCTAACGCGGACGCTGTGACGTGAAAGGTGGAGTGTATGTGATAGTGATCCCCGCCGTCTGAGCCGCCATTGCGCGCCGCGTTAAGTAGCACATCCGTCAGGTTTCTAGGCAGGACGGCCTCGCCTGGGGTCAGCATCGCCGGAACATTGTCAATGCCGCCGATACCGGGGACAATGCCGCCCTGGGCGAATGCCATAACCGTACTCAAGGCCGACGCTGCCGCCGCCGGAGCCAATGCTGGGCCTACCAGAGGGATTGCAGAGGTCGACGCATACGCGTTGGCCGCTGCCGTCTTCGCGCTGAACACCTTCATCAGTTCCTGCGTGATCCCGTAGCGAATTGCCTCTTCAAGCATGGTTGAAACGACGGAGTTGGCCATCTGTGCCATCGCCTTGGCCATCGATTCGTGCCCCATGATGACCTGGGATAGCCCGCGCGATACCGAACTCACAAAGGTTTCCTGCGCGGAGAGAATCATCTGGTTGCGTGTCTTCGTCGCTTGATCCTGAATCGTTGTCAGCTCGTTTTCGTGCTGCCGCTGTAATTGCTTTTCCCGGTCAAGCAGCTCCGTCTTTTTGTTCAGATAGTCTTTGCCAGAGGTGTCGAGCGCGGTGAGTTCGCGTTCCAGTGCGGCCCGCTTGATCTCATATTCTTCATTTGCAAGCCGAGTCTCCTGGGCCACCCGTTCTTGATCGCTGACGAGCCGAATGCTGTTCGCCTTCTCATTGGCCTCTTTCTCGGCGGCAACGGCAAGGTCACCCATCTTGACCGCGTTGTCGGCTTCAATGCGCCCAGCCTCCGCGCTTTGCTGGGCTTGCTCTTCCGACATCTGCCGGGTGACTTCTACCTTCTGCCCTAGCAGCTCCCGATAGCGCTGGGTGTCTTGCAGGTTAGCCGCTGCCTCGGCTTGGATCGCCGCGTTAATCGCTGCTAGGCGCTCCGCAGACCCTTGCCGCGTCGCATCGATTGCTTCCCGTTCCGCCTCTTGCGAGTTGCGAAGGTCTTCAGCGGCTTGAGCTGCTGCGGACTTCGCCTTCAGCTCTGTGACTTGGGTCTGATAGCTCTGTTCAATTTCAAGGGACTTGTTGTGCAGCGAGGCGAGCTGGTTTGTGTAGTCCTTGCTCGACTTGTCCAACGCCGCGATTTCCGCTTGGTTCGCCGCCGCTTGAACATCGCGCTCACGGGCTGCAAACGAAAGCTCCTCGTCCAGCCGGGCCGCGATGCTCGCCCTAGTGACTTGCAACCGCTCGTTGGCGACCGCGCGGTCAGCCGCGATGGCTTGCTCACCCATCCGCAATTGACTCTGCGCGGCATCACGGGCGCGCGCCGATGTCTGTGCTGCGGCTTCATTGCCGACCTGCCGGGTCGCGTTGTCGCTTTCCTGTTTCTTCAGCTCGGCGACCAAGCCTTGCGCATGAACCTGGGCGTTCAGCGCGTTGACTAATGTCTCTTGCGCTTGGACTTCCTTCTCGGTGTAGCCGACGCCGCTCTTTTTTAACTCAAGCTCGGCTTGCATCGCCGCGTAGTGGTCGGTTCCTTCTTTCGGGGCGCTGGTCAGACTCCCAGCTCCGGCTGCGGCTTGCTTCTGCAATTCGAGGACACGTTCCGCCGAGTCCCGCGTCCCTCTCAAGAGGTCGGCGGCTTCCTTGTCCTTACCCTTCGCGAGCAAATCGTCATACTGTATCTGGAATTGGTCAAGGGCGTGTTTCGCCCCGGTCGCGCCGATGCCGAACGTATACCAGTGGCTCTTCAAGTCCCCGAAGACGGTATCGGAGGCCTTGGCGACCTCTTCAAGCGACTTAACTAGCTCGTTCATGCTCTGCCGGTCAATCAGCTCAAGCTGTAACCGGAGCGCGCCGAGATGATCGTTGCGCAGCTCGTCCGAGCGAATCTGCGCCGTCAGTATCTTTTCTTCCAGTTGGTTGAAGCTGTTCTGGACTGCCGTGCCGAACTTGACCTGATCGTCGGTCAGCTTCTCCCCAGCTTCGTGGACCTTGACGAGAGCTTCAATTAGCAGGGTCGCGCCCACTGCGATAGCTAGGAACGGGAAGGCCGCTTCCATCGCCGCACCAACCGGACCAATGCTCGCGATGAACGTTGTAAGCGCCCTGGGCAGATGGATGCCGAACTCTTCACCCAACAGCATTACGCCGTGGCGGGCTTCCATCATACTGCCGCCCAGCTCCCGGCCCATCTCACTGCCGCCGCTCCTGATTTCAGAGAACGCGCCACGAGCTGACCGCGCAGCATCGGCCATGCCGGACGTAAACGTCGCTGTTTTGGTCTGTAGATCGACGGAGAGAATCCATACGGGAGTAGTCACGAGTTACCTTCTTTCAAAAAAGTGACCCAGCTCCGGCGCGCTCCCCACGTATCGGAGCTGGGTCTTCATCAGGAATCAGTTGCCCGCTCACAGCTTTGACCCCACCGGCCAAGGTGGTTGCAGGGACCGTGAGCGGCCCGACTGACGCGGGTTCGATGTTTCCCCGCAATTCTTAGCTGTGTGAAATGGTTACAGCCTGGATTGCTTCTGAGCGCCGGACACGGCCATCGAGACGGCGATAGGCCAAGATGCCCAACTGCCCTTGGCTTGCCCAAGGTTGGTCCAGAATCTTGATATTGATTCCGGCTCCTCCGCGAACGCCCACGATATACCCTTGCTTGAAGTCCCCGTAAAGGATGGGAACCACACCCGCCGTGGTAGCGGTGGGAAGAGCCGGGGCATTCACGTCGTAATGGACCGGCTTGCCCAGGATTCTTTCCGTGCCGTCCGCGTCCACAGTAGCGACGGGGACAAACAGGTTAGTCTGCATCTGTGCACGCCGGATCGTGAGTCCAGTTGCACGGCTCATGATCCAGCCCGCACCCGCTTGATACGCGCCCTTCAGCGTCGATGTCACATCGAAGAGCGAGTTAAGCAGTGTTTGGCCGTCGGCGGCTGCCCCGGTGAACTGGTACGCGTTGCCGGTTCCGGTGCCCGTGTTTCCGAAAACGCCCTGCGGCTGGCCGCTTCCTGTGCCTGTGGCGAGTAGCTGATCTTCGAGGATGCGCTGACCCTTCAGCAAATCGTCGACAATGAACTGCTGAAAGGTTTGCACATCAGCCAATAGCTCCCAGGAGGCCATTCTTAGCGCACCGGCCATGTACGCGGTGAGCGTAATTTGGCCTAGCGTTGGGTCGGCGCCGCCGAAGGTGGCAATCGTGCCGGTGGATTCAGACTTGAGCGCAGACGTGCCCAAACTCGCCTGTTGCGGAATCTTTATGTCTGTCGCAGTCGGGACAACAAGCGAGGCATCAAAGATACCAAGGTCCGGTAGCGCAAGCGGGACAATCTGGTCCCAGGTCGGAACGCTGATCGCATATCCACCTGACCCATCCGAGCTGCCCTCCGAGCCTTCATACATAGCCGCGCTCATTCTCGGGAAAGTCCCGTTGGCAAGACGCTGTCGCGTGAACAGCTCTGAGCCGGGAACATAGTATCCGCCCGCGCCGTCCGAGCCCGCTACCAGCTCCTCACCGTGGGCTTTGCCGCCCGTGCTGAGGAAAGCGTGCAATGCCTTCGCATATTCGGGATTGCGCGTCGCCCCAAAGTGCGGGGCGAGCGCGGCGGGCTGCCTGAGCGCCGGATTTTCATCGGGAACGCCGCCGCCCATTAGGCCAATGCCGCCGAATGCCTTGAAGAGGCCGGGGAGTGTATTGGCACTCTCGATTGACGAAATCTGGGGAGAGAGGACTTTAACCGTCGTCATGCAGAGGTCGTAAATCTCCTGCTCTGACGTTGTCATTTGGCGTTGTTGGGCTTCGGCAGCTTTGAGAGTCGCGTCCGCTTTGTCAAGCGCCGCTTTGCGCTCATGCTTCATGTCGAAAAGCTTCATAAAAAAAAATTCTCCATTCTGAAATCTGCGTTTCTCCCCAGAACGCAGTCGTACGCTCGCGTCTATCATCCCGGCAGTGCAGGTGCTGCTATCGCGAATGTCCCAAGCCCTTTGTGACTCAGGAAGCACTTAAACAAACCTTTGGCGCTCTATTTCTAGGCGGCGACGCGAAAGACCGAACGGCCCCCTTGTAGCGTCTTCCTCTTGGGTTGGCAGAACTGCCTTGTAGAAATCGTGGGTGGATTGAAGCCGGTCAACTAGGCCGTGGGACAGCGCGTCCTTCGCAGAGAACATGCGACCTTCGCCAAAACGCTGGGTCTTGATGTCCTCAGAGGCACGCGGCCCGCGACCGCTCGTCACGGCGTTCAAGAAGTCCTGATGGACGCTTTCGAGCCTGGGCTGCATATCCGCGACGGCTTCATCCGTCAGCGGCTTATATGGCGACCATTCGGTCTTGAACATGCCGGAGGACAACTCTGTGATCTTGTACCCTTCGTTTTCTAGCATCTTGCTGATGTCCACATGCATCATGCGGACGCCCACGGAACCGACCTCGCCGCTCGGCGTCAGCGTCACATCGCGGGCTTGGCTCGTCAGCCAATATGCCGCCGACGCCGATGTCCCTTCGACGATGGCGGAAACGGGCTTGTGCTTCGCCACTTGCCCGATAACCGCCGCCGTCTCGGGCAGTCCGGTCACTTCCCCGCCTGGGGAATCGACCGAAAGCACGATGTGTTTAACGTCCGGGTCTTCCGCCGCGCGCTCTGCTGCGCTAGTGATGGTGTCGTAGCTTGTCCCGAACCACTCGGGGCCGTCCTTCGATAACACTCCCTGGATGGGGATGATCGCCACCTTGTCACTTCCCCGCCCCTTGAATGATGGCTTGGCTGCAATCCATGAATGGCTCGCGTCGGGACGAAGCGCGATGCTGATTAGGCCAGTGATGGCTTCGGGCTGGATGGCCCAAAATGGTGAGCGCGAAAGTATGGTTAGCGGGCGAATCATGATGTCCTCTTCTGCCGAATGGCGTTGGGCGAGTTATGCGTTGGGCCGCGTGTCCGGCTTCTCGAAGAGACTGCGGCACCATTGCACGGCGGCGTCTGTGCTCTTCAGCTTCACCCGCAAGCGGTCTTGGAAGACAGCCATTGCGTGCCGGACAAAGGCAGCAGAAAGAAGGGTGATGACATCGGCGTCGAGGGGTTCGGCCAGGGCGACGCGGACGCGGCCATCGACAATTCCGATAACGCCGAGATATTCAAGCCCACGGCTCTTGAGGTCGGCCAGGAATTCATCTGTCAGCGCGGGCTCCGGCCCATTGTTCAGCAGCTCGAATTCCGTGCCGTCGCCGTTCCCCATAATGCAAACCGAAAGCTGCGCGTCCCATACTAGTTGCTCTTCCTTGTCCAGCACTCTCATCGTTGCTCCTTACATTTTCAACTTTCACATAGATGTTCCCCAATTAATACATGTATTCTTATTACGGAGAATTGTGATTATGCGTAAGAAGAAACAGAAAGCGATCCGGATGGTGGAAGTAGAAGCGGACTTCGCAGGGGTCATATACCGGATTGGCCAGATGCCACACGCACGACGCGTCCTGGATTTGTTAACGCATAAACCCACACGGGGCACGCGGATGGAATTAAATGCGATAGTGGGCCGGTATAGGTTCTCTGCTGTGATCGGCTCAGATGGCCTTGTATACATCCCAGCGCCGGGGACGGACCGCGAGGAATGTACGGCGGTCATGCTCCTGCTCTCGTTGGACCCGGGGCGTATCAAGCGGTGCCAATGGTGCCGTGAGTGGTTCTATGCGGCAAGTCGACTAGATCAGCTCTTTTGTAAAAACGGTAATTGCCGCCAAAACGCCCATCAGAGTGACCCGGCGACTTACGAGGACAAGAAGGAAAAAATGCGGAAACTCTACCGCCTAAAGAGCGACCTAGCGAAAAATCCCAATAGCGGAATTGGACTTAGATAGCTCGCGCCCACGGCAGATTGAAGTGCGATTTGGACGGCTAATATGGACGTTTAATTTGGACGTATATGATTGAAAATAAATTACTTGCTTGATTATTTCGTTTGGGTAATAATCCTTTTCAACTCAATCCCCCACACCAGAAAGAGGATACCCAATGACTTATTTCCGCGCGCGCACCGTTTCGCCCGCACGCATCGAACTGCCAACCCATCGTGATCTCATGGACTTTTGGAAGGCCTATGGTCTCGCCATAATCTCGGGATTCATACGCCCGGTCTTACTCGTACCCCTCACAGACAGACAGCGCCGCCGCATGTCTAAAGAGTTGAAAGCCCGGCTTCAGTGCCCTGCTGCGTGACGGATAAACAGGTTTACAACATGCGGGAGGTTTCCGAGCTTACGGGACTCTCCCGCCAGACGGTGACACGTCTATTCGAGCGGGAACCGGGCGTAATCGTCTTGGAGCGGAAAGAGACGATGCACAAGCGCAGCTATCGGAGCATTCGTATTCCGCGTTCAGTGTATGAACGCGTGATTTCCCGGCTGGCTATCCGTTGATCGGCTAGGTGTATCGGACGTATTCATCCGGCACCCCAACGCCTTCAATGTCGATGAGCGAATCGCTTTCCTCCCCGACAGGGCGCTGGTAAAGGTACATCCATCGCGTTTCGTGTTGCGAACCGGAAGGAGCATTCAACAGATCGACATACACAATTCTCCCGAATACGAAAATCTGCGTGCCCTCAATGGCGTCGGGAAGCGCCGTTTTGAGGATATTTCTCAAGGTCCTATCATCGAACCAAACCACCCAAACTGTTTCATCCGGCGTCACAATGCGATTTTCTAATAGGCTTCCGACGCCGCCGGGAGCCTCTTTAGGAAGCGCCGCAACGTTCTTGACCACAACACAGCCTAAGTGGGCAGAGAGGATCATCGCGGGTGTTCGTCCTTTGTTTTTGACCCGAACATTGAACCCGCCCATCGGGCCTTTAACCGCCTCAAGAACGGCCACAATCCAGGGGCGTTCAGAGTTGATGACAGCCTGGGCGTTCAACAGAGCGGCGGCGGCGGACTTGCGCGTCTCCCAAGACTGCCAGCAGACGACTGATGCTGTGATGGCGGCAATAATCACCACCCACCATTCAGAACTGTGGAGAGCCGCATACCACCTGTCCGACTTGGGACTGATGCCATTCGGGCTTGTGCAGGGGTTCGGTTCCGCTGTTGCAGCGGAAGGTTTCTCGCTCGGTATTGCTTGCCCGGCAATTAGATTGAGAGGACAGGAAATCGCGACTGTGAGGCTTGCGAGTGCCACGAGGTTGGCCAAAACTTTTCGCACAATTGCGCCCAATGTACCACGCATGTCGCTGGGTTTTCGGGAATGCCGCCGAGACCGACGCCCCCGCACCCATTAGACACGGCTTGTCAAGGCTCACAAGTTTAGACCACACTATGCTTTTAACTGGATGTGGAAGCCGGAGTGCACAGTCCCGCCAATTAGGTAGCCATTTTAGTCGCCATCTGTACCGGGAATTGATGCACTCTCTTGCACCATGATGCATGCGCAACCCACGTCATTATTGGCGATTCGCGCTAAAGTCTTTGCGCTGAAGGGGTCGAAAATGGACTTAAAATCCGCAGGCCGCAAGGCCGTGGGGGTTCAAGTCCCCCTCCGGGCACCATAATTAAATCAATTACTTAAGCGATTTTTGTAGCTTTGTCGGGCCACATCGGAATACAAATTCCCCCTGGCCATCCAACTCTATCGCCGTCATCGCAGAGAGTGCCGCGCAGGGCATCCCGAAGACTCGCGTTCAGGCGAATTTGACGAAAGGCGCAAGGGGTTCAAGCGTTGTGACTGTCCGCTATTTGGCGCAGGCACTCTTAACGGAAAGCGCATCCGTCAAAGCACAGGCACATGGGAATGGGATCAGGCGAGGATCGTTATTGCTTCGTGGGAAGGCCGGCCATCTCCGGCATCAAGACCTGACACCCAACCACCTCATCGGATCACCATCGAAGATGCGTTGAAGGCTTTCTACACAAGAGCCCAGACCCGGGAAATCCTCGATTCAACCCTGAAGAAATACAGAACGTTCAATCGCCAGTTTCTCGCCTTTACAGCGCAGAAGGGGATTGTCTACACCGACCAATTGACTATTGCCGATGCGGATCGTTTCTACACGACGGTCCCCGGCAAAGCGCGGTCGAAGGGCAACAAGCTCGGCATGCTGCGCGCGTTCGTGAAGTTCGCACTCAAGCGGAAGTGGATCACCGAGAACATTTCCGAAGACCTTGAGGCGCCGAAAGGCGTATCGAACTCGGCGAACAGAACACCCTACACTGATGACGAGTTAGTTCGGATGTATAAGGCCTGCGATCAGATTGGACCGCCGGTGGCGGGCGGACCAGGTGCAAGACCATGGGGCGGAGAAGATGTTCGCGACTTCATCCTGCTATCTATCTATCTATACCGGCCTTAGGATCAGCGACGTCTGCCTGTTCGATACCTCGAAGCGACTGCATGGCAATAACGTCTTTCTGCGCATGCATAAAACACAGAAGCCATTGGAAACATGGATACCTGATTTTCTGGCGGCGCGCCTCAGAGAGCGCGAGAAACGTTTTGGACCCATGATCTTCCTCACCGGCACATCGCTGAACGTAGCCACTGTCAGAAGAGAAGGCATTCGTTTTGCGAATGCGTGCGGCTCATACTCTCTGCGACGAAGCGGGAGATATAGCTTCGGCCAGTCTACTCGAGAACTGGATCGACGAGGCCCAACGGCGTGGCTGGTTTCTGTTCGAGGCGACTCGTAGCGAATAGTCTCCTTCCGGGGAACTGCAATTGGCAGTTGTTCTGCTTGATGCGGTTCCCGGGCAACTTGAGGTCCCGGCTGTATTGTCGACGTAGAGAAGAACCTGTAGAAAAATAAAGGTCCAGCCCCGTGTTCTATAGGGTACCGAGCGCTCCTGCAGACGGCGATCATAATATCGTAGATTCTCGATTCGACAACCAGCCGCATGAAAGATCGAACGGATATTTGGACAGGAGCTTTCTATGATCAATATCAGGCTGTTAAGAGCCACGATTCGTCGCCGCCTGGTAGGAATTACCGTGGGAGCTCTTGCCGCCTTGGTAGCCATGATTGGCGTGACCGGGGGCTGGATGAGAAATCACGTGCTGGCTTTTCAATCGGAAGCGGCATCTCCTGTCCGCTCCGCAGTTTTCGAAGAGGACGGAAGCCTTCGCCTTCCCGCCGGCTATCGGCAATGGGAACATGTAGGCACCCGAATCAAGCCCAACGGACGTAGCGTTCTTGACGGCTCCCAGATTACGACGCCTCAAGTGATGGATACATACATCGCTCCTGCAGCGTTCAACTTCTTTAAGAAGAATAGGACCTGGCCGGACGGCACCCAGATCGTTAAAGAGATCAGCCTTATCAAGACCGGAAAAGACTGCGATAAAAGCACTTTCGTCTGTTCTACATCGTTTGGTTCAGGGATCTTTTAGGCTAGCTACATCGGAATGGGAATAATGGTGAAAGACAGGAAACGCTTCCCTCTGCGCCAGGCAACTGGGGCTATTTCGCATTCCGATCAAACGGGTCGATGTACCAAGCCAAGTGGTGCTCGCCCTCTATGAACCTGAGGCGCCCGTCGAGACCAAAGAAGATCTCAGAGCCGTATTGATGCACGCCCGAGAGTTCCTCGTTCAGATCGATTGGTTTGAGGACCAAACGCCACGCGACTACCAGGCGCTCATGATGCTCAATTATTTGCTGGGAAGCGAAAGGGTCTCGGGGGAGGCGAAGAAGATCATCGCCCGTATTCGGACCGGCGTGCACAACCAGGTCGGAGATCCCGCAGATGACATGACCCGCTTCCTGTGGGGCGAGTCACTCGACTCGGCGAATGCGTTGCTCTAGAGGTTATTTCGGACACGTACCATCATTGCGAGTGAAGGTTGGACGCTGAAGCCAATGGACGAACCACCAGGAACTCATTTTCAGCGCCGCCTGAATTCTGATGAGAGCTATGACTCGATCTGTCAGTCTTGTTTTCTGACTGTTGTTACAGAGTGCGCCAGATACGCTCTCGACAACGTGTGGGTAATTGAAAGTCACACCGGACGCTCACACTGTATTTGCAGCAGGGATAGAAAGTAAGCCTTCCGCATGGGGGCTCTACCAGACAGGAAAAATGCGGAGTTCTTCCGTCAGATCGTAGGTAGCGGCAGGCCCTTTACTCCTCCGTCTCTGCGATTCTCACTGGAACAAAGCAAGCCGAGCACTCCAAGGTCTTTAAGATTTAAGGACCGCGGAGATTGCCTCAAATCACTTCTCGTCCCGAATCAAGCGCACTGTCATTTTGACGGTCTCTGCCGGCCTCGGCTGTATCAACCCGCCAGTCTTTTTGTTCTCGTAGTTCCATTGCTTGAAGCCGGGGACATTGACGGCGATATGAAATTTCACTGGAGGAACTAGTAGAGATGCTGTGTTACCGGCTGCGAGCCTGTAATATCCCGGAACATCGGGTCTCGTAAAAATAAGATCGGCAGTCTGGGTGATGGGTGAGCCATCATCGTCGAGAATTTCAATTTGAAGACGTCCTGCTTTTCTTCCCAATTTAAAGTTGACTTCTGCCGTTTCGCCTTGATGCGAAATGACAAACTTATGAGTCTCTTGCCCAGGATTTTGGAAAAACGAGAAGAAGTTGTAAGGGTACCCTTTATCCTCATCGAATACGCTAATATAGGCTTCGCCTATTGGAACACCAGCAATCAAATATTTGCCGTCGGCATCTGTTTGTGCTCTCAGTTGGTGGCGCATATCTAGGGCTGGAAGCACATAGACGGTCGCGCCTTTAAGAGGTCGATCGTCGCTTTCAACGACGACTCCCTTAATTGAGCCGTACCCTGGAGAGCTGCTGACCGTAGAGCTTTGAGCAACAACCATCACGCATGAGCCCAGGCATAAGATGAGTTGAAATAACTTCAGATGTGACCGCGATTGATCCATATTTAGTAGAGAACCGTCCCGGGTTTAAACCCGACAGCGCTGCCATTTACCTGTACGCTGTTGCTGTGAGTAACGCGCGGGGAGTGCCAAAAACTGTTAGTTTGTGTGCCGCACAGGCTCCATACACGATCTCTTCGTCGATCGCGGCAAGTATTGCATTCGTACCCATGAAACCTCCTGCGTTAAGACTAATCCTGTGGCCGCGGGTGAGGCCGACTCGACTTGTTAAATAAACTATCGCTCCGGAAATCTCAGCCCCGGGAATTTGGTTTCGTTCTTCAGAGCACCGCCATTTCCCCGGATGGTAGGCCCCTCCGCCCTTCAGTTCAGGTGGTCTCATCCAGCATGGCTACATACTCCGCCGGACTGCGGACGATAACGCCCCCTCTTGACCGAGGGGGATAGTGTTTAAGATTGCCGGTGATAAGCCAGGCGCCGGTTGTCTTTGCCAGGGAGAGAAAAATTAAGTCATCCGGATCGGGCAATGAATGTGGCCAGGATGCCCCGTCCGGGAACCGCAGCGCGCTTTCGATCAGGAACTCCAGCCATTCTGGAGGAAAATCATATTGCGCGAATTTGGAGTATCGGGAGACCCGCCGGTATTCCGCAACGATGGAAGGACTCACGGCAACTTGGATGTTCGCCTCTTGAATGGCGCTCCGAACAATCCGGGCAGGGAAGCTATCCCGTTTGATCCCCGCAGAGACAATGACATTCGTATCCAGTACAACCAGTCTCATCGCGAGACTTTGCGTTTCGGTTTTTGTTGCCTAACCTTGCGAATCTCTTCATCGATCTCGTCTTCGGAAACCTTGTCGAAGCCTTGTTTCTCTGCGTAACGCCAACTCTCCTGAAGACTGGCCATTGCCATCGCGCGACGCAGTTCCTTGTCGCCGATCGCAAGATCTCCCTGAACCGGAACGAGATAATAGACTGGGCCTTTCTGTCCGGAAAGAAGAACGACTTCTCCCTTTGGGACAGATGCAAGCGCCTTTTCCCCTCGAATTCTGAATTCGCGCAGCGGAACCTGCCGCATGATGCACCTCTGTTTATTATTGTAGCCGTAACGGCTACACAGCTCAATCGTTGCTCAAAGTGCCAACCGAGCCCGAATTTGTACTCCAAGCTCAGTTCTCAGAAACCCAATCGAGGCACAAATATGGGGAATCGCCACGATAGGAATATTCGTTGTGCCGGTCTGAAAGCGGTTGACGAAGACTGCCGAAGAAGGAATGAAGTGGCCGATCGCAACTCCAATCGCCATCGCCAGGAAGATCCATAAGGTCAGGAAACGATCCAGAAAAGAGAGCTTCCTGCGGGCAGCCGGGGTACAAATCTGGCCTTGCGTCAAGGGAGCGGTAGACATTAGCAGGCCTCGCAGCAGTTTTCCTGAATCGTTGCCGGAAGGGGAGCGCCGTCGAGCGATGCGTACTTCGATGGAGAGCAGCAGGCTTTGGTAAGGCGCGTGCGATCAGCCTGCATCGCCCTTTCCTCTTTCAGCCAGTCAAGAGTTTGTTTGAGGATTTGCGCGGCCCCAATGTGCGCAGGCATCACGATCCGATAATGCATCCATTTTCCCTCGCGCCGGGCGGCGACAATCCCTGCGCTGCGCAGGTAAGCCAAATGCCGTGAGATTTTCGGCTGAGGGCTGCCGAGAATCTCCACGAAGTAGCAGACGCAAACTTCCTGCCGTCCCATCAAGTTGAGGAGACGCAACCGCGTGTTGTCGCCAAGAGCCTGAAAGAATCGCTCGACATTGAATGTTTGCTTGGGCATGTTATATATATACGCATTGACGAATACGATAGCAATGCATATATTCTCCTAAGCGGATGTGAGGGGAAACATGTCAGAGCAGCTTTTGGATTCGGTGAAGTCGAAGTACGGAGCGGTCGCAGAAAGCAACTTATCGAACGATCACGCAGGGGTGCAGGCCGTTGCTGAGGCCTTCGGCTATACCGCAGAAGAACTCACCTCGATTCCAGCCGATTCCAACATGGGCCTTTCCTGTGGGAATCCCACGGCTACGGCGCATCTGAGACCTGGCGAAGTCGTGCTTGATCTCGGCTCGGGTGGAGGCCTGGATGTGTTTCTGGCGGCGAAGATGGTTGGGCTGGCCGGCCGCGCCATCGGGATCGACATGACATCGGCGATGATCGAGCGGGCTCGGACGAACGCTCAGGCTGGGCCTCGTGCTCAATGCGCAGCCACCGGCAGACGCGAACTTACTCGCGTCGACCGGTGACCACATCGACGAAGAAGAACCGATCGTCAATTTGACGTAATTCGCGTTGCGGCAATCGTGCCTTGCACCTCAACCTTTGTGGGCGTTCCGTCCAGGTTCCATATCTTGAACGTGAAGCTGCCACTGTACGATGCGCCGTCCCGGGCTACCGTGACGTTCTCGTCCAGAGTGAAAATGTTAGTTGCAGTGGCCGTCGGAGTGGATGGATCGAAGAGCCAGCCCACGTGATGCAGAGTTACGCTCCGCAATCCTGTCTGTCTCCACACTCCTGCACACACATTGCCGCCCGCCGGCGCCAGAAACGCGATTTCAAACTCCGTGCCGTCGCTGTGCCAGGTATCGAAGGTGTCGTTGAAGGTTGATTGATCGGCGCTGTTGGTATATGTCACATGCCACAGGCCAACGATCGGCTGATCGACTCGCTCTATGTGTGCGGGGAAGTCGAGCTCAGCCTGGGCAATGACGGGCAATTTAATGGAGTTGTTCAAGCCCTGTGCACCGAAGCTTCCGCAAGCCGCTTTGGCGCTAGGCGGGAGTATCAAAAGGCAGACGGCGGCCAGCAGAGCCAAGCTGCCGCGGAAAAGCCGTGCCCGCAACCTGCCGTCCGAGGTGAATACGAATGCTGTTTCTGCGTTCATGAGGTCTCGATTCATGGTGTGATCCTTCTCTTGTCTCCTCAGGCGCGGATCTTGCCACATTCCGCTCCTGCTCCGGAGGGTGATGCGAGGTGAGTCTGTGGCACTTTCCCTCTGGACACAATGAGCTAGCCATGAGTTGAGCCTGAGTTCAGCGGCCGTGCCCAACTCATCGAAAACTCATTTCGGTACACACGAGAATGCGGTAGTCTCCTTGGCATGAATGAACGGACAGAAAGCCTCTCTGTCGGGCAACTGGCTGGGCTGCGTCGAAGGCTGAACAGCCCGGTCCTTGCAGGAAATGATCAGGAATTCGACCGCAGGCGCCGCGTATGGAATGGCATGATCGACCGCAGTCCGTCCGTCATCGTTCGGCCTACCAGTATTGCCGATGTCATTCAGTCCGTTCGTTTCGCGCGCGAACAGGGAATCGCGGCTTCGGTTCGAGGTGGCGGCCACAGCGTCGCCGGCAAGTCCGTGGCAAATGGAGCGATGATGATTGACCTCTCCCTGATGAAACATGTTGAAATCAACCCTAGCCGTCAAACCGCATTGGCTCAGGGCGGCGCAGCCTGGGGCGAGTTCGATTGCGAAAGCGAGAAATTCGGGCTGGCTACAACCGGCGGTGTAATCTCGTCCACCGGCGTTTGCGGCCTCGCGCTCGGTGGCGGCATTGGCTGGCTTATGGGAAAGCACGGCCTAAGCTGTGACAACATCCTCTCCGCGGACGTCGTCAACGCCGACGGCGACCACCTCTCCGTGAATGCCACAAACCATGAAGATCTGTTCTGGGCCATTCGCGGCGGTGGCGGCAACTTCGGAATCGTAACGGCACTCGAGTTTCGGCTGCACGAGCTGGGATCCGTACATGGCGGCATCGTGCTGTACCCGCGTCCGGCTGCCTTCGACCTGCTTCGCCAGTATCGCGACCTCACCTCACGTGCGGCTGATGAATTGACCGCATATGCCGCGCTCCTCGTGGGGCACGGCCAGCCGATGGTGGCAATTGCTTTGTGTCACAGCGGATCGGATGCGGATGGCGCCGCGGCGTGCAGGCAGTTCTATCTTTCATCCGCGCCTGCGGCCGATCTGGTTGGTGAGAAGAAATACACCGAGATTCAAACTATGCTCGACTTTGCGGCCCCAGCTGGCCAGCATTATTACTTCAAATGCCCCTTCCTTCGCGAACTGACCGACGATGCGATCCGGGCCATCGTTGATTACACGGAAACCTTGCCGACCGAGCAGTCACAGGTGGTCATCGAGCACATGCACGGCGCTGCCAGCCGGGTGCCGGTCTCACAGACAGCGTTCGGTCTTCGTCGTGTTCATTACAGTATCAACATCATGCCTGCGTGGACTGATCCGGCGATGGCTGAGAAATGCATTGGCTGGGCTGAGGGTTTCGCATCGATGTTGAGCTGCTTTGGGGCCTCCGATGCGTATGTGAATTATCTGGGAGAGGAAGGACCGTCAGCGGTCAAAGCCTCCTACGGGGCTAACTATGCGCGGCTCGCCGGCCTCAAGAAAAAGTATGATCCTGACAACTTCTTTCGCTTCAACCAGAACATCCTCCCGGCCGCTTAGGCTCGTGCCAGCTCCTTTAGGCCAATCGAGGCCAGGAAGCCGTGATATCGCGAATCCACCCGGTACGGGCGGAATTCTTCGCTGAGAAGCACAATGTAAATCGGCGTCGACCTCAGCGTAACTGCTCGTTCCAGCCACTCATACATTTCCGTGGCCAGCTCGAGCCTGGCGTAAACCGCCGCGATCAGAACAGCGGGTTCAGTTCTGTCCTCCGCCACCCTCAGTTTCTTTACGATTTCGAGCGCGCGCTGGCGTTCGCCCGTTGCTGCCAGGGTTGCCCCCAAAAAAGCAAGCGACTCGAGGTTATCTGGTGTAAGCGATAGCGCCTTTTCAAAGGCCGCAATCGCCTCGCCGTATCGGTTGATCGTACTCAGGGTTCTACCCAGAAAAAAGTACGACCTGTAATAGTTCGGATCCAGTTCGATGCTTTGCTGCACTTGCCGAAGACCAAGATCGTATTGTCCGGCGTGGGATTGGGCCGCCCCGAGATAAAGATTGACGCTGCAGGACAGCGGTTCAATCTCCCGCGCTCGTTCCATCGAGCGAATTGCCTCTTGATTTTCCCCTGTGGCGGAGAAATAGAGGGATTGCCAGATCAATGCGGCAATCTGGCTCGGATCCAGTCCGAGTGCAGCCTGGAACTCTCGTCCTGCACCGATCCAGTCCCAGTCATACCAGCTTTTGATCAAGCCGAGGGTGCAGTGCGCTTCGGCCAGCGTCTCATCCAGGTCCAACGCCCGCTGCAGATGGGAACGCGCATGCGCGACCGCTTTCAGCGGCCTCATCTGACCCACTCGAACCGACCCCATCTGGGCGTAGCAGTCAGCCAGCCCCGCATAGGCGGGCGCAAATCCAGCATCCAGTGAGAGCGCCTCATGAAAGTACGACATGCTCCGTTGAATCGCTTCCGCCGTCATCTTGTGCCAGAAGAAGCGGCCTTTCAAATAGGCATCGTAAGCAGCTGACGACCTTGAATATTTGCGCGAACCGACAGCGACACTGGGAAAGAGTTCCAGCGCTAAGCTCTCACTCACGCGCTGCGTCACTTCTTCTTGCACGGCTAGCAGGTCATCCCATTTGCGATCGTATGTATCTGACCAAAGAACGCTCTTGTCGCAGAGGTCGTGCAATTGTGCGCTGATCCGTAACGTATTGCCAGAGCGTCTCACCGACCCGCGGAGCAGATAATCCAGATGCAACTCGCGCTGCAGGCGATCGATATGTGCCGCGGAAGCATCGCCGCCTTCAAGTTTGGGAACCACCGTCACGCGAAGCTGCCCTGGATCAATACGCGAAAGCGCGGAGATCAGGTCCTGAGTCAACCCTGCGGCGAAATAGGTTTCTGACTGTCCCGAAAGATCCTCGATGGGGACCACTGCGATGCGAAGCCGCTTCTTTACTGGCTCAGGCCCATGATGCCCACTCCTTTCGATCTGCGAAATGAAGCGGTAACCGAGGCGCGGAAGGGTCTCAATATGCCTGGGGTGACCAGCTTGATCGTTGATCGCCAGGCGTATCTGCCGAATGCAGAAGTTCAATCCCTGCTCAAAATCGACAAAGGTCTCCTCGCCCCAGATAGCCACCCGGATTTGTTCGCGGGTCACCAGGGTGCCGCGATGATTCAGGAGAAACGCAAGGACCCGCGCCGGCTGCTGCTGAATGCGGGTTGGCGACCCGTTCCTGCGCAGCTCGAGAGTTTGCTCATCGAGCTCAAATTCCCCGAATCGAATCAGAGACATGGCGGAGGAAGAAGGACCACTGCAACCTCGCGCCATTATAACAGCGGCCTTTTCAGCCGCAATGCGATCTCAGTTGCTTCAACATCCCGCGAAAGAGCGGGCTGTGGCCGCCAACGGATGACTTCGTCCGGGAAGCGGCCCGGCCGCGCGATACCTCACTCGATCGCTCATTTTGTGGCGACTGTGCGGCACCCGCGTCACTCTGTTTGCGAACACGAACCGCGCGGATCGTTATTCATAACGCGCTTCAATGGAAGAATGGATTCCGTTGCCCCGTGTTCAACGAGTGCATAATCGCCAACTCACTTACCGGGCGTTCACGATTACTTCCCACATAATGACTTATGAG
>CAVUWQ010000035.1:0-11643 GCA_963745105.1 uncultured Acidobacteriaceae bacterium
AGTTCTACTCAATTTTGTGACCCGCCGTTCTTCCGCCTACTACGGCTACTACGGTTACTACGGTGGCAAGAAGTATGAGTACCAGCAGGGATGATGGCATGATAAAAGCGGTCAAATCGTTGTTGTTCTTATTCTGTTGCGCGGCCTCCTGCGGGGCGCAAACCGAAAGCCTGACCATAGGACCTGGCGACCTGCTGCACGTAAAGGTTCTGGAAGCGGCAGAGTTAGAGCAAAGCGCCCGAGTGACCGATGCAGGTACCTTCACTTTGATTCTTGGCGGAACTGTGCACGTCGCCGGGCTTGCTCCTCCCGAGGCTGCGCTCGCCATCGAGCGGGTTTTGGTCGAGGGCCATTATTTGCTTACACCCCATGTCAGCGTGGTGACGGAGCAGACAGCTACACAGAACGTAACTGTAATGGGTCAAGTGCATTCGCCGGGAAACTACCCGATCGGCACACCTCGACCCATTCTTGATGTTCTCGCCTTAGCCGGCGGGTTAACCGATCTCGCCGATCGAAAAGTGACCATCCAGCGGCACGCCAGCGCGGAGCGGATCACATTCGTTGTCTCAAACTCCGCCAATGCCGCTCTTGACGGCAGTGTATCCGTATTCCCTGGCGACACTGTCCTTGTTTCCAAGGCGGATGTCGTGTACATCCTGGGCGATGTGAACCGGCCGGGCGGTTTCGCGATGGTCACCAACGACCAAAAGCTATCTGCGGTTCAGGCCATTTCTCTTGCCGGAGGAACACCGCCCAACGCTGTTCCCTCCCACGCCCGGCTGATTCGCAAGCAACCTGATGGAAGCCACGTCGAGATTCCATTGCAACTGAGTGCTATGGAGAAAGGAAAGCAGCCGGATATCCAGCTGCAGGCGGATGACATCGTCTACGTTCCCTTCAGCTACGCGCGGAACGTGGCAGTGGGTGCCGGTAGCTTAGTGGGCGCGGCATCCTCTGCCGCCATCTATCATTTTTAGTCAGCGCCGGTCACTCAAGTCATTAGCCGGAGTAGAACTCATTGATCAACAGGGGGGCCGGGATGACTGATGCGTTCTCAAATCCATTGAGACGTCCGGACGCGGGTTACAGCGCCGCGGCAACTTCATTCATTACATTCGTACCCAAGCTTCTGGTAATCTTTGCAGCACTCACTCTCGTGGTCAGTGGAGCCCTGCCCCAGTCAGAGATGGCGGTTACCGGTGGCTACATATTATTCACGCCACGGCAGCTTACCATCTTCGCTATTAGTTTTATAACCATCCTGCTGCTTAAAGGAAGATTTCAGTCCAGTCCCCTACTCCCGCTTGTCATAGTTCTAACCGTCTATTGCTCTTTTGAAGCGATGTTTCTTCACTTTTTTCAGGGGCTAAGTTATGCAGAGATCCGAAGCTCTTTAGATTACTGCTTTTTTCTGTTGATGGCTGTCGCCGCTTCTGTAATGCCGTTGCAGATTAAGCCGCGACGCATTCTTGTCTTTCTCTTCGTCCTTGGGTTCGCTTGCCTGGCACTCTCGGCGGCGCAATTCCTGACGAATTCCCCAGTAGTTCCCACCGAAAGCAGTGACGGCACCTTTCGCGTCCTGTCGTATGAATTTTTTGACCAGACGCGCTGCTTCAGCTTCTTCGCTAACGGACTTCAAGCTGGTGTTTTTTACTCTTTTATGGGTGGGCTGTCCATTACCTTTTGTTTGCGGCGCGGGACAAAGATATTCGGCTTCGTGCTATTGTCCTTGTCGGCATTCGCTTGCTATGCAACCTATACACGGCTCACTATGATCAGTTTCATTTTGAGCACAATAGCGGTATTTCTTATGTCTAAAAAGGGAACCACGAAATACACTCAACTACTTCCCGTATTTTCCTTGTTCTGTGCGCTTTTGATTGTTGTGCAAGGGCTCCGTTCCTCTGCGGGTGCGGGTCGGAATGATCTGGCGAACAGTTCGTCGCTGAATCAGCGCGTTCTCGACTGGGGAATATACACCGCGAAGTTCTTGGCCGGTAGTCCGACAGATATTCTATTCGGCACGGGGCAAGGACCGTATGTACCCTTTGGTGCGCCCGACCGGCCGGACACTGCATCTTCCATCCCAGTGGACAACGCCTACCTGCTTGTTCCGCTGGGCAGCGGGCTTCTTGGATTGGTCGTGCTTGGTGTCGTTTATTGGCGTCTCTGGTTGTTCCTTCATAAGCGTGCAATTGAAAGTAAGGGCCATTTATTAAAGGGAATAGCTGGAATTATCTCGACCGTCCCGTTTGTTTGCTCAATCAGTGATCCGCCGAATCAGATCATAGCGTGGTTGCTGTTGGCTGTGTGCTTGACTGACGAGGATGATGTGGCATCCGGGACCCTCCCTTCAACTCTCAATGAAAGCTACCTCAGCGTTGCATGATTCGGTCGCTATGGCTCTTGCGCTGGACGCCATTAACGTGTTTGCGCTGTTGCCACGGCGACCCAGTTGTCGAGGGCCAAATTCGGTGCACGTAAAACGGTCGCCACTAAGGGTGTACCCCACACATGAGGTCTCGTATTTAGGCTTCACCGGAGATCCTTTCTAAATGGCAGGCTTCTTTGAACTGCTTGACACGCTGAGAAAGCACCGGATCTCGCACAACGCCTCCTGGATTTTTTTGGGGCAGGGCGCGAACTTTATGTTGCAGGCTGGATATTTTGTCCTACTTGCCCGGGTGTTAGGCGTCCGTGAGTATGGGATCTTTGCTGGGGCCTTCGCAATCGTAAATCTTGTTACACCCTACAGCGCCTTGGGCGCCGGTATGCTCTTCATGCGCTACGTGACCGCGGACCGCTCAAGGGCAGCTACATACTGGGGGAATTCGTTAATAGTAACCACAGTAGCGACGTTGATGATAGCAGGCGGACTCTTCGTCATTGGACCACTCGTCACCAAAACAAGCAGTCACCTGCTATTTATGCTGCTGGTGATTGCGAACTGTCTCTTTAGTCAGATCGCCAATCTCGGCAGCCTGGTGTTTCAAACGTTCGAGAAGATGCGTTGGACGGCCATGCTAAGCCTGGTAACGAGCCTGGCTCGATTCCTGGTTCTCGTCGTCATGCGATGCACGCTCCACCACGCAACGGCGTTTCAATGGTCGGTTGGGGTGCTGATCGCTTCGGGCTGTGCGGCGTGCCTCGCCGTGGCATTAGTGAGGGCAGAGATTGGTCCCGCGACGTGTGAGTGGAGTCTGATTGTGCGCAGAGCGCGGGAAGGCCTAGGATTTTCTTTTGCCGGCACTACTCAGGCGGCATACAACGATGTAGATAAGGTGATGTTGAGCCATTATGGCTTGAATCGTGAAAATGGTTTTTACACGCTTGCCTATCGAGTAATCGACGTTGCCACTACGCCAATCGCGTCGCTCGACGCTGCGATCCTGCCTCGCTTTTTTCACCTTGGACATGGCGGGACCCGGAAAGTGATCAAACTCGCTGTAAAGTCGGCAGCGTCGTCGGTGTTGTTGGGTTCCGCGATTGCCGGGAGCGTCTTGTTGCTTGCTCCATTCATCCCACGCCTGGTTGGCCATGATTTTGCGGGCGTTCTGGTTGCGCTCCGATGGCTTTGTTGGATTCCTCTTCTTCGTGGCATTCACCGGGCAACAGGGAGCGCCCTTACGGGTTCGGGCCGGCAGAATCTACGCACGACTGCACAAGTGACAGTGGCCGCAGTAAACCTCTTGCTGAATCTCTGGTGGATTCCTGTTTTTGGGTGGATCGGCGCGGCATGGTCGAGTCTCGCTTCTGATGGGCTCTTGGCGGTGTTGAATTCGCTGTTGCTGCTGTGGGGTTGGAAGCGAGGCTTTCACCCGGAGACGACTGCTCTGGCGGAGAGCGAGGCATATTCATGAATACCGATCGTACCTGTGCGGTGGTGATCACCTTCTTTCCCCAAACGGCTGTCTTGGACAACTTGGCTAAGGTGCGTTCACAGGTGGAGGGACTGGTCGTAGTGGACAACGGTTCGCCAGCAGAAACGCTTACTCCCTTGAAAACGGCTGCGGGGAAGTTGGATTTTACGCTCATCGAGAATGAAGTGAATCTGGGCATTGCGGCGGCATTGAATACGGGTGTCCGATGGGCGATGGCACACGGCTTCCGATACGTGGCACTGTTCGACCAAGACAGCACGGTCACCGAGGGTTTTTGCCGGGCGATGCTGGCCCAGTATGAGTCTCATCCGCAGCGCGACAAGGTCGCTATTGTGACCCCGAGCCAGATGGAGCGAAGCACCGGAGGTGCCCGAAGCCACAGGTTTGCTAAGGATGGAAGCCCCTTGATCGCGATTACCTCAGGCAGCCTGATGCCGGTGGAGATATTCGACCGGTGCGGTTGGTTTCAAGAGGAACTCATTATCGACTGCGTAGACCATGAGTACTGTTTGCGTGCACGATCCCGAGGCTACACTCTCGCAGAATGCCGGTCGGCTGTACTGCTGGTGGCGGTTGGATCGACAACTTCCCATCGAGCCTTTGGTGTGACGGTCAGTTCCAGGCACTACAGCGCGAGGCGCCGATACTACATCACGCGCAACCGTCTGGTAATGATTCAGCGGTTCTGGAAGCAACAGCCAGCATGGTGCTGTAGGACGCTACAGGATATCGTGCAGGACGCAATAAAAGTGGCGTTTGTGGAAGAGGAACGTTGGAGCAAGATGAGAAATACTGCCCGTGGCATTTATGACGCGTTTTGTGGCCGAATGGGCAAGGTCGTCGAGCTCTAATATTCCAGGAGAAGTGGCGAATGCTTAGTAACGGTGTATGCGCAGTGATCGTCACCTTCCGTCCGCGCGCCGAAGATCTGCGCAACCTTGCTAGGGTGCGCCCGGAAGTGGAGGATCTGGTCGTTGTTGACAACGGGTCGTCGGAGGAGGAACTTCAGCGGTTGCGCACCGCCAGTTGTGAGCTCAACTTTGTGTTGATCGAGAACGGGCAAAATCTGGGCATCGCTGCAGCCCTGAATGTAGGCGTGAAATGGGCGCAGGCGAATAGCTCCAAGTGGGTTGCCCTCTTCGATCAGGACAGCGCTGTGACCGATGGCTTCATCCCGCAGATGCTGACTGATTTTGAGCACTTCGCCCAGCAGCGCAATATCCTGCTGCTCGTACCCAGATATAGGGATCCAGAGTCCGGCGTCGAGCGCGTCGTTCCTATGGATGAGGATGGAGGTCCGTTCGTAACCATCACATCCGGGAGCCTACTCCCCATCAGCGCCTTCGAGAAATGCGGCTATTTCAAGGAAGAGCTCTTCATCTATACGGTCGATGACGAATACAGTCTGCGTCTTCGTTCGCATGGTTATTCCATTGCTTTGAGCTCTCATGCTGTTTTGCTGCACACCTCTGGTATTCCCTCTTACTACCGTATTTTTGGCAGGCAACTATTCCAGACCACCAACTACCGGCCAGGTGTGCGCTATTACATCAGCCGAAACCGGGTTTGGATGGCGTTGATGTATGGAGCCCAGTACCCTCGATGGGTTCGTGGGGCGTTTCGATCCTCTTTTATCGATCTATGCAAACTCGCGATCGCAGAAGACTTCCGATGGGCCAAGGTCAAGATGGTCTTCCTCGGATTTCGCGATGGCATGCTCGGACGGATGGGAAAGACAGTCACTCTCTAGGTGAACGCATGAACGAACGAACTCCATTAGTGAGCGCAGTGATACCAACGCGCAACCGACCCGAGCTGGTGTGCCGGGCCGTGCGTAGCGTCTTGACGCAAACTATCCGAGAGATAGAATGCATCGTCGTTATCGATGGACCCGATGCGGCGACCCTTCATTCATTGAAGGAAATTGATGACCCGCGGCTCAGGGTGATAGCGCTGGCGGACAGCGTAGGGGGTTGTGAGGCGCGCAACCTCGGTGCTCAGGCAGCGCGGGGAGAATGGGTGGCCCTGCTGGACGATGATGACGAGTGGCTGCCCTTCAGGCTCGAAAAGCAACTCGCGGCGGCGGCCAATTCTCCGGAGCCTGTCACCATGGTAGTGAGCCGATTCCTGGACCGCGGGGAAGGCGACGCAGATTTGTTACGGCCCCATATGTTTCCCCGCGAGGGTCAACCCATCAGCGACTTCTTGTGGTGTGAGGTTTCTTGCCTGGGAGGAATCGCCGGCTTCCCACAGACGTCCACGTGGCTGCTCCGGCGCGATTTCCTGCTAGAGGTGCCGTTCACCAAGGGCTTGAAGGTCTTACAGGATCTGGATTGGTTGCTGCGCGGATACGGCCATCAGCGCATGCGGGTGGTCTTCATCGCCGAGCCCCTGACGATCTTCCATAACGACCAGGCCCGGCATCGGGTGACCAAGCGCATTGACTGGCAGTACTGTCGCCAATGGGCGATGGCCAATCGCCATCTCTTTACCAAGAAGGCGTTCGGCTTCTTTCTAGTTATCTACTGCCTGAATCCAGCCGCACAACAAGGGGCTCCTTGGCCGGAGTTGAGGCGTTTGCTTCAGGAGACCTGGTCTTTCGGAAGGATTACACCGAAGCTCATGATCCTCTGCTTTCTATACGTTTGCGTCTACCCATGGGTTAGCAAGGCACTCTTCCCGCGCAAGCGGGCGAGCATGCTTTATCAGGTAAGAAGCTTGGTTAGACGTGCTGGCTAGGCGCACCGGTTAGACGGCGGCCGTAGGGTGGTGTTTGGAGAGATGTCTTGAGACAAGATGACACATCCTCGATTCGAAGCGGACGCCTGCAATCTCCCGAGAACTTCTGGGAAGCTCCTTACCTTCCCGAATTGGATGGGCTGAGAGCGCTATCCCTATTGCTCGTGATTGGTGGACATGCACGCACCGAGTTACCCATCAAGGACTACTTTAGCGGTGGCCTCGGGGTCGGCATCTTCTTTGTTCTGAGTGGATTCCTGATTACCATCCTCTTACTCCGCGAAGAGCTTGCGGCGGGCAGGGTGTCCCTCGGAGCTTTTTATATCCGCCGGGCCTTCCGCATTCTGCCCCCATATTTCCTGACCATCGGTGTATATCTGCTCATTGGGCTGATACCGTCGCAGCATGCATTGAGGGTCAAGTTTCTCAATGGCCTCCCCTACTTCCTGACCTTGCGCAACGAATATGTGCCCAAAGGGCTAGCGGTAGCCTTTACCCACTCCTGGTCGCTCTCGGTGGAAGAGAAGTTCTATTTTGTTTGGCCCTTACTGTTCTTCGTTATGCTTCGCAAGCTTAAAGGACGTTGGGCAATCGTGCCCATCACGATCATTCCGCTTCTTATTTCTCCCACCCGTTCGCTTCCAGTGGCCTATTTTTCTCTTCTAGTGGGCTGCTGCGTAGCCATTGCATTGCATGCTCTGAGGGGGAGGCAGGACGAAGTGCTCTCTTTTATCAATCGGATCCCAACGATCGTGGCCGTCATTGTTTGGATCCTGTCATACTTTGCATCCTTGGGAGGAACATTTCGTGTGAGCTTCATCCTCACGACGGCGGCTCTTCTGCCGGTCTTGCTACTTAGGGAGTCCCTGTTTTCTCGAATTCTTGGATCGAGGATCTGCGGCTATGTGGGGAAACGTACTTACTCGATGTACCTCTTCCA
The DNA here is from genome assembly GCA_963745105.1 of uncultured Acidobacteriaceae bacterium. Lineage (GTDB taxonomy): Bacteria > Acidobacteriota > Terriglobia > Terriglobales > Acidobacteriaceae > Silvibacterium. The sequence continues at coordinate 7,564 of CAVUWQ010000035.1, forward strand.
TGCATTTTGCCTGACGCTTGTCGAAGACAAAGTGTTTCATCCCACTACTGACGCGAGGTACTTCGGGTTAGTCGTCCTCACCTACTTGTTAAGCGTTGGTGTGGCGTCTGTCGTTTATGTCGTTCTGGAAAGGCCCGCTGTGTCATGGGGAAGGATCCTTGCCTCAGCATATACAAGAGGGCTGCGGCGACGAGCGCAACGAAAAACCCAGGTGACGGCACACGCGGCCCAGACCTCGCCAATACCCCTATAAGTTTTCCGAACCGGATCACGCTAAGACGATGACTTCCGCTGCCTCTGCTGCCGGTTGCTAGCGGCGGATGAAGTCCGGATCCATTTGGGCTAGCCGTGCCCTCAGTTCCGAGCCCGGGGTATCATTTTTTACTGGATGGAGCGCCATGTAACGTCGCGCCAGGATTTTTTCCGCTGATAGAGGAATAGGGTTTTCGTACTGGATCCAAAACCGGGAGTCACCCGCCTCATGCAGGTCAATCAGCTTGTGGCCGACAATATAAGGGCCCATCGAAATAAGTGGGTCATCTAACTTAACCTCCCTGCTTCCCAGATCGGGCATGGAGGTCCAGAACCCAGCGGCGTCCAGAGCGCGAAGCGTGTCTCCGTGGACGATATAGAACGCCCCGAGCACGTGACGTCCGAGGCGGTAGCCGTTCCTGAAGGCCCTTACGAGATACTTGGTATAGAAGGGAACGCCAAATCGTAGCAGCTTGTGGTAGCGGTCAAAACCCGCGGGGAAGAGGTCGATTAAGATGCGAGTGCAATGCGGCTGGTGGCTGCGGCGTCCTTTCGTAGCCGAGAGCATGTAGGAGCCGATGATACCAGGCCCCTCGGCCGCAAATTTCGCACGTGCAAAGCTAATAATTTCATCACCCGCCAAGAGAACGTCAGGATCAAGCTGAATTACCATCTCAAGCTGGTCACCGGATTGGCAAATCCGCTCAAAGGAGCGGAAGGCAGATACGGCGATGCCCTTGTATCCCAGAGGCACTGGATTTCGCACAAGGTCGAAGCGTTTTGGATGGGAATCGACAAGACTCTGCAACTTCTCAAACGTTCCGTCATCTGTGCAGTCGTCTCGAAGCCAAATCTTGGAGTCTGGGTAGGAACGCAAAATGGTGTGAATCGCGTCCGCCGCAATCTCACCCTCCCCGGGGCCGACAATGATAAGAAACCCCGGTATTTTGCCAGATGCTGTACGCGGGAGAGTTCGTTCGCCCGCGCCAGAAACCGCGGCCCGGTCTGCGCCTTGGCCCTGATGTTCGGACTCAAGATGCCGAGGAACTGTCATGCGCTTCTCCTATCACCCGCGTTTTCACTCCGTGGTAGCGCTGACGTATCTTCCAGTCTATCCATCCAAGTATGGCGAACACCGAAGGTCAACTCTTGCTGGACGGCTGCACCCACGTCTCCTGGCGTGGATTATTCAAAGTCCAAAAGCCTCGACGTACTGCTGCGCAGCAATACTGCGACTGTAGCGCTGCTCAATTAATTGCCGAGCCGCGAGACTGTAACTCTGGCGCCGTTGTTCGCTATCGAGTAGGCGCCTGAGTTGCTTGGCAAGACTTTCACTATCTCCCAGCTCGAACAATGCAGCCGCTCTGCCGCCGCCAGTGATTTCGCGATGCACTGCGAGATCACTGAAGATGCATGGGAGGCCATGGGCCATCGCCTCGAGCGAAACCAGTGGCAGGCCTTCGGGCCCCAGGGATGGGTTGATAAATATGGTCGAGTCTTTGTAGAAGCTTGAGGGGTCCGGCTGAAAGCCAGCGAAGCGAACATCCAGTCGATCTGCTAAACCCTCCAACTGGCGCCTATATGAGCCTTCGCCAACCACCAGCAGCGACACATCCGGGATTTCCCGCATGGCGTGCAGAATGAACTGGACTCCTTTGTATTCCTCCAGCCGGCCGACAAAGAGAAGTTGCGGACGCTTGGGCGTAGACAATGTGCAGTTCAAAACTAAAGGGGCCTCTACCCAATTCGCGATAACCTTCACTTTTTCCTGCGGTAGAACACTACGAGCGATCTCGCCGATCGTTTCCGATACGCAGACCACCTGCGAGGCGAAACGCAGCGAGTGCTTGGAGAGGAACCTGGGAAAGAAGCGCGCGGGATTCCGAAACCACGAATAGAGTTCTGTTTCAAAGGGGATATGCATCGTGAAAATCGTCTTGTAGCCGAATAGTCGAAGAGGACCCAGGAGCAGCGATTCGAAAAATCCGTTGACTTGCACTGTGCGGATCCTGAACCGGAGGAGCATGTAAGGAACAACGAAGCAGGCAAGCAGGAGACGCAGGCCCTTGAGCCATTTTGAGCCCAATATCGGCAAGCAAACGACTGTCATTCCCTGGGCGCGCAGTTGGACTGCAAGTTTAGGCAGTGAAAGGACAGCGTAGCCCTGGGCATAGGGGCTCAGCATGGCCCCAAGACCCTTCAAATAGGTCTCGACACCACCATAATGAGAACCGATATCGACGAATAGAATCCGTTCTTGTTTCATGCGAGAATGGAGTGTGGTGCTATTACGACGCACTTATTTCACGCTAAAAGCACAAGCCGCATGGAGCAATCACACGAAAGTAATAAGGTGGGGTAATCAGCAATAAAAGTGTTTACTCTGCACGTTACAAGACCGTCAAGTCGAATAGATCGGGGCCGCGCTTCATGGTAAAAGTGTGAATATGGTCGAGACCGTAAGCTCATGGATACTTCCCGAGACTTCGGGATATCACCGCGAGCCCGCCCGTCCCGTCGAGCTTCGCCAGGCCAACTTCGATGCCCAGTTTGAATGGCACACGGTCATTTATGACTGCTTTCGCGTGGAAGAAAACCGGGTAATGCTGGTCGGCGCCGCCGCTGGATAGGTTTAAAGGCATTCTTGATTCACTCAAGATCCACGCTCTGCCCACGGGGAACGAATGTCGCTACGAGGTGCATCACAAGTTCACGACTGCCTTCGCCAATCGACGCACGGACAACCTTTGCCGGATACTGGTCGAAGTGCCAGAGGGGGATACAAGCTTACAGCTACAAACCGTCGCCGGCGCCAAGGTCCTCGATGTCAGGCCAAGCGCCCGTGAAGTCTTCCGGGGCCGACGCGTGCTTTTCACTCTGAGTAAGAATAATCACCCCACGTGGGTGTGCGACTGGATGCGTTTTCATCGCGACCTGCATGGGGCGGACGCGGTTCTTCTCTACGACAACGATTCCACGGCCTACACCGCGGAGATGCTTCTCGAGAAGATGAACCAGGTCTCGGGTTTCTCTGCCATATACGTTGTCAGCTGGCCCTACAAGTACGGACCCCAGGGAGTAGGCCGCGGCACATGGGACTCCTCGTTTAGCCAGTATGGCGCACTGGAAGATGCTCGCTGGCGGTACCTTGCCGATGCCTATGCCGTGCTTAACTGCGATATAGACGAGTTAGCTCTCTCTGTCGAAGGCAGCGTATTTGATAAGGCCACCGCATCCACCGATGGTTACGTGAAGTTCTCCGGCAGATGGGTCACGGCAAGGAATGGCGATGAAGCAGAAATGATCCCGCGTCACCAGGAGAGCACTCAGCAGCAGCTGCCGCAGTGGCGCTGGCAGGGCTTTCGTCCGAGGGATATCAAGTTATGTCCGGCAAAGTGGGTGGTGGCTCCGGACCGCTGTCCGGCAGACGCACACTGGAGCATCCACGAGATCGTCGGCATGCATACTCGCAACATGAAGTTTGACGAAACCTCTTACCGCCACTTCAGCCGGATCAGCACAAACTGGAAAAATAACCGTAAGTCGATAGAGCACTGCGATCCACGCCGGCAGAAGGAAGATACAAGGCTCCAACAAGCCTTTGCCAGGGTCAAATGGGACGAGTAATCACCTGGCGCACTTGTCCCTGAAAGAGCAACAAGTCCCGGCCGCCCGCGTCCGAGCGGGCGAAAAAGACGGGGCGAGGCCGCCTGCAGTCTTATGCATGCACTCTATTCGGCATTCCAGCGAGCTTAGGTTCAAAGTTTTGGGTGGGCGCAGCTGCGGGAAAGGGCTGCGAAGCGTCCTGCTCGAGCGGTGCCCCCACTC
>CAVUWQ010000036.1:0-79565 GCA_963745105.1 uncultured Acidobacteriaceae bacterium
ATGTATCGTGAGCGGCTGGCGCCGGCTCCTTTCGTCAACGCCCCGGTGCTGCACGACGAATACGTGGAAGAACCGCCGCAGCCGCAATCGGCCTCGGTGACGCACCTGGCCGAAGTGGTCAGCCGCAACAACCACATGGACATGATGAACGAGCTGCGCTCGATGAAGGGCCTGATCGAGGAGCGCTTCGGCGCCCTGGCCTTCATGGAGAAGCTGCAGCGCCAGCCGACGCAGGCGCGCTTGCGCAGAAGCTGCTGGACGTCGGCTTCTCGCCGGCGCTGATCCGCAAGCATGGTCGAAGGCGCGCGGCCGCCGACCGTGCCCGACGAGAACGCCTGGGCCGCGCACGTGCTCGAACGCAATCTGCTGACCAGCGAGGCCGAGCCGGCGATGGAAGACCAGGGCGGCGTGTTCGCGCTGATCGGCTCGACCGGCGTCGGCAAGACGACCACCACCGCCAAGATCGCCGCCGGCTTCGCCGCGCGCCACGGCGCCGCCAACCTCGGCCTGATCACGCTGGACGCCTATCGCGTCGGCGCCCATGAGCAGCTGCGCGCCTACGGCCGCATCCTCGGCGTGCCGGTGCACACCGCGCACGACCGCGCCTCGCTGGAAGACCTGCTGGAGCTGCTGGCGCGGCAAGAAGATGGTGCTGATCGACACCGGCGGGCATGGCCCAGCGCGACGGCCGCACCCGCGAGCTGCTGGACATGCTGGCGCACCGTCGATCAAGAAGGTGCTGGTGGTCGATGCGTCGTCGCAAGGCGAGACCATCGACGACGTGATCATCAACTGGAAGGCCTCGGCCTGCACCGGCGTGATCCTGTCCAAGATCGACGAGGCCGTGAAGCTGGCGCCGGCGCTCGACGCGCTGATCCGCCACAAGCTGAAGAACATCGGCGTGGCCAACGGCCAGCGCGTGCCGGAAGACTGGCACCACCTGTCGGCCAACGCGCTGCGTGCATCGCGCGCTCAAGGGCGGCGGCAGCGCGGCCTATCGCATGGATCCGCAGGACGTGCATCTGGTCTTCGCGCACGCCGGCGTGAGCCAGCACGCGGCCGCGGCCCTGCGCGTCTGAACACCGCGTCGAAACGCCGCTTTTCAGCCGATCGCCACCACGCACGCACGGACATAGTCGCTTACATGACCCGTCATCGCAGCCCCCCACCGACTGACCAGGCCGACGGCCTGCGGCGCATGTTCGCCGCGAGCCGGGGCGTGATCGTGCCGGTCGTCGCCAACCCGCACGTCGAGCACCACGGTGCCGTGCTGGCGCGCCTGGCGAGCGTGTTCGCCGAGCAGGGCCTGAACACGCTGGTGGTCGACGCGGCCGACACCGCGCCCGAACCCGGCGAGCTGGCCTTCATCGACCTCGGCGCCTGCGTCGAGCCGCTGTCGCCGCAGCTCGCGTACCTCGCCGCGCGCGGCCTGCCGATGCAGCACGTCGACACGCACGGTTCCTGCGCGAGCTTCATTCCGCGCATGATGAATGTCGTCTACGACGTCGACGTCGTCGTGATGCATACCGAGGCCCGTGTCCTGGCACGCATGCTGGGCGAGCGGTCGCTTCGTCCGGTGCTGCTGGCCTCCGGCGCCAGCGAGAGCTTGACGCATGCCTACGCCGCGCTCAAGGTGCTGGTGCAGCGCCTGGGCCTGATGAGCTTCGACCTCGTGATGCCCGCCGCCAAGGGCCGCGGCCCGACACCGGCGCAGATCTCGAAGCGCGTGTCCGATTGCGCCGACCGCTTCCTTGGTGCCGCGCTGCACGACTCGGCCACGATCGACCCCGGCATCGCCTTCGGCCAGGCCTCCGGCCCCGACCTGATGCGCCTGGCCGCCGCGCAACTGCGCGTGTCCGACCCGATTCCCGCTGCCGCCTGGACGCCCGCGCGTTCGGCCGCCGCACCGTCTTCCTACCTGTCTGCTTGAACAAGAATCTGGAGTGATCGCCATGTACACCGCCAAAGGCCAGCTCGACGCCAACGCGATGCTCAAGCAATACAGTCCCCTCGTGCGCCGCCTCGCGCACCAGATGATTGCCAAGCTGCCGGCCAACGTCGAGATCGACGATCTGATCCAGGTCGGCATGATCGGGCTGAACGACGCGCATGTCGCGCTTCGACAGCGAGCAGGGCGTGCAGTTCGAGACCTTCGCCACCCAGCGCATCCGCGGCGCCATGCTCGACGAGCTGCGCGGCAGCGACTGGATATCCGGCGTTGTAGAGGGCATTCACGTCGTAGATGGTGGCGAAGTCACCGGGTGCGAGAAAGTGATAGGTGGTGCCTCCGCTGGAGAAGTTGTAGTTGCTCTTAAGCTGAAGGGCGGTATTCGCCCTGTGCAACGGATGAGGCCGGAAATCGCTGACGTTGCTGACCGAGAGCACGACTCCGGAGAGAGCTGCGGGGATGGAGATCGCGGTGGAGTTTGCGGTGTGCGTAACGCCGTTGATGCTGTAGTGATGTATCTCAGTTTGAAAAGCAGATTCCAGCTGGGCAACCGTTCCTGAGAAGGAGATGGCGTTGCGGCTGTTGGAGACGCGGTCGATCGAGAATCCCTGCTGCTCGAGCCACGCTTCGACCTTAGCGAGATCGTTCGCGGAGAGTCCGAACTGGGCTGCGTATTGCGCCGGAGTGATCCATTTGTGATACCAGGATGAGCCGGGAGTCTGCTGGGCCTGGACCAGAGCATTCAGGGCTGCCTGCTGTGTGGCGCTGGGCTGGAAATACATGGTGACGCCGGAGATGGGCGTTGACGCATTGGCGCGGCCAAGATCATACTTCGCTTTTGCCAGGGGGCTAACCGAGCCCGGAAGTGCGATCGTCGAACTCGAAGTGACTTGCTGCGTTACCCGGTCGCGCACCAGTGACTGGCCCGATGCGATGGATGATCCGATTGAAAGTGCGCCGAAAAACGAAAGGGTGAGGCTGCAAAGAATCTTTTGCAAACGCAATATGGTCCTTCTTCCCAGAAATCAAGCTCTGCAAGTACCGCCAAAACGGATCATTCGCCTTTTAGACGAAAGACCCGCGTAAATTGAGATGGGAGTCGTTACGAAAAAGTTTACAAAGCTTGACCTACGATGATGGATTCATTACGAAGCCGCAACAAGATTTCCATCTGTGACAAATAAAAGGGGAGATGCATGAATCGACGCGAATTCAGTCAACTTGCCGCAGGAGCCGCACTAGCGCAGGCATTCCGCCGCGGCAATGCACAGCCGGCAGCGGTGAGCGGGCCAAAGTTTTCCTTCATGCTGTGGGCGATTGAAAAGCAGGCGCCCTTCGACCGCTGCATTGAGATGGTTGCCGAGGCAGCCTACCAGGGAGTGGAGCTGGTCGGCGAATTTCAGAAGTGGTCGAGCGATGAGACCAAGCGCGTGATGGCAAAGATGCGTTCGCTGGGACTGGTTTTCGATGCGATGAGCGGAGTGAGAGCGGGATTCTGCAATCCGGAGGAGTCGGCGACCTTCATGACACAGCTGACGGCCCAGATTCAGTCGGCGAAAGAACTGGAGTGCCCGATGATCATTCTTCTATCGGGGAAGCGGGTGGACTCGATGACTCCGGCGGCACAGCGCGAGGCATCGATCGAGAACCTGAAGCGAGCAGCCGATCTCGCGGCGAAGAACGATGTGCAGATTGTGATCGAGCCGATCGATCCGCTGGAGAATCCTACGATCTTTCTGAGAACGGTAACCGACGGATTCGATATCGCGCATGCGGTGGGAAGCCCGCACCTGAAGGTGCTTTACGACGTTTATCACGAGCAAAGAGCGTTCGGAAACCTGATAGAAAAATTCGCAAATAACATCGATATGGTCGGGCTGGTTCACATCGCGGATGTTCCAGGGCGGCACGAACCGGGCACAGGTGAGATCGACTATGCCAATATCTATCGAAAGCTGAGCGAACTTAAATACGACAAGTTCATTGCGATGGAGTACTACCCAATCGAAGATATCGTTGGTTCGCTCAAGAAGGCCAGAGTGGAAGCGCAGCAGGCATTCGCTCGATAGCGGTAAGATCGCAAAAGCTACAACCCGTCTTCTCAGATACAAAGGGCAGCGTGAGTAGACGCTGCCCTTTGTGTTTCCAGAGATCGGATTATTCCGTGTCGACTACGCAGCGGAAGCCGAGCGCTCCGGAGCGGTCGTAGCCGGGAGCCATCATGAGCAGCTTGCCGTGATTGTCGTTGCGATAGGCCTGCGGGAAGTACCAGATCGAGCCCTGCGGCTGATAGTAACTGCCACCGCGAAGAATGCCGCCGCGCGTGTGGTCATCGACATATTCGTCTGTCCATTGCCACACGTTGCCGACCAGGTCCATCACGCCTGCGGCGCTGGCGCCGGTGGGATGTGCATCGACATTATCAGGACCGCGCATGGTGCGGCCTTGATCGGGACTGGGCACAGCGCTTGCATCCCACTTGTTGCCCCACGGATAGGTGCGGCCATCCGTCCCCTGCGATGCGAACTGCCACTCCCATTCATGCGGCAGGCGCTTGCCCGCCCACCTGGCGTAAGCGCGAGCATCCTCAATCGAGACCCAGGTGACGGGCTTGTTTGCCCATCCTTCAGGGAAGCTTCCATTGGTCCAGTCTTTGAGGAAGTTCACATCATCTTTCGGATGATAGTGCGCAGCATCGATGAACTTCTTGAACTCGGCATTGGTCACGGGATACTTGTCGATGTAGAAAGGCTTGATGGTCATGCGATGCTCGTGAAAGCGGCGGGCCGAGTCTTCCCAGGGATACTGCACATCGACGCCAATGTCGTCCGAGCCTTCCACCTCGATACCCTGCACGCGGAAGACGTAGTCGCCTCCGTCGATTTTCACCATGCCTTCAGGAGTGGCTGAAGCCGGCTTGCTGCGAGCGATCTCGACGATCTGCTGAGGGATGGCCTTCCACTCATGCGAGAAGCTGGAGAGCGGCTCTTTGGTGAGCGCCTTCATTTTGGTCATGAGCTGCTGCATTGCGGTATCCGGCTCGCCCGCGGTTGCGAGAACCATGCCGAAGCCGTGTGCTTCGATGGGGAAGGACAACACGGAATGATCACCTTCCTGCTCCGGCTTCAATTCCACGCCGTGATAGATGTCGAAGTAGCGCTCTCCTTGCTTAAAAGGAACGCTCATCTGACGGCCGGATACGTCGTACTCATTGCGATTGACGATGGTCCACACGTTCTGATCATTCAGCGGCCAGCGGCTCGCGAAGATGCCATACAGATGCGTGGGATAGAACGGCTCCCATCCGGTGCTGGCGAAGAAGGGCGCGACGGCGCGCTCCATTGCCGCCATGCGGCGCGTGGCTTCCGCATCGCGCGGAGTCACGCCATTCCAGATGCCCCACACATTTTCCCAACTCTCCCAGCCTTCGCCGTTGAAGAAGGCGTACTGGAGGTCGTCAGTCTTGTCGCGATTCCAGCGGCCCTGGATATTCACCTGGTGCCGCGGCTCGAGCCAGCGGTATCGATCGAGCGTAGGCGCGAACTGAAATTTGTACTGACCCCAGGTCATGACGTTCCATGCGAGTGCTTCATCGGACGGGCCATTCTCGGGCTCGAATACCAGCGGATGACCAACCTTGTCAGCGGCCAATGAAAAAGCCAGCGGCACGCCATCCTGGGTGTCGCCGTTTACGCCGTCGGCATCGATCTCCTTCATGAATTCCGCGGTGGCATCGGGCCATGACTTGCCTGGATCGCGCGTGCCCTCGTCCCACATCATCATGGGGAAGAGCACCCTTACGCCGCGGCGGTGGAAGTCAGCGACCATTTGCTTCACACCATCGACGCCACCCGGCATGGAGCGCACCATGTCCTGCTGGTTGCGATTGTCGATGCCCATGTTCGGATAGGTAGCCCAGATGAGAACCGCATCGATGCCGCCGTAACGCTTCTCGAGGTCATCGAGATATCTGTCGACCGTGTACCTGCCCGCGACGGGATCGTAGAAGTAGCGATCATGCACCATCATCTGCGGTTGGATAAATGCAGACTGCGCCCATTTGAGCTGGGGCATGGCGTAACGGGAGCCATCGTAGCCCACGCGAATCCATCGCTCGGTGCGCCATGCGGTCACGGCACTGAGCCATTCCTCGTGGCTCTTCTCGGTGCACGGCATGTTGCCGCCTTCCCACGGCATGTGCATGGTGAGGCATGCGGACGGGGGGATCTGCTGCTCGCGCGGCATGTAGCGGAAATCCTGCGCAGAGGTTTGCGGCATGGCGCAGGCGAAGAAAGCGGCCATAGCCAGTAATGCATTGGTGCACTTCCAAAAATTGTTCATGTTTTTCATCTCCGCTTTCGTTCGGCCTAATCCTGTTTACGAACTGCTCCTGCTGTTGTTCGAGTTTCCATGGAGCATCTGCTCAACTTCCGCGATGGCGGGCATAGAGGGCTGCGCTCCGGCGCGGGTCACCGAGATGGCAGCGGCCGCGGCTGCGAAGCGCGCACTTTCCACAGGCGTTCGATTCATCATGAGGCCGGTTGCAAAGGCACCATTGAAGGCATCGCCGGCCGCGGTGGTATCAACCGCTTTCACTGCAAAGGAGTGAAGCATCTCAGCGATTCCGGAGTCGGTGGCAACGTACACACCGCGCGAGCCCAGTTTCAGCACAACGCCCTTCGCGCCTTTGTTCATGAGTATCTTGGCCAGGGCGGAGGGGTTATCTACATCGTCTGAGGGCTCTGCTTCTCCGGTAAAAAATGCGGCTTCGGTTTCATTGGGCGTAAACCACTCGACGTTTTTGAAAAGCTCCGCCGGTATTTTCTTTGCCGGAGCCGGATCGAGGATGAGGGGAATCTTTTCCCGCGCGCAAATCTGCGCCAGATGCAGCACGGTGGCAATCGGAATCTCAAGCTGTGTGAGCACCAGACCCGCGGAGCGAATGAGATCGAGATTCGTATCGATATCCGCCGTAGTCAGCAGAGCATTCGCGCCGGGTGTGATGACGATGCTGTTCTCGCCCTTCTCTCCAACAACGATCACGGCAACACCGGAGGTTCCCGGCGAGGTTGCAATGGCCGATACATCCACTCCGGCACTCTCGAGATGGCCGCGAAGCTGATGACCGAAGGAATCGTCACCGAGGCGGCCGATCATGGACACGGGATAGCCGAGCCTGGCTACGGCCACGGCCTGATTCGCTCCCTTGCCGCCGGGATGAATCTGGAAACCGGTGCCCAGCACAGTCTCGCCTTCGACGGGGATTCTCTCCGCGTTGGCGACCAGGTCGATGTTGATGCTGCCTACCACTACGACTGGCTTTTTCCCAGCCTGCATAGCTTCTCCTTCAATCAGAACGCGATCTCTTATTTGCCAATAATCGGTGCCAGAGCAATTGCGCTCAAACCACAAAGGAAGAAAACGAACATCCACGTCAAGAAACTTCGAGATCGTTTGGGAGCGGCCGCGAACTCGCGCCAGATGAACACGCCCCAAGCCGCTGAGATCATCGTTGCTCCCTGCCCTATCGAATAGGAAACTGCGGGTCCAACGATGTGCGCGCGCGAGGCGACGAAGTTCAGCACGGCTCCGGTGCACCAGATCACACCGCCTAAAATTCCCCATACATGCCATGAGCCGCGAGCCTTCCAAAATCCGCTCATTGCAGCGGGTGCGCTTCCGTCGAGCGGGCGGCGCATGAGCAGATAGTTGAAGGGGATGGCGCATAGCGCAACGCCGATGCTGAAGAACAGTGTGATGGCGTAAGGGCCTGGCGCGTTCTCACCGGTCATGCCTTTCGACACGATGGGATAGAAGGTGCCCATGAGGAGTCCGGCGATCAGGCTGATAACGACTCCGCGCGTGCTGAGCGCCTTTTTGCCCGTCTCTCGCAATCGATAAGCGATGGCATCGAAGACGATGGCGGTGATGACCAGGGCGATGCCACCGAAAAGCAGAAGCGGATTGCCAGCAGGAGAAATCACATAACTGCTGATCGCGCCTACGACGAGCGCCAAACCAATGCCGACGGGAAAAGCTACCGCGAGGCCGGCGATATCGATGGCCGTGACCAGCAGGAGGTTGGCGATGTTGAAATCGATCCCGCCAGCAATCGCGAAAAGAATATTCGAAGTACCGGCGTGCGAGATGTCAGCGAGAAATGGCCGGCCCGAAGCGCCCATGCTGCCCAGCGTCAAGCCCCACAGCGCTGATCCAACCAGCAAACCGATGAGGTAATCCCAGTAGAAGAGCTGGAAGCGGTACCCCTGACACAGCTTGATGGTGTTGGCCCAGGATCCCCAGCAGAGCATGGTGATGACCATGAACGAGAATGCAATCGAGTATGTTTGCGGCTGAAACAAGCTCTGCTCCTTTGCGCTCTGCGCGGTAATTTTGAAAAGCAATCGCTGGTGGGCAATGCTAATCGATGAAAGGGCGCGGTTAAGCCATCCATTCATCGCCGCGTTGCGGCGCCAATCTGAAAGCTTTCAAAACAAGGCTGTCGAAGAATATGAATCTTCTCCTTCTCTTGTCAAGGCAAGTTTTTTTCGAGGCGCGATCGGGCGATGCTTCGGGTTGCCCATTCTTATCATCGATCCCCTTGCAATGTTTGCTTCGTGCGAAACGAATATCCTGTGGTATCTCTGTTGCACATGCTGCTCGAATATGCGCGACAACAGGCGTGCCGCGATAATCTAAGTTCAACGATTCGAAATCACAAAACGTTGCTGCATTGCAGGCGGGAGCCTGAGCCATGGCGAACATGAAGGAGATCGCGAAGATCGCAGGGGTATCCCTGGGCACGGTCTCGCATGTTCTGAATGGCTCCGCGGTGGTGCGCGAGCCGTTGCGCAAGCGGGTGATGGACGCTGTGGACGCGCTTGGCTATCAGCCCAGCCAGCTTGCCCGGGGGCTGCGCCGCGACAAGACAAACATGATCGGGATGATCATTCCCGACGTCACCAATCCGTTCTTTCCCGCGGTGGTGCGGGGCGCCGAGGATGTTGCTTTCGAGAATGGCTACCGACTGGTGCTGTGCAATACGGACAACGATCACGCCAAGGAGATCGCTCACCTCAATGAGCTGCGCACCTATCTGCCGTCGGGGCTGATCGTCATCCCTTCAAACTTCAGCGATCTCACCGCGCAGGCCGAGTCTTACCGGCGGTCGGGAACGGCGGTCGTCTGCGTCGACCGCTTACCGAAGGACTGGAACGGGGACACCGTGACCGCGAACAACGAGCGCGGCGCGTATGAAGCGACGAATTACCTTCTGCGCCAGGGCCACACACAGCTGGCGATCATTACCGGACCTCGCCACCTCACCAATGCGCAGGAGCGGCTCAAAGGATTCAGGCGCGCGCTGCACGAGAAGAAAATTCATATCGGCCCGGAGTATGTTCAGGAAGCCAGCTTCGATCAGCACGGCGGCCATGCGAAGACCATGCTGCTGCTGCGTATGATTCCGCGGCCCACGGTCATCTTTGCCGGAAATGACATGATCGCCTTCGGCGCGCTGCTGGCCTTCCGCGATGCCGGACTGCACTGTCCCGACGATATTTCGCTTATCGGCTTCGACAATCTGGACCTGGCGGAGATGACCAGCCCGCCGCTCTCTTCCGTCTCGCAGCCGGGCTACCAGATGGGCACCACGGCGGCGCGTATGCTCATCGAGCGGGTGCGCGGCGACCATGGACCGGCGAAGCATGTGGTGATCGAAACAGCGCTGAAAGTACGCGACTCGGTTGCACCGCCGCCCGACATGCAAATTGTTGCGAAGGCTGCGCGATCGCGCAAGAGCGCGCGATAAGCTTCACGTCTTCTCTCGAAGCGCGGCACTCAACACTCTTCCCGCTTATGTGCAGGCATTTACACGAGCCTGCCAGCGAGGGCGGAGTGTCCGCATTTGATCAAAAAATTTCCTGTTGACAATGTTTGCGAGCCACGACTAGGCTTCTGGGCGAATTAAATGAAAGCTTTCAAACGAGACGATGCCTGTTGTTTTTCTCGTGGAAAAGCTCGGCTTCTATCACTTGCTTGATCGGGAGAGGCACCAAATGCGGGAGACAAAATCTGTATCAAACTTCAGGTCTGTGTGGCTCTGCCTCGCAGCCCTCTTTCTTGCGGCAACCATGCCGGCATTTGCGCAGTACAGCAGCGGCATTGAGGGAACCATCACAGACTCGACGGGAGCGGTTATCCCCGCAGCGGAAGTTGTCATCACCAACCAAGACACGCAGGTGAAACAAACGGCTACTTCCAACGCGCAGGGCTTCGTTCAGATTCTCCACCTGCCCCCAGGCCGTTACACGGCATCGGTTAAAGCACCCGGCTTCACTACCTGGGAGCAGAAGGATATCGATGTCGAAGGCACGGATATCCGTTCCATCTACCCTAAGCTCAACGTGGGCGCTACGCAGTCGACGGTCGAAGTTACTGCGGCGGGGTCTGCAGTTGAGACGACCAGCGGTACGATCAGCAGGACGCTCGATCAGCAGACGGTGAGCACGGCTCCGCTTGTCGGTGAGAACCTGTACGCCAGCGTCGCGACGCTCGCTCCCGGTGTTACGGGACTTGGCGGATCATTTGGCGGGGCCAGCGGGTCAGGCTCGCAAGGCACGAACAGCTTCAATGCCGAGCCCGGATTCCAGATCATTGCCGCAGGCCAGCGCCAGGAAGACAACGAGTACCAAGTTGATGGAACCAGCGTGAATGGTAATTCGCGCGACGGCATCACCAACCTCACCCCTGAGCCTGATGCCGTTGCGCAGATGAAGGTGAGCACCGATGTCTTCTCTGCCGACAAAGGCCGCCAGAGCGGCGCACTGATCGAGGTCTTCACCAAGCCTGGCACCAACAACTTTCATGGAACGCTTTCTGAGTTCTATACCGGTTCGGCGTTGACCGCGCGCACCGAATTTCAAACCACCGTTCCGCGCTATCTGCGCAACGATTTTGGCGGAACCGTCGGCGGTCCGATCTTCAAGGACAGAACGTTCTTCTTCGGTTCTCTCTTCTGGAGCAAGAGCAACCAGGGTGTGACGCTGACGCAGCCGATGGAAACCCCACAGTTCGTCGACTTTGTGACAACGAATTTTCCCAACTCGCTGGCCGCGGCATTCTTAAAGGGCGCTCCATCCGGCGGCACGCCGACGAGCGGCTTTCAAACCGTTGCGCAGATTGAGCAGTCGCTGCAAAGCCCCTATCCAGTTCCGGCCGATGTACCGGGCGATCTGGTCGCGCTCGGCAATGTCTCCATCAATCAGTCGCCTATCAATAATGGCTTTCAAGGGCATGCGCGCATCGATCATAACTTCAACGCGGGAAGCGACAAGCTTTTCTACAGCCTCTTCCGCAACACCACGCAGGGCGGTGTGGCGAACCCGCGTCCTAATGATGCTTATGTAAGTCCGAATGCCACCTGGTATCACAAGATCGACTATGTACATACCTTCTCGCCGAAACTGCTGAATGAGGCGAGCATGTCCTATGTGCGCGCCGACGGCGATCAACCGGCTGCTCCAGGCAATTTGCCGGCACTGCCGAATGCATATCCCGGTGGACTTGGCGGCGGCTTTTCTTCATGGGGACCCTCCGGCTGGGTGCATAACAACTGGAACTGGCATGATGTACTGACTTACGTTCAAGGCGCGCACACCATCCGCGTGGGCGTGGATGTCGACCGACAGCAGGATTTGGACAACTTCACTGCCGGCCTCGATCGTCCGACTTTCTACTTTGCAAATATCGTCGACTTCGCCGTGGATCACCCTGATTACCAGAGCGGGCCGATCGTTGACGTAGCAGGAGGGGGTACGGCGCAGAGCCTGTATTCACGCGTGCTCATGCTTCAGACAGCACCCTTCGTACAGGACGACTGGAAGGTGAACAAGAAGCTCACTCTCAACCTCGGCCTGCGCTTTGACTACTTCGGGCATCTGGGCACGGTCAGCTATGGTTCCAACCCGCTTGCACTCTTCACGCCCGGCACCGGCTCAACGCACGAAGAGCAGATTGCAAACGGCACCATGGAAGTGCGCGGGTCGAACGGGCAGGTAGTCAATGATGCGATGTGGCGGTTCGCGCCGCGCGTCGGTTTTGCCTACGATCTGTTTGGCGACGGAACGACCTCGATCCACGGAGGATGGGGGATGTTCAACAACAAGATAGGGGATCTTGCTTATGTCGATGGCATACGCACGAATCCTCCGCAGTTTGCCGATCCCAGCGTCAGCATCTTTACCGCGGGAACCACGCTCGCGGACTTCTCGTACGGTGTAAGCAGCAATGGCCAACCGAATGGCTTTGCGCCACCGCCTAACATCAGTTATCAGGTTGACGATCACGGCGGGCTGGTTGGATCGCGCATCAGCGTAGGAGGTCCGCAACCGAATCTTGTTCCGCCGCTGGTGCATGACTGGGCTCTCGGAGTTCAGCACAGCATTGGGTCGAACGTGATTATCGAAGCAGACTACTTCGGAACGGCCGGCCGGCACCTCTATTTCCAGACAGACTCGAATCGCTTTGCGGGCGACCTGGTTGTCAACAACGGAAATCTGGCCCGCCTCAACTCGAGCTTTGGACCGGTGATCTACGGCCAGAGCATTGGCATCGAGAATGGCGAAGTGGCGTCGTTCGCGATCTCCAAGCGATTCTCAAAAGGATGGCTGGTCCACGCGATCTACAACTACGGAAAGTCGCTGGACTATACGAGCAGCAATGACAACGGCGTGGGCGGTGCAGAAAATGTCATCGATGTAAACAACCCCTCGCGCAACTATGGCCGCTCAGACTACGACGCGCGGCACCGGATCTCTGTGGATGCGGTCTGGAACATACCCGGGCTGCACAACGGAATTCCACACTGGATCACCAGCGGCTGGACCTTGTCACCGGTCATTGTTGTCGAGTCCGGCCAGCCATTTACGGTTTACACGTCCGCCTCCTACCCATCGGGTGACTTCAACGCCGATGGATACGATTATGACGTGCCGAACGTGCCCAGCTTTGGCAGCAATAAAAGCACTAGCCGTTCGGACTTTCTTAAAGGCGAATTCACTGCCAGCGACTTCCCTCTTCCTACACTCGGAACCGAGGGCAATCTGGGCAGAAATACGTACAACGGGCCGGGTCTTGCAAATGTAAACCTTGCCGCGCAACGATTCTTCAAGCTGCCGTTTCTTGGCGAGCATGGAGGCTTTGAGGTGCGCGGGGAGATGCTTAACCTCTTCAATCGCGTAAACCTGACAACCCCGGTTGGGGATCTGTCGA
The DNA here is from genome assembly GCA_963745105.1 of uncultured Acidobacteriaceae bacterium. Lineage (GTDB taxonomy): Bacteria > Acidobacteriota > Terriglobia > Terriglobales > Acidobacteriaceae > Silvibacterium. Next base: position 13,220 of record CAVUWQ010000036.1, read on the forward strand.
ACGGAGAGTTCGGCAAATCGACAGACCAGAATCTGCCTCGCAATATCCAGGTTCTGGGCCGCATCCGGTTCTGATTTACTCGCACGCTGCGACTCAGTGCGTCCTCTTTATATACTGGGTCGCAGCACTTTTATCTTCTAGCTATTTTTATATTCGCCTCCGCTTGAACCATTCCCGCAAAGTCCGCTGTGTTTTCGCAACCGCATTCCTGGGCCTGCTCATCACGTCTGCGCGCGGCCAGAGCGATGGCGATCCTGTACATCAGGCGGCAGCGGCTCTCTCGTCACATCAATATGATCAAGCAATCCAGATACTCACGCCGCTGCTGAGAGAGCATCCGCGTGATGCGCGATTGTGGACGCTACGCGGAGTTGCGCTCGACGGCCTGGGTCAAACGAAGGCCAGTCTCGACAGCTTTGACCACGCTCTTTTGATCGATTCCAAATTTGCGCCCGCGCTTGAAGGGGCAGCGCAGACCGCTTATCTCCACGGCGATCCTGGCGCGATGCGTTATGTGCAGCGGCTGCTCGCGGTCAGCCCTGACAATGCGGTCGCGAATGCCATGGCCGGTGCGCTTGCCTATCAGGCACATGATTGTGCGCATACCATCTCCTACTTTCAGAAAAGCGGGAGCTCCGTGGATCAATCCCCGAATGCGCTTGGGGAATTCGCAGCCTGCCTGTTGAAGAACAACGAGGCAGGCGAAGCGGTGCAGCGTCTGTCGCATGGAGTGGAGCTGCATCCGGAGAGTGTGCAGCTCAAGTACAACCTGGCCGTCGCGGATCTGCAGGATCACAATCCATCTGAGGCGATTCGGGTGCTGGCTCCGCTGGCAACGGTGAAGGATTCCGGGCTGCTCAATCTTCTGGCCTCGGCTTACATACAAGCCAATCAACCCGACGACGCATTCCAGACGCTTGAGAATGCCATCCAGATCAGCCCTGAAGACCAGACAAACTATTTGGATCTTGCTATCCTCTGCCTTGAGCACAACCAGGAGACGCGTTCTGTCGCGGCTGCTACGGCGGGTATTGCCCGCGTTCCAAAACCCGCGGAGTTGTATTTGATTCGCGGTGTGGCCTATGCGCAGCTTGCCGATTACGACAAGGCGGAGAGCGACTTTGTCGCCGCGGCGCAGATTGAGCCGGACCAGCCGCACAGCACCGTTGCCATGAGCCTGCTTTACTCGGATCGCAATCAGGTGGACAAAGAGAAGGCTCTGCTCAACCATCAGCTAAAGCTCACTCCCAACGATGCCGTAACCAATTATCTGTTGGCGGATTTACTGATCCGCTCAGGGACAGAACCCGGTCAACCGGCATTTCAACAGGCTCTCGCGCATCTGGCGACATCGCTCAAGTCGAGACCGGATTCCGCCGAGGCGCAAGTTTTGATGGGAAAGCTTCTGGAGCAGCAGGATAAGTTGCCGGAAGCTCTGGAGCACTACAATCTCGCGCTTGGGGCAGAGCCTGATAACCGTTCGGCTCTCGATCGCAAGTTTGTATTGCTGCGCAAGCTGCATCGCAATCAGGAAGCAGCGGAAATACTCGGGCATCTGAAGGTCGTGATTAACAACGAGCTGAAGCAGGGGGAAGGCTCGGCTCAAGTTCGGGTCGAGCCCAAGCCTGTTCAGAATTAGCTGAGTTCGGTGCGCGTCCAGACGTGGTCACTGCTTCCCTGACTCCGGATATACCTTGATCCAATGCGTGCGCATCTGGGTGCGGATCACCTTGTCGTTGGTCTGCGAGATGATGGCGTCTGTTTGGAGCACCGGCATGTGGCAATCGATACAGTTGTCCACAATCTTCGCTCCCAGTTTCTTTTCCATCCCACAGCTCTCAACGCGATGGCAGCTCAGGCAGCGCGACGAGTACGATGCGGCGGCGCGCTCCGGTGCATGAACCTGATGGCAGGTAGAGCAGTTCATTTCAGGAGAGTTCAGGTAACAACGGCTGCGCTTGAGCAAACCTACCTGATTGGCGTGAACGTCGGGACGCTGCAGATTGTCGGCGGGATTCTCCTGCAGGTAGTCGCTGAGCGACTGGCCGGGCTTATAGGAGAATGCTTCTCCCAAGAGAGTTTGCTGCGCGCCGTTGTGGCATAACGCGCACATATCTACTTTGCGATCGCGGGAGAAATGCGCGGGGTTGAGAATCGCCTCATCTTTCAGAGAAACGTCTCCGCTGCGACGATGAAGCATCGTATGCTGCGCGCCGGGACCGTGACACACCTCGCAGGAGATTCCGGTCACGAGGGTCGCCTTGTCGTATCTGTTATCCGCCGGATCGGGGCTGAGAGGCTCGAGATAGGTTACGTGACACTCGAGACAACGCGGAGAGGCTGGGCGATCGAAGACCGGAGGACCGTTGCCGAAGCCCGGACTGTTGATCCATTGCTTTCCGTCGGACCAGTAACTCACCGGCAGCTCGTATAACTCGTCATCGCGCCAGTAAAGATAACTTTGCCCACGAACTCCGGAGCCGATCACGATGCCGATGCGCTCGCTTCTTGAAACAGAGTGAGCGGCCGGTCCGCCGATTGCAGACACATAGTAACCAGAGGCCTTTTTCTCCATCCTGTAGGTAACGATGGGCTGGCTGCCAGCTGCTTTTATCTTCAGTTCATTCGAGCCATCAGTAAATGAGCCCAGCATGGCGCTCTGGTTGGGGAGCTGTGATGTCAAATGGTGGGCTGTTCGAGCGAAGGTGAGGCTCTGCTCTGCGTGGCATGACCGGCACGCGTCATCCCCGATGTAACCATCCCGTAGTTGAGCGGCAGGGCGCTCAGTGCGCATGTGAGACTGACCACCGGCATTCGAATCGCTGGTCGCGAGTACGGAGGCGCTCAACACCGCAAGCAGGAAGAGACGGACGAGGCGGGGAGTCATAGCGGGCGAGAACAAAGCGGCGGCACTCCCAAATGTACTCCAGGAGTACCGCGCTCAGAAGAAGTTCTTTCACCCCGTCATCTCAAAAGCTAACCGCACTTGTCGGCGATGATCCGGCAGAAAGAAGAACAGCTATTTCGGAAAGGCGGTGCTCTTTTCCGCGGGAATTGCTGCGAGCGCAGCCTTCACCTCGGCGCGAGTTGATTCGAGCTCGGCACCCACTACTTCGAGGCGCGGAGGACGGACTCGTGCGCTGCCGACACCCACTTCCTGCTGTACCTGCTTGATGAGCTGGATAAACTTCGGCACGGTATCCATGCGCAGCATGGGCAGGAACCAGCGATAGAGCGCGAACGCCTTCTCTTTTTCTCCGGCCAGCGCATAGTGAAAGAGAGCGACCGACTCCGCGGGAAAAGCGTTCACCAAACCAGCCACCCAGCCGACCGCGCCGGCTTCCACACCTTCTACGATGACGTCATCGACGCCGACGAAGATCTTGAGGCGATCTCCGCAGATGGCGCGGATGGCGGTGACGCGGCGCACATCGGTGCTCGACTCTTTGACTGCGGCAAGGCTCTCGAATTCCGCGGCCAGCTCCGCGATCTGCCCGGGAACAAAATCTGTTCCGTAGGCAACAGGATTGTTGTAGAGCATGCAGGTGAGCTTCGTCGCCTGAAAGATGGCTCCGACATGCGCCTTGGTTTCCCGCCAGTCGCCAAGATAAACGTAAGGCGGCAGAACCATGAGCCCCGAGCAACCAGCCTGTTCCGCGGTTTTAGCGAGTGCCACGGCATCGCTGGTGGAGAGCGCGGAAATTGCTGCCACTACCGGCGCACCCTTCGCGGCAGTGACCACGTTGCGCAGCACCGCTTCTTTCTCGGCAGCCGTGAGCGTCGCAGCTTCGCCGAGCGAACCGAGCGCGATGATGCCGGTGCAGCCATTGGCGAGCAGCCACTGCACGTGACGGGTCATAAAGCTGTGGTCAATCTGCAGGTGCTCATCAAAACAGGTCGTCATTGCTGGCATCACGCCAAACCACTTCATAAATCCTCCATGGAATCAGTTGAGCTGACACCGGCTTGAGCGAGGCTCGAAACCAGTGCGGGAAAGATGGGAGGCCGAACGGAATCGACGCTCCAGTCGAAGAGAAATTCAACGGCCGCTCCGCAGATACGGCCCTGACATGGTCCCATGCCGCAGCGAGTATGCAGCTTCGCGTCACGCCATGAGGCGTGCTCGTGCAGCGCTGAAAAAGCAACATCTTCGCAGCGGCAGACGAGTGTTGCATGCGAAGGCAGCTTGCGGAGCAGTGGATTGAGACGATAGGTCTCACGCAGCGCGGGGACGAAACCAGACATCCTTCGCCGCTGCGCGATAAGCTTTTGCGCAGCGTTCGCTCGGCCTGCTGCCGCCAGCCCTGCGATCTGCCCTTGCAGAAGCGCCAGCTCCACGCCGCCGATTCCGGTGGGCTCACCGGCGCACAAGACGTCTGCCGCCGACGTCTGCTGAAATTGATCGACGGCGACGCATCCGTCTTCGATGCGGCAACCGAGCATCCGCGCAAGCTCAGTGTTGGGCACGAGATGAAATCCGCAGGCGAGATAATCGCACGGAACGTTCCACTCATGATTGCCTTGGCGCAGCGTGACGGACTCCAACTCAGCCGCTCCCTTGGCCGCGACAGGCCAGCAGCCAAAGTGCATGTGCGCTTTCCGTGCAGCCCATCGATAACTGATTCCCTGCCGCAGCTTCTCGGGCTGCATCAGCATGCGCGCTCCGAAAGCCGCCAGGCGTGCGAACGGCGCCTGCTCGCAAATGGCAACTACTTTAGCGCCGTGCCCGGCAAGATGCGCAGCAACCGCCAGCAGCAATGGCCCTGTGCCGGCAACGACTACTCGCTTCCCAGCTATGGGTAACCCACCGCGAACCATCGCATCCAAACCGCCGGCGCCGAAAACGTTCGGCAACGTCCAGCCGGGAAAAGGAAGAAACAGCTCACGCGCGCCGGTGGCGAGGATTAATTTGTCATAGTGCAGATCGATCGCGCCGTCATCCCGCTCAGCAGAGATGACGCCCGGCTTGGGATGGGCATAGACGCGCGATCCAGGAAAGCGAGTAATCGACGAAGCAGCGAGCTTGGCCAGCCAGTATTGCGCCGAGCTGGGAAGCGGTGCGCCATTGCGCCAGATCTGGCCTCCAGGCGCGGGATTGTCGTCGAGCAGAGCAACGCTGCTGCCGGCCTCCGCAGCACTTACTGCCGCGGCGATGCCTGCAGGTCCGGCGCCCACGACGATGACCTCGAAGTGACGCCTCATGTGGTGCGCACGTCCATTCCGCGCTCACAGAGAATCTGGCAGCTCCGCTGGTGGGGCTTTCCATTGATGGAGACGCGGCATTCGAAGCAGATACCCATGCCGCACAGCGGGGCGCGGGGCTGCCCGCTGACCGAGGTGCGCGTGTGTGCGCTGACCATCAGCACGGCGGAAGCGATCGTTGTTCCTGCGGAGACGGTGACGGCCACGTCATTCACAGTGAGTGAGATGGGACGCGCCGAGTCAGATAGCGAATCCTTTGCCTCAAGCATGCGCGAGACTCCGCGAAAAGCGCTCGGGCAGATATGGATCGATGGGAATCTCAGGCGTTTCGCCGAGCAGGCAGTCCGCGAGTAACCGTCCGGTAGCGAGTGAGGTGGTGATGCCGAGGCCTTCGTGTCCGGTGGCGAGGAAGATGGTTTCGTCTTCCGGCCATGGCCCGATCAACGGCAGCTTGTCCGGAGTTGCTGCGCGGAAGCCTGTCCAGACACGGATGGCCTGCAGGTTGTTTACCTGGGGCAGGTAAGCGCGGGCCCGTTCGATCATCGCCGCGAGGATCTCCTGATCAACTGCGCCATCTTCCGCGTTGTACTGACGCGACGAGCCAATCAGAATCTGCCCGGTAATGCGCGGCTGGATGTTGAAGGCTACTGAATCCGTTGTCACGGAGTGCGCGCTTTTCAGATATCCGAGCTCAACCAGCTGATGTCGCACCAGTCCGGGATAGCGGTCGGTGATCACCAGATGGCCTTTCCTTTTGCGGATAGGCAGTTGAGGCAGAAGCTGAACGGCATCGGCGCCTCCGGCGTTCACAAAGCGGGGCGTGCTGAGCGTCGCTCCGTCGTCGAGCCGAACCGTGCCTGCTCCGGCCGATACTACGCGCCGCGGCCGATACAGTTGCGCACCATACCGCTGCGCCTCTGCCATGAGATAGCCTGCGGCACAGGGCGGATAGAGCACAGCGTCAGAGGGGACGAACAGAGCGCCGGCCAGCGGCCGACGCAAAAACGGCTCTGCTTCGGCGAGCATGGTGCTGTCCAGAATTTCTGTATTCACTCCAGAGCCGGCATATACACGATGCTTGCGATGGACTTCGTCCATCTCCTCGTCGTCGCTGGCTACCCATAGCGTGCCGCAGCGATCGTATTCCACGTGTGCAGGCAATCGGCCGGCGAGCTCCTGCCAAAGTGTCTGCGAGTAGCGAGTGAGCGCCATCTGCGCGGGCGAGTCGTCCATGACCACGATATGGCCCATGCCGGCAGCGGTTGCGCCGCCGCCAATCCCACGGGCTTCGACCACGGCGGTTCGCAGTCCACGGCTTGCGCATTCCATGGCGCAGGCTGCGCCTACGATGCCAGCTCCCGCGATGACTACGTCCCAGGAGTCGCTCACGTGCGTATGCCCGCGGCGAATGGGTCGTCGGAATTCAGGATGAGCTTGCCCTCCCCGATCACAAACGCAGCGCCGGTGATGCTGGGAATGATGTTGCCGTCGAGCACTTGATAGGTGCCCTCGAACACTGTGCCGAGAATGCCCTCCTGGCGCCATATTTCGCCGGGCGCGAGTTTGCCATCCGCGGCGAGGCAGGCTAGCTTGGCGCTGGTCCCAGTGCCACAGGGAGAACGATCGTACGCCTTGCCGGGGCAGAGGACAAAATTCCGGCTGTCGGTTTCCGGATTGACGGAGGACGAGGACAATTCGATGTGATCGATCTCTTCGCCGCCGTCTCCGGTGATGCCGTTACTCTGTAACGCTTCGCGAATGGCCCAGGTGAATTCCGTCAACGCGTTCGTATTCTCGACTCGCAACTGATCGGCGGCCACATCGACGAGGAAAAACCAGTTTCCTCCCCAGGAGATGTCGCCGGTGATTGTGCCGTAGCCGGGAACCTCGACCGAAACACCTGCACGATAGCGGTAGCTGGCCACGTTCTGCACGGTCACCTTGCCATTGTCGTGGAGCGTAGCGGAAACAGTGCCTACCGGAGTTTCGATGCGATGCTCCCCGCACTCGATGCGGCCCAGGTGCGCCAGCGTGGCCATGACGCCGATGGTTCCATGGCCACACATGCCGAGGTAGCCGACGTTGTTGAAGAAGATGACACCTGCGGCGCAGCTCTTGTCGATCGGCTCACAGAGCAATGCACCCACCAGCACATCGGAACCGCGCGGCTCGTTCACCACAGCGGAGCGGAAGTCGTCGTGGTCGGCCGCAAACTTGCGCAATTGGTCGGACAGGGAATGATTGCCCAAGGGGGGGCCTCCAGCGAGGACAACCCGAGTGGGTTCACCGGCGGTATGAGAGTCGACGACCTGAACGGCAATAGAGGGCACACGCTTTTTTACCATAAATTGTCTACAATAATGAATACTAAATGAGTGCAATATCGCTGAATCGTATGTCCTCATGGTTTCATCTACTTCGCGGCGGAAAAGCGCATCGGCGATCGATCTCACCCAGCCAAATTCACAATGGCCGGAGCGGTTACGGCCAGCCGCGGCGATCGCATTTGCGCATTCTGCCCGGCTATGTCCAAACGGTCTTCCCCTCTGTAATCGTGATGTAACGATCGATGGGGAGCGCGGTGAAGCGCTGCTTCGTCGCTCCGGGCTGAGGCCACTCAACTTCGACCCAATCCATCTGCGTGCGATGACCGAGTCCCAGCACCATGCGCGGATCGTGTGAGGAGAGATAGCTGCCCCCGCCAACCTTGGTGCGATGGCGGGTGAGATCGCCACTCTGCCAGGTGACCTTTGCTCCGACTGCGTCGATATTCGATTTGGTTCCAATCAGCTTGAGGCCGAGCCAATGATTCTCACTGGCGGCGTGGTTGCGCAGTAACAGGGGCGGGCCATCGTTGGTGCTGATCAAGACATCGACGGCGCCGTCATTGTCAAAGTCGCCGAGCGCCAGCCCGCGGCCGGCTATGTCTCTTGAAAATGCCGCGCCGGCCTGCGCGCTCACGTTCTTCCAGTTTCCTCCCGCGCCATCGAAGAGCAGCAGCGGTTCCTGATAGCGAAGCTCGGGATGATGCGCCTGTATGGTTGTGTCGGGATGGCCGTTGGCGATCATCAGATCCAGGTCGCCGTCGTTGTTGTAGTCGAAGAACTTGAGACCCCATCCGCTCATCAGGCGCGTGGTCGAGCCGATTGCAGTCTGGATGGTCACGTCATCGAAAGTGCCGTTCCTGTTGTTGCGATAGAGCGAGTAAACTTCGTGGTCGACGTTGGCGACGAAGAGATCGAGCCAGCCGTCCTGGTTATAGTCGGCAGCGTCGACGCCCATCCCCGAGCGGGCAACGCCGAATGAGTTGTACGCAACTTCTGCAAGCAATCCGTGGTCGACGAAGCGGCCCTTTCCCTGATTGACGAAGAGTGCATTCGGTGCGGTGTCACTGCCGACGAAGAGGTCCATGAGCCCGTCGTTGTTGATGTCCGCAGCGACCACTCCCCAGGCTTTGCAGAACGAATGCGCGATGCCCGACTCGCGGCTCACATCGGTAAAAGTGCCATCGCCGTTGTTGTGAAATAGCCAGCTCGGCATGGGCGCAAAAACATTCGGCTTGCAGTAGTAGCGCTCGCCAGGTCCGTGGCCGCCGCAAAAAACATTCTTTGACTTGTCGAAGTCGGCAAAGCGGCAGACAAAGAGATCGAGCTTGCCGTCATTGTCGTAATCAAACCAGACGGCGCTGGTAGCCCATCCCGGAGCTGCTACTCCAGCCTTGGCGGTGACATCGGTGAAGGTGCCGTCGCCATTGTTGCGATAGAGGATGCTGTCTGGATATTGCGTGACATAGAGATCAGGCAGTCCGTCGCTGTTGTAGTCGCCGACGGCTACGCCCATTCCGTAAGCGTTGCCGGGTACGCCCGCCTTCGCGGTTACGTCGGTGAAGGTGCCGTCACGGTTATTTTTGTAGAGAGCGTTGCGGAGGGGCGATGTGGGCTGGTAGAAATCGCACGGCCCGCTATTCACCAGATAGATATCCATCCAGCCGTCGTTGTCGTAGTCGAGAAAGGCGCATCCCGCGCCTACAGTTTCGGGCAGATACATCTCAGGCGAAAGACCTGCGGTATGGGTCCAGGAGATGCCGCTGCGCGAGGCTGGAATCTCTTCAAAGAATGGCTGCGCAGCAAGACCGTGCGCAAGCCTTTGCTGCAGAGCCAATCCAAGCGCCGAGCAACCGGCCCTCGAGAGGAATTGCCGGCGGGAAATTGTGTGTGGGCGTTCTCTCCGCGGATGCATTTACTAGTTGATTGCGTGTCCCTGGGCGTTGTCGGTCACAGACTTGTTGCGCGCGGCGGCTTCCGCCTGCAGAGCCATCTCGCGTTTTGCTCCGTCGCTGTTGCCGTTGTGAGAGTAGACGAGAGCGAGCTGATAATGGCCGGCGGGATCGCCGGGCTGCATCTTCACATAGCTCTGCAGGGGAGACTGCGCCTCAGCATATTTTCCTGCGGAGGCCAGCGACATGCCCAGCGCGAGGAATGCCTCAGTAAAACCGGCATCGAGCTTTGTGGCGTGGGAGAAGTGCTGAATGGCCGTGTTCCAGTCTGCGCTGCGGCGAGCCAGTTCTCCCAGAACGAATTCGGCTGAGGCATTTGACGGATCGACCCCCAGCTCTTTGGTAAATTCCGCCTTCGCATCATCGAGCGGGCCCGACTCCCCGGCAATCGCGAGATCGATTTGACCTAAACGATAGTGAATGCCTGGCACTTTGGGATTCTCTTCGAGGATCTTGCGGTAGATGGCGGCTGCATCTTCGTTCTTTCCCTGAGACTCCAGGGTCTCCGCTTCGAGCCGCTTTTCCTGATAGGAGTTTGGAGCCGTAGCTTGCAGTTCCTGAGCAGCGCGTCCGCCAAGCTCGGAGAAGAGATGGGTCTCGATATAGAGCACCTCAGGATTGGCGGGAGATTCGCGATCAAGCTGTAATAGCGTGTCGACCGCAATCTGTTGCTGATTAAGCGCCATCGCACAACGAACCAGCGCCATTTCGCCATGATAGCGGAGCCCTTTGTCGACGGCTTGCGGCAAGGTCCGCTTCAACATGGGCACCGCTTCCGTGCAGCGTCCGCCTGCGACGAGATCAATGCCATGCTGGACCGATGCTGCTGTTGCTGCCGCGCTATGGTTTGCCGACTGAGCAAATGACGGCGAAGGCATAGCGGCATTCCACAGAGCCGCGATTCCCAGTAGCATAGACCACTTTGTCATCGACCAGCGATTCATCAGGAAAACCCAGCACCCCTGCGATCAGCGAATATCTGTTTCATTCGATCTCAACACAATTTCAGTCACGCGCGGCATTCATGGCAGGAAATAGAGCGTCAGATCCTGCGAAGCGGCTTTATTCTCATGCATAAAAATAAAACGCCGGACGCGATAAGGATAGCGCCCGGCGCAAAGCGTTACAGGGGGTTAAAAGTCGATGTTGCCGCGCAGCTCGATGATTCTTCCAAAGCCGGGCGTCTCACCCGAGTTCTCGTTGGTCGGAGTGCCTTGTCCGAAGCCGTAGTCCTGGACTCCGGCATCGAACGATCCCGCGCCGGTTCCGTCTCCGAAGACGGGATGGTTCCAGACGTTGATGAACGAGGCCTGCAGACGGAATCTGATGGCCTCATGAATCGGCACAGCCTTGGTCAGCGAAATATCCTGGTAGAACTGCCGGGGGCCGTGCAGGTAAACAACCTGGCCGATGGTTCCCGGCGTAGTGTTCGGAGCAACGTATTGCGAATTTGCTCCGCCGCCGGTGGCGGCGACAAGGTATTTCGGGTTGATGATATCGACAAACGCCGAACCGGGAACGCGGTGGACGCCGATCGATTTCTGGAGCTGGGATGTAGAAACGCCGTTGAGCGACACTCCGCCATCTCCATAGTCATTGAAGGTGGCGTATCCACCCGTCAGTTGCGCAGGTTCGCCGCCCTGATAGGTCACGATGGTGCCCACCGTGAATCCACCGACGACTTTGTCGAGAACGCGGTTCTGGCTGAGATATTGACGGCCGCTGCCGAAGGGAAGGTCGTAGGTTCCGTTGGCGTGGACGGCGTTGCGGAAGTCAAAGAGGGTGGGGCCGTAGCTCCTTCTAAGATTACGCAGCGTGAAGGCATTGAAGGCGCCAGTCCACTGGTTGTTGGAGTCCACGCCGAGGCTGTGGCTGTAGGTATAGTTGGCGTCATATTGCAGGCCATGCCAGTTGCCCTGACGGAGATCGACCTGCAGGGCATGGTAGGTGGTGTAGCCGGCGGAAGAAAGCTCGCCGGTGGCGTTCGCAGTGCTGTAGCCGGGATTGGTACCGGCGGCGTAGGGATTGGCAACGAAGAAGTTGATCGGATAACCCGCGCCCGATCCGGTATAGCCCGCGTTGCTGGCGCATGGCGAGAAGCCCGCCCCAACGAGATTGCAGAAGTAGGGCACGGTGCCAGCGACGTTGGCCAATACGCTGGCCAACTTTCCAACCTGACCCGTATTGAGGTAGGTGATGTATTGGGAATTGGTGTAGTCGGCAGCGGCTGGACCACCAAACGCTGCGTCCAAAATGGGCGTCGCATTTCCGTAGCTGCTGGAGAAGGAGTTGCCTCCGCCGGCAGCAAGGTTGGCCTGGGCTCTCTTGAATTCAGCCAGGAAGCCATTCTCGAAGACATTGACTTCGTTGGGATCGATATTGATCCACTGGTGAACCGTGCGGTTGCCGTTGTAGCGGATCTCCAGCGCGCGGGAGTGTCCAAGTGAGCGCTGAATGCCGAAGTTCCACGACTCCGAATAAGGCTGCTTCACGTTCGGCTCAAGACCATAGACCGGGGTGGAGTTCTCGAAGGTGAATTCCGACTCCGGCGCGGTGGCCTGATAAGAAGAAGGCGAAAGTCCGAACGCGGGCAGGCTGTTGCCGAGCGAGAGGCTGCCAGGAGAGAAGGTTCCCGTCTGCCCGGTGTTGTTCGGGTTCAGGTAGAAATACTGGTAGTAGAACGAACCGTAGTCGGTGGCAAAATCCCAGAAGTATTGATAGGGCTCGGTGAACCTGCGCAGAGCGAAGCCGCCGCGGACTACGGTGCTATCGGCACCGAGAAGGGTCTTCCACATGCCGTCTGCCGGCTTGGGATTCCAGGCGAAGCCGAAGGCGGGCTGCGGAGTGACCTTCCATGGCTTATAGGGCTGCGGCTGGCTGGTGATCTCGGGATTCTGATCTCCCGTTAGCACGCCGGGCTTGAAGAGATTGCCCACGCCGGAGGGACCATAAATGGCGGGCTCAGCTGCGGAGTGATAGAAGCCGGTAAGGTCTTGCGATGCGCCGACGAAGTCCCAGCGCAGTCCGTAATTCAGCGTCAGGTTCGGCTTGATCTTCCAGGAGTCTTCTGCGAACCAGCCCCACGACGTGACACGCTCATCGAGAGGATATTCACCGATCTGGCCCGGCGTTCCGTACTTCTGCGTCTTGATATTGAATGGGGATTCGCCGGTGACTTCGCCGATCCTGCCGGTCAGCACGGCATAAAGCTGTTCGGCTTCTGAGAGGTTTGCGCTGCTGGCGTCAGGCAGTGTGGGATTCGCTCCACTGTTGGTGAAGGCATTCAGCGCAGGATCGCCGGCAGCCAGTCCCAGGCTGTAGTTGTCGAAGCCTGCAGGCGGATTCCAATAGTGGTCCTGCTCGCGATACGCGGAGACACCGTACTGGATGGTATGCGATTTGCGCTGCAGCGTCATGGAATCAGAGAGATTGAAGATGGGGTAGTAGGTGCTCACAGGGAGGTTGTAGGCCTGACCTGACATTAACCCGCTTGCGCCTGGATAGTTCCAGGCTACTGTGGGAGCACTGGCATAAAGCGGAGCCGCATTGTAGGCGTAGAACGTGGCGTCATAGAGGAAACCGGCTTTGAATTGATTGAGCAGCTGCGGCGAGAAGATGTAGTCCAGACCGAAAGACGAGGTGTAGTTTTTGGTCTCGTTTCCGGCGATCTGATTACTGAATGCAGCTCCAGGAAAATCAGAGGCGGTGTTGGCAGGCTGCTCCTGCTTGGTCATCAGCCAGGACAGATACATTCTCACTTTCTGTGAGGCGTTGTAGTCGATCCTGATCGCAGGATAGTAGTAGGTTGTCGGAGAGCTCTGCAGCCAGGCGATCTCATTGAAGTTCGGATTCGAAGTTGCAGTGATTGATCCGCTGCCAACAATCGAATTGATCGTCGAAAACTGCTTTGCGGTCGCAGCGTTCACTGTAGTTGGGATGCCGAGGCCGCTTTGCTGTGCGATATTCAGCACATTGTAGGTGTGGCTGTTCCCATCGGTTCCGGTATAGGTGAAGTTGCCTGCCTGTGCGGCCGAGGTAAATACATCGTTGGTTGCGGTGAAGCTGCCGGGAACTCTGCGCGTGGCGAAGGTTCCGAAGAAGAACAGTTTGTCACGAAGGATCGGGCCGCCTATGCTGCCGCCGAAATCGTTCATGATGAGCTTGTTTTTCGGCTGATCGAGCGCGTCGTTGATCCAGCTGTTGGCGTTTAAGGCGCTGTTGCGAAAATCCTCATAAGCACGGCCGTGGAACTGATTGCTGCCGCGGCGGGAGACAAAATTGACCTGGGTGCTGGCCTGTCCGAATCCTGAGTTGAGGTCGAGCTGATCGGTCTGCACCGTCATCTGCTCGATGTCTTCGAGCCGTGGCGAGACCGCCGGCTCAATGTTGCCGGTGAATTTCATGCGGCTGGAGTTGCCGATGACGCCATCGATGTTGCTGCCCTGGTCGGTCGACGGCAGACCGTTGTAGGTTCCCGATCCATTTGCCCCGGCATAGCCGGCAACCAGGAACGCGAACGATGTAACGTCGCGGCCATCGAGCGGCAGATCTTCAATCTGCTTCATGTCGACGACGGTGCCGATGGCGTTCGAGGAGGTTTCGAGCACCGGCGATTCCTGCGAGTTCACCTGAACCGTTTCCGCAGTGCTGCCTACAGCGAGAGCTGCTGCAATGCTGGTGGTCTGCGATGCCTGCACGATCACCGCGCCGTAGATCTTTGTGGCAAAACCCGATTTGGTGATGGCGAGCTGATAAGTGCCGATGGGCAGGTTGACGAATGTGTAGCTGCCGTTCCCCTCGGTGGTTGCGGTGCGCTTATCGTTGGTTCGCTGCGCAATCAGGTTCAAGCCTGCTCCGGGAATGACGCCTCCCGATGTGTCACTGACGGTTATTACAACGCTGCCCTGCGAACCGGCCTGGCCTGCTGCGTAATGGCTGCACAACACCAGTACTACCGCCAGGACCATGGCGACAAGAAGGTGCTTCTGTGAACTACGGGTCACCATTATTGTGTCCTCCTGAAAAATCAATTGAGCAATTTGCCGCTTGGAATTCTCTGAGTTTGCTACGGGGATGCGAATTCCTGAACGGTGCAGTTCCGGGCATTCATCAACGCGGCAGAGTGATCGCAACTGTAAACGCAGAAGTCTGCCGTATTGAGTATCAACTTGTATTTCAAATTGTATTCATTGTCAAGAAATAACGTTTCCCACCGCATTTGCACTGCTCTTTTTGCTACGACCTGGCCAAAAGCGGAGAGACCCTTTTCCCGGGGTGAGATGGCATCGAGTGATGCGGCGCCTAGGGTTGTATCGGGGCGGAATCCGGCTTCTTTTCAGCGAGGACACGACCTAGCTGCGCCAGCATTTCGTGCGCCTTTTCGCGATTTCCGAGCCGCTGGTAGGCGCTGGCCAGGCTGGTGTAAACGGCGGGATTGCTGGGCTCGAGGCCGCGGCCAATTTCGAGGTGCTCGACGGCATCGCTGTTGCGGCCGAGCATCAGATAGACCTTGCCCAGAGCGATCTGGGTAGCGGAGTAGCCGGGCCGGTCTCTGGCTGACTCTTCAAGCGCGGCCTGCGCCTCCGCGAATTCCGGCTGGCCGGGAGCAGCACCTTCGTGCAGCAACACCGTGCCCAGCAAGGAGAGCATTTGGTAGTCGCCATGACCGGCCGCGATGGCTTCGCGGAGAAGTTTGACCGCGTCAACGAGCTGGTCTTCGTATAGATCTTTTTGCACGCGCGCCAGATAGCCGATGTAGCTGGCAGGCGCCAACTGAGCGGCTCTTTCGAAGTCCGGCCTTCCTTCTTCGAAGCGGCCCAGGCGCGCCAGAAAGACCGCTTTCTCATAGTGCAGGCGAGCGGAATCGGGAAGCTGACTGAGTCCGTCGTCGACGATCTGGAGGCCCAGTGAATAGTCCTGGTGATCGGTGCATGCATCGGCCATAAAGGCGTAGAGCTTTTCGTCCTTGGGCGTGGCGGCAGCTGCCTCAAGAAACTCCCTGTAGGCAACGCGATCCTGGCCGTCCCCGAGATACGACTGGGCCAGCAGATTATCGACCGCGGGCGTTCGTGAGCGGCCGGAACGCAAAGGCTCGAGAATCGCGATGGCCTCTTTGTACTGGCGCGTCCCGAGATAGCAGATTCCGAGGTTCACGGCGGTCGCATATGGATCGGAACCTGCTCGCTGCGCGGCCAACAGATGAGGGATGGCCTCGGCCAGCGCGCCGCGCCGGGTGAGATCGGTTCCCAGAGCCAACTCCCGCTGCGCCTCTGCCTTATCCGCCGCCTGAATTTGCGGTGTCTGGGTGGTGCTCTGGGCAATCACCACCGCGCTTCCGAGCAGGACTAGGAATACCGCAACGGTCAGCCTGCCGGGGAACGCTGGTCCATCGCTCATGGCGTTTATTTTAGCGGCGCGGCGCGGCTCATCGGCGGACAACGGATGCCAAGTTGTATACATTCCATGTTTGCTGTATAACCCAGCCCATAGGAAATATCAGGAATCTCGGACGGCTACATCGCTGCACCGGCCAGGCGGGAAGGAATCCAAAAAGGCTCCATGCGGAATTCAAAGCGACTGGTATACGCGCTCTGCGCCGGGGTCATCGCAACCGGCGCCCTTGACGCCAGCCCCGCGGCTTTATCTGCGCCGAATCCCGGTCAGCCGGAAATGCCGGCGGTGATTGAGCGATTCATGGCCGATTCCATGGCACTGGATCGCACTTATGCGGTCGCAATCTCACCCGTGCGTGTCGCGCGATTTGAAAAATTCTACGCAGATACCCAGCAGCAGCTGGCAGAGATAAACTTCGATGCCCTCCCCCAGGAAGACAAGATCGACTATCTGCTGCTCGAGAACAAGATCACCAACAACCTGCATCAGCTCTCGATCCGAAAGAAAGAGATCGACGAGATGCAGCCGCTGCTTCCCTTTGCGAAGACCATCGAAGAGCTGATGGAGGGCAAGCGGTTGATGCAGAGGCCGGACGCGGAGAAGTCCGCGGCTGCGCTTACTGCCATGGTGAAGGAGATCGCAGCAGCGCGGGTGCAGTTCGATCCTAAACAGCATGGAGAAGGCGGGCAAAAGCCGAAGATCGATCCGGTTGTAGCCAATCGCGCCGCGATCGCGACGGCGCAGCTCAGCGCCAACCTTCACAACTGGTTCAATCAGAACAACGGCTACGATCCGGAGTTCACCTGGTGGGTCGATCAGCCCTACAAAGCAGCCGATGAAGCGCTGAATAGCTATATTGCATTTCTCAAAGAGAAGCTGATCGGCATTGCACCCGATGACAAGATCACCATCATCGGCGACCCTGTAGGCCGCGAAGCGCTGATGAATGAGCTTGCCGACAACATGATCTCGTATACGCCGGAAGAACTCATCGCCATCGCACAGACCGAGTATGACTGGTGCATGAAGGAGATGCTGAAGGCCTCGCACGAGATGGGCTTCGGCGACGACTGGCATGCGGCTGTTGAAAAAGTAAAGCAGATGCATGTGCCGCCGGGCGAGCAGCCGGAGCTGATCCGCAAGCTGGTGGTTGAGGGCAGCGACTTTGTAAAACAAAATCAGCTGGTGACTGTGCCGCCGCTAGCCGATGAAACCTGGCGGATGATCATGATGACGCCGGAGCGGCAACTGGTGAATCCGTTCTTCACAGGCGGCCCGGAAATCAGCGTCTCCTATCCCACAGACACGATGACCTACGATCAGCGCGAGATGAGCATGCGCGGCAACAACATCCCCTTCGCGCGCTGCACCGCTTTTCACGAGATGATCCCGGGGCATTTTCTGCAGTTCTATATGTCCTCGCGCTATCGCCCTTACCGGCGCGCGTTTTCGACGCCGTTCTGGAGCGAGGGCAATGCCTTCTGGTGGGAGATGCTTTTCTGGGACAAAGGCTTTGACCAGACGCCCGAGGAGCGCGTGGGCGCCCTGGTGTGGCGCATGCACCGCTCGGCGCGCGTCATCTTCACCATGAACTTCCACCTGGGCCACTGGACGCCGCAGCAGTGTGTGCAGTTCCTGATCGATAACGTTGGATTCGAGCCGGACAATGCGACGGCCGAGGTGCGCCGCTCCTTCGACGGATCGGTGGGGCCGCTCTACCAGTGCGCGTACCTCATGGGGGCATTGCAGTTTCGCGCCATGCATAAGGAGCTTGTCGATACGAAGAAGATGACGGATCGCGAGTTTCACGACGCAATTCTGCACGAAGGCGAGATGCCGATTGAGTTTCTCCGCGCTGACCTTGAGAACCAGGCGCTGACACGCGACTACAAAACCAGCTGGAAGTTTTACGGCGACCACCCGACACATCCCTGACATTTTTTGAGACTTCTTTTCGCACGCCGAGGTGATGGATGGATAGAAGACGTTTTCTCCAAAGCATGGCCGCCGGCACTGCGGCCCTGAACAGCCTTACGTCGTTTGCAAAGGAATCCGATCCGCCGGAGATTCCACGCGACCTGCTCCGCGGTGCGCTGAAAGCAAGCGAGGCAGCGGTGGAAGGCCATACTTTGCTGTGCACATTTACCCGCAACGGCGAAACGTGGAAGGTTTACGAAGACATACGTACACGCGACGGTGTGATCACCTTCGTTTCTTCGACAGGAAGCGCGCGCGTGCTGCCGAAAACAGCAGAGGCTACATTCCCGGAGGAGGGACCACAGTATCTCGGGCTCGAGTTGAAGGAGATAGGCCTAGCCAATGCTGACCTGCTAGCCGACAAGCTGCTGGCTCATGGCGACCCGGTCGAAGATGAGGTGCGCCGGGCTGCTCCGCCGATGGATTCAGCACAGCATAGCGAGCGCGGTTATCGCCCGCGGTGGAACACGATCGTGGGCACCCGCGAATGCAGCGATACGATGCCGGTCTATCCCAGCGGCAATACGCGCACCTATCACCCGGGACAATATTTTCATGACCTGACAGCGCGGGCCGGCAAACGGCATGAAGGCCTGGTGGGCGGATGGATGCCGGCCGTGCGCAAAGTTCTTCCTCTCGATGACGGCTCGCACTATGAGGTCGTAGTGTTTGGCGACGTTCTCGCGAAAGAGCGCTTCATCGTGCAGACCTGGCATCGAACCGCGCATATTCAGGACGGCAAAATTCTGAAAGTTGTGTATGGCTATAGCTATCCGGCATACACGCGGAGGCGGCAGGATCCTTCAGCAGAGGAGTTCTATCAGGGGCTGCTGGAATTCGCGGAGTACTGGGATCGCCAGGTCCACGATGTAACACCGATCACGCTGCCTGACCCAAGCTGGAGCAACATGGTCAGCTACGCCTTCGTGAAAGAGCAGATCGTCCGTCCTGGAGGCGTATATCCGAAGTATGGAGCGGTCGACCGCGATTACTACGGACCGGAGTATGACGGCTTTCAGGACATCTTCACCATGTCCTTTTACGCCAATATGGAATGCGGACGCTTTGAGCTGGCGCGCGACATCTTCGACAACTACTTTTCCGACTTTACCGATGCGAAGGGCATGATCAATATGCGCGGTCCGGAGACGGCGCAGTTCGGTCTCACGCTTTCGCTGATCGCGCGCTACTACAACTACACCCACGATCGGGCTTTGCTGCTGAAGCATCGCGAGAAGATTGAAGCCACGGCGCAGTTGCTGGTGGAGCTGCATGACGAGGCACTGCAGCTGTCTGCCACCGATCGCGGCTACGGCCTGATTCATGGCTGGTGCGAATCAGATTCCTGCCTTGCCGCCGATCCATCGGTGTGGGACAAGCCGTATTTCTCGAACAGTGCCTTTACCGTGCGCGGATGGCGCGATATCGCTGCTACCTGGCGCAAGTTGAACGTAACTGGTGGAGAAGCACTTGCAGATGCGTGGTCTAAGCGCAGCGAGCAGCTTCAGGCAGCCCTGGTGAAGAGCATTGATGCAAATACAAAGCACGAGATGACGCCGCCATACATCGGACCTCTTCCCGGCACCACGATGACATTTCGCGAGGCTCTGCAGAAGGAGCCGCCCAGCGAGCAGGGATGGACGCATCGCTGCTATGCGGAGCTGTTGCAGCCTGCTGTGATTCCCGATGCGCAGTCCAACACGGTCATCGACTGCATGCGTGCGTATGGAGCAACTACTATCGGCGTGGTTGCGAATGTGGAACCACCGCATCCGAATGGCCGCGACATTCTTGGCTTCATCTCTTACGGATATGCGCAGACGCTTCTGCGGCTGGATCGCATCGAGGAATACATCCTCTTTCTCTATGCGCACCGCTATCACGACCACTCGCGCGGGAGCTGGACGGCAGGCGAGGTTTCCGGTATTACCGGGGACGATACGCTGTTCTGCATTCCCGCCCAGCAGACCATACCGCTGCTGGTGCGCTGGATGCTGGTCTTCGAAGACCCGGATGACGACCGGCTTTATTTTGGCAGGGCTTTGCCTCGCGCGTGGGTGGGATCAGGGAAACCGATCAGCATTGCGCAGGCACCCACACGCTGGGGCCGCGTGGATTACAGGCTCGCGCCGCGCGGCGAGAATCAGTTGCTTGCCACGATTGCGCTGCCAGAGCGCGGAGATCTGCCGAAGGAACTGCAGGTGAGTTTTCGACTCCCCGAGGGTGAGAAATTTACTGCGCTGACCGTCAATGGAAAGCCGGTCTCAGCGTCCGGAAAATCGAGAGATGCGGCCGTCTTCTCCACCAGCGGAGAGCGGAAGTTTGAAGTCGTGGCCACGTTCAGCTGACGCGGACTCTGGCTTTGCAGGATGACTGTTTGTGCGTGAGATTGTCTTTATAAGTGAGGGCTGCATTACTCAGTGCAATGCGGCCATCTAGATGAGGAGTAAACCATGAATCGCAGAAAATTTCTGAGCAGTGCAGCTTTTGCCGGTGCGACGGCTCTTCTTCCCGGTGGTGCGCCGGCCATGTCCGACAAGAGTGCGAAAAAGGCTGTGGCGCAGGCTGCCACCGTGGAGGACACCGCTACTCAGAGCCTCACGGCTGCTGCTGTTGCCAAGGTTCAGTGGAAGGCGAAGCCCTTTCCTATGCCTGACGTCCGGCTCCTGCCCAGCTTCTGGAAGGACACGATGGAGCTGAATCGCAGCTTTCTCTATTCGCTGCCCAACGAGCGGCTGGCACATAATTTCCGCGTGACCGCGGGCATTCCGTCCGATGCCGATCCGCTGGGTGGATGGGAGGCACCCGATTGCGAGCTGCGCGGCCACTATGTGGGCCACTATCTCTCTGGATGTGCGCTAACTCATGCCAGCACCGGCGATCAGGTCATCAAGGCCAAGGCCAACGACCTGGTGGCGATGCTAGCTGAGTGCCAGGCGCAGGATGGCTATCTCGGCGCGTATCCGGCCACCTTCTATGACAAGCTGCGCAAGCATGAGCGCGTGTGGGCGCCCTTCTACACGTACCACAAGATCATGGCCGGGCTGGTCGACATATATGAGCACACCGGCAATCAGCAGGCGTTGGAAATGGCGGAGCGCATGGCCGATTGGGCTGATGTTTATGCGCGCAGCTTCTCCGATGAAGAATGGCAGCGTGTGCTGCTGGTCGAACAGGGCGGCATGAACGAAGTTTCGTTCAATCTGTATGCGATTACCGGAAAGACGAAGTATCGCGATCTCGGCTATCGCTTTGAACATCACAAAATCTTCGATCCGCTTGCAGCCAATGAAGACAAGCTGGACGGAAACCATGCGAATACGAATATTCCCAAGGTGATTGGCGCGGCACGCGGTTACGAATTGACAGGAGACACGCGCTACCAGCAAATCAGCGAGAACTTCTACCGCATTGTCACCGAGCACCACGCCTACTGCACGGGCGGCACGAGCAACGGCGAGATGTGGCATGCGGCCGATGCGATTGCGACACAGCTGGGGCCGGCCGCGGAGGAATGCTGCTGCTCTTACAACATGATGAAGCTGTCACGGCTGCTCTTCGGTCAGCAGCCCGATGCGAAATTCTTTGACTACTACGAGCGGCTGCTGATCAACGTGCGCTATGGCACGCAGGATCGCAACGGCATGCTGATGTATTACGTTTCACTGCAGCCTGGCATGTATAAAACCTTCGGCACGCCGTTCGATGCCTTCTGGTGCTGCACCGGGACCGGATCGGAAGAATATGCGAAGCTCACAGACTCCATCTATTTCCACGATGACGATTCGGTCTTCGTGAACCTCTTCATTCCGTCGACGCTGGACTGGAAAGAGCGGGGCCTTAAGCTTCGCCAGACGACGAAGCTTCCTGCAGATGAGCGCGTCACCCTAACCGTCGATAGCGCTCCATCGGCGGCGACCGCGCTCAAGATTCGGGTTCCGTATTGGGCGACGCAAGGAGTCGTCTTCAGCATCAACGGCGAGCAGCAAACCGTGACTCCGACCCCTTCAACGTATGTGACGCTAGAGCACGCATGGAAGGCCGGCGATGTCATCACTGTCGATCTGCCTCTGACCCTGCGCATCGTCTCCGCGCCGGATGACAAGGACGTGCAGGCTGCGATGTACGGCCCGCTGGTGCTGGCCGCTCTGCTGGGGACGGATGGGTTAACAACCAGCATGATCTACGGCGGGTCGGGGCCGCGGGGATTTGATGACGGCTATCCGATGCCGACGGTCGACCTGCGGCCACGCATGCATCGCGACGCGAACGGCCATATGACGGCGGCCACGCCGCCTCCGCCGGATACGGTCTGGTTCGAGCAGACTGAGGTTTCACCGCAATATCCGCTGCGATTCCATACCAGGGGACGCGGCCCCACGCATACGTTAGTACCTTTGAACCAGATCATGGATGAGCGCTACTCGGTATACTTGCGCAACATTACGACGGCCACCACTTAACTCAGCGGACGGCTCGCAATTCCATTTCACATCGCGGGCCGTTTCTCATTCCATCGGTTTCGACATTGGAAGCACAGCGCCTGAAAGGAATTCCTGATCATGCACAACTCCTTTACACGCAGGGACACACTTAAGGGAATGCTTGCAGCAGGTGCACTCGCCGCGGTCCGTCCGGCGTCCGCGTTGCTGGTGTCCACTTCTGACGATGTGCAGTTTTCTCTCTACTCGGTCACCTCACGCACGGTACGCATTCTTGTCGAGCGCATTGCGGATGGAAAAATAGAAGCCCTCACCTCCGATGGCGCTCTGGGGAGTGATCATTCGGGAGAGTTGAAGGATCATCTTCGCGGGTTGCACGGCTCTGTCATCACGCAGTGCGGTGAGCTAAGCGTCACCACTTCCCGCGAACCGCTCTCGTTTCGTATCGAAGGTCCGAAGGGCGAACTCATTCAACAGCTCACCATCGATCCAGAGTCGTCAGAGCTGCGGTTTGAAACCGGCGATGCTCCATTGCTGGGACTGGGGCAGGGCGGGCCGCAGTTCGATCGCCGCGGCGACCAGGACAAGATGGTCAGCGGACAAGGCGGCTATCATCTCGGCACGCATGGCGCTCGCGTGCCCATTCAATTTCTTATCGGTACCGGCGGGTGGGGCATGTTCATTCATGCTCCGCTTGGGACTTTTGATTTAAGCGGCAAGCAGGGCCGGCTGCGCGCGGCGGAGTCCACACTTCCGCTGGATGTATTTGTGACGGGTGCGAAAGAGCCTGCGGCGATTCTCGAGGAGTACGCCAAGCTCACTGGCTATCCGGAGATGCCGCCGCTGTGGTCACTCGGGTATCAGCAGTCGTATCGGACGCTGGGCACACCGGAAGAGATCATGCAGGAGGCCAAGACGTTTCGCGACAAAAAGCTGCCGTGCGACGCGATGATCTATCTCGGCTCCGGCTTCTGCCCAAACGGATGGAATACCGATAACGGCGAGTTCACCTGGAATCTACGGGCTTTCCCCGACCCGCCCAAGGCGATTGCGCAGTTGCACGAAGAGCACTTCAAAGTGGTGCTGCATATTGTGATCGAAGGCGAGCATCTTACCGGAACGGTGCACGATCCGTGCACTGCGGCACCACTGCCAACAGGCCGAACACCCGATCATCACTGGCCGCCCGACCGGCAGGTGTCCTGCTACTGGCCTGCCCACAAACCGCTCTCCGATCTTGGTGTGGATGGATGGTGGCCCGATCAGGGAGACGGCCTCGATGCGCCATCGCGACTGGCGCGCAACCGCATGTACTTCGAAGGCCAGCAGATGTACCGGCCTAATCAGCGTGTGTACGCACTGCATCGTAACGCGTATGCGGGCATGCAGCGCTACGCGGCGTTTCTGTGGTCGGGCGATGTGCTTTCCAAATGGGAGACACTGCAGACGCATATTCCGAACGCTATCAACACAGGCCTCAGCGGCATTCCGTATTGGGGAACGGATATCGGCGGATTTGTGCCGACGCAGGAGTACACCGGCGAGCTGTATGCGCGATGGTTTCAGTTTGCGGCATTCTGTCCACTGTTCCGCTCGCATGGGCGCGACTGGAAGCTGCATCGGCCGTGGGGCTGGGATACGGGCGATCTCGGCTTTCCGGAAACACCGGGGTATCATCCCGATCCCGCAGAGCTGCACAATCCTGCGATCGAGCCGGTGTGCCGCAAGTATCTTGAGCTGCGGTATCGCCTGATGCCATATCTCTACTCGGCGGTGCGCGAAACATGCGATACGGGACTGCCGGTGATTCGCGCCATGTGGCTGCATTATCCTGACGATTCGACCGCCGTTGCACGCGGCGATCAATACCTCTACGGGCGAGACATCCTGGTGGCTCCTGTCACCGAGAAGGGCGCGACGAAGCGCAGTGTTTATCTACCGCAGGGGGCCTGGTTCGACTTGTGGACGAATGAACGGCAGGAGGGTGGACGAGAGATTACCCGCACCGTGGATCTGACAACAACGCCACTGTATGTTCGTGCCGGAGCGGTCATCCCGACTGGCCCGGTCAAACAGCACACGGCCGAGGCTATTGACGAACCGCTCACTCTGACCGTCTATCCCGGCGCTGACGGGAGCTCGTTTCTCTATCAGGACGACGGGGAGACTTTCAATTTCCGCCAGGGAGAATTCATGCGAATCGAGATGCGCTGGGACGATGGCGGGAAGCGCCTCGATCTTCATCCAGCAAAGGGCAGCCGCATGCTTGAGGCTGGAGGAGTCCGGCTCAAAGTGGGGCTCGCCGGAAAAAGCGCGGAACACGAGGTCACCTTCCGAGGCCAGCCGCTATCGGTGAAACTCAGCTGAGCCACATCGAGAGTAAAAAGCGCAGACGCTTACCAGCTTCCGCGCTCTCCGAAGATGTCAATTACGTGGCCGAGGCGCTCGCAGCCGTTCTCCCAATTGAGCTGCAGGGCACGCTCGATGCGGTTGGGATCGCCTGCGGTCAGCGCGGCGATGATCTCATCGTGCTCGTCGATGGATAACTGCAAATTGTTGATGATCGAGCTGGCGTAGAGCCGCCAGTAACGTTCCACCTGCGGCTCGATGGTCTTATGGAGACTGCGCAGCCGTGGACCCGCTCCGGATTCGACGACAAGCCGGTGAAAGTCGCGATCAATGTCAAAGATGGCACCCTGTTCGGAGGGGTGATTCTGGATCTCGGTCAAGCGCTGATTCAACGCTTTCAGCTTGGCGGCAATGGCGGTACGCTCCGCCTTTGGCAGCTGCGCGGTGATTCGTCCGGCAAGTCCTTCCAGGCGGCCGATCATCGCGTACAACTCGTTCGCATCTTCCTTGGTCAGCGGGCTGACTATCATCCGCGACTTATTTGCGGTACGGTGGACGTGGACATAGCCTTCCTGCTGCAGCCACTGCAACGCGGCTCGCGCAGGAGTACGGCTCAGGTGCAGGCGTTTGGCAAGCTCACCTTCGACGATCCAGGTTCCGGGCGAGAGCTTGCCCTGAACGATCAATTCACGAACCTGATGGAGCGCACTGAGTACGCTGGTGCCGTGTTCGCGCTTGGCCGCGCCCGACCTTGCAGGCCTTTTGGTCTTTGCCACCGTCACAATTTCTCCAAATTCAGAATCAGAACGCCCCCGCAATTGTACGATCCTTCGCAGCAGACTGCTCTTAACTCATTGTATTCGTAAAAGTCGACAATTAGTTGATGGATATGTACGTGCCGGATCGATGAACCCGCACGCGATGGACGGGCTGCAACACGACTTGCAGCTATGCGCAGCAAAGCGAAGGGGCGAGTTCCCTTTCGAGAACTCGCCCCCTCCAGTCCGATTTTTCGAAGACCTGGTCCGGCTTCCAGATCACAACCCTGATCTTTCAGGATCACTAAGCAGCTGCAAGCGAAGCCTACAACTCCCTACCTCTCCTGCTTTCACATCGCTGTGAGAGCTTTCTCCCGGCCACTTACGCCCAGTTTCCCAGACGCCCGCCAGAACCGTTACCGATTCCCGCTATAGCTTGAAGTCTTCTCTCTTCTTCTGGAGGATTGCTCCTCCGTTGAAACTGATATTACTCGCAAACCTGCGCGACACAAGGGGTCCGCAAACATTTTCCTATGTGGAAATGCTGCACCGATTGTGGAAATGAAGTAAAGATGAAAGTAAATCAGATAGATAGCTGGCTCTATCTCCGCCAACTCACTAAGTAGTCAGGCTTGTTAGTGAGTCTTACTCCACAACGCGGATCTACCAGGCGCGAAACTATCCACTTATGAAAGCTGATGCAGCTTCGCGTCAACTCGCTGACGCCTGGCGCAGGCCTCTGCACGATCATAGCGTTCTGGTACATACCCGAAGAGGCTCGCGGCCTCTTTGCCGGCTCAAGCCGGGCAACAAATTTATGGAAAGTCGAAGATCGAGCGTGGTAGGCTCCTCCTGCCCCTCAATCCCAAACTTTTGGAACGGCAGTTTCCCAGAAATCGGGAGAAGTGAATGCTTCGCAAGGTGAATGTATTCGGTCTCTCCGTGGCCACGGCGTGTTCGCTGGTGAGCTCGGGCTGCGGCACGTCTATCAATTCCACGTCCGCGGCTCCCCCATCTACAATTCAGCCTCAATCGAAGCCGGCGACCGGACCTACCCTTGGCTATGTGTGGGACGCCGCAGGGCAGGCATTGCGACCGGTGCAGGGGGTTCCGGGAGCTTCTATTGTCGGGACACAGCATCTCACCGCCGCCGGCGCTGCAACGACGATCGTCGCCGCGGCTTCTTCTGTACGTTTGGGGATGGCGTTCTTTCTCGATGCGAACGGCAATCTTTACCAGTCACCTCTGACCGGGGGAGCGTCTGCACAGATTGCCAGCGTGCCCGGCGCGTCGGGTCTTTTCGTCAGCTCCTCAGGATCGAACGTGCTGCTCACCGGAAAAAGTGCTTCTGGAACCAACGTCGCCGCGTTGGTCTCCGGTCTGCCACAGAGCGCGGCCACGCATGTTCTGGATGTCTCGACAATGAATGACATTGTTGGCGGCTCGGTCAGCGATACCGGGGCGGTTGTACTCGCCGCCCCATCCTCGCCAGCTGGTCAGGGGCCGGATGGGCAGGGACCGGTTTCACTGGTCGCTTATGCAGGGCAGAGCGCGGGAGCTTTGATCGCTACACTTCAGGCTTTCGGGGGCGTGCAGTTCGTTCCCAACAGCGATGAGCTGATCGCCGCCGATGGCGTTAGCGGGATCTTCACCGCTATCTCTCATGTCTCAACCTCGCCGGTCTCCGCACCGCTGTCGGCAGCGGTCAGTATTACTTCTCCCGCGGCACTCGACATCACTCCCGACGCGCGCTGGGTGGTCGCTGCCAACCATGCCGGAGATGTGCTGCGCATCGACCTCACGGGAGCGCAGGCCGCAGTGAAGACGCACTGCTCCTGTGCGCCGGGGCAGGTTTCGGCCATGACCGGCACGACACTGCGACTGGTCACGCAGGGCGGAGGTCCGTTGTGGATTGTGGATGCCGGAGGTGCGGCGCCCCGGGTGCTCTTTGTGCCGGCGATTACGGCAGCCGTTCCATCAGTGACATCCAGCAGCAACAAGCTCTAGCAGCAGGTATTCAGGCCCCGGGCTCTCGTAGTCGTTCGCAAGATTGAACAGCAAGGACATGACGCGAAGTCTCATGAGCACTCGCAACGCTGCATCATTTTTCGATCTGCCGGCAGAATTCTTTCGCAGGAAGAGCGCGCTTTGCCTGTTGGGGCTGCTGGTGTTTGCGGCCGCTCAGGCTTTTGGACAGGCGACGGCCACGACGCTGACTCTGTCGGCGGCTACAGTTGCACCGGGAACGGCAGTCACTCTGACGGCGACGGTCACTGAAGGTGGCGTGCCAATCGACTCGAGTGGGCTGGTGACGTTCTGCGATGCTACGGCGGCGCATTGCACCGATGTGCACATTCTCGGTACGGCGCAGATTCGCGCAGGGACAGGGACTGCGCAGCTGGTGATCCGGCCGAGCATGGGACCGCACCAATATACCGCGGTTTTTGCGGGAACTACTACTCCCAGTCTCGGTACGAGCACTTCAGCGCCGACAACGCTCGTGGTCACGGGAACCCATGCCACAACAACCGCCATCGCCAGTACCGGAGTGGCGGGCAACTACACGCTCACGGCATCGGTGACGAGCACCGGCAGCAATGTCGCACCGACCGGGCTGGTTTCGTTCCTGGATACCAGCGATAACGGGTATTCTCTGGCCGGCGCAAACTTCAGCACATTTACGCCCTCCATCGGCTTTACGAACCCGGCAAATCTGACAACCGAAGCCGGCACTGAATTTATTGTTACCGGGGATTTCAATGGAGATGGCTTCGCAGACCTGGCGACGGCAGACTACACCTCAAACATGGTGAACATATTTCTCAGCAATGGGGACGGGACTTTCACTGCCGAGCCCCCTATTACCGTCGGCAGCGAGCCCAACTGGCTGGCGGTCGGTGACTTCAATCAGGATGGCAAGCTCGACATCGCCGTTGCCAACAATGGCGGTTATCCCCCGACAGCCAGCCTGAGCATCCTGCTCGGCAATGGGGATGGGACGTTTGCGTTGAGCGCATTGCCGACACAGGATTTCAATGGAAGATCCACGGTAATCGCGGCCGATTTCAACAATGATGGAATACCTGACCTGGCGGCCAGCGGCGGCGGAGATTTCGTCATCATTTTTCTGGGCAATGGCGATGGCACTTTCACTCTATTACCCGCCTCCCAATACATTCCTACAGGCACTTATCCGGATTCCATGACGGTGGCTGACTTCAACGGCGATGGCAATCTGGACCTCGCCATCGCAGACTTCGGTTCCGACGGGGTGATCTCTCCATCGATCACCATTCTTCTTGGTAACGGAGACGGGACATTTACGGCGACACCCACGAGTCCTGAGACCGGTTTCCCCTTTACCTACGGGATTGTGGCTGCGGACTTCAACGGGGACGGAAAACCGGACCTAGCAGTAGCAAACGAAAACAATATGAGCCTCACCATCTTTCTGGGCAATGGCGATGGCACTTTCACGGCCGCTCCCGGAAATCCAGCAACGAATGAAAATCCTACCGATGAAACAGTCGCCGACCTGAATGGCGATGGAATTCCCGACCTGATCGCCCTGAGTTCCAGTGCAGCCGCGGCCGTCTTTCTGGGGAACGGCGACGGCACCTTCACGAAGTCTGCGGGCAGTCCGTTTGCCAGCGGAGCCAATGATATTGCGGCGGGTGACCTCAACGGCGACGGCATTCCCGATCTTGCAGTAACGACACTCGCCAATAACACCCTGCATGTGGCTCTGACTCAGCTCTCGACGACATCACGAGCGGTGGTTACTGGAATTTCCCCGGCGGGCACAGGAACAGACCAGATTCAGGCAAGCTACCCAGGAGATGCCAATTACGAGGCAAGCACTTCTCCGGCACTTGGATTGCAGGATGAGCTGGTCGCGACCACGCTGACCCTGAGCGCTTATCCTGCCGGCGTGCAATATCCCGGGGTTGTTGAACTTACTGCCCTTCTTCAGCCCAGCTCCGTGCAAACATATGCGACGGATGGAGAAGTGATCACCTTCTATAACGGCTCCACGGTAATTGGAACCGCACCGTTGACTGGGGGTGAGACGGTGATCAACGCCACTCCCGGGGTTGGAACGAATAACTACTCGGCCTCTTATGGAGGAGACGGGGCCTTCCGTCCAAGCACATCGACGGTGACACCGTATAAGGGATTTCCGGGAGATCCGCCGGTCTCTGTGGGCACCACTACGACTCTGAATGTGTCGTCGGGCACGGTGGCCGGCGGCACGGTTGTCGCATTGATTGCCTCGGTGAACGATGGGCCGACGCTGGTCAATCCTGGGCAAGTAAACTTCTGCGACGCGACTGCTGTCTACTGCACCGGCATCCACCTTCTCGGAACAGCGCAGTTGACCGCGGCCGGCACGGCCACCATTTATCTGGTTCCTGGCGTGGGCTATCACAGCTACAACGCTGTATTTGTGGGCACCAGCTCGGATGCACCCAGCACTTCGGCTACGCAATACCTGACCGTAACCGGTCCCGCCGTTGCCAGTCAGACCGCCATCACTTCGGCCGGCGGGCGCGGCAGTTACAACCTCACCGGCACGGTTGTCGAGACCGGTCCTTCGGCTACGCCGCCTACCGGACCGGTCTCATTTGTCGACACGAGCAACAATAACTCGGTGCTGGGCACAGCACCGCTCGGCGCCGGAACTGTCACGCTCGCGTTTCCTCAGTCATTCACGGGACCGACCGGCGTCAATCCTCAAACGATTGCCACCGGAGACTTCAACGGCGACGGTTTCGCCGACCTGGTTTTCTCCAACGGCAATGACAACACGCTTACCGTGCTGCTCGGAACCGGCAATGGAACATTTACGGCCGCGCCGTTGGTAGAGACTGGAGCCGACCCGTTTTCCATCGCGGCCGGAGACTTCAATGGAGACGGCAAGCTGGACCTGGCTGTAGCGAATGTGAACGACGACACGATCACCATCCTGCTGGGCAATGGCGACGGGACATTCACCGCCTCAGAAACTGACGAGGTTCCTGGCCGGCCGGTGTCTATCGCGATCGGAGATTTCAACGGGGACGGGGTGCAAGACCTGGCCATAGCCCTGAGCGATATCAATGACGTGGCCATCCTGCTGGGTGATGGGGACGGGACCTTCGAACCCGCGGACGCGGGCGTGGCTACTGGAAACACTCCTTCGTCTGTGGTGGTGGACGACTTCAATGGCGACGGCAAAGCTGACCTGGCAGTCGCAAATATCAACGGGAACACCGTGACCATTCTGCTGGGCAACGGTGATGGGACATTTACCGCGGCGGCCAGTCCTACAACCGGACCGGAGCCCTACTACATTACCGCCGGAGACTTCAACGCCGATGGCAAGCCGGATCTTGCCGTCGCCAACTACGCAGGCGGCTCTCTCACTATCCTGCTGGGCAACGGCGATGGGACATTTACCGCGGCGGCGAGTCCTGCGACCGGGAGTGGGCCCGCATCGGTTATCGTGTCCGACTTCGATGGCGACGGCAAAGAAGATCTGGCCGTGGCCAATTACTTCAGCAGCACGGTCACTATCCTGCTGGGCAACGGCGATGGGACATTCACACCTTCAGCCACGGCCATTAGCACTCCAGGCCAGGCGTCCTTTGCCACCGCAGCGGACTTCAATGGAGACGGCGCTCCTGATCTTGCCATCGCCAATAGCTCAACCAATAGCATGAATGTGCTGCTCAACCAGCGCACACAGACTACAACGGCGCTCCTGGCTGGAATTGCCATACCCGGTACGGGAACACACAACGTTATTGCGAGCTATGCAGGCGATACTTCTTTCAATCCGAGCACATCGGCACCAATCGCACTTGCTGCTGGAGCGAATGTTCTGATTCAGTCCGCCTTCCCGACCAGCACTCTGATCCCTTACGGACCGCTATCTGTAACTGTTACGGTGACGGGAATTGGAGAGACGACACCCGCACCCACCGGAAGCGTCTTCTATTTTCTCGACAACCTCACCACTGCGATTCC
This sequence comes from uncultured Acidobacteriaceae bacterium, assembly GCA_963745105.1. Classification (GTDB taxonomy): domain Bacteria; phylum Acidobacteriota; class Terriglobia; order Terriglobales; family Acidobacteriaceae; genus Silvibacterium. The sequence goes on from CAVUWQ010000036.1 coordinate 44,626, forward strand.
CGTGCCTGGCACCCTCACCAATGGGTCAATCACATTCACTCTGCCTGAGATCGCAGCCGGCAATCACTTTATCGACTTCTCCTATTCCGGCGATGCCAACTATGCGGGTACGCCGAACAACACTCCGCCCGCGTCATTGGCCATTCCCTTTGCTGTGGTTCAGGTTTCGGACACGCTTTCTGTAGTGACAACGCCGAACCCGGTGCGCACGCCGAATCCTATCGCCATCACCGCGACGATCACTTCGCCTGCAACTGGCGCTACCGGCACGGTGACCTTCTCCGATGGCACAACTGCGCTTGGACAGGCTCCAGTGACTGCGGCTGGCACGGCCACGCTGAGCCCGGTAACGCTTGCTATCGGCGCACACAGCATTACCGCGGCTTACTCCGGCGATACGAACTTCCTGGCATCCACCGCACCGGCAATGAATACCGTGGTTGAGCCGCTTGCCGTTCAGCTGACTGCGATTGCTCCCGCACTCGCGACCGCGGGGGCTTCCGATACGCAGATCACTGCAACTGGCGCAAATTTCAGCGCCGTCTCTGTGGTTAACTTCAATGGCACACCACTGGCCACGACTTTCGTCAACCCAACGCAGTTGCAGGCGGTGATTCCAGCAGCGCTGCTGGTCAACACTGCAAATGTCACAGTTACGGTTACGGACGTGCCTTCCGCGTCGGCCTCGCAGCCGGCGGCGTTTAGCATCCTGCCTGCCGTTCAGGTCACTTTCAGCGGACCGCCGATGACCAGTCCCGGAGAACAGCCACCGCTGACCTTCCAGCTGCAACAGGCCTTTCCGGTCGATTTGAATGGCGTGATGACATTGACCTTTACGCCGGAAGCGGGCAGCCCCGACGATCCTGAGGTTCAGTTCGCCACCGGTGGCCGCACCTTCAACTTCACGCTCCCAGCGAATACCACTACGACTCCGGCGATTCTTCTGCAAGCCGGCACGGTTTCGGGAAGCATCAGCGTGTCTCTGCAGTTGACGTCCAGCGGAGTGAATGTCACTCCCGCATACATCACTCCCATCGCGATTGCTATACCGCCAGTGGCTCCCACGGCTACCAGCGTCTCTTATAGCGCCTCCGGTATGACGCTTACCGTGCTGGTTTCGGGCTATTCGAGCACGCGAGACATGCAGCAGGCGACCTTCACCTTTACGCCTGCGGCGGGAGTCACGCTGAGCGCGAATTCGATCACACTGCCGGCCGCGGCGTTATTCCAGACCTGGTACTCAGACACTGACTCTGCGCAGTATGGCAGCTCCTTCACTTACACCCAGAGCTTCACGCTGTCTGCGCCGGCGTCGCAAATCACCGGCGTAGGCGTGACCCTCACCAACTCGCAAGGGACATCGCCCCAGGTGACTTCACAATGAAGACACAATGCATTCGCCGCCTACAAGCGCCGGCTCTTTGCCTTCTTACTCTTATCGTCATCGCCTTGCCGGCGCCGTCACTCTCGCGTGCTCAGGAGATCGTGCTGCCATCTGCACCCGCGCCGCAACTGTCGCTGCAGGCCAAGCTGGCCACACCACTTGCGGAGGAGTTCAAGCGCTTCGGCGTGCCTGGAGAGGCTACCGCTCCGGCTCAAGCGGCAGGCTCGCCTCCAGCACCGGCTCTGCAAATCGTTATTCTCGAAGGCGAGAATGTTCTGAACAACATCAAAGATCGCACCGCGCGTGAGCCGATCATTCAGGTGCAGGATGAAAACCACAAGCCGGTGGCAGGTGCATCGGTGATCTTCACTATTCAGAATGGCAGCGGGCATGCCGGCGCGGCCTTTACACACGGAGCAACTACGTTCACCGGACAGACGGATTCCACCGGACGCCTTGTGGCTCATGGTTTCCGCCCCAACGCTCATGTCGGCCAATTTCACATTGCCGTCAGCGCCAGCAAAGGGCAGCTGCTGACGCATACCGTGATCGTTCAGCAGAACGTAGTGGCGGCCAGCGCGGTGAGCGCCAGTACCGGAATTGTGGGCGTGGTCACGACTCATATTGTTCTGGTCTCTGCGGTTACTGCCAGTGTAGTGGCCGGCGCCGTTGTCACAGGCGTGGTGCTTACGCGTAACAACACGACCAACATCAGCTCCAGTACCGGCTCAGTAGGCGCACCGCAGAGCTCAATAAGAATCCATCTGGGCTCTCACTGATGGCCTGACGCGACGGTCAGCGCAGCAAGCGCAGAGCATTTTCGCGATACACCTGGCGAAGCACATCGTCAGGAAGGTTGAGGCCGTAAATGCTCCAGCGCCCCTGCCTCGAGGCGTGAGACGGATAGTCGAAATACTCATCGGCGGTCTCGAGAAAGCGGAAGTAGAGCCGATACATCTGCTCTTCGGGCAGAAGATCCGATCCGAAGAGGATGCGGTCGGGAAATTTTAGAAACAGCTTTCTTGCCGAATATGGCTGGCGGCCCAGTTCCGACGCGCGCGCGCTGATATCGATCGAAATATTGGGGTATGTTTCCAGCAGCTTTGTGACCCGGGCGAGGTTTTCACCGCATTCCGCGACATGCGCAGCGACGAAAGTTGTTTTCGGATGCCGGGCAATTACTCGATCGCGCTGATCGAGCAGATCCTTCTTCGAATATTGCGCGCCGTAAAAGCCCCAATCCGGATGCGCTGCCAGTTCTTCGTAGCGCTCGTTTTGCGCGTCAATGGGAAGAAAGAATGCATCGGGGTCGGCGGTGTGAAACATCACCGGAATACCGAGCTCGGCGGCTTTCTCAAAGATCGGCGCCAGCCTCTCGTCATCGATGCGCAGCAGGTTTCCGTCACTGTCCCGAACACTGAGGCCGAGATCTTTCCAGAACTTAATTCCCCGGGCTCCGCGCTCCACCAATCTTTCCAGCCGATCACATGTGAGCTGAGCAAAATCAGACCGTTCGACGCCGGACCAATCCATCCATCCGATGGTTGCAAAGCGCTGAGGATCGGCTGAGTGAAATTTGTCGATGATTTGCAGCGCGGCGTCGCCAACCTGCATGGTGATGTTCACTACGCGCTCGATATTGCAGGCGTCCATCACGCGGAGCACATCTCTTGGGTCCAATGCGTCCAGGTGATTGTGATAATCGATAACCGGGAAGCGCGCTTTCTGGACATAGTGCTCTTCCCTCACCAGTGTTGATTTTGGCTGGAACTCACCGAGAGGCAGATCGACTTTGGCGCTGGCCGTCACCATGGCTACAAATTTGTCCTGATCGTTCAGCGAAGTCATTACGCTCCTCTTACCAAACTGGCTTTCCATTTATTTTGTTCTGAGTTTACGGATTTGACGATTGGGGAGATGAATGGGTCTACAAGCGGCTCCCGTTGAATCACCGCAATGCTTGGAGGATGCTTGAGTTTGCAACGGCTGGTTTGCGTCACGATTATCGAATAGATTACGCTTACTTCTCTATTGCTTCATATCGGAATAAATGATAATTATGCGAAACATGAGACTTGATCCGAGGTAAAAGGAATGTTTGACGTGACGATCGCTGGTGAGATCAACCTCGATCTGATTCTTTACGGTCTCGCAAACGAGATTCCTGTCGAAAGGGAGATCCTAGCTTCGGGTTTCGAGGTCACACTGGGCAGTTCTTCGGCCATCCTTGCCCATAATCTCGCGACTCTGGGGATCTCCACGGGCTTCATCACCCGCGTGGGACGGGACGAACTCGGACAGTTGGCTCTGGATCGACTCGGGGAGAGCGGCGTAGATCTATCCAAAGTAGTCGTGACACATGACACGACGAAGACCGGCGTGACCATACTGCTTCATCACGGCAAAGAGCGGCGCATTCTTACCTATCCCGGAACTATGTTCGAGATGACGATCGGCGATCTGGATATCGACTACCTGGCATCGGCGCGGCATTTCCATCTCTCGTCTCTCTTTCTACATCGCGGGCTGCAGGCGGACCTGCCGGCGCTTTTTCGCGAGCTGAAATCACGCGGGCTTACGCTGTCGCTCGATACCAACGACGATCCGGAAGACAAATGGGACGGTGTGCTTCCCGAACTGCTACCCTACGTCGATGTTCTGCTGCCGAACAGTGAAGAGCTCTGCCGCATGACACGCCGCGGCACTGTGAACGATGCGCTCGATGAGCTGTCTTCGATTGTGCCGGTCATCGCCGTGAAGTGCGGCAAAGAAGGAGCACTCGTTCAGAACGGAAAGCAGCGTACTCGAGTTTCCGGAATTGAGGTCCAGCCGGTGGATACAATCGGAGCCGGCGACAGTTTCGATGCAGGTTTTCTCGCCGCGTGGCTCTCCGGTTACAGCCTGGAGGAGAGCGCCCGGGCCGGTAACATCACCGGAGCACTTTCAACGCAGCGTCCTGGTGGAACCGAGGCATTTCGAGTGCGCGACGAGCGCGAACATTTTCTTAAAACACATCGCTTTCCTGAAATTTGCAGGCCCATCCACGTGTCAGAAGGCGCGAGCCGTCCGGAGCAAAAACAAAAGTGAACTACCTTAGTCGTACATCCACAGTCTGGACAGTATCCGCGGCTATCGCGCTTTCAAGCTGCACCGCAGCTCTATGGGGACAAGCCACAGCTACAGCGACAATTTCGAATAAGACGATGGCAGTGCGCCTCAACTCATCGCCCGGCAAAACACAGCTGAGCGTGGAAGATCTGCTCACGCGGCGCAGCATCGAGCTATCTCAGCTTTTCTCGGTCACGCTGCAGAATGGCTCGGTGCTGAAACCCGCCAATTTGCAGCTGCAAAGCGGCTATACGAATGAAGCGATTCCGGCAACTTCGGACCATCTGGGCGGGAATCAGGTTTGTGCTGACTGGCATGACCAGAAAGATGCTGCAGACTTCCACTGGTGTCTGATCGTGAGGCCGGAGAGCAGTTACCTACGGACCAAGCTGACCATCCAGGCGGCGGATCAGGATCTGGGCATCACGGAAGTTCGACTGCTGGACTTCAAGGATGCCGAAGCTCACGTGTCAGGAACGGTGAAGGGTTCACCGGTTGTCGACGGACAGATGTTCTTTGGCTTCGAACATCCACTTTCATGGACGCGCGTGGAGAGTGGAAATGTCCAAGCCGGCGTCTCGCGCGTTCTTCCACTTCAGAAAAACCAATCCGTCACATACTCCGCAGTGATTGGAACCGCGCATCCGGGCCAGATGCGGCGAGACTTTCTCGCTTACATCGAGGCCGAGCGTCCCCGCCCGTACAAGCCATTTCTGCATTACAACTCGTGGTTCGACATCGGCTATGAGAACCGTTACTCCGAAGCAGATGCTCTCGATCGCGTCCATGTATTCGGAGAAGAGCTGGTCGACAAACGCCACGTCACGCTTAGTTCCTTTCTTTTCGACGATGGATGGGACGATCCAAAATCCTTCTGGGGTTTCGATTCCGGGTTCCCCAATGGCTTTACGAAAGTTGCCGAGGCGACAGCGAAGATACACGCGGGAGTGGGCGTGTGGCTCTCTCCGTGGGGTGGTTATGCCGAGCAGAAGCGGGAGCGCATTCTCTATGGCAAGCAACATGGTTACGAGATCATCCATGATGGCTTCGCGCTTTCCGGTCCCAAGTATTTTGATGGCTTTTCGAAGGTCTGCCTGGAGATGGTGGACCGCTATAACGTGAATCAGTTCAAGTTCGATGGAACGGGCAATGCCGATCGCGTGTTTCCGGGATCGGCCTTCGATAGCGACTTCGATGCGGCCATCCATCTGATTCATCGCATCCGTGAAGAGAAGCCGGGGATCTTCATCAATCTCACCACCGGCACCTATCCATCGCCATTCTGGCTTTTCGATGCGGATTCGATATGGCGCGGCGGCGAAGACAGCGACTTCGCGGGGGTGGGCACATCGCGGCAGCGTTGGATCACATACCGCGATGAGCAGACCTATAGGAACATCGTTCTGGGTGGACCGCTGTTCCCTCTCAATTCGCTCATGCTGCATGGCCTGATCTTTGCGAAGCAGGCGAAGGGTCTGGATAGCGATCCTCACAATGATTTCCCAGACGAAGTGCATTCCTATTTCGGCAGCGGCACGCAGCTGCAGGAGATGTACATCACGCCGTCACTGCTAAGCAAGACCAACTGGGATATTCTTGCGAACGCCGCCAACTGGTCGCGGGAGAAATCCAGCATCCTGAAAGATGTTCACTGGATCGGCGGCGATCCCGGGAAGCTGCAGGTTTATGGCTGGGCTGCATGGTCGCCTGAAGGTTGGATCGTTACACTGCGCAACCCATCCAACGTTGCGCAGGATTACCAGTTGAATTTGAAAGATGCTCTTGAGCTTCCGGAAGGCGTGCCCACTTCTTTCCTCGTAGAACAGCCTTTTGAGGAGAATCATCCGGCTCAACTTCGTTGGCAGGCGACGAAGAGTGTCACTATCCATCTCAAGCCTTTTGAGGTACACAGCTTTGAATCGGATACACCTGCGGCGCGTCCTTGAGAGTGCGTCATGAAATTGAAGCTTTCGTGATGACCGCTGCCGCAAAAATAAAACGCATATTTTGAACAAAATAACGCCGGATTGCACTGAATTTGCCGCAGATATGAATTGACAGGCGAAATCCGAAAGGCGAACATAAGGCGAATACTCGCCTATGCCTGCCTCTGCCGCAATTCGCCTGAAAATCGAAGCAGCTCTTGCCCATCGCATACCCTCTGCACTCACACCGGCACCGCGTGCGATTCGCCCGGTTGCAGCCACGGGCATTCCATCGGTTGACAATCTTCTTGAAGGTGGACTGCCGCTTGGAGCGATCACTGAAGCTGTTGGACCGGAATGTTCCGGGCGTACTTCCTTCGCACTTTCTTTTCTTGCCGGAATAACGCAGGCGGCAAAGGTTTGCGCATGGATCGATGTAACCGATGCGCTTGATCCTGAGTCTGCGGCCGCAGCAGGCGTAGACCTATCGCGGATTCTATGGGCGCGTTGTGGAGTGCAAACAGCCGCTCATAAGCACGCAATGGCCCGGCAAACTTTCTCGCTCCCGCAAAAATACTTCGTTCCTCCAGCAGTGAAGAAAGGGCTGCATGGCGGCGGCTTCGGATCGCATCCGCGCAATGAGACGAAGGGGCTTTCCGATGCCATCACTGGCTTACTGCAGCGCGAAGCGTTCGCGCCCCGCTGTGCCGAGCCACAGCGCCGCGTGCGGCAGGTGAAGGAGGTTTTAGAGCCAAAGGTGCAGCTCGCTGTACCACAGCAAAATCGAAAACTGAATTCACATACTAAACCGTGGCCACGCATCGAGCAGGCATTGCGCGTGACTGACCTCCTCTTACAAGCTGGAGGCTTCAGCGCAATCGTTCTGGACATGGGCAGCATTGCGCCGGAATATGCCTCGCGCGTGCCGCTGGCGACCTGGTTCCGATATCGTGCGGCTGCTGAGCGGACGCAGACCAGCATTCTTCTGCTCACCCAACATCCCTGCGCGAAGAGTGCCGGAGAGTTGCTGCTGCGCTTTCAGCCCGGCGATGCGCGCCATGATGAAGCCACCGTCTTCAGTGGAATCAATCACGGCGTTGAGGTAGCGCGGCGGCGATTTACGCAGGCTCCCAGCAATGTCGTCTCCCTGCGCAAGCCCCCGCAAAGTGCGACTGCTGCAGCCTGGCAGAGCCGGGCAACATGGGCAGGTCCGCGATGACGAAGCCTGCTGAACTATATGCCTGCATTTATGCAAAAGAATTTCCTGCGCAGGCGCTGCTTCGACTGAGGCCAGAGCTGCGCGAGAAGCCATGTGTGGTTATGGAAGGCGAGCCGCCATTGCAGCACGTATGCTCGCTAAACAGGAGAGCTCGCAGCCTTGGCCTGACTCATGGCATGACCAAGGTTGAAGCCGACACCTTTCCTTCTGTGACGATGCTGCCGCGCTCCAGGAAAGAAGAAGCATCGGTGAAAGCGATCCTGCTCGAATGCGCGGGCACATTTTCACCACGCGTTGAAGACCGGAGCCAGGACAAAGCTTTTCTGTGTGCCGTCGACATTGCGGGAACCGAGAATCTCTTCGGAAAGCCGGAATTACTGGCGCAGAAACTCCTTGCTCGCGTTCGCTCACTTGGTGTGACAGCGTGCATCGTTGTGAGCATAAATTTCGAAGCGGCTCTTACTTTCGCCAAAGGGATGTCTCTGCGAACCGCCGTGAAAATCATTCCTGCTGGCGACGAGAGTGCAGCGTTATCACCATTGCCGCTCACTGTCCTTGATCTCACCGAAGAGCAGGCAGAGACGTTTTCCTGGTGGGGCATCCGCACTCTGGGCATGCTGGCAGGATTGCCCGAGAAAGAGCTCATCGCCCGTATGGGGCAGGCAGGCAAGCACCTGCAGCGATTAGCTCGTGGAGAAATGCCGCACCTGTTTCAACCCGCCGAGCCGGCGTTCACGCTCGAAGAGCGCATGGAGCTGGACTCGCCAGTGGAGTTGCTCGAAGCGCTGCTCTTTGTGGTGGGTGTCATACTCGATCAGCTCATCCTGCGTGCGAAGTCCCGCGTGCTGGCGCTGGCTTCAGTCAGCATTGCTCTGGCGCTTGAAGACGGTGCAACGCATATGCGCACGGTTCGCCCTGCATTACCGGCGAACGACAAGCAGCTCTGGATAAAGCTGCTGCATCTCGACCTCGAAGCGCACCCGCCGCAGGCCGCGATCCTCGCACTGACGCTGACAGCCGAGCCGGGCAACACCAGCAAAGTGCAGCTGGGATTGTTTTCACCTCAATTGCCCGAGCCGGCGCGGCTCGACGTGACGCTGGCGCGCATTCGCGCGATTGTCGGCGAAGAAAATGTGGGCCGCGCAGTGCTGCAGGATACCCACCAGCCGGATGGATTTCGCATGGAGCCATTCGCTCTCCCTCCCAGTTCTCCGTCTGCTGCTTCTGCGAGCCATACCCGGCCTGCCGTGCGCAAGCTGCGTCCGGCTGAACCTGTTCTTGTTATGGCTCAGGGCAAGATTCCGAGGGCTTTTACCTTTCGCGATAAGCACTATGCAGTGGAGCATATGTATGGTCCATGGCTCACCAGCGGAGACTGGTGGAACCCAACCCTGTGGGGCCTTGAACAATGGGATATCAAGGCGCGTGCACAGGATGGCGCGCTGCTGCACTGCTGCGTGGTGCGCGATCAGATGGCAAACTGCTGGCAGATGACGGCGCTTTATGACTGACCATTATGTAGAGCTGCACGCTGCAAGCGCGTTCAGCTTTCTTGAAGGAGCATCGCAACCGGAACAGCTTATTGAGCGTGCCGCCAAGCTGGAGATGCCGGCGATGGCGCTCCTCGATCGCAACGGTTTTTATGGCTCGGCTCGCTTTCACCACAGTGCGCAGGCGAATACGGTCCGTGCGCACGTTGGCGCCGAGATTGCGGTCTCGGGCTTGGGCGCGCGACTCACTCCACCCGCATGGCTGCCGCAACAACATCTATACGAACCGGCGCGCCTGCCTCTGCTCTGCGAATCGCGAGAGGGATATCAGAATCTCTGCCAGCTCATCACGCAGTTCAAGATGCGCGAGAAGACGAAAGGGGAAGGCGCAGCCACCTTTGATGACCTCCAGCAATATGCATCCGGCGTGGTTTGCCTGACAGGAGGCGATGAAGGGCCGCTAGCAGCAGCCTTGATGCGAGGAGGAGAAGAGGCTGGGCGTAAAACCGTCGAACGGCTCACACGCATCTTTGGCCGCGGGAACGTATACGTCGAGTTGCAGCGGCATCGCGAGCGCGAAGAAGAATGGCGCAACCAGGCGTCTATTCGCATTGCCGAATCGCTTAAGCTGCCGGTAATCGCCACCAACGGCGTTCGCTATGCAACCGCATATGATCGCGAAGTTCTCGATCTCTTCACCGCGATTCGCCATCATACTGAACTGGATAAGGCAGGGCGCCTGCTCGCTCTTAACGGCCAGCGTCATCTGCGGCCGGCACGCGAGATGGCCGCGCTTTTCTGCAATGTTCCCGGCGCTATTGAAAACACTGTCGACCTCTCTTCGCGCCTTAAGTTCGAGCTGAACGATCTCGGTTATGAATTTCCGCGCTATCCCGTGCCGGACGGTGAAACGATGGACAGCTTCTTGCGCAAGCGCGTCGATGAAGGCGTGCAGCGCCGCTACGGGCCAAAGAACAATCCGGAGTTAATGGCTCGCGCGAAGAAACAGGTTGATCACGAACTTGCTCTTATCGCCCGGCTAGGCTTTGCCGGATACTTTCTCATCGTCTGGGATATCGTCGAGCACTGCAAGAGCAACGGAATTCTGATTCAGGGCCGGGGCAGCGCGGCCAACTCCGCAGTCTGCTATGCGCTTGAGATCACCATTATCGATCCGGTCGGCATGAATCTGCTCTTCGAGAGATTTCTCAGTGAGAGCCGCAACGAATGGCCCGACATCGATCTCGATCTTCCTTCGGAAGAGAAGCGCGAAGAGGCGATCCAATACGTTTACAGGCGATACGGCGAGCTTGGCGCGGCCATGACAGCGAATGTCATCTCTTATCGCGGCAAATCAGCCGCGCGCGAAACGGGGAAAGCGCTGGGCTTCGATCAAGAGACGCTGACTCGGCTGACGAGCCTTACAGGCCAGTGGGAGTGGCGGGGGAAGAACGAAACAATGGCGCATTCTTTTCACGATGCGGGATTCGATATCAAGCATCCACGCATTGCCAAATATCTTGAACTTTGCATGCGCATTCAGGATCTGCCACGTCATCTCGGGCAGCACTCCGGAGGCATGGTTATCTGTCAGGGACAGCTGAACCAGGTCGTTCCACTGGAGCGGGCATCGATGCCGGGCCGCACCGTTGTGCAATGGGACAAAGAAGACTGCGCCGATCTCGGCATCATCAAGGTCGATCTGCTTGGCTTGGGCATGATGGCGGTCATCCACGACTGCATGCAGTTAATCCCGCAGCACTATGGGGAGCCTGCTGACCCGGCACAGCTTCCGGAGGATGAGGAGGTTTATCGAACCCTGCAGAAGGCCGACACCATCGGCATGTTTCAGGTGGAAAGCAGGGCGCAGATGGCCTCGCTGCCGCGCAATTACCCTAAAGAATTTTATGACCTCGTAGTACAGGTGGCGATCATTCGTCCCGGGCCAATCGTCGGGCAGATGATGAACCCCTACATGCGGCGCAGACAGAAGAGGGAAGAAATCACTTACCCTCATCCTTCACTGGAGCCTGTTTTGAAACGGACTTTAGGTGTTCCACTCTTTCAGGAGCAGCTGCTGCGCATGGCAATGACGGTTGCCAATTTCACCGGGGCCGAAGCTGACCAATTGCGCCGCGCAGTGGGCATGCGGCGTTCATGGGAGCGCATGAAAGATCTCGAAGGCAAGCTGCGCGCCGGGATGACTGCTAACGGCCTCGATGCCAAATCACAGGACACAATCGTCCAGAACATCAGCTCGTTCGCTCTGTATGGATTTCCCGAGTCTCACGCTGCTTCCTTCGCGCGCATTGCTTATACCTCGGCGTATTTCAAAGTGAAATACCTCGCTGCCTTCACCTGCGCGATCCTAAACAACCAGCCGATGGGATTTTACTCGCCGGCAGTGCTGGTGAAGGATGCGCAACGCCATCTTCTAAAAGTGAAACCAATCGACGTTCAAGTTTCAGATTGGCCCTGCACGATAGAGCACGAAGCGGAAGGGTCGTTATCCGTGCGCATCGGCCTTCGATATGTTCGACGCCTGCGCAGACAAGCCGCTGACGCGCTCGTGGAATCGCGCAAGCTCGGTGGTCCATTCCGCTCCGCAGAAGACCTGGCCTTACGCGTCCCATCGCTCGACAGGAAAGACCTGGCACTGCTCGCTGGCATCGGAGCGTTGAACAATATAGGCGAGATTCAACATCGCCGCGATGCACTCTGGCAGGTGGAACGGGCGGGCAAATTAGAAGGGCCGCTGCTCAGACCGCAAAGCGAATGGCTCGAGGATGAAGACAGAACTCATCCTCTGCATCCAATGAATACCGAAGAGCGCCTGGTTGCAGATTATGCGGGCACAGGCCTGACAACAGGCCACCACCCGATGCACTATCGCCGCCCGGAGCTGAGCCGCCAGGGCATTTTGCCGGCAAAAAAATTGAAGCATTCCCAGGACGGCGAATTTGTTCGAACCGCAGGCTGCGTCATCGCCCGCCAGCGTCCAGGAACAGCGAAGGGCTTCATCTTTATCTCCATGGAGGATGAGACAGGCATCGTCAACGTAATCGTCACACCCAACCTTTATGATCGCGACCGCCTGTTAGTCACTCGCAGCAAATTCCTTCTCGTAGAAGGACTGTTACAAAATCGGGATAGTGTGATTCATGTAAAGGCAACCAGGCTGCAAGCGCTTTCAGATCAGGCGTTAGAAGTTCACTCCCATGATTTTCACTAGAAAAGTTGAAGGACGCGGGAGCAGCGTTTAAAGAGCCTGTTTCACGACGAAATCATTCCGCATATGACGTTGAGCACGCGGTAGCGATAGGCGCCCGCTTTCCTGTCTGTCATGCGGATCACCGGCGTGAAAAGACAAACTCCATTCCACCGACGACGGTATGTCCGGGCATGGGGACGCCGCTGATTTCCTGGTATCCAGTGTTGCTGATATTTTCGAAATTCAGGTAAGGGCGCAGACGGCCCGTGGAGCGCGCCACGCCCGCATCCCACAGCGGATATGCGGTCCGCTGATAACGCTGCACAATCTGCAGCTTGCTGCGCGCTTGAATCTGGCGGGCAAACACGGCACTCCAGGCAACGTTGGCGTTGTTGCTGGGATAGCTGGCCACGTACTCGTAGGCGTAGTTCGGCGAAAGCCCGCTGCCGTGAATGCCCATGTATCCGAAGTCGAGCTCCTGATTCGCCCATAAACGAATGCGCACCGACGCTTCTGCGCCGGTACGGTTGAATGCCGGAATATTTTCCGCCTGCCAAAGCTCTGCAGGAGTAACCGGTGCGAGCTTCACGTAGTCAATGTCATTGTGTTCGTGGGCGTGGAAGACAGTGACATCGGCCTGAATGCGTCCGCCCGGGTGCCACTCTGCACCTCCCTCCTCATCCCATGCCGACTCCGGCTTGAGATTGGGATTGCCCAGGGTCGTGGGATCGCTGTAGTAGAGATCGGTATAGGTGCCCAACCGGTAGCCGCGGCTGACACTGCCGCGCAGACGCCATCCGCCTTTCAGCCACAGGCCCGCGCTCAGGTTGGGTGCGAAGACGGCATCTCCTCCCGAGAACAGCTGCTCCCGCGCACCGGCACTCAGCGAGAAATGGCCCAGGGCACGCGCATCGAGATTGACATAACCGGCTCCGCTGTTGCGCCCATGATGGCCGAGGTTATTGCTTGCGATCTGATCCGCATCCTCCTCCAATCCATAGGCTAACGTCGTGTTGGGATGGAGATCCGTGCTGCTGCGCACGATGCCCTGCCAGCTCTGATCAATGTGATTGTTTTCGTAGAGCGAAGGGTCGTCGCGAACCAGCACAAACTCATCGCTATGGCGGCGATAGGCGAGCGACGCGCTGGCCCACTTGCCGAATGGCTGCTGCACGGAGGAGAACCAGCCTTTGGTCCGCTCCCACGATGGATAGTTCCCGTAGAAATTATCTGCGCCGAAGGCACGATCACTGCCGGCGAGCAACACATCGGTTTGTCCAAGCGGGGTCTTGAGCCAGAATTCGGGTGCGGCCGCTTCACTGCGATAATCGCGGTCATAGGTAAAGCCGCTGGAGAAGTCACGGCTGGCTGCGAGACGCATCGACGCGCGATTGAATGATGCGGAGCCAATGAACATCTGCTGATTGACGCCATCGTTTCCTGCTCCGGTGGAGACCATCGCTTCGGTCTGGGCGGGTGCCGAAGTAATGAGATTCACAGCGCCGCCGATCGCGTCGGAGCCATAGAACGTCGAGCCTGCCCCATGCAGCACCTCAATCCGCGAGAGTGCTTCCAACGGCAATGGCAGATCCATGTCGTGATGACCGCTCTGGGCATCGTTGAGGCGTAATCCGTTCACCAGCACCAGCGATTGTTCGAAGGTGGCGCCGCGGATGCTCAGATCTGTCTGCACGCCGCCCGGCGCACGGGCCTGCATATCGATGGAGGGATCAAGCCGGAGATACGACGACACGGAGTCGAAGAGCAACGGGGCCTGTGACGTATCGAGCATAAATACTGAACGATTTGCCTGGTTCAACGGCGCTGGTTCAAAGGTGGCCGTGACGACAACCGAAGTCACCGGGGCGACAGGCACGCCGCTTTGCGGCCACACTTTCGAAAGTGGAAAAAGGATGAGAAGTGCAAAAAGAACCGGATGGAAATTGCACTTTGACGCCTGAGTTCGTTGAACCTTCAGTATCCCGCCTGCCGTACCCAACACAATATGCTGCCTTCTCCCTCAGAACCGTACATTCTGTACGATACAACCTCGTCAATCTCGATCGAATCGCACGACTCAATATCGATTTCGTCTGGAGAAGTTGTGAGCCGTGGACGCATGAAAGAGGCCGCATCTAAATCTGCATGCGCTTGCCGTGGGATGTTGATGGATGGAAACCAAGGGGTAGCGTCCGAGGCTAAGGCCGGTTTCCCTCGCCTACACAGCTTTTTTTTGGGCGTCACCGGGCGAGGTTAGCCGGCTACCCGAGACCACTCGCGGTCTCTTACGGCGCTCCGGATGCTGGAGTCCAAGCTTGAAGAGATAAACCGCATCCTCGGGGGTCAATGCGGTGCGGAACATTTCGTACAGGCCGGCAGCTTCCAGCACGCGTCGAACCGGCTGGGAAACGCTGGTCAGCCACACCGGCAGCTGCTCGACCATCATGATGCGGCGCGCCTCGATCATGCAGCCGATGCCGTCCGCCTCGATACGGTTGGTCAAGGCCATATCGAGAATCAGCATCTGGCCCTGCTTCGCCGAGGAGTGTGCGGCAGCAATAATGGTGGCGCAATCCGCACCGGTCAAAATTTCAGGGGTCCGGACGAGGTGATTGCTGCCTTCCGTTTTCACGGCCAACGGCCAGTCGGTTACCTGCTTCGGCTGGCTGCGATGCGCGATGACCTCGGCGGGCAGGTGGCGAGCCAGCGCTGCGATATCCCGCACATACCTGGGAAACAGGCGGCGCGGCTCCTGCATCATGCGGAAGAACCACTCCAGATTAAGCTGTTGAATCCATTTCGGGGCGCGCTTCAGGCTGCCGGCGATCATATCCAGCGATCCGCCGATGCCGATCGCGACCGGCACCTGGAGATCGTGGAAATGCCGCGAAATCCATATTTCCTGCTTGGGATTGCCGAAGGCTACGAGCAGAATATCCGGTTTTGCCGCGTCGATCCTGCGGAGCATCTGCTCGTCGTCCATCTGGTCGAGCGGGGCGATGGGCGGTGAATAGCTGCCGACGAAGCGAACCCCAGGGTGCATGCGCTCCAGAGTTTCCGAGGCGGTACGAACATTCTCCTCCGAGCCGCCGAGCAGGTAGATGCCGTATCCGCGCTCGGCAGAGAGCCGAGCCAGCTCGGGCACCAGATCCACGCCGGTGACCCGCTCCTTAAGCGGTCTGCGCAAAAACGATGAGGCCCACAGCAACGCCACCCCGTCGGGAAGGACCATGCTGGAGCCGCAGATGATGCGGTGCAAAAACTCATTTTTGCGGGCATTCCGGGCAAAATCGAGGTTGGCTGTGACGATCTGGTGCATGGTCCCAGACTCGATCCATTCCGCAATCCGGGCAACAGCTTCGGACATGGTCAGGTTCGAGACGGGGAGGCCAAACAACGCCACCGTGGCGCCACTTTCATTGGACATGCTGCAGACACCTGCCTCGAAAAGAATTCGTTATGACTATCGGACCCGAATGCCGGGAAAAATATGAATTGCTTCTATATATTTTGAAGATTACTTCCGCTTACCCGCTTCTTAAGTGCCACTTTCGTGCGTTATAGATACCATGAAAGTAGTACCGGCGGCGAGATTTCTGGAAATGGTCGATTTGAATCACCGAAACGTGGCCGATGGAGCCAGCAGCGCCGCGGCACACGGTCCGGCAGACACCTCAGTGCCGGTTTGAGCCATCGATGGAGTTCTAAATTGATGATTTCTTTGCCTTCATTTCGCCCACGCAGGGCCTTCGTCAGCTACCATACGGGATGCCGGGCGAACACCTCCCCAGCCCGCGGCTACGATGACGCCGGGCTGGCTTCTGAAGCATCATTCATCTTGTAGGGCGATCCGATTCGCAACGACATTCACTGGGTATCGCAGAAATAAAGGAGCTTGACATGCAAATGGCAATGGTAGGTCTGGGGCGAATGGGCGCCAACATGGTGAAGCGGCTGGCGAAGAACGGCCACGAACTTGTCGTCTTCGATCGCTCTGCGCAGGTCGTCGAGGAGCTGGCGAAGACACCGGGAGTTACCGGATCGTCGTCGATGAAAGACATGGTGTCGAAACTGAGCTCGCCTAAAGCCGTCTGGCTGATGGTCCCGGCCGGCGTGGTGGAAGACACGATCAAGGAGCTGGAACCGCTGCTGACTAAAGGCGACATCATCATCGACGGCGGCAACTCCTATTACATCGACGACATCAGCCACGCCAAACGCGTAGCCGAGAAGGGCATCGAGTTCGTGGATGTGGGCACCAGCGGTGGCGTTTGGGGTCTGGAGCGCGGCTACTGCATGATGATTGGCGGCAGCGACTCGGCGGTGAAGTATCTCGACCCGATCTTCAAGACCCTGGCTCCTGGCGCAGGCGATGTGCCCAAAACTCCGGGACGCAAGCCGAATACCGGCACTGCCGAAGAAGGCTATCTGCACTGCGGACCGAACGGCGCCGGCCACTTCGTCAAGATGGTTCACAACGGGATCGAATACGGCATGATGGCGGCCTACGCCGAAGGCCTGGGCGTGCTGAAGTCAGCCAATATCGGCAAGCACACCGGCGAGATCGATGCGGAGACTACGCCGCTGCGCAATCCTGAGCACTATCAGTACGACATGCCGATGGCGGAGATCGCCGAGGTTTGGCGGCGCGGCAGCGTGGTTGCTTCCTGGCTGCTCGATCTTACGGCGGCGGCGCTGATTCAGGATGAGGCGTTGTCGAAATTCGGCGGACGCGTCTCGGATTCAGGCGAAGGCCGCTGGACGATTAAGGCCGGCATCGACGAAGGCGTGCCGACCCCGGTGCTCACGGCATCTCTTTACGAACGCTTCAGCTCACGCGGAGAGGCCGAATACCAGAACAAGCTGCTCTCGGCGATGCGCTTCGCCTTCGGCGGACACCTCGAAAAGCCTAACAAGTAAGACAGCACACGTGGCCAGGCCGTCATACACAGATTCTTGCATCTGTGTAAGACGGCCGGCAAAGCAGTCCGGCGTATTTTTGCAGCATGTCAGCTCTCGCCGACATCGACTCATGCCCTTACAGATATCCCGATTTATATCTAAATGTTAATGGCAATTCCGTCTCTGCTCCCGGTTCAATTGCCAGCGACCGCAACCTAAGGGCATTCGAGATTGCTGGTGGCCGGCCTTGGCCGCCTGATAAGAACTACTCCCTGTTGATTCCATTCAACAAATGGGTATGAGTTGACGAAGGCATCAATAGCGAGCTAACTTAATGTCAATTTATTTTCAGCGACTGAGCGTAGTCGCTGCGATCTCCACTCAGCCAGCGTTGCTGAATGTTTGGTAGATCGGCATCTGCTGACGAGTCGACGCATGCTCGAAAGCAAGGTGGAAGATATGACTTAGCGCTAGATTTCGTGCATTCGTCAGCTGCAGTTATTTCTACGCTGAATGAAATTTGTGGCTCTACGATTTATGACCACCGTGGACTACTGCGTCGCACTCTGATTCACCCAGTTAGAAAGAATAGTTTTACAGACGCGTCGGGAATTGCCCGCTCCAGCACCCGCTTCGGGAGCGGAGCCCAAGAAGCGCCGATCAAGACCACTTCTCGTTGCTATGAGTTCACGGAGAGGTCGTTCGGATGACGGAATCGCATACTAACGACCGTGTGAATGCGGCGGAAGCGAAGCTTCCGCTTTGGGACTGGATACTGCTACCGCTGCTCTGCCTGCTCACGGCTTGTACCGTGGTGGGCTCCACAGAGTGGATTGCCCGGCGGATATTTACCTTTACACCCACCGGGCTCAGTGTTTGCTCGGTCATCAAAGACCCTGCGATCGGTCCTCGCGGGATTCCGAATTGCGTGTGCTGGGATAAAGAGTATGAGAGTCATAGCGTCCAGTACCGCTTGAATAGCGGCGGGTATCGAGCAGATTCGGATTTCGGGCCAAAGCTGCCTGGTGTCTACAGGATCGTGCTGGCCGGTTCGTCCATACCGATGGGGTACAACGTAGACAAAGACAAGACCTTCGCCACCTTGCTACCCGGGGAGCTTTCGAGACGGACGGGACGCCCGGTTGAGCTTTTGAACGAGTCCTTTGCCGGCGGGAGCGGAGTGGCTCAGGGCCTCGACGAACCGCTGAAAGCCAATCCCGATCTGATCTTATGGGTATTGACCCCCTGGGATATCGAACAGGACATGGGAGTCGTTCACCACGCTACAAGGAAAAGAGCGGAGGGTTCCTTTTTCCATCGAGCCTGGTTAAAGGTTAAAGATGCGTTTACCGGAGCGTCGTTTACAGGCGACCTGGAAGCAGCATTCGACGACACCCGAACCTCACTCCTGCTGCGCCACTTCCTGTTTCAGAGCCAAACTCAGTCAGTAAAGTCTTACTTGATCAGCGACGACAAAGAATCGGGTTTTCTGAAGATGCAACCGAGCGCCGAGTGGGAAGAGCGTTTGCACCGACTCTCGGACGCTGTCGCGAGGAATGAGCAGCAGGCCAAGGCCGCAGGCGTGCCTCTGGTGGTTGCGCTGATCCCGAATCGTACGCAGGCGATCATGATCTCCATGGGCCAATGGCCAGCCGGCTACAACCCCTATGCGCTGGGAAATGAGTTGCGTTCCATCGTAACCACCTCGGGCGGAACTTATGTCGATCTCCTGTCGGCGTTCCGCAGCATGCCTAATCCCCAACAGTATTACTTTCCCGTGGACGTCCATCTTGCAGCAAGTGGGCACGCTATCGTCTCCAGACTGCTGACCGAGCAACTGACCGATGGCGCTGTGACCGCACTCAGAGCCGCCCCGCAGCCGCAGCTTGCACAGATGAAAGAGAGTTGACCATGGGCACAGCCTCACTCCAATTTGTGTTCTTTGGGCTGGCGACGGCGCTGGTTTCGAACTTCAGCCGATCGCGCGTCTGGCGTTCCGCGGTGCTTACACTGGCAAGCGCCGTCTTCCTTGCGCTCCTGGCTCATAGTGCGCTCCTCTTTCTGCCATTGACCGGTTTTCTGCTGCTGAGCTACGCCGGCCTTGTCCTCATCGAGCGCGGCTGGTCGCGATCGATAGCCTGGATTGTGGTGCTCGTGCTCTTTGCCTATATCTGGCTGAAGAAGTATTCGTGTTTACCGGAAGGCATTTTCCTGCGCTCCCCTTACTCCACCATCGGGCTCTCATACATCCTTTTCCGGGTGCTTCACTTACTGATCGAGTCACGAGGACGGAACGAGGGGCGGCACATCGGACTTGGGCCTTACCTGCTCTACACACTCAACTTCACGACCCTGGTTTCCGGTCCCATCCAACGCTATGACGAATTCGCGCGGGACCAGTTCGCCGCCGAACCGATCCCGCTGGGACCACGGGTCATCGGCCTGCAGATGGAGCGCATCGCGCGCGGCTTCTTCAAGGTCAACGTACTTGCTCTACTCTTCGATATGTGGCGAACCGATGCGCTCGCAGCCATATCCCAGCCGTTACCTCTGGAAGCTAAACTTTTTGCCGCCTTCAAACTGCTCGTCGCGTATCCCTTCTTCCTGTATTCGAATTTCTCCGGCTACATCGACATTGTGATTGCGCTGGCGCGGTTAATGCGCGTGCGCCTTCCCGAGAACTTCGACCGGCCATTTTCGGCATCCTCGTTTCTCGACTTCTGGAACCGGTGGCATATCACTCTGTCCACCTGGCTAAAAACGTATGTTTACACTCCATTGCTGATGGCGCTGGCGCGGCGCATTACCGCGGTTTCGATCCGGCCATACCTGGGCGTGTTCTGCTTCTTTGTCACATTCTTCCTGATCGGCGTGTGGCATGGACGAACATCGGAATTCATTTTCTTCGGTCTGCTTCAAGGTGGAGGGGTTTCGATCAACAAGCTCTGGCAGTTGGAACTCACTTCCGCTCTGGGCCGGGCTGGCTACAAGAGGCTGGCAGAGAACCCGATCTACATTGCTTTTGGCCGCGGCCTGACGTTCTGCTGGTTTGCCTTTACACTGATCTGGTTTTGGAGCGACTGGAAACAGATCCATCAGATATTCAACGAACTGACCCCCTTCCAGTGGCTCGGCGTGTGGCTGGCTATCTGGCTGTGCGCGACGGCGATGCTGGCCCTGTGGGAAAGCGTGCGAGCGGCTCTTTTATCGATCAAAATCGGCAACTGGCAGTTAGTAACCAACCGCTATGCACGTGCGATCTATGCTTCGGCTTTGGGGCTGGCTGCCTTCGTGATGACCATCCTGCTCAGCCAACCGGCGCCTGACATTGTCTACAAGGGCTTTTAAACACGCCGGGTTGCCTGAGAGACCTTTCTGATGGCCGGATCATCTCCTGCGTGAGCGAATTGCCGAGCGCCGGTCGAGTGGAAGTCGGCGCAGTTGCTGGCTGTGTTCTACACTGCGTAACGTGCTTTGGAGACAGATTTTCCGGGTCTCTATGATCACGATCGCGCTTTGCCGGAGACCGCATGCCCAAGCCTTCCTTTTTTGCAACTTGCGCCGTTACGTTTTTTGCCCTGATTTTCTCTTCCGCGATTTCTTCCTCCGCTCAAACCGCCTATGACTCAGTTGATCCGTTCATCGGGACTACGGGCGGCGGCAATACCTATCCAGGCGCGTCGCTTCCTTTTGGCATGATGCAATGGAGCCCTGAGACGCAGGGCGACGGATGGTATTTCTACGAGAAGGACAAGATCAGGGGCTTCAGCCTGACCCACCTCAGCGGCGCGGGCTGCCCGGTCTTCGGAGACTTTCCGATTCTTCCCTGGACCGGCGATCTTACGAGCAGTCCTGGAACCAATCCCGAGACCTATGCAGTTTCGTTCGATCACAGCCAGGAGGAAGCGCACCCCGGCTACTATGCCGTGACACTGGCCGACGGAAGCAAGGTGGAGTTGACGGTGACGGATCGCGCCGGAATCGCGCGCATTCAATTCCCAGCGGGGAAACCTTCGCGGCTGCTGGTGAAGTCGACCAGCGCAAACAGCGATGTACATGTCGCAAACCTGCCGCCGGTGGGTCGCGAGCGTGACAAAACGAGCATCCGCGTCATTGGGCAGGATGCCGTCAGCGGCTCTTCTACTGCCGGTGGTTTCTGCGGAACGAACTCTGCTTACACAATCTATTTTGCAGCCCAGTTTGACCGGCCTTTCCGTAGCTTTTCGACATGGAAGAACGATGGGATTGAAAAAGACCGGCGGGAAGCGGCAGGGCAACAGACCGGAGCATGGCTGGACTTCGGCGACCCATCGCAGGTTCAGGTCAAGATAGGCATTTCTTACGTGAGCGAGGCCAACGCGCTCGACAATTTGAAACGCGAGCTGCCCGGCTGGGACTTCAACCGTGACCGGGCTGCGGCCCACGATACGTGGACGAGCATGCTGGGCCATGTTGCGGTAGAAGGCGGGACTGCGGACCAGCGAAAGATCTTCTACACCGGTCTTTACCACATGCTGCTCGAGCCGAGCATCTTCAGCGATGACAATGGCGACTACGTGGGCTTTGATGGAAAGGTCAGGTCGCTCGGGTCAACGAAGCAGCATGCCCAGTATGCAAATTTCTCCGACTGGGACATTTATAGAAATACTATCCAGCTGCAAGCCCTGCTGGTGCCGGAGCGGGTAGGAGACATGATGCAGTCGCTGGTGAACGATGCGGAGCAGAGTGGATGGCTGCCCCGCTGGCCGGCGGCCAATGACGTGACCTATGTGATGAACGGCGATTCGCCCTCGGCTTTGATCGCGTCGGCATACGCGTTCGGAGCCCACAACTTCGACACGAAAACAGCGCTCAAATACATGGTGAAGGGGGCAACCGAATCCGGTAAGGGTCCGCATGACAACGAAGAACGGCCTTATCTTACCGACTACCTCAAGCTGGGTTACGTACCGATCGACAAGGATGCGAGCGCGGCTTCGCGCACGCTCGAATATGCGAGCGACGATTTCGCGATCGCGCAGTTTGCACATAGCCTGGGTGAGACGGATACTTACGAAAAATTCCTGAAGCAGTCGCAGACATGGACGACACTTTTCGATCCGAAAACGCGATGGATTCGCCCGCGCGAATCGGATGGCTCGTGGCTCAAGGGCTTCGACGCCGAGACTTCAATGCCAAAGCGCCCGAATGCACCCGTGTCGACGGACCAGAATGGATTTGAAGAAGGCAATACATATCAGTACACCTTCATGATTCCGTTCGATTATCCGAAGCTTATCCAGCTGATCGGCGGCGATGCGGCGACGACTCCGCGGCTGGATAAATTCTTCCAGAAACTTATTTGCTGGGGCGAGCCCTGCTTCAACATGGCAAATGAGCCGGATTTCGTAACACCGTATGCCTATGTCTTTGCCGGTCAGCCGTGGAAGACGCAGAGCGTGGTGACGCGCATCGAAAAGGAGACCTTCAGCACCAAGCCGGACGGTATTCCGGGCAACGACGATCTAGGTGCGACATCGGGGGTCTATGTGTGGAATGCCCTGGGTCTGTACCCCGGCATACCCGGCGTAGGCGGGCTGCTGGTTGGCACACCGATGTTTCCTTCAGCGACTCTTCACGTGGGCGACGGGCGAATACTTTCGATTCAGGCAAGCGGCGCGGGAGCTTACGTTCAGCGGGTGCTGGTGAATGGCAAGGAAAACAGGACCTCGTGGCTGCCGCTGACCGGCCTGGATGCGGGGACGACCAAGCTCGAATTTCAACTAGGCGCGGAACCGAACAGGCAGCGTGGGCTGCCGGCCGGGGAGCGGCCGCCGTCGTGGGTGACCACGAAACCATAGCCGCTGCTCCCAGGGCCCGGATGATCGAAAGTCTCGAGAAGAGAAGCAATCGTGAACCTATGGCGAAGGAGCTGCATCAAGTACTTGAGGTAAAGATTGAACGAAACCGAGACGCCGCAGACCAAGATCGAAGCTCCGGCAGAGATTCTCTCCGGGAAAAAGTTGAGCCATCCGAATCTGATCCTGGGCATATGCTGCATGAGCCTGCTGGTCGTCGGCATGGACGTTACCATCGTCAATGTCGCGCTTCCAGCTATCCAACGCGACCTCCATGCGAACTTCGCCGGACTGCAGTGGATTCTCGACGCCTATACGCTGGTCGTCGCCAGCCTGCTGATGCTCTCAGGCTCGATGTCCGATCGTTTCGGGCGGAAGCGTATTTTTCAGATAGGGCTTCTTGTCTTCACTGCCGGATCACTGCTCTGCAGCATGGCGCAAACCATTGGTGAACTTGTGGGCTTCCGTGCGCTTCAGGGCCTGGGAGCGTCGATGCTCAATCCAGTGGCCCTGTCGATCATCGCCAATGCCTTTCCGGAACCGAAAGCGCGAGCGCGGGCGGTCGGAGTCTGGGGAGCCGTGGCAGGCATATCGCTGGCGATCGGCCCGCTGATCGGCGGCGCACTGACGCAGACTGTCGGCTGGCGGTCGATTTTTTGGATTAACCTGCCCATATGCCTGGCAGCCGTCGCGCTGGCCGCAATGTTTGTTCCGGAATCCAAAGCCCCGCGAGCGCGGGCCTTCGATCCCGCCGGACAGTCTCTGGTGGTGATTGGCCTTGCATCGCTTACCTCAGCCATCATCGAGGGGCCGCATACCGGCTGGTATTCGCTGCCGATTCTGATTTTGTTTGTTGTCGCAGGTATGGCATTGGCAGGCTTCCTTTTGTACGAGCCCCGGCGCAAAGACCCCCTGGTAAACATAGGATTTTTTCACAGCATACCTTTCAGCAGCGCTACTGTTCTGGCCCTCTGCGCCTTCGCTTCTTTCGCTGCCTTTTTGTTCCTGAACGCGCTGTATC
The DNA here is from genome assembly GCA_963745105.1 of uncultured Acidobacteriaceae bacterium. Taxonomy (GTDB): domain Bacteria; phylum Acidobacteriota; class Terriglobia; order Terriglobales; family Acidobacteriaceae; genus Silvibacterium. Next base: position 68,723 of record CAVUWQ010000036.1, read on the forward strand.
TTCAACAAGTGCGCGGTTTCTCGGCGTTTCGCACCGGACTGTTCACGCTGCCTCTCGCGGTGACGATGTTCGTCAGCGCACCGCTTTCAGGACGGCTGGTAGGCAAATACGGTTCGCGCCCCTCTCTGCTGATAGCCGGTGCCGGTTTTCTGCTTAGCACCGCGATGCTCACGGTACTGAGTATCCATACGCCCATGGCCTTGTTGATGCTGTGTTACGCATTGTTTGGGCTTGGTCTGGGCATGGTCAACCCGGCGATCACCACCAATGCCGTTGCCGGCATGCCTTTATCGCAAGCCGGGGTAGCTGCAGCGATTGCATCTACCAGCCGGCAGGTAGGAGCAGCTCTCGGTGTTGCGATCGCCGGTTCCATTGTTGCGGCGAGCCGCGCCGGCGGAACTGATTTTACCCAGGCCACTCACTCCATCTGGTGGATCATGACCGCATGCGGTGCAGTCATCCTGTTGCTCGGGTGGGTATCGAGCACTCCCTGGGCCCAGAGAAGCACGAGCAGGGTGGCTCACCTGTTCGATGAGGCAGCCCGATAGAATTTCCTGGCCGACTCCATCGCTGATTTGTTGCGATATTGTTTTACCGCGACGAGGAGTGTGAGGCGTGTCACTCGTAGGATTGTTTTGTAGCAGCGGTCCTTTGTAGCAGCGGTCTAGGGATGGGTGAAAAATGAAGAAGCTGCTTTTTTGTGCCGTGCTGACTCTTTGCACGCCGGCGCTGTTTGCGCAGAGTGCGTCCACGGTGACGCTCACGCTCGCGGATGGCAAAACAATGTATTCCAATGCCCACGCCACCGGCATCAACATCGCTGCTTATTCGAACTACGACAGCGGCCAGATAACGCAGAACCTCTTCGGAACCTTGAATCCGGGTTTCGAGCCTCCGCAGGTGCGGCAGCTTTGGCAGCTTGCGTCGAACGGGACGGCCACCAGCTTCTCGACGCCGTATCCATACGACCTGGTGACAAAGAACTATTGGGCTGGAGCCACGTTCCTAGTGGTGGCTGCTCCGTCCGGCGGAGCGGAATTGGGATGTTCCGGAAAGGTGACCGCCAACACGGGATGGATGCACATCACAGGCGGCGTGCGCACCGGCGGCGTAACGACGTTGACCACGATGGAAGATCCGACCGGTTATATCGGTGTAGGAACGGCCATCTCTTTCGACCAGCAATCACCCACTACATTCAGCAGCGGCAACGGCGATCTCATCGTGACTGCGGTTACATCCTCGTCGATTTCCTACAACCAGAAGGGGCTTGCCGACGGCTCGACGACAGAAAGAGGAATCGCGGGTCCGAATAAGCCGCCTACTTTCACGGTTCCGGCATGTGCGTCGAACTTCAAGGCCGGCGATCAGGTCACGCTCACCACAAATTTCACCAGTTCGACAGAAGCGGATTTAGAAACCACGCTCGGGTCGGGCGGCTACTACATCGACACGCTAGCGAACGGCGGAAGGATCACGCCAGACATCACCGACTTATGCGCGACATGCGGCCTGCAGGCGCTCACGCTGGACGCGACGACACCGAGGTCGCAGGTGGGTATCAACCTCTCATGGGATACCTCATTTATCAATAATTTCGTCATGATCAATTATCCGGTGACCATCAGCTTCTGGGCGAAGATCGCTTCCGGTTCACCTACGTTATCTCTCACCACAAATCGATCGATCAGCGGCGGACTGAACTGCGCTCCCTACAGTCCAACGCTTACTTCCACGTGGGCCCAGTACAGCTTCAACTGCACGGGAACGGAAACAGGATCCGTAGCACCGCAGCCGATTCGCAATCATGTGCTGGTCACCGGCGGGGCGGTTTATTTCGATAACTTTTCCTTCGCGCGCACCACTCCGGCGCAAAGCACATTTCTCAGGGATGAGAACTACAACGACCTTGTGGCTTTCAAGCCGGCTACGGTTCGCTACTGGCTGGGACAGAACGGGGAGACGGAATCGAACTGGACTGCGCCGGACTACGCCCGGCGTCCGACCGGCGGCGGAGCGAATAACTACTATCCCAACCAGGTGCGTCCCAGCCTCACGGACTACCTCACCGCGGTGAAGTCGATCGGCTCTCTACCCTACATTGAGATACCGGTGACCTTCAGCAATACGGAAGGTGCGGCGTTGGTTACGTGGCTGTCAACGAATGGCTGGCTGTCGCAGTTCCCCAGGATCTATCTGACCTTCTGCAATGAATGCTGGAACCCGTCGTTTATCGGCGACAGTATCATGGGCAACACGGTAAGGCGGGGCGCCGACTCCTACACGGATCTGGGAATACGCACGCGTTCGCTCTTCTCGGCCATGCGCGCGGCAACGGGATTTTCAAGGGTCATCAAGCTGGGCTTCGATATCCAGACGGGCAATACCGGCGGGCTGGCCGCGATACTGGCATCGGCCAGGCCGGACTACGTGGAGCAGCAGGGTTACACGTACTTTCAGGTGAACAGCGCGGAGAACGATACCGCACTCTGGACGCCCGCGCTGGCGCAGGTGTACAGCATGATGACCTCGGCCAGCGATCCCACCGGATTCAGCTCCGCGCCGAATCTGCTGTCGTCCCATAGAGTGTGCGGCGCCTCAGGAACGGCGGCCTGCCCGGTCTATACCTATGAGCAGGCAGTATCGACCTGGAACGGAAGTCTGAGCCAGGCAAGCCAGGATTCCATCACCGCCGGCGCCGGTCAGGGCACGATTGCCGCTCTGCAGTTTCTGCTGGAGCAGGATACCTTCCCATCCCATTTCGGTGCGCAAAATTACTTCGGCTACACGGGATTTAATGGAGCAAGCTTCAATCGCAACCGGTCGAAGACCTGGGGTGCGATCGTCGACGCTGGCGGCAGCACAAACAATAAACGGCCGCAGTTCATCACCATGGCGATGGCCAACGCAGCGATCCTGCCCAACCGCTTTCCCTGCACCTTCGGCAGCGGGAATACTTATAACTTTGCGGGCAGCACGCAGAACGGATCGAATACTGTCCCGGCGGTGAACAATGTTCCGCAGGTGTATGCCTTCTGCTACGAGAGCGGCACGCAGCGATCGATGATTTTGATCAACGCTACGCTCTTCAGCCAGACAGTGAAACTGGAAGGTACGAACCTTCCGGGATCTACGGCATATGTGAGCTACGCGCCGAGCTCTCCGGATCTGCTGAATGAGGCGGCGAGCGGCACGTCCACAAATGGATTCGCGGCGCAGGTGGCGACAACGTCGGGGACGTTGTCGTCGCCAACCTCGATCTCTCTTGTGCCCTTTGGAATGGAGACACTCAGCTGGAATACGGCGAACAAATAGAAGGCCACGACGCCGACATTCTCCCGGTTCCGAGTCTATGTGATCGATCCCCGCGAGCTGCGTGCGCACCGAATTCAGTTACTCGTTGATGGGCACCTGCCCGCGAATGTGGAAATGGACGAGGATCGATGCATGACCAACGGGACAACCCACCAGCAGCAAGGTCCTTCCCTGCCCTTTGAACGAATATGCGATGTGCGCGATGCCTATCGGGTCGATCTTCTTGACGAGAGGCGGAGCCTGAGGGCGAATTTTCTCCGTGTCTACGAATTCGGCATCGGCAGATAAGAGCTGTTCGTGCAGAAGAGGATCGAGAGAGACGCTCACCAGAAGGTCATCGGCAGAGTTGGTGCGGTTGCAATCAACGGTGAGACCCGCCACTTTCTGGTCGCGGATGGAGTCCACTGTATCGAGGACGGGGTTGTTGCGGTAGACGCGAGCAAAGAAGGTGTAGGCGTCGGCGGAGCGGTTGGCGGGCTTCACGATGCCGATATGGTCAGCGACGATCTTTTGCGGCGGAGTGTCCACGTCGCATCCATAAGTGGCGCTGTAGTAGCTGACCACGCGCGAGTGCGCGCGAAGATAACGGCCGATGCCTGCGCCGGCGTTCGTGTCGAGGGATTCAAAGGCACAGTAGCGATGAATGCGTGCGGCAGTCAGGGTGCCACGCCACTTCTGTTCGAGATCGATGAGGAAACCGTTGTCGTTGCTGTCGCTGAGATCGGTGAGGAGCGGATCGCTGTCATAAATCTTGGCGAGGCTGGCGACGAACGAGCCCTCATGCGGAGTGGAGTAGGAGACGATAAAAGGAACGCGCGCGGCGTCAGCAGGGTGATTGAGAAGCATCTCCTCGGTGAGCAGGCCGCCGAGACTGTGTGCGATGAAGACGACTTCACGATGATCCCAGACGTGCTGGCGCTGGAGGTTCTGATAGAGAACCTCGGAAAGCTGCACGGTGGAGTACTGGCCGTGACTGGAAGGCGTTGGATACTCTGCGACAACCACATCAGAGCTGCGGAAGTGGGGATCGGTCTGGATGAGCTGCGGCCAGTAGGCGCCGTTGGCGGCACGCCAGGTGTCGGGACCGCCATGAAGGCCGTGTACGAAGACAATGACGCGAGGCTTGAGAGTATCGGCACGAACGACAGGAACGAGAGCAAGGAAGACAAGATAGAGCAGCCAGAAAAAGGCGAAGGTACGGCGCACGACGGTTGGGTCTCCGCGGGAGTGTTTCTCCTAGATTAACGTTTTTCATGAATCGGAGACTCACGCTGACTCGTCTGCCAAATTCCCGGAACGTCAGGTTATTCCATTCGTAATGCCTGCATCGGGTCGATTCGCGACGCCTTCCACGCCGGAACCAGACAGGCCACCGCCGCCACCACCAGCAGCGTCGCTGCGACGCCAGCAAAGATCACGGGATCGAGAGACCGGGTTCCGTAGAGCATGGACTGGATCAGGCGTACCGCTCCGGCACTGGCGGCAAGGCCGAGCACCAGCCCATAGAAAGCCGGACGCAGGCCATCGCCCAACATCATGCCCACTACCTGCTCACGTTTCGCGCCCAGCGCCATGCGAATGCCGATCTCGCCGGTGCGCTGTGTCATCACATAAGACAAGACTCCGTACAGCCCTACGGCCGCCAGCATCAGCGACAATACCGCGAAGGCCAGCACCAGCGCCGCACTCAGGCTGGCGTTACCCAGCGACCGCTCGATGATCTGCTGCATAGTAAACACATCGCGGACCGGCATCTCTGGATCAAGCGCCGCAATCTGCTTTTGAATGGGGACAGAAAATGACAGGGGGCCGGAGGCCGTCCGCACCACCAGAGTCAAACCTCCGTGGTCTCCCCTGAGAACAGGCAGGTACATGGTTGGCTCGGCCGGCTTACCCACCTGATAGAGTATGTCGGCGACGACGCCGACGATTTCGTAATTGGCATCGCCGATCGCACCGGCATGGAGATGCTTGCCCAGCGGGTTTTCTCCAGGGAAATACTGCTGCGCCAACTGGCGGCTCACAATCACCGTATCCGGATGCCCGGCGCGGTCCTCTGTGGTGAAGAAGCGGCCGGCCACAAGCGGTATCTGCAATGCGCTGAAGTAGCCTGGGTCGGCGGTTGCGTAGAGTGCGACAGGCAGCGCCTGGCCGGCCGGGACAGGTGGATGCTCGGGAATCGTGAAGTCATTATCCCCCATGGGTCCCGCTCCGGGTATGAGGAAGCCAAGCCCTGCAGCGCGTACTCCGGGCATGGCGCGCACCCGCTCCAACAGCGCTTCGTTAAATGCGTTCGCCTTGTCAGGAGTGGCATATTTCTTTTCAGGAAGGCTATAGCTCATCGTCAGCACGTTGCCGGTTACGCAGCCCACATCCGTCGTCCGCAGCCTCCAGAAGCTCTTGAGCAGCAGCCCGGCGGAAATGAGCAGCACTACCGTTGCCGCAATCTCTATGGTCAGCAGCGCCTTGCGCAGCGCCGTCCTTGCCTTGCTGCCGGCCCCGCTCCGTGCCGAAGCCTGCAGGGCCGCAATCGCTCCCTTACCCGTGGATGAGATTGCCGGCAGCAACCCTGCCAGCAGAGCCGTGGCAAATACCAGCCCACAGGCAAACATCACCACTACGCCATCCACATGGATAGCCTGCGCGCGCGGCAGACCCCTCCATGCGCTCACCAGCCACTGCGTTGCCGCCAGTGATAACAGCACTCCAGCCACGCCTCCGGCAAGCGACACGAGCAGGCTCTCCATCAATTGCGCGCGAATCAGCGCCGCTCTCTGCGCCCCCAGCGCACTGCGGATCGCGATTTCCTTCTGCCGCGATGCGGACCTCGCCACCATCAGATTGGCCACGTTGAGGCAGCCGATCAGTAACATGCAGGCCACCGCGCACAGCAGGATTGTCAGCGGCTTCTTCACATCCTTTGCGAGATCCTGAATGAGCGTCCGCGACACTACGTCTTCGGCCACCGGGTTGTTCAGATACTGCATGTGCAGCTGGTACTGGACCGCTGCTACCTGCCTCAAGGCGGCGGCAAGGTCGACCTCCGGTCTCAAGCGGGCTACGACCGAGCAGAAGTGATGGTCATGATATCCGAGAAGAGCCGGTGACATTCCTGAGGCAAACGGAACCCAGACCTGTACCTTCGCATCGGGATAGGTAAACCATTTGGGAAGCACGCCAACTACCGTGTATGGTTTGCCGTCGAGATGGATTTGCCTGCCGACGATCGATGGATCTGTCCCAAACCTCCGCTCAAAGATGCTCCACGTAAGCATTACTGCAGATCCATCCGTGCGATCCTCGTTTTCGGTAAACGTGCGGCCGACAGCCGCGCGAACCCCCAGCACTGAAAACAGATTCCAGGTACCGCCGCGGGCGTTCACCAGCTCCGGCAGCTCTCCGTGCTCACCAGTTAGGTTGAATTGCCACCAGCGCCACGCCGCCATGTCTTCAAAGCCATGGGTCTGCGCGCGCCAGTCGTAGTAGTCCCCGGGAGCAACGCTGTTGTAGTTGAATTCCTGAGCATTCATGCTGGGATCGCGAAAATGCTCATAGAGCATCACCAGCTTGTCTGGATCTTTGAAGGGCAGCGGCCGGAGCAGTACCGAGCGCATCACTGTGAACAGCGTCGTCGCAGCACCGATGCATAAGGCCATCACCAGAACCGCAATGATCGAAAAGCCGGGCGATCGCAACAGGGTGCGAACGCTGATCTTCATGTCTCGAAGCAGCCTCTCCATCCTGTTCCAGCTCCAGACTTCCCGCGTCTGCTCCCGAATCAATGCCGTATTGCCGAAAGCACGCCGGGCCGCATAGCGAGCTTCTTGGGCAGACAGCCCGCGTTCCCGCTGCTCTTCCTCTTCCAGTTCAAGGTCAGACTGCAGTTCCCGCTCCAGATCTGCATCTCGTTTCCTGATCTGCCACCATCGCATACCGGTTCTCCTCAGCGGCAAGCAGATTGCCGCTTCACTCGCTTCGCAACGCCTGGATTGGGTCAACTCTCGTTGCTCGCAGCCCCGGCAGGGTCATCGCACAGACCGACACAATGAGCAGAATCAACGCTGAAATTCCATACATGGAGAAATCGAAGACGTGAACGGGTAATGGAGATTTACTGGCGAGGTGGGCAAAAACCCATGCGGCAGGAACAGCCAGGATCAACCCGCAGAGCAGACCTATCGCGATCTGCTGAAGACCCTTTTTCATTACGGACCGGAAGATCGATTCGCGGGTTGCGCCGAGCATCACCTGAATGCCGAATTCACGCGTCCGGCGATTGATCGCGAAGCTAAGCACAGCGTAGACGCCGGTAACCGCCAGAATCACGGCGATGGCCGCCATGAACAGGACAATCTTCGCTAAAGTCCTCACCGCAGTTGCATTCTCTTCAAGCAGGCTCCAGATCGTGTATGGGGGATCGACCTGCGCCGGATCCAGCGATTTCAACGCCTCTTCGATGCCGGCAGCGATGGGAGCTGGGTCGCCCTTAAAACGAACGAATATTTCTCCCTGGAGCGATTGCGGGTTCCGCAGGGTGTACACGCGCGGGCCGTCGACGATGCCGTAGCGTTCGGAACGTGTGTCTGCAACGACGCCGACCACCACCAGACGCCTTTCATCCGGAGTTACAACCACCTTCCCAACCGGATCGCTGTCACCCCAGAAGGTTCGCGCGAAGGCCCGCGAAACCACGGCAACGCTTGCGCTCCCTGACGCCGGCATATCGGAATGCAAAAAAGAGCGGCCGTGCAAAAGCGGTATGGCAAAGGTGGAAAAGAAATTCGGAGATACATCGTCAATGGATGCAGCGTGGCCATGCCCTTTGCTCTGGCGCAGCCCAAGCTCTCACGGCGATCGATCCTTTGACCGCGAATCCAAGCCTGCGCGAATACTACTTGCTGCTGGCCGCGCGCGGCCATTTCCTGCTGGAGTTGAATCGCAAAGAAGAAGCAGCGGCGTGCTTTCGCGCCGCCTTGGAACAGCGCTGTTCCGAACCCGAGCGGCGTCTGCTGCGCAAGAAATTGAAGGAGTGCGAATAGGGAGAGGAACGATGCGTCTACAACCCATTGAGAACCCCGACGGACTGATGATGCGCGTGGGCTTTTGGTTCGCTCGGCGAAAATTCGGGAAGGTCATCACGCCGATGAAGGTGGTGACCGCGCGAGTGCCCAAGTCCGCGCGCGTCAGTTATGAGATCGCCAAGATGATGGAGCACGGTTTCTCGCTCAACCACGACTTGCAGTTCCTGCTGCACGTCCACATCTCCGAGGTCAACCAGTGCCACTTCTGCATCGATATCGGGAAGGCGATGGTGCTGAGCGAAGGCAAATCCCTGGACAAGATCAACCGGCTGGCGAACTATCGCCAGGACCCGGCGTTCACTCCGGCCGAGCGCGCGGCTCTGGCCTATGTGGAGGAGGTCTCCCAAACCAAGACCGCCAGCGACGCGACCTTCGCCGAACTGCGCCGCCACTTCAATGACGAGCAGATTGCCGAGATCACCATGCTCAACGCGCTGGAGAATTACTACAACCTGATCAATCGTCCGCTGGGGATCGAGTCCGACGGGTTGTGTGCGCTTGCGGCGAATCGGGGCGCCGCGAAGTGAGGAGCCCGCTAGCAGCCCGTGGCAGAAGTGCCTGTTTCGGAAAAATGGGGACTGGCTCGAATTTCCGCCATCCGCAACTCCTTCAAAACATGACATCGGGCGGGGCGGAAATTCGTGCCTGTACCCATTTTTCCCGCAGACAGAGTTTCACCACGGGCCGCTAGGCCTTCTTGACCGCGAACACCATCCCGCTCCAGGCGTCATTGACCGAGCAGATCTTGTAATCCACCAAGCCCACCGCGACACAGCCCGCGCGGATGAAATTCCCGTCCAGCCCGTCGCGTTTGTTCTTGCGCCAGAGAATCCACAATCGAGTCCGAGTTGCCAGCTTGCGCATCCGCGGCAGAGCAGAGTGAAACTCGGGGACGCTGTGGACGAACCAGAGAGACACCGCGCACTCTTCGTTCGAATCCTCTTCGAACCAAGCGCCCTCCGGCAGCTCGCCGATGGCCTGCGCGTAGCCCGAAGGCGGATCGATCACCGCGACTCGCGAGTCCTTGGCAATGCCCAGCTTCTGCGCGGTGGTGCGGTGGCCCCAGCGATCCATCATTTGCGCCGCCTTCACCGGATTCGCAGGCGGATTCGCCAGGGCGCTCTTAACCGCGCTGCGCAACCGCGCCAGTGAAGTGTACGCGGCGTCGGGAAGCAGCTTCCGCACACGCTCGACTTTCTCCGGCTCGCCCTCGACAAAAACAATCGGAACATGCCGAGTCGACTTCGAGCCGCGGATAAAAACCGCCAACTCGCGCCCATGCGAGGGCAGCCGCGACAGGTCGATCACAATCGCATCAGGGGGCCGGTCGCGGACCTCCCGGTAGGAAGCCATCTTCCCATGCAGTTCCACCGAGTGGCCGGCCGCTTGAAGAACCGTCAGCAGCGGCCTGGCCTCCTCGGCGTTCCAATGGAAGAGGCAAACGCGCGCCATCTTCTTAGAATATAGGTTGACCGGCTGAGCAGCTCCCCTACCCAGCCGGCCGGTGTGCACCTTCGGTGCACCGAAGGATTATGGGCTTGTGCCAGGGCGTTGCCCTTAGCGCAATTCTTCTCGCCCCATTTTTGGGCCGGACCGGTTTTGCATGCGTGGCGTTTTTGGGTGGCTTTTGATAGGGGCGCAAAACCAGGGCTTGCCCAACTTGTTGGATGCTGCCGATTTTGCGCCCCGGGGTGAGTCTGGCGCTGAGACTCCAGTCCGGAGATGGCTCTTTGCCGCGTCGCGCCTTAGAGCGCTCCTCTTAAGAAACTGTGGCCAGTTCCGGTTCAAAGTCTTCCCCCCTTCCCTTTCGAAGGCGGGATCGGCCAGAAGGATTTTTCGGTCGGTGTGGTTCCAACCTAACCAAAAATCCTTCTGGCCTTTTAAGGTTTGGCGTTTGGTTACCCAGGCCTGCGCGGCGCGACTCGCGTCGCCCCGCTACGACCTGGGCTATCTTCTTTTCAGAGCCTTTGGGCCTACCGAGTTGGGCAGGCCCAAAGGGTCAGAAAAGAAGATAGCCCAGGTCGTAGCGGGGCGACGCCATCGCGCCGCGCAGCCTGAGTCTCCGAACGCCAAACCTTTAAAAGGCCAGAAGGATTTTTCGTTCCAGTTGGACACGAGACCAACCGGGAAACCCTTCTGGCCGATCCCGCCTTCGAAAGGGAAGGGGGAAGACTTTGAACCGGAACTGGCCACAGTTTCTTAAGAGGAGCGCTCTAAGGCGCGACGCGGCAAAGAGCCATCTCGGACTGGAGTCTCAGCGCCAGACTCCGCCCGGGGCGCAAAATCGGGAGCAAGCCGACGAGTTGGGCAAAACCCTGGTTTTGCGCCCCTACCTCAAAAGCCACCCGAAAAACGCCACGAATTCGTCCGGCCCAAAAATGGGGCGAGAAGAATGCACTAAGGGCAACGCCCTGGCACAAGCCCATAATGCTTCGGTGCACCGAAGG
>CAVUWQ010000037.1:0-3846 GCA_963745105.1 uncultured Acidobacteriaceae bacterium
CCAGCGCCTTGCACATATCGTAGACGGTTAATGCAGCCACGCTTGCGGCGGTCAACGCTTCCATTTCTACACCGGTCTGAGCTGTGGCAGTAACTCTTGAAGCAATAGCGACGCCATTCTCGCACAGCCGCAAGTTCACATCAACGTGTGACAGCGACAGGGGATGGCACATGGGAATCAACTCGGCAGTGCGCTTCGCTGCCATCACTCCCGCCAGCCGCGCAACCTCGAGAGCATCGCCTTTGGGGTTGCTGGGCAGCGCCCGCATGACTTTTTGGCTCATGGCTACGAAGGCGCTTGCTTCGGCCATTCGACCGGTCTCCCGCTTCTTGGCAACGCTTACCATGCGTGCGCGTCCAGCGCGATCAAAGTGAGAGAGAGTTTTTGCCATACCCGTTTCTTCATCTTACATCGCGCACTGCGGCATCATCACGGCAACCCACTCCCCAGCCGCAATCCGGTCGCGGTCGGGCGGAATGACCATATAACAGTTTGCCCGCGCGGTTGCCGCCATGTCCCCGGAGCCTTGCCACGACACAAGTTCAACCGCCGAATTCTCGAACTCTCCAGAGATCAGGGCTGGGAGAAATCGCCTCAGTCCGGTCTTTGTACGGACCTCCGTTTTCAGCCGGGCATGAAGAAACTTCAATTTGCTCGGGGACCGTCCCGCCAGTGCCTGCAGCATCGGCTGGACGAATAATTCGAACGTAACCATGGTCGAAACCGGATTACCCGGCAGGCCGTAGAAATACTTTTCTTTCGCTCGTCCAAAAACCACCGGACGGCCGGGCTGAATTAGCGCACCGGTGAAAAAGAATTCCGCCCCAAGTTCCGCTAGTACTCTTTCGACCAAATCGTAACGTCCAACGGACACTCCGCCTGTAATCAACAGAAGATCCGCGGCGAGTCCCTGCTCGATCAGGTTCTTCAGTTTCGCCAAGTCGTCGGGCGCGATGGGCAAGAGAATCGCCTCGCCGCCTGCACGCCTGATCTGCACCGCCAGAGAATAGCTGTTGGAGTTGCGAATCTGAGCTGGTCCCGGTGAATTTGCGACTTCCACGAGCTCATCTCCGGTTGCCAGTACCGCGACACGCGGCCGCGAGTAGACCTCCAGCCGTTCTTTTCCTGCAGACGCCGCCAGCGCAATGGCGGCTTCGCCCATGCAAGTTCCGCGCTCAACCAGGATGGATCCCCGCCGCGCTTCCGCTCCGCGCGGCACAATATTCTCGCCCTGAATCACACTCTTTCGGACTTCAACGCTGCTCCCGCTTTGCTGCGTGAACTCCACCATGACCACGGCGTCGGCTCCCGAGGGAACGGGTGCGCCCGTCATAATCGCGATGGCTTGGCCATGCTGAAGTTCCGCTGGGATTTTCGCGGGGCTCTCGCCCGCACGAATCTCGCCGATCAATCGCAGAACCGCCGGCAGATTATCGAGATCGGCAGCGCGTAAGGCAAAGCCATCGCGCGTGGAGCGCGGGAACGGAGGGAAGTCGCGATCAGCGAGCACAGGTGCGGCCAGGATGCGCCCGGCCGCGTCGAGTAAATCCACTGTCTGGGTCTTTGGAGCGGCGACCGTGGCCGAGCGCTCTTCTACAACGCGGCGCGCATCCTCAAAACTCAGCTTCTCAACCGATCCAGCGGGAATGGCCATGTGGCCATCATAAATTGGGAAGATCGCGATCTGCAGAAGGCTACTACCTGGCCAGTTCCTGGCCCAGCAGCCCCGGATTGTTTGCGAAGGACAGGGCGGTGTCGAGGTCGACGATGCCATCGCGCAGCAACTTGGCGATTTCGCCATCCAAGTGCTGCATCCCGTCGTTGGCGCCGGCTTTGATCGCGGCCAGGAGAGTGAGCCCGTCACGCTCTCCTTTTTCGATGCACTCGCGTGTCTTGGCGTCGACTTTGAGGATCTCGACTGCCGGCACCCTGCCGGACCGGTCCAGTCTTGGCAACAAGCGCTGGCAGACCACGTAGCGCAGAGTCTTGGCCAGCCGTTCGCGAATCGACTGTTGTTCCGAAGGCGCAAAACTGCCTACGAAGCGCTCTAATGTCTTCGAGGCGTCCATGGTGTTCAGACTTGAGAGCACAAGGTGCCCGGTTTCCGCCGCTTCCAGTACGGCTTCCATGGTTTCCCGGTCCCGCATATCTCCCAGCAGAATTACTTTAGGCGCCTGCCGCATTGCCGAACGCAGAGCGTGCGCAACGCTCGGAGTGTCACTGTGCAACTCACGCTGATGAATGGTCGAGTTCTTGTGATTGTGTAGAAACTCGATCGGATCCTCGATCGTGATGACGTGATAGCTCCGCTCACGGTTGATGCAGTCCAGCAAGACTGCCAGCGTCGAACTCTTGCCCGACCCTACCGGTCCGGTGACCAGCACGATGCCATCGCGCAGTCGGGATACTTCGGTCAGACTCTCCGGAAGCCGCAATGCGGCGAGATCGGGGATCTGCGTCGGGATCACGCGCATCACGACGGCACAACTGCCTCGCTGAATGAATACATTGACGCGAAACCGCGCCAGACCGGGCAGACTGTAAGACACATCGCAAGATCCCTGCTCACGTAGCGTCGCGATTGCCTGCTGGTTGTCGCCAATCAGGTCTGCCGCGATGCGACGCGTGTCATCCGGTCCGAGCAGCGTTACACCGGGAATCTCCACGGGGACCAGCTGACCGTAGACTTGGACTTGAGGCGGCCGTCCCGGCGAAATGATGAGATCGCTGACCTTTTCGTGAGCGCGCAGCATCGCGGCCAGCAATCCGGCCGTCGCGCCTTTACCAACGCTCCGAGCCCCGTCCAGATTGACCGATATCTTGGATGTCCCCGGTGCTGCCAAATCAAAACCTCGCGATTAGAAGCGTGTTCACCACAGAAAAACTGAGGAAGGAGTTCCCTCAACTCTATCGCGAGTGGAGACCTGCGCGAAGGACATCCAAGTACATAGACCTTGGTAACTGAAGTGGCAAAAAACACAAAGGGCAACCGTTTCCGGCTGCCCTTATCTTCTCGTTTTGCAGCGTGCTATTTTTTGGCGGCGGGCTTCTTCTTGGTGCCGAAGTTGGTTTCCACCGTTGCACCAATGCTGGCCAGCATTTGTTTGGCCGCGTCAGCCAGTTGTCCGGTTGGCTGGAGTTCGAGGTACTTCTGGAATGCCTCAGCCGTGCCCGGGGGCGCAACCATCTTGTCTCCCTGCAGAGTGGCTTTCCCGAGCAGATTGACGCCCTTCTGGTAATAGGCGTTTGCGTTATTGGGATCGGCGGCAATCGCTTTGTCGAAGGAGACAATCGCTTTGTCTGCCTGGCCGGCATTGGTCAGCACAGCTCCGGAGTTGAAGTAGTACCCGGTTGCGCCGGCAGGGTCCGTCGCGGCAGCTTGCTCGTAGGCCGCCACCGCTTCATCGATCATCGGCGGTCGATGCTTTCCGTAGGCTTCACCCAGATTGTTGTAATAGCTCGCCAGATGCTTCGCTCGAGTGGCATCCTTATCGTCGGTGATGGCGGTTTTCAGCTCAATAGCTTTCTTGTACGCATCTACGGAAGAATCGAGGCGCTTCTGGCGTTCGGCCGTGTCGGTCTGTTTCACGCCGGAATTGCGATACGCATCGCCAAGATTGAACCAGATCAAATCACGCGTTGCATCAACCTGGTTGGCCTCTTCCAGCAGGGAGATTGCCTTGTCATAGTCTCCCGCATCGGAAGCCGCCCTCGCAGCAAGCAGCTTGTCGTTAAGGGCCTTGACGGTCATAACTTCTTTCTTCTGTTTCTCCTGCGTCTCCTGCACCTTCTTCTGATCCTCAGGAGGAAGGCCTGTCCCCTTTGCCGCGTCCTCAGATTGTTTCT
>CAVUWQ010000038.1:0-194245 GCA_963745105.1 uncultured Acidobacteriaceae bacterium
CAATGTATTGCTCGAAGCCGAGGGCCTGAAACCCGCGCCCGAAGCCGACCGCCGTACGCTCATTCGCCGTGCCACATTTGATCTCACTGGTCTACCTCCTACTCCCGAAGAAGTTGAGGCATTTGAGAAGGACAAATCGCCGAACGCATTCGCTAAAGTGGTTGACCGGCTACTGGCTTCGCCGCGCTATGGCGAGCGCTGGGGACGCCACTGGCTCGACGTAGCGCGCTACGCCGACGACGATGTGCGCGGCCTCGATCCCAAGGGCCGCGGCTACATGCCGTTTGAAGGCGCATACGTTTATCGCGACTGGGTCATCAAGGCCATCAACAACGATGTGCCTTACAACCAGTTTGTGCGCATGCAACTGGCCGGTGAAATTTCTCGCCAAGGATCTGAAAGGCGATGCTTGGCACGATGACATCGCGGCGACAGCGTATATCGGCGACGGCCCATGGATCTGGGATCAGGCCGAGCCGGTGCAGGGAAGAGCCGATGAGCGCGCCGAGCGCGTGGATGCAGTCTCGCGCGGACTGATGGGCTTGACTGTAGGCTGCGCCCGCTGCCACAACCACAAGTACGATCCCATCTCGCAGAAGGACTACTACTCGATGGTTGGCCTTTTCGCCAACTCAACCTACAAAGAGTATCCGGTAGTCTCGCCGCCTGAGGTGGATGCCTATCATCTCAAGGTCAAGCATTATGTCGACCTTTCGACCGAGCGCGATGAGTTCAACAAGTTCGCCAGCCGCTCGCTGGCTGACGCACTTGCATTCCAGATTTCGAAATACATGGTCGGCGCGTGGCAGGTCACCGGCAAGCCCAAACTCACCGTCGATCAGGCTGCGGATAAAGCCAACCTCGACCCGCAGCTGCTCGATCGCTGGATCGACTACCTCAAGTCGGATGTGAAGTATCCCTATCTAAAAGACTGGAAGGCGATGATCGCCACCGGCGGCTCTGAGGATCAGGCCAAGGCTCTCGGCGACGCGCTGCAAAAGACGGTTCTTCGCATCAACTTCGCCGACAAGGAGATCGAAAAGGCGAATGAGGAGATTCGCATCAAGGCAGGTTCGGAGGAGCGATCGCGATACATCGACACCACTCCGGATAAATTCCAAACCTTCGATCAGTTCTGTCCCGGTTGCGCGCTTGAAATCAAATCGCTGCCATCCGAAGAAGGCGCGCTCTTCGACGATCTCTTCCGCGCGCGCGCGCCCGACGGCAACAATCCCAAGCCTGCTGTCCTTCTCTTCCGCGGATGGGAGCTTAAGCGCCGGCTGGGTCCTGCGATGCAGGAGTATCTCACCCAGCTGGACGCACAAATCGATGAAGCCAAGAAGGCGATTCCAAAATATCCCTTCGTCAACGGAACCGCTGACGTGCCCAAGCCTGAGGACGTCCACCTCAATCTGCGCGGCAATCCGCACAACCTCGGCGATCCCGTGCCGCGTAAATTCCTCGCCGTGCTCAGCTCTCCCGACGCGAAACCATTTGCCAACGGCAGCGGCCGTCTGGAGTTTGCCGACACTCTCGTGCAGACGCCGATTTTCACTCGCGTCATCGTGAATCGAGTTTGGAAGTGGCACTTCGGCACGGGCATCGTGAATACGCCAGACGACTTCGGCGTGCGCGGCGATCCGCCGTCGAATCCCGAGCTGCTGGAATACCTGAGTGCAGAGTTCCAGAAGGAAGGCATGTCGCTCAAAAAGCTGCAGCGCGAGATCATGCTCTCGGCGGTGTATCAGCAATCGGATGTCGAATCACCCGAAGCACACGAGAAGGACGCGGCCAATCGCTTTTATTCCCACTTCAGCCGCCAGCGCATGGATGCCGAGACTCTGCGCGATTCGGTGCTCTTCGCCTCGGGAGATTTGAATCTGAAGGATGTTTCCGGTCCCTCCACCGACTTCGGACCAGACAATACGCGCCGGACTGTGTTCTGCAAAGTCAGCCGCTTTCGGCTCAACCAGTACCTCGAGGTCTTCGACTTTCCCAATCCCGGCTTCTCGGCAGACCAGCGCTTCAGCAGCAACGTGCCGCTTCAGCGCCTCTACTTCATGAATGATGCCTTCATCTACGGCCAGGCCGGCAAGCTTACCGATCGCGTGTACCCGCAATCCACTGACGAGGCCAGAATCAAACAGCTATACCTGATTCTTCTCAGCAGGCAGCCTACAGAGAAGGAATTAAGCCTGGGCGAAACCTTCGTCAAAACCACTCCGGAGAAACCTGGCTATACCGTCGACGGCGAGCCGGTAACCGCGTGGAAAGAATATGCACGTATCCTCTTAAGCTCCAACGAGTTCGAATTTATTAACTGAAATACGCATTTCGGGCCCATACTATTTGCAGTCCGGAGAAATCTTAATGATCCTTCGACCCAAGCCAGCATTGATGACCCGCCGCCAGGCCCTGTGCAAGATGGGCGCCGGCTTCGGCATGATGAGCCTGGCCAGCATCCTCGGTGAGTCCATCGCCCGCGCCGCGGAAAGCAGCGTCTCAGGGAATCCCTGGACCATCAAGGACCCGCAGTTCAAGCCCAAGGCTAAGCGCGTCATCTTCCTCTTCATGAACGGCGGCATGTCGCCCATCGACAGTTTTGACTACAAGCCTGCTCTCGAAAAGTACAACGGCCAGCCCATGCCCGGCGGCATACTCTCGCACGAGCGGCAGGTGGGTGGCTTGATGCAGTCGCCCTTCAAGTTCAAGAAGTACGGGAAGAGCGGCGCCGAGGTCAGCGAAATCTGGCCGCACCTCGCCGAGTGCGTGGATGACATCTGCTTCGTTAAGTCCGTGTACACCGAGATTCCGAATCACGAACCCGCGCTGCGCATGATGAACACCGGGGCCAATATCCCTGGCCGCCCGTCGATGGGATCGTGGATGACCTACGGCCTCGGCGTTTCCAATCAGAGCCTGCCGGGATTCGTCGTGCTCTGTCCGCAGACGCCAACCACCGTCGGACCGCCGCTGTGGAGCTCTACATTCCTCTCGCCCATGTATCAGGGTACGTATGTCTCGGACAAGGTCGACAAGTCGGAGTTTGACCCGAAGAAGCTGATCTTCGACGCCTATAACGAGCGCTTCGACCTGAAGCAGCAGCGCAAGGAATTGGATCTCGTCGAGCAGCTCGACAAGATCGACATCGCCAGCGATCCATCTGCCAATCACGATCCCCAGCTCGAGGCCACCATCGGATCGATGGAGACCGCTTATCGCATGCAGACCGAAGCCCCCGACGTCTTCGATGTGCGCAAAGAGAGCGATGCCGTGCAGAAACTCTACGGCGAAGGCAGCACCGCGCGAGGATGCCTCACGGCAGCACGCTTGATCGAGCGTGGAGTGCGCATGGTGCAGGTCTATTACGCCATGGGCGACCCCTGGGATCACCACTACGACATCGAGCTGCATCGCAAGACGGCCAAGGACTCCGACCAGCCCTTTGCCGCGCTCATCAAGGATCTCAAATCACGCGGTCTCTTTGATGAAACCCTCATCGTTTGCGGATCGGAGTTCGGGCGCACGCCTGTCGTCGAGACCGGCGGCGGCTTCGGCGGCGGCACGCACAACGGACGCGACCATAATCCGCACGGCTTCACCATGTGGCTTGCAGGCGGCGGCGTGAAAGGCGGCATGAGCTACGGGGCCACAGATGATTTCGGCTGGAAGGCCGTCGACAAGCCAGTGCACGTGCACGACATTCACGCGACCATCCTTTATCTGCTGGGCATCGAGCACACCAAGCTCACCTATCGCTACAGCGGCCGCGACTATCGCCTCACCGACGTGGCGGGCAACGTGATTCACGACATCGTCGCGTAAGAGGCGCTTAGCCGAAAACTTTCAACCCGCACAAAGCCGAAGTCGCAGCGTTTTCGCTGCGACTTCTCTTGTTTGTGCGGCCAGTTAACCGGCGATGATCTCCTGCTTCTCCGCCGAAATCTTCCTTATCGTTGCCGCGTTCAGGTTCAGATGTGCGGTCGCCATCTCCGGGGGCAAGCGCCGGACCCAGTTGTTCAGTGAGACATCCTCAAACCGGCTGGCTTTGAACATCTCCAGGAAGACCACGTCGGTAGTTCCCGTGTTCTCGATGTAGTGGCCCGCAACCGCCGGCACATAGCCCACGTCATTGGCGCGGAAGTCCACCGTGCGGGCGCGTCCTTCGGGCATCACGATGGTCATCCGCCCTTCACCCGCCAGCCAGAACTGCCACTCCGAGGCATTGGGATGCCAGTGCATCTCGCGTATTGCACCGGGCTTCAGCCGCACCAGTCCGGCGGCGACCGTCTTGCTTGCGGGAAAATTGCGCGAATCGACAATTCGCACTTCGCCCCCAGCGCTCTTGATCGTCGGCTCCATCGCTGTCATTTTGAAGGTGTACTGCTGGGTTGCCTGCACGCTGCTGCCACCAATGGATGCGCGGTCCTCAGACAGCGATTTCGGCAACTCAGACGGGAAGATATAGAGCGCCTTTTTCGGCAGCTGCGCAATTTCGTTCATCGAGAGCCCGGTGTTTTTCTTGAGCACCTCGGCCGGCGTATGTGCGAAAAACTCCGAGAGCAGAAAGGTATTGTCTTCAGAGAACGTGCCTTCATCGAATACCAGTATGAACTGGCAGCCGTCAGGGCCGAGGCCCTGGATCGAGTGCGGATAGCCTGCCGGGAAGAACCACAGATCGCCCTCGCCTACATCGTCGATGAACATCGTGCCATCAGGGTTGAGCACGGTCACGCGCGCGTTGCCGTATTCCATGAAGGCCCATTCGTTGGCCGTGTGCCAGTGCAGCTCACGAAAGCTGCCGGCGGTCAGCCGCATATTCACACCCGCCAGGTCTCTCGAGGGCGGAAGTTCGCGCTGCGTCACCTGGTGTGTCCAGCCGCCCTCCTCGACGCGCTTGCGCGCGAGATCGAAGGAGTACCAGACCGGGCCGATGTCTCCATGATCGGTGGGAGGCGGTGTGTTGCTGTTGGGGTTTATCTGTAACAGCGCCCGGTTTTCCGGGCCGGGATCAGTCGACGATTGATCCGCCTCCGCCTTGCGGATGTTGTCACTTTGCTGGGCATGTGCGGTATAACTCGCGAAGGCCGCCGTCGCCAGCGCGGCCGATCCGACCCCCAGAAAACTCCTGCGCGATACGCCTTCAGCAGCTAACGTCTCTTCCGTCGACTCTTTCATCTCACGATCTCCTTCTTCTCTCGAATGCGCGTCGCCTCAAAAGGCGTACCGAGCAAGCTTACTCATTCATTGGAGAGGAGAAGTGCAGATGTGGTCCAGTCGTATGTTCCGAACTCTGTATTCGGCGTTTCCGAATCTGACAGGGACAGTTTTTAAGCGCCGGTTTCGAGCGTACGGCAGAAGCCCTGCGCTGCCTCGACGAACAGATCAACCAGCGAAGAGCGTTCGCCACGGCGCACCGCTATCGCAATCTCCGATATGCCTAAAGAAGCGGGAAGCGGTTTCACAACCACACTGCTTGACTGTGCCAGCGCCACAGATTGTGGCAAAATGGCCACTCCGACACCGGCTCCCACCAGCGCCATCGCAGTATACATCTCGCCCGTCTCCTGAACGATGTCCGGACTGAAGCCCTGGCGCGTGCACATTTGCATCACCGCATCGAAGAACCCTGGCGCCCATCTGCGGCCATAGGCGACAAACTTCTCGTCCTGCAGATCGCCCAGGCGCAGGTCATTTCTGCCGGCCAGCGGATGATTCTGCGGTAACGCCACCACGAACGGCTCGCGGTGAACGACCGTGGTCGCAAGCTGCGCCTGGGCCAGCGGCAAACGCACAAAGCCGACATCCAGCGTGCCTCCCAGCAGCGCCTTCACCTGCCCATTGGTGCGCAGATTCATCAGGTCCAAAGAGACATCGGGAAACCGGCTGCGGAAGGCCAGGGCGATGCCGGGCACAATCTCCAGCGCGGCTGAGCTGACGAAACCGATACGCAACCGTCCCGCTTCGCCGCGCGCCGCCTTCTGCACGCGCTCCACGGCCTGCCGCGCCCGCACCAGCGTTGCTCTTGCTTCAGCCAGAAAGACCGCTCCAGCTTCCGTGAGCGTTACAGTGCGCCGGTCCCGCAGCAGCAGCTGCACACCCAGTTCTTCTTCGAGCTTCTGGATCTGTTCGGTGAGAGCGGACTGCGATAAGTGCAGCAGCCGTGCGGCACGCACAAAGCTCAGCTCTTCAGCAACGGCCACAAACGATCGCAGGTACTTGAGCTCCATCCTGTCTTTATCGTACAAGCGCCGTGCCGGCCGGAGTTCGAATCAGGGCTGCGTCTGGTCCCACTTGTGGCTGCGCTGCTTCTTCTGCGTCTCATTGAAGAGCTTCTCTTCGGCGGCCTGCTGCTCGGCCGTTCCCGGCGAAGGCCAGATGGTGAAATCGCGCATCGCCAGTCGAGCTGGCTGTCCATGCAGAGAAACCAGCGCGGCCTGCAGCTCCAGCAAGGACCCGCGCGACAGCTGCAGCGCATGCTCATCAGGCTGATAGAGCGACCCAACCGGGTAATCGAGATACGGAGTGCGCGTCTCTTCGATGTGATTGCCAATGACCTGCGCCACCGGCTTGCCTTCAGTGAACTTCACCAGCCGGTTCACGCTCGCAACGTAGTCGGAGAAGCTGCGCACATAGAGCCGCCCCGGATAAAGCGTGTCGCCGGAGAAAAGAATCGCCGTCTTGCGGTCATAGAGGGCGATGCTCGCGTTCGAATGACCGGGAATGGGGATCGCATCGATCATGCGATCGCCGAGATCGACACTGCCGATATCATCGGGCCACTGCGCGATGTGGTAGAAGCTCTTCGTTGCGTCTACCTTCGCCGGGATCAGCGTGAGTGGAATTGCGGGATCGTTCAGCGCCTGCAATCCTGCATCGCCGGCCACATGATCGCCATGCTCATGGGTGTGAACTACAACCAGGGGAATGCTGGCACGCGAGTTTCTTTCCAGCCAGCGATGGATGGTGCGCTGCAGCGTGGGTGCGAGGTTGCCGTTGCGCGAGCCGGAGTCGAGCAGCAGCGCACGCTCTTTACCGAATATCAAAAAGACGAACGGCTTTTCAAAATCGGTGCAGCCCGACTGGCGGAGGATATAGAGATCGGCGTTGTACTCATGCACCTCCCACTCCGGCATCTCCATGCATTTCGGTCCGCCCGTATTCCAGCGCTCCGGCAGCACGCCGCGCTGGATGGAACCGCCGTCTGGCTCAGGCAATTGAGCGCTGCATGAAGTGCCGAGCAAGGCAGACACGCCCACCAATAGGGACAGACGGGACAGATGATTCATGAAGGACGTTCCTCAGAGAAGGGAATTGGCGATGCCGCCGGTGATTCGTCGGCGTGCAGGTTGACAGTATGTATAGCAGAGAACGCCGAACTGTAACAGGCGGACGAGAGCGGCAGCCATTCGTCCATATCTGAACACAGGCAGAAATGCTTATGTTACGCATAAACCAAAACACGAAGAGTTCGCACTGGTCCGGCGAATTTTCTTCGCGCTGGAAACTAGCGCCCCGAGGTTGATTTCATTAGGGATTTAGCATCGAAAACGGCGTTTTCATTGCCGGCAAATAAGAATTGGTTGTAGCCGCCATAATTCTTTTCTACTCCCAACCTCCTGATGCTGCCTTATGTAACCCTATCGGTAGTTTTTTCTGAATGAATTTCCAGCCCATACAACCCTTCAACCTGCGAGCGTTATAACGCCGCTTTAGCCCATTGAATTCCTAAAAGAGCGTGCAGCTGCGCATCGAGCTGGAAGTAAGTTCTCCCGGATTTCAACTCCGGAACTGTGTCACTTGTCAGGAGGATGTTTCAGTATGAGAGCTTTAAGACCAGCTCTGTTTGCTGCGTTCCTTGTAATCCTTTCCCTTCACCTGAGCTTTGCTCAAACCGCGCAGACCTCGCTCCGCGGCTCCGTCCGCGATCCAACTGGAGCAGTCATTCCCGGTGCACAGGTTGCCATCGTAAAGCCCGACACCGGCTTTACCGCGACCAGGCTCTCTGACGCGCACGGCGACTACATCTTCGAGCAGATTCCTCCCGGAATCTATGTCGTCACCGCATCCGCCGGCGGCTTCGGCAATCAGCAGTTGAAGGTGGAGCTGCTGGTCAATCAGCCGGCCACGCTCGACGTGAAGATGGAGGTCAGCAGCACCACCACCACGGTCGAGGTAAACACCAGTGCGTCGGCGATCAATACCGCAGACGCGACCATCGGTACTCCATTCAACAACGCGCAGATTCAGAGCCTGCCCTTTGAGGGCAACAACGTGCTCGACCTGCTCAGCCTGCAGGCGGGTGTGCTCTTTCTCGGCGACCAGTCGACCACTCAACAGGACGGCGACAGCCGCAGCGGCGCAGTAGACGGTGCGCGCGCCGACCAGAGTAACTTCACGCTCGATGGACTGGACGACAACACACAGAGCAAGGGCTATGCCTTCACCGGTGTGCTGCGCTCCACGCGTGATTCCGTAGACGAGTTCCGTGTCGTCACCACCAATGCAAATGCCGACTCCGGCCGCTCGTCAGGCGCTCAGGTATCTCTGGTCACGCGCAGCGGAACCAACAAGATGCACGGCAGTCTTTACGAGTACTACCGCCCCACCAACACGGTCGCCAACGACTGGTTCAATAAGGAAGCCGAAGTCGGAGAGGGCCTGCCGAATACGCCGCCCAAGTTCCTGCGCCATACCTTCGGCGGATCGGTGGGTGGTCCCATCCTCAAAGACAAGCTTTTTTACTTCCTGACCTATGAAGGCCAGAAGCTCGCCGAAGATCAGCAGATCACCAATGACGTTCCCAGTGACAATCTGCGCGACGGCCTGTTGACCTACGTGAACTCCGGTGGAAGTACCACGACGCTCGACTCCGATCAGATCGCCGGCATGGACCCCTACTGCTCGGGCAACGGCACCTGTCCCAACGGAGCAGGCGCAAACTCGGCTGTTCTCGCATACTGGGCAATGTATCCGCACGCCAATATTCAAGCCGGAGGCGACGGCTTCAACGAGCGTGAGTACAGCTTTGCCTCGCCCGCTCCGGAATCACTGAACACCTTCATCGCCAAGCTTGATTGGGACCTCGGCTCCAAGCACCGCCTCTTTGTCCGCGGCAATCTGCAGGGCGACAATGTCCTCTCCGCCGAGCAGTTTCCCGGCGGACCGCCAACCTCGGAGCTTTACTCGAACAATAAGGGCATTGCCGCCGGCGACATCTGGAGCATCACCTCATCGATGGTCAATAATGTTCGTTACGGCTTCATCCGCGAGGGCTATGCCAATCGCGGCGCCACCAATTCCAACTACGTAACCTTCGGCGGCATCTCTTCGCTTACCCCGACCAGCGAAACCTCAGAGATCGTCTCTCTGCCGGTACACAACGTCATTGACGATCTGACCTGGACCAAGGGCAACCATACCTTCCAGTTCGGTGGAAACTATCGCGCCATCTTCAACAACCGCCAGAGCGATGCGACGCTCTTCTCTTCCGCGAATGTCACCTACACCTATTTGACAGTGGGCAGCATCGCGGGCACCGGCCAGAGTCTCGATCCCGGTTCTTTCGGTCTACCCGCCGTCGATCAGAGCTTCTACACCGCATATAACCGAGCTGTCTCTGATGTCACTGGCCTCATCACGCATGCCACGGAGTATTACAACTACTCGGTCTCTGGAAACAACCTGGCAGCGCTTCCCGCAGGGCAGTGGACCAATCGCCACTACTTCTCCAATGAGTTCGAGTACTACCTTCAGGACAGCTGGAAGGCGAAGCCCAATCTCACGTTTACCTACGGCCTCCGCCACACGCTGCTGCAGGCGCCGTACGAGCGCAACGGCCAGGAAGTGCGGCCCAGCGTCAACCTCGGCCAGTGGTTTGCGACACGCGCCGCTGCAGCCACGCAGGGCAACACAGACCAGCCTGATTTTTCCTTTGTTCCAGGCGGCAAAGCCAACCACGCCCCTGATCTCTGGAGCATGGACAAGCTCGACCTCGCGCCGCGCATCTCCTTTGCCTACTCACCCAACACCAGCGGCGCCGGACTCTGGGAGAAGATCTTCGGCGGCGACGGCAAGAGTGTGATCCGCTGCGGCTACGGTCTCTACTATGACCACTTCGGCGAGGGTGTCATCGACGCCTTCGATCAGCTGGGCTCCTTCGGGCTCTCAACCGATGCGGAAAATGGTGTCGATCAGAGCGTCGACACCGCGCCCCGCTTCAGTGCATTCAACGCTCCGCCGACTTCCATCATTCCTCCGGTTACCTCTACGGGCTCCTTTCCGGTAACGCCGGGCGACAATCTGGCCCTGGCCTGGGGCATCGATAGCAATCTCAAGACACCTTACTCGCATGTCTTCGATCTTTCTTTCGAGCGTGAATTTGCCGGCGGCAATACTTTACAGCTCACCTACACCGGCCGGCTCGGCCGCCGCCTGCTGCAGCAGAGCGACGTAGCTACGCCTCTCGATCTCGTCGATCCTCAGGGCGGCGGAGATTACTTTGCCGCAGCAGCCGCACTGGCCAAACTGGTCGATCAGGGTGTTCCCGCCTCGGCTGTTCCGAACATCAAGTACTGGGAGGACATGTTCCCGCTAGCCTCTACCGGATGCAATGACGGCACCAGCAACACGCAGTGCATCTACGAGAGCCAGATCGCGCCCTTCCGCGGCAACGAGACCGCCGGCCTCTACGACCTCGATCTCGGATATGCCCCCGGAGCCCCGGGTGGAGCTACCTTCCGCTACTTCGATCCGCAGTATGCCTCGCTCTACGCCTGGACTTCTTCGGGTACGAGCAGCTACCACGGTCTGCAGGTCTCCATGCATCACCCGGCCACCCACGGGCTGGCCTTCGATGTCTATTACACCCTCTCGAAGTCTCTCGATCTGGCCTCGGACACCGAACGCTCGGCGACCTCCGGTTCGACCAGCTACGGCTACATCATCAACATTTACCATCCCACAGGGAACTATGGCCCATCGGACTTCGATGTGCGCCACTCCTTTACCGGCAACCTCGACTGGACGCTTCCCTTCGGCCGCGGCCGGCTCGTCGGCGGAAATGTCAACCGGCTCACCGATGAGTTCATTGGAGGCTGGACCCTCAACGCTCTCATGCACGCAACCAGTGGTCTGCCTTTCAGCGCCATCGATGGCCTGGGCTGGGGCACCGACTGGGATGTGCAGAGCTTCGACGTAGCCACGGCGAAGATCTCGAGCGGAGGCCATCAGGCCAACGCGCAGGATGGTCAGCCAAACGCCTTCAAGAACCAGCCGCAGGCTATTGCTTCTATTCGGCCTCCGTATCCCGGTGAGACCGGCCAGCGTAATTTCTTCCGCGGCGATGGCTATTCCAGCCTCGACGCCGGCATGGCCAAGGTCTTCCACGTGACAGAAGGCCAGCAGTTCAAATTCGCTGCCGAAGTCTTCAATACTCTCAACCAGGTGAAGTTCGATCCGCACACCGTCGCCTCCGATCCCTTCGGAGGACCGAGCTCCTTCGGCGACTATGCCTCTCCGCTGCTTACGCAGGGAAGACGCATGCAGTTCTCCCTCCGCTATAGCTTCTGATTTCTCTTACCGTCGAAGCCGCGGTGCGGTATTCGCATCCCGGCTTCGATCGGTTAAGCTCGTAACCATCGCATGATGAGGTTGTCGGTGTATTCCATCCCTGCAAGATTGTTGAGCCGGATTTCGCACGCCACCCCGGCTTTCCTGGCCACAGCTTTGTTCTTCTGCGGAACATGCCCGCTGGATGCGCAGCGAGTCAAGCCGGGCGCGGCGCACACGGATCATCCCGCCCACCCTGAAGAAACTCTGAGCAGCTTTTCGCTGGTCGACAGCAACGGCAAGGAGATGCCGCTGTCCACGTACAAAGGCAAGGTGGTGCTCATCGTCAATGTCGCCAGTGATTCGATGTACAGTGTTCAACTCGCAGGATTGAGCAAGCTGCAGGACCAATACAAAGACAGGGGACTCGTCATCATCGCCGTCCCTTCGAATGACTTCGGCAAGGGTGAGCCCGGCACAGAAGCCGAGATTCAAAAGCACTATCGCGACGAGCTGCACGTCACATTCACCGTGACCTCAAAGAGCGCGGTCAGCGGCAAGGATGAGCTGCCTCTCTTTACGTTTCTCACTGGAGGTAAACCTGACGGCAAGCCCGGCGAAGAAGTCCATTGGAACTACACCAAGTTCATCGTAGGCCGCGAGGGCAAAGTGCTGGCCCGCTTCGCCCCGGAGGTCGCCCCGGATGATCCGGACTTCGAGATTGCCATTGATAAAGCTCTGGATGGAACGCTGAAGCCGGCGGAGCCGAAGAAGGGTGGCCCGAAGGAAGCAGGAGACAGCGATGATGATGACGATGATGGCGGCGCGTAGGTATCCGAAGTTACGCAGCGGTCAGGCGGCTAACCTTGTCGATCGATGTTTATTCTTCGGCGGTTATTCGTCGGCTTTACAGCGGCAAGCGCCGCAGCCTGTGCACTTCGGCTGGTCGGTACCGAAGCTCAGAGTATCGACCTCATCCTCTTCGCTCAGGCCGAGTTGATGCTTGACTCCAAGAAGCTTGGTCAAGTCCTCAATAAGGTTGAGATGAACCTTCTGGCGCGCAGCTGCCGGCTGGCTCAGCGTCGTTTCTTCCTGGGTTTCGGTCGTGACGTGCACTTCCATGGCTTGAGGCTAAAGCATCGTAAAACAAAGCGGTATCCCCTGAGAGTGGATGACTCTTCGGTAATAGCACCTGGGTGTTAGCCCGCACGGTAAGGCAGCAGAAAGATCTTACGCATCACTCAGCATAGGAAAGCGCGCGCTGGTGATATGCTCGCTTCACCTCCCGCCGTTTCCCCGTAGAACATCCTGTTTCGCGAAAGGCGGCAATGTCGGCTCTCGAACCACCGCTTCCGGCGCTGTCTGGGCTCACGGCAGACGAAGAAGTCGGCCGCTCGGCGATGCGAAAGGCCAACTGGCGGCTGATTCCCATGATTGCGATGGGCTATTGCTGCGCCTACATCGACCGCGTCAACATAAGCTTCGCGTCGCTGCAGATGAACCGCGATTTGCACTTCAGTGCGTCGATCTATGGCCTGGGTGCTGGCCTCTTCTTTCTCAGCTATTCCGCGTGTGAGGTCCCATCGAACCTGCTGCTGTGCCGATTCGGAGCGCGGCGCTGGCTGGCGCGCATCATGTTTACCTGGGGCCTGCTGGCCGTCGCCATGATGTTTGTGCGGACGCCGCTGCAGTTTTACATCCTGCGATTTCTACTGGGCATGGCCGAGGCCGGCTTCTTTCCCGGAGTTGTCTACTACCTCATGCAATGGTTTCCTCCGCCCATGCGGGCGCGCGCAGTCAGTCGATTTTACGTTTCACTTCCCGTAGCCTCCGTAGTGATGGGAGCCATCGCCGGCGCGCTGCTGAACCTGCAAGGACGTCTCGGTCTGGCCGGATGGCAGTGGCTTTTCCTCGTAGAGGGACTTCCGCCCATCGTACTCAGCGTAATCTTCCTCACCCAGCTTCCCGATACGCCCGCCGATGCGACATGGCTTACCGGCAAGGAGCGCACATGGATTCAAGATCAGATCCAGTCCGATGCTGCGCTGGGAGGTCACTGCGACCAGGTGGGCCGCGCACTGCTCGACCCTCGTGTCTGGATGATCGGAACCGTTTTCCTCTTCATGCTCGGCAGTACCTATGCCTATACCTTCTCGGCGCCCGCCATTCTGCAGAAACTCACCGGCTTCAGCGTCACGAATGTAGGATTTCTGGTCTCAGGCATGGGACTGCTGGGCGCTCTGGCCATGATCCTGAACGCGCTGCATTCCGATCGCAAGGGTGAGCGCTACTGGCACGTCGTCGTACCTTTCCTGATTATCGCCGCAGGCTACCTTGTGGCCGGGCTTTCCACCAACCCGTGGCTGTCGGTCCCGGCACTCGCCGCTGCGGTCATCTTTTACAGCTCGCTGCAGGGCCCGCTGCTGGCCATCCCCGCCATCTTTTTGAAGGGGCGGTCCGCAGCCGCCGGCATTGCCGCCATGAACACCCTGGGCATGCTCGGCGGCTTCATAGGCCCGTACTGGATGGGCATCACGAAAGACCTTTTCGGGAATTATCAGCGCGGTCTGCTCACCCTCACCGTACCCAGCCTCGCCGCGGCTGCAATAATGCTGGTAATGCGCCACAAGGCACGTCATAGCTAATCCCCGCCGCATATAATTGCCTGCGTTTAGAAAATCGCTTTTCCACGATCTTTCTCGCAGGAGGCCGCTCCATGCTTCGTCGTCGCGCGCACATGCTTTTCCTCTTCGGCGCTGTACTGATTCTGTCATCGTGCATTGCCTACGGCCAGCAGCCTGAACCCGCTTCGCTTCCGTACATGAATCCATCGCTGCCCATCGATCAGCGCATCGACGACCTAATTGGCCGCATGAGCCTCGAAGAAAAGGTGCAGCAGATGCGCGATCATGCTCCCGCCATCCCGCGCCTCGACGTGCCCAGGTACGACTGGTGGAATGAGGGCTTGCATGGTGTTGCCTTCGCCGGGACCGCGACCAATTTTCCGCAAGTGATCGGCATGGCTGCCACCTGGGATACGGCGCTCGTGCACCAGATGGGCGAGACCATCTCCACCGAGGCCCGCGCAAAGTACAACCAGGCGATGCGCGAAAACGATCACGAGATGTTCTTCGGCCTCACCTTCTGGGCGCCGAACATCAACATCTTTCGCGATCCGCGCTGGGGACGCGGCCAGGAAACCTACGGTGAAGATCCCTTCCTTACCAGCCGCATGGGCGTAGCCTTCGTCACCGGCATGCAGGGTAACGATCCGAAATACTTCAAGGTTGTCTCCACGCCCAAGCATTACGCCGTGCATAGCGGACCAGAGCCGACGCGGCATCGCGCAAACGTGGATGTCTCGCCGCATGATCTCGAAGATACGTATCTGCCAGCCTTCCGCGCCGCAGTTACCGAGGGCCACGCACAGTCGGTGATGTGTGCCTATAACGCAATCGACGGAGCTCCCGCCTGCGCCAACACCATGCTGCTGCGCGATCACCTCCGCGACGCGTGGCGCTTCGACGGCTATGTCGTCAGCGACTGCGCCGCCGTCGCCGAAGTCAACACCGGACACCATTATGCTGCGGACATGGCCCACGCCGCGGCCGATGCGGTGAAGGCGGGAACCGATCTCGAATGCGGCTTTGCGCAGGGACAGGCTTTTCCGGCGCTGGTCGACGCGGTGAAGCAGGGCCTCATCAGCGAGGCCGATCTGAACACATCGCTGCATCGGCTCTTTCGTGCACGCTTCCGTCTCGGCATGTTCGATCCGCCATCAAGCTACGCTTACGGACGCATTCCATTCAGCGAAGACAATTCTGAAGCGCATCGCAAGCTGTCGTTGCAGGCCGCGCGCGAATCGATGGTTCTGCTCAAGAATGAAAATCACATCCTGCCGCTGCGCTCGAATATCGGACGTATCGCCGTCATCGGTCCCACTGCGGAACTGGTGCAATCTCTGCAAGGCAACTACAACGGACCGCCGCCGGAGCCGGTCTATCCCCTCACCGCCATCGAGAACCGTTTCCCCACCGCCCGGATCAACTACGCGCAAGGCTCGGCCCTGGTCGAAGGATTGCCCATGCCCATCGAGCACACCGCACTTCACCCGGCCAGTGGCTCCGGTGACGGGCTCACCGGCATATATTTCAAGTCGAAGGACCTGAGCGGTACGCCGGTCCTGATGCGCAACGACCGCAACATCAATTTCAACTGGGATAAGGTTATTCCCGTCGACGGCATGCAGCGCAATAACTATTCCGTCCGCTGGGACGGCACATTTACCCCACCCGCTCCTGGGGACTATAAGCTCGGGGTACGTGTCAACTACTGCTATGCCTGCGAAAACTCCGAAGGCTTCAGGCTTTATATCGACGGGAAAATATTGGTACAGAGCACTGTCGGCAAGCAGCCGGAACGCGGCGCAGTCAACGAAGCTCCGATCCATTTCAATGACACTAAACCGCATGTCATTCGTCTCGACTATTTCCACGGGACCGGCAGCGCCGGTGTCGATCTTACCTGGCAGACACCGGCCTTTGCGTTGTTGGATGAGGCGCGGCACGCGGCCTATCGTTCTGACGCTGTCATTGCCTTTGTAGGCCTCTCACCGTCGCTCGAAGGGGAAGAGATGCCGGTGAAGCTCGATGGCTTCAGCGGCGGCGACCGCACCGCCATCGATCTGCCCGCTGCGCAGGAGAATCTACTCAAGGCCATTTCCGAAACGGGCAAGCCGCTGATCGTTGTGTTGCAAAATGGCAGCGCTCTGGCGGTCAACTGGGCACAGGAGCACGCCAGCGCCATCCTCGAGGCATGGTATCCCGGTGAAGAAGGCGGCAATGCCATTGCCCAGACCATCTCCGGTGACAACAATCCATCCGGACGTTTGCCCCTCACTTTCTACAGCTCGCTCGATCAGCTTCCTTCATTTGAGGACTACTCGATGAAGAACCGCACCTATCGTTACTTCACCGGCCAGCCGCTCTACGGCTTCGGCTATGGTTTGAGCTACACCACCTTCGCGTATGACAATCTGAACTTGCCGTTGTCAGATGTGAAGGCCGGAGATCCGGTGACCATCGAAGCGGATGTGAAGAATACCGGCAAGATCGCCGGCGACGAGGTCGTCGAGCTTTATCTCACGCAGCCTAAGGGATACGAGACGCCGGTTCGCGAGCTCGCTGCCTTTCAGCGCATTCACCTCGAGCGCGGCGAATCAGAGCATGTGCGTCTTACCATCGATCCGCGTACTCTCGCTCAGGTCGACGAGAAGGGAACTCGCGTCGTCATTCCCGGTGAATACACGGTTTCGATGGGCAGCACACAACCCGGCACCGGCGCATCGGTGCTCACCGGATCCTTCAAGATCGCCGGAAGCAAGGAGTTGCCTAAATAAAGGCTGATCGAGCCTGCCCAGATCAAACCGGTAAACGTAACTTACACGGTGCCAATCTCAGAAGCTGCGCCTCACGACGCATTTTCTATCACCGTTTTTGAGTAGATACATGACGCGAACCGGGTATTGGAACGCCACGTGCACCGCACTACGCTTACGCATATGGCTAAGGATGGACTCCAGGTCCTGATGCGGTATCTCACTCTTTACGGCGAAGTCATTGATCGACGCGCGCCGCACGGAGACCGGCCTCGCGTTCATGGAGCAGAAGAGAAAGAGGAATCGGCACAGTTGCTGCAGCTAGCCACAGCATTAGGCCGCGATCCTGACAATGAAGAGTTGAGAACGGCTGCCTTACGGTCGGCTCTCCGGCTGGCAAATATCAAGGGCGATCAAAACTAGGCGAAACTGTTCATTCACGAAGCAAAGGCAGGGAAGCGGAAGCACCTGAACGTCATCGGAGAGCAAACACGAAAGCCCTGGCAAACACATGCCAGGGCTTTTTCTCATGAACTCTCTACTGGAGTTCTTCCCGCAGCGTGATGACTCAGGCGTTCATTGAGGCTTTCTCCCGGCGAACTCTGCCATGCCGCAGTCGCGAATGAGCTCGGCATAGTGCAGCACGTGAAATCCGGGGAAGAGATGAAGCAGCTCGTTCTCTTTCAGCAGATATGCGGGATTGGTCGGACCGCCGGCGAAGTTACTCTGGGCATCGGTATACGTCTTGTAGATCATCAAACCGCCCGGCCTCAAAGCCCGAATCAGTTCCGGGAGGATTTCGCGTTGAAGAAAGAAAAAGACGGTGATGATGTCGTAGAGCGGACCTTGCGCCCGAAACTTCGTTACATCTTCCGTAGCAAACTCGATCTCACCGGAGAGGCGGGCAGCTTTCATGCGGGCATTCGCGATGCCCGCCTCGGCGATGTCGATCAGCTTTACTTTCCATCCTTTGTCGGCCAGGAAGATGGCGTGACGCCCCGTGCCTCCAGCCACGTCGAGTGCATAGCCGGCCCCGGGAAACAGCGGCTCTATATAACGGTCAAATGTATCGGCCAAAAATTGATCAGGCGCGGTATTTCCCTGCGTGCCGTCCTGGTAGCGCTGGTTCCATTTCTCACGCTCATGCTGTTGCAACGTTCCGCTCATAAAGCTCATCTCCCGCTCGCACCCCGAGCAGACACTTTCACCTGCGTTC
Organism: uncultured Acidobacteriaceae bacterium; assembly: GCA_963745105.1. Classification (GTDB taxonomy): domain Bacteria; phylum Acidobacteriota; class Terriglobia; order Terriglobales; family Acidobacteriaceae; genus Silvibacterium. The sequence continues at coordinate 18,144 of CAVUWQ010000038.1, forward strand.
GCCAAAACCCGTGCGCCTGGACTCTATATTAGGCGGTAGCGGAAGCAAGCAATCGGTTGCGGGGTAGGATCTGAACCGTGCTGAGACGGTGAACGCCCGTAACTCAGACAAGGCAGCGAATCTCCGGCACAGTAAGGGAGTATTCAGTGAGGCGGGAAGCTAAGTTGTTGATTTTATGGTGCGCCCAGAAGGATTCGAACCTCCGACCTATTGATTCGTAGTCAATCGCTCTATCCAACTGAGCTATGGGCGCACTGCAAGGAAGGTGACTGCGAACTCTTATAAAGATATCAATTTACGCGCCGCCGCGCAATCGTCGCGGCGCTTCCGGACCGTCTATTTTGCCGGAGCCGGTGTGGCTTCCAGCTGAGCCGGAGGCTGGGGCGGAATCAGCGGCATTTCCTCCACTAGATCGACGCCGGCGCGACGCAGCAGCTCATATACCACCTGCTTGGTCAGGCGCGTCGCGTCGTACTCGACGAGGATGGTCTTCCACTCCTCATCGATCTTGATGCGCCGCACACCGTACACCTCGCGCATGTTGCCCAGAGCGACCATAGCCGCTTCCATCGGATGCTGTTCGTACCGGTAAAGCACTTCGAGCTGCGTCATGCAACGATCATACCAAGGCTGGAACTGGCCTCATAGATCAGCAAGGTCGGCGCGCTGCTTGAGAACGAGCCACGCCATGGAAGCTCTCGCCTGAAACCCCACACGTGAGACCAGCAATCTAGAGATTGCGCAGGTAGTTCTGAATCTCCGGACTCGACCAGTCCGCGGGACCGATAAACTTGCGGCGGATGCGGCCCTGGGGATCGATGACGTAGGTCTCTGGCGGCCGCGTCGTGCCGAAGGCGAGGTTCGACTTCTGCGAGAGATCGAGCGCGATCACCATGTTGTCCAGGTGATTGTCCGCCACGTACTGCCGATAGGAATCGGCATCGGTGTCGAAGCTTACGGCCAGCACCACCAGGTTGGGGATCTCATGCTCGAGCTGCATCATGGAAGGGAACTCCTCGATGCAATAGGTGCACCATGAGGCCCAGAAATTGAGCACCACGATCTTGCCCCGGTACTGGTCGAGCGACACCGTCTTCCCATCCTCATGAATGGTAAAGTCGGGCGCTGCCTCGCCCACCTGCGCCGGATGCGTGCCCCGGTCGCAGCCTGCCGCTCCCAGCAGCACCAGAACCAGCGCCGTCCCTAGCGCTCGAAAAACCGATCCGTTTTTTCTCCGATTCTCCACCTTCCTATAATAGAGGCGGAGACCCAGTGCACGCGCCCCTCGAACCAACTTCATCCATCCAGCTTTCCGTCATCATCCCCGCCCGCAACGAAGAGGACTGCCTCGGCGACTGCCTGCGCTCGCTGGTTGCGCAGTCGGAAAATGGGTGGCTGCTGGGGCGCGACTGGGAGATTCTTGTCGTCGATGACGGGTCAATCGACGCCACACCCTCCATTGCGAATGCCGTCGCAGCCGAATTTGCGGGGGTGACCGTGATGCCGGCTCCGCCGCTCGAAAAAGGCTGGACCGGCAAAGCCAATGCGGTTTGGGCCGGAGCCAACGCTGCTCGCGGACAATGGCTGCTCTTCACCGATGCCGACACTACCCACGAGCCAGGCCATTTGAGCCGCGCCATCGTCGAGGCCGATCGACACAAGGTGGCGATGCTTTCCTATTCACCGCGCCAGATCGTCACTGGCATCGCACAGCGTGCGCTCATGCCGCTGGTCTTCAGCGAGCTCGCCGTCGCCTATCCTCCCGCCAAAGTCTCCGATCCCGAGAGCCATGTCGCTGCCGCCAACGGCCAGTTCCTGCTGGTCCGCCGCGACGCCTACTTCGCCAACGGCGGTCATCAGGCAGTGAAAGATGCAGTGCTCGAAGACGTGGAGCTGGCCGTCATCTTCAAGCGGCGTAAGCTCGGCCTGCGCTTCCGTTATGCGCCCGATGCCGTAGCCACGCGCATGTATCGCAGCTTTGGAGCAATGTTCGAGGGGTGGACGAAAAATCTGGCGTTGCTCTTCGGCAATCCTCTGGCGCTGGCCGCATGGCGCATCCTCGACCTGCTCCTGCTGGTGGGTCTGCCCATCCTCACAGTCTTCGAGTACCAGCACTACCTGCGGCCGATCTTCGTCGCGGCGCTCGTCCTCATCTGGCTGCGCAATCTCTGGCGCTTCTACCGGCGTGTGGCCAAATCGAACTTTCCGTTTCTCGATTGCCTCATCACCCCACTGGCCTTGCCGCTTTTCGCCATACTGCTCTATCGAAGCTGGTTTCACCATACGGTCACGAAGCGGGTAAGCTGGAAGGGACGGCAATATCCCAGCCGCAATCGTTGAACCGTGCGCCGGGGCTGGCGCGTCCAATTACGGTAAGAGTTTATGATTCTGCTCACGCGAAAAGCCGAATTCTCCGCCTCGCACTACTACTGGAACGATGCTTGGTCCGAAGAGGAGAACGTCCGCAGATTCGGCAAGTGCGCCAATCGTAACGGACACGGTCACAATTACACGCTGGAGGTGACCGTCTCCGGCGAAATCGATCCGGCCACTGGCTTCGTCGTCGACCTGAAGCAGCTGAAGGATGTGCTCGAACGTGAAGTGGTCAGCATCTACGACCACCGCCATCTGAATCTGGAAGTTCCCGAGTTCAAGTCCGCGATTCCGACGACTGAGAACATCGCTATCGCCGTCTGGAATCGGCTCGACGGCAAGATTCCCGGCGCGAACCTGCACCGCGTGCGCGTCTACGAACTGCCTGATCTCTTCGCCGACTACTACGGTGAGCGATGAAAGCCTATTTCGGACGCCGCTATACGCTGAGCGCTTCGCATCGCCTGCACTCCGATCATCTCGGCGAGGCGGAGAATCGCGCCACCTACGGCAAATGCAACAACCCCCACGGGCATGGTCACAACTATGTCGTCGAAGTCATTGTTGGCGGCCCGGTCGATCCGCAAACGGGAATGGTCTGTGATCTGGTGGAACTTGATGCGTGCGTGCGAAAAGAAATCCTCGATCGCTTCGATCACACCAATCTCAATATGGATATCTGCTTTCAGAATCTGGTGCCGACCACCGAGAATTTCAATATTGTGATCCACAATCTGCTTAAGCCCGCCATCGTTGGCGCGGAGCTGTCGGCCGTGCGCGTCGAGGAAACCTCGAACAACTCCTTCGAGTATCCGGTTTCTTCGGGTGCGGGCAGTCACGGAAAGGAAAGTGCGGTATGAAGAACAATCGCCTGGCCACCATGCCAGCCGCCAAAGGCGCAGCCAAAAATCTCAAGGAGGAAGTCTTACTGAAGACCGGCCTCGATGATGTTTCCACACAGGATATCTATCGCGAGCTGCTGCGCCGCTTCGATGAAGATCCCACACGCGACGGACTGATCCGCACGCCGGAGCGCGTCGAGAAGGCCATGACCTTCCTCACCAAGGGTTATCAGCAGGACCCCACCAGCATCCTGCTCGGCGCGCTCTTCGACGTCGACTACGACGAGATGGTAATCGTGAAGGACGTAGAGATGTTCTCACTCTGCGAACATCACATGCTGCCTTTTTTCGGCAAAGTGCATGTTGCGTACATTCCCAACGGCAAGGTCATCGGCCTGAGCAAGATTCCCCGGCTCGTCGATGTCTTCGCCCGCCGCCTGCAGGTGCAGGAACGCATGACGCGACAGATTGCCGACGCCATTCAGGACGCCATCAACCCGCAGGGCGTAGGCGTGGTCATCGAAGCCCGGCACCTCTGCATGATGATGCGCGGCGTGGAAAAGCAGAACTCATCCACCGTGACCTCAGCCATGCTCGGCGTCTTCCAAAAACACAACACGCGCGCCGAGTTCCTGTCGCTGGTGCGCGAGCGCACTTCGAACTCGTTTTAATCCGACCATATCCCCTCCGAATGCGCCTGAACGGTCAGTCCACTTTATAGTGGATAGGTGAACGGTCTTTTGATAGTCGATAAGCCCTCGGGCATGACCTCGCATGATGTGGTCGCGCGTGTGCGCCGCGCCACCGGCGAATCGTCGATTGGGCATCTGGGCACGCTCGACCCCATGGCTACTGGCGTGCTTCCGCTACTGCTCGGCAAATACACACGCCTCGCGCAGTTCTACGGAGCGCACGCCAAGGCTTACACCGGAACCATCCGCTTCGGTTTTTCCACCGACACGTATGATGCCGAAGGCAAGCCGGCATCCGACCCTTGCACGGTCTCACTCACGCTCGATGCAATCTGCAAAGCTGCTGCGGTTTTTTCCGGCGAGATGGACCAGCTCCCCCCGCCTATCTCGGCAAAGAAGATCGATGGCAAGCCGGCTTATAAGATCGCGCGCGCCGGCGGCACTCCCAAGCTGAAGACCGCCCGCGTGCACATCGACGAGTTTGCGATCGAATCGCTCGACGGGGAACTCGCCGCCTTCCGCATGCGTATCTCGTCGGGTGGGTATGTCCGCTCCGTTGCGCATGAGCTCGGTCAGTCGCTGGGAACCGGAGCGCACCTTGCCAGCCTGCGCCGCACTGCATCGGGACCGTTCCTCATCGCCGATGCGCTTCCGCTCGACCAAGTTGAATCGCTGGTCCGTGATGGATCGCTCACCCCACACCTGCCACATCCGCGCACACTTCTACCCGAACTGCCTTGCGTTACCGCAGACGAAGAGACCATCGGCCGCATGCGAAACGGCATGCAGATCAACCTGCCCGAGTTTACTCAGGCCCCGCTGGTCAAAATATTCCTCGGACAGCGCGATTTGGTCGGTATCGGGAGACGTGTGGCGGGCACACTCTTTCAGCCGACCGTCGTCCTGGTGTGAGCTATTTCTTCAGCAACGGCTTGAGCAATCCGAAGATATTCTCTGCCACCAGCGCATTGCCTTTGGCCGTGGCGTGAATGCCATCCGGCTGGATGGTTCCAGGCACGTCGTAGACATGGATGTACAGGAAGGGAAGCAGTGGAACCTTGTATTTCTTCGCCGCCATCGCATAGGTGTCGTTGAAGTCGCGAATATAGTCCTGGCCGTAGTCCGGCGGCAGCGTAATACCCGCCAGCACCACCTTCACCCCTGCCGCCTGCAGCGTCGCAATGATCTGATCGAGATTCGCGCGCGTTGCTGTGATCGGCAGTCCGCGCAGGCCGTCGTTGCCCCCGAATTCGACCACGGCAATTGCCGGATGCGCGGCCAGCACGTCTTTCAGGCGGGCTACACCGTCTTTGGTGGTATCGCCGCTAATGCCCTTGTTGATGACGTGATAGTGATAGCCCCGCCCGGCGAGGAGCTGCTGCAGGTAATCTGGATATGCGTGCCCGGCCTCGGCGCCATAGCCGGCAGTGATGCTGTCGCCAAAACAGGCGATCACCGGCTCGGGTTTTACCGGCGCACCGAAAACCGTCAGGCACAAGGACAGCAAGGCAAGCAGGGGCGCGGAACGGAAAAGCTTCACAGAAAAATTGTAGCGTGAAGCGGAAGACACAGAGGAGCACGAATGATCGAAGTACGCGGACTCAAGAAATCCATTCGCAACGGCGCACGCACCGTGGACATCCTGCGTGGCATCGATCTCCTCATTCCGCAGGGGCAATTCGTCGCCATCATGGGCGCATCGGGATCGGGTAAGAGCACGTTGCTCGGGCTTCTCGCCGGCCTCGACTCACCCAGTGAAGGCGAGGTGCTACTCGATGGCGTGGCCATCAGCCAACTTGCCGAGGATCGCCTGGCCGAAGTGCGTGGCATAAAGATCGGATTCGTCTTCCAGTCCTACCAGCTCATTCCCACGCTCACCGCATTCGAGAATGTCCTGCTGCCGCATGAGCTGAACGCGCGCGGCGACGGCAAACCCAAAGCCACGGCGCTTCTCACCGCCGTCGGTCTCGCTGACCGGCTGCATCACTATCCCATTCAACTCTCTGGAGGAGAGCAGCAGCGCGTGGCCCTGGCCCGCGCCTTTGTGCTTGATCCGCCGATCGTGCTGGCCGACGAGCCTACCGGGAATCTCGACTCGTCGAACGGACAGCACGTGCTTGATCTGCTCACCGGCCGCCAGCGTGAGGCGCGCACCACGCTGGTGATGGTCACACACGATCCGCAGATCGCCGCTCGCGCCGACCGCCAGATTCATCTCCGCGACGGCCTGATCGTCTCCGATGTGCTCGCGTCAGAGCCGGTTGAGATGAGGTCTGTCTGATGGCTGCCGTCTCCAAACCCGCCTTACCCTGGAGCACCGCGGCGCGCATCGCCTGGCGCGAGCTGCGCGCTTCGCGCACAAAATTTGTTTTTGTGCTGCTCTCGGTTGCCATCGGCGTCGCATCGCTCACCGGCGTGCGCGGCTTCAGCGAGTCCTTTCAGAAAGCCCTGTTGGGTGACGCGCGCGGCCTTATGGCCGCCGATCTTTCCGCGCGCATGTTCCGCCTGGCCACGCCCGCGGAAGATAAGCAGCTCGACGCGCTGGCATCGAAGGGTGTGCAACGCACCGATATCACCGAGACCGTCTCCATGGCCTCGGTTCACGGCGACCCCGTACCACTGCTCGTCTCTCTCAAGGCGGTAGATCCTTCGCTCTATCCCTTCTACGGAACGGTGGCACTCAATCCTGCTGGCAATCTTCGCGATGTTCTGAACGACAACACCGCGCTGGTCGACGACAACCTTCTCGTACGCCTTAACACCAAAGTCGGCGCTGAGCTCAAGATCGGCAACCGTTATTTCCGCATCGCCGCGGTCATCCTGCGCGAGCCGGATCGCATGTCCGCCGGTGTTGGTCTCGGACCTCGCGTGATGATCACGCGTCACGCCATGCTTGAGGCCGGACTGCTCGGTCTGGGCAGCCGCGCCACCGAGCGCTATCTCTTCAAACTCGACAGCAAGAATCAGAACATTGCCGATCTTCGCCCGCAGCTTGAGAAGACTCTGCCCGACGCGCAGATCATGGACTTCCGCGAGACCAGCCCGGAGCTGACCAACGGCCTCGATCACGCGACTGGCCTGCTCAGTCTCATCTGCCTCGTCGCCATGGTGCTGGGCGCCATCGGCGTAGCCATGGCCATGCGGGCGCACCTGCAGCAGCGCATGGAAATCCTGGCCATCATGAAGTCTATCGGCGCGCGCTCCTCGGACATCCTGCGCATCTACCTGCTGCAAACCATCTTTCTCGGCCTCGCCGGCGGACTCATCGGCATCACGTTCGGCTTTGCCGTCGAATATGCATTCCCCTGGATGCTCGGCACTCTGCTGCCCATCCGCCCGCCATTGGGACTTGCCATGCGGCCCATGGGCGCGGCCCTGGCCACCGGAGTGCTCACCACGCTGCTCTTCTGCCTGCCGCCGCTGCTCGATGTGCGCCGCGTGCGCCCCATCGCTGTGCTGCGCAAGCTGGTAGAGTCTGCCGAGGGCAGCGCGCAGCCTATGTGGTCCAGCAATGCGCAACCCAGCAAATGGCAGCGTCTCTCATTGCTCGCAGTTCTCTTAGTCGGGATTGCCAGCCTCTTCACCTGGATTCTCGGCCGCCGCCATCACACGCACGGATGGGCGCTGCTTGCGCTGCTGCTCGATATATTGGCCGGTATCGCCGTCGTCTTTTATGGCTGGTGGGGACCGAAGTTCAAAGAACGCAAGCTGCAGTGGGGCGCGATCGTCGTTATCCTCGGTGGACTCGCCGGCATCGCGGCTGCGCTCTCCGACTCATGGCAGATTGGCAAGTGGTTTGCCGGCAGCCTCTTCGCAGTGCTCCTGGTCATTCTCGGCCTCTCAGCGCTGCTGCTGCGCGTTCTGCGCGCCTTCCTCGCCAGAACGCGTCTGCATCTTCCTTCCGCCGTGCGCCACGGTCTCGCGAATCTCTATCGGCCCGGCAACCAGTCTTCGGCCGTGCTCGCTGCTCTTGGAACCGGCGTCATGCTCATCCTTGCCGTCTTCCTCATGCAAAGCTCGGTTGTACGCGACATGCGCAGCGCGGCCGCTCCCGATACTCCGAACATGTTTCTCGTCGATATCTCTCCGACAGAGGTTGATGGCGTGCGTACGCTGGTCGAGAAACAGCCCGGCGTGCAGGGCAAGCTGGAAACCATCCCGGTGATCTCATCGCGCATCGTCAGCATCGACGGCGTGGGTGTCGACGATCTCAAGGTGAAGAACTACCCCAAGCGCCTGCTGCGCTCGGCTCCGATCACATGGTCGAAAGACATCCCGCGGGGAGCCAAAATTGCTCAGGGTAAATGGTGGCAGAGCGACAAAGATCCCGAGATGGCTGTCGTAGATCGCGTCGCGCAGCGCCTGAATCTGCACATCGGCTCGCACGTCGAATTTTCTGCCGACGACAAGACCATCGCCACCGTCATCTCGGCAATATACAAAGTCGACGGCGAGCATGCTTTTGCGCGCAGCGAGTTCATCCTCGCACCCGGATTGCTCAAGGACCTGCCCGCAACCTGGTATGGAGCGGTGCATGTCGCGCCCAATCAGGTCGGATCCATGGAGCGCACGCTCTTCGCCGCATACCCCACGGTGACCGTGATCAACCTCGCCGACATTCTGCAGACGATTCAGGACGTAGTCGGCCATATCACGCTGGTCATCCGCTTCCTGGCCGGCTTCTCGATTCTTTCCGGCGCCATCATCCTCGCCTCCAGCGTAGCCAGCACCCGCTTCCGTCGCATCCGCGAAGTCGTGGTCCTCAAGACGCTGGGTGCGACCCGCGGCCGCATTGCAGAGGTCTTCAGCGTCGAATTCATTGTGCTGGGACTTTTGTCCGGCTTAGTGGGAGCCATCTTCGCCAACCTGCTTGCGCGCATTCTCCTGCACCGCATGCAGGTGCCGTACAGTATCAACTGGCCGGGATCTTCAGCTGCGATTCTCGCCACGGCTTTGCTCGCAACCGCCACCGGATGGATCGCCAGCTTCCGCCTCCTCGGTCAGAAGCCGCTCGAAGTTTTGCGCGAGGAGTAGCGTACGTCATTCTGCGCGAAGCGAAGAATCCCGATGGTGCTCGCGGAGACAGGGAAACCGACGACTACTGCTTCGCCAGAGCCTGCTGAATAGCGGCCTCAGCCAGCGGAGCCATGATCTTGTAACCGGCGTCGTTCGGATGCAGCCCATCCACGGCAAGGTCCTTCTTCAGCAATCCCTGGCCGTCTACTGTTGTCGCGAAATAGTCGAGATAAACCTCGCCATTCTTCGCGCAATAATTCTTCAGCCATGCGTTCAGCTCAAGAATCTTCGCCGGAGAGCGCTGTGCAAAGAAGTTCTGCGACTGCGGAGTGTATCCGTGAACGGGGAGGACCGATGAAAACACCACGCGAATCTGGTGCGCGCGAGCCAGCTCGGCCAACGCCTCGTAGTTCTTCTCGATATCAGGAACGGAAATCGCTCCGGTGTTTCCAGCGATGTCGTTGGTTCCTGCAAGGATCACGACTGCCGCAGGCTTCAGGTCGATCACATCCTGATGAAAGCGAATCAGCATCTGCGATGTCGTTTGTCCACCGATACCGCGATTGATGTATCCCTTACCCGGAAAATATTGATCGAGATGCCAGCCGTCTGTGATCGAGTCTCCGAAGAAGACGACGCGCTGCTCGCCGGCCTTCGGCGCATTCAAAGCCGCATTGGCATCTCGATAGCGGCCCAGTTGGCCGAAGTCATTCATGTACACAGGAATCATCGTCTCGCGATAGTGTTCGAGGCTCAGGATGGATTCCGCCGAGTGATTATCGGTTTGCGGAGGACCGCTCTACGCAGAAACAGGCAGAGCGCACAGCATCAGCATCGAGACAGGAATTCGCATGGGAGAAAAACTCACTCTTCAGGCGCGAGCGCTTTCGCGATAGTCGATCTCCACCATCGTGCAATCGTCCGCCGATGAGGCATTCCCGCAGAAACCCGACATGGCCTTGAAAACATCTTCAAGGCCATTGCTCTTCGCCAGTGCACTTTCCAGGCGGGTATTGCCGAACATGTCGCCCGATATATCCTCGGCCTCGGTCACGCCATCCGTCACCAGCAAAACCCGCGTGCCCGGTTCCAGGATTACGCGGTGCGAGTGGTATTCGGCCGTCTCGATCAACCCCACCGGCAGATTCGACTCCGTCAACTCAATAATCTTGTCGCCGCTCTTGAGCAAGGGATGGATGTGCCCGCAGTTCACGTACTCAAGCGTACCCGAGCTGTCCAGCCGTACCACGCACATGGTGGCATACTTGCCGATGTCCTTGGTGCAGATGTAGCGGTTGAGCGCCCGCGCGATCTTATCCAGCCGCTGGTCGGCGAGAAGTTGAGCGTACACCATGCCCTGCAGAGTCTGCGCCAGCAGCGCTGCGGACACTCCCTTGCCTGAAACGTCGGCGATCACCACGTATACGCAATCGTCTCCCGCCACGGCATCGTAAAAGTCGCCGCCTATCTCCTTGCAGGGTTCAAAGTGCGCAGTGATGGTCGCGTACGAAGTTTTTGGCGGCTGCACCGCCATCAGGTCCTGCTGAATGCTGGCCGCGATGTTCAACTCTTCGCGATAGCGCCGCGCATGCTCCTCTTCGATGGCCAGCTTCGCGTTCTCCATCAATGCCGCCGCTTCGGTAGCGATCGTCTTCAGCAGATCGTTGTCGACCTGCGTGAACTTGCTGGGATTCAGCCGGCTATCGAGATAAAGGATGCCCAGCACGTCGCCCCGCTGCGTCTCAGGATTGATGCGGCGGCTGCGCAGCGGAATGCAGATGACGGTGCGGATATTCTGCGCGATGATGCTCTCCGAGCGCGCACCACTCTCCACACTGAGCGTATCGGTAACGATGAACTGGCCCGCGCCGCGGACGGCCTGCTTAATTGCGCTGTGGGAGATGGTCGAGTCGTCGGTAAGAATGCTGCCGTCGCTGGCCCGGCCTACCGAGAGCTTCAGCTCATTTGTCTCGGAATCGTACAGCAACACGTAGCCGCGCTCCACCTTGGTGAGCTGCAGAGTGGTCTCAACCAGCGCCGCGAGAATCTGGTCGACCGCGCCCACATCGTTCAGCTTGCGGGCGGCTTCCAGGAACCAGCTCAGCTTTTCAATCGCCGTATTCGGCTCGTTGGTGGGATGCAGGTGGTCCATCAGCGAGCGCATCGTCGAGCCGGACATGCCGCCTCGCACCCCGAAACGCAGCAGTGGACCATCCACGCTGCCGAAGTGGACCGCGTCGTTTACTTCCAGCTTTTGCCGGTCGACCTTCTTGCCGTTGACGAAGGTGCCGTGACGGCTGCCCTGGTCCACAATGAAGAAACTGCCGCTGTCGAAAACGATTTCCGCATGCTTGCGCGAAACATAAGCATGCTCCAGCAGAAGGTCGCTGCCGGGCATCCGGCCAACCGAAAACGGACTGTGCCCGATGGCGGTCTGTATCTCGTGCGGGCCGTCGATAAGCATAAACGGTGTGGACGGTACTTCGAACATCGGGTCGTATCTCCGGGTTGAAACAAGGACCGGCGGAAGCGTACCTCCCGCCATGTAGCTGCGATTATAAACAGACCTGCAAAGAGATGGGGCAGTTCATAGGATTAGGGATAGGAGCAGTTCGTAACGGTTTGGAAGGGCCATGCTTGGCCCGGAAGAGTGGGCGTTCTTTTGTCAGCGAAGCTGCCAGTTCTTGAGCCGCAGACTGTTGGCCAGCACGCTTACCGAGCTGAGAGCCATGGCCGCGGCCGCTACCGCGGGATTCAGCAGCAATCCGGTCAGCGGATACAAGACTCCCGCGGCAATCGGAATGCCCAGTACGTTGTACCCGAGCGCCCAGCCAAGATTTTGCCGCATCACGCGCAGCGTCTGCCGCGACAGCTTCAGAGCGGTCACAATTTGCTGCGGCTCGCCGCGCAGCAGGATCGCGTCTCCTGCCTCGCGCGCCAGATCGGTGCCGGTGCCCACGGCCAGCCCGGCATCGGCTGCCGCCAGCGCCGCCGCATCGTTGATACCGTCCCCGACCATGGCCACCGAACGGCCCAGCATCTGCAATTCCTGAATCTTGGCCAGCTTGCCCGCCGGAAGCAGCCCGGAATAGACCTCATCGATGCCGGCAGAGCGGGAGATCTCCCCGGCTGCAGCCGCGGTGTCGCCGGTAAGCATAGCCACGCGCAAGCCCATGCGATGCATCGCACTCACTGCATCCGCTGCTCCAGGACGCAAGGTGTCCTGCGCCGCCAGCCAGCCCGCGTAGACTCCATCGACAGCGATATGCAGCAGCGTCGCACCCGGCGAAGCATTGGAATCCACATCGACGCCAATATCCTTCATCAGGGCAGAATTGCCAGCCGCAACCGTATGCCCGTCGATCCTGCCGGTAACGCCCTGTCCGGGAATCGCCTTGAAGTCCAGCATCGGAACCGTACGCACTCCCTTGGCCTGCGCGTACTCGATCACCGCATGTGCCAGGGGGTGCTCCGACCCCGCCTCGAGCGAAGCGATCATCGCCAGCAGGTCATACTCAGAGAAGTCCGTTGCCGTCAGGCGCGCTTCCACAATGTGCGGCTTGCCCTCGGTCAGCGTGCCCGTCTTGTCCAGCAGCACCGTGTCCGTCCCTGCCAGGCGCTCGATGCTTTCGCCGTTCTTGAAGAGAATGCCCAACTGCGCGCCGCGTCCAATGGAGACGGTAAGCGCTGCCGGAACCGCCAGCCCCATCGCGCAGGGGCAGGCAATCACCAGCACCGTTACGGCTATGGCAAAAGCCCGCGTAGGATCATGAGCCGCGAAGGCCCACATCGCGAAGGACAGCACCGCCAGCAGCAGCACGACGGGAACGAAGATGCCGCTCACCTTATCTGCAAGCTGCTGCATAGGAGCCTTCGAGGACTGCGCCTCTTCCATCATGCGCAGCATCTGCCCCAGCACGCTCTCCGTGCCGAGCGAGGTCGCACGATATTCGAGCGCGCCGTCGTAATTCAGCGAACCGCCGATCAGCCTGTCACCTGCACCGCGCGCCACCGGCAGCGATTCGCCGGTGATCATCGACTCGTCCACGCTGCTCGTGCCAGAAAGGATCATGCCGTCCACGGGAATGCGCTCGCCGGGACGCACCCGGATCATGTCACCTTCCACCAACTCAGATACCGGAGTCTCGACCTCGTGGCCGCCGCGAATTACCCGTGCCGATTGTGGCTGCAGTGCCGAGAAGGCCCGCAGCGCATCGAGCGTGCGCCGTTTGGCGCGTGCGTCCAGCCAGTTGCCGAGCAGCAGAAAGCCCAATATCAGCAGCACCGAATCGTAGTAGACATCCGGCTGAAGACCATGGCGCAGGAAGAAAGCAGGAAGAACCGTAGCCGCTGCGGAATAGAGAAAAGCCGCACCCGTTCCCAGAGCCACCAACGTATTCATATTGGTCGCACCATGCACGGCCGCCTGCCATGCACGGCGATAGATGGCCCCTCCCGCCCATGCCACCCCCACAAGCGTGATCGCCAGCATCACGTACTTCAGGAGGGAATCGAGCCCGCCCGGCAGCCCATGCGAGGGCCCCATCATGGGTAAGGACAGGATCATGCACACCGCACCGCCAGCCATCGCCGCGATGGCTCGATACTTCAGCGTGCGCTCATTGCTTGCATGCGCGGCCTCGTCGTTATAACTGCTGCTCGCATCTTTTTCTGCGGCGTCGTATCCCGCCTCACGCACCGCGTCGATCAGCGACTCCAGCCGGGCCACGGTGGGCTCGTACACCACACGCGCGGAGTGTGTCATCAGGTTGACGCTGGCTTCGGTGACTCCCGGAGTGTCGCGCAGTGCGTGCTCCACATGCGTCTGGCACGCGGCGCAGGTCATGCCTTCGACAGCCAGGGTGACCGCGCGCTCGTTCGTGCTCTCTTGCTTCACTCCCGTGTCCTCAATTGGACTCTGCGTGGGCCGCATAACCGGCCTTCGACAGGGCAGCTACCACCGCATCCGCACTCGTAGACTCGACCCGCGCCGCACCGACGCGCACTTCTTTCACTTCCGTCTCCGGGACCCGCTGCAACGCCTGCGTTACGCGCTTCACACACGCTCCACAATGCATGCCTTCAATGCTCAAAGTAATCTCGCTCACAAAAAAACTCCCTCTTTATATATGCGGCTGCATGCAAGAACGATGCAAGTCACTCCCCGGCAGCCTGGAAGCGGTAGCCAACCCCGCGCACCGTCTGCAGATAGCGAGGCTGTGAGGGCTCATCCTCGATATACCGCCGCAGCCGCACGATGAAGTTATCGATGGCGCGGGTGTCCGTATCTTCGTGCAGCCGCCACACCTGCTCGAGGATCTCCTTGCGCGAGATGATCCTCCCCTGATTGCGCACCAGATGCCGCAGCAGCTCGGCCTCCATCAGCGTAAGCCGGATGGTCTTGCCGAGCGAGGTCAGCTCCAGCGCTTCGAAGTCGATCGTCCGGTCTCCAAAGGTGAACGTGGAAAGCTCTTCTACGGTCCGGCTTTCCTCGACCGGACGATGCCATTTCATCCGCCGCAGCAGGCTCTTCAAGCGGACCAGCAGGATCGACAGGTCGAAGGGCTTGGGCAGATAGTCATCCGCTCCAGCTTCGAATCCGCGCAGCACATCCTCAGGCCGTCCGCGCGCCGTGAGCATCATCACCGGTACAAAGCTCTTGCGTGCACGCAACTCAGCCACCACATCGAAGCCGCTCTTGCCGGGAAGCATCACGTCCAGCAGCACTGCATCGAACGGCTCCTCTGCCAGCCGCGCAAGTGCCGCTTCGCCGTCTCCTTCGCTGACGACTTCGTATCCCTCGGCCTGCAGGTTGAAGAGCAGCCCCTGCGCCAGATGCGCTTCGTCTTCCACGATTAGCACGCGATCCGCTTCGCTCATCCCACCTCCTGCTCGCGCGATTGGGGCACACGTGTCAGCAGCCGCGGCAGCTGCACGCTTACCGTTGCGCCCATGCCTGGACCCGCACTGGCCGCAAAGGCATCCCCGCCGTGTTGCCGTGCGATGGTGCGCACCAGGAATAAGCCTAGCCCGGTGCCTTTCGTTTTGAGCACGTTGCGCGCAGGCACGCGGAAGAAGCGCTTGAAGATGCGCTTGAGATGCGCAGGAGGAATGCCGATGCCAGTGTCGGTCACGCTCACTATCACCCACGCGTCCCGCTCTAAGGTAAGCGATACACGAATATTCACCGCGCCCGCTGAATACTTCACGGCGTTGTTGAGCAGGTTCAATACCACCGTCTGCAGCTCTTCCGGACTGCCGCGCACAATCGCCGGCATGTCGCCGGTTGCCGGCTCGAAGACGATATTCGATTCCTCCAGATGATTGCGTGCCCGTGTCATCTCCACGCATTGCGCCACCAGCTCACGCATATCCACTGGGATGCGTACCTGCTTGCGCGAGCGCTGACCGACCTCGCCGGCCTTCAACACCTGCTCCACGGTAGCCAGCAGGCGGTCGCTGTCCTCGCGCATGATGCCGTAGAACTCCTGCCGCTTCTCCGGAGGAAGCTCGCGCCGTTCCAGCGTTTCGAGATAGAGCTGGATCGAGGCCAGCGGTGTCTTCAACTCGTGCGTCACCGCGTTCAGGAAAGCGTCATGGCGCTCGTTGCGCCGTACCTCGCGGACCAGAAAGATGGTGTTCAGCGTGACGCCGGCAATCAGCAGCGCAAAGAAGGGGATTCCGATCAGCAGTGGAATGAAACGCCGCCAGTTCAGGATGATCCAGCCAACGTTCAGGGTCACGGCCACGCCGACCAGGCAGGCCCCCAGCACGATGAAAAACACCATATTCCGTCTTCGCCCGCTGATTCTCATCGCCTAAGACAGAATTCTCTCAGACCAGGCCCTTGTGCGCCGGATGTTCGCTTGCCGGGACGGAAAGTGAACAATCTCAGGTAGCACCGGCCGAAGTCAGCCGCAAAGCAAAACGCCCGCCAGGAAAACCCAGCGAGCGCCGCACTGCATTCACTAATTCCTACAACTAATCCTAAGCCACTCCAGCCGGCTTGGGGTTTTCCGGATCATACTGCGCCACCTTCACATCCCAGGCCAGGCCCAGCTTCTTCAGAAAGGAAATTCCGATCCAGTTGGGATCGATCTCATACCAAACCAGTCCGTGCCGTGCCGAAACCGGATGCGCGTGGTGATTGTTGTGCCATCCCTCGCCGCCGGTCAACAGGGCCACCCACCAGCTGTTGCGTGAATGATCCTTGGTGTTGAAGCGGCGCGATCCCCACATGTGCGTCGCCGAATTCACCAGCCAGGTCGCATGCAGCCCTAATGTCACGCGCAGGAAGATGCCCCACATCACACACGGCCATCCACCGATAGCCAGAAGCGCCAGACCCACCACCACCATCGGAACCCAGTGCCACTTGCTCAGCCAGACATGGAATTTGTCGCGGGCGAGGTCGGGAGCATAGCGCGACAGCATCGCCGTCTCGTCATGCATCGATACGCCGCGGATGATCCAGCCCATGTGCGCCCACCATCCACCCTCGGTCGGCGTATGCGGATCGCCTTCGTGGTCGGAGAGTTGATGATGCACGCGGTGTGTCGCTACCCAAAAGATCGGTCCACCCTCGAGCGACAGCGTCGCGCCGATGGTCATGAAGTACTCCACCCACTTCGGCACCTTGTAGCCGCGGTGCGTCAGCAGCCGGTGGTAGCACATGCCAATGCCGATGTTCGAAGCGTAAATCCACAGCAGAACGCTGCAGATGAGCGCCTTCCACGAGAACATGAACAGCGCAGCTACCGCGCCGATGTGAAAGAGCACCATGACCACCGTGGTGATGACGGAGAACGACCCGTTTTGTGCCTTGCGCCCTAAGGAAAACTGCGGCTTGGCAGCTGCCGCGGCTCCACGCTTGGCTGCGGCAGAGGTAGATTCAGTCGAAACGGTCGGTTCTTCCAGCAAATCAACAGGTGTCAAGTGAAGCTTCTTTCCAGAGAGTTTTATGACTTCTATTATCGACACCGTATCAGTCCGCAGTCGCTGGTATGTGTAAGACTTTTGTAATGGCAGTGGAATCAAAAGCTTCTGGCGCTCCGTGATAACGAAACCGTGGCCAGGAAAGTCAAATTTTCGCGCCGCAAGATACCCTGTCCAGCCGCTCCTTAAAGGCGAGGAATTCAGCAGTTCAACACTTTGCCGTTGCCAGAAGGTCCACGGTCACCGTAATTTAATCTGACGCTCTCCCACGGAACGCTACTATGGGTTTCCGATCGGTCCGAGCCCCCAAAGGAGATCGTAAAGTTTATGGCGCCCCAAGCCATTTTCCACTATGAGGTTGAGGAGTCGGAGGACGAGCACAAGCTCCCCGTCACAACCATTAAATGCCACGGGAAAATGCTCCGCGACAACGGCGCGAAGATCAAGCAGCTGATCAAACCTCTCATCGAAGCCGGCGGCCGGCGCATCATCGTCGATCTGACCGATCTCGAATCGCTCGACAGCTCGGGTCTCGGAGCACTGGTGGGACTGAAGGTTTCAGCAGTGAACAAGGGTCTATGCCGTCTGGATATCGTCAATCTGTCGCCCCGGGTCAGCGAGCTGCTGCGAATTACCAACCTCACCGAGCTCTTCTCCAGCTGATTTTCACTCGCTAGCGACGTACTGAAAAGAAAAGAGCAGGCTTGATGCCTACCCTTTTCTGCAATCTGCCGGGCAATCGATCAGGGCCTTGGGGTCACCAGCGCGAACATCGCTCCCTGCGGATCGAAGGCCTGGACGATCCATTGTCCGCCGGGAACCTCCATCGGTCCGTTGAAAATCTGGCCGCCGGCTTGCTTGATGCGTTCGACCGCCGCATTGATCTCATCCACATTGAAATAGAAGATCCAGAAGGGCATCGGCGACTGCGGCATTTTGGTCATCATGCCGCCCGCCGTACTTCCACCCGTGGTGAAGATGCGGTACTCGCCCATCGGCCCCATATCGAAGCTCGACGACTTTTCCCAACCGAAGAGACCGGAGTAAAACCCCCAGGCGGACTCCAGATCGCCGGCGTACAGCTCATGCCATCCGATGTGGCCCAGCTCGTTCAGCGTCTCGGTGGGCGGGTCGCCCGCCGGAGACGAGAAGAGCGCAAAGGTTACTCCGTGCGGGTCGGCCACAATCGCAAAGCGTCCGATGCCGTTCGGGATATCTTCAGGCGCGCGGCGAACCTGACCGCCCGCATCCGTGACGCGCTTCACGTAAGTGTCCACGTTGTCGACGCCGATATATCCCATCCAGGCGGGAGGTGCGCCGGCGGCATCCGGCGGCACCGGCATGAGGCCGCCGATGAAGGATTGGCCCTTGGTAAAGATGTGATAGGGGCGCTCAACGATACCCGAGTCCATCGTCCCCCAGCCCACCACCTTGCTATAGAAATCTCCTGCGGCCTTCAGGTCGCTGGTCATCAAGTCGTACCAGACAAATTTCTTCACATTTTCAGACATAACGAAGGTCTCCGGTTTCATTTTGTCGCGCGCGATTCGAACAGGCTTTCAGCACCGGCTACCCTATTGCACCCGTCCGCAGCAGGCAAGAGAAAAGACGATTACAGAGCAAGAAACCTGTGTCCAAATAAATTGCACAGTCGCCCCTCGCCGCCTGCAAATCTTCCGTGGAAATTCCACAAAACGCGCGGTTCTCGTTACCTCACCGTCTGACTCGCCCGGCGTAAACATTCTGCGGAAGCGCCGATCATGTAAGACCGTTCACTTCATCCTTTGTTAATCTCAACCGCAGACGATATCGCCTATGAACCAGCCCACTTTTTGTCGACCGTTCTCGACGCTGGCTATTTTTCTTTCCGTATCAGCGGTCCCCGTACTGCTCAGCGCGCAGTCAATCAACCTTCCCACCAGCAAGCAGATTGTTCAGCCGGTGCCGGGCTCGCCGGCGCGACTCAACAGCCTGCCCATGGGCGCCGCCTGGTCCCCGGATGGCCGCTATCTGGCGCTGGTCAACGCTGGATACGGCACGCCTGACTCGGACTACTCGCAGTCCGTCGCTGTGCTCGACACTACGACCGGCAAGCTGGCCGATTTTCCCGATCCGCGCACCGTCATCAATGCCCCGCAAACCATGTATTCCGGCGTGGCCTTCTCGCTCGACGGCGCGCATCTCTATGTCAGCTTCGACTCGCTCTCCGCACCCGAGGGCGGCGCGCCTAACCAGACCGGCAACGCCATCGCCGTCTATAGCGTCAGCGACGGCGCGCTCAAACCCGATCGCCTCATTCCCATTCCGCTCCAGCATCTTGCCGCCGGACGAACCCAGAATCAAATCGGCAAGCCGCTGCCAGATGGCGTCGCCAATCCTGTACCCACCGGCCTCGCTGTTTTCAAAGGAGATGACGGCGCGGAGAAGCTCCTCGTCGCCGACGAATTCTCCGACGATGTATTGCTGATCGATACCGCCTCGGGCAAAGTTCTTACCCGCTTCGACCTGGCTACGCATCCCGTGGTGCCATCGACGTATCCGATCGCCATTTCCGTCACAAAGGACAATCACCGCGCCTTCATCGCGCTCTGGAACGACTCATCGGTCGCCGAGCTCGACCTGCACGCTGGCAGGATTGCGGGCTCGATTCCTCTGCTGCCGCCATCATCCAGTATCCTGCCCAGCTCGCATCCGGTGGCGATGACCTTCAGCCCCGACGAGAAGACGCTCTTCGTGGCGCTTGCCAATCGCGATGCCATCGCTGCCGTCAACATCGGCGGCAAGTCCCTGCGCCTCATCCGTCTCTACGACACGCGCCTGCCCGGTCAGCGCTACTTCGGAGCCATGCCCGACGCGGTCGCCGTCTCGCCCGACGGAGAGACACTCTACGCCGCCAACTCCGGCTCTGACGCCGTCGCCGTCTTTCGTACCCGGCCCGTCAGCCAGGTAGGCGCGCCGGAACAGCCCGCTGGATTCATCCCCACCGAGTGGTATCCCTCCGCCATGACTGTCAAAGGCGACAAGCTCTACGTCGCCACCGGCAAAGGGCAGGGAACCGGTCCGAATGTTGCGCCTCAGCCTGCTCCTGCGCATGCCGTTGAGAACCTGCCCGCGCGCGCCCAGCGTCCGCACACCTACATCGCAACGCTGTTGCATGGATCGCTCGCCACCATCGACCGCGCCGCCGCGCAGAAGGATCTCGCCGAGCTCACCCGTCAGGTGATGGCCAGCAACCTGATGCAGGCCGCCGATACGCACATTGCCTTTACGCAGTCCTCGATGAACCCCTCCGGAACTAACCCCATTCATCACGTCATCTATATCATTAAAGAGAATCGCACTTACGATCAGATTCTCGGCGACCTCGGCGCTGGCGACGGCGACCGCTCGCTCACCATGTATGGATGGGACACCACGCCCAACCTGCATCACCTCGCCCAGCAATTCGGCGTCCTCGACAACTTCTACGACTCCGGCGAAGTTTCAGGAGACGGTCACGTCTGGTCGACCGCAGGCATCACCAGCGACTACACCGAGCGCGACTGGCAGCAATCCTATCGGGGAGCAGAGCGCACGTACGACTTCGAAGGCGTGGTGCAGAACGGCTATCCCATCCAGGAAAAGATTCCCGACATCAATGAGCCGGCCAGCGGCTACCTCTGGACCGATCTCGCCCGCCACAACAAGACGCTCTACCACTTCGGGGAATTCGTTTCGACGAAGTTCTGCGACGACTCCGGCGAAGCACCCAAGGAGAAGTCGCCGCTCGAAGGCACACCTGAGCCAACGCACTTCTGCGAAAATTCCTATATCAAGCCCGGCGAGGAGATCCCCGCTAACTACGGCGGCGGCAAGAGCCCGTATCCATGGAATATCCCGCTCATCTACAAGAACGTGGCTACCAAGCCGGAGCTGGAAGGGAACTTCGATCCCAATTTTCCTGACTTCAACCTCAGCTTTCCCGACCAGCTGCGCGTGAACGAGTTCCTCACCCACTTCAATGCCTGGTCCGCTGAACGCCAGCAGGGCCGCGACGAGATGCCCGCCTTCGTCATGTTGCGCCTGCCCAACGATCACACCTACGGTACGCGTGCTGGACAATGTACTCCGAAGGCCTGTGTCGCCGATAACGACCTCGCCGTGGGCCGCGCCGTCGATGCCGTCTCGCACAGCCCCTATTGGGCTGACACCGCATTCTTTGTCCTCGAAGACGATGCGCAGGATGGAGCCGACCACGTAGACGCGCACCGGTCGATCGCTCTGGTCATCAGCGCCTACTCGCCGCGCACCTCGGCGCCGACCATCGATCACAACTTCTACACCACGGTCAGCGTGCTGCACACCATCGAAGACCTGCTCGGCATCCCGCCCATGAATAACAACGACGCCTTCGCACCGCTGATTGCGCCGCTGTTTACAGGAGAAGGCGATCAGCCGGCCTTCAACGCCGACTACACCAACCGCGACAACAAGCTCATCTACACTGCAAACACACCCAAGGCGCAGGGCGCGAAGGAGTCCGGCAAAATGGACTTCGCCCATGAAGACCGCGCCGACCCGCGCAAGCTCAATGTGATCCTCTGGAAAGACGCCATGGGATCGAAACCCGTGCCGGCCATGCTGTTGCATCCGCGCGGCCTGCGCAAGGACGATGACGATGATTGAAGATCGGGTTTGATACGCTTTAGCTGTACGCCATGTCAGTAGATAGAAATCGCTGGTCAGATTTGATCGAGCTTCTGGGCCGCGTCAACGTAACTTTCGTTGATGGGCTCACCGATCCTGAGATCGCAGCGATTGAAAGCAAGTTTGGATTTCGTTTTCCACTCGATCTGCGAGGCTTCCTGCAGACCGCACTTCCCAAAGGCTCATCGTTTCCGGACTGGCGTTCCGAGGATGACGCAAAGATCAGAGACTGGCTGAGCTGGCCTCTGGACACCATGATATTCAAGCTCGAGCATAAAGAGTTCTGGCTGCCGGAGTGGGGGCAACGTCCCACCCGCATCACAGACGCGAAGAAAATTGTCGAGAGGTGCGTAAGTAAAGCTCCGCGGCTGATACCGATCAATGGACACGGCATGATGCCCGACCGGCCGCATAAAGGCGGGAATCCCGTGTTTTCCGTCCATCAAGCCGACATCATCTATTACGGGTTTAACCTCGATGATTATCTTCGTCACGAGTTCTGCCTTCCCGGCCGAAAGCCATGGCCGCTCAGAGTACAGAGTATCGACTTCTGGCATATTGATCGTTGGGAAGAGATGAAGCGGGCTTAAAAGCATCCGGATGGGGGCTTGAAATGTCAGCATCGGTATTTGTCGGAATCAGCGTCGACGGTTTCCTGGCGCGTCGAAACGGCGATCTGGACTTTCTACCTCAGGAGCCCGAGCCGCATGGCTACGATGAGTTCATGGCCGGCATCGATGCGATAGTGATAGGCCGCAAGACATTCGAGACGGTTCTTGCTTTTGGCGGCTGGGCCTACGGCCAGAGGCGCGTCGTGGTCCTGAGCAGCCAGCCGCTCGACTTCTCCACGATTCGCGGAGGCAATGTGGAGCAGATGTCTGGCCCTCCAGCCGAAATTGTCGCGAAGCTTGCCTCAAGCGGCGCTCACAACCTGTACATCGATGGAGGAATTACGATTCAGCGTTTCCTCAGCGCCGGCCTCATCCAACGCCTCATCGTCACGCGAGTCCCTGTGCTTATCGGAGATGGAATCCCCCTCTTCGGTGCGCTGCCCCAGGATATCCGCCTGCACCACGTAAGAACGCAGCATTACCCAAGCGGTCTGGTGCAGAGCGAATACCGCATCGGCGATTGAACGCCCGAGACGCGAGCAGCTACTTCACCCCGTTGTCCGGATTCCACGATCCCTGCAGCTTGCGGACATAGAGAATCTGTCCCGTGTGATACGCATTGTGAGTGCTGATATGCGCAATCGTCGGCGCAATCTTCTCAAGTTTCGCGTCATCGGCGTTTGCCACCACGTCTTCGAGCGCGGTCAGCACCGCATCCAGATCATGCACCGTTTTCGTCCAGGCCGCGGCGTCGAAATCGTTGAAGGTTTCGTCGTTATTGCTGGGAACCGGAGGAGCCTTCTCGCCCTTCAACTGGGCCAGGGCATTGTTGTTCCAGAAATAGAGATGGTAGGCCAGCATGCCGACCGAGTGGTTGGCATTGGGATCGATCTTGCCCGCGGCGTTCGTGGGAATCCACTTCGCCTGCTCTGCAGTGAGACCGGCGACCGCCGTATTCACCGGGACAAACCACTCCGCTTTGTCGTGCGTGGAGTGAAGTTGCGACAACAGAATGCTGCGCAATGTCGGAGGAGGCGCAGGCGGTTTCGCCGTCTGCGCGCAGGCCACGGAAGACAGCGGGCTTGTCGATAGAAACAGGATTGAAAAACCGAGCAGCAGGAAAAGACGGAGTCGCGTCATGCGGGAAATTGTAGCCCGCGACTGCGACTCACGCGCCAGCTTTGTGACGAACGCACAAGGAACTCCCGTTGCCCCACATCTCGAACCCGAGACGTGGAGCAACGAAAGCGCGTGCTCCTGCGCCGAAGGCGCGTATCGCTGGACGCGAAGCCCTAAGCTGATCTGCGACGCCGTCCGCTGATCAGATAAATCGCCGCCCGCAGTTCGAGCAGCGGATCATCCGAAGGCTCGATCCCTTCCAGGCGAGGAATCGGATCGAAGATGATGTGCTTCTGCTCGTGCTCGTTATCCCCGGCCAGGCCGGTCAGGCTGATCGTGCCCAGCTCCACCAGCTCGCGCTCTTCCGGCCAGTGCTTGGTGGCGTCATCGACGATGTCTCCATCCTTTGCCACCTGCACCACGATCTTGAACTTCACCGGACCCTTGCCGACGCGCTCTGCGATCTCGTCAAAGAGATAGTTCGCAGACTTCGTCTTCGCCGCTGCGTCATCGAGAAATGCATTGCCGGCCTCGGGAAGAATGCGGTACCGCCCGTACCTGGCGACGCCGTCGGCATTGATGAAGCGCATCGCCGTCACCGCGAAGTAGCTCTCTGTGCCGAAGCTCACTGGATTGGGTTTGGGAGCCTGGACAAATGCCAGCGCTGCGGGATGACTGCCCAGAAATGCCTCCAGCGGAGAGCCTTTCAGGTTCGCGGGATCGCTCGCCGCCAGCGCCTTCAGGAACTCCAGAAACTCCCCTCCCGTGTGGGTAGGGAAGCCGTCTGTCGAATGAGCCACAATGTCCGTGTGCACATGCTCAGCAAGGTTGAAGCGGACAGCTATGCCGCGCGGACTCGCATTCGGATCGGTATCCGGTATCACCGGCACACCCGTCGAGTTGGAAAAACGAACGGTTACCGGAGTCGATGCGCGTGTGATGTGCGCCGCTTTGGTTAGCTTCGTGGCGCTGGCTGCTGGAGTAAAGGTGCCCGTTAACAGGATGCCCTTGGCGTGAGCGGGACGAAATCCCGGATGCTCGCCGAAAATCTTGTCGAATTGGGCAACCAGGTCATGGCTCAGGGCCAGAAGCTTCTCATCGGTAGGAAGTGGCATGGAACAGTGCTCCTTGGGGATTTTCGTTTACTCCAATGACTCCCAGTCTGCCACCCCCGGTTCATCTTTAAATGCAACGCAGCATGAATTCCCTCGAACGCGGCACGGCCGGGTACGCCATGTCACGCCTTTTTGAGATATGGGATTCCACCATGCCAAGGCCGGAGCGATCACGTTGCGCTGTTGTACCAGCGCAGAACCCGAAGTGCGCGCAGCGTATTCCAGCGGCTCGCTCTGCCGGTCTCAGTCTCCATCTCCAGGGGAATCTTTTCGGGATGAAGGAGGTTGAGCGGCCATCGCCCGTTCTGGTGACGGCGCTTCATCACGATGCCTACGGCTTCATCAACGCTGCTGTCGGGTTTGATTCCGGCATTGCGCAGGTAGTCGAGCCCGCGCAGCACGTCATAGTGCCAAAACGTCGGGTAGGCGAAGCGGAGCCAGCGTTTGTTGATAACATCTCCGGTTCGCAGCGAGCGAAACATACTGCGTTCGAGCAGATAGTTTTCAGCTCGCTGGCGGGCCTTGGTCACGGCCCCCAATTTGAGTCCAGCCTTGCGTCCCACCCGCTCATATTCAAGTAGCCCCTCCAGCACGCAAATTGTCGTATGGAATGAAGAACGCCGGCTTTTGGGCGCCTCGCAGTTCCAGCCGCCGTCTTCGAGCTGCTCACTCACCAGCTGATTGGCCAGCGCATCGTTCGGCTCTCTGAAATACGTGCCGACTCCGAGGATTCTGCCGTTGATGCACGGCTCCGTTTCGCCGTGAAGAAAAGGCCGGTTGTTCAGCGGCTTAAACACGAGCCCTTTCTCGACGCGGTCGATCATTTTCTGAGCCTGCTTGCTGGCAGGGTCGAGGCCAAGATCCTTCAGCACGACGAGACTCCATAGTGTAACCAGATCCCACTGCCCGCCCGGCCAGTCGCCGGCAGGTAACTGGCGCGCAAGAAGCTCGGCTCCCCAGCCTTCAACGGCAACGCGCGACCGCTCGGCGGCAACTGCGTCGGAGGCTTCACCGGTGAGGTCCCTCATCACCTGCCAACGGATGGACGGGTCAGAATCTAGAAGCCACTTAATGTGCGCGGGCCGGGGTGCGTAATCCTCGAGCAAATTCTGGCGCATGGGACTGTTTTAGCACGCGGTGTAAGTGTTTGACCTGCGCGCCAAATACGGAAGAAGAGTGCGAATACCCGGCAGGGAAGAGATCGCATTAACGTTTAGGAGCCGCCGCCACTCGAAGCCCGATAACATCTTTCGACCCCAGCTTCTGTTTCGAGTCCAGATCGGAAAACTGCCGCTCGCAGTTTCGCCCCGCACTCTTGGCCAGTTGCAGAGCCTGCTCCGCCTCGCGGAGCACCATCAGCGGCGAGCGCCCCAGGCTGTGGGATATCCCGATGCTGACGGTCACGATCAGCAGTTCGGACCCGGCAGAAAACGGCCGGCCCAGAATCCCGCGCTTCACGCGCCGTGCCAGCGCCAGGGCCTGCTCCGAGGTGCACCCCAGCAGTGCAATCAGGAACTCATCTTCGCCGCAGCGCCCGATCAGATCGTAGCTGCGCAGATAGCGCCGGAAGCGCCGCGCCAGCTCCTTCAAAATGCCGTCGCCCTTCTCGTATCCGTAATCCTCATTGACCTGGGCAAAGTGGTCCAGGTCAATCAGCACCAGCGCCATCGGGGTCTTGAGCCGCTGCACCCGGTCGGTTTCGGCAAAAAGCATGCGCAGCAGCGATTCCCGATTCCAGAGGCCGGTGAGGTTGTCATGCTCGGCGTGGAAATGTGCTGCGCGAGTCTGCAGGTCGAGCTGGCCGACCAGCATCTGCACCCGCTCAGCCACGCCGATGCGGATGCGCAGATCGGTTGCGTCCAGCGGCTTGAGCACCAGATCGTCCACACCTGCATCGCGGGCGTTGGCGATGGTCGAGCCGTCGGCATGATCGCAGAGCAGCACCGTCCACACCGGTCGCGCCGCCTGCCGCGCACGCACCTTTGCCGCGACCTCGACGCCGGAGAGCTGAGGCAGGGCGATGTCCAGGATGGCGATGCAAGGGGTTTCTCCCTCGGTCAGCAACCGAATCGCCTCGATCCCATCCGTCGCCCGATGCGGTGCATAGCCCCAGTCGCGCAGGCTCCGGTCGAGAAACTCGCAGGTTTCCTCGTCTTCCGATGCGATCAGGATGCGGGTAAAACTGAGAACGGATGGGGAAGGAGAGGAGGTTCGCGGAAAGGGCACACCGGCTTTATCGGATAACGATTAGAAACTCTTAATCGCCGAGGAGGATCTTCCGGCAGGGAAAGTGCTTATTTTTCTGCAGTAAGAAGGTAGTCATTGGTCCTGAATTACCCAAGTACCGACCGATATGTGACAAATTCTGGTAACTATTCCCAAAGAAAACTTGACATCAAATAGGCACCAGCGTCATAGTTACTTTTAGTCACTCAGTTAACTCTTTTGAGTGATAGGCCCTCCCCTCCAAGTCTACGGGCATTACACTCCGGTGTAATGCCTTCAACACTAGAAGCGTTACCGGTTCACCTCAGCCCAGGAGTTGGCCATGCTTCCGACCATCACAACCACCCACGCGATTCCCGTTAACCTGCCAGCAACTCACTTGATATCAGGTATTAAGGTCAAGTTCTGCAGCCGGTGCTTGAAGGTTATTGACACCAACGTTAAGTCCTCAGCAAAAGGCAAAGCCAAAAGCTCCCATCGCTGCGAAGACCGCACCGCGGCGCATCGCCCCTCGGTGAGCGTTCCCTTCAGCTGAAGGTAGCATGAGGATTGGGCCGAAAAGGTAACCAATTCTGATACAGAATACTATCGGGTTACCCCCAACCCCTTACCTGAAATACCAGGCCCTATCGCGAACAAAACAGGCGTCTTGCTCTACACGATTCGCGAAGATTTCTCTTTCGAAGCCAGCCCCGCAACCCCAGTTTTCTATTGATTTTCGAATAAAATATCCTTAGAATAGTAGAGTTTGTGACTTCCCGGCGATTCGCTCTTACGGGACCCGCCGGACTTTCCGTACGTCACCTTCATTGCTAAGGATAAAAACAAACATGGCAAAGCGTCGTGGCAATCCAAATTGGGGAAAGCCGGAGCCAATCGGACCGGTCGTTCCTACTGTGACTTCATTTGAGCAAGTAGTGAAAGAGTTCAAGCTCACCCCCGATCAATATGTGCGTTCTACCCGTCTCCGCGAATGGGCCCGCCGCAACAGAAACTCGAAATACATCCCCGAAGCGCTCCTCGAAGCCTGGGGATTTGAAATCGAGTCGACCCTGTAGATCTCGCTGGAAACAGTTCTCAGGCAAACGCCGCCTCCGGGCGGCGTTTGTATTTTCAGCAAGGGAATTAAGCCAGATCCAACTCGATCGTCTTCTTGTCCCGGTCGATGCGGCTGATCCGGAAACTGCGGATCTGTCCCGCCCGAGGCTCCTCGGCTTTGGCTGGAGTCGAGGCGGTCTTCGACGATGGTGTTCCCGTCTTCCAGCGGCTCTGCAGCATGGAGCTCAACGCCGAGAGGTCGGCCTTGCCGCTGCTCGGAGCAGCTTCCGGCTCAGGCACTGCGCCCGAAGTCAGGCGGCAGGTGGCAAAAATGCCTTCGCCGAGCTCCACGCGGGCCTGCTCGTTTTCGTCCAGCAGCCGGCCGGTTACGCGATCGCCCTCTTTGTTTTCGGCCAGAAATTCATCCAGCCCGGTGGGAATCATCTGCTTGATACTGAGCTTGATTTGCCGCTTGTCCGGAGCGATACCGATCACCTGCGCCTTGACCACCTGGCCGACACGGAAGACGTCGTGCGGAGTGTTGATCCGCTTGTCGGGATCGATCTCGCTGACGTGGATCATGCCTTCCACGCCCTCGACCAGTTGCACGAACGCGCCGAACTTCATCATGCTGGTAACCGGTCCTTCAATTTGAGAGCCGACAGGGAATCGCTGTGCCGCGTCCGCCCAGGGATCGCCCAGCGCCTGCTTCAGTCCGAGGGACATCCGCCGCTCCTCGGCCTGAATCCCCAGGATCATCACCTCGACCGTGTCGCCGGGCTTCACCAGGTCGCTGGGCTTGCGTACCTTCTTGATCCAGGACATCTCGGACACGTGAACCAGGCCTTCGATGCCGGGCTCGAGCTCCACAAATGCCCCGAAATCCGTGGTCCGAGTAACCACGCCGCGCACCCGGTCTCCCAGCTTGTATTTTGCAGCCAGCCCATCCCAGGGGTGAGGAAGTAACTGCTTCATCCCCAGTGAAATGCGGCCCTTATCTGAATCAATTTTTAAAACTTTGGCCTCAACCTGTTGTCCCACCGAGAGTAAGTCCCCGGGAGCAGTAATCCGTGTCCAGGCGATATCGCTCACGTGCAGCAGCCCGTCGACGCCGCCCAGGTCGATAAATGCGCCGTATTCGGTGAGGCTCCTGACCGTACCGGAAACCACATCGCCCTCACGCACCTCGGCGTAGCGGCGCTCCTTGGCGGCTTTTGCTTCTTCCTCAGTGACCGCGCGGCGATCGACGACCACGTCTTCGTCGGCAGTATCGAGTTTGAGGATGCGGCAGACAATCTCCTGGCCGACCAGCTTTTCCATCTCCGCGGCATCGCGGGCGCCGCTGCGCGAGGCTGGCATAAAAGCCCGCACGCCCACGTCGACGGTCAACCCGCCCTTAATTACGCCCGTCACCGTACCCACAATGGTCGACTGCTCGGAGAAGGCCCGTTCTAAAGCCGACCAGTCCGTAGGCTGAGCAATCTTCAGACGGGAGAGCGAGTAGTAGCCGGTCTCGGCATCGCGGCCTTTGATCGAGACCGGAAACCGGTCGCCGACCTTAGGCGGCTCGCCGCCAGACAGAGGCAACATACCCTCGATCTTGAGCCCGATATCCAGATACGCCGCCTCGGCTGAGACGGCAATCACGGTGCCTTGAAGCTGCCGCGTCTCACCCTCAGATGCCGTCTTTCGGCCACGACCGTGCTCGGCGTCGAACTGGGCAAGCAGAGAGTCGAACGATTCCGAAGAATCGGTAGGCACCTCCGGTGCGATGCTGGCGGCAGGGGCAGCTTCGGATTCCGCGATCGGTGCGGGAGACTCGGCTGCGATTACGGATGGGTCAGAAGATTCCACTTCAGAGACGGGAGTTACGGCATCGGACAGATTCGGATTCGACATGGGAAGGTATAGCGATATTTTGGCATAACAGAGGAGTCTGCGTATCGAAGCCCAAAGCCTGCGAAGCTTCTATCCAGCCGCGCGATCGACCGAAGCAGGCATAATCACGCCATATGGTTTACGTCTGATAACGTATATTCTGTACAGTGGTCTTGGCGCTGGTAATGCCCTCTCTACATAGGAGCCGGGCTATCAAACTCAATCACTTTCAATGATCTGGAACGATTAGTTCAGCGCAGAGACGCTGCAAGGAAGATTTCGACGGAACAGACTTGCTGAACTATCCCGGATCGCCGCTACATCTTGTAGTGGCCGAGATCCTCGTCGTTCAGGTTCTCAAGCCACTTCCTGACATCTTTCTCGGAGGCCTGCTCAGCGGGATTAGGCAGCACCTTTGCCGCCTGCAGAACATGCTCATCTACAAAGACTGGGCAATCGGTACGCAGTGCCAGCGCCAGCGCATCCGATGGACGAGCATCCAGCGCGATGATCTCTCCGTTCTGCTCCATCCAGATCACTGCGTAGAAGGTATCGTTCTTAAGCTCTGTCACAACAACGCGTTGCACGCGAGCATTCAAGCTTTGGGCGAGGTTTCGCAGCAGATCATGCGTGGAAGGTCGCGGAGATTGCGCCTTTTCGACTTCGAGAGCGATGGCATTGGCCTCGTAGAGCCCGACCCAGATGGGCAACAGCGCTTCGGTCTCCGGGTCCTTGAGCAGAACGATGGGCATGTGGGTAGAGGGGTCCACCATGAGCCCCCGGATTTTCATCTCGATCTCCATCGTGCCCTCCTTATCTCGTTAAACCGCTTCGCCGACCAGGCTGTTAGGAAAACTCTGCGTCACCCGCACCGGCAGGTAGCTCCCGACGGCAGGAAGAATTGGCTGCCGGGTGGTGAAATTCAGCGTCTTGTTCTGCGATGTCCGGCCATTTATCTGCCCACGTGCATGGTTGTAGCCTTCAACCATCACTTCCAGTTCCTGTCCGATATGCCTCGCGTAATTGATCCTTTGCAGCTCGCGCTGGCGATCCATGAGTATCTGCAGACGCTGCGATTTCTCTTCTTCTGGAATCGAATCGGGCATCGAGATCGCGGGAGTATTCGGACGGGGCGAGTATTTGAAGGCAAAAACTGCGTCGTACTGAACCTCGGCCAGCATATCGATGGTCTGCTCGAAGTCGGATGGCGTCTCGCCGGGAAAGCCGACGATGATGTCCGTCGTCATGCTGATCTCGCGCTTCGCTGCCTTGATCCAGGCGATGCGCTCCAGGTACCAGTCGCGGGTGTACTCGCGCTGCATCAGGCTCAGGACGTGCGACGATCCGCTCTGCACCGGCAGATGGACGTGATCGCAGAGCGTGGGCACCGCATCGATGACGTCGACGATGTCGCGGGTGAAATCGCGCGGATGCGAAGTGGTAAAACGCACGCGACGGACTCCGGGGATCTCGCCAACCGCGGCGAGAAGCTCGGCAAAGCTGCGCTTCCCTTCCGTGTCGCGGTAAGAATTCACATTCTGTCCCAGCAGCTGGATGTCGGTGTAGCCCGCATCGGCCATCCGCTGCGCTTCGGCCAGAACCGAGCTCGAGGTCCGGCTGCGCTCCTTGCCGCGCGTGTAAGGAACCACACAGTAGGCGCAGAACTTGTCGCAGCCTTCGATGATGGTGATGTATCCGCGGTGCTGGTTTGAGCGCGCAGTGAACTCAGTTTCGAAGGTCTCGTCGGTCTGGCGGTCGTCAAGCCCGGTGATGCGCGAATTGCCTGCCTCCAGCTGCACCAGCATCTCGGGCAGCTTGCGGTAGGAAGCCGATCCCGAAACCAGCGATACATAAGGAGCGCGCTCGAAGATCTTCTCGCCTTCCTGCTGGGCTACGCAGCCGAGGACGCCAAAGCGCTTTCCCTGCTTATGCAGCTTCTTGTAATCGTTCAGGCGGTTGAAGACCTTCTGCTCGGCTTTGTCGCGAATGGAGCAGGTGTTGTAAAGGATCAGGTCGGCAGCTTCTTCGGTTTCGACCTTGGTATAGCCCTGCTGCTCCAACGTCCCGATGACCTTCTCCGAATCGTGGACGTTCATCTGGCACCCGAAGGTCTCGATGTAAAACGTCTTTGCCAGTGCTTCGGCGGGAGCTTGGTTGACTGCCATGATTGCTCTCAGTATAGAACACGGCATGTTCGCTCCTCCGCAGCGCCATTCGCTGGAGAACGCTTGGCAAGCGTCGTTTCAGAAACGGTAAAGTGGGAGCATGAATCTTCCCACGCTGGATGAATTGCGCCGTGCGACCGAACTTGTGCGCACCGTCATGCCTCCCACGCCGACCTACACCTGGCCGCTGCTGAATGCGCGCAGCGGTGCGGAGGTCTGGCTCAAGCATGAGAATCACTCCCCGGTGGGAGCTTTCAAGCTGCGTGGTGCGACCGTATACATGGACTGGCTGGCACGCGAACACCCCGGGCTCACCGAAGTTGTTGCTGCCACGCGCGGCAATCATGGACAGGGCGTGGCGCTGGCCGCCAGCCGCAAAGGCTGGACCGCAACTATCGTGGTGCCCTTCGGTAACAGCCGTGAGAAAAATCGCGCCATGCAGGCTCTCGGAGCAACGCTCATCGAGCACGGAGACGACTTTCAGGCAGCCAATGAATACGCAACCGAGTTGGCGAAGCAGCGCGGCGCGCACAAGGTGATGTCCTTCCACCGGCTGCTGGTGGAAGGCACAGGAACCTATGCGCTGGAGATGTTCGAATCCGCTCCGGCCCTGGATGCGGTCTATGTACCTGTGGGCATGGGCTCGTCGATATGCGGAGTCGCCGCGGCGCGGGAAGCTCTGGGGCTGAAAACCAGAATCGTCGGCGTCGTGACCAAAAACGCTCCGGCGTACGCGCTTTCCTTTGCCGCTGGCCACACGGTAAATCACGATGTGATTCCCACTATCGCCGATGGATTGGCGTGCCGCGCTCCCGACAGCGATGCTGTTGCCGCGATCGTGAAACATGTAGACAGATTCGTCGAGATAAGCGAAGAAGAAGTCGCTGCCGCGATGCGCGCTGTTTACGAAGACACTCACAATGTCTCCGAAGGAGCGGGAGCCGCGGCCGTCGCGGCCATCCTTTCAGATCCCGATCGGGTGCGCGGCAAGCGCGTGGGTGCGGTCCTGACTGGCGGCAATGTCGATCGTGAAATCTTCGTGCAGGCGTTGGGAACAGCGTGAGCAAAGCCTCAGCACAGGAAAAGTCCGCAAAGACGGAGCTGCCGCCTCACACGACCGTCCATAACTGTTTCGGTTGTGGTGAGACCAACAAAAGCGGCCTGCGGCTGAAATTCTTTAACGAAGATCAGCGCGTCGTGTGCCGGACGCGCATTCCCAAACGCTTTCAGGGACCTCCGGGATATGTGCACGGCGGCATCATTGCCACGCTTCTCGACGAGGCCATGAGCAAGGCCAATCGTCAGTTCCGAATCCTCGCCATGACCCGGCAGATGGAAGTGGAATATCTCAAGCCGGTACCGCTGAGCACACCCATTGAGATCACTGCCCGCCATGTCAGCGCCGACGGACGCAAGCACCGCTGTGAGGCCGAAATCCTTTCTGCAAGCGGAATCACGCTGGCCCGCGCCAAGGCGCTCTTCATCGCCGTCACGCCGGACTATCTCGCCGGGCGGTAGTCCGGTCACATCATAGGCGCACGGATTGCCTGGCGGAATTAACACTCCTGTAGCATGGCGTTCATCTTCGGCGGCATCCC
This sequence comes from uncultured Acidobacteriaceae bacterium, assembly GCA_963745105.1. Taxonomy (GTDB): domain Bacteria; phylum Acidobacteriota; class Terriglobia; order Terriglobales; family Acidobacteriaceae; genus Silvibacterium. The sequence continues at coordinate 51,438 of CAVUWQ010000038.1, forward strand.
TTTTAAGAGCAAAGGGGCCCTGACCATGCCAATCGCGACATCGACACAAGACTTCTCCGAGATGGACAACGCCAAAATCTCCAGCCAGCACTGGAAAATCATGTTCATCTCCGGCATGGGCTTCTTTACCGATGCCTACGATCTCTTCATCATCGGCGTGGTCATGACCCTTCTGAAGCCGATCTGGCACACGGGCAAGCTCGAGGAGGGCCTGGTCGAGTCCACCGCGCTGCTGGCGACCGCGTTCGGCGCGCTGCTCTTCGGCCGGGTGGCCGATATGCTGGGCCGCAAGCGTATCTACGGTATCGAAGTGTTGGTGCTCGCTGCTGGAGCCATAGGCTGCGCATTTTCTCCGAATATCTGGTGGCTCATCGGCCTGCGCTTCATCCTTGGCATCGGCATCGGGGGAGACTATCCGGTATCAGCCACCATCATGAGCGAATACGCCGGAAAGACCCATCGCGGCATGCTGGTAACGCTGGTCTTCGCGATGCAGGCTGCCGGCCTCATCGTCGGACCGCTTCTTGCCGCCGGACTGCTGGCGTCCGGCCTCTCGCATAACCTCATTTGGAGGCTGCTGGTGGGCTTCGGCGCAGTGCCTGCCCTCGCCGTTTATTGGTCGCGCCGTCACCTCAAGGAGACGCCGCGCTTCTTGGCTGCTTCCGGAAAACAGGAAGACCAGAGCGGCAAGCTCTCCAACGTAAAACACTTCAATAAATCGCAGCATTCGGTATCGTTCTGGGACGGATACCACCGTCTGGTGAATGACCGCAAGCTGGCGCTGCGTCTCTTCGGTGCCAGCGCGGCATGGTTTTTCATGGACGCCGCGTATTACGGCAATACCGTTTCCAGTCCTCTCGTGCTCTCTGCCCTGAACAGCAATCACACCCTCTTGCAGAAGACGCTCACGCAACTTGGAATCTTCGCCATCTTTGCCGCTCCCGGCTACGCGGTGGCGGCGCTGACCATGGATCGCCTCGGCCGCAAGACCATTCAGGCCCTCGGCTTCATCATGATGGCCATCACCTTCGCCCTGCTCGCACTTATCCCCAACCTCGAAAAGATGGCGGTGCCTTTCCTTATCATCTATGGCTTCAGCTTCTTCTTTACCGAGTTTGGCCCGAACGCGACTACCTTTGTCTATCCTTCGGAGATTTTTCCGGTGCAGGTGCGCACCACCGGTCACGGCATCACGGCGGCGCTGGGCAAGCTGGGCGGATTTTTCGGCGTCTTCGCATTTCCCTTCCTCATGCACTGGAAAGGCCTGCTCGCTGCCGAGTCTGCAGCGGCAATCGCCAGCATTCTCGGCCTCATCTTCACCCTTAGCATGCTGCCTGAAACCAAAGGCAAGAGCCTCGAAGAAATTTCTACCGAGCCATCCAGCCCCGCAGAGCGGGCCGCCGCGTAGGCAAAGGAGGAAGTGCAGCCCGCGGCTCGCCCAGCGGGTTACGCTCTCACCCGCTTCGTGGTGACGCCCTCGCCCTTTCTTCCCCGCCACCCAGCACACCCGGAAGCAGGTGGGCCCAACTTTAAAGTCTCTCTCTCAAAACTGTTAAACTGAAGTTTCAGCGACATCTTCGCAGGCAAGCCTTCCGCGCGGACAAAATTCGCCGGAATCAGGCGTACGGAAACGAGAGGCACACGATGGCAGATCACGCAAACAACAACGGCAACTACGCGAACAACGGAACCGGGCTGCGCCTGAAGGTGGGCCTGGCAGAAATGCTCAAGGGCGGCGTCATCATGGACGTGATGAACGTGGAACAGGCGAAGATCGCCGAGCAGGCCGGAGCGGTTGCCGTGATGGCTTTGGAGCGCGTGCCGGCCATGATTCGCGCCGAGGGCGGCGTTGCCCGCATGGCCAATCCCAAGCTGATCAAGGAAATCATCGCATCGGTTTCCGTCCCAGTCATGGCCAAGGCCCGCATCGGACACTTTGCCGAGGCGCAGATTCTGCAGCAGCTGGGAGTGGACTTCATCGACGAGTCCGAAGTATTGACTCCTGCCGACGAGACCCATCACATCGACAAGCACGCCTTCAAGACTCCGTTCGTCTGCGGCGCGCGTGATCTTGGTGAGGCTCTGCGCCGCATCGCCGAAGGCGCGGCTATGATTCGCACCAAGGGTGAGGCTGGCACTGGTGACGTGGTGCACGCAGTGAAACACATGCGCCAGATCGTCCTGGAGATGAAGGCGCTTACCGTGCTCAGCGATCAGGAACTCTATGTAGCAGCCAAGGAGCACAAGGCGCCTTATGAGCTGGTGCGCATGGTTGCCAAGGCCGGCAAGCTGCCCGTACCGAACTTCTCCGCCGGCGGTATTGCCACTCCTGCCGACGCTGCGTTGATGATGCAGCTCGGCGCAGAGTCAGTCTTTGTCGGATCTGGCATCTTCATGAAGGAGCGCGCCACTCCGCTCGACGTTTCCGTCAATGCGAAGGGCGAGCCGAATAATCGTGAGGAGCGCGAAGAAGCCGAGTCGCGCGCCAAAGCCATCGTTATCGCGACCACGCATTTCGACGACGCCAAGATCCTCTCTGAAGCCAGCGAGCAGGTGACGGGAACGATGAAGGGCCTGGCCATCGCGGCACTCGAAGAGAGCCAGCTACTGCAAACCCGCGGCTGGTGAACTTGCCGTCCGGGCAATCGCGCCTTCGGCGCAAATGCATAGGGAAAGATTGCAATCTTGTCTGAAAGAAATTGGTCAGCGATAGCAGCGAAGCCTCACATCGGGGTCCTCGCCATTCAAGGCGACTTCGACGCGCATGCCGTCGCTCTGCGCGAATCGGGGGCAGAACCGGTACTCGTCCGCAAGCCGGAGCAGCTTGCTTTTGTCGAAGGACTCATCATTCCCGGCGGCGAATCCACTACATTCCTGAAGTTTCTGGAACGCGACGGATTCCTTCATGCGCTTGAAGATTTCGTGCGCAGCAAACCCACCTTCGGCACCTGCGCGGGATGCATTCTGCTTGCAAAAGAGGTACTGCACCCCAGCCAGCAGAGCCTCGGCGTGCTCGACGTCACTGTAGAGCGCAACGCTTATGGCCGGCAGATCGACAGCGTGATCGAGATGGCGGATACCTCTCTTGAAGGTGGCCCGATGGAGCTGGTCTATATTCGCGCGCCGCGCATCGTGAAGTGCGGTCCCGGTGTTGAAATCCTCGCCGAGCGTGAAGGCTTTGCCGTTCTCGTCGAGCAGGACCACATCATGGCCGCGACCTTTCATCCCGAGCTCTCCACTGACCGCCGCGTGCATCAGCGATTTGTCGATCTGGTGCGCAGCCGCGCGGCCGCCAAGGCCTGAGACGACCGGCACATGTTCGCGCCCGCCCTGCCAATCGCGCGCGCTCCTCTATCCTTGTTGCGGATGCCTCCCAACGCCTCATTGCACGGCATAGCCGTTGACCACCTTATGCGCTGGAACCTGGCGGCGCTGCTCACCTGTTTTATTGCGGCGCACGTGTGGCTGATCTTCGCAATGTTCAGGCGAAGAACTACGGCAAACACTTCTTCAACGTTGAAGCGCTTTCCTAGCGGGACTCTTGGGTCGGGAGCGCCCGGCGCAATTCCCGTTGTAATAAACCTTGACCAAAAGAATCATCGCCGCTGGCTTCCGTCGCTCCCGTGGATGCTCCTCGCGATGCTCTGTGTCATGTACGCGTGGATGGCCATCACCGCGCAGCATCTCTGGGCTGTAAATCGCTATGAAGGCGCGTCGCCGGAGGCCATGCAGGTCGAAGTGGTGGGCCAGCAATTCCAGTGGTATTTCCGCTATCCCGGAATAGACGCAAAATTCGGTGTTACGCAGCCAGGCCTGGTAAATGCAGCAGCGGGAAATCCTCTCGGGCTTGATCCCCGCGACCCCAGCGGGGCGGATGATCTCGTGACCAGCGTCCTTACTCTGCCCGCAGGCCGCGAAGTGGACATTCGCCTGCGCTCGCTCGACGTCATCCACGGGTTCTTCATCCCAGCCATGCGCCTCAAGCAGAATGCAGTGCCTGGACTCGTCCTGCACATTCACTTCACGCCGGCCGTGACCGGAACCTATCCCATTCTCTGCAGCCAGGTCTGCGGACTGGGCCACGCCCGCATGCAGGCGCAGCTGCACGTGGTTTCAGAGCAAGATTATCAAGACTGGCTGCATGCTCAGGAAGCTTTGCACGCTCGCGAACAGCAGGAGCAGGAGCCGGCACGATGAGCGCGCGCGTCTTCACCACCAATCATCGTCGCATCGGCGTGCTCTACCTCTATCTGTCGCTCGCCGCCGTCGCGGTGGGCACGCTGCTTTCGCTGCTGATGCGCATTCATCGCGTCTGGCCGGATACGCCGCTTCCCTTCTATGGGCTTATGAAGCCGGAAGACTATCTGGCGCTGGTCACCATGCACGGCACGCTGATGATCTTCTTCGTACTCACCACCGCGCCGCAGAGCGGATTCGCGAATCTCGTGCTGCCCGCACAGATCGGTGCACGGCAGATGGCCTTTCCACGATTGAATGCCGCGGCCTTCTGGCTCGCTGTCCTGGCGTTCCTTATCCTCATCAGCGCATTCTTCGTGCCGCAGGGCGCGCCCATCTCCGGATGGACCAGCTATCCACCGCTGAGCGCCATCGCCGCATCCGGGCCCGGTCAGGGTGCTGGCATGGACACATGGCTGGCCAGTATCGCCGTCTTCTGCCTTTCATCCTGGCTCAGCTCTGTGAACATGCTGGCAACCATCCTCACCGAGCGCCGCTTCGGCATGACCTGGTCGCGCCTGCCCATGACCGTGTGGGCCTGGTTGGTTACCTCTATCCTCACGCTGCTGGTCTTCACTGTCCTGCTGGCAGCAATTCTGCTTCTCTTCTCAGACCGTCACTTTGGGTCCAGCTTCTTCGTCCCGCTCGGTGACCTGGTCAACGGACACGTCGTTGGCCGCGGCGATGGCTCGCCGTTACTGTGGCTGCACCTTTTCTGGTTCTTTGGCCATCCCGAGGTCTACATCGCCGTCCTTCCCGGAATGGGTTTGGCTACTTCCCTTTTCGCGAATTTCGCTCGCCGCCGCGTGGGGCATTACCGCATCATGGCTGGAATGCTGGTCGCCATCGGGTTTCTCGGCCTCATTGTCTGGGGCCATCATATGTTTGTGAGCGGAATGAATCCCTACGCGGGAACCGCCTTTGCCCTCACCACTATGGCGATTGCTGTCCCCAGCACTGTCGAAGTTCTGGGCTGGCTTACCCTGCTCTCGCGCGGAGACCTGCGCCTGACCACGCCCATGCTCTTCGCGCTGGGCTTCCTGTCATTTTTCATTGCCGGAGGTCTCACCGGCCCCATCCTTGCCCAGCCCGCGCTCGACAGCTACCTGCACAACACCTTCTTTGTCGTAGCGCATTTTCATCTGATTATGGCCATGGCAGGAACCTTCTCGGTATTTGCCGGAATCTATTACTGGTATCCGCTGCTTACTGGCCGGCTTATGAACGAAACTTCGGGCAAATTTCACTTCTGGATCAGCCTCATCGCTGCCTACGGCGCTTTTCTGCCCATGCACCTCTCGGGACTGGCCGGCGAACCGCGTCACTACGAGCGCCTGGCCGGGCCAGTGGCCTCTTTTGCGTCGATTGCCGCCAACGAACGCGGAATTACCTCTTCGGCACTTCTGCTGGCAGCGGCGCAGCTGCTCTTCTTGTGGAATCTCATTCATAGCGCTCGCCGCGGACGGCCCGCGCCGCAAAATCCCTGGGAAGCCACGACGCTCGAATGGGCTCCCGAAAGCGCAAGCCAGCGTATCAATCACGGACCATATGATTACGAAATTCCATCCGGCACAGCGAAGTTTTTTCCGCAGTGGGAAGCCGCATCGAAAGAGGAGTAATCTGTTGTCCTAGGGGAACCCAATGCCCGCCACTTTTACACGCCACCCCGTTGAGATTGAGCGCAAAGATACCGGCATTGGTGGGAAACCACCCCTCGACCGGCGACCCACCGGTGGTGGAGGCGACGGCGACAACTGGGATAATCGGCCGTCTGGCCGGCGCGGCCCACGGGAGTTGCTCAGCCGCTATCGCTTAGGCGTAGTCTTCGCACTTGCCGGCGATCTAATGTTCTTCGTGGCTATCGTCAGCGCGTTTTTTGTCCGCCAAAGCGCCGGCCACTTCGACGCCCGCGAAAATTACATATCCGACTGGCATCCGCTTGCCGTTCCGCCCATTCTCTGGCTCAACACCGCAGTCCTGCTGCTAAGCAGCCTCACGGTCGAAATGGCTCGCCGTCAGCTGTTTCGCGAGATCGACGTCATGGAAGAGTGGCTTGGCCTTGGCCGCCCTGCCGTCAAGCGCGCCTCGCCCTGGCTTATCGCCACAGTGGTTCTCGGCGTTCTCTTTCTCATCGGTCAGTGGATCGCATGGAAGCAGCTGGTCATCTCCGGTTTCACTCTCACCTCGCCCGATCCCAGCAGCCACTTCTTCTATCTGATTACCGGAACCCACGGACTGCATCTGGTGCTCGGCATCATGGCACTGGCTGGAGCCCTCGTCGGCATGTACACACTGCGCCGTATCGAGCTGCGGCAGATTGTCGTCGACTGCACCGCCTGGTACTGGCACACCATGGGCATTTTCTGGATCTTCCTCTTCACGCTGCTGGTCGTCTTCCAGTAATGGAAGTGGGCGCCGCAAAGGTTCGCCGCTTCGTTCTCCTGCTTTTCATCTCGCTGGTTATTGGTTTTCCCGTTATCTCTCACGCCCAGGGCTGCAGCCTCTGCAAGGACGCAACTGCCGGATCTGCCCCAAGGGCACGCGAAGGGCTGCGCCGGGCGATTCTGGTGCTGGGAATTCCGGCGGGAGCGATCTTCCTTGCCATTCTCGTCATTGCCAGAAGAATTCAACCTATGCAACAACCGGACGGCAATCCAGCGCTCGACGCGTCTAAAACCGGGCAATCGTCTTAAACAAATCCCCGGTGCTAGACTTGCGGCAGAATTGCTCCGCAAAACTCAGTTCGTGAGGATCTCCCTTTGTTGAGCCGCGCCTTCTGCCTGCCCATCTTTCTCGTCGCCGCCTCCGCTCTGTCTCAGCAGACTCCGATTCAGATCACCGCTGATCTGACCGACGCGCCGCGCAAGCTCTTCCATGCCGAGATCGATCTGCCGGTGCAGCCCGGTCCCCTTTCGCTAACCGCGGCCGAATGGGTTCCCGGCCACCACGCGTCGAAGCATACTGACAACGACATCACCGGTTTGGTATTCACTGCAAACGGCAAGACCCTTCCATGGCGGCGCGACGACGTCGATCTCTATCAGTTTCATCTCACCGTGCCCGATGGTGTCACAACATTGCACGCGCATCTCGACTACATCGTCAACATCAAGGCAACGAACGAGCTCGCGGTGCTGGAGTGGGAAGATCTGATGCTCTATCCAGCCGCCATCCCGGTCAGACAGATCGCGATTCAACCCTCCGTCACCGTGCCCGCAGGCTGGGGCATCGGCACTGCGCTGAAGCCTATCTCGCCGTACGATCCTCAGCATCCCGCCGGCGGCACGGTTCACTACACAGCCACGACGGTTGAGACACTCGAAGACTCGCCTATCATGACGGGCATCAATTTTCATGAGTACACGCTGACGAAAGATACGGCAAAGCCGGCGTATATCGATGTCATCGGAGACAAGCCTGAGGATGTAGTCCTGCGTCCAGCGGTTCTTGCCGATTTGTCGCATCTCGTCACCGAAGCGGCCGCGATGTATAGCTCAACGCACTACGAGAGCTATCACTTCCTGTTAACGCTGACCAAGAACCCTCCCTACGGGGGTCTCGAACATCATGAGTCCTCGGACAATTCCCTGCCCAACGCCGCTCTCACGACTGACGAGCTTACGGCCATCGGGGGTCCGGTCCTTTCTCACGAGTACACGCACTCATGGAACGGCAAGTATCGCCGCCCTGCAGGGCTCGCGACCCCGGACTACGCCACGCCGATGAAGGGTGAATTGCTGTGGGTTTATGAAGGGCTCACCGATTATCTCGGCAACGTCCTCGGCACACGCTGCGGATTTGAAAACGCAGCGCAGTATCGCGACTACCTCGCATCGATTGCCGCGCAGCTCGATTACACCTCAGGACGCGAATGGCGCAGCACGGCAGATACCGCGGTGGGAATCTCCGGATTGCAGGGCGGCGCGGCTTGGGCCAACTGGCGGCGCAGCGCCGACTACTATTCCGAAGGCGATCTCGTCTGGCTGGATGTCGACACCACGATTCGCAAACTGACCAACGATCAAAAGAGCCTGCGCGATTTCCTCACCATCTTCGTCGCCGGACACGGCAGCACGCCTCCGCAGATTGTGCCGTACGACTTCAACGAGCTGGTCACCGATCTCAATCAGGTTGTGCCTCATGACTGGGCGGCCTTCCTGCGCGAGCGCGTGTATCAGTTACAGCCGCACGCCAACCTCGAAGGCATCGAGCAGGGCGGATACAAGCTTGTATTTGCGGACAAGCCGAACTCCTACGATCAGACTCGCTCCTCGGCTTTTGGAAGAGGCGCGGGAGTCAATGTCTGGTACTCGCTCGGACTGAACGTCGACGCGCAGGGCGCAATCTCCGATGTGCGCGTGGGAGGGCCTGCCGATAAAGCTCGTCTCGCTCCGGGCGAGAAGATACTCGGCGTGAACGGCAAGGTATTTTCCGGCGATGTCTTGAAAGCCGCAGTTCGCGAGAGCAAAACTGCGTCCGCTCCCATCGAGTTCACGGTGCAAAACGACACGCTCATCAAGACAGCGTCCATCGACTATCACGATGGAGAACGCTATCCGTCACTCGTACGAGTAGACAGCACGCCGGATCTGCTCGACGAGATACTCAAGCCGCTCACCCCGGCGCCTGCGGCCAATTGATTTTTATGTGAGCGGAATACGGTCCGGGCTACCTTCGACATAGGATTGCACCCGGAGCTTCAGCTGTTCGAATTCCGGGTCGCCTTTCAGCTCTGTCGCAAAGCGGCTGTGTGGAAGAGAGAACAGGCCGGAGTCGTGTGCCTGAAAGGCTGCCTGCAGGTAATGCACAGCATCTTTCTTCCTTCCCAGAAGAAGGTATATGTATGCGAGCCGCGGGCCGCATGATTGGCCTTTGTCGAACATCCGCTGCTGAACCGGGAGCAGGGCTTCGAGCAACCCGTGCTCGCCACCGGATTGCCAGCCACGTTTCGCAGCATCTGCAACGGCGATCTCATCGGTGTCCCTGGAAAGAAGCGATGCCCGCTTTGTCTGCTCGATAAAATCCGGATAGTCGCCGCGCTCGAAATACACCGCGGCAAGATAGCGCGGAGGCGAAAGAAATCCAGGCTCGGTCTGCTCCATCTCTTTGAGCGTGGCAATGCCTTCAGCGCGATTCCCCGTGTTGTAGATGATCAAGGCACGGTCGGCGAGAATCGATGGTGAAGCCGGACTCAACGCCCGAGCGCGCTCAATCTCAGCTAACGCCTCACCGGATCGCCCGATGCTCAACAGCGATGTTGCATACCAATGATGTGCATCCGCATCCTTTGGATTGAGCTGAATAGCCCTCTGATATTCCTGAATGGCTTCGGGAATTTCCCACTTCCAGTAGAAGAGCCCGAAGGCCAGCGCGCGATGCGCTTCGGCCAGAGAATCGTCGAGAGAGACTGCCTTCGTAGCTGCGGCAATCGCGCGAGGGTACGCTTCCGATTCGGGCATGGAAGCATATTCGCGCATCAGGTCGTAGGTGTCGGCCAATCCGGCGTAGGCCTCGGCATAAGAAGGATCAAGCACGATGGCCTGCGTGAACGAATCCACCGCGCGGTTGAGACTGTCGCCGGTTCTGCGGTTCCAGTAATAGCGGCCCTTCAGGTAGAACTCGACGGCCTGCCGATTGGGAGCCGCTTTCGCATGTACCGGATTCCCTGCCGGCATCGGTGCGATGGCCGCAGCGCCCGATGAGACAGATCTGAAATCGCCTGGATTTGATCGCGCGTGGCGAATTGCGAACACCGCGATGGTGATGAAGATGATCAGGACCGCTGCCGCCATCCCCTTCCACTGGGTGTCGATCGGACGCGGAGGGCGGGACCGGGGTAGTGGAAGTGGAATAGGTTCGGCCAGGGTTTCGGCAATAGTGGGATCAGAATCGAGAAGGGTAAGAGGTTGGGGAGAATGTTCGGGATTCTCCGCGCTTTCCTTTTCCGCCGGCGCAGAGTTCAGCCATCTTGTCAGTTCATGGGTGTACGCAAAGACACCACCCCGCTGGCTGCCGGGAACCCGGTGCACTGGTAGCGAACGGTTCTTCTCCCACCGTTTGACCGTTCGCTCATCGCGTCCGAAAAAGGCGGCGATTTCCTTCCAGGAATCGAGCCGCTTATTTTCGGCGATGCCTCCAACCTCCGACCACATCTGTTTACTCCCAGGTATCCGCCACAGCGGTACTTCAGGCGCAATAGGGTGACGGGGAGGAGCGGCCGTACGCCATGGTGAACAAAATAACAGACCGGCCGCGAATCAAATAACAACAATTTGCGAAGCTTTCAGCTCGCACAAATGATTGACACTTTCCTGAACTCGGACGTCATTACGCAATCAGTAACGATTTGTCCCGTAATGTCCCATATTGCCCCGTAGAACTTCTTTCCAAGCCGCCCCCGATCTAGTCTTCTCGATGCTTGTCAGGCTTGGCGAATACAGAAGGCTTGATCCCCATATCGCCTTTCGCGTCCAACGATCACCAGAACAATCTGCGTATCGCCGCTGGACTGGTTTGGCACTTCTAAGGTTTGTTGCACGGGAGGGTAGCAAGCCTTAGAAGTTTTTTTAGTGTAGATACAAAGCCAAGGCATTTACCGGGATGGGCAGCTTTGGAAAGGTCAGTCTCGATTCTCGCTCTCCGCCGCCCTGTGATAGCGTGAGAGCACCAAACATGTACAGCCGCACACCGCAACTGCAGTCGAAAAGTCCTCTTTCCAAGCAAAAAAACGTTGTCCTCGCACGGGCGGCCATTGCGTTCCTCGGCGCATTTTCCCCCGTTGCGCTTTGCATTCCTGCGCACGCGCAGCAGAGTCCCTCCGGACCGCCCGCAGTCGTACAGCCCGGCGCGCCCGGCACTCCTACCAAGACGCTTCCCTCTTCCACGACGGGACTTGCCCCCAAGCTCTCGCCGGCGGACGTCGAGTTTATGCAGGGCATGATCATGCACCATGGGCAGGCTGTCGAAATGACCGCTCTTATCCCGTCGCATACCCAGAACAAAGCGGTCCGCGCCATCGGCGAGCGCATCAGCCTCTCGCAGACCGACGAGATCAAGTTCATGACCCGCTGGCTCCAGGCCCGCGGGCAGTCCACTTCCATGTCCATGCCCGGCATGCCCGATATGGATATGTCCGGCAAGCCGATGGACCTGATGCCCGGCATGCTCACGCCGCAGCAGATGGACGCGCTGCGCCACGCCACCGGGCCGGAGTTCGATCGCCTGTTTCTGTCCGGAATGATCCAGCACCATGGCGGTGCGTTGACCATGGTGAAAGACCTCTTCGACTCACCCGGCGCCGGACAGGACGGAGAGATCTTCGACTTCGCTACCGATGTGGACAACGGCCAGCGTGCCGAAATCAAGATTATGCAAAACATCCTCAAGGAGAATCGATGAATCGATCGCAACGCAGCACTTTCCGGCTGGCTGGTTTCGCAGCTGTAGTTTTGTCTTCTGGAATGGCCTGGGCACAGACGCAGACACCCGCGCCCGCAGCCCCCGCAAAAGCGCCCGAGGCTGAGGCGAACCCCTTTGCTCCACAACCGGCTCCTCCGCTGCCCGCGGGAATGACCGGATCGGATATCAACGATCCACGCTACAAGCTGAAGCCCGGCCTTTATGACGCCGGTGAGACGTCGATGGGGATCAAGCACCTTCTGCTGCTCAAGAAACCCGACGCCTTCCAGCTCGGCCCGGTTCAGCCTGACGATCCAAAAGTGGAGAAGACGCTCGGCCAGTTGGGCATGGGCAATGCGGCGAAGATGCCGAAGGAGCTGCGGACGGTGATCGCGCAGCTGGCCTTCGCGAACTCCGACTTTGCATTTCAGGGTACTCATCTCTTTCAGGGAAATTTCTACGGAATCAATATCTACGACATCTCCAACCCCGCGAAGACCAGGCTGCTGACGTCGATGGTCTGCCCCGGCGGACAAGGCGATGTGTCGGTCTATAAGAACCTGATGTTCATGTCGGTGGAAATGCCGAACGGGCGCCTCGATTGCGGAACCCAGGGTTTCCCACCGCCGCCGCCTCCCGCGGCCGGACACGAGCACGAACGCCAGCTTCCGGCCGCCAGCGCCGAGCGCTTCCGCGGCGTGCGCATCTTCGATATTTCGGACATCAAAAATCCCAAGCAGGTTGCAGCCGTGCAGACCTGCCGCGGCTCGCACACCCACACTCTGGTGCTCGATCCCAACGACAAGGACAACGTCTACATCTACGTGTCGGGAACGTCCTTTGTCCGCCAGAAAGAAGAGCTGGCCGGCTGCTCGAACGAGGCTCCGGACAAGGACCCGAATACCGCACTCTTCCGCATCGACGTGATCAAGGTGCCGGTAGCTGCGCCGCAGGACGCCAAGGTAGTCTCCAGCCCACGCGTCTTTATCGATCCTCGCACCGGCGCTCTGAATGGCCTGAATAACGGCGGAAGCCATGGCAAGGGCGAAGACAAGCCGGCCGACACCAACCAATGCCACGACATCACCGTTTACTCGGCAATCGGCCTGGCCGCGGGGGCATGCTCCGGCAACGGCATCCTGCTCGATATCAAAGACCCGGTGCATCCGGTCCGCGTCGATGCAGTCAATGATCCTAACTACTCCTACTGGCACTCGGCATCCTTCTCCAACGACGGCACGAAAGTCGTGTTCACAGACGAGTGGGGTGGCGGACTGGGAGCGCGCTGCCGTCCGAACGATCCCAACAAGTGGGGCGCGGACGCCATCTTCAACCTCAAAGACGACAAGTTGAAGTTCGAGAGCTATTACAAGCTGCCGGCCGCGCAGGGCGACACCGAGAATTGCGTGGCGCACAACGGCTCGCTGATTCCCGTCCCCGGCCGCGACATCGAAGTGCAGGCCTGGTATCAGGGCGGCGTGTCGATCATGGACTTCACCGACGCAACCCACCCCTTCGAGATCGCCTACTTCGATCGCGGACCGATCGACGCCAAGACACTCATCCTCGGCGGCGATTGGTCAGCCTACTGGTACAACGGCTACATCTACGGGTCGGAGATCGCTCGCGGACTCGATGTTTTCAAGCTGGTGCCGACCCAATACCTCACCCAGAATGAAATCGATGCGGCCAATCAAGTGCATTTCGACGAGCTGAACGTGCAGAACCAGCCCAGGATCGAGTGGCCGTCCAACCTCATCGTCGCGAAAGCCTATCTCGACCAGCTCGGACGCTCACAGGCGCTGCCAGCCAATCAGATCGCATCGCTGACCAAGGCCATCAACAGCGCTCAGAGATCGCATCTGAACGCCAAGAAGGTAGCCAAGCTGAATCAGATGGCGGCGTCCGTCGACGGTGACGCGGCGTCTGCCAAAGATGCAGCCGACGCGAAACGACTGCATGCGCTGGCCGACATCATGAAACATCCCACCGCGTAGCCATAGGTCAAAAACAAGAAAACGCCCGCTGAAGCATAAGCTCAGCGGGCTTTCTTTTGTGACAGAGGCTCTTTCTAAACGGGGACCGCGACCGAAGTTACGCCAACCACCGGGCCTCCCCGGCCCTGCTCGAGAAACGCAACGACATGCCAGCCGCTGCCAGAGATCGCTTCAGGAAGAGCCACCGTAACCCTGCCCGAATAGCTTGCGCCGCTCTTGATCTTCGCCGCATTCAGAAAGCTGCGCGCGATCATCACGTGGCGCAGCGTGTGACCCCCATTTTCGCCGTTCGACACGTGCTTTGAGCCCTCGTCCTGTGCCACCACGACGAACAGCTGTGCGTTCGACTTCACCGCGTCGGTGTCGACCTGAAAGCTCACTTTCCGGCCATCGCCGGTCTTTACATCCGCGATATGCACGGCCACGCTCTGGCTCCCCGCTGCCTCGGCAATCGCATTCGCCGCCGCGCGCCCATCATTGCCTGTGAATTCGCGTGTTCCGTTCACCACCATCTGCGGCGTATAGCTGCTGCTGAGCCGCATGCGTTCCACGTAATCAGCCTGCCGGTCAGTTGACTCCGAAGAGGAAAAAGGATCGTGCCAGCCGCCATTGTTCCAGTAGGTCACATGCTCGGAAAGCACAACTGCGTTGGGAATCTTCTGCTCGATCTGAGCCAGAAGGTCGTCGGCAGGCGGACAGCTCGAGCACCCTTCAGAGGTGAAGAGCTCGACCAGAACCGGGCTGCCTCCGCTCGCTGCCACCACGCCGGTTTGACGCGCTCCATCGACAAATAGAAACACCGCTGCTGCCGCCATCATGCAAGCCAGCCGCCATCCCCAACGCTTCATTGCGCACCTCGTAATCCTGGATGTAGGACGCGTTCAGGCTTCTACGGTTACACACGCCGTCTCCGATAGCGTGGCGTTCGTCACAAACATCGCTGCCGGTATACGGTTAACGACCGAGCCGGAGCAACTTCCGGCCCGAACCCAGCCGTAAAGCGGCAAACGCCACGCGGCTTTTTGCCGTCGTGGATCGTCTGAGAGACGTTGAGAAGAGCAGACAATCCGAATTGGCCGTAAAGCATCCCATTGTCTGTGCATAGGAATGGTTGGCATAGGTGACCCGATGAAGGTATCTCCGCAACTCCGGAAGTCGATCCGCATGTTACTCGTCTGTTTGTCCATCACCCCCGTCTGGGGCTCTCTGGCGCAGCAGTCCACACCACCGGTCGAGTCTCCCGTCGCCGCACCAGCGCCCGCGGATCGTCATATCTCCCTCGATGTCGTCGTCGCAGATAAAGCTGGAGCGCCCGTTTCCGGCCTTCAACAGCAGGACTTCACACTTCTTGACCGGAAATCGCCGCAAAAGATTCTTTCTTTTCGCGCTGTCGATCAAAGCACGAACGAACCGCCCGCCGAGGTGATCCTGCTCATCGATGCCGTCAACGCCAACTTCACCACGGTCTCCTATGAGCGCAACCAGATCGAGAGATTTCTCGGCCAGAACGATGGCAAGCTGGCCCAGCCGGTATCCATCATGTTCTTTGAAGATACAAAGACGGAGGTCCAGCGCCAGCCGTCGCGGGACGGGAAGGCTCTGCTGGCCAGCTTCGACCAGAATGTAACCGGCCTGCGCAACATTAGCCGCTCGACGGGATTCTACGGAGCAGAAGAGCGCCTGGAGCTTTCCCTGAAGACCCTGAGCGAGTTGGCCGCGTACGAAGCTACCAAGCCGGGTCGTAAGCTTCTGGTATGGATCAGCCCCGGCTGGCCGCTGCTCTCCGGTCCGCGCGTCGATATGAGCAGCGCGCAACAACGGGCGATCTTCAACTCCGTGGTCACCATGTCGGCAGATTTGCGTCGCGCTCGCATCACGCTCTACAGCGTCGATCCGCTAGGCACCAATGACGCGGGAAGCATACGCCTCACCTACTATGAGGAGTTCCTCAAGGGAGTGACCTCGCCGAACAGGGTGGAGGCAGGTAATCTTGCTCTGCAGGTCCTGGCAATACAGAGTGGAGGCCGCGTTCTGAACGCAAGCAACGATATCACCGATGAAATCAACCGCTGTGTCAGGGATGCCGGACCGCATTATGAGCTGACCTTTGAACCCGCACCCGCGGAGCATCCCGACGAGTATCACGGGCTGCAGGTCAACGTCGACAAGCCAGGATTGACCGTGCGCACAAGAACCGGCTACTACGCGCAGCCTTAGCAACGGCATCATAGACCAGCCGCAGCAAATCACTGCAAGAGCAGGCTCGCCGTGCGAGCATAAAGCTACCGATGGCGCGAAGATTCACTCTGCGGGATGAGATGGTAGTGCGCGCGCCTATCGAGCGATGCTTCCTGCTCTCAACCAATGTGGAGATAGTGGAGCATGAGTTGCACATGCACCCCGTGGGCGGACGCACCGCAGGCCTCGTGGTGGCTGGTGATACCGTGCTCTGGAAAGGCTGGCAGCTTGGCCTGCCTCAGCATCACGAAAGCCTGATCGACGGGTTCGAGCCGCCATTCTTCTTTCGCGACCGCATGATCGCCGGACGTTTCGCCAGCTTCGAGCACGAGCATCGTTTCACCGATCAAGGCGATGGCACCGTGCTGCTGTCCGATGAGCTCCGCTTCACCATGCCCTGGGGATGGCTCGGAGAACTCGCAGGACAATGGCTGCTCACGCCGCACATCCGCGATCTTCTGCACCGGCGCTTCGCCCGCCTTAAACGCATCGCGGAAAGCGACGAATGGCGGAAGTATCTGCCGGAAAGCTGAACCGCCGCCAGATCAAGCGAAGGTCAATCGCAACTACTCCGCCTTCCTCTCATTGTTCGAGCGATTATCATCCGGCAGCACGTGATCGGGATCGATGACCACCGACGCAATCGTCTTCCCTCCCTCAACCGTCCATACCGCGGTGCCTTTGGACAGCCATGCCTCAACGGGAATCTTCTGCCGCACACTGGTGCCATCGGTGAACTTCGCCTCGACCGTTACCGGCAGCACCAGCTGCCCGCGGTTGCTGATGGTCACCCGGTCGCCCTCGATCTTGTCCACCGCCAGGTCGAGCTTCCAGTTGTTCATGTACCAGCCGCGCCAGAAGTAGCTCAGGTCTTCCCCGCCTTCGCTCTCCATCTCGCGGAAGAAGTCCGACGGAGAAGGATGCTTGAATGCCCAGTCGCGAATGTACTTGCGGAAGGCCCAGTCGAAGCGCTCCGACCCGAGGATCTGCTCGCGCAGCAGCACCATTCCGTATGCGCCCTTGAAGTAGCTAACCGGATGCCCCAGCGTCCACGGATATGCGTCTGCGCGATTCAGGATCACCGGAGCATCGGGATTGTCGATGACCTTGAGAATCGTATCCGGAGGCTCGCCGCCCGCCGAATACTCAGAGTCGCGCTTCGGCCCGTAGACGCCGCCCTGAAACGTCGCCGACTCATCGATATCGATAAAGGTATTGAAGCCCTCGTCCATAAATGCATTGCGGCGCTCATTTGAGCCCACGATCATCGGGAACCAGTCGTGGCCAATCTCATGCGCGGTAATCCAGAAGAGCGTCTTGCCCTTGTCATCGATGCCGTCGAAGACAATTCCTGGATACTCCATGCCCGTCGAGAAACCGGCCACGTTGATCGCCGCCGGCCACGGATACGGATACCACTGCTTCGAGAAATGCTCGACCGTGTCTTTCACATATTCGGTTGACCGCGACCACGCATCCTCGCCCACGCTCTCCGGCGGATAGACAGACATGGCCAGCGATTTCTTCCCATCCGGTAAGTTGATCCGCGCCGCATCCCACACAAACACCGGAGACGCTGACCACGCCACATCGCGTGTGCTGTCCATATGGAAGTGCCAGGTCAGTGTGCCGCTCTGTTTCGGCCGGCTTGCCGGATCGGTGACCTCTGCGGCAGACCGGATCACGATGGTCTTGTCGCTATTGCGCGCCTGCTCGAGCCGTGCCATCTCGGTCGCGGTGAGCACGTCTTTCGGATTCATCAGCTCGCCCGATCCGGCAATGATCATGTTCCAAGGAACGGTTGCGTAGTAATCGAAGTGGCCGTACTCGAGATAGAACTCGCTGCCGATGTAAGGCAGCGTGTCCCAGCCGCGCAGATCGTCATACACGCACATGCGCGGATACCACTGCGCCATGTCGTAGATGTCGCCGGTCACCGTAGGCTTGGCCGTCGAGCCAGCCGTGGTTCCAGTTGTTGTCCCCCATGACGTCCGCCCGCCCCACACTCCGGGAATCATGTAGTGATACTTGATGTGAATCTTCAGCTGCCCGCCGTGGCCCTTCAATGGTTCAGCCAGCCGGATCTGCATGCGCGTGTCGTTCACAATGTAATCGGCCTTCGTCGTGCGCTTGCCCGACTCGATCTCGACTGAGTCGAACTCGTACCCTTCCGACGACGGAATTGGCCCGGCAGGAGCCGCAGCAGCGTTCCTCCGCGGCCTCATCCCCGCGAAGAGCTCCCGCGCCCGCGCATCCTTGCGATAGATATTCTGGTCCAGCTGCACCCACAGGCTGGGCAGCGTGTCCGGGCTGTTGTTGGTGTAGGTGATGATCTCAGTGGTATGCAGCTGTTTCGCTGTGGTATCCAGCTCGGCATGCAGCTCGTAGTCTGCTTCGTTCTGCCAGTACTGCGGCCCCGGTGCGCCATTGCCCGACCGATACGCGTTCACGGGATCCGGCAGAGTCAGCGGCGCGAAGGTTTTCTCTGGGTTGTAAGGGGCTGGCGCCGTTTGTGCAAACGCCGTGATGTTTGCTTGCAGAAGGCAGGATGCTGAAAAAAGCAGGGCAACCAGCGAAGAGGGATGAAGCCGCATCGAGAGTCTCTCTTTCAGAAAATAGAAATTCCACGAGGACCAGCCTTGGTCCATAACCGATTCCTACTTGTAATTCTCAGCCGTGAAGTCAACCGGCCGGATCCTCGATCATGCCGCAATGACGACAGGCAAAGCCGCAACCGTGGTCGGCAACTAATTGACATCTACTTAAAATACTTCTTCGAAGTGTAGACGATACCTTCGAATTGGGCCCAGCCTTAACAAACCAGGCGCGATAGCGAGTCGCCAGACCATAGCTGGCAGCCGCTGACCTACGACACGATCGGAGTGCAGATCACGCCGTGCAGGCGCAATGAGTCAAGAACCAACATTTGCCATCTGTAACCCGAGCAGGTCCAAATTTTCAAGGACGAACTTACGCAGTTGTCATGCTATGATCCCGGCCATGATGGGAAATCCAGTCATCAGCGTGGTGGTCCCTTGCTACAACGAGGAGCAGGGAATCATGGCGTGCCATGAACGCCTGACCGCGGTTCTGCGCGGCATTGGTGAGCCTTGGGAAATCGTTTATATCGACGACGGATCTGCTGACGCGACCGCGGAGTTACTTTTTAAACTAGAAGCTACTGACCCCCGAGTAGTTTTTCTTCGCTTATCGCGTAACTTCGGTCACCAGACAGCGGTAACCGCCGGTCTAGATGCCTGCTCCGGTATGGCCACAGTAATTATCGACTCCGATTTGCAGGACCCTCCGGAGCTCATTCCCAAGATGGTTGACTTGTGGAGGCAGGGGTACCACGTCGTCTATGGTGTCCGGAACACGCGGGAAGGCGAGACGCGGTTCAAGCTATGGACAGCTCGTCTCTTCTATCGGCTTATTAATAGACTGTCTGACATCCCGATCCCAGTAGACACTGGAGACTTCCGCCTGATCGACCGGTGCGTCGTGAATGCCTTCCGTAAGATGCCTGAGCGGCACCGTCTCCTGCGCGCCATGTCCGGATGGACCGGCTTCCAGCAGATCGGCCTTCACTACGATCGCGCGGCACGCTTTGCGGGAGAGACCAAATATCCTCTCAAAAAAATGCTGAATCTGGCGGTCGACGGCATCGTAAGTTTTTCCATCGTGCCGCTGCGTTTCGTCACCCTGCTGGGCTTCCTCTCGGCGGGGATCGCGTTTTTAGGAATTATTTATTCGTTTTTCGTTCGGCTCTTCACACATTCTTGGGTGCGTGGCTGGGCGCTCTCGTTTATCGGGATGCTTTTCATGTCTGGGATGCAGATGCTTTGCCTGGGAATACTTGGTGAATATATCGGGCGCATCTATACCGAATCGAAGCAGCGTCCTCTTTATCTGCTCTACGACCGCGAACCTGTCGTTCCGATTGGCTCGTACGCCGATACTGAGTCATCGGATCTTGGCGAAGAGCAGAGCGCCCATCGGTAGCTGTGACAGCTTTTCTAAGCTTGCTGACGTCGTGTAAGACGCGCGTTCAAACCTGTACTTTGCAGACCAACATACAACACTCGCGGGGTTATAGTCGGTGACGGGAGATACTTCTAGGCTAGGGAATATACCTGCCTCTTTACTACTTGGTTTGCTAGCATTCCTTTACTGCATCTGGATTCTCTCTCTCCCGCTCTTTCCTACCCAGGACGGCCCGATGCATCTGTACTACGCGCGCATCATGCAGGCGATCCTGTTCCATCGCGATCCCGGCATCCTTCCCGCTTACTACTACATCAAGCATCTACTTCCACCTTATTCTCTCTATTACTATCTGCTTCTATTCTTCGGAAAGTTTGTTCCCCTGATCACAGCTGACAAGATCATCGTCTGTCTTTACGTAGCGCTGTTTGTTTCCGGCTTCCGGTTCCTGGCCCGCTCCACAGGCCCCGCCTACGCAGTCATGGCGTTGCTTTCGACGACTCTGATCCTGAACTGGCCTCTAGGAATGGGCTTCGTCAATTTCTGCCTTTCCACATCAATCTCTCTATGGGCGATTGGCCTGTGGTGTAGAGCAGTCGAAGCCCCGGGTGAAACGGGCAGAACGGTTCCGCTCATAGGATTCATCGTACTCTCCTGGGCCGTGATGATGACGCACCCCGTTCCGCTGCTGGGCGTGCTGGGCTTTTGCTGGGTCGAACTTTGCGTCCGGCTTCTCCGCCGCGGGAAAACTTCTGCGAACGATGCCGCAAACCCGAAAGTGGAGAACCGGTGGTTTCGCTTCATGCTCCGTGAAGTGGTTGCCCTGATCGCGGCGTCCGCCACCTTGTTATATGTACGGTCGTTCACGCAGCGTGACGTGATCAAGCAGGTGGTGGTCGACACCAAAACGAAATTCACACCCGCCGCAAGTATCAAGTTATTGGGGCTGGGAACGCTGGTGCCGTTCCAAGGCAAAGGACCGATCGAGCTCTTTTACCGAGGATGTCTTCTCCTGGTCCTGATCTTTGCGCTCGTTGTCGGCGTGAAGGCTATCCTGCGATCTCTGCGCGCGAGCGCCTGGACACTTGGAAATACCTGGACAGTTCTGAGCATTCTCCTGGCGGTGGCAGTTCCCTTTCTTCCGCCGGAGTTGAACAACTCTCATCTGTTCAGCGCCCGCCTGGTAATTTTCATTTGGATTGCAGCGTTGGCAGGAGCAAGCGGCTCACGAGTTGTCTCTTTGAACCCGGTCTGTCTTCGATGGGCGATGGTTTTCGTCATCTTTTTCGCGGCGTTCGCCCTGACTCTGGCCATCAGACGTATCAACCCGGTTGCCCGCGATATTGCGCGATCGGAACAGGCTCCGGCAGGCGGAGCCTCGGTGGAATTGCTGGTGCAATCTGCCGATTACATCTTTCCTGCCAACCTCACATATGACCCGTACTACTGGAGCGGCACCCGCGTCCTTCGCCACGAGGGTTCGGTGATGTACAACATCCCTTGGCTTCATCTGCAGATCATTCCCATCGGGGCAATGCCGGATATCCCAACAGACAAGCTCGACACTTTAAGCATGGAAAATCCCTGGATATTACGGGATACCCTGCATCGTTCGCCCGCTGCGCGTACGCTCGTCTTCTCGAAGATTGACAGGATACTTATCAACCACGGCCTGGCCCCAACCATGAATTCCCAGGACCCGATCTTTGCCGAAGACCCTAACCCTGCCGATCATTGGCATTGCCAGGAAATGCTCACGTACTCGGACTGCACCGACAAGGCAGCGCCAGCCCCATAGCCACGGTTGCCTCATAGGAGGCTTAGCTCAGGGCTTGCTGTTGCCATATTTCTCCAGCCACTTCAGCTCTTCCCGAACCTTGATGTATCCGTGCCATGGATTTTTGCCGAGGGGATGTCCCTCGCCCGGAAACACCAGCAGCGTGTGGGGGACGTTCAGCTTTTGCAATGCACGCTCCAACAGCACCTGTTCGAGATAACTGACGCGAATATCCGCGTTGCCACCGACAA
Organism: uncultured Acidobacteriaceae bacterium; assembly: GCA_963745105.1. Classification (GTDB taxonomy): domain Bacteria; phylum Acidobacteriota; class Terriglobia; order Terriglobales; family Acidobacteriaceae; genus Silvibacterium. The sequence goes on from CAVUWQ010000038.1 coordinate 73,319, forward strand.
TGTGTGTCGGCGTGGTGACCTTGTTCATCTGGAAGAGTGCGGCCTCGCTCTGATACATGTCCGGCTTCTCCCACGGTGGTCCGCCGAGATACCAGGCATCGTCGTAGGTCAGATCATCGTTGCCCCAGTTGGCGGCGTGCTCTACCGCTCCTGCACCGGTGACCGCAGCCTTGAAGCGCGTGGTCTGCGTGATCAGCCAGTTGGTCATGTAGCCGCCATAGCTGTAACCGCCGATGGTCAAGTGATCCGGATCGGCGATGCCATCCTTTACCAGCGCGTCCACGCCCGACAAAATATCGCGTCCTGGAGCCGACACCAGATGCGGTTGGATCGACAGCATGAATGCATCACCATATCCCGTTGAACCGCGATAGTTGGGCCGGAAGACCAGCCATCCATTCGCTGCGGCCAGCGTGGCCCAGTCATACCAGTCGGCGCCGAAGCGGTCACCGTCGGCGTCTTCCGGTCCGCCATGAATCAGCGTGAGCATGCGCAGGTGCTTCGCGTCCTTCTTGCCCGGCGGATAGATCAGCACGCCCTCCACATCGGTTCCGTCATCGGACTTCCACCGATAAGGCGTCCATTCCACCTGTGCGCGCTGGTGGAAGATCGGATTCAACGCGGTGATGGGCTGCGCGTGCTCCGCTTCAGATGCGCTCTCAGAAATATAGGCCTGCGTGGGTTCGGTGATGGAGGAATGTGTGAAGAGCAACGCCGGAGACTTGCGCGCCGCATCGATACCTGCATAGTTTCCGGGCACGCTGGCGATGACCTCAGCCTTCGCGTCCGCGATGCGATAGAGATGCTGATCCAACCCGGTCAGTCCCGTTGCAATCAACTTGTCATCGCCGGTGACAGCAAACTCTTCCCACGATCCCTTGAACTCTGCTCCCAACCGCGTGACCTTGCCCGATTCCGGATCAAGCCAGTAGATCCTTCCCTGCACATCCTGATACGCACCTTCAATCGAGCCCGCACCCGCATGCACCATGAAATAGATTTTCTTTCCCGCCGGATCCCAGGTCAGATGGCTCTCGCCTCCCTGGTTGTGGGTGAGCTGCCGAGCGTCGCCGCCGCTAGCAGTCACCAGATACACCTCATTGTCGGCGGGATTCTCAACTCGATGTGAGACCGGTCCGCTCTCGAACGCGACCTCCGCGCCCTCCGGCGATACGGCAATCTCTTCGATCGAAAGAGGGCTGTGCGTGATCACCCGCGATGACGCGGGCAGCTGCGGCTTATCGGCTGGAGCTTTCGCCTCCTGATGAGCTGCGGGCGTTTTGCCGCTCTCGCGAATCGCCGCGTCGATAGGGAGCGCCAGCAGCACATCGCCGCGTTCCTGCTCGCGCCAGCGGATCACGTCCTTCCACTCCGCCTTGCGCGCCTCTTCCTTGTCCTTCGCCAGCGGCTCGGTCACCGAGAAATCGATGCTCGCACCGTCTGCAGACCACGCGAAGGCGTGCGCATCCAGCTTCTCGCTGTAAAGCGGGAAGGCCTCGCCGCCATTCACCGGAATGATCCAGATCCGCCCGGTCTCGCTGTCTTTGTCATCCTTGTCGTCTTTGTCATCACCATCGGCCGCTAGCGGACGGTCGGAGAGAAACGCAATGTAGCGGCCATCCGGCGACCACTGCGGCGATGAATCATGCCCGGAGTGCGTCAGAGGGATCAGTTTGCCGCCGGCCTTCGTCCACAGCCAAAGCTCTTCCTTGAAGCGGTTCTGCTGCCAATCCGGCGAGCCGATGCAGATTACTGCGGCTGTGCCGTCTGGCGAGATGCGCGCATCGCGAATCTCCGAGGCATTCATGAACTCGTCGAGGCTGATTGCGGGCTTGGTTTGAGCCGAGCCGGAAAAGGACAAAAGCAGCAGAGCAAAAGACGTACAAAAGGTTTTCATACTGGATTGACAACACTATAAATGCAGTCTGCTAAGACGCCGGTTTGATACAGTGTCAATCAACTCCGTCCAGCATCCTGACCACTTGGTAAAAGAAGGAAAGTCAGTTCATGTCGAAATTCTTTTTGTGCCATCGCCTCCGTGCCTCTGTGCTCTCTATCGCCTGCAGCCTGATCGCTCTCTCTTCGTTCGCGCAGACGCCCACACCACTTGATGAGCCGACGCACAAACTCGCGCACGATATCTTCCAGCAGCTGATCGAGATCAACACCACCGATTCGGTCGGCAACGTGAGCACCGCGTCGAAGGCCATGCAGCAGCGTCTGCTGGACGCCGGCTTTGCCAAGGAAGATATGTTCCTGGGCGGACCCAACGACCGCAAAGAGAACCTGGTGGTGCGCTATCGCGGCACCGGTGCGAAGAAGCCGATCCTCATCATCTGCCATCTGGATGTGGTCGAAGCGCGCCGCGAAGACTGGACCACCGACCCCTTCAAGTTCGTGGAGAAGGATGGCTTTTACTACGGGCGCGGCACGCAGGACATGAAGAATAGCGACGCGATTCTGCGTCACCACCTTCATCCGCCTCAAGCAGCAGGGTTACAAGCCCGACCGCGACCTAATCCTCGCGCTGACCGCTGACGAAGAAGGAGGCAAGTCAAACGGCGTCGACTGGCTGGTGAAGAACCATCGCGACCTGATCGAGGCTGAGTTTGTGCTCAACCCCGACGGTGGCGGCGTGGACATGGATCTCGGCAAGCCTGTCTCGGTGGACATCGACGCGACCGAGAAGCTTTACGGCGACTACCAGCTCACCGTGACCAATCCCGGCGGCCACAGTTCATTGCCGGTGCCGGACAATGCCATCTATCACCTCGCCGGAGCGCTCATCAACCTGCAGCACCACGAGTTCCCATTCGAGTTGAACCCCGTCACCCGCGCCTATTTTGAACGCTTGAGCACGCTCGAGACAGGGCAGAAAGCCGCCGACCTGAAGGCCATTGTGCAGACGCCTCCGGATAAGGAGGCTATCGCCCGCCTCGCCGCCGGAAGTCCTGAATGGAACTCGATGATGCACACCACCTGTGTGGCCACACGCCTGGAGGCCGGCCACGCGAATAACGCATTGCCGCAGATGGCGCAGGCCAATGTCAACTGCCGCATCCTACCTGGTTACTCGCTTGAAGAGATACGCCAGCAGCTCATCGCCATCTTCGCCGATCCCAAGGTCACGGTTCGCTATGTGACCGATGGCGGCGAGGTCTTCGACGTCGCACCCTCGCGCAAGCAACTCCCGGCCGCGGCCATCAATACCCAGGTCATGCAGGCCATGGAGACTCTGACGAAAGGTTTCTGGCCCGGTGCGCCGGTCATTCCCACCATGGCTACGGGAGCCTCCGACAGTGTCTACACCATGGCCGCTGGCATGCCCAGCTACGGCATCAACGGCATTGCCATCGAGACCGACGACATCCGCGCCCACGGCAAAGACGAGCGCCTGCCCATCGACTCCTACTATCGTGGAGTGGATTTCTACTATCAGTTTGTGAAGATGCTTACGGGCGGCGAGTAGGAGTAAATCCGATTCGCTGCTTTACTTCCCTTTGTAATCCTTGAACAGCTCCGGGAACTGCTCCTTCAGCGCCTCAACTTTCGGGCGGTCGCAGACCTGGATGTAGGGATTGTTCGGGTTATGCAGAGCATAGTCCTGGTGATACGACTCCGCATCATAGAACGCCTTCAGTGGCACCACCTGCGTCACGATCGCCTTGGGAAAAACATGCTCGGAGTCCAGCTGAGCGATGTAGTCGTTCGCCAGCTTGTGCTGCTCTTCGTTGCCGTAGAAGATGACCGAACGATAGGAAGTTCCCACATCCGGCCCTTGGCGGTTCAGTTGCGTGGGATCGTGCGCTACTGAGAAGAAGATGCGCAGCAGCTGGCCGTAGGTGATCTTCGAGGGGTCAAAGACCACCTTCACTGACTCGGCGTGCCCGGTGGTTTCCGAGGAAACCTGATCGTAGGATGCCGTGTCGGCCGACCCGCCTGAATAGCCTACCGTTGTCTTCAGCACGCCGTTCACGCGCTCAAAAACCGACTGCGTGCCCCAGAAGCATCCGCCGGCGAAAACCGCCGTCTGTTTCCCTGGCGTTGCCGCCAGGTTTACGTCAGACTTCAGTGCAGGAATCGGGGGATGTCCGGCCGCGCCCGCACAACCGCAAAACAACACCGCGCTTAACAGCGCAAGAACCCCGCCGCGAATCACCGATGCACCCGTCATTTCGTCCCTCCGGAGCCACACGAACCGGCTCAAATCCAGTCACTCCTGAGACGCATTTTGGCCCGGTTCGGTTACAGGAACCTACTGGTCTCCGGTGCGCCTGGTTTGACGCCACTTCAACGCCACATACCCCAGATAACAGAGATGAATCACCCAGGTAACCGTGTACGCGGCAATCAGATGGCGATGGAAAAGCTCGTTCATGCAACCTCCAGCGCCGCAACCGCGGCCTTCTCTTCGACCTGCTGCGCGCGCCGCTCAGCCATATAGCGGAAGCTCACTACCATGATGCCCCACATGATCCATCCTGCCATGTTCCAGAAGAGCGCCGGCAGCATGCTGGGGTCGAGGCCAGAATTCGGTCCGCCGAAAAACACCGGCGCAGGATGCTGCGTGCGCCACCAGCGCGTCGACATATACACGATGGGCACATCGGCATAGCCGAAGATGGCCAGCACCGCTGCCAGCGTCCGCATCTCCGCGCCGCTCGCGAACTTGCGCAGCAGCAGGTAAGCCACGTAAATCAGCCACAGAACCAGCGTCGTCGTCAGCCGCGCATCCCACGTCCACCAGATGCCCCACGCGGCTCGTCCCCAGATCGATCCGGTCGTCATTCCGATCAGGCAGTAGACCACACCCATCTCTGCCGAGGTCAATGCCAGCGCGTCGGCCTTCAATGCCAGCGAACGGTTTCGGTTTCGCACCGCGAGATAGACGACCGAGCAGATGAGATTCAGCGCGAAAAATATAGCCATGCCGCACCAGGACGGCACATGGTAGTAGAGAATGCGCGAGAGATCGCCCTGATCGCGATCCGCGGGAACTACAAACATGGCAACACGAAAACCGTTGGCCAGCACAGCCAGCGTAGCCGCCGCCCACAACCAGCGAAGCACCTTCATCAATAACAGTCCTTTAAGGAGTACTCACTAGTTTACCGGAGAGGAAGTCTTCGGGCGCGCCGGCATATCGGCAGTGGATGGCAACAGGTCTTCCACTTCAGAAACGTTGTAGCAGAAGTTGAATCGCAGCCGGATCATCTCTTTGGACAGCTCGGGAGGTAGCACTTTAAAAGGCTGCGCTCCGGTCAATGCGGCCCACGCGGCTTGATCGAGAGCCACTTTCCCGGAGGGTTGACTAAGTCTCATCTCGCCGATCTTGCCATCGGGATGCAGAAGCAATTCAATCGCAACTCTTCCCTGGCCATTTTTTGGTGGACGCGCCTCTTCAGGGATGAGCGGATACCAGGCATGCTTTATCCGCGTTATCAAATCCCGCAGGACCTCGTCGGTAAAGACCGTCATTTCTTTAGGCGGGAGATTGCTCAGTATCTCGACCGAGCAGTGAACCACAGGCTTAGGCGGAGTGTCTTGCGCCTGAATCGTACAGCTCGCCAAAAAGGCCAGGACGAAACTTGAGAGAACAGCGATGCGCTTGAGATTCATCTGCTAACTCCTTGAATTCCCGATAGCCAGGATAACCCCTTCACAACTCTTCCTAGAAAGGAGTAAAAAGGATGGCCATGGCTTGGTTCACACTCATTTTCGGCGGCGTAATTCTTCTCATTGGACTCTTTGGACAGGTCTTTGGCATCCGGCGCGGCGCTCCCGCCCATCCCCACGACCGTAGCGCCCGCAGACTCATCGTCACCATCGGCTCTGCAGTCGTAGGACTCTGGCTCGTAGCCTTTTCAGTAGCCCGTCTCCTGCACCTCCAGCACACCGGCCACTGGTAGGACTGCGCGTCCGGCGATCTGCGCTTCGCGCCTCAAACATTGGTCCGGAGTTTTCTCTTCCTCATCGTCTGATGAGCGGCGAGTTCTGTGGCCGGGTGGTGCGCTGCTCTGTCCGCGTCTCGCTACAGATACTTGTCATGCTCAGTAGAGTCCGTGATGGCGGGCGAACTCGTCGACTATTTCCCATAAACCACAGCGCACAAAAACTGCGCGGGAAACCGATGCAGCAAGTCCAATGTGTGAAGGCGCCAAAGGCGCGGATACCTGGACGGTCAGTCCTCGGCGTGTAGGACGATGTCGAACAGCAGCACGCTCAGCGTCGTGAACACGACGTTATATCCCACGAGTACCTTGATCCAGAGCATCGGGTCGGACTCTCCGCTCAAAATAGCTGCGATGGACAGCACCATGGCCAGCAGTGCCGGCAGAAAGATGGGAAAGAGGATCAGCGGCAGCAGCAGCTCGCGATTCTTCGAGCGGATGGAGAGCGCTGCGAAAAACGTCCCGTTGATCAGGATCGACCAGGTGCCCAGAGGAACGGCCAGCAGCAGCAGCCAGACATTCCCGAGCGCATGCAGGTTGTAGAAGATCACGAACAACGGCGCGAGGATGATCTCGATCACGCTGACAAAGAGAAAGTTCGCCGCTACCTTGCCGAGAAAGAGCGCGCTGGCGGCCGACGGCGACATGCGATGCGCGTCCAGCACGTTGTGGCGCAGCTCGCGGGCCCAGGTCTGGTTCAGCGCACTCACCGCCGCAAAGAGAATGGCCACGCATAGGACGGGTGACGAGATTTGCCGCGCAAACGATCGCGTGGGATCGAAGGCCAACGAGAAAATCACCACCACCAGCAGCGCGAAAAACAGCATGGAGTTGATCGCATCTCGCGAGCGCCACTCGATGCGCAAGTCCTTTGCCAGGTGGATGAGGAAATACGGCCGCTTCACGCTCAGGCATCTCCGTAAAAAGAAGTGGGCAGCACGTCTTTAGTCAATCCGGCGAGCGTGGCCTTCGAGGCTCGCAGATAATCCTCGGGCGAAAGTACCATCTGCACACCGCGCGTACCGGCGGACACCGAGATCACATCAAACAGCTCAATCGTCTCGTCCACATAAGCCGCAAAATCCTTCTTCGCACCGAAGACCGTCACGCCGCCGCGCACATAACCCGTCAGCGGCTCCACTTCTTTGAGCGACACCATCTCCACCTTGCGCGCCCCGGCAGCCTTGGCCAGCTTCTTAAAGTCCAGCTCGTCGTTGCCGGGAACGACAGCAAACACGTGCTCACGGTCGCTGGTCGCGCACAGCAGGGTCTTGAACACCTGCTCGGGAGGCAGCCCGATCTTCTCCGCCACCACAATGGCCGAGAACTCTTCCGGAGCGACCGTGTACTCGCGCAGCTCGTACGTGATGCCCAGCGAATCGAGATACCGCGCCGCATTCGTCTTCATCGCCGCACCGCCGTTCTGGTTTCTACCAGCGAGGCCACGCTTCCCGCCTGCAGCGTGAGCAGGAAGTCCGCAATCGGCTCAGCCAGCTCGCGCTGATGGGTGGTGAGAATGACTGTTTTTCCTTCACCGCGCAGACGCCCGACCAGTTCCAGCATCTGGCCTGCGCTCACCGCATCCATATTCGAGAAAGGCTCGTCGAGCAGCAGCAATTCGGGTCTCGCCAGCAGCACGCGGGCCAGCGAAGTCCGCTGCCGCATGCCCTGCGAATACTGGCCGACCGGCCGGGCCAGCGAAGGATCGAGCCCGACAGACCGCAACGCCGCGTCCGGAGCAAGGCATGGCTGCTCGCGATAGAGGCTGGCGAAATACCGGAGATTTTCGACTCCGGAAAGCTCGTCGTAGAGCATGGGGGCATGGCTCATGTAACCGATCCGGTTACGGGCCTCTGCGGATGTTGCCTCGCCGAAGACCTTCACATTGCCGTAGGAAGGCTTGAGCAGTCCCGCGATCAGGCGCAGCAGGGTCGACTTCCCTGCTCCGTTCTCGCCCAAAAGCACATAACAGCGGCCTGCCTCGAAGCGCAGAGAAACCTTGCGCAAAGCCGCAAAGCTTCCATAAACCTTCGAGACCTCCTCCAGCTCCACTACAAACGCCATGCTGTTGGGAGTATAAACAGTCGGCGTCAGCCCATCCGGATGCCGCTCTCTCCGATGGTCGCGAATACCTCGAGCAGATTGGTCATTCCCAGCAGTTCGCGTATCTGTTTTCCGAGATTGATGAGCTCAAGAACACATCCCGCCGACTTGGCAGAGACGTAGAGCCTGACCAGCGTGCCCAGCCCCATGCTGTCAACCCTGGCCAGGTCGCTCAGGTCGAGCACGATCCTCTTTGAGTCGGGGATCAGCTTCTTGATCTCGTTATAAAAGCGGTCGGTCGAGCCTGACACCAGCCGGCCGTGGCACTTCACTACGGTGGTGCTGCCCGTGCGTTCGATCTCGAAGGACAGAATTCCGGCGGCTTGCTCGGTCATGCTTCGGCACCCTGAAGAGATACAAAATGGTGGTAAAGGAGATTCGCTGTTGATTTTCGCACACGCAGATCATCGACTTGTATCTGCACGAAGAGCAGGTGCCACAGTCAGGGCTGTGTTTGTTGCAGGCTCTTGAGCATCGCTTCGAACACCGGCGTGGACCAGTTCTTCTTCGCCAGCCGCCCCACGAACCCCTTTCCGGTGGTAATCCGCACATGCGTCTGGTTCCCGTTTGCTTCCAGTATTGCGGTCACACTTTCTCCACCCAGATCCGGCGAAGAAGCGGTCATCAGCCGCGGACGTTTGCATTCGATCTGCTCCGCCGTCTTCTCGGTAACGTGGCAATTCTGCGTTTGCATTCCGGTTTCCAGAGCCGCCATAACTTTGTCCACCGGATACGCTACCGGCTCGTCCACGTCCACGCTCATCCATGCTGAATCCAGGGAAGCGGTCACCGAGTCGAAGGTGGCGTCGGAAAAGGTTTTGATCCAACGGGCACGCGTCTCCGGCGAAAGTTCATGCACGCGGGCGGAATATTCAAGAATGTAGCGGCTGTATTTGCCCAGGATGACTCTGCCTACCTCATCCTCCTCTGGCAGGTCGCCGCACGGCTCGTAATGCCATTGGAAAATCACTCCAGCCTCGGCTGCTGAAATCACGCTCCAATGCATCGTGCCGGGACATTTCTTTTCCTGATGAGTCTGGCGTTCCGCGAGCACCTCTTGCGCAGACTGCTTGCTCTCTCCGGAATAGTCCGCGATTCTCACAATCTCCTTCCAGTTTTTGAACGTGGAACCCGTCGGAACCAATTCAATCGCGTTATAGCGAAGATCGGGGCTTATTTCGTACATCGACGTCCAGCCTGGCCCCAGCTCGCGCACCAGGCCTTCATTCTGCACCTTCTGCGCGAGGGCGCTGGCTCCAAAGGCAAACAGGAAGACGGCGAAAAAGCGGCTCCCGAAAAAATGACTCCAGGGATTCATAGTGTTCCCTTGACAGGCTCGCAGCCGCGCTCGCGCCGGCCGCCATAGGTGCCTGTCTGTTGCGCAAGGATATGGGGCCCGTGAGTACGTAGACAAAGACAGGTCCAGACGAAATAAGTGTTTGGTGTGCGGCGGCCATCACGGAGGAGCGTTTGATTGCGAACACGAACTTGCCGGCGCGGGCCGATCTTATCGAACCGCCTGTGCTGTCGGCAACGACAAAATCCAAGCGCTGCCTGAGCTTCGCGGGGCCGGTTCTGGCCGGGGTACAGGGGCAAATCTTTTCCGGATGCTTCCCGGCTGCCAGTTGATAGAATGCATCCGATAAACAGACGAGGCTCGATTTTGCAGGCAAATACGGGACAACCCGGCCCGCTCGCAGCCCCGGTTGCGCCATTGCGCGCTGCCGGTCGTTTCTCCCTCGTCCTCATCAAGCCCTCCCATTATGACGACGACGGATACGTGATCCAGTGGTTCCGCTCGGCCGTTCCGTCCAATTCTCTGGCCGTGATGAACGGCCTCATGCTGGATTGCCGGGAGCGCCGCGTGCTCGGCGAAAGCATCGAAGTCGACATCCGCTCCATGGACGAGGACAACACCCGCATCCGCACCGAACGGCTGGTGCGCGAGCTTGCCGGCAAAAAGGCATTGGTGGTGATGGTCGGCGTGCAGTCAAATCAGTTCCCGCGCTCCCTGGACATCGCCCGCCCGCTGCGCGCTGCCGGTATTCAGGTCTGCATGGGCGGCTTCCATGTTTCGGGAAGCATGTCCATGCTGGGCGGAGTAACGCCAGAGCTGCAGCAGGCGCTCGACCTGGGCATCTCCCTTTTTGCCGGCGAGGCCGAAGAGAGCCGGCTGGACGGTGTTCTGCGCGATGCCTGGAACGGCGAGCTCAAGCCCATTTACAACTACCTGAACGACCTGCCGTCGCTCGAAGGCGCGCCTACGCCGATGCTCCCGGCCAAGACCATCCGCAACACTATCGGCAAATACACCAGCTTCGATGCCGGACGCGGCTGCCCCTTTCAGTGCTCCTTCTGCACCATCATTAACGTGCAGGGCCGCAAGTCGCGCCGCCGCACGGTAGACGAAGTGGAGCAGATCATCCGCCGCAATCTTTCTCAGGGCGTGGCTCGCTTCTTCATCACCGACGACAACTTCTCCCGCAACACCGATTGGGAAAAGATCTTTGATCGCCTCATTGAGATGCGTGAAAAAGAGGGCCTGAACCTCAAGTTCATGATCCAGGTGGACACCATGTGCCACCGCCTGCCGCACTTTATCGAGAAGGCCGGCCGTGCCGGCGTGCGCCGCGTGTTTATTGGCCTGGAGAGCATCAACCCGGCTAGTCTGCAGTCTGCGAAAAAGAAGCAGAACAAGATCGCCGAGTACCGCAAAATGTTGCTGGCGTGGAAGCGCGCCGGAGCCATCGTTTTTGCCGGATACATCATCGGCTTCCCGGGTGAGACGCCGGAATCGGTCCTGCATGATATCCGCGTCATCCAGAAAGAACTGGCAATCGATCTGCTCGAGCCGCACTGCCTTACCGCGCTGCCCGGCTCCGAAGACCACCAGAAGCTGCACCGTGCCGGTGAGTATCTCGACCCCGACTTGAACAAGTACGACCTGGAGCACGTGACCACCAAGCACTCCACCATGACCACCCCGGAGTGGGAGAAGCTCTACCGGGACACGTGGAAGGAGTTCTACACGCCCGAGCACATGGAGACGGTGATCCGCCGCGCCCGCGCCACTGGTGTCAGCACCGCCAACATGATGGTGCTGCTGCTCTGGTTTCATTTCTGTATCGTCTACGAGAAGATCGACCCTCTGCAGGGCGGCTACTTCCGCAAGAAACATCGCCGCGACCGCCGTCCGACCTTACCCATGGAAGGGCGTTTCGCCTTCTACTCGCATTACGTTGGCGATATGCTGCACAAGCACCTGAAGATGGCGCAGCTGGCCTGGCGATTCCACCGCTTTCAGAAGAGCCTCGACCGCGACCCCTCGACGAAGAACTACAACGATGTCGCACTGACATCGGACGAAGACACCAATATGGAATCGCTCGAGATGATGCTCACGCAAATTTCGGTCGCACGCTAGCGGTTCCGACCCACGCTCCACTGTCGAATCCACTTAAGTTACATATCGGCAGTCGAGCCAGCACTACCGATACACGAGACAGCCGCGATCCTCCAAAACATGCAGCCAGGCGGGTATTTGCATCGTGCTGACCCATCGCAAATCGAGCTTCTCTAGTCTCGGCATCTCCAGAATCGAATCGGGGAGGCTCTCGATTGGATTGCCTCGCAGATCGATCTGGCGTAGCTCTGACAGTTCGGCGATCGCCGCCGGTATAGTTCGGAGGCGGTTATTTCTCAGGTGTAGTTCGCGCAACCTCGATAATCCGGCGATCGTGTCCGGCAACTCGGACAGCTGGTTATCCGTTGCACGCAACTCAAGCAGGCCGGACATGTGGCAAACCGGATCTGGAAAGATCGAGAAACGGTTTTCACTGATGTTCAGGTATCTCAGCTTTTGCAGCCGTGACATTGATCGCGGAAGAGAATCAAGTCGATTGTCGTGCAGATAGAGAAAATCCCTGAGCGCTACCAGTTTTCCAAGCGCGTCCGGCAATTCGGTCAATCGGTTATGACCCAGGTCAAGCGTCCGCAGCCGCTGCAGGTCGCCGATCCGCGGCGAAATCCCATCCAACTCATTGTCCGCCAGGATCAGCACAGTGATGCTGGCATCGTTCCAAATCTCCTCAGGAACAATTCCAAGATTCTTCTTCCAAAGGTTCAGAACATTGTCCGCCGGCATATCTGCGAGTCTATCTGTTGATTGCCTCGCAATGATGCTCACTCAGATCCCTATCGCGCGCTGATATACACTCAGCCAAGTGCTACTCATCCATGCAGTCTAAGCCGACTACCCGGAGATTGTAGAACTCGTAAACCTCGCCTTCCGTGGCCAGGGCGACAACTCCAGCTGGAATGTCGAGGACATTATCGAGGGCCAGCGCATCAACGATTCGCTGCTTCGAGAAGATCTCGCCTCGAAGCCCAACGCGCATTTTCTTCTGCACAGAGACGAACAAGGGACGCTGCTCGGAACAGTTCTACTCGATCCTGGCCCTGGCTCCGGCCCCGATCCTGGAAAGGATGGCGTGTGGTATCTGGGTCTTCTCACCGTCCGTCCAAATCTGCAGAAGCAGCATCTCGGCCGCACGCTGCTGTCCACAGCTGAAGCCTTCGCCAAAGAGCGTGGGGCAAGCACCATCAGCATGACCGTGGTGAACGCCCGCAAACGTCTCATTCAATGGTATGAGCGTCGAGGTTATGCGCTTACCGGAGAAACAAGACCCTTCCCTTACGGAGACGAGCGCTTCGGGCGTCCCCTCCGGGATGACCTGCACTTTGTAGTTCTGAAAAAGGAAATCTAGAGCCTCTGCGGCCCCGGCTCGCAACAAATCTCCGCCGCCGAACACCGCCAGCAGACATAGAATCGTGACATGGCGAGCACCACGCACATCCCGGTGAGCGAATATCTCCAGACCGTCTTCCGGCCTGACCGTGAGTACATCGACGGCGAAATACGGGAGCGGAACGTGGGGAAATATGAGCACGCACGACTTCAGGCATTGTTGACGGCTTGGTTCTGTCAACACGAGTCGGAATGGTCCACGATCGTAGTCACCGGACAGCGCGTGCGCGTCTCCGCCACCCGCGTTCGCGTTCCTGATGTCGCACTGCTTCCGCCGGGAAACCATCCCGAAGTTATCAGCGATCCACCCCTGCTTGTCGTTGAAATTCTCTCTCCCGACGACACTTATTCCGACACGGAAGAGCGCGCTCGGGATTATCTCGCTATGGGCGTTTCCGCCGTCTGGATTCTCGATCCTTACACCCGTACCGGGCGTATGTGTATTGGCAGAACGTGGACAGGTGGGGAGACATTGGTCGTCCCTGACACACTCATCCATCTTGAGCTGGAGCAGATTTACCGGCGGCTAGACTCGAACGCAGCCGCTTGCTGAACTGTTCGCCGGAAACAGGGACTTTTATCTAGCCGCGGCCGGCATAACAACCGCCGCAGTTCCGGCCGCAGCCGCACCCGGCTTCGCTCCTGGGTTTGATCCTGGGTTTGATCCGGGAGCAGGAGCGTACTTCGAAGCGCATTTGGCCTGCAGCTGCGTGGCATGGAATACCCCATCACGTCCGTAGGTGCCGATGGCCAGAGCCTGCGAGTTGTCTTTGAAGGTATCCGGCGGAGGCTCTTCTCCTTGGTACGACACGCGCAGCTTGTTCGTGTTTTCCACCAGAACGAAATCGGCGTTGGTACCGTTGTGCGTGATCGAGCCCGGCACCACGTTGCCCGCCACGCGCAGGTTGCGCGTATAGGCCTTGGAACCCATTGCATTCAGCTCCTGGATGGTCACGTAGTAGCTCTTGGTCGCGCTCGCGCCGGTCACTGCCAGCCAGGCCACGACACCCAGAATAATCACGACGGCTGCGCCGATTTTCAGGCTTTGATTCTGCTTCTTCATCGCTGCACCCAGTCTACCGCAAGCTGCCGCGGGCTCAAGACCGCGATTGTCGTAGGATCGAATTCTGCCGCTCCAACCCGAAGCGCCGCATCAATTTATAATCCCATGAAGCATTCTCGACAGAGCCGCCGCTACGGCAGCGAATAGTTCATCCAATCATTCAGGCAACGGCAAACCACCAAGAACGATCTTCTTCCCAGAGGTGAAAATGACGACCAACGGCCTTACTCAGAACGCCACCCTTGAAATTCTCCAACCCCGCGCCGAGTGGATCGTGAAACGCAAAGCGGAGGCCGCCCGCACTGGCGACTCGAATGTGTCGCAGCTGCACTTTGCCCGCCAGGGAAAGATCACCGAAGAGATGACCTATGTGGCCCAGCGCGAAAACATCTCCGCCGAGCTGGTGCGTGACGAAATCGCCGCCGGACGCCTCATCATCCCCGCCAACATCAATCACCCCGAAGTGGAGCCGATGGGCATCGGCATTGCCACCCGCTGCAAGGTGAACGCCAACATCGGCAACTCCGCCATCACCTCCAACATCGCCGAAGAGCTGCGCAAGCTGCACACCGCCGTCCAGCATGGAGCCGACACCGTCATGGATCTCTCCACCGGCGGCAGCATCCCCGAGATTCGCGACGCCATCCTCCGCCACTCGCCCGTGCCCATCGGCACGGTGCCGATCTATGAGGCGCTCAATCGTGTGAAGAAGCTTGAAGACCTCAACATCGACGTCTACCTCGAAGTCATTGAGGAGCAGGCACAGCAGGGTGTCGATTACTTCACCGTCCACGCCGGCGTGCTCATCCAGTACGTGCCCATGGTCGCCCGTCGCATCACCGGCATCGTCAGCCGCGGTGGTGCCATCATGGCGCAGTGGATGACTCACCACCACAAGCAGAACTTCCTCTATGAGAACTTCGACCGCATCACCGCCATCATGGCCAAGTACGACGTCAGCTATTCGCTGGGTGACGGCTTGCGTCCCGGCTCGATTGCGGACGCCAGCGACGAAGCCCAGTTCGCCGAGCTCAAGACCCTCGGCGAGCTCACCCGCCAGGCCTGGAAGTCCGATGTGCAGGTGATGATTGAAGGCCCCGGCCACGTGCCCATGGACAAGATCAAGGAGCAGGTGGACAAGGAAGTCGAGCTCTGCGACGGCGCGCCCTTCTACGTGCTCGGTCCGCTGGTCACCGACATCGCCCCCGGCTACGATCACATCACTTCGGCCATCGGAGCCGCCATGATCGGCTGGCACGGCGCGTCCATGCTCTGCTACGTCACGCCCAAGGAGCACCTTGGCCTGCCCAACGAGCAGGACGTGAAGGACGGCATGATCGCCTACAAAATCGCCGCCCACGCCGCGGACATCGCCCGCCATCGCCCCGGCGCACAAGATCGCGACGACGCCATCAGCTACGCACGCTACACCTTCGACTGGGAGAAGCAGTTCGCGCTCTCGCTCGACCCGGAAACGGCGCGGGCCATGCACGACGAGACGCTGCCCGACGACTACTACAAGGAAACAGCCTTCTGCTCCATGTGCGGACCCAAGTTCTGCTCCATGAACTGGTCGAGCAAGGTGGACGAGTTCAACAAGCAGGTTCACGGCCTTGAGAAGAAGGACCTCAGTGAGCTGGTCGTGCTCCAGGCGCAGCAGCTTGCGGCGAAGAACTAGCCGGGGCTGACTTCATGGCCTCGTGAATCCGCGAGGCCAGTGCCGCAGCCTTCGCGGTTTCGCCCTGCTGTTGATAGATATTCAAGAGCAGGGCGGCAGCCGGCAGATTCAAAGAGTCCTTCACCATCGCGTCTTCCAGATAGTGGACGGCGGGGCCAAACTCGCCAGCAGATGCATAGGCCTGCCCAAGATCCGTCTCCTTTTGCGCTGAGGTTGGATCGAGCTCAAAGGCTCGCGCATAAGCCTGCTGTGCTTCGGAATACTGCTTCCCCAG
Source organism: uncultured Acidobacteriaceae bacterium (assembly GCA_963745105.1). GTDB lineage: Bacteria > Acidobacteriota > Terriglobia > Terriglobales > Acidobacteriaceae > Silvibacterium. Next base: position 89,195 of record CAVUWQ010000038.1, read on the forward strand.
CAGAAGCGCCCCACCCATCGCCGTAAATATCTCAGCGTCTTTCGCGAACGGCTGCTGCACATCGGTCAGCATGCGATAGCCGCGCACCAGAAACGCCGGAGACTGGCGCTCAATACCTACCTCAATCGAAGCAATTCCCAGGTTGCGCTCCCGCAAATCCTCAGCGGGTTCGCGCCACGCGGAGATATCCAGCGTCTGCGTTGCCTCAGTCTCGGGCTCGGGCCGGCTCTGAATGCGATGATCCGTGAACGCCGTGTGCCCTCCATCCTTCGCGTCGCGCCGCGGCATATGGCAGCCGATGCAGTTGCTCGAAACGGAAGGATGCGTTGCAGGAAACGCGCCGGCATGACACGACAGGCATTTTGCCCGGTAATACGCCGCCGGCTGCATGGGATCGGCGTGGGGATCGTGGCAGGTGCCACACCACAGCTTGCCTCCGCTGTTGCGCGCGCACTGGCTCAACGCCAGCTGCTCCGCGTGGCTGATCACCTTGAACTTCGCGGTTTCTCCCGGCGGCAGACTGTTCCGGTAGACCGTGAAGGTGGATTCCAGCGGCTCTCCCGGCTTGAAATCAGAAAATTGTTTTCCCGGATTCAACACGCGCGCCACACCCATCAGGTGGCATTGCTCGCAGATGCTGTCTCGCGCCGAGCCTTCGAGCTTCGCCGGGTTCACAATCGTCCCCGGCTGCGGATCTTTCAAGTGCGATTCCGCCGATCCATGGCAGCGGGCGCAGCCGATCGCCAGGTGCGAAAACGGTTTCGCCGCATACTCGTTCTGCGTCCCCGCAACATGATCCGATGCGCCCGCATGGCAGAAAAGACAGCCCTCTGTCACCGGCCGCGTAAAGTCAGGATCGCTCTCGCCCTCATATCCTGGAGCCAGACCGTACGCGTGCTGGCTCGGGTAAAAGGCAATTGGAGATTGAAAGAGGTGATTGCTGAGATCGACCAGATAGCCGCTGGCATGACTGCCTGATCCGACGACGTAGTCGACGCGAAACGTGTCCGTCTTCCCGTCCCTCTTCAATTGCTGCTGAGCCCCCGCAGCGGAGGAGACGACACTGATCGTGGTGCTTGAGACCTCAACTTTTCCCGCCGGCTCCTGCCCTCCGGGCCGCATGGAGCGTGACATGGCGGACCGCGCGTAAGCGTTCACTTCCGGAGAGTGGCACTCACGGCATCCGTCCGGATCGATCGCGCTTAAATTTGCCGGGTTATGGCTCCTGGTCTGGGAAATGGGGGTCTGGGAAACCGGGGCGCTTCGATGAGCAGAGCTCGCAGACGTGCGGATTTGCGGTGGCCCGGAGAAGGCCGGGCAAAGGGCAGACACCAGCAACGTGGTCAGCAATAGAACAATCCGCCTGGCGGCCATAGCAGGATCGACGCAGAACGAAAACCAGTCAACGAACCCGAATCTGGCGGCTAGCCTTGCCGAGCCTTAATGCGTCAGGAGCAATACCGCCAACGATCCAAGTATACGGCACGCTGGATCGGGCAGGTGCCCAACAAAAAAGACCGCTGGTTAGCGGCCTTTTTCTCTTTCGGTCAGTACGTATGATGCCTTTGCTTCTTTTACAGCAGTACGGAGTATCTGGAATGAAAACGGGACCTAATGGAACTTTGTAGCGAGTGGAACCAAGGCATTGCAGGTAACGGTGAAGCCGGTCGAGGTGGGAAGTTTGACTACACTTCCTCTTCGCTCGATTTGCCGCTGGCCGAAGCTACGATGCAGGGTAAGAGAATCATGAAAGCGAGTGTGGCAGCTAGCAGGAAATCGTGCATGGTATCTGGCCCTTTCTGAGGAAACCGTCTTGGCTTCCTGGCACAACCAGAATCTCTCAGGTAGGCAGGATCAGCTATAGCACTTCCGGATACCCCCCTAGAGGGAAGTGCTATTTGCACCTAACACCTTTGGGTAGAGAGGCAACCCGGCGTCCCAGCAACCAATGAACGCTTGCAGCTATCTCATAGCGGGTATACCGTGAAGACGGATGGAGGGTTTGCCATTATGAATGCAATCAAGTTTTGGGCAGTATTTACCGTGGGAGTGGCTGCCGGCGCCGTTGTGGCTCTGATCTATGCACCCCAGACCGGCGAGAAGACCCGCCGCCAACTGCGTCGCAGCTTTGAAGACGCCGGCGACTACCTGAAGGACGCCGCCGACACCCTCTCCGACCACACCGAAAAGTACGTCAAGCGCGGCAAGGACATCGTCGATGACGTTGTCGAGTCTGCCTCCAACGCGGTAAGCGCAGCCAAGAAAGTCGTCCAGATCTAAAGGGATCGCCAATTTCGCGAACCTCAGGCAAAGTAAAAAGCCCCGAATCGGTTTCGATTCGGGGCTTTCACTTTGGCTCACAATTGCCTAGCTGTTGTACAGCAACACGCCCTCCGCCTTATCGACGCCTTCCTTGCCGATGGGACGGTAGTAGAGCTGGTTGTTCTCGAGGTAAACCTCGAGAAACGCCGGCCGCTCGGAGATGCCGCCTGCAATCAGCGCCTCGGACAGCGGATCTTCCACGTAACGCTGCAGTGCGCGGCGCAGCGGACGCGCTCCGTAGCTGCGGTCGGTCAGTGTTTTGTCGAGGATCCACTTCTTCGCGTCGTCGGTCACCGAGATGGTGATCGCCTTCTGCACCAGATTCGCATTCAGCTGAGCCATCAGCAGCTCGACAATCTGGATCAGGTCGGCATCGGTCAGCGACTGGAAGAGGATGATCTCGTCGATACGGTTAAGGAACTCGGGGTTGAAGGTTCTCTTCACCTCGTTCTTCACCAGGTCTTCGATCTTGTCCATCACCATTTCTTCGCGCTCGCTCTGGAAGCCGAGTCCCTGCTTGCGCTGCAGGTGACGCGCGCCGATGTTCGAGGTCATGATGATGATGGTGTTCTTGAAGTCGACCGTGTTGCCCAGGCCGTCCGTCAGCTGACCATCTTCAAAGACCTGCAGCAGGATATTGAACACATCCGGATGCGCCTTCTCGATTTCGTCCAGAAGGACGACCGAGTACGGCGACCGCTTCACACGTTCCGTGAGCTGACCACCTTCCTCGTAGCCCACATATCCCGGAGGCGATCCGATCAGCTTCGAGACCGAGTGCTTCTCCATGAACTCCGACATATCGAAGCGGATCAGCGATTTCTCCGATCCGAAGAGGAACTGCGCCAGGGTGCGCGCCATCTCCGTTTTGCCGACGCCGGTCGGTCCCAGGAACAGGAATGAACCGATGGGGCGATGAGGTGACTTCAGGCCGGCACGCGAGCGACGGATGGCACGCGCCAACGCCGAGATCGCCTTGTCCTGCGAGATCACGCGCTTGTGCAGTTCGCCTTCGACGCGCAGCAGCTTCTGGGTTTCTTCTTCCTTTATCGAAGTAATCGGCACGCCGGTCCAGCGGCTTACTACGTCCTCGATGTCTTCGCGCGAGACAATGCCCGCGGTTGAGTCGTCGAGGTGATACTTGTCGCGCAGCGCGCGCAGGTTTTCGCGCTCCTTGCGCTCTTCGTCCGAATAGAAGCGCGCCTTCTCGAACTCGTGGTTCGCGATGGCGTTTTCCATGCGGTGCACGATGAACTTGATCCGCTTCTGGACCTCGGTAATCTCTTCGGGCAGCGAAGTCTGGCGCAGTTTCACGCGAGCTCCGGCTTCGTCGATCAGATCGATGGCCTTGTCCGGGAGGAAGCGATCCGGGATATAACGGTTCGAGTGCGAGACTGCGAACTCGATCGAATCATCGGTATAGCTGACCGCATGGAACTTCTCATAGCGGTCCTTGATGCCCATGATGATCTTGATCGCGTCTTCCTCATTGGGAGGTGGAACCTTTACCGCCTGGAAGCGCCGTTCCAGCGAGCGGTCCTTCTCGATCGACTTGCGATATTCCGCAGGCGTGGTTGCGCCGACGCACTGAATCTCGCCGCGCGAAAGTGCAGGCTTCAGAATGTTCGCAGCATCCAGCGAGCCTTCCGCCGATCCCGCACCCACCAGAGTGTGCAGCTCGTCGATGAAGATGATGGAATTTTGATTCTCCATCAGCTCCTTCATGATGGTCTTCAGCCGCTCTTCAAACTGGCCGCGGTACTTGGTTCCGGCAACGATCAGCGACAGGTCGAGCGCCAGTACCCGCTTGTCGGCGAGGAAGCTGGGCACATCGCCGTCGGAGATGCGCTGGGCCAGGCCTTCGACGATGGCGGTCTTGCCCACGCCGGGTTCGCCGATCAGCACTGGGTTGTTCTTGGTGCGGCGGCAGAGAATCTGAATCACGCGCTCCAGTTCCCCGTCGCGTCCCACCAGCGGATCAAGCTGATTGTCCAACGCCGCCTGGGTCAGGTCGCGCGAGAATTCAGCCAGCAGGCTCGACTCGCGATTCCGCTGCTGCTGCGGAGCCTTCTCCTGCGTGGTCCGCGCCAGCTCCTCGCGAATGGCGAGCAGCTTCAGGCCGCGCTCATGGAGGATCTCCGCCGCGAAGCACTTCTCTTCGCGCAGCAGGCCCAGGAGCAGGTGCTCCGTTCCAATATGTTTGTGCGATAACCGTTCGGCCTCTTCCGCGGCATAGGCCAGAACCCGCTTGCATTCGTTCGAGAGCGGCAGATCGACTGAGGTAGACACCTTCTCGCGAATGGTGGTGTGTCCCTCAATCTGCTTGCGAATTGATTCAACCGATGCATGTGAGCGAAGGAAGCGATTGGTCAACGCTTTGTCTTCGCGCAGAAGACCGAGCAGCAAGTGCTCTGTCTCGATGTACGGGGAGCCGAACTGGCTTGCCTCGTACCGCGCGAAGAAGATGACGCGCCGTGCCTTTTCCGTATAGCGTTCGAACATGTTCCCCCTGGTATTGCTATTGAAAGACCCGTATCGCTTAAGGCCTCTGCGGCTGGTTCCCGCCGAATACCGAAAGCGCTGAGAGTCCTCGTCCTATATCACCGCACCAATCTGCCTATAACTAGACAAAAAGTGAAACGCCCATCTGCTGGTGCGGCCCACGGATGCATTCTTTGCCCTGCCTGCATCCATCTCACATTCGACCTGGCGAATCTCGCCCGGTCCTTACACCTCGCGTCAATTGGCCCGCGAGGCAACCTCTTCTTCCATGCGCCCTTTTTCCAGACGCAAAATCCTGCTACATCGAGATGCTAACTCCGCATTATGCGTTACCACCACGGAGGTTAGACGATGCGTTTCATGCAATCGCCGAATGAGCTCAAACACTACACCAGCGGTGCGGCTGTCCAAATCCCCCGTCGGTTCATCCGCAAGTAACACTTTGGGCTCCGTCACCAGAGCACGAGCGAGGGATACGCGCTGCTGCTCGCCCCCGGAAAGCTCCCCCGCGCGGTGCTGAGCGCGATCGGCCAACTCTACTTCGCTGAGCCACTTAGCTGCAATTTTCAGGGCTTTGCTCTTGCTCTCACCCCGGGCCAGCAGCGGCATAGCTACATTCTCGGCCGCGGAAAACTCCGGCAGGAGATAGTGGAACTGCCACACATAACCCACCTCGCGATTGCGAAAGGAGGCAGCCTGGCTGGAGGACATGTTCTTCAACGGGATTGAGGCGCAGTATACGTCACCGCCAGAAGGGGTATCAAGAGCGCCTAAGATGTGCAAAAGTGTGCTTTTACCCGCTCCAGACTCGCCGACAATGGCGAGCATTTCTCCCTCGGCTACATCAAAGCTCAGCCCGTCGAACAGCACCAAACGGCCACGGCCCGTCGCATATTCCTTACGCAGGTTCCTAACTTCTATGGCATTTGGATGTTCGATATTACGCAAAGGACTCATCCCGGGGATGCCGGACACCGCCGCAGCGGGTGACGGGGATGAGGAGGGGGCCATATCTACCTGTATCACTACTGAACACAAAATGGAAATAAAGGATGCTGCTAAGTTTCGTCTCGATGCAGAGGGTTAAACGAATCCCGCTCGCAAAAAAGCGTCACGGGAGACAATCGCGAACCGTAAATGGCTTCGCAAATCGGCTGGAAAGAACTTGCCTATCGTCCGCCTACCTGGTTTACAGGGGCTCGCCGGCTGGCAATGCAGCCTCCGTGGTCATCACGCTGCCAGACCTCATCGCTATCGGCAAAGACATGCACACATTCGTAGCAATCGCCGATTGTTCGGAGTTATACCCGTCACTCTGCGGCATGCACTTGAACTACCGGCATTGTCTGCAACTGAGCCAGTTCCTTCTGCACGCGTGCCCATGCCTTCTTGTGTTTCCTGGTCACGATCGGGGCATTCGGATCGGAATAGTAGCCCTCGATGTCCTGCTTGAGCTCTTCCGGCACTGGACTGCCGTGTTTCGTCAGTTTGTCCAGAAGCTCGGCATAGGTTTTGTCGGTCAAAGGATACGACCCAGGTTTCACCCGGTAGCCGGTATCGAGATCGCGATTTTCCAGCTGCATCACCACGCGCGGATCACCCGCAGGCTGCTTTACCAGCTCCCCGAGCACCTGCTCGTAGCGGTCCATGGTGCGGTTCACGCTGGCGACATATTTCTGCTCCGTATCCTGATTCGGCCCGCGAATCGCCAGATACGACATCGGCCCGATCTTAGGCACGATGAGAATCACGAAGGCCAGCAGATGGGTCCGCAGCCCGGCCTTTTTCCTGTACTTCTCCCAGCCATTCTTGAAGTCAGCATCAGCCAGCCGCTTCTGAAAGGTATCGAACTCCGGTGATGGCAGGTCGTCAGGAAAATTTTTCTTATGCAGCAGCACCTCCGCGTAAGCGAAGTCCGGGATAAAGGTACGGACGGCGCGGCGATAGCTGCCGATAGCCGCCTTGCGATCCGTCATCATGGTGCGCAGGTCGAGACCATAAGTATCGAAGAAAGCCTGCTCCAGCAGCCGCGCAGGAACCTGCAGCCCGATGTGCTGCAAATACGCCGACGGTGCAAACCGCCGCTTGCTCAGCTGGTTGATATCGAAAGCAAACTCCGTCCGCACGTGCCCGTGCGGGCTCTCATCGTAGGTCACCACCGGCCCATACTTCGCGGCAAGATTGGGAAATTCAATCGCCGTCGAGGGATTGGTGGCGTCCTGATGCCCATAGCTGTCTCCAACGTAGTGAGAAAGCGCGCCCAGAGCGAAGGCCAGTTCGTCCACGTTGCGGGAGTCGCGAATCAGCGTCGCAACAAAATCGCCGGTGCGAACATAGTGAGTCAGCTCGCTGAAGAACTCATGGCCGAAGGGATAGTAGCCCGCGTCCTGGATGGCGCAGCCGCCGTAGGCAAAAGCCTGTGCCCGTCGCAGCTCGGCCTCGGTTGTATTGGGATACCGGCTCAGCAGTACCGGCCGGATCGAATCCTTCCATGCCAGATCGATGATCTGCTGATGCGTCAGTACCGAATAGCCAAAACCTGGCTGCCCTGCAGCGAAGAAAATCAGGAGAAGCAGAGCCGGGATGGCGCGGTAGATCTTCACTCGTAGCGCAAAGCCTCTGCCGGCAGCACCTTCGCCGCCGAGCTTGAAGGGTAGATCGTTGCCAGCAGGGATACACCCAGCGAAAGCAACGTCACCGTTACGCCATCGAGCAGGCGCGGCGCAAAAGGCAGATAGTCGATCGAATATATCTCTGCAGACAGCGGAAAGCGATAGTGCCCTCCGGCCCAAGAGAGCATGTATCCGAGCACCAACCCTAACGCCGTGCCGACCACGCTGATGAGGAATCCCTGCATCAGGAAAATGCGCCGAATCTGCGCCGGCCGCACACCCAGCGACATCAGCACGGCGATATCTTTGGTCTTTTCCATCACCATCATGGTCAGTGCGATCAGGATATTCAGCGCCGCCACGCACACGATCAGTCCGATGACGATAAAGGTCACCACCTGCTCCAGGCGCAGCGCACGAAAGAGCTCGCGGTTCTGCTCCATCCAGTTCGTGGTAAGAAAGCCGGCGCCCGCCGCGGCCTCAATCTCGCGACCCACGCGATCAGCGTGATAAAGATCGTCGACCTTGAAGGAGATCACCGACACCAGATCGGGCTCGCCAAACAATGCTTGGGCATCCTTGAGCCGCACAAAACCGAAGCTCGAATCGTATTGATAGAAGCCGGAATGAAAGATGCCCACGATGCGGAAGCGCTGGTATTTCGGGATCAATCCGTACGGCGTAAGCGAGCCCTGCGGGCTGATGACGTTCACCGTCGACCCTACCTTCGCGTCAAGCGTATTGGCCAGATCGTATCCGATGACCAGCGGCGGTGTCGCTTCATCGGCGTTATCCGTAGCGTCGGAAGAAAGCGGCGCGAGCTCCGCAGCCGATCCCGACTCCAGATGGGTGAGGATGCCGCTCACCGTGTTTTCGTATTGCGGAATGATTCCCTTCAGCATGGCGCCGCCGGAGAGCGATCCGCGCCCCACCAGCACCGGCTCGTAGAGCCCCGGCGCATCCGCCGTAACATGCGGCAGCTTGCGCAGGCGGTCGGTAAGCTCCCGCCAGTTCTTGATGCCGTCGTTCTGCACGCGCATGAGGTCGACATGCGCCGTCGAGCTGACCAGGCGGTCGCGCAGATCGCGGCTCATGCCGTTGGTGATGGCCAGCGCGATGATCAACGAAGCCACACCCACCGCCACGCCCACGACAGAGATGGTCGTGATCACGCCCACCACCGCCTGGCGGCGCTTCGCTCTCAGATATCGCGCAGCTACAAAGAATTCAAAACGCATCGGAGTTGGTTAATGCACTACCGTCTTGGCTGCGACCGCATTTTCATACCGGTCATACACGCGCACGGTGATCAGATGCTCCGCAGCATTCACCGGAATAACCGAACCGGGTGTAGGCGGATTCAACGGCGCATCGAAGGCAAATTTCTCCGTAAGCGAATCGGATATCTTGCCCACCGGCTGCACATATTGCCACGGCCCCGCGTCCACCGAATATTCGGCGTGCGCAATCGGAGTGGCGGCGTCAGTCGCCGTCAATTCGACATGAATCTTGCCGTCCACCATGTGCGCGGTCATTCCGGTCACCGCCGGCGGCGTCGTATCGATCAGGAACCGTTCGCTGGTGCGGTCGCCGGTGAGCGCCTCGCCCGGGTTATGCGAAGGCGCATCGCTGGCGATCACCCTGACGCGGTATGGCCCATCGGGCAGCGTGGTCGCATCGAAGCTCAAATAGCGCTCTGTCACCTTGTCTTTCAGCAGATGCCAGTTCTGCTCGCCTTCGCCGCGATAGAAAACCGAGAACGTCAGCTCGTCGCCATTGTCGTCGTGCGCCAGCCAGCGCGCCGTGATCGCAGTCTTGTCTTTCATCGCTGCCAGAGGCTCGCGGCCCGGCTCGGAAGGAAAAGCGATCACATTCGCACTCTGCGACGACGGAAAGTTGATCGTAGTCTGCTGCGGTACCTGCGGCATCATGCCCTGCGCATTGACCCGCGCCCCCACTTCGACCACCAGCTCATCGACCACCGGGGCCACGTTCACCGGCAGGTAATTCAATCCCACTGAAGCCACATCCGCACCGGGGTGGAGCACCGCTTTCCACTGCACAAAGCGTGCAGGATCGAGTGCCAGAGATCCGTCGTTCGGCGTGACCTTCTTCCAGTCGCTCCATGCGCGCTCCGGATTGTCGACGTTCCCTGCGCGTGCGAAGAGATCGAAGCTGCTCGCTGCGCCACTCACCTCGGCGCGTCCCCACTGCGAGAAGACGCCGGCATCGAAGACATCGCTTGAGTATGTTCCCTCGGCGGCGTCACCGTGCGAGAGCAGATATACCTTGCCGGTATTTGCGGTCGCAATATAGGTCCCGCGCCCGGAGTCGGCAAAACCCGTCGCCTGCGATGCTTCAAGGTGTGCAATGTCCGCATAGGTTCCGTCTTCATGAATACGGTAGACACGGCCGCGATTACCGGTAGCGGCCATCAGCCCTTCGGGCGTCCAGCGCAGCGCGTAGACGATGTCGTCATGCCCTGACCAAAGCTTGCGCGGCGCGCCGTTCGCGGCAATCTCGTAGATCTCCGTGCCATCCGGAATGACGGTGTTGCCGTTGAAGGCCTGCACCGATCCCGGCTGCACGATGGTGATGGTCGCAGTGATATTTGCATTGCCCTGCACCGGCAAAGCGGGCAGCGTGGTGTGTCCCTTTTCGCCAACAGCCGCTGCATAAACCAGCCCCTGCGGCGAAACCGCGACGGAAGTGATCTCGCGCTTGGGAGCGTCGTAGATCACGTATCCCTTACCGGCTTTGTCGATGCGATAGACCAGCCCCGTCCCATCCGATCCCGCGATCAGGTTTCCGGCTGCATCGAAAGCCAGCGCGCGGATATGCTGCTCGTCGCTTTTGAAGAACAGCTCCGGCTTCTGCCCCGCCGCGACACGATAGATCCCAGCTGGACCGCCCGCCGCAATGTACAACCTGCCTTCATGATCGAAGGCCATATCCCAGACGTACTTCGGCTTCTCCGCCGTTGTTGCCGGATCGAAGACTACAGTCGCATTGTCCTCATTGCGATCGGCAGCTTGCGGATCGAGCTTGTAGACTTTCCCCGAAGGCAGCGTCGCCGCATACACCGCGCCATCCGGCCCCACGCGCACCACCTGCACACTCAGATCCTTCGACGAAAACAGCTTGGTCGATTTTCCGTCCGGAGTAACGTGCAGAACCGTTGCCGGAGTACCGGTCGCAAGATAAGCGTTCCCTTCGCGATCCGCGGCCACCGACCATACGTAGGTGGAGGGCGTCGTGAGCACCATCCGGCTCGACGGACCGGCCTGCAGATGCCCGTCGCTGGTGATGGCAACTCCGTCCGGCTTCCCTTTCTCCAGCTCATCGAATCGCGACTGCGACCAGAGACGCGTGCCCTGCGAATGAGCGAGTGCGGGAAGAAGTGGGAAGGACAGGAGGGTGAGAAGGAGAGGGAAAGAACGGCGCATCATGCTTGAGAAAGTCTAGCAGGGGGACGGCAGCTCAAGTCCGAGTGGCTAAAAAGCGGTTAGCTGATCGAACTTGAGCTAACCGCGTCACCAGCTAGTTCCCAAGCACCGCCCGGTACCGCACCTGGCTCTTCCTCAGCCGGTTCAGTGCCTGATTCGCCTCTGACATCTTGAAATTCTCAATCTTCGCCTTAACGCCATGCCGTGCCGCAACGCCCAGCATTTCGAGAATTCCGCCTGGACTTCCAGTATTCGACCCGCAGACGCTTCGCGCCACCGAGATGAGCGGGAATGCCGGCACTGAGATGGTTTTGGGAGGCGCCCCAACAAAGCACAGCGTTCCGTGGGGACGCAGCGTGTTCACAAAAGCCGCCCAGTCCAGATCGGCATTGATCGTCGAGATGATGAGGTCGAAGCTTCCCGCCAGTCCATTCACCGACTTCGATTCGCGGGAGTTCACAAAGTGGTGCGCGCCCATCTCCAGCGCTTCTTGCTCCTTGCTGGAAGAAGTCGAAAATGCTGTCACCTCCGCGCCGAAGACACGGGCAAACTGCAGCGCCAGGTGTCCCAGACCGCCGATGCCGATGACGCCCACGCGGGAGGAGGGATTGATGCCCAGCTGGCGGATTGGCGAGTACACCGTGATACCGGCGCACATCAGGGGAGCCGTTTCTTCACTGGATAGTGCATCGGGAATCCGCACCGCAAAACGCGCGTTCACGCGGATCGCCTCGGCAAATCCACCGTGGCGATGAACACAGGTGGGCTGCGCGTTCGCGCAAAGATTTTCCTGCCCCTGCCGGCACCACTCGCACCGTCCGCAGGAGTTCGATTGCCAGCCAATGCCGACGCGCTCGCCGATCTCCAGTCCGACCACGGCGGAGCCTAGAGCCGATACCGTGCCCACGATCTCGTGACCCGGAATCAATGGGTACTGGCTGTTGCCCCAGTCGTTGTCGATCAGGTGAGCGTCAGAATGGCAGATGCCGCAGTGCGTTACTCGCACTTCCACATCGTATGGGTTGATCTCGCCCGGGTCATACTTGAACGGCAATAGTTCTGCCCCGGCCGCGTGCACTGCATAGCCCTGTATCAATGCCATCTGGTCTCGACCTGTTTCGTCCTTCTACTCGGCACACCGGTGTGGGATTGCGAAACCATAATTATCAAGTCTCGAGTTGCTCCGCAACCGGGTATTCGAGCATTACAACTGAAGATGTAGATGTGTAAGCACCAGTCGCGCCGTCCATTCCGTCAAAAAATGCCCAGCCATAAACGGCTAAACCGGCAGCAATCGGGGGAATGCATCCGGAACCCCACTCATTCTACCCGGAGTGTGATGACCTGCTGCCCGGTGAGCACAGCATCCACATTTACCGACCCCAGAGGCACCGCTGATTCGCCGCTGAGCGACATCGCATGATTGTCGCGCGCCGGCTCCATTGCATTGGCCATCGATAGAGGCACTGCGGTCAGCGTCTGCCCATCGATTGCCACCTGCGGGTCGGGCGCAAGCAGCGTTACATAGAGCCGGTCTCCGGCGTGCTGGCTGTTTAGCTGCGCAATCGTCGCCGCCACATCCAGCGCCGGACCATTTGGCTGCAGGGGTTGCATCAATCGGTCCAGAGTGCCGCCATCGCTCACCAGCAATCGCACCCGGCCCGCGGGCAGAGTCGGCGGCAGCTTTACCGGGATGCGGATGTTCTTCACTTCGCCGCGCCACGGCTGCAGCCTGGCTTCAATCGAAACCGTGTCGCCGCCGCGCACCTCGGTCTCGCTGATCTGCGCACCCTGGATCTGCATCGTCCTGCGGCCTTGAATCGCATCCACATGCAGCTCCACGCTCTCAATCGGCGTGAGGCGTGCCGCATTCGCGTAAAGCCGGTTAAAGCGTTCGCCCAGCACCAGAGCCGTCATCAGGTTCGAAGGGGCCAAATCGCTCGGCGCGATCAGGTTCTCGAAGTTCAGATCGGGATACCCCTTCAACTTCACCGCCGCATGCACGCGGTAGGTCGTCTCGGCGCCGTAGAAGTTCGACTGCATCAGCCCCTGAAAAACCGAGACCATCACAGCCGAAGGCGTGACCTGCTCCTGATCGATGACCTCGAGATGCAGCGTCTTCTCCCCCGCCTTTTCGCCGTTCTCCGCCACGTGTACGGTGAGCGGGATCATGCGCGCCTTCACCCCGAACTCGCCCATGATCGCCGTCTCGCGATCCTCTGTGAACGTGCCGACCGTCTCCGTAGTGTTGATGATTTTGAATGCGTTGTAGGGCGATGGCAGCGTCGCCACCACCTCGGCCTTGGTCATGGGCATCGACACCTGTCCGAACTGCGTAATGGGATGACCACAGGCCAGCAGGTTCTTCGGATCCACATAGGTCACGGTGCAGGTGGCGGAAATGTCAAGATCGCCGCGCACCAGGATCGCGCTCACCGCCGAACCGGGAACGATCGGATCAGGCTGCGGCGTCTCGGAAGAAGACCCTCCCAGCCCCGCGACCGGAGTCAATCCCAGCGCAGGCGCATGCTCTTTCCAAAGCGCCAACGCCTCGGGACCAAATCCCGAAAACACCAGAGGAGTGTCGATCGGCCGAATCAGATCAGAACCACCAGCCGCTCCGCCCAATTCCGAGGACAGGGAAACAGAGGCCAGCTGCGCCCCATCACTTTTATTTCCTGACAAACTTTGAGCTCTGAGCTCCGAGGCTTGCGCCTTGTCCCCAGTTCCCTCGTCCCGAACCTCCAGCATCTCCTCGATCGGAGTGATTCCCGCAATCGGTTCTTTGCTGAACTCGCCGATGCGGAAAGCGAGCGCTCCGGCCAGCTTGCCGTCGATGTACACCGGGCTGCCGCTCATGCCGGCGACTACGCCGGTGTATTCCGGCTTGGTGCCGTGCAGGCGGGCGAGAATCATGTCCTGATGCGGCCCAATGGCGTTGTGCAGCACGCCCAGGATCTCCACGTCCATCGGCTCCGGCTTGGTGCCTTCGAAGACGGTGTAAGCCGTCCCGCGCAGTCCGCGGTGAATGTCTTTCAGAAGGAAAAATTTTGTGGAGGGCGGAGGCTCGGAGCTGCCTCCAGCGGCAAGGGCGTTTTGCCCGGACAGTAACGAAGTGTGCATCGCCCCCAGAAGCAGCGCCGCCAGGGTGATGTCTTTTCGAAGCTTTTGCACGTCTTTTAGACTAAGGCAATTCCGGAAATCCCGTTTGTCAGCTAAAAATCAGCTCCCGACGTCTCATACATGGATGAAACCGAAGCGGTCGGCCGCGCCGGACCGCCTCTGGAAATTGATCTGGCGACAAGTCGCCCTTGCCGCAATTCGCTCGGAGTCTCACAATTGAGGCTAGTTATGAAACCTGCTTCCGTCCTGTCCGCAGTTTCGCTGACCGCCCTGCTTCTTCTGGCTCAGGCCCCCGCGCAGCAAAGCACACCGCCCAGCCAGTCAACGCCTGCTCAGCAGCAGCCGGCCACGCAGCCTAATCAGCAGGATCAGACCGCTCCGGACGCCGGCGGACCCACGGGTGACAACGGCTCTATCGCCATCCCCAAGAAGAAGGAGAAGGATGAGCCGGCGCCCCCTCCACCGCCTGAACCCAAGGTCAAGAACCCTCCCGGACTGGAAAACTACTCGCTCCGCGTCGATGTGCCCGTGGTTACGGTGGATGTAGGCGTGATCCTCGAGAAGACCCACCAGTTCGTGCCCAACCTCAAGCAGGACAACTTCCGCGTCTACGAAGATGGCAAAGAGCAGGAGATCGCCAATTTTCAGCAGATCAAAGCGCCGATCACTGCTGTCCTTTTGCTCGAATTCGCCGCCAACAGTTATTACTTCATCTATGACATGCGCAATGCGGCCTATGTCTTTTCCCAGGAGCTGCGGCCCGATGACTACATCGCCGTCATGACTTATGACATGCACACGCAGATTCTCACCGATTTCACCACCGACAAGCGTGTGGTCATGGATTCGTTGAATCAGCTCACCATCCCCATGTGGAAAGAGACCAACCTCTTCGACGCGCTCTATCAGACGCTCGATCGTCTCAGCCGCGTCGAAGGCCGCAAATATATTGTGCTCATCTCTTCCGGCCGCGACACCTTCTCGAAGATCACCCTCGACAAAGTCCTCGCCAAGATCAAGGCCACGCCTAATGTAACGATCTTCACTATCGGCACCGGCCAGTTCGTACGTGCTATGACCGAGGGCCGTGGAGGCATGGGCGCGCAGATTCGCGAAATGGATTACCTGCAGGCCGATAACCAGATGAACACCTTCGCCCGCATGACCGGCGGCATGGCCTTCTTCCCGCGCTTCCAGGGCGAGCTGGCCGACGATTTTGGCCTCATCAACGAGTCCATCCGCAACCAGTACGTGCTCTCCTACAAGCCCACCAACAACAAGCAGGACGGCACCTACCGCAAGATCCACATCGAGCTGGTCGACAACGAAGGCCACCCGCTCAAAATGCAGGATGAAAAGCACAAGCCTCTGAAGTACGACATCATCGCCAGAGACGGCTACAAAGCCAAACAGGAAGTCGAATAGGGACTGGCCGTCCAGGCACACGCGGCTTCGCCGCCGTTCTGATTCGCGTGCTTCGCTCCCGTTGGTCGCTTCGTGCGATCCTTCGACTTCAAACCACGAATCCCCACGATGGGGTGCCCCACGTCTCGAATTTGAGCCGTGGGTTTAGAGGCCTCGCAGCCTCGCCATGATCTCCGGATATCCCTCCGCCATCTCCACCAGCGTTTTGCCTTCCGGAGACCGCAACTCGCGATCCGCGCCTAGCTCTAGCAGAAACCGCACCATCTCCACCCACCTCCGCGAAGCCGCGTAGGCCAGCGGCGTAAACCACCCCTCGGCATCGGTTGGATACAGCCCGTACTCCTCAAACCGCCGCTCCAGCGCCCCCGGATCGTCGCGCAGAATCGCTGTGATCCGATCCTTCAGCCAGTACTGGACGGCTTCAATCATGTCCACCGGCTCCTGCAGAATACGGTCGCGCACCTCGATATGCCCGGAGTAATCCGCCCACCCCGCCGGAGTGCCATGATACTTCTCCTCACGCACTCGCACCTGCGCACCATGCCGCAGCAACGCATCCGCTGCGCTCAGGTTGCCGTACCATCCCGCGGCATGCAGCGCCGTGAATCCATGGGTCATATCGATGGCCAACTTGGTCTCGTCGCGCACATTCACGTCCGCTCCCGCCGCCACCAGCGCCTCGACGACGCGCCCGCCCAGCTCTCCCTTGCACTGCTCCGCCGCGCGCACGATGAGCGTGCCCCACCGGCATCCCGGCTTCAGGCCATCGGGATCGCGGCGCATCAACAGGGCGACATCATCCTTGCGTTCGAGCGCCACGGCCGCCGGCAGACGCACCTTCGCACCATGATCGAGCAGCAACTGCGCAATCTCTGCCTGCCCCGTCATCGCTGCCTGATCCAGCGGCGAAAATCCGGCCTCGTCCAACGCCTCGATATCCGCACCCAGACCGAGCAATGCTGCTACTGCCCTCGGCTGCTTCTTGATCGCCGCCAGGTGCAGCGGCCTGCGCCGCCGGTTTCCCATGTCCATGCGGCGATTCAGGTTTTCGCGCGACTGCGCCACCAGCCTGCGGATCGCCTCCACGTCACCCAGCGCCGTCGCGGTAAAGATCGTGTGCTGCGCCCCGTGTGCCAGCAGGTACTCCACCACTTCGGGCTCGGGATCGACATAGGCCCACCCCGCGGCCCAGCCCAGCACGCCCTGTTCGTGATAGTCGCCCTCGCCGATCGTGTCCCCGCCTGCTTCCACGAGCAAACGGACGATCGAAAGCAATTGCTTCTCCGCCGCAAAGTGCAGCGGATACGCATTGTCTCCTTCGCAGCGGATATTCGGATCGGCCCCCCGCTCCAGCAGCAGCCGCACCGCACCCTCCTGCGCGCCGAAGACCGCCCGATGCAGCGCCGTGCGTATCCCCTCGCCGCCCGCGTCGTCGATGATCTCGGGATGCGCATCGAGCAGCGCCGCCATCCCCGCCAGGTCGCCCCGCCCCGCCGCATCGCGCAGCGCCTTGGCGTTATCACGGAATGCATCGCTATCTGCCACAGCAGGAGAGCGCCGCAACACCTCAGCCTTCAACTTGGCCCAACTCTCAAAGCTGTACTCGCGCGCGACGGCCAGCTGCGCATCGGCCAGCAGAAGCTTCGCATCGCGGACAGCCGCCTCATCCGCATCCTTCCATCGCGGATGAAATTCCCGTATCAGCTGCACAGCATGCGGACTCGCCGCCTGATGGCCTTTGAGCAGGACCTTGGCTTGTTTCTTGAGTTGTTCGAGGTGGGGACGCGCAGGAAGCTGCTTGCTCATGAAAATCTCCTTTCAAGTGTCGCCCGTGTCCGCACCCAGGCTGAAAGAAGATTCGAATTGTATGGACCTGGCAAATCGATGAGGTGGGCTAAGCCCTTTCCGCGGACTGGAAGCGCCCTTGCGCGCTTGCAGTGAAAGGTAATGCGGAGGCGGTGGTGAAGTCAATGCAGTGACACTCGATCTGAGGTGAGGAACACTCCTTCTACTCCGGCCAAATGCCTCTCAAAATGTACTTACAAAATAGGTACAATATAATTACAGATTCGGGTGGCTGCAGATGTCATTTTTGCGGCAACCTCAGAAACATTTAGAGGCAAACACTCCCAAACTATAGGTATCTAGCCAAAGGACAACTCACGGCACATAAATGGTTCTCGATGTTCCGGGATGCCGGACGACTTAGGGAGCCATGCAATTCGACTGGAACAAAGCGAATGTGGAACACGTCGCGCGGCACAATGTCACGCCAGATGAAGCCGAACAGGTTATCGAGAACCAGCCGATCGATATTGGCATAGCAGTTCGCAAAGGAGAATCGCGCTTTCTCCAGTTGGGCAAGACAAATACAGGCCGCGTTCTCTTTGTCGTTGTCACGAACGCGATGGCATGTACCGGGTAGTCACAGCGCGCCCAGCAAATTGAAAAGAGCGGAATTTTTATTCGACCCAAAAGGCAAAAAGACGTGACCAAGACTACGAAAATTCCTGAATTCAAGTCCGAAGAAGAAGAGGCAGAGTGGTGGGATAACCACCCTGAAGAAACGCTCGCGCTTTTCAAGCAAGCAGCGAGAGATGGAACACTAGGAGTGGGTACGCTCGCCCGTCGCTCGCAGACGGTGGCGACATCCATTCGCCTGGATGCGACTGATATTGAACTCGCAAAGCTCCAGGCTCAGAAGCTGGGGCTTCGCTACCAGACTTATTTGAAGACGATCATTCATCAGCACCTCAGAAAAGCAGCTTCTTCCTGGCTCGCAAAGATTTAACATTTGGCGCGACGCAGATCGAGTGGTGCTATCGAGATTGGTCACTTCCATCTCGCAAACACCGCCTCCAACCTGCCATCATGAACCATCATGCCTTTCCTTTACCTGCGCCGGTTGACCAGCAGCCGGCGCACCGACGCGGCCAATCGCCATCTTGCCCGCTTCCTCGCCTTCATTGCCGGAGCCGCCAACGCAGGAGGCTTTCTTGCCGTGGGAAGGTACACCTCGCACATGACCGGCATTGTCTCGTCCACCGCGGACGCCCTCGCCAACGGCAGCTTCCTGCCCGTGCTGAAAGGGCTGGGTGCGGTCACCGCATTCCTCTGCGGAGCCTTCGTGACCACGCTGATGGTGCGCTGGGCGCGTGCCCGCAATCTCGAGAGCGAGTATGCCCTGCCCCTTATCCTGGAAGCCGCGCTGCTCATCGCCTTCGGCCTCACCGGGCGCGTCTTCATCGCCGGACGCACGGTCTTCGGCACAGTTACGCTGCTCTGTTTCACCATGGGAGTGCAGAACGCCACCATCACCAAACTCTCCGGAGCGGTCATCCGCACCACCCACCTCACCGGCATGGTCACCGACATGGGCATCTCGCTCGGCCGCCTCGTCTACTCGCGCAGCCAGCAGAACGGCCGTGCCGCAGATCCTTCCGCAGACCATACCCGCATCTTGGAACTAAAAAAGCTCCGCCTGCACTTCTCGATTGTTGCGCTGTTCTTTGTAGGAGGGGTGACCGGAGCACTAGGATTCCGCCGCGTGGGTTTTCTCTTCACTCTGCCGCTGGCAGCAATCCTGCTGGTGCTCGCCGCCATGCCCATCGTCGAAGACTTCCGCCGCTATCGCAGAGCCACAACATAACAAACAGCCACAGAGACCGCGCCCCAGGCCGCCAAAAGAAGCGTGAAGCCAACCCGCAATCCGCTCCTCCCAAGTTCCAAAGGGACGCCCGAAAATAGCCAGCACAAGGTGCTGGGTAATCATGATTCCAAAACAGAGTCCCGAAGGGACGACTGAGGAGCGACCCGGCTCATAGCCACCCGCTTTTAGCTGGCCGGACTTCAGCTAACCGCTTCTGAGCTAGCCTTCTTCCGCCGCCAGATCACCACCAGCCGCACGGTAAGCGCTAATGCTCCGCCGATGATGGTGCTCACCGCACGCCGCAGGGCAATCTCTCCCTCGGGAATCGTCGCCAGCGCCAGAAGGAAGACGATATAGCCGGTGATGAATACCGCGAAGAGCGCGTAATTCACGTTCAGGGTCGCGTAGGACAGCCACGCAAAGATCACAGTGAACACTGCCAGCCAAATCGGCGTGGGATGAATGTGCGCTACCAGTATTGTGATCAGCCAGGCTCCGGCCACCGTGCCCAGAGTGCGTGCGATGGCCCGGCTGGCGGTGTCGGCAATGCCCGGCTTCAGCACCAGCAGAGCGGTCATGGGAATCCAGTAACCGCTGGCAAATTTCAGCTCACGATAGATTTCCGTGCTGATGGCCAGCGTCACCATCAGCCGCAGCGCATACGGCAGCACCGAGCCCGAGATGTCCCAGCGTTTTACCTGCCCCGAAACCTCGATGAACATGCTGCGCAGCGCCTCCTGCTCGGCGCTGACGTAATACCGCAGCCGCCGCAGGTCGGCGCGTAGTTGCCCCCAGAGACTCAGCGTCAGGCTGGACCACAGGACCTGAATCGCGCCGCCGGCCAGCAGCAGCGAAGCGCGCACCAGCGCCGCCCGGGCCGAGAAGGGGAAGGCCGAGCCCACCAGCAGCGTGACCACGCACTGCTGCCCCACCCAGCCATATCCGGCTTCGCGCGCGGTTAGCAGCCCGTATCCCAGCCCCCAGAATGCGGCCAGCGGAATCAGGATGGCGTTTGCGTGTCCGGCGACCATGCCAGCAAAAGTCGAGAAGGCGATTCCAAACGAAGCCAGGATCATGGGAAGCAGCCGCGACTCGTCGATCTGCTGCTTAGACCCGAAGCCCACCGTCATGGCGCCGCCGCCGGCGATCAATGCAGCTCCCGGATGCCCGGCTCCCAGCCCGATGGCCAGGCATAGCGCCACGGGAAACACGAAGACCAGGTCGGCGGTAAAGGTTTGCTTCTGCCAGTCGAAGACGACGACATCGTGGACGAAGGCTGCAAATCCCGTGGGCGGCGGCGGGACTGCCTCGGGAGTAGGTGTAAGTTCTTTGGTGGATTCCTGCGACATGTTCTCTTCCCTAGAATGGCACGAAGGCGTCTCTGAGCCGAAGCCGCACATTGCTGCATCTAACCTCAGCGAAAGATCAACTCACGAGAGATCAGCCATGTCCGTCATTCAAGCCTGCAAGCACTGTGGAACCAAAAATCGCATCCCCGCCACCCATCTCGCTGACACCGGACGCTGCGGCTCCTGTAAGGAAGCGCTCCCGCCTGTCCATGAACCGCTGGCCGCTGATGCGGCGCTGTTCGACGATGTGATCCAGAACGCCCGTGTGCCGGTGCTGGTCGACTTCTGGGCGGAATGGTGCGGACCCTGCCGCATGGCCGCTCCGCACGTTGCTCAGACGGCAGCGGACATGGCCGGCCAGGCGGTTGTGCTCAAAGTGGATACCGAATCCAACCCGCAGCTCGCGGCCCGCTACAACGTACGCGGCATCCCCAACTTTGCTGTCTTCGCGAATGGCAAGCTGGTGCAGCAACAGGCCGGGCTGGTCGGGGCCGACCAGATGGAAGCCTGGCTCCGGTCGGCTGCTGCCGTCGCTGCGCGTTGATTTATTCCGGAACCTGCCAGCCTGCGCCGACCGTAGCGAGAACCATCTGATCAGAGGCGTCATCGGAAATGGAGTTCGCCATCTTCGGGAAGGCCGCTTTCATGGCGTCGGTTTTCACCCATACCGGCACATCCATCATGGAGTAGTGAAAGCTGACGGTGGTCTCGGTGAAGCCGTTGGCCTGCTTCACCGGCGGCGTGAACGAATCGATGCTCTTCACGACGCGATGCCCGTAGCAGAAGCGTGGCGCGACGCGCTCGCCAAGCGGGGTGAGGTTATAAAGCTCGGCGTGGATGGCGGCCGCACCCTGCTCCTTCACCAGTCCGGCGTCCTTCATCGCCGTCAGCTCCTTCATGCCCTGCTTCTCATCGCTGCCCGGCGTCACTTCGTATGGAAACTTGCGTCCCGCAGGAAACAAGCATTCATTGCGGCTCTCGTAATAAGCGTTCAGAGCCTTTTCCAGCTTCGCATTTGTCGGCTTGGTGTCGGGAGCGCATCCCGCAGCAAAAATCATCGCGCCGCATACGGTCATCAATAGTCCAGTTTTCACTTGCATTCTTGCTCCTCGTGCAGATCGTTCATTCATCTGGACATAAGAAGCAGGATCGGCCGCAGAAGCAGCCTCTTCGACGAGAGATTTCTAACGGTGACCGGAGAAGGGCGCTGATCAGCGTCCCTGGAAATGCACGACACCCTGTATGACGTAGGGCTGCGCGCTGCCATTGCACATACCCGGTTGAAAGATCCAGCTCTGTACGATCTTCACCGCTTCGGCGTCGAGATCGGGTCGAACCGGCTTCAGAACCTGCGCATCCTCTACCGTCCCTGTCGCCGTGACATGGAAGCGAACATCCACGTCGGTGATGGGAGCTTCCGATCCGCCTCTTCCCTCGGGCTGCGGCGCGGACTTCGCAATCGGAAACTCGAACTGGTGGCACAACGATCCCTGCCTCCACTCCGGCGGAATCACGAAAGCCTCCTCCGGCTTGTCGTCGAGCGCGGTCATGGTCATCTCCGCCGTCAGGCTGAAATCTCCATTGCGCAGCGAAAGATGCGCGGGAAACCACCCACCCTTGAAACTGAAGAATCCCGAGTACTCCCAGAGCCGGTTTCCTGTCCGCAACTCCAGAAGCGTGCCATTCGCCTTGTCGAAACAGGCTTCGCCGGGTAGATGCTTCTCGCCCACGATGGTCTCGAACTCAATGCAATTTGCCTGCCGGCCACCGTAGGAGCTCGACCGGATTTCCTGGATCACGTCGCTCGAATCGAAGGCTCCGGTGAAGAACGGCACCAATGCCCGAACCATCGTCGCGCCGTAGGGCTGATCATCCCAGTTGGCCGTATATGCTCTCTGTGTTCCAGCGGTGATGTAAGAAGCTGAGTACTCGCCTAGGCTCACATCTTCGCGCAGTTCACCGTCTTTGGCGCGCACGCGGGTGTAGGTGCCGCTTTGCAGAGCTCCATCGGCTCCCGTCGCGGAATAGGTCACCTCAGTACGAATGTTCCATGGACCGCCCTGGATCGTGCTCACCAGATGCGCGCGACTCATCAGCGACACTGCCCGGCTGCGCAATTGGACGTCCTCGCCGCGGCTCGAAGAAACGGCACATGCGATCACGCCGGCCACGAGCACTGACTGAACAGCCAAGATCCGCATGGCCGAGAGCATACCCCACCTCATGGCAGTCCAGGCAAGCGAAAAATGGAGCCCGCAAACTCTAACTATGACTAGCCGTCGCCTGCCGCTCACGCTGCTCGCTGGGCAATGCGCGTTCGGCCTGGGGAACGCTGATGATCACGTCCGGAGTGCGAATCAATCCGTAGATGATCGCCGCCAGGGCCGCTCCAATCAGCGGAGCCACGATGAACAGCCAGAGCTGTTGAATCGCCCAGCCGCCCACAAAGATCGCCGGGCCGATGCTGCGCGCCGGATTCACCGAGGTATTCGTAATGGGAATGCCGACCAGATGGATGAGAACCAGCACCAGGCCGATGGGAATTCCGGCGAAGCCTACCGGAGCCTTGATATCCGTCGAGCCCAGGACGGTCAGGACGAGAAAACTGGTGAGAACCACTTCGGCGACGAAGCAGACAGCCAGCGAATATCCGCCGGGGGAATGGATACCGTAGCCGTTCGCGCCCATGCCCGAAACCGAGGCAACATATCCTTCGGGAGCGCCCTGAGCAATAAACAGAATGACCGCCGACGCAAAGATCGCACCCACGATCTGCGCGACTACGTAACCGATCGCATCTTTCATCTCAATCTTTCTGGCGATGAGAATGCCGAGCGTGACAGCCGGATTGATGTGGCATCCCGAAATCGGACCGATGGCGTAGGCCATGGTAAGCAGGGTCAGACCGAAGGCCAGAGACACTCCGAGAAACCCGATGTGACTGCCAGCCAGCACCGCGCTGCCTACACCGCCAAACACCAATACAAAAGTGCCAATGAGTTCCGCAGCATATTTCTTCACGTGATTTGAGACCTCGCATGGAGGGAGTGGTGGAGCGACGCCAATATACGCCCGTCGCTTAACAGACAGCATGAAAAATTTCCGCAACACACGAGATTTCCGCATGGTCCGCGACCCGCGTTAAAACAAAAAGTTCCGCAGAGATGGAAAAAGATAGTTATCAACAAACGCGCAACACCCGCATATTCACTGGGTCTTCACAGCTGTCAACAGTCGCGAATGCGACGGAAGAAAGACGAAGGAGAACCCACGATGATCGCGAAGAAACTCATCCTGATGGCGACACTCACCCTGATGCCCGCTGCCCTGTTTGCACAGAACAACATACCCACCCCAGGACGGAGGGACTACAACATCAACCAGCGCAAGTTTGATCAACAGCGCCGCATTGCGAACGGCATCAGAAGCGGTCAGCTCACCGCCCGCGAAACCAGTCATCTGGAACGTCAGGAAGCCGGCATCAACCGCGAAGAGCGCGGCATGCGTGCGCAGGACAACGGACATCTGACTCGCCAGGATCGCCGTACCATTCACAGACAGCAGAATCGGGAATCACGGCGCATCTATCGCGATAAGCACAATGCGCGCGTGCGCTAAGAAATCGTTCGACGTCAGGTCAGCAGCCTTAAATTGGTTCGCCGACGAGAAAAGGCCATCGTTGCAGCAATGCAACGATGGCCTTTTGATTTTTCAGCTTCACTTTATAGCGCTGCGGTTGCAGCGTATTGCTCTTTGTACCAGGCTACTGTGCGTTGCAATCCCTCTTCGAAGCTAACCGCGGGGTCGTAACCGAAAGCTTCGCGGGCGGCTGAAATGTCAGCCAGCGAATTCTGGATGTCGCCGGTGCGCGGCGGTCCGTAGATCGGCTGCTCCTTGAACTCGAGCAGATCGGCGAGGACGTGAAATGTCTTGTTGAGCGTGTGGCGATCGCCGCAGGCCACATTGAACACCCGTCCTGCAACCTTTTCTGCCGGTGCTTCCATAGCGTTGATGTTGGCCGATACGGCATTGGCGACGTAGGTGAAGTCGCGGCCCTGCTCGCCGTCGCCGAAGATCGTAGGACGCTCGCCGCGCATCATTTGCAGCGTGAACTTGGCCATCACGCCGCTATACGGTGAATCGGGAACCTGGCGCGGTCCAAAGATATTGAAGTAGCGCAGGCAGACCGTTTCGATGCCGTACACCTGCCAGAAGCTCTTCATGTAGAACTCGCCGGCCAGCTTCTGCACGGGATAGGGCGCGATGGGCATCGGCACCATGGTCTCCACACGCGGAAATCCCGGCTGGTTTCCGTACGCCGACGACGACGCCGAGTAGACGATGCGCTTCACGCCCGCTGCACGCGCGCCTTCGAGCAGGTTAAAGGTGCCGTCAATGTTCGCGGTGTGGCTGGTGCGCGGATCCTTCACGGAACGCGGCACCGAGGGCAGCGCTGCTACGTGGAAGATGGCGTCCATCCCTTCGCAGGCTTTTGCGGTTGCATCGGCATCGCGCAGATCGCATTCGACGAAATCGAATTTGCCGTCGATTGTAGCCAGATTTTCACGCTTGCCGGTCTCGAAATTATCGAGACCACGAACCACTTCTCCGCGTTCCACAAGGGTCTGAGTAAGCCACGAACCAATGAATCCGGCACAGCCGGTAACTAAATATTTAGACATACTCCTTAATCGTAACCTTTTCGGCTGCCAGCCTCGGATGTTCTTCTCCTGTCTCGATTAAGGCATACTGAAAGAGCATGAACGAACTCATTCCTTTTCGCCTGGAGCCCTACTTTCGCACCCGCATCTGGGGGTTCAATGACTTGTCACCCTGGTATGACTTCAAGACCGACGGCGAGCCCATCGGCGAAGTCTGGCTCACCGGCGAGATGTGCAAAGCGGCCACCGGCCCTCTGGCGGGGCAGTCGCTGACCGAGATCACCGCGAAGCTAGGTCGCGGATTGCTGGGCAACGCCTATGGAACCGGCGAATTCCCCCTCCTTATCAAGCTGCTTTTTCCCAAGGAAAAGCTGAGCGTACAGGTGCATCCCGACGACGCCATGGCTCAGAAATACGGAGAGCCGCGCGGCAAGACCGAGTGCTGGTACGCGCTCGATGCCAAACCCGGCGCTGCCGTCGCTCTCGGTATGAAGCCCGGCGTCACGCCCGAGGAAATTCGCAAGGCCATCGAAACCTCCACGCTCGAAGGCCTGCTGGAGATGATTCCCGTAGACAAAGGCGACATGCTCTTTGTCGATGCTGGAACCGTCCACGCCATGGGGCCTGGAGTCGTGATTCTGGAAACACAGCAGACCAGCGACCGGACCTATCGCCTCTACGACTACGGCCGTCCCCGCGAGCTGCACATCGACAAATCGATCGAAGCCATGCGGCTCAAGACCGGCGCCGGGAAAATCCCGCCTCATGCGGAGAACGGCCATACCGTCCTGATCGACCAGAAGTATTTCAAGATCGAGCGCTGGGAGGTCCCCGCTGGAGACACCGGAAAGCTGGCCGCCGGCACCGGATCCGTACAGATGTTTTTCGTGATCGACGGAGAGCTTCGCGTATCGGCTGCTGATGCGGAGGATTTCACAGTTGGCCGCTGCCAATTAGCTGTGGTACCGGCGCAAGCCGATAGCGTGCGCCTTGAGGCAGCATCTCCTGCAACCGTCGTCCGCATCTTTCCCAACGAAGTTTGAACCTTGACCGCATAACCATTGAGTATCTTTCCGATAGCGAAGTCGATCGAGCACAATTTCCGGAGCGGGACAGCCGGGAACGGAACCAATTGATGATTCTGCCGATGAATTCCGGTTGTTGCTCTTTTCTCCTCGAAAGGTGACCACATTGAAGATCGACTTTCGACCTATCATCCTTGCCGGGGGGAGCGGTACCCGCTTTTGGCCGCGGAGCCGCAAAGCCCGCGCCAAGCAGGTACTGGCTCTCGACGGGGAGCGCAGCATGATCCAGAGAACAGTGGATCGCCTGGGCCCGCTCGCCGGCCCGAAGGACGTCTGGGTCATCACCAACGATCAGCTCTCTGACACCATCTGTGGACAGCTGGATGTCGTCCCCGAAGATCAGGTGGTATGCGAGCCGGCGGCGCGCAACACAGCTCCGGCTGCGGGATTAGCGGCATTTCTCATCGAGCGCACGAATCCGGAGGCCATCCTCGGCATGTTCCCCGCCGACCACGTCATCACCGATGAACCGGAGTTCATCGCGGTGATCCAGCGGGCCATCGACATTGCCGCTGCCGGAGAGAACATGGTGGTGCTCGGGGTGAAGCCCACGCGCGCCGAGACCGGCTACGGCTACATCGAAACCGGCGAACAGGTAAACGAGCACATGGCCCGCGTGCGCCGCTTTACCGAAAAGCCCAACCGGGAACGGGCCGAGGAGCTGGTCGCCGCGGGAAACTACCACTGGAACAGCGGCATCTTCGTATGGAGCGCGAAGACCCTAGCCAACGCCGTGCGCGAGCATCTGCCGGATATGGCTCCCCTGTTGGAAGAGATCGCGGCAGCCTACAACACACCGCGCTTCCACGAAGTCTTCGCCGAGCTCTATCCAAAATGCGAAAACATCAGCGTGGATTACGCGATCCTCGAGCCGCGTTCAGCCAAAGGCGAGCATCGCTCGAATCTCTACTGCCTGCCAGCGAACTTCGGCTGGAACGATCTCGGCTCATGGGCCGCGCTCTTTGAGCACCAGCACGAGTTGCATGTGAATACCGACGCCCACGGAAACGTGACTGAAAGCGCAGGCTCGGCGGCCTTCGACGCGCACGGCAACTACGTGTACAGCCCCAAGAAATTCATCGCCCTGGTCGGCGTCAAAGACCTGGTCGTGGTCGAAACCGACGATGCCGTTCTCATCACCACCCGGCATCATTCTCAGGATGTAGGCAAGGTAGTTAAGGAACTGGCCGCACAGGGACGGAAAGACCTCATCTAGCGTAGTCTGCGGCTTGATACAACAACACTCGGCATAATCCGATATCTGGAGCGCAAAAAACGCATGGGAAATCCCACTGCCATCAAGTTTGGAACCGACGGCTGGCGCGGCCTTATCGCCGAAGATTTCACCTTCGAGAATGTCCGCGTTGCGGCAGCGGCGATTGCCAATTATCTCCACGCCAGCACCGATCCGAAGGAAAATCCGGAGAACGGCGTCTGCATCGGCTACGACACGCGCTTCGCGTCCGACCGCTTCGCCGCTGCCGTGGCCGATGTTCTTGCCGCCTCGGGCATCCCGGTGAAACTAGCCAGCAACATCACGCCAACGCCCGCGCTGTCCTACGGAGTACGCGATCTCGGTGCCGCCGGCGGCGTGATGATCACCTCGAGTCATAATCCCTTTCAGTGGAACGGCGTGAAGTACAAGGCCTGGTATGGAGGGTCGGGTAAACCGTCGATCATCTCATCGATCGAGTCGCATCTGGCCGAGCCCCTGCGCAAAACAGGTGAGCCCGCAACCGTTGAGAGCTGCGATTTTCTTCCCGACTATCTCGATGCCATTAAGAAAT
The DNA here is from genome assembly GCA_963745105.1 of uncultured Acidobacteriaceae bacterium. Taxonomy (GTDB): domain Bacteria; phylum Acidobacteriota; class Terriglobia; order Terriglobales; family Acidobacteriaceae; genus Silvibacterium. The sequence continues at coordinate 117,156 of CAVUWQ010000038.1, forward strand.
TCGCCGACCTTCCCCTCATCGCGAAATCGGGGATGAAGTTCGCCATCGACTGCATGTACGGCGCAGGCTCGGGAATCATCTCCGGCATCTTCAAGGAAATCGGCGTCGACCACGTCGAGATTCGCGCCGAGCACGATCCGCTCTTCCCGGGAATCAATCCCGAGCCCATCGAGCCGCACGTGCATGCGCTTCAGGAAGCCGTCGTCGCGCACAAGTGCGACGCGGGTCTGGTCACCGACGGCGACGCTGACCGCATCGGCGCAGCGGACGAGCACGGAAACTTCGTCGACCCGCACAAGATCTATGCTGTGCTGCTGGAGTGGTTGCTCTCACGCAAGAAGTGGCCGGGCGACGTCACGCGTGCCTTCAACACCACCTGCATGCTCGACCGCATCTGCGCACGCTACGGCCGCAAGCTCTATGAGCACGGCATCGGCTTCAAATATGTCTGCGACCTGATGCTCGAAAAGGACATCCTCATCGGCGGCGAGGAGTCGGGAGGCATCGGCATCTCACGCCACCTACCCGAGCGCGACGGGCTGCTCAATGCCCTGCTGCTGGCCAACGTCATGGCCGAGGAGAAGAAGACGCTGGGCCAATTGGTGCAACATCTGCAGGAGCAATACGGCGAGCACCAGTACGGCCGCATCGACCTGCACATCCCCGACGAGCTGAAGAATGCGGCCATTGCCCGCGCCAAAGCAGGAGTGAAGGAATTCGCCGGCATGCCGGTCGAGCACGTCGAGACCCTTGATGGCATCAAGTTCTTCCTCGACAATCCGGAAGCGAAAACCAAGCCGAATGCGGCCAAGACTTGGCTGCTGCTGCGCGCATCCGGCACCGAGCCGCTCATGCGCATCTACTCCGAATCGTGCTCAAAGGAGTCGGTCGCGAAGCTGCTCGAGGCAGCTCGCACATTTGCCGTGGGAGCATAGATCCACATCTGGAAATCCGGACGTAGGGCGTCCTCACACCTATCTCGCCTTCGCGATAACATGGAGCCGATTGCACGGAGGATTCCCAATGTCCGACACAACCGCCGCATATCCTTACGAAACCCGCCTCAACATTCTCTTTCCCGCATTGGAAGTCATCGATGAGAAGGCCATCGCCGACGCTTGCGAGTACAAGTGGTTCAACCAGACCCTGTGCAAGGTAAACGACTCAGTTGTGCGCATGGCCGTGATCGAGGGCGAGTATCACTGGCACAAGCACGATGAGGACGACGAGTTCTTTTACGTCCTCGAAGGCCAGCTGCTGATCGATCTCGAAGACCGCAACATAGAATTGTCGCCAAGGCAGGGATACGTCGTACCCCGAGGCGTAGTCCACCGCACCCGCGCTCCGCAAAGAACCGTCATTCTGATGGTCGAGAATGCGGGCATTATCCCCACCGGAAACTGAAGTTTGCCCTCCGCGCTTTTTCACGGTCCCGCGCGGGCGCCGGACGAATCAAAGGTGTATAAGGCTCAAAGAGTCCATTCTTAAAATTTGAGGCGCGAAATATGAGCACATCCTCCGCAGTTGCCCAGACTCCACTCACCGAACTCTCCGCCTGGAAGGCCCTCACCGCGCACTACGAGAAGATTCACAGCACCCATCTTCGCGACCTCTTTGCGCAGGACCCCGGCCGCGGCACGCGGCTCACTGCCGAGGCCGAGGGCATCTACCTCGACTATTCCAAGCACCGCATCACGGACCAGACCATCAAGCTGCTCGTCCAGCTTGCCGAAGAGAGCGGCCTCAAGGAGCGCCGCGACGCCATGTTCAGCGGCGAGAAGATCAACATTACGGAAAAGCGCGCCGTCCTGCACGTTGCCCTGCGCGCGCCCAAAGGCGAGAAGATCGTCGTCGACGGCGAGGATGTCGTCCCCGCCGTTCATGAAGTTCTCTACCGCATGTCCGCGTTCTCCGAGCGCATCCGCAGCGGCGAGTGGAAAGGTCACACCGGCAAGCCGATCAAGAACATCATCAACATCGGTATCGGCGGTTCCGACCTCGGCCCGGTCATGGCTTACGAGGCGCTGAAGCATTACAGCCAGCGCAACCTGGTTTTCCGTTTCGTTTCGAACATCGACGGCACCGACTTCGCCGAGGCCACCGTCGACCTTGACGCCGAGGAGACGCTCTTCATCATCGCCTCGAAGACCTTTACGACGCTCGAGACCATGACCAACGCCAACACCGCGCGCGCATGGGCGCTGGCCAGACTGAAGGACGAGAAGTCCATCGCCAAACACTTCGTTGCCGTCTCCACAGCGGAAAAAGAGGTCACCAAGTTCGGCATCGACACCGCCAACATGTTCGGCTTCTGGGACTGGGTCGGCGGACGCTATTCCATGGATTCGGCCATTGGCCTCTCCACCATGCTGGCTGTGGGTCCGGACAACTTCCGCAAGCTGCTGGCCGGTTTCCACGCCATGGATGAGCACTTCCGCACCGCCCCGCTCGAGAAAAACCTCCCCGTCCTCATGGGGCTGCTCTCCGTCTGGTACACGGACTTCTTCGGCGCGCAGACCGTAGCCGTCCTTCCTTACGACCAGTATCTGAAGCGCTTCCCCGCCTACCTCCAGCAGCTCACCATGGAAAGCAACGGCAAGCATGTCACGCTTGCCGGCGATCACGTAAAGTACGAGACCGGACCCATCTTCTGGGGCGAGCCGGGCACTAACGGCCAGCACTCCTTCTATCAGCTCATTCACCAGGGAACCAAGCTCATCCCCTGCGATTTCATCGGTTTCGCCAAGACGCTGAACCCGCTCGGCAACCATCATGACCTGCTGATGGCCAACGTCTTCGCGCAAACCGAAGCCCTCGCCTTCGGCAAAACTGCTGAAGAAGTAAAGGCCGAGGGCACTCCGGACTGGCTGGTTCCCCATCGCGTCTTCGAGGGTAACCGCCCGTCGAACACCTTGCTGATCAAGGAGCTGACGCCCGAGTCCCTGGGCAAGCTGATCGCGCTCTACGAGCACAGCGTCTTCACCCAGGGCGCCATCTGGCAGATCGATTCCTTCGACCAGTGGGGTGTAGAGCTGGGCAAGGTTCTGGCTAAGCGCATCATCGGCGAGTTGGAAGGACCGGCCAGCGGAACGCACGACGGCTCGACCAATACACTGATTGAGCTCTACAAAAAGCAGCGCGGCTAGCCGCCTGAGCCTTAAAGAGTTACTCAGAATGGACCCGGTGATGTGGCGAGAAACTTTTTCGCCTCACCCGGGTCCAATTCATTAACGCTTCGGCTGTAGTCCGCCGTGCATCCAATAAACGTCGGACGAATCAGGAAGCAAAAGAGGTTCAGCGACATGAGCATCAATCGCACTACCCAACGCAATCTTTTCCAGGCAGGGTCCGTTGCCCTGTTGACGGCATGCCTGTGGTTTTCAGCAACTCCGGCAATCTTTGCCCAGGATGCGCCTGCCGCGCAACAAACGTCCCAGACTGACAGCACGCTCCAATCGAGCGTGAATTCCGCGTTAAGTAATGACTCTAGCCTGCAGGGCCAGCAGATTACCGCCGCCGTGAATCAGGGGCAGGTAGCACTTAGCGGAACCGTTCAGACCAACGCCCAGCGCCAGCAGGCAGAAACCATCGCCGCTAATGTGCAGGGCGTCAGCGGCATCCTCAATAACATCACGGTTGCCGATCCGAATTCGCCGGTCCCCACCACTGCTGCAAGCAGTCCTGCTCCGCAACAAGATCAGCAACAGAACCAGCAGGATGCTCAGCAAACTTCGGCGCAGGATCAGACCCCTCCCCCGCCGCCTCCGGATCAGGCTGCTCCGCCAGCTCAGAATCAGGGGTACAACGCCCCGGCTCCGCCACCCGCCTATAACGGTGCGCGCCAGCCGTATCAATCCCAGCCCCAGCAGGGCTATTACCAGGGTCCGCCTGCGCCGCCCAGCGGCCCAGTCACGATTCCCGCAGGAACGCTGGTTCGCATCCGCCTGAGTGAGACGCTGGATACAGCCCACCTCAAGCCCGGAGCTTATTTTCAGGCTACGGCCGCCGCTGACGTCTATCAGGGCGGTGTTCTCGCCATCCCGCGCGGCGCGGTTCTTACCGGACAGGTTGTCGAATCCAAAGATGGTGGAGCTCTCGGCGGTTCGGCGGTTCTTCGCCTCAACCTGACCAGCATCAATCTCGAGGGCCGGAGCTATCCGATCGCGACGGACATCTGGTCGAACAAGGGCCCGAATAAGGCCGGCTACACCGCGGCGAATACGGTCGGCGGCGCGGCTGTCGGCGCAATCATCGGCGGCATTATCGGACGCGGCGCAGGTGCGGCTATCGGTGCAGGTGTAGGCGGTGCGGCGGGCCTTGGAGCCTCGGCGGCCAGCAGAGGTCCCCGGCTGATCCTGCCGACGGAAACCGCGGTCGATTTCCACTTGTCGACGCCGGTAACCGTGCAGCCAGTCTCCTGGCAGGAAGCGCAGCGCCTGGCCACAGCCAGCACACCGCAGCAACCCAGGCTGGTTCGCCGGCCTTACTATCCATACCCATACCCTTACGCCTATCCCCCGCCGCCCCCCCCGGGATATTACGCGTATCCCTACTAACGCGAGTTATAGACTAGAACTAAGGCCAGCCGGATCACCCGGCTGGCCTTTCCTTTTCAGGCTCCTCACCGCTCCGCTTTCCCACCGTCCAGCTAAAATTTAAGAATGGCAGGGTTTGCGCCTAATTCGAAAACAGACATCTCCCGGCGCCGCTTTCTGGCTCTGGCGAGCGTGGCTGCTGTGGGCTTTCCGCTCTATGCAGCTGAGGTGGCGCGCCATGAAATCAGCATCGAGCATGTGGCCATCCCGCTGCCCCGCCTGCACGATGTTTTTCGCGGAGTGCGGATTGTGCAGATCTCCGACCTGCACTACGCCAACTTCACCGAGCCGTTCTTTATCCGCCGTGTCGTCGAACACGTAAACCGGCTCAAACCCGACATCGTGCTCTTCACCGGCGATTACATTTCCTATGGCCTGTGGTCGCGTGCGGACATCACCCGCTTTGCCGGCGAGTGCGCCGAAATCCTCAGCCAAGTCGCCTGTCCCATCCGCTACGCCGTGTTGGGAAATCACGATTACATGGTCGATCACAAGATGGTCGAGTCCGCCCTCACCGCTCACAGCATTCCGGTCCTGACCAATCGCTCCGAACCGCTCGAGCGTGACGGCCGGAGGCTATGGTTCGCGGGGACCGGCGACGCCATCTCCCGTCACGCCGACTTGGACAAAGCCATCCCTGACGCCTCGCGCAAAGAGGGCGAGCCGGTCATTCTGCTCACCCATGAGCCGGACATCCTGAAGGACGTAGCGCCTTACGGCGTCGATCTCATGCTCTCCGGCCACACCCACGGCGGACAGATCCGGCTTCCCTTCCTGCCGGCGCTGTTTGTCCCTGAGCTGGGCGCCGAATATGTGGAGGGTCACTTCCGCATGGGCAACACCCAGCTGTATGTCAACCGCGGAATCGGCGCGGTGGGCCTGCCCTTCCGCTTCAACTGCCCGCCTGAGATCACAGTCTTAACTCTGGCGTAACCTGCAAAGGGCGTTCCGGCGAGGCGAAGTCATTTATACTGAAGAGAGTTCCTGTACACTCCAGGAAAAATTTCCTCGTACAGCCCGCCGCCACAGGCGCCGCGCAGTTGCCGAGCGTTGACAGTAAAGGTCGTCACCCATCCATGATTCGTTTCCTTCAAAAAGACAACCGCTTTGTCAAAGGTGTGTTCGTCGTCATTATCGCGGTCGCCTGCATCACCATGGTCATCACCCTGGTGCCCGGCATCTTCCAAGACTCAGTAGCCTCCGCTGACACCTACGCGACCATCGGCCACGGCGGCGTGCTCGGCCGCTTCCTGCCCGCACAGGATGAGATCGCCACCACCGATGTGCAGCAGCTTGCCTCGCGCATGTTGCAGCGCCAGCAGCTTCCCGAGTTCGTGCTGCCCTACATGATGCAGCGCGTCGGCCAGGGGCTGATCCAGCAGCACATCGAGCTGCTCGAGGCCAACCGCCTCGGCCTCAAGGTCACGGACGACGATGTGCGCCGCTTCCTGCACACCGGCCAGTGGGGCATGATGCTCTTCCCCGGCGGCAAGTACATCGGCGACTCGCAGTATGCAGAGTTTGTATCCGAACAGTTCGGATTGAGCCGAGACAAGTTCGAGAACGAGCTCAAGAAGGAAATCCTTGAGAACCGCCTGCGCTCGCTCATCACCGGAAGCGTGACCATCTCGGATGCCGAAGTCCGCTCCAGCTATGTGGAGCAAGGCACGAAGATCAAGTTCGACTACGCCGTGATCAGCTCTGACGACCTGCGCAAAACCATCAATCCTACCGACACCGAGCTGCAGGCCTACTTCAAGCAGAATGCTGCGAAGTATGCCAACGCGGTGCCCGAAGCGCGCAAGATTGAGTACATGGCATTCACCAGCACGAACCTGCCCGGCGGCGCGCCGCAGGTGAGCGACGCTGAGATTCAGCAGTACTATCAGCAGCACCAGAAGGACTATCAGATTGAAGACCAGGTGAAGGTTCGCCACATCCTGATCAAGGTAGACGGCGCCGACCCCAAGGCCGACGCTGCCGCGAAGGCCAAGGCGCAGGGCATTCTCGACCAGCTGCACAAGGGTGGAGATTTCGCCAAGCTGGCCAAGGAAAACTCCGACGACCCAGGCAGCAAAGAGCAGGGCGGCGAGCTAGGCTGGATCAAGCACGGCGTCACCGTTCCCGAGTTCGATCAGGCAGCCTTCGCGCTGCAGCCGGGACAGACCTCCGGCCTCGTGAAATCGAAGTTTGGCTATCACATCATCCAGACCGAAGAGAAGCAGACCGCGCACACCCGGCCGCTGGACGAAGTGAAGCCCGAGATTCTCGCCGTGCTTACCCGCCAGAAGGAAGGTCAGCAGGAGCAGGCCTTCGCGCAGGTGCTGGCGACGGAAGCGCAGAAGAACGGCTTTGCCGCGACTGCCTCCGCTCATCATCTCAGCGTAGTCACCACCGACTTCCTGACGGCATCCTCGGTGCTGCCCGGCCTGCCTGACGGCTCCAAGGTGCTCGCTGGGGCCTTTACCGCCAAGAAGGGTGCTGCTCCGCAAACTGCCTCCACCGGCGACGGATACGCCGTTTATCAGGTGGAAGATATTCAGCCCGCGCACGCTCCGACCTTTGAGGCGTACAAGGACCATATCCTCGAAGACTTCCGCGATCAGCAGCTGCCCCAGTTGCTGGCCAAGAAGACCTCCGAGCTGGCCGACCGCGCGAAGGCTGACAACGATCTGGCCAAGGCCGCGAAGGAAGTGGGAGCAACCATCAAGACCAGCGATCTGGTGGGAAGAACGGCGCAGGTTCCCGAGCTTGGAGCCTTGGCTACCGCTGCTCCACAGCTCTTCGACCTGAACACCGGGCAGATCAGCGCGGCCATCAACACCGGCCACAGCGGCGTGGTGGCGAAGATCATCGACAAGCAACAGCCAAGCAGCGACGACATTGCCAAGAACTTCGATCAAACCCGCGAATCGCTGCTCGACCAGCGCCGCGAGCAGATGTTCTCGGTCTTTGTCACCAACCTTCAACAAGCGTATGAGAAACAGGGCCGTATCCGCATGAACCGCAAGGCGCAACAGTCGCCGGGAGCGGTGCTGCCCGGCTAAAGCTTGTATAGTCGATCGGTGGACGCTAACACCGGCGGTTAAGCTCTGTTGGAAAGCAACCGGGGCCCGTTGTTTTCGAATCTCTCGAAACGCGGGCCTTTTTACTTTGTGACGTCTGCCTGGGAATTTACCTATGCCTTTTGACCGCTCGTCCGGACTTCTCCTCCACATTACGTCTCTTCCCTCTTACGGCGGCATCGGCGATCTGGGTCCCGCGGCATATGAATTTGCAGACTTTCTTGCTGCTGGAAAGCAGCGCCTCTGGCAGGTTCTCCCGCTCAGCCCTACCGGTTACGGCAATTCGCCTTACGCGGCGCTCTCGGCCTTTGCAGGCAATCCCCTGCTCATCTCGCTTGAGCTGCTCGCCCAGAAGGGCTGGATCGATGTCGAGCGCCTGAAGTCTATGCCGGGCCGCAACGGCAACGTCGACTTCGACGCCGCAGCCAGGGCCAAGATTCCCCTCATCGAAGAGGCGGCGCGGAACTTCCTGCACCAGCACAGCGATACGGAGTGGAGCCACTTCGAAAATTACTGCCGCACCAACTGGACCTGGCTCGAAGGCTTCGCGCTCTACAGCGTGCTGCGCCGCAAATACCACCAGGCCTCGTGGAATACATGGCCCGAGGATCTGGTTCACCGTCAGCCTGAAGCCATCCAGAAGCTCTGGGAAGAGCATCACGACGAGATTCAGATCCAGCAGATCATCCAGTATGTCTTCGACGAGCAGTGGTGCGCGCTGCGCGGCTATTGCGGCGAGCGCTCGATCAAGCTGATCGGCGATGTCGCCATCTTCGTCAACTACGACAGCGCGGATGTCTGGAACAATCCCGGCATCTTCGAGCTGCGCAAAGACCTCTCGCCCATCCGCGTGGCCGGAGTGCCGCCGGACTACTTCTCCGCCACCGGCCAGCGCTGGGGCAATCCGCTCTACAAGTGGGACGTGCTGATGCAGCAGGGCTTCGGCTGGTGGATCGATCGCGTTCGCCGCGCCCGCTCGCTCTACGACATTATCCGCCTCGATCACTTCCGCGGCTTCGAAGCCTTCTGGTCCATCCCCGCGGAGAATGACACCGCCGTTGTCGGCGAATGGGTCAAGGCTCCGGGCGCGGAGCTCTTCCAGAAGCTGCATGATGAGCTGGGCGAGCTGCCCTTCATCGCTGAGGATCTTGGCGTCATCACCGCGGAGGTCGACGCCCTGCGTGAGCGCTTCAACTTCCCCGGCATGCGCATCTTTCAATTCGGATTCTCCGACAAGCATGCACACAACTACCTGCCGCATCGCTACGTGAACAACTGCGTGGTCTACACCGGCACGCACGACAACAACACCACGCGTGGCTGGTGGGACGAGGAAGCTACCAAGGTGGAAAAGGAAGCAGCCAAAGCCTACCTCGGAACCACCAAGAAGGATTTCGTCTGGGACATGATCCGCGGCGCAAACGCTTCGGTCGCCAACCTCTGCCTGGTGCCGGTGCAGGACGTGCTCGACCTGGGCACCGAGGCCCGCATGAATATGCCCTCGCGCGCCGATGGAAACTGGACCTGGCGCTGCCCCGAAGGAGCACTCACAGCGGAGATCGCGGCTGAGCTTGCAGCCATCTCCGAGGTCACCGACAGAGATCCGGTTCCCACGCCAACCGATGAAGGCGCGACCGAGCCTCAGTCATAGAACGCATTCGACAGCGCAAGGCTAGTTGAAGTGCGCGGGCGGTTATTCTGAACTGTGGCAGTAAGTTCAGGCACGCCCGCAAAAATTTTGCTGCGCAAGGGATTTCTCCTGTCTCTTGCGAAATGGCTCGGCATTGGCATAGCCGCGGCCTGGGTGCTGGCTGTGCTCATGCTCATCGCCGCGCGTTGGATCGACCCTCCGACGACTGCCGTACACATGCAGCGTCGCGTGCAGGCGTGGATTCACGGCACTCTTTACCATGAACGCTACAAATTCGTCCCGCTGAGCCAGATCTCGCCGGAGTTCCAGCACGCGGTCATCGCCGCGGAAGACGCGCGCTTCTACCAGCACCACGGCTTCGATTGGCATGCGATCCGTATCGCTGCCGAGGACGACATGGATGGCGGACGGATTCGCGGAGGCTCCACGATCACGCAGCAGCTGGTGAAGAACCTGTTTTTCGGTACGGGCCGGTCAATCCTGCGTAAAGGAGCGGAGTTCACGCTGGTGCCGGTGGCCGAACTGGTTCTCGGCAAGCAGCGCATCCTGGAGCTTTACCTCAACGTCGTGGAGTGGGGACCGGGCGTCTACGGCGCGGAATCGGCGTGCCACTACTACTACGGAATTCCAGCGCGGAATGCCGGACGGCAACAGGCGGCCCGGCTCGCCGCGATTCTCCCCGCTCCCCTGAAGCGAAAGCCCGAGCGCATGACTCACTACAGCGAGCTCATCCTTGAGCGGATGCGCCAGATGGGCTGGTGATCGCAGGCTGTATCTGTCGGGATGCAGCTATCCTCTTCAAACATGCACAGATAGAGCAGTTATCTCATCCGTAGAAATTCAGTTGAGGCTTTTTAATATCGCCACGGGAAAAATCCTGAATATTTCTTTGAGAGGAAGTCTGCCCTCGCTGGTCAAGGTAATCGGCTCATCGGTGAAGACGTTCACAAAATTCCTGCCTGTGGAATCCGGCAGCGGGAGTGACTCCGATCCCCATGCGTCACCCAGCGGCAGCTTTGCCTGCTTACCCATCAGGGTGCAGGCAAACCGCGGTACTGCCACCAGCACCGACTGTCCGTGATGCCTTCTCACAAATGAGATGACGTGCTGCGCGATCGCTCCCTCCACTGTCACCGGCAGATACTCGCCACGACGAAACACCTCCGCAAAGTCACGACGTGTGATCAGCGCGCGATGCACAGTCCACAGCTTCACCCTGCCGTCACTCATATCCCGCAGTAAATCAGCGCAGAGCGCCGCAGCGCCCTGCTGCGCGGCTGTCTCCTGCAAGGCGTCCAGAACATTTGCGCGTACCGGATAATCCACCGGCCGCCGGTTATCGGGATCGACCAGGCTCAGGTCCCACATCTCTGTTCCCTGGTAGAAGTCGGGAACCCCCGGCGACGCCACCTTGAGCACCACCTGCGCCAGCGAATTCACTGCTCCAAACATGCGGAGTTGTGGAAGAATCTCGTTCAGCGATTCGACAAACTTCGTTTCCTTCGCTCGGCCCGTGGGAGTCAGCATCGACTCGAGAAACGCGTGTACCGCAGCCACGTATTTTTCATTTGGACTTACCCAGCTCAGATTGATCTTGGCTTCGCTCAGTGCCTTGCTCATATACTCTTTGAGTCGATCGGCGAATGCCTTGCGATCCTCTTGCGACTCCATCACCCATGGCCACGCACCGGCGATAGTTTGATAAATCAGGTACTCCTCGTTGGCATCGGGAGCGACGCGCCCATCTTCGAGTGTCTGCCGCGCCTTGGCATTCGTGCGGTGCCATCTCCGGATCAGGCTCGGCCAGCGATTCTCAAGCTCGGAAAGCACATTGAGCCGGTTGCGCACATCCTCGCTGCGCTTCGTATCGTGCGTCGACGTCGCCAGCATGGCGTCAGGGGAATGGAGCAGCCGCTCTTCGTTGCTCGCATGAAACGTCTCGACAGAAATGCCGAACGACTTCATCGAACTGCCAACTTCGTTTGACGAAATAAACCGGTTGTACACGTAGAAGGCCGTGTCTTCCACACCCTTGGCCATCACCGGGCCGGTGAGCTGCTGGAACTTCAGCGCAAAATAGAGCTCGCGCGGATCAATCTCTGCACCCTCGGACTCCCCGCCCTCGCGCCCGTGCAGGAGCAATATATTTTCGAGGAAGTCGAAGGCCGAAGCGTCGATGTCGGGCGTACGGTATTTTGCTCGAGCAATCGCATGATGGATGTATGCCTTGTCGCGCTGCGTGTACTGTCCGCGATCGTCGATGTAAGTGCGGTAGACGGGAAAACACGCGATGGTTTCGCGAATCGCCGTCTCCAGAACGTTGTCGGTAAAGTCGCGCGCACGGCGATCGGAAGCCGCAAGCTGGCTGAGCAGGTTGGTCAGAACATAGGTCTCGCTGGAGAGCGCGTTTTGCATCACCTGCAGCTTCGATCGATAAATAATCTCGTCCGGATCGGATGTACGGTGAATGATGGACGAGTACAGGCTGTCGAAGCGCTTCAGGTTGTCCTGCTGAATGAATACTTGGTTGGCGAAGTGGACAAAATCGTATCCCGACGTGCCGCGCACCGGCCATTCGCGCGGTAATGCCTCGCGCGGCTCCAGAATCTTCTCCACCACCACATACAACGGCCCTTGTACGGCGCTCCAGTCATATCCGCGCACCGCCTCACGGATATCCGCCTCCACACCGTTGGGAGCAAGCGAACCCTTTGCCACCGGCCCTCCACACTGACTGGCCACATACAATAGCTGCAGGCGGATAAGATACTGCCGCGGATTGAACATGCCGTCGGAGTGATCGATACGCAGCCCTGTCACCTGCTTTGTCGCCAGGATTTTGCGGATCATGGAATGCGTCGCCGCGAAGACGGCAGGATTCTCCATACGCAGGCCGACCAGATCGTTCACATCGAAAAACCGCCGGTAATTGATCTCCTCCGACGATACCTTCCACAGAGCCAGCCGATAGGGCTGCGCCTCCAAGACCTCATGCAGTCGATCGAAGCTGTGCGGCTCGCCTGCAACGCCGTTCACCTCACGCAGCGCTTTGTCCAATGCAGGCTTCAAGGCCGGATCGCGGAGCGAAGCGATCAGCCGCGGCTTCAGTTCCGCAAGCTGTGCACGGCGCTGAGTGGCGAGATTGGCGTCTGCGGTATCGTGCGGAGGAATGTGCGACAGGTCGCGCAGCAGATTCTGAAAGGAATGCGGCAGTCCCATCGCCTCTCGTTCCGCCTCAGGAAAGAGCAGCGGCAGCGAGCGCGGAGCCAGCGGCATCAGGTGGTCGTAGTAGCGCACTCTGGGCTGGCCGTCGTCGATCTCGACCTGAATCTGCTTCGATTCCAGGTCTTCGCCGTATTGTTTGCCGAGGATGGGCAGCAGCAACTTGCCCTGCATGTCAGGCTTAAGCGGTGTCCAGTCGATGTCGAAGAAATCGGCGTACTCTGACGCCCGCCCGTTCTCGAGCACATCCTGCCACCACACGGAATCGTTGCCCACACCCATGTGGTTGGGCACGATGTCCATCAGGTAGCCCATGCCCTGCTCTTTCAGGCTGCGTGTAAAGCGCTCGAAGCCCTCATCTCCGCCAAGCTCCGGATTGAAGCGGTCATGGCGGGCCACATCATAACCATGAGTGCTGCCCGGCCGCGCTTCAAAGACCGGCGAGGTATATACATCGCCGATGCCGAGCTTTTTGAGGTAAGGAAGAATGGCCTCCGCAGCAGCGAAGCCGAAGCCGGCGTGCATCTGCAGCCGGTAGGTAGACAGAGGTGTGCGAGCGTCGGAACGGAGCATGCGGTCAACGCATTCTTTAATCGTTTCGTTCATCCATTTTCCTGTGGGCTGGCTGGGGGATTACGGAGTGGCGGCGGTTTATTGCAACTTTCCGCAGTTGGATGCCGGAAATGCGCAGCCGTTTGTACCTCGCCCGGCGTTTTATGATGGTGAAAGGATATGAGCGACAACGAAGCAAAGAGCGTCACACGAAGCAAATTTGAATACGAGGAAGATGGACAGGTCGCATACCTCGAATTTGAAGTAGACGGCCACGGCTGGATCACGCTACTGCACACCGAGGTGCCACCGCCGCTCCAGGGGCGCGGCATCGCCAGCATACTTGCGCGGACCGCGCTCGAATACGCCCGAGACAATAATCTAAAAGTGGATGTGATCTGTCCGGCTGCGGCCAGCTTCATCAAGAAAAATCCGGAATTCCAGGATCTGGTGGGCCGTTAGAATCAGCAGCCGGTATGTGCGGCGACTTTACTTGTCTGCCGTATGTCAGGGAAAATAAGACGTTAGACTTGATTAGAAAGATTGAGGAGTTGCCATGCCCCTTTCCGGCGAAGCTATTCGCATGATGAATTACGTTGACGATGTTTCGACCACGCTGCGCCGCATCCTGGCTCTCGTTCCTACTCTCACGCAGGAAGAGCGCATGCGGGTGAGCGAATACCTGGGCAAGTCCACCCCCAATGTCGAGGCTGTTGTCGCCGCTCTCGAGCATAAGTAGTCAAATCCCTTCCTTTCACCAGAATTGCTGGCTCGCTTGAGCCATTCGGAAGCGTGGAACGGCTCAGAAGCCCGTCATGCGTGAAATTTGCGTGGCGGGCGGCTCGCCTTTCCACCGCTGCCGCGTCCCACCTGCGGACGAAGTTCCTTTAAGATCACCGGAATTCGTCTCGCGCCGCGGAACTCTTTCGCGCGCTTTGCCGTACTCCTGGATATTGATGCAGAGCCTAGGCGACACCTTCGGACAGGTCTTCCGCGCCATCTGGGCGAACAAGCTGCGCTCGTTTCTTACCATGTTCGGGATCGCGTGGGGTGTCGGTTCCATGCTTCTGCTGGTCTCGGTCGGAGAAGGATTTCGCTCCGGCAATCGCCGCGAACTGGCAAGCTTCGGCAACGACCTCATCATGATGTGGGGTGGAACGATCCCTGCCGTGCCCGGCCAGCATACTGGCATGCGCCCCTACAACCTGACCGTCTCCGATGCGGACGCCATTCGCGCCCAGGCTCCCGACGTGCGTGCAGTCACAGCCTATCTCGATCGCGACGACATCAAGCAGCAGAGCCAGTATCAGACAGCCGGCGGAGATGTTGTCGGCGCGGAACCGAACTACCTCGGCGTGCGCTTCCTTCCCATGGCCGAAGGCCGTTTTCTGAGCGCTGAAGATCTGAAGAATCGCAATCACGTCGCCGTGCTTGGAGACAAAAGCGCGAAGCTGCTCTTCCCCGGCCGTCCGGCTATGGGCGAATTCATCACTCTGAATGGAACGCGCTTTCAGGTAGTCGGCATCGCCGCGAAGAACGGCCACGGAAACAACGACAGCGAAAATCAGAAGGTCTATATCCCACTTACCTTGATGCTGGAGATGTTCCCTCTCAAGGGAAACAACATTCCCGCGGACGCCATCACCTCGATCCAGTACCAGCCCCGCTTGCGCGGCGACAACATTATCGCGAAAAAGGAAGTGCACGAGATCGTGGCGCGGCGTCACGGCTTCGACGCTGGCGCTCCGGAGGCATTCAACGAGTGGGACACCATCCGCACCGAGCAGATGGTCGGCAAGATCTTTACCGCAATGGATGTCTTCCTCGGGGGCGTCGGCATCGTCACCCTCGCGCTGGGCGCGGTAGGGATCATCAACATCATGCTGGTATCGGTCTCCGAGCGCACGCGCGAGATCGGGCTGCGCAAAGCGATTGGAGCCACCCGCAGCAGCATCCTATTTCAGTTTTTTCTTGAGGGGCTGACGATCACCGGCTTCAGTGGACTGCTGGGCATCGGCGGCTCTGCGTTTCTGATGTACCTGATGCAGCTGGCTACCGGAGGAGGTGGAATCCAGGGCTTCGATCCACCGCACATCGTTCCCTGGTCCGCGGCGCTGGCGCTGGGCTCGTTAAGCATCAGTGGCATCGTCGCCGGACTCTATCCCGCAGCCAAGGCGGCGGCGCTGGAACCGGTAGAGGCGCTGCGGCGTGAATAGAGACTGAGCGGAATGAAACCATGTTCAACATTGGAGCGGTATCATGCTGATTGATCTGTGGCGCCAGGCCTACGAAGCGATGATTTACAACCGTCGCCGCACCGTGATCACCATGTTCGGCATGGCCTGGGGCATCGCCACCGTTGTTCTGCTGCTGGCCTACGGATCGGGCTTTGGCCGTGCTGTCGAGGCCATCTTCGCGCAGTGGGGCACGCAGCTCATCGGCGTCTTTCCAGGACGCACCTCGGAGCAGGTGGGCGGAGCCAAGGCCGGCGTGGTCGTGCGCTTCACGCTGGATGACATCGACCGCCTCAAGCAGACCGTGCCTGGCCTCGTTCACATCTCGCCCATGCTCAACAAAGACGTGCCCGTTTCGAACGGCCTGCACACATACACGTGGACGGTGAACGGCTACCGCTCGGAAATCCAGGACATTCAGCGCCTGGATATCGACTATGGCCGCTTCTTCTCCGACGCCGACGATGCGGATCGCGCGCATGTTGCTGTCATCGGCTCCGAAGCAAAAACCAAGCTCTTCAGCGGGCTCTATCCCATCGGCCAGCACATTCGCCTGAACGGGATCAGCTACGAGATCATCGGCGTGCTGCAGGCCAAGATGCAGGAGAGCGACAGCGACGTGAACCGGCAGATTTACATCCCGTTCAGCGCCATGGGCGATATCAAAGACCCCAAGTATCTCGACGGCATCTGGTTGAACTACAACGGCGACCACACTGCGGTGCAGCAGGCGGTCCGGAATGCGTTGGCCGCAACCCACGACTTCCGGCCCTCCGACCATCAGGCCATCTTCGTCGCTGATCTCGAGCAGCAGCTGTCGCAGTTCAAGATCGTCACCATTGCCCTTGAAGGGCTTCTGCTCTTCATCGGCGCCCTCACTCTGGGCATCGCCGGCATTGGGCTGATGAATATCATGCTGGTTGCCGTGCAGCAGCGAACCAAAGAGATCGGCATCGAGAAAGCTCTGGGTGCGCGCAAACGTCACATCCTGATTCAGTTCATGGCCGAGTCACTGGTGATCACCGGCATCGGCGGATTCGTCGGCATCGCGCTGGCTTACGCTGTTTCTTTTGGTGTGGGCCGCATCACTTTCTACAGTGCTTTGGCTTCAAACGCGCAGGCCGCCGACATTCAACTGCTGATCTCACCGTACATCGTCGCCCTGGCCACCTGCATTCTGGTGGTTGTGGGATTGGTCAGCGGGATGATCCCCGCACTCAAGGCCGCCAATCTCAATCCCATCGAAGCCCTTCGCTACGAATAACTTCCCTGCTGCCCGGCTTTCTAACGATCTCACCCTCTGAATCTTTTCTTGACATCAAGCATCTTGATATCGAGGTAATTATGCAGGGCGGATCGCAAGAACAAAAAATACCCGACACCAGCGGAGTTCATCTCTGGCTGGTGCTGTGGAAGGCCTCGCGCTCGCTCCATTTGCACGCTGACCTCAGCATCGCATCGCTGGATATGGGCTGGAGCGACTTCGGAGTGCTGGAAGCACTGTTGCACAAAGGCTCGCTGCCCATTAAAGCGCTGGGCGAAAAAGTACTACTGACCAGCGGCTCGATCACCAGCGCCATCGATCGGCTGGAGCAGCGGGGATGGGTGGAACGCACCGCCGGCGGCAGTGACCGGCGCAGCCGCATCGTGCGCCTCACTACGGAAGGCAGGAAGACAATCCGCGAAGCATTTGCCAACCACAAGAGGCATATGGAAGCCGCGGTGAGCAATCTCAACGCTCAGGAACGAATAACTCTGATCGATCTTTTGCGCCGGCTGGGGCAGGATGCGCAGAACCGCCTGCAGTCTGAGCATGAACGTAACGCGGGGTTGAAGGAAAGGAAGTAAGGCCATGAACAAGAAAGTCGTCACAGTACAGGGAGCGGGTTCGAATCACTGGGTAGGCGATGGATTCCCTGTCCGCAATCTCTTCCCGTCGAACGGGATCGATGCGCAGGTAAATCCGTTCCTGATGCTCGACTATGCGGGACCGAACTACTTCGAGCCCACCCGGAAATCGCAGGGAGTGGGCGAGCATCCGCATCGCGGATTTGAAACCGTCACAATTGCGTATCAGGGGGCGGTCTCCCACCGCGACTCGGCAGGAAATTCGGGAACCATCTATCCCGGCGACGTGCAGTGGATGACCGCTGCCTCCGGCGTCGTGCACGAGGAGAAGCACGAGAAGCAGTTCGCCGAAAATGGTGGCACCTTCGAGATGGTGCAGCTTTGGGTGAATCTGCCCAGCGAGTACAAGATGTCGAAGCCGCGCTATCAGGGCATCACCAAGGAAGACATCCCGTCGGTTAAGTTCGGCGAAGAGAGCTATGCCCGCATCATCGCTGGCGAATTAAACGGAGTGAAAGGCCCTGCAAAAACCTTTACACCGGTCACGCTCTTCGACGTTCGCCTCAAAGCGGGAGAACGCGCGGGACTTTCCATCGCCGAGGGACACAACACCGCCGTCGTGCTGCTCAAAGGCGATGTGACGGTAGGCAATGACACCAAGCTCAGCGGCGAAGCGCGCATTGCAGTTCTCAGCCAGGAAGGTGAGGGGGTCGTGCTCGAAGCCAAAGCTGACAGCACCCTGCTGGTGCTCGGCGGCGAACCGATCGACGAGCCGGTGGCCAGCTACGGTCCGTTTGTCATGAATACACGCGAAGAGCTGCAGCAGGCAGTTCAGGATTACAAGGCTGGCAAGATGGGCCATTTGAACTAATCAGGTCAGTTGCGATGGGCCGCCGCAAAAATATCTGTGACGGCCTTATTTTCTCTGCTCCATCGTGCCAAAACGTTTGATCAAAGCGCTTTTCGACGCATTTCGCATCACTCGGTCCTTCGTTTCCTGCCATCGTTCGCCGCACGGCAGATTGAACTGGCAATTAAGGTTGCAGATTTGCAAATAAGCCGCTACAAAGACTCATATGCCGAAGCGCAAGCCGACGGTTCCAGCAGTCGACAAGAGTGAATTTCTGCCGAATCGTCCCATCAGTCTGAAAATTCTTGGCGAGTATCTCGACCTCTCTCCCGCAACAATCTCTCTGGTGTTGAACAATGCGCCAGGCGTGCGTTCCATTCCCCAGGAAACACGCGACCGCGTGCTGGCCGCAGCCCGCAAATTCGACTATCGCCCAAGCTTTTACGCGCGATCCCTGCGCCGCAAGCAAAGCTTCTCTATCGGTGTATTGGTTCCTGAGCTGAGCGACGGATACTCTGTGCTGGTGATGAGCGGCATTGAGGAAGTGTTGATCGAAGAAGGCTACTTTTACCTCGCCGCCAGTCATCGGCGCAAGGCGGATTTGATCGAAGAATATCCGCGTCTGTTGATGGACCGCTCGGTGGAAGGCTTCATCGCGGTCGACACCGCGTTGCAGCACAGCCTGCCGCTGCCCGTCGTCGCGGTGGCCGGTCACAGAAACATTGAGGGCATCACCAGCATTCTGCTCGATCACCGCCGCGCGGCGGAGCTAGCGCTCCGTCATCTCTATGCGCTCGGGCACCGCCATATCGCCTTCATGCGCGGACAGACCTTCAGCTCCGACTCCGACGATCGTTGGAAGAGCCTGATGGCCGTGGCCAAAGAACTGGGTATCGACGTTCCTCCGGAGCTTGTGGTGCATCTACAGCTCAACATCTCATCGCCGGAGCTCGGCTATCCGGTGGTGCAGCAGCTGCTCACGCAGAAGCGCCCCTTCACCGCTCTCATCTCCTTCAATGACATTGCCGCCATCGGTGCCATCCGTGCATTTCGCGACCACAATATTCGCGTTCCCGAAGATGTTTCCGTTGTCGGCTTCGACGATATCCAGGGAGCGGCCTACCACAACCCGAGTCTGACCACGATTCGCCAGCCGCTGCACAACATGGGAACCACGGCAGCGCGTCTGCTATTGCAACGGTTGCGTGGGCAGAGAGACTGCCCTGACCAGATCGCGATCGTTCCGGAGCTCATCATCCGGGAGTCGACTCTGCCTCCCAATCCAAAACGGATGATCCGTCACCCCTGAGCTTCCCGGCCCATACAACCCTGGATTCATTATCGATTCACGAACGCTCCCAGAGAAGCCTTTATCGCTTCGCATAAAGTGAGAAGATTATCGATTTAAGGCAGCAGTAAACAGTTTTACTAACGCTACTGTGAAATGCTAGGCTGTTTTCTTCATAGGAGCGCCTATCTTGATCGATCGCCGTCAATTTCTCAGCTATTCCGCTGCCCTCGCGGGCGGTTCTATCCTTTCCCGCTACGCCAGTGCCGCCACACCGTTTGTCTCTGCATCTGGTGACGGAACCATGCCCGCCATCGATATTGCCGGTGCGCGCTTCCCGGCCGGCTTCCACTGGGGAACGGCAACGGCATCGTATCAGGTGGAAGGCGCGTGGAACGAAGATGGTAAGAGCAAGTCGATCTGGGACACCTTCGCACACACTGTGGGCAAAGTGAAAGGCAGTGATACCGGCGACGTAGCGTGCGACTCCTACCACCGCTACAAAGAAGATATCGCCCTGATGAAGCAGATGAACCAGAAGAGTTGCCGCTTCTCGGTCGCGTGGACGCGCGTCCAGCCAAGCGGCACCGGACAAGTAAATCAAAAAGGTTTGGACTTTTACAGTCGCTACGTCGACGATCTGCTGGCTGCGGGCATTCGCCCCATGTGCACCGTCTTTCACTGGGATCTACCGCAGGCGCTCGAAGATCAGGGCGGATGGCCGAACCGTGATCTCTACAGATATTTCGCAGACTACGCAGGCATCGTCACCAAGACTCTAGGCGATCGCGTGAACACCTGGGCCATTTTCAATGAGCCCTGGGTTTTCACCAATCTGGGATACTACTCCGGCATTCACGCGCCCGGCCGCAAGGATTACAAGCTATTCCTGAAAGCCGCACACACCGTAAACCTCGCGCAGGGCGAGGCCTTCCGCGCAATGAAATCGGCCTCGTCCAAGGCGCAGATTGGTTCAGCATTCAGCATGTCTCCGGTCGCTCCGGCCACCGACAGCGCTGCGGATAAAGCCGCCGCGGATCGCTTTCACGCGATGAACAATGTCTTCTTCCTCTACACGGCGAAGCACGGCGAATACCCAAAGGCCTTCGCCGGCGAGCCACCCTACGATGTGATGGGCTTCAAGGAAGGCGACGGCAAGATCATGCAGGCGCCTCTGGACTGGGTCGGCATCAACTACTACAACCGGCGCATCGTGGCAGACGCAGGACAAGGCGGCGATCCTTATACGCATTACAACGAATGGATGCCCACTGTCGGCCCCATCACCTACAACGGCTGGGAGGTTTGGCCGTGGGGAATCTACGATATCGTCACACGCATCTCGAAGGAATATGACCGGCCCATCATCGAGATCACCGAAAACGGCTGCTCTTATTCCGATGGCCCGCTACCGGACAATCTATCCAAGGTGCCCGATCCACGCCGCATCGAGTTTTATCGCGGCCACCTGGCCGAGCTGGCACGCGCCATCAAGGACGGCGCGGATGTGCGCGGCTACCACGCATGGAGCCTGCTCGATAACTACGAGTGGGCGGAGGGCTACAGTCAGCGATTCGGATTGGTCTACGTCGATTTTCGCAACCTGAAGCGCACCGTCAAAGATTCGGGCCTCTGGTATAGCCGCGTCGCTGCGAGCAGCCGTCTCGACGTGTGAAGAGCGCGGAGCCAGCTTTGCAATTTATACTCCGATGCAGCACAGGAAGGGCTCTTCGTCCATGACTTCGCGCTTCAAGACTGCGGTTTTCGCAATTCTGTTTCTTTTGATTTTTTCAGCCCGCGCAGCTTCGTCGTTTGCTCAGGCCACACCAGCTCAGCCGGAAGCGATTCTGCACCCCGCCGATACCGCCAAGCTGCTGCCGCCTGCCGTATTCTTTCGCGGGCAATCGGCAACCACGCAGACGCGCAATTCCGGCGGAGTTCGCTTTGCCGACGGCTTCTACGTTCTGGCGACGCTGGTCGATAACTCCGGCTACTCTACCGGCATTCAGGAGAAATATCAGGCATACCTCATCACCGAGGTCCCACTCAGCTTCGCCGGCCATCATCTCGCGCCCGGCGCCTATGGCACTGGCATCGTCAAAAATGGTGACTCGCTGCAATTTGTAGTGCAGGATGTCGGCGCTCACGATTTGCTTCAGGCCGCTGCCGCGAACGATGCGAAGCTGCATCGCCCCACCCCGCTGCAGGTTCTCGAAGGCAGCGGTTCAGGCAAATACCGTCTTTATTTTGGTCGCAACTACATCGAGTTCGAACGCGCTCAGTAGCAGGCGGGCGCAGACGCGCGGACTACCCCACTGCACGATCCGAAGCCGATGCGCCGATGCCCTTCGCGCTGGCAGTATCCACGCAGTGTGACCTCATCTCCATCTTCCAGGAACCGGCGCTGCTCGCCATTCGGCAATATCAGCGGATGCTCGCCACGCCTGGTAATTTCAAGCAGGCAGCCTCGTGCGTCATCGGCTGCGCCTGATACAGTGCCCGTCCCCAGCAGATCGCCGCTGCGCATGTTGCAGCCGTTGCTGGTGTGGTGCGTCAGCATTTGTGCCGGTGTCCAATACAAATCGCGCAGGTTGCTGCGGCTCAATCGCACTGCCGGCTCATTCTCGCGCCGCATGCACGCGGTGCGCAGCCACACTTCGAGATTCACGTCGAATGCTCCACCGGCTCGATCGTTGGCAGAATCGAGATATGGCAGCGACGCCGGGTCGCCTGCCGCACGCTGAAATGCGGGCGCACGAAACGGAGCCAGTGCCTCTACTGTGACCACCCACGGGGAGATGGAGGTGGCAAAGCTCTTGGCCAGAAACGGCCCCAGCGGTTGATACTCCCACGACTGAATGTCGCGTGCCGACCAGTCATTCAGCAGGCAGGCCCCGAAGATATGCAATTCTGCTTCGTCGATCCGAATCGAGCAGCCGTGCGCATTGCCACGTCCGACAAAGAAGCCCATCTCCAGCTCATAATCGAGAGCCTGTGTTGGTGCAAAATGAGGTGCGCTTGCTTCGGCAGCTCTGATCTGCCCATTCGGACGCACGATCTCCGCTCCGCTCACAACGATGGACGAAGCGCGCCCGTGATAGCCGATGGGCACATACTTGTAACTCGGCAGCAGCGGATTATCCGGACGGAAAAGCCGTCCGACGTTCGTCGCATGATGGATCGATGCGTAGAAGTCGGTGTAGTCGCCGATGTGCGCCGGAAGCAGCATCTCCAACACATTTTGCTTCAAAAGAAGAGACTCAACCTTCGACTTGTCGCGGGTATTGGAAAGCAGCTCCGTTAAGCGCGTACGCAGCTGTGATAACGCTGGTCCATCAAGAGACATCAGCCGGTTGAGCGAGACACATCGGCACGCAGCAACTATCTCATTCGGCAGAGCATCCAGAAGACCCGCATCAGCCGCCGCAGCCAGATCCAGAACACGATCGCCGATGGCCACACCGATATGCGGGTCCGAGCTCCCGATGCGAAAGACTCCGAAGGGCAGATTCTCGATCGGGAAGTCTGTCTCAAGCGCGTTCGCGCTTTCCAACCAGCACTGCGTCACAAGGATCTCCCGGCGAACGGGCTCATCCGCGCGGCACCTTGAAGTGTTTTTTCAATCCCTGCCAGCATTCGTAATATTCATGCTGCAGAATTTTTGTTTCTAAAGCAAACTTCGTCGGCCGCACCACCAGCTGCGTTTCGAACATAAAGGCCAGTGTGTTGTCGAGATACTGCGGCTTCAGCTCGGCCGCGCTCGCGCGCTCCCAGGTCTCGGCATCCGGACCATGCCCGGCCATGCAGTTGTGCAGGCTTGCTCCACCGGGCACAAAGCCCTCAGCCTTGGCATCGTACTGGCCAAAGACCAACCCCATAAACTCATTGTTCATGTTGCGGTGAAACCATGGCGGACGAAACGTATGCTCGGCCACCATCCATCTCGGAGGAAAGATTGCGAAATCGACATTCGCTGTTCCTGGAATCGATGTCGGGGCAGTGAGCACGGTATAGATCGAAGGATCGGGATGATCGAAGCTCACCGAGTTGATGCAGTTGAAATTCTTCAGGTCGTATTTGTAAGGCGCGTAGTTCCCGTGCCACGCCACCACGTCGAGGGGCGAATGATCGATCTCCGCAGCCCACAACCGCCCGAGAAATTTGCTGACGATCTGAAACGATCCATCGCGGTCTTCATATGCCGCAACCGGCGTCTGGAAGTCGCGGGAATTCGCGAGGCCATTTGCGCCGATCGGCCCAAGCTCGGGAAGACGAAATGTCAGCCCGTAGTTCTCGCAGATGTACCCGCGCACCGCCTTCGCTTCAATCTCCACGCGAAACTTCACGCCGCGCGGAATCACGCTGATCTCCCCCGGAGCGACAGACAGAATCCCCAGCTCGGTGTGCAGCGTAAGCGTGCCTTCCTGTGGCACGATCAGCAGCTCTCCATCGGCATCGTAGAAGAAGCGGTCGCGCATCGAGGCATTTGCCGCGTAGAGGTGAATGGCGCAACCAGTCTGCAATGCAGGATCGCCATTGCCTCCCAGCGTGACGATGCCGTCAACGAAATCAGTCGGCTTCTTCGGCATCGGCAGAGGATTCCAGCGCAACTGGTTCGGCGGCGTCGATACTTCATCGAACGGACCGCTGCGAATCATTTTCGCCTCCGTCTCTTGGTAAGGCTTGTGCGTTACCGAGGGACGGATGCGGTAGGTCCAGGTGCGACGATTGGTTGCACGCGGAGCCGTGAAGGGCGTACCGCTGAATTGCTCGGTGTACAAACCGAGTTCAGATTTCTGCGGCGCATTCTGCCCCCGCGGCAGTGCCCCGGCAACAGCTTCGGTGGCAAATTCATTTCCGAACCCTGATTGATATGCGAGGGGCTTCTTGGATTCCGATTGCTTCTTCGACATCGACTCTCCCAGCAAAACCTAACAACTTATCCGGGTAGAGGCACGTTTGGCAAACGGGGCTCAGATTTGAACGTGAAAGAGCTCGGGTAGCGCCTCGCCAGCTTTGCCGAGAACAATCTCGCTGAAGCGATCGGCGTTGAGGGGATGCTCCGGCCCCACATACACCGTGCGCACGCCACGGCGGCGCGCCCACTGCACAAAGCTGGCCGCCGGATGCACGGTTCCCGACGATCCGGCTACCAGCAGCACCGTGCAGCGATCGAGCTCGGCCAGAATTTCATCCATCGCCAGCGGCACTTCGCCGAACCACACAATGTGCGGGCGGATTCGTCCTCCGCATGCGCAGTGCGGTATCTGCCCCGCCGTCTCGTAGATGCCCTCATCGGCAAAGTCACCTCGGCCGCAATCGCGTTCACAGCGCGAGCGGAAGAGTTCGCCATGCATGTGCATCACACGTTTCGATCCAGCGCGCTCGTGCAGATTGTCTACATTTTGCGTGCACAAGTAAAAGCGATCGCCAAGCTGCTCCTCCAGCCTTGCCAGAGCCAGATGCGCTGGATTGGGCTGCGCCTCGACTGCATCCTTGCGCCGCATGGAATAGAAGCGCCAGACGCGCGCTGCATCTTCGCTCCACGCCTCGGGCGTCGCCACTTCCTCGATACGATAGCCATTCCATAGCCCGTCATTATCACGAAAGGTGGGCAGCCCGCTCTCCGCGCTCACACCGGCGCCGGTGAGCACAAACAGGCGATCTTCAGGGCCGATCTCGATCTGCGCGCTCATAGGCCAAAGACTAAATCAGGCATAGCGGAAGAGCACCATGAAGCCGAAATCCATGTGGCTCTGCTGATGGCAGTGAAACAGCGTGGCTCCCGGATTCGCCGCAACAAAGTCGACCTCCGCCGTCGAATTTCCGGGAACCACGACTACATCCTTGCGCAGCCCCGAGAGCGGCTTTCCATCCAGGCTCGTCACCTCGAAGGTGTGCCGATGCAGGTGCACGGGATGGTCATCGGCGCTTTTGTTGCGCATCATTAGCCGGTAACGCTTGCCCTCACGTAGCGTGACCGTATCGGTCTTCGGATACGACTTGCCGTTGATGGTCCAGTAGTCGAAATCGCCATGCCCACGAAACTTCGATTCGAAAAGAAGTGGAATGCGCTCGTCGGGCTGCTCTCGTACAGGCTCGGAATGCGCAAACGCGCGATAGTCCCACAAGGTTTCGGCAGGCTCGATCCATCCGGGCTCGCCAGTCGCGCCGGCATACTCCACCACGATTCCCATTCCGGACTTCCGGATCTCTTCCCGCGTCTCACCCAGCACCCACACGCCAGGCTGAGTCATCTCGATCATCACATCGGCACGCTCGGCAGGGGCCAGCCGCAAAGCAGAGATGCGCGAAGGCAGCGGCACCGGATTACCATCGAGCGCAATCACCGTCATAGCATGCCCAGCCATCGCCAGCCAATGCGTCACGGTCGCGCTGGCATTCACGATGCGGAAAATGACCCGCTGGTTTTCTTTGACGCGGATCGGCTCGCCGGCGCCGAACATGCGATCGTTGATCGTCGAATAATCATAAGAAGCATCCATCGATGCGTCGGACGCGCTGCCCATGAAGGCGTTCCAGTCGTGCAAGGTGAGGAAAACTTCCTGGTCGTAGGCGCCCGGCTCGTTTCGCGGCTCAATGTAGAAGCAGCCGAACTGTCCGGTATATGCAGCGCGCTTCAGGTTGTGTCCCGCATAGGTGTGCGTGTGATACCAGCGCAATCCCGAAGGCATCGGGGTAAAGCTATATCGCCGCTGGCTACCCGGGGGAATCATCGGCGATCCCTCTTCCATCGCGCCGTCCTGCTCGGATGGAATCCACAGGCCATGCCAATGCACGATCTCCGGCACATCCGTGTGATTGGTCACATCGATGGTGACCGGCTTCCCTTCTGGCCAGCGAATCAGCGGCCCCGGCACCCGCCCGTTGTAAGCGATGGTCTCCACATGCTTACCCGGCGCAATCTCCAGCTTCAACGGCGCGATCTCCAGCTTCACATCTGGCGCGGTCTGCGCCCAAAAGCGTTCACGGGAAGCCGCACTGAGCGCAGCCACCGCTGCCGATCCCGCAAGAAATTCGCGGCGATTCATTGTGTGCTCTCCGAGCCACCGGCCCGATGATGCGTCCAATCGAAGTGGCGGCCCACGATAGCCTTCACTATCAGGTGATCGGTCCCCGCAGTCGGCCCTACGCCGACGCCAAAGTTGATCTCCCAGTCCGGCGACACATTCAGATCGGTAACCGCGAAGAACTGCTGCTGCTGATCGTGGAAGGAATCGAAGCCATGCAGCGATCCATAGTCCGCGTAGTATTCCATTCCGCCGGAGATGTATTTGTTGAAGTCGTAACCGATCTTCGCGCTCGGCGAAAATCCAATGCCCTGGCTTACGGTCTGGCCGTGAAACGACCGCTCCAGCGCTGGATTCACAGCAAAGTACCAACGTCCCAGGCTTTTATCCACGATGGGCCGGATCTCCCAAGTCCATGTGTCGGTCGAAAAATCGCGCCGCTGGTATCCGATCTCCGTCGACAGGCTCACACCCACCGGCCAATGCCAGCTGTCTGGCACACGCACGCGCGGACGTATATGGTCACCAACCCATTGCCATCCCTGCCCATCGCGCAGGCTGGTAAAAACGTAAAAGCCAACCTCACACCAGTTGTTGATTCCCTGCGTGATCTCCAGGGTTTCGTGCTCGGCGTGGTTGGTTGGATAGAGCCTGTCGGCCGCATAGACCGAACCCGGCAGCGGTTTGCTGCCGTCGACGGTGAAGTTGCTGTGCAGCTCCAGCATAGTCGTCTTCGGCGCGACGGTATCTGCTCCGTACACCTGTATCTCGTAGTTATCCTGTGCGAAGGCGGACAGGGAACACAAGCCTGCAACAAAAAAGAGAACAATCGCATGTTGCGTCCGCGAAGGCAACCGGTCTCACTCCCTCGATGGAATCCGGAGGCGAAAACGCCTCTGCGTCAACTTAGCACGGACGAGTGAAGCAACCGTCATCTCCAATCTGCCGTAAGCTGGACTTTATGCTGATGAAGGCAGATGCCAGCCTGGTGCAGATTGTCGACACCGCGACAGCCGATGCGGCGCGCCGCTCCGGAGACTGGCTCAAATGCCGTCCCGGATGCACGCAATGCTGCATCGGCGTCTTCGCCATCAGCCAGCTCGATGTGATGCGTCTGCGCGAAGGATTGCATGAGCTCGAACAATCCGATCCCGCGCGAGCCGCCTCAGTCCGTCGCCGTGCGGATGAATCCAGGCAAAGATTATCAACTCAATTCCCTGGCGATCCCAGGACAGGAATTCTCGACGAATCCGATAAAGATCAGTTTGAAGACTTCGCCAACGATGAACCCTGCCCGGTGCTCGATCCCGCAACTGGCACCTGCGATCTCTACGCCCATCGTCCCATGACCTGCCGAGTCTTCGGCCCTCCCATTCGTTCAGAAGATGGAATCGGCGTCTGCGAACTTTGTTTCGACGGAGCCGGCGAAGACGAGATCCTCGCTGCCGAATTGAAGATCGATTGGACGGAACAGGAAGAGGCGCTCAATGGAAAAGTTGAAAAATCCACCGGGCGGCATGGACAGACGATCGTGGCCTTTGCGGTGGGCATCGAGTCGCCAACGCTGTAACGGTGTCAAAGGCCTCATACCCCTCAGGCACGATACAATTCGATCGGATCGGTGAAAAAGAGATTCAGCAGGGGAACCCCATGAAGACCTTCTCAAAAGTATGCGTGGCCACATTGCTCTCCGCGGTTGTGGCTCTGCCGGTGTATTCGCAAAACAAGGCTCCCAAATCGGTTACCGTTCACTTTAAGACCGCCGACGGTAAGGACGCCGGAACCGCAGTCCTGAAGCAAAAGAAGACCGCTGTCGAGGTTAAAGTTGCACTGCAGAATCTGCCTCCAGGCGAGCACGCCATTCATATCCACCAGAATGCCAAGTGCGACCCACCGGATTTCAAATCTGCCGGCGGCCACTTTAATCCCGCCGGAAAGAAACATGGAATCGATAATCCAGACGGTCATCACAATGGAGACATGCCGCTGAACCTCACGATCGGTGCGAATGGTATGTTGAAAACAACCTTCATGGCCAAGGATGTAACACTGGATCCAGCGGCGCCGAACTCAGTATTTGCAAATGGCGGAACCGCGTTCATCATCCATGAGAAGGCCGATGATATGAAGACCGATCCCACCGGCAATGCCGGCAGCCGCATTGCTTGTGGTCTGATCGTTCAGCCTTAATTTACATTTGTTCTTGAATAGAACGAAAGAGGCAGCCCATGCGGGCTGCCTCTTTGTTTCCTCTGCCCTCTGGCTAACGTTTACTCCAACGCTGCCGAATACGAGATATGGAAACACCGGCGAAGTAGAACGTAGATTCTAACGCCTTGGATTTATAGATTTTTTGTCCATTTTCGGGCGAAAAATCTTTCACAAAAATGCACCTCGAATGCTGTAACCTTATCGCGCTGCCGCAGTCACATGCGGTAGACGGCCTCCCACCAGCGCATATGCGCCAGGTCTTAGGCCTACTCCACGGAGGAATGACAATATGAAGCACTCGATGAAGACCCTGATGGTTGCCGCAGCGGTTTCCGGCATGCTGAGTGGCGCTGCAACCATGCAGGCTGCTACTTCGCAGTCCACGAACCCCGTCGTCAAGGTGGGCAAAGCGTCGTTCAGCGGCGTTTCGCTCGATAAGCCAGCCAAGCACTCTTGTAAGGGCAAGAATGACTGCAAGGGTCAGGGCGGATGCAAGAGCAGCGACAACGGCTGCAAGGCCAAGAATAGCTGCAAGGGCAAGGGCGGCTGCGCAACTGACGGCTCCAAGATGCCTTCCTAATTCGCGCATTCGCGAATATGACACAAGGGCCAGAGATTTTCCCAGCTGGCCCTTTCACCTTCCAACCCTTTTCAATCCCCTGGGAGCTCCTCCGTGCCTGCCAATCGCTTCAACGGTTTTACCGAGTACGGCGTCGGAATCGGACTTCGCATTCCGCACTACCAGCACATCCTCACCAGGAAGCCGGTAGTCGACTGGTTTGAGATCATCTCGGAAAACTATATGATCGACGGCGGACGCCCACTCGAAGTGCTGGACAAGATCCTCGATCAATATCAGGTCGTACAGCACGGCGTGTCCATGTACTTCGGATCGGCCAGCGATCCCGACCCCGAGCACCTCAAGCGCCTTAAAACTCTTGTTCAGCGCACGAAAACCCCTTGGCTCAGCGATCACCTCTGCTGGGGTTCCGTCGATGGCCGGTACACCCACGATCTGCTGCCCATGCCCTACACCTGGGAGGCCGTAAAGGTGACCGCCGATCGCATCCGCCATGTGCAGGACTATCTTGAAGTCCCCGTTGTCGTCGAGAATGTCTCCAGCTATGCTGAATATCACGTTTCCGAGATGACTGAATGGCAATTTCTGAATGAGGTCGTCGAGCGCGCCGACTGCGGCATTCTGCTCGACGTGAATAACATTTACGTCTCGTCGCAGAATCACAGCTTCGATCCATTTACCTATGTGAACGCCGTGCCCGCCGAGCGCATTGCCCAGATTCATGTCGCCGGGCATTCCAAGTTTGAGAAGTACATCCTCGATACGCACGATCATCCCGTGCTCGAACCTGTATGGGATCTCTATGCGCGCACCATCGAGCGCGCCGGACCTACTGCCACCCTGCTCGAATGGGATGACAACATCCCTACCTTTGACGAAGTCCACGCCGAAGCCCTGAAGGCAACGCGTTATCTCGACGCTGCAAAAACCAAGACCACAGTGCCCAACCCCGAGCCGGTGTTAGAAGAGGCAACGCGATGAGCGAGCTTCTTGAACTGCAGCGCCGCGTTGCTGCGGCCATCATGCAACCGCTCACTGGCAGTGAGACCATGCCGCGCAAACGGCGAGATGGCGTATCGAACAAGTCCGAAGCCAGCACCTTCATCAAGCCCAATGACCGCCTCAGCTCCTTCGAGCGGCTGGAGATCTACAACCGCCAGTACTGGTTCCGGCTCTACTCCTCGTTTGAGGAAGATTTTCCCGGGCTCAAGGCCATCGTGGGCGGGAAAAATTTCGAAAAGCTGATGCGTGATTACCTGACCGATTGCCCATCGCAATCGTTCTCGCTGCGCAATCTTGGCTCGCAGCTTGAGTCATGGCTTCGCGCACATGCCGCATATGTCGAGCCGCGCTTCGATCTGGCAATAGATATGGTCCGCCTCGAGTGGGCGCACATTGAGGCATTCGATTCTGCAGAGTTGCCACTGCTTGACCCTGACGACCTTGCCTCAATCGATGAAGATTCTGCGCTGCATCTGCAGCCGTATCTGCGCGTGCTGGATCTGAAGTATCCGGTCGAGGATCTCCTCATCGACCTGCGCAACGAAAGCGGCAGCAGCGACGCAGCAAGCAACAACGCCAGCATCAGCCGCCGCACCCGGCGCGTGCGGCAGGTCGCCATGCTTGAGCCCGAGCAGATTTACCTCGCTGTGCACCGGCATCAGAATTCCATCTACTACAAACGTCTCGATGCCGAAGAGTACCGTCTGCTGCAAGCGCTGCTGGCCGGCAAGCCCATCGGCGCGGCCATTGATACTGCATTTGAAAACAGCGCCATCGCGGAGGACGACCGCGGCGCATTTCTTCAGCATGCCTTCGCATCATGGGCATCGCTCGGATGGTTCGTCCCATAAGAAAGGTTTTATGAGCATGAGTGAAAACAAGTCCGGCATCGCCGGCCTTTACAGCCGTTTCGTGTTTTGCGCGGACTATCTTCAGTCGCCGTTCCTGCTCTTGGTGCGCCTCTACTGGGGCTGGCAGTTTGTAACCACGGGATGGGGCAAGCTGCACAACCTCGGTCATGTCATCGATTTCTTCCACAGCCTCGGTATCCCCGCCCCCGGAGTGATGGCGCCCTTCGTCGCCACACTTGAGTTCGTCGGCGGCATCCTGCTTATCGTCGGTCTGGGCTCGCGCATCATTGGCCTGCTGCTCGCAGGGAACATGCTCGTCGCCTACATTACCTCCGACCGTGAAGCCCTCAGCTCGGTCTTCAGCGATCCCGGCAAGTTTTACGTCGCCGATCCGTTTACCTTCATGTTCGCTGCGCTGATCGTGCTCGTCTTCGGGGCCGGACTCTATTCTCTCGACGCACTGATCGCAAAGAGGCGCAAGACATTGGCATGACCGCTTCAGAAGCAATCGGTCCGGCGACAGGAAACAGCACTGAAGCTGCGCTCATTGCCGCCATTCTCGCCGGCGACCGCGACAAGTTTCATCTCCTCATACTTCCCTATGAAGGCCAGCTGTTCCGCACCGCGCTGGCGCTGGTGAAGAACTCTGAGGAGGCCGAAGACGTAGTGCAGGACGCAGTGCTGAAGGCTTATCGCAAGCTCGGCAGCTTCCGCGGTGACGCCAAATTCAGCACCTGGCTCATCGCCATTACGCTGAATGAGGCGCGAGGCCGCCTGCGCAAGGACAATCGTGTCATCGTCGACTCTCTCGATGAGCAGCGGGAAGAGAACGCCGACTTCACCCCGGCTGCGCTGACTGACTGGAAAGAAGTTCCGCTGGCCGCCCTGGAGCGGCAGGAGATTCGCACCCTGGTGCAGCAGGCGGTCGCCGAACTCCCTGACAGCTATCGGGAGATTGTCACCCTTCGCGATGTGGAGGAATGCAGCGTCAACGATACGGCGCAGCTTCTTGGTATCTCGGTGGGGCTGGTGAAGGTTCGTCTCCACCGCGCACGTCTGCTGCTGCAGAAAAAGCTGGCCCCCCAGCTCAAACGTGCATCGAAAGAGGAGAAGAAACGTCCTGGCGGGCGTTCGTGGTTCGGGAGGCTCTCATGGCTCTGAACTGCCAGCACGTGTGGGATCACATCTCTGAATACATCGACGGCACGCTCGATCCACAAGTGCGCGCCGACGTCGAGCGTCACCTCGCTCACTGCGAAATCTGCTCCGCGATCATAGACTCGACGCGCAACATCATCATCCTCATGGCCGACGATCGCGTCTTCGAGCTGCCGCTCGACTTCAGCAAGCGGCTGCACGCGCGGCTCGATGATGTGCTGAGGCACGAGCATCCCAAACCGGTCTGATCGCTCACAGCCATCCGTAGTGGGAGTGGTGCACGACCTGATGCGTCCACCACTCCAAACCCAGCAATACCAGCGTTACCACGGCCAGGACAAACTGCCAGCGTTCCGAGCGCAGCTCCTTCGCGGTTGGCGACTGTACACGCCACTGCGAAGCGGGACGATTGCGCAGACGGCGTACCCTCCACAGCACATACAAGTTGGTCAATGTGCCGACAAGCGCGAGCGTCAGCATCGGAATGCGAATCGCGTCGCGATGCCATCCCGATGGTGGAGCATCGGTGCCCGCTGCAGCGGCCAGTGCTCCCACTCCGATTACGACACGTACGCCGCTGACGGTTAAAACAGCGGTACAAAGGCTCTGCAGCAAGGCAAACACAAAGCTTGACCAGCTCACCCATCGGGACTTCATTTTGCGGTATCCATTAAAGTGGGTCTATCGTAACAGCGCGCCGCGCTGTCATTTGTCACGGCAAGGCCGTGGGTCGAGTAAAAAAACGCCAGCGCCGATAGCGCAACCTTATCGCGCGCATAAGTCAGAGCTACTGCCGGCCCGGGAACCATCTTCTTATCTCTTGTACGCAGCCCGTGGCGGGGCTAGATTGGTTTGTGGCCCTCACTCGCATTTCTTCGC
This sequence comes from uncultured Acidobacteriaceae bacterium, assembly GCA_963745105.1. GTDB lineage: Bacteria > Acidobacteriota > Terriglobia > Terriglobales > Acidobacteriaceae > Silvibacterium. Next base: position 150,173 of record CAVUWQ010000038.1, read on the forward strand.
ACTCTCACTCCCGCCAGCTTCAAGGAGATTCTCATGGCTGTTGACGCCAATTTTTCAGCGCTTTCCCGCCGCTCCTTCTTCCGCCTCGCTGCCGCCGCCTCCGCTGTTGCCACCATCCCTATCATCACCGAATCCCATCTGGCGCTGGCACAGCGCAAGCGCTTTCACATGGACCCCTATCCCGCAGGCGCGGTCCGCATCGATTCCAATGAAAATCCGCTCGGACCCTGCTCCGGCGCATGTGCGTCAATTTCGAGCCTGATTCCCGAGGGCGGCCGTTACGACACCGATCTCTCCTTCAAACTGGTGGAAACATTTGCCGAAATCGAAGGACTGAAGCCGGAGTACATCCTGCCGTATGCCGGATCGAGCGAGCCGCTGCACTATTCTGTGCTCGCCTTCACCAGCCCGGAAAAACCCTTCGTCATTGCCGACCCCGGCTACGAAGCAGGCATGATGGCCGCGCAGCTGAAAGGGGCGAAGATCATCAAGGTGCCGCTGACCGCGACCCACGCGCATGACGTCAAGGCCATGGCCGCAGCCGATTCCAATGCCGGTGTCATCTATATCTGCAATCCCAACAATCCCACCGGCACCACCACCAGCCGCGAAGACATCGAATACGCGCTGGCCAACAAGCCCAAGGGCTCGATCCTGTTGATCGACGAAGCCTACATCCACTTCTCTGACGCCACGCCGTCACTCGACCTGGTGAAGGCCGACAAAGATGTCATCGTCCTGCGCACCTTCTCGAAGATTTATGGCATGGCCGGAGTGCGCTGCGGCTTCGCCATCGGCCGTCCCGATCTGCTCGAGAAAATTCAGTACTTTGGCATGAACGCCATGCCTATCATGGCCGTTGCCGCCGCGACCGCCAGCCTGCAGGACAAGGACATCGTTCCGCAGCGCAAAAAGATCAACGCCGATATCCGCACCGAAACCTTTGAGTGGCTGACGGCCAACAACGTCACCTTCATCCCGTCTGTAAGCAACTGCTTCATGATGGACACCAAGCGTCCCGGCAAGGAAGTGATGGCGGCCATGATCAAGCGCGACGTGTATATCGGGCGCGTGTGGCCGGTAATGCCCACTTACGTTCGCATTACGGTCGGTACACGCACCGAGATGGCGAAATTCCAGACTGCATACAAGGAAGTGATGAACTCGAGCACCGCCGAGCTGACTCTGCCCGCGGGTTTCGGGAAAAATCGCTTCGGCATTCTTTCTTGAGATGAACCGGCGGAGGCAAAGAAAAATCCCGGCAAACGCCGGGATTTTTCTTCTCGCGGAGTTGCGTTACTTGGAACGCACCGCGATCACCTCGATCTCCACCAGAGCCCATGGAGCCGCCAGCGCCGCCACTTGCATGGCTGCACGTGCCGGCTTGTTGGGCTGCTCGGCCGTCCCGAAATATTTCAGGTAAGACTTTTGCAGGCCGGGGAAGTCCAGCTTGCCGCCCTTCTCCGGATCGCCCGCCATGAAGACGTGCATGCTCACCACGTCGCCGAGCGTCAGTCCCTGGTCTTTCAGAATGTCCTGAATCTTCAGGAACTCACTGTTCGCCTGCGCTTCGGTATCACCATAAACCGCTGGTGTTCCCTTGGCCGCATCGGCAGGAGTCACGGGCGAAGCCAGCTGTCCGCTGACGTAAAGCGTGTCGCCGGCCCACACCGCCGTCGCCAGTGGCGATCCTTCCTTCTGAATATGCGTCACCTTGGTCTGAGCCTGCGCCGAAAGCGCAGCTCCGCACATCACGATTGCCGCAGCAGCCGCTCCTATTCCCTTCTTACCCGTCATGGCCATTCCTTTATCGTTAAGCATTCTGATTTGTTGTTGCGCTGCTGAGCCGAGCCATCTTCACCCGCTCGGAAATCATACTCGCCGCACGATGCGACGCCAGAGCCGCGCCCTCCTGCCAGCCGATGATGTGGCTGCAATGGTCGCCGGAAAAATATATCCGGTCGTCAGGCTGTGTGAATTCCTTGTAGGGTCCGTCGTAGTATTCGCCGCGGCGGTTCTTTACGTAACTCGGCGCGGCGCCCACCCACGATCCGAGGTTGTAAGGCATCATGCCCCAGTTCATGTACATGGGATTCTTCAGTTCCTTTCCATGCCCCGGGTGCAGTTTCTCGACGGCCGCACGCGACGCGTCGAACTTCGCCTGAATGCTCGGCAGCTTGCCGAACTCGGATTGGTTCTCCACGCCATAGCCCGCAACCAGCACTCCATTTTCGGAAAAGATCTTCCCGCTCGGATACCACATCAGGTTCACCGGCCCTTTGATGACGAATCCCAGGCCGCCGTAAAGGTTGTAGTCCTGCTCCCAGAAGCGCCGCGACTCCCACGCAACCTTGTAGGCGCTGTCATATCCCACATCGTGGATCGCCTGCTTCACGCGTGGCGCAAAATCGTTCGGGATGTCCTTCAGGATGGTGATGGGCAGCGCACAGATGCAGTAATCCGCCTCGATCATCCTGGCCGCACCCGACGCGTCGCTGTAACTCACCTTGACGCCGTTCGCGGTCTTGCGGATCTCCTTCACCGGGGATCCGTACTGCACAACATCACCGAGTCTCTTGGCGAACGCATACGGGATGCGGTCCATGCCGCCGACCGGCTGGAACATGGTCGCCTGCATGTCGAACATCTCCTCGTACATCATGCCCATCCAGAAGTTGGCATCGAGCAGCGAATGCATCGAGAGCGGAGCGCGCAGCACTTCGGCATCGGGACCCGCTCCAGGCAGCTTCTCCACGCCGCTGCGCTCCGACCCGGTGTAGGAATAATCGGGCTGCAGATCGCCGTATGTCTTCAGGAAGGCCAGCATCCGCTCTGTGTCTTCCTTCGTCATCTGCTGGTCGAGAGCAGAACTATTCTTAATGCACTTGGCCAGAAGCTCGGAGACATGGCCGCGTGTGTCGTTGATGGCCTGCCGCTGCTCGACCGCCTTGCCACCGAATGCGTCATCGCTCTGCAGCAAGGCCGAGCGCGACGTATTTACCTCGACTTCAAGAGGCACGCCTAGCTCTCTGCAATATCCGAGCATGGTTTTGTGTATGGAGGGGAGTCGCGCCGGACCGGCGTTGAAGTAGCTGGCATCTTCCCAGCTGGCTGTCTGGGTCATGCCGTCGGTGAATTCGATCTTGGTGTCGTTGCGCACCGTGAAGTTGCGTCCGCCCGGGCGCTTGCGCGCCTCGAGCACGGTACAGGAATACCCTGCCTTGCCCATCTCGTAGGCCGCAACCAGTCCGGCAATGCCGCCGCCCAGGATCACCACCTTGGTGCCGTTACCCGAAGCCAGCGCCAGCTTGGGCTCCGCCAATGCTTCCGGCATCGGCATCAGGCCCAGGTGCTGCATGGTAATAAATGCCGCGCCGAAACCTCCGGCCTGACCGATTCGCAAAAGGAAATCACGTCTTGAGAAACCCATCTCGACTCCTGAATATGTGGGTTGAATTATAAAGCCGGCAGACCAAAGCGCCTGCTGATTGGCAGGCGCTTTGAACGAGGGAGAAACAGCGAACTAGAAGATGATCTTCAAAGCCAGCTGGGTGTTGAACGGCTCGCCGGCGCCGATGCCGGGTGCGCCGTTGAAGCTGCCGATTGTGGTGAATAGCGAAAGCGCGTTGTCCTGCGTATACGAGGGATTGAAATTGCCGTTCAATGGCGGCGCGTAGTTCGTCCGATTGAACAGATTAAACATTTCCACGCGGAACTGGGTCGTAATTCTCTCGGTAATCGGAGTGTTCTTGAAGACCGAGAAGTCTACGTCGCCAAATCCAGGACCATAGTAGGCATTGCGGGTTGTCGTTCCCCACGTACCGGCGGGCGCATCCACGAATGCGTTGGGGTTGAGCCAGTTCACACCGACTCCACCCTTGCGATATCCAGCGTAAGGATCGACACCAGCAACGGGGTTTGCGCGCTGGTTGCCGTCGTTGGTACCCGAAGTATCGGCCGAGCTGTACACCGAGAAGGGCAGGCCGCCATGGAAGGTCATCAGGCTGTTGAGCTGCCAGCCGTGGGTTAATCCCTTCCAGCTCGCCGCACCCGGCACATCATACGTAAGTAACGCGTCGAAGATATTGCGGTTGTCAAAGTCGCTCGGACCATAGTCACCCTTGAAGTTCGTGCTGTCCTGCGGCAAAGCGCCGCGATAGGCGGTAACTTCGTCGAAACTGTGCGACCAGGTGTAAGCCGCCTGTGCGGTCAGGCCATGAAGCCCGACGCGCGGATGGTGGCTTGCAGAGAGTTATAGTTCGAGGTACCGATGCTTTCGATCTGGTTGATGAAGGTGATATCCGGGAACTGCGCCGAATAAGGCCGCACTCCGTCGCCCGTAGTTGAGAGCGCTGCCTGGTTGATGTCGAGGATGGACAGCAGGTGGCGTCCCTCGCTGCCGACATAGCCAATTTGCGCCACCAGCTTGTTCGACAGGCTCTGCTCGATCTGGAAGTTGTAGTTCATGTTGTGCGAAGGAACGAAGTTTTTCGCGATGGAAAACAAGCTGTTCGAGGGCGTGCCCTGCGTAAACGGATCGACGCCGCTCGCCCAGGTCTGAGGCGCGGCCGTAGCCGTGACGACGGGGTCAGGACCGCCAGGATTGCCTTCGACTCCGTTCGGAGCTCCGTTGCCGGGACGATTATCCAGGAACGGGTTTAGATTTGGCGTGTCGAAGTAGAGACCGGCGCCGGCGCGAATGACGGTAGTCGGCGTTGCCTGATAGGCGAAACCGACACGGGGGCTGAAGTTAAGGTAAGTCGGATCGTAGAGGCTGCTGATCTGATTCCCCTGATAGACCACGCCGCCAAGACTGGGCCGGAATACGGAAAGGTTTTGCCATGGATTGTGAAGTGGTCCTTCATAGTCCCAGCGAAGCCCATAGTTCACGTTGAGCTTCGTGCTGAGCTGCCAGGAATCCTGCCCGAAGAAATCGAAGGTGTTGACGAAAACCTGGCGATCAGGATCACCGAGCGCGATTGAGCCTGTCTTCAGATTGCCCGCCAGAAAGTCAGCGAGTGCGTCGACACGAGCGTCGCCCGTGTCCCATGTATCGTCAGGCGATGCGGCCGCGTCCGGACCCTGCGTCCCGTCGAAAGTGAAGCTGCCGAGAGCATGACGGTGATAGAACTCGTCCAGCTGCGCCTTGCGGAATTCGCCGCCGAACTTGAACTGATGCTTGCCGATCACCCAGGAAAGATCGTCAGTCAGATGACCGGTGATGTCATTGCGACCCTCAGGAGGAGTCAAGCCTACCGAGTCAAATCCTGAGATTGCGATATTCGGCGAACCCGACAAGCCGGATCCCGTGATCAGTCCGAGAGAGGCGGTGTCGAAGCTGTTGTTGAAGTCGTTGAAGACCTGGTTGAAGTAATTCACTCCGGCCAGCACCTGGTTGGTGATCGTTGGCGTGAAGACGTGGTTGTACACGATCGCGTAGTTCTGTACGTGGATGGGCGCAACTTCATAGTAGTAATAAAGCGCCGATCCCACCGGAGCGACCTGGTTGCCCTGTCCTGCAAACCAGTGGGCGGTAAGGCTGTTCTTGTCATTGATCGTGTAATCGATCTTGGCCAGCCCGTTATAGCTGTATCCATATTCGGGCGTTGAGCTGGTGTAATTGTTCACCGTCGCCGGACCCGCTCCTACCGCAGCGGCAGGCCACAGAGTGCTCAACAATTTCGTCGAAAGAGGATTGACCGGCACGTTGAACTTGGCCAGCGCCGCTTCCGCTTCCGTCTGCCATCCCTGGGTAGGTTCGGTTGCGTTGTCCGGAACGCCGATGGTGAAGCGCTGGTGTTCATAGGTCGTAAACCAGAAGAGCTTGTCCTTGATGATCGGCCCGCTGGCGGAGAATCCGTAGTTGTAGTTGCGAACCTCCTGCTTCACCGGCGCGGTAAAGGGGTTGGTCGCACCGAAGAACTCGTTCCGGTTGAAGTAATAGAGGCTGCCGTGCAGGCCGTTGCCACCCGACTTCAGCGAGAGGTTCACGCTGCCACCTGGGTTACGTCCTGACTCGGGAGATGCCTGCGTCTGCGCCGAGAACTGGTCGACCGCGTCAATGGGAAGAATGATTCCGGCAATACCCGAGACACCGCCCTGGTTGACTGCCGGGATGTTATGCCAGAGATCGTTGTTGTCGATACCGTCGATCTGCCAGTTGATCTGGTTGGCGCGCGTGCCGTTCAGCGATCCATATCCGCCGGCACCGGAGTTCGAGAATCCCGGCGAGAGAATGATGAGCTGCGTGAAGTCGCGGCCGTTGAGTGGTGTATCCTGCAGCGTCTTGCCTTCGACTCCGGCGGTCTGGGTCGTAGACGTGGTATCGAGAGCCAGAGCCGCCGCGCTGACCTCTACCGTCATCGCCGTTTTCGCGACGCTCAGCTTGATGGGCAGCGTGTAGATGGTGCCGGCGGTTACGGGAAGGTTGTCCACCTTGATCTTCTGGAAGCCGCTGGCCACCGCGGTTACGGTATACGCGCCGAGCGGCAGATCCTGAAATGAAAACTCGCCGCCTGTTGACGTGATGGTGGTATGGGTTACGCCGGTCGCGTTATCGGTTGCTTCGACCTGAGCGCCTGGAACCACCGCGCCCGATTGATCGCTGACGATTCCGTTGATTCCGCCGCGAAATGTTTGTGCCTGAAGTTGGGGGGACATGAGCAGCACTGCGCCCATGAGGAATATCCAACTGAATAGAAAGATGCTCCTGCTTCGGAATGACATAGTACAAGCCTCCAAAGGGTCTTATTCGGTTTTATGTTTTGTCTTGTCTGGATTTGAGCGATTCGGCGTGAACGCGGCGTAAGAGATCAACATCTCTCGGGAATTTTTGTTCTGCCGGCGCGAAGTTTTGCGGGATGAAGAATTACAAAACCAACAACCATGCCCCAACGTAGGGCAATCGTTCTATCGAGACAAGGATAAAAAAGATGGCTATCGACACCGCTGATGAAGGTGATAAGTGACGCTTATTCAGAGGGTGCCTGTATCGGCAATAACAAAGTCCTGTGCGCGTTACAAATACCTATAAACACTGGCCGCTGACGGCATGAGTATTGAAGCATCAGGAATCTGCAGGGGCGCCGATAAATATTATTTATGCCGCAAGAAATGGATGGTCAGATCACAATATCGGCACATGAAGCATTTGATTTCATCAACGAAATACCGTGGGACCTATATCCGCAGCCTATTCCGACCGCAGCGTTTGCGCCGGATCGATGCGAGCGATCCGCGCCGCCGGAATGAGCGTCGCCGCTGCAGAGATTGCCGCCAGCAGCAGCGGCGTGCCCAGCAATGTTGCCGGATCATAGACCCCCACCCCGTAGATTTCACTCTGCAGAACGCGCAGCGAGAAAAACGAGAGGCCCAGACCTGCGGCAACACCGATTCCCGCAGCCCAGAATCCCGAGCGGCTGATCTGGGCCATCGCCTGCCCTGCCGATGAGCCAAGGGCCATACGGATGCCGATCTCACGCGTACGCTGCAGGACCAGGTTCGACACCAGAGAATAAATGCCCACTGCCGATAGCAGCAGCGCCAGGCCAGCCAGTGTGCTCAGCAGCAGCACTTCCACACGCTGCGTCTGCAGTTGCTCATTCATCAGGTCGGTCATCGAGTAAAAGCCTGAGAACGGCAGATTAGGATCGGCATCTGCCATGGCTTTCTGCATCGCATCGGTCAGAGCGGATACCGGCCTGTGAGTACGTACGATCCACGACGGCTGGAACCACATGTGCGCCATCACCATGAGATCCGCGGGGACCTGCGCCGACGCCATGTAGAACACCGGCTCGATCCCGAGGGGGCCTGTCGCATTGATGCCTTGCGACTTGGTGACGTCTCCCACTACGCCGACGATGTCCAGCCGCGTGCCGTTGTTCTCGTCGAGCAGCAGAGTGAAGTGACGGCCTACAACATCAGTTGTCCCAAAAAATTTCTTCGCAAAGGATGCGTTCACCACGGAGACCGTTTCGGTCGTAGCAGTGTCGCCGTCACGAAACGCCCGTCCCGCCAGCAGCGGCATGCGCAGCACCGAGAAGTAATCTGGCGTCACATAGGCGATGCTGGAGCCGTAAGCTTCGCCCGCCTGCTTGCCATCGGCCATGCGGATGCCGAGATTCAATCCACGCTCATAGGGCAGGCTCAGACCCACGGCAGCATCTTCTACGCCGGGGATGCGCCGCATGGAGGCGAGACTTTCGGTGAACAGGGATTGAATGGCGCCTTGAGACTTGTAACGCGCGTCATCGAGCGAAGCCTTCGCCGTCATCACGTTGTTGGCGTCGAAGCCCGGAGGCAGCGTCTCGAGATAGGCCAGCGTGTGCACCAGCAATCCCGCCGCGGCAACCAGCACTACCGTGAGCGCGATTTCTGAACTGATCAAGACCGTGCGCAGCCTGCTGCTGCCGCCGGCAACCGAATAGCTGCTGGATGCGATGGAAGAGCGCAAGTCGACCCGGCGTGTCGCCATCGCGGGCAGTGCACCGAACAACAACGTCGTGAAAAGAGTTGCGGCGACCGTGAAAAACAGGACGCGGTTGTCAATCGATAGCCCGCCCAGTGGAACTAGTTCTTGCGGTAAGAAAGTCCTCAACCCGCGCAGGACGGCCGTTGCCAGACCCAGTCCGGCAAGCGCTCCCAAGGCCGCGGGCATGAGGTTCTCGATCCACAGCTGACGCAATAATGCTGCGCGCGTCGCGCCCAAAGCCATGCGTGTGGCAATCTCCTGCGTACGCCGCGAGATCCTCACCAAAGCCAAACCGGCCAGATTGGCGCAGGCAATCAGCAGGATGAAGCTCACCGCCAGCATCAGCACCAGCACCTTGGGCTTGCTGTCACTGCCTACGTACTTTTGCAATGGCTGTGCATACAGCCACATTTTGGATACATGACCGGCATTGCCACGGTGCAGCTGAATCGGCGCCAGCTGGGCCTGCGCCTGCTGCCAGGTTGCTCCCGGCTTGAGCCGCATCAGCATGGCGCAGTCATAACCTTCGCAGGCACCCTGCGGATCGCCCGGCTGCAGAGACACAAACAGGTCGCTCGTGATATTCGGCGTCAGCGTTCCCCGCGGAACCACGCCCACAATCGTGTAGGGCTGGCCCTTGATGCTGACCGGCCGCCCGATAACGCCGCGGTCGCCATGAAAGACCGACTGCCAGAGGCCATAACTGAGGATCGCGGCCCGCCCGCCGCCGATGCGACTCTCGTCCTCATTGAAATCACGGCCCAGCAGCGGCTGGACGCCCAGCACTTCAAAGTAATGCGCCGTCACCGCCGCCGAACGGACGAAGCGCACCGCTCCGCCGGAGTCCGTACCCGCCTGCAGATTGACGCCTGAAGCCATAGAGCCGTTCTGGCCTTGATAGGCGGCCACCGTCACCGCCGGAACGTTTTCGCGTATCGTCCTCCAATCCCTCGCAACGAAGCTGTCGTCCTCTTCCGTCCACCGGCCCCGGCTGCTGATGCCCTCGACGTGCGCCACCAGGGCCGCAAGACGATCCGGCTGCGGATACGGCAGACGCCGCAGCAGGAAGCCATCCACCATGCTGAAAACAGCTGCGTTGACACCGATGCCCAGCGCCAGCGTGACTACGATGGCAAGAGCGTAACCAGGACTGCGAAACAACTGCCGCACACCGTATTTCAGATCATTCAGCATATTTGCACCTGTCACAGTTACGAGTTCGAGATTGCCTTTACAGTCCGGCGACCGAAGATGGGACAATCCCTAGGTATCAATTTGTATTAATACAATAGTACGAATAGTGAAAACGTCAAGGTGAGATTTCAGAATTTCATTCGATCTTTCGACCCGAAGAAAATAATTCCATCTCCCCTTATTTCGGTGCTGGTCAACGCTACTACTCGCTGCGCAATGCCTTCATCGGATCCACATTCGCCGCGCGCCGCGCCGGCAGCGTCGCTGCAATCACGGCTACGCCCGCTACCAGAACGACAGCAAGGGCGAAGACCACCGGGTCCGCATTTGAAACACCGAAGAGCTGGCTCTTGAGTAGCCGCGTAGCCACGATAGCCAGCGGGACGGTAATCGCTATGCTCAACCCTGCCAGCTTCAGCACATCGCGCAGCACCAGCTTCACAATCCCGCCGCGATTCGCTCCCAGCGCCATGCGCACACCGATTTCTCTCGTACGCTGGCCTGTCGCATACGCCAGCACTCCGTAGAGTCCAATGCCCGCGAGCAGCGTCGCCAGGCCGCCGAAACTAATGGCCAGTAGACCGATCATGCGCTCATCCGTGATGTTCTGGTCGATCTGTCCATCCATCGTGGTCAGCGTGTCGACGACCAGCTTCGAGTCAATCCTGGCCATAGCCTGACGCAACTCTCCCATGGCGGTGCTCGGAGCGTGATACGTCCGCACGTAGTAACTGGTTCCGGCCAGCGGCGGATCCTGCGCGAAAGGCCGGTACATGGTCTCGCGCACCTTCTCCTTCATGCCGCCGTGGATATAGTTTCGCACCACCCCCACTATCTGCAGGTCGTACTTGATCCCGTTGCCGCCGCCATTGGCCATCATCCGTCCCAGAGCCTTTTGCGGAGAGCCGAAGAAGCGGTTCGCCAATGCCTCATTTACGACCACAACTTTAGGATGCGTCTGGTCATCGGTTGCGGCGAACTCGCGGCCAAGAATCACCGGGACTTTCAGCGTGGCGAAATATCCCGGTGTCACGGCAGGCGCCTCGACCGTCATGTCTTCATCCTCGCGAGCGGTATAGCCTTCCACGCTGATATTGTCGCCCTCCCCATCACCGGCCAACTCGGGATCATCCGTTGCGCCTACGCTCGCAACGCCGGGCAATGCCGCAAGTTGCTCCTGTATATTCCTGTGCAGCGGCACCAGCGTGTTCTCTCCATATCCGGCAAGATTTGGATTGAGTCCGAAGGTGATCAGGTGATCGGTCGCAAATCCCACATTTACGTTGCGCAGATTAGCCAGCGTGCGCACGAACAGGCCGGAACATATCAGAAGCAGCAGGCTTAGTCCGATCTGCAGACCCACCGTGATGCGGCGGAATGTCAGATTCCCGCCCGTGCTGGCCGCGCTCTGTTGTTTCATTTGTCCAATAAGATCAGGCTTCCAGAACTGCAGTGCCGGCGCCAAAGCGAACAGCAGGCTCACGCCGAGCGCCACGGCAAAGTTGAAGGCCAGCAAGCGTCCGTCAACAGCAGTGGAGAAAGGCGGTTCACCCTGTCCGCTGGTCATCTGGTTGACAAGGATATGAGTGGCCACGGGAACCAGGATCAATCCCGCCGCTCCGCCCAGCACGCCGAGAAACAATCCCTCGATGAGCAGCTGCCGGATGATGCGTCCACGCTGCGCGCCTAACGAATAGCGCATGGAGAACTCACGCAAACGTCCTGCCGAGCGCACCAGCACCAGGCTGGCTACATTCACCGCAGCCATGAGCACCACCATAACCACCATGCCCATCACTACCAGCAGCGGCGTGCGCAGGTCGTCACGCGAATATGAGAACCCCTTCGAGCCGTCGAGCACCAGCAGGTGGCTGTTGGTCACGAAACCGGCGATAAAGCGCTTGGAATTGTTGTGCATCAGGGAGATTTCGGCGGAGCGCAGAGAATGCCATAAAGGAGCAAGGCCGGCCTGCGCCTGCTCGCGCGTCTCGCCCGGTTTGAGACGGCCGATGATGTTCATCCAGCGCGACTGATGAACGTCGAGATCGTCCCAGTTTGGAGTCACCACCGGCTTCATGCTCATGGGCACGAAGATATCGGCGGGCGAGCCCCAGATGGCGGTCTCAAATCCAGGCGCGGAGACACCAAGTATCTGGAAGGGATGGCCGTTCACCGCAAGCGTCCGCCCCACCACGTGCGGGTCTGAGCCCATGTGGTTCTTCCAGTAATTGAAGCTGAGCACGACAACCGGGTTGGCGTTTTTCTCGGTGTCGTCAGACTGCACCAGCAGCCGGCCAAGCTCCTGCCTCACGCCCAGAACATCGAAATAATTTCCGCTCACCAGTGCCGCGTTTACCAGTTCCGAATGGTTCTGCCACATCACACCATCCTGCGTCTGGAACATGGCGATCAATCCATCGAATACCTTGTTCTGGTCGCGTAGATCCTTATACATGGGATAAGAGAAGTACGCCTGCTCATCGCCGCCGCGGGTCGAGGTTCGGCCATTCCAGGCTCTTCCCGTGCCTTCGAGCACCACCAATTGCTGGGGACTCCGCACCGGAAGCGCACGCAACAGTGCCTGGTCGAGCAGAGAAAAGATCGCAGTGTTCGCACCAATACCCAGCGCCAGTGTCAATACTGCGGTCAAGGTGAATCCAGGCGTCTTGTAAAGCATGCGGAAGGCAAACTTCAGATCATCAAACATATTCGTCACCTAAAATGCTACAAATTATTTTTCCAGACTTATGAATCGCTAATCCTGCATCACTCGCTGCGCAGTGCCTCCATGGGATCGATGCTCGCGGCCCGTCGCGCCGGCAGCCATCCGGCCAGAGCCGCGCAGAACAGAAGGATGGCGATGGCCGCCGAGATCGTGATCCCATCCAACGGCTTTACCCCGTAAAGCATGCTCTCCAGGAAATGCGTCAATCCCAAAGACGCAACCAGCCCGGCCGTCATTCCTGCGCCGGAAAGCAACAAAGCCGAGCGGATGGTTCCACGCAGCACATGCTCGCGCGTCGCACCCAGGGCCATGCGGATCGCAATCTCCCGTGTCCGCTCTGTCACCGCATAGGCCAGTACACCATAGATGCCCAGCAGTGCCAGCAACAGCGCAGTCGCCGCGAATGCCGTCAGAACGATCGTGTTGAACCGGCGCGGCGCCTCGGTCTCCGCAACACGCTCATTCATGGTGTGGATCTGCGCGACGGCAAGCAGAGGATCCTGCTGATGCACGGTCTTCTCGACGCTGGAAATCAACGCATCCGGAGTATTTGTCGAACGCACCAGGACATAGAAGCTCCCGATGGTTCCGATGGCCTTCGCAACTTCCGGCTCGAAATGCCGCGCCGCCTGCGACACCGGTTCATACATCTGGGGAAAGATCTCCTCATCCAGTCTTCCCTGCCGGATGTCGCCGACGATGCCGACCACGGTCACATAAGGCCGCTTGCCTTCAGGATTGCCGCCCATCTTGAAGCGCTTGCCGACGGCATCCTGATTGGGCCAGTAGTGACGCGCCAGCGTCTGGCTTATCACCGCCACCAGCGGAGCCTCAGGCAGATCGTCTTTTTCATTCAGATATCGTCCGCGCAAAAGCGGGATGCGCATGGTGCGGAAGTAATCGCCCATCACGAATTCGTTCGAAGCCGTGGCCCAGCGGATTCCGTTCTGCGGAATGTACCCCTCGGGCACAAAGCTGCGATCGGAGCGTACGCCGGCTGTGGGAACCCCTGATGAAATGGCAACGCCCTTGGCGCCTGGCATGGCCGCGAGCCGCCCGAGGAGATTCTGATAGAAGTAATCGATCTTCTCCTGCGTCGTGTAGTCCGCCTTGGGCAGCGACACGTACGCGCTCAGCACATTCTGCGGCTGAAATCCGGGATCGGTCTCCAGCATCTTCTGAAGGCTGCGCAGCAACAATCCCGAGCCTACCAGCAGCACCATCGCCAAAGCGACTTCGACAGCTGCCAATACCGAGCGCACGCGTTGCTGCGAACGGCTATGCCCTGCGCCCTGGCTACCCTCGCGCAGAGCATCCAGAACATCGGCGCGCATGCTTCCGAATGCCGGAGCCAAACCACAGAACAATCCAGTCAGCACCGCCAGCGCAATCGTTACGGCCAGCATCGGCCAACGGACACTAAGATCGCTTAGACGCGGCAGCGAATCGGCTAAACGAATCGCCGCCACGCGCACCAGAAAGACGGCAATCACTGCGCCAAGAAAGCTGCCAATCGCGCTCAGCAGAAAGCTCTCTGTCAGCGACTGCCGCAACATGGCCCTACGCCCCGCACCCAGCGCCAGACGCACTCCGAAATCGCGGCGGCGTCCTGCTCCGCGCACCAGGAGCAGGTTTGCCAGGTTGACGCACACAATGCCGAAGATCAGCGCCGCAGCAGCCGTCAATGTGCGCAGCAAAGGCCGCGCGGCACTCACCGTCTCATCCTGTAATCCCCGCACGCTGCTGGTGAGATGAATCCCATCCGCCGCTGGAATCTGCGCTTCAACTCCGGCAATGATGCGGTCAAGATCCGCCGATGCAGCCTCGATCGATAGGCCCGGCTTCAGCCGCGCAATCGTGCCGTACATGAAGTTGTCGGTCTCGTCCTGCTTTTCGTCCGGAGTGAAGCTCATCGGCACCCACAGGTCGCGATGGTTCAATCGGCCTGCCTCCAGTGGAAACTCGAAGCTCTGCGGCATCACACCGATCACCGTGTAAGGGCGGCGATCGAGATCGACGGTCTTTCCGATCACATCCGCATCGCTCTGAAAGCGCTCGTGCCACAGTCCGTAGCTGATCACAGCAACGGGGACCGAGTGCTCGTCCTCATCCTGCGTGAAGACGCGTCCCAGCAGAGGCTTGACGCCGAGCATGGGAAAGAGTGCCGCTGTTACCCGCTCGGCATGCGCACGCAGCGGAGCGCCCGCACCGCTCAACTCGTAGTCCGATGCGAGGAAGCCCGCAACATCGCTGAAGGTCCGGTTCTGCTGTGCCACCAGAATCACATCCGGCGCAGGCAGGTTCATCTCGTCCGCTTCATGCGCGATGCCTTCGTGCAGGCGCACCAGGCGGCCGGGATCGGCGAAGGGTAGAGGCCGCAGCAATACAGCCTCGACCAGAGAGAACACCGTCACAACTCCACCGATGCCGATAGCCAGTGTCAGCACCGCGGTCAGGGTGAATCCGGGGGACTTGCGCAACTGCCGCAGAGCAAACTTCAGATCAGCCAGCATTTGTATCTCCAGAAGTTACGAATCGTCGGAACTATGTCGCGGCAAACACTTCCAATCCCTACTCACTCCTCGCGCAGCGCCTCGACCGGCTCCACGGACGACGCAGCCCGCACCGGCAGCCAGCTTGACAACAGAGCAATTCCCGCAATTGTTACCGTGGCTGTGCCAAATACCGCCAGGTCTCCAGGATGCACGCCGAAGAGCAGATTCGCAGCCAGACGCGCCAGCCCGGCGGCCATCGTAATTCCAGCCACGATCCCGATCCCCGTCAATACCCCGGCCCGGCGCAGAAACATCGCCGTCACATCCTGCCGCCGTGCTCCCAGCGTGAGACGAAGACCAATCTCGCGCCGCCGCTCGCCGACCAGGTTAGCCATCACGCCGAAGATGCCGATCGCCGCCAGCAGCAGTGCGATTGCCGCGTCCACCGACAACATCGATGCGACATACATCAGCCCGGTGAACCCCTCGTGGAGATACCCGGCATAGCTCTGCACCGCATCGAGCGGCAGCGTGCGATCCATCTGCGCGAGCGATCGACGCACCGCCGGAGCCAACGCCAGCGGATCGCCATCCGTCACCACCAGGTAGTTCTCTCCGCTCGAAGGCACTTGAGCCACATTCAGATAAACCGCCGGGCCGGCGGTTGGATTCGTCCAGTCGTATGCGATATCCGCAGCCACTCCGACGATGGTCATCCACGGCTCGTTCGATTGGCGCGTCACGCCCATTCTCACCCGATGACCCAGCGCGCTCGTTCCTGGAAAATACTGTGCCGCGAATTTGCGGCTCACGACTGCAACCGGGGTCGCGCTCAACCCATCGCTGTCAGCGAACGTCCGCCCTTCCACTATGGGAATGCGCAGAGCGTCGAAGTAGGTTCCACTTACCGCCAGCCGTGCCGCATTCTGCACCTGTCCTGGAGGGACGATGCGGTTGTCGACTTTGAAATCGTCCTGCCAGGTGCCGTCATTGCCATCAGGCAAAAATGTGGTTACCGCTACCTGCTTCACTCCCGGCAGTGCGCTCAACCGGCGCAGGCTATCCGCATACCACGCAGCCTGCTGAGCTGCCGTCTCGTAGTGCTCTGGCGGCAATTGCACAGTGAAGGTGAGCACCTGCTCCGGATGATGCCGGTCGGCCATGTGCAGCAGATTCCACATGCCCTTGGCCATCAGCGACGCGCCCACCACGAGTGCCACCGCGAAGGCAATCTGCGTGGCGGCAAAGATATTGCGCAGCCGGTGCGCGCGACCTGAGCCCGTCGTGCTGCGTCCGCCCGACTTGAGCTGCTCTACAAGGTTCACGCGCAGCGCCTCAAGCCCCGGAGCAATCCCCGAAACAACGCCCGCAATCACCGCCAGCACGATCGAGAGCGCCAGTGCGCGCCCATTGATCGACACATGGCCCCAACCGGCGATATAGCGGGCGACGCGTTCTGGCATGTAATGCAATGACACTTGCAGGTCGAGCTTGGCCAGCAGCAGGCCGGCCGCCGCGCCCGCCAGTCCCAGAAGCACGCTCTCCGCCAGCAATTGGCGCAGTAATCGCCAGCGCCTGGCTCCCAGCGCGGTGCGCAGCGCCATTTCGTTGCGCCGTCCCAGCCCACGGGCAAATTGCAGATTCGCGATGTTGGCGCAGACAATCAGCAGCACAAAGCCGGTCGCGGCCAGAATCATCTGGAAATAGAGTGGCGTCAGCGTTCCGTTTACCGCATCGAGCAGGGGCATCACCTTCACACCCCAGCCCAGATTCGTCGCCGGATAGCTCTTCTCCAGACGCGCCGCAATGCCCTGCAATTCTGCCTGCGCCTGTGCCACGGAGACACCCGGATCCAGCCTGCCCACCACCTGATAATTGTGCGAACTGTGATCGGCCTGCTGCTGCGGTGTCCTGGCCAGCGGGACGAAGATCTCGGCAATCGAAGGATAGGCAAGCGTGCGCGGCATCACGCCAATCACCGTGTACATGCGGCCGCTCAACTCTACCTGCCGACCAACAATGTGATTGTCTGCGCCAAACTGGCGCTGCCAGAAGCTGAAGCTCAACAAAGCTTCGCCATCCCGCCCCTTCTGGTCCTCACTGGAATTGAAGACGCGCCCGATCAGAGGCTCGGCGCGCAGTACGGAGAAGAAATTCGGCGACACCTCGGCGGCATCGACGTGCACTGCGCCTGCTGCCCCCGTAAGGCTTAGATCCGCGGAGGTGCGAACCGCAAGCTGCTCGAATGAACGGCTGGTCCTCGCCCATTCCTCATAATTTCCAAGCGCAACATACTGTCCGTCGCCGCCGCTTCGCGCCTCCTGCACTGCGACTACCCTGTTCATGTCGGGAATCGCGAGAGGACGAAGCACCACCGCATCCATCAGGCTGAACACCGCGGTGTTCACGCCAATGCCGATGGCCAGCGTGAGTACCGCAGTGAGAGCAAAACCTGGCGACTTCCGCAGCTGCCGCAGCGCAAACCTGACATCGGCGATCATATTCGTCCTCCCAAAAACCCCGTCAGAATCGATTGCGGTACAAGCCAGCGCAACTTCGCCCGCGCCGCAATGCTGGTATTACTCGCTGCGCAAAGCCTCCATCGGATCCACCGATGCAGCACGGCGCGCCGGAATCCATGCCGCCGCAATGGCCAGCAACAGCATCAGCAGAGACACAGAGCAGAATGTGATGGGATCGATCGCGTTCACCCCGAATAGGAAGCTGCGCAGCAGTTGCGCCGCCAGCGCTGCGCCCGCCAGGCCAAGCACGCAGCCACCCAGCGCCAGTGTCAGGCTCTGCCGCACCACGCCGCGTACAATCTGCACGCGCTGCGCTCCCAGCGCCAGCCGAATGCCGATCTCGCGCTTGCGCCAGCTCACGATATAGGCGATCAGGCTGTAGACCCCGACCCCTCCGATAATCACCGCCAGAGCGCCGAAGCCGAGAAGCAGGATGGTCAGCGACCGCGAGGCCGATTCCGACGCCGCCACCACTTCATTCAGCGAACGCACCCGGGTGACTGGAACCTGCGGATCGATATCGGCAACTGCGCGGCGTATCTCCGCCGCTGCATCCTGAGCTGTGGCGCGCGTCCGCAGCAGAACGTACATGGTCGATTGCTCGTTGCCCGGCGCCATCGGCAGGTAAACATCGTCTTCGAAGCTCCCCGCAAGGCTGCCCTCGTGCGTGTTGCTCACCACCCCAGTCACCACAGCGGCCCTGTTCGCTTCCATCACCCCGGGCGAGCCTTCATCGTCTAGGTTTTCAATGTGGCGCCCTAGAGGATTTTCATGCGGCCACAGCCGGTCCGCCATCTGCTGATCGATGACCACGGCGCGGCCGATACCGGAACCGTCCTGATCGTCGAGCAGCCGCCCGCGTTCCAGCGCAATCCCCAGCGTGGCGAAGTATCCGGGTGAAACCGTCCGCTCTGCAGCCAGTCTCGCCAGTCCACGCGCATCTCTGGGATGCCCCTCCGCGTCGTACGCATAGCTGCCTTGCAGTGCGTGCAGCGGCAGCGTGTCGGTGACCGCCACATTCTCTTCGCCGGGGAGTCCGCTCAGACGAGCCAGCAGAGTCTCAAAGAATGACTGGCAGCGGCCCTTCGCAGTGTTGGAGCCGGCAGGCGCGCCGGGATGGCCCGGGCACGCCGTCGAATCCATCGACACTTCTGCAGTCACGATGCGCTCCGCGCTGAAGCCGGGGTTCACCCGCGAAAGACTCCACAAGCTGCGCAGCATCAATCCCGCCGCGGTAATTACCAGCACCGACAGCGCGATCTGGCCGACGACCAGCATC
The DNA here is from genome assembly GCA_963745105.1 of uncultured Acidobacteriaceae bacterium. Lineage (GTDB taxonomy): Bacteria > Acidobacteriota > Terriglobia > Terriglobales > Acidobacteriaceae > Silvibacterium. Next base: position 168,861 of record CAVUWQ010000038.1, read on the forward strand.
ATCGATACGCGGAATTGTCCCGCCTTGCCGGCCACGCTGCGGCTGCCTGCGTGCAGCGATTCACGCAGATTCGGCGACGACATCTGCAGTGCCGGAATCAGCCCGAACAGAACGCCTGTCACTACCGAGACCGCCGCGGCAAACAGGAAAACCGGCCAGTGCACTGAAACATCGCTCAGACGTGGCGTATCCGCAGGCAGCAGCTTCGTCACTGCCTGCAGGCTCACTGACGCGGTCATGAGCCCGACCACGCCAGCCACCCCTCCCAGCACCACGCTCTCCACCAGCAGTTGCCTTATCAGCCGCGCGCCCGAGGCGCCCATTGCCCCGCGAATTGCTATCTCCCGCTCGCGCCCTGCTGCGCGCGCCAGCATCAGGTTGGCAACATTGGCGCAAGCGATGAGCAGAATCAGCCCCACCGCCGCAAACAGCAGCAGAAGCCGCGGCCGCATTGCGCCTGTCTCCGCCTCCAGCAGCGGAACCACCGTCGTGTCGTCCGCCCATCGGGTCGGCATCGTCCAGGGAAACAGTGAAAGCAGCCTCGGGCGTATCCGCAGCAGCTCGGCCTGCGCCTGCTGTGGCGTCACACCCGGCTTCAGGCGACCGAACGAACGCAGGTCGAATGCTTGCCACGCGTCGTTCGCGTCTCCGCCTTTGAATGTCACCGGAGTCACAAACTGCGTATCCGAATATGGAAAGCGCACACCTGCCGGCATCACTCCGATCACCCGCCGCGAGATGCCGTCGATGCGGATGGTCTGCCCAATAGCATCTGGACTCGCGCCGAAATGTTCGCGCCAGTATCCGTAGCTCAGCACCACCACCGGATCGTGGCCCGCATTGGCGTCGTCCGGCGAAAAGAACTGCCCGGCCGCCGGGTGCACGCCCAGCGTATCGAACGCGTTGGCCAACACCTCGGTCCCGAAGACCCGCTCTGTCGAGCTTGCGTCCCCCACATTCGATTCAGCATCCTGCCCGAATCCGCTGATGCTTTGAATGGCGCTGGAGTGCTCGCCCATCGCCCGTATCCAGCCCTTGGGATAAAACGCCGCCGACATCACTCCGGCGCCATAGTCGATGCGCACCAGCCGGTCCTGCTGCGGATAGGGCAGCGGCCGGAGCATGATCGAATCCACCAGCGAAAAAATGGCGGTGTTGGCGCCGATGCCCAGCGCCAGGGTCAGCACCGCGGTGATGGCAAATCCGGGTGACCGTTTCAATTGACGCAGCGCGAATTTGAGGTCAGCAAACATGAAACCACCTCCACTGGGGATATCAGAGAAGTGATTTGCACGCCGGTGCCCAATTGCCGCGAGCGGCTAATCATTTGGTATTGCTGGGCTTACATCAACCACTATAGGATGCCGCTGTCCACCCGCATAAAGCCCTGTTCGGAATCGAACAGCGTAAAAGGCGGGTTTGGCAGCGGGCCGGCGGGATAACTTCCTTACCGGCGCCGCGAATCAATCGGCCAGCAGAAGACGAACGATCTCCTCCCACTCCGCATCGTGACCCAGCCGGCAGTGCGGTCTCTGCGCCTGGCGATACCAGTAGCCGGCATTCCCATCGTCACCCTCCTTGCGGTGCAGGTAGGCGTGAACCCACGACGCTTCCACCGTGCCGATATCCTGCGCAATCCCATGGGCGCGATCCCAGTTTCCGTTCGCCTCCCACCACATCGCGGCCAGCAGCACGGATATGCCGGACGGCGGCTCTTTCGCACTCAGCGACGCGTGAAAGTCCTCGAAGGTCATCGTCTGCATTCTAAGTACTCCCGGTGCGTCTTTCTGCGGAATTGAGGAGTCATTCCCGCGACGCTGAAATCAAACGTTGTGATGCCGTTGCAAATACAACCTTTGAACTACGAGCAAAATGGTCGGCATTGCGCTATGATCGAAAGTAATCATCCAGCGATCGTGACAATTTTTGCAGAGATCGCTGCTGGAAGCGCTTTGAAAGCATTGAGTGAAATGGAAATCGGCAGCGTCGCATTGGTGGAAATGCTCGACCTGCCCGATGAGATAGGACATCACCTCATGCACATGGGATTCGTACCCGAAGCACGCGTGATTGTTATCCGCCGCGCACCGGCGGGCGATCCGACGGTTTATGCCGTCGATGGCTTCGAGATCGCTCTGCGCCATGAAACCGCAAAGTGCATCAAGGTTCGCCAGGTTGAGGAAGGCCAGGAATGAGCGACTGTTGCACCACGGAGACCATCGAGATCAAGGCTGAACCGCGGGTTCCGGGAAAGATTCGGACCGTGGCTCTTGTGGGTCCGCCGAACTCCGGTAAGTCCACGCTCTTCAATCGCCTTACCGGAATGCGTCAGAAGGTCGCCAACTATCCCGGCGTTACCGTCGAGCAACACTTCGGCAAGCTCAGCGGCGTCGGCCGCAGCGATCTGGTCCTCATCGACCTGCCTGGCATCTATAGCCTCGAATCCCTTTCCGAGGATGCCCGCGTCTCGGTAGACGTCCTCCACGGACGCATGCCGGGAACGCCGGCTCCGGATGCTGTTTTGCTGGTGCTCGATTCGCTGCAGCTTCGCCGTCAGCTCATGCTGGCTGCGCCCGTCCTCGCCCTCAGCCTGCCAACGCTGGTTTTGCTCAACATGAGCGACCTGATGGAGACCCGCGGCGGAGAAGTGGACACATTGGCGCTGGCGCAGGAGCTGGGCGCGCCGGTGGCCAAGATCAGCGCCTCACGCGGTACAGGTCTTGACGCCATCACCCACTTCCTCGACCGCAAGAGCGAACCGGAGATTCCACGCAGCACCGGACGCCTGGAATTACCCGTTGTCGGCAACGCCCGCTCCTACCGCCAATGGGCTACCGGCATCAGCACGCGTACAAAATATAAGGCGCCGCTCTCATCGGAGTGGACGCGGAAGCTTGATCGCCTGTTGCTGCACCGCATCGCCGGACCGCTGCTCTTTCTGGCCGTGGTCATTGCCGTCTTTCAGGTGGTTTTCTCTATTGGACAGCCACTCAGTGACGGTTTCGGCAGCCTGCTCAACGGCGCGGGGGACAAGATTGGAACCTACCTCGGTCACGGCTGGCTCGAATCGCTCCTGATTGACGGCATCTGGAAGGGTGTCGCCTCCGTGCTCGTCTTTCTGCCGCAGATTCTGCTGCTCTTCCTCTTCATTGGAATTCTCGAAGACTCCGGATATTTGGCTCGCGCCGCCCTGATCGCCGATCGCGTCATGCGCTCGATCGGGCTGAATGGCAAGGCTTTCATTCCGCTTCTCTCCGCCTACGCCTGCGCCGTTCCGGCCATCATGGCCACCCGCACCATCGAGAACAAGCGCGACCGCTTCGCAACCATCCTCGTCGCGCCATTCATGACCTGCTCCGCCCGGCTGCCAATTTATTTATTGATGATCGCCGCGTTCATCCCCAATAAGCCCATCATCGGCGACCTCATCGGGATGCGGGCCGCGGTCATGCTGTCTCTGTACTTGCTCGGCTTCCTCGCGGCGCTGACCACGGCGCGACTGCTCAAATCGTCGATCCTGAAGACCGGAACCGCGCCATTCATCCTTGAGCTGCCGCAGTATCGCCTGCCCACCCTGCGCTCGCTGGGTCTGCGTGTTCTCGATCGCGGCAAGGTCTTTTTGAAGCAGGCGGGAACCATCATTCTCGCCGTCACCCTCGTCCTGTGGATTCTCAGCCATGTGCCCTTCCATTCGACCCTGCCGGACAGCGTCGTCGGCTATGTCGGACATTGGATCGAGCCGGTCATTCGCCCGCTCGGCTTCAACTGGAAAATCGGCATCGGCCTGCTCAGCTCGGTGGTGGCTCGCGAGGTAATCGTCGGAACCCTCGGCACTCTCTACGGAGCCGACCCCGCCACGCACTCTCTCGGCCTGCAAGCCGCGCTGCGCCACGATCTCACTCTCGGCGGAGCCATGGCCCTGGTCGTCTTTTTCGCCTTCGCCATGCAATGCACTTCGACGCTGGCCATCGTTCGCCGCGAAACCAACAGCTGGAAATGGCCGGCATTGCAGTTCGCGTACATGAGCGTACTGGCCTATGTGGCGGCATTCGCCACAAACCAGATCATCATGCATCTGGTGCGATAAGCTGACTTCTGGCCTTGCCCTTTTTCCTGTAATCTAGAGGAAGGCGTTGTGTTCCTGCGCGCCGTTCAAGATCAACTCATAGCTTCGGCCCAAAGCCCAGTGATTCAGCCTGAGACTTATGACAAAGTCTCGGCCACAACAGAGAGACCATGATTTCAGTCAGCAGTGTAAGCATGCGCTACGGCGCAAAAATCCTCTTCGAGGATGTCAGCGTAACCTTCGTCGCCGGCCGTCGCTATGGCCTTACCGGACCTAACGGTGCCGGCAAGTCGACGTTCATGAAAGTGCTCACCGGCGAGCTCGACGCGCAAAAAGGCAATGTCGTCCGGCCCAAAAAGCTGGGCGTTTTGAGGCAGGACCAGTTCGCCTTCGACGCATACCGTGTCATCGACACCGTCATCATGGGTAATAAGCCGCTTTGGGCAGCGATGGAAGAGCGCGACGCCATCTACTCCAAAGCCGAGCTCACTGACGACGACGGCATGCGCCTCGGAGAGCTGGAGGGCATCGTCGGCGAAGAAGATGGCTACACCGCCGAGAGCGACGCGGCGATTCTCCTGCAGGGCCTCGACATCCCCGACGAGCTGCACGAACGCAAGATGGGCGAGTTGCAGGGAGGACAGAAGGTTCGCGTGCTGCTGGCGCAGGCATTGTTCGGCAAGCCGCAGGCGCTGCTCCTTGACGAGCCTACGAACCATCTCGATCTCGACTCGATCCACTGGCTCCAGGACTTCCTCATCAATTTCGAAGGAACTCTAATCACCATCTCGCACGATCGCCACTTCCTGAACAGCGTGACCACGCACACCGCCGACATCGACTACCAGACCATCATCACCTACACCGGTGGATACGACGACATGGTGATGGCCAAGACGCAGATCCGCTCGCGTCTGGAATCGCAGAACGAGCAGCGCGAAAAGAAGATCTCGCAGCTTAACGAATTCATCGCTCGCTTCGCCGCCGGAACCCGCTCCAGCCAGGTCACCAGCCGCAAGAAGGAAGTAGAGCGTCTGCAGACGACCGAGCTCGCCCGCTCCAACATCCAGCGCCCCTTCCTGCGTTTCGATATGATTCGGCCTTCAGGAAAAACTGCGCTGGAGTTCGAAGGCGTGGAGAAATCCTACGGCGACCTAAAGGTCATCCCCGGCTTCGGTGCCAACGTGCAGCGTGGCGAAAAGATCGCACTCATGGGCCGCAACGGACAAGGCAAGACCACGCTCATCAAATCCCTGCTCACTGCTTCGACCGATTATGCCGAGAAGGACTTCACGCTCGACGCCGGCACCATCAAGTGGGGACACGAAGCTCAGGTCGGCTACTTCCCGCAGGATCACACCGGCATCATCGAGCACGGCCTCACCGTCTCCGATTGGCTGCACCAGTGGGATCCGAAGGTGACCAAAGAAGAGATTCGCGGCATCCTCGGGCAAATGCTCTTCCGCGGCGAAGAAGGCCTCAAGCCCACCTCCGCGCTCTCTGGTGGAGAGGCCGCGCGGCTGCTTTTCTGCAAGCTCATGCTGCAGAAGCCGAACATCCTCATCTTCGACGAGCCTACGAACCACCTCGACCTCGAATCCATCAATGCGCTGAATATCTCGCTGCAGAGGTACGAAGGCACGGTCCTGCTCGTCACCCACGATCACGACCTCATCGATGAAGTGGCTACCCGCATCTGGCACTTCGAGAACGGCGTTATCGATGACTTCAAGGGACCGTATGAAGAATACGTGACCGCAACCAGCGCGGCACGCTAAACCGCATGCCGCAAGCAAAGGCCGCGCCCGGTCAGCCGCAGACCATCACTGGATTCCATCAGGATGAGCACAGCGACTGGGTCGCGGACCTGGTCTGCGGACACACGCAGCATGTCCGCCATCGTCCTCCGTGGGAGCTGCGGCCCTGGGTTACGACAGAAGAAGGCCGGCTGCAACACATCGGGCAAACACTTCAATGTGTTGTCTGCAACGCGGTTTAGAACAGATCGCTTCGAGAGTCTCTCGAACGTTGGAGTAACTTGGCTCTCCTGCTCAACGCGCAATCGGTCACCAAATCTTTCGGTGCGACCAATCTCTTCCGCGATGTTTCGTTCACCGTCAATGACGGCGACCGCATCGGCCTCATCGGTCCCAACGGCAGCGGCAAATCCACATTGCTGAAGATGCTCTCCGGCGAGATCGACGCCGACTCCGGTGAGGTGACACCGCGTAAGAACCTGCGCATGGCCTACGTCGCGCAGGATTCGCAATTCCCTGCCGGATCGACCGTCCGTACCGTGCTCGAAGATGCTCTCAGGCGAGCCCGTGTCCCCGAATCCGATTGGGATTCGCGCCTGCACTCCACCTTCGGCCTCACCGGCTTCGACGATTTTGCAACCGAAACAGCTACATTCTCAGGAGGATGGCGCAAACGCCTCGCCATCGCCGAAGCTCTCATCCAGCAGCCCGACCTGCTGCTGCTCGACGAACCGACGAATCACCTCGACTTCGTTGGCATCGAGTGGCTCGAAGCTCTGCTGGTCTCCGGATCTTTCGCCTCAGTGGTCATCAGCCACGACCGGTACTTCCTCGAGAATGTCGCCACGCAAATGGCCGAGCTGAACCGCGCCTATCCCAACGGCATGCTGCGCGCAAAAGGCTCCTACAGTGACTTCCTCGAAGCCAAGGAGGAGTTCCTTCATGCGCAGGCTCGTCACCAGGATGCGCTTGAAAATCGCGTCCGCATCGAGAAAGAATGGTTGCGCCGCGGGCCCAAGGCCCGTGCCACTAAAGCCAAAGCTCGCATCGATAACGCCAACCGGCTCATCGCCGAGCTGGCCGATCTCAGCAATCGCAGCAAGGTAAGCTCCGCGAATTTCGATTTCGCCGCCACCGGACGCCAGACCAAGCGTCTCCTCGAGCTCGAAGACCTGAACTATGCAATCGAAGACAAGACGCTCTTCGACAAACTGAACTTTCACCTCACCGCTGGCATGCGCGTCGGCCTGGTTGGCCCCAACGGCAGCGGCAAGACGACGCTGCTGCGCCTGCTCACCGGCGAACTCGAGCCGACAGCCGGCCAGGTCAAGCGTGCGAATCTTCTGCGATTCACGTACTTCGAGCAGAACCGCACGCTCGAAGGCGGCCAGACCCTCCGCCGCGCGCTCGCACCCGACAGCGACTCCATCGTCTATCAGGACCGCGTGATTCACGTCGCATCGTGGGCCTCGCGTTTTCTTTTCACCGGCGAGCAGTTGAATCAGCCTGTCTCCCGCCTCTCCGGAGGCGAGCGCGCCCGCGTGCTCATCGCGCAGTTGATGCTGCAGCCGGCCGACGTCCTTCTGCTCGACGAGCCTACTAACGACCTCGATATCCCGACGCTCGAAATCCTCGAAGAGACGCTGCTGGAATATCCCGGCTCGCTCGTGCTCGTTACTCACGACCGCTACATGCTCGATCGCATCGCCAACATTGTCATCGGCCTCGATGGCGACGGCAACGCCGGGGCCTTCGCCGACTACGCGCAGTGGGAAGCATGGCTCGAAGAACGTGAGCAGGCGAAGAAGCAGGAGAAAGCCCCGGCGCGAGCAGTAGCTGCAGCAACTGCTCCGGCGTCTTCAAAGAAGAAGCTTTCTTATTTAGAAGAGCGCGAGTGGTCGACCATCGAGGAGCGCATCGCGCAAGCGGAAGAAATTGTGAATAAGTATCACGCCGAGATCGAAGACCCGGCTGTGGCCACTGACGCAGCTCGCCTGCAGACTGCGCTGGCCGAGGCTGCCAAAGCGCAGGAGGTTGTCGACGATCTCTACACGCGCTGGGGACAGCTCGAAGCCAAGCGAAACTAGAGATTGAGTCCAGGACTCATACTCGCCAGTCGTCCGCTCTCCACGACACGATAGCCTGCTTGATCTGCTTGCGAGTCAGATTTTCCCGCAGCGTGCGTTCTACCAGAGCAGGCAGTTCGGCATCGGAGGCAAAGCGCAGCCCGACCAGCTGATCCACGGTCAGTTCAGGAATGCGCGCCTTCAGCGGTTCCGGTAACAAAGCCGTCATCCGCAGCCGCTCTTCCAGGCGAATCACGCGATCCTGCACCTTCATCGGATTTATGCGTAACAGGGCCAGCATGACGAAAAGTGCGAGGGCCATCACCAGGCCCCACACGGTAATAAACCCCGGCCGGCGCACTACCCAGATGATCGCTACGATCACATTGATTGAAAGAATGGGTGCGAGGAAGAAATGAAAGGGCGCATGAAAGCGTCCGTGATTCGCAAAACTTTGTGCTTTGTCCGCCATGATTTGTGTCCCCAAAGCATTCTATTTGCCAAGTGTGGTCTCAACCCAAAGATGGACCCAAAAACCGATCCCCAGACCCAAGACGCGGACCCGGAACGAATCTAATCTGTATTTGTCTCTAGCACATCATCACCTCCTGCCCTGATCCCCCAAGATCAGGGTTTTTTTTGCCCGCAGCCTGGAGACTCCATAGACTTCTCCGGCATAAACGAAAAAACCGCGGACGCGCCGCGGTTGTCTTTAAAGTGAATGGTCGCTAATTCTGCGGCTTTGGGGATGTCGCCGCTGGAGGAGCCGGCTGAATGCCGCTCTGTGCATCGCGCTGCGCCTGCTGTTTTGCCAGTTTTTCCATGTGCTTGCGGTGATAGCGGCGCGCGATATCCGGCCAGAATTCGATCACCTCGGCCCCGACAATACCCTGCGCGGAAACTGAAAATCCACGCTCCAGTGTCTCTCCGACGGTACGGTCAGACGCCGGATAATAAACGTTGGAGAGCGCTGCGCCCATCAGGTTACCGATAACGTTGGCGTAGTTCGGTCCCCAGGTGCCGTTGTCGCGTTTGCACCACACGGTGCTGCCCGCCGCCCACAGGAACCGGCTAAAACCGCTGCCAGTACCCTTCTGGAAGTAGCGCGGGTCTTCATGCCACCAGCTGGTCAGAACAGCGTTGCCAAAGAAATTGCCTGAAAAATAGTCGGCATAGTCGGCACCGTAGCGCTTGCCATAACCTTCCATCCCCTGCCCATATTCAGGAAAGCTGTTCTCCGCCTGATCGATACCGGCGCTGACCGCAGTCAACGCGAATGGCCAGGGGTCCGTGGCGCTTTTGAAGAAGAGCTGAAATTTCTGCTTGGGCGTCAGCGGAAGCGCATCCTTGTTATTGGTGGTATTGAAAGTAGCCATTACACCCAGCACGCGCTGGTGTTCCTGCTGCTCCAGCTGTTCCTGTGATTTCTTTCGCTTCTCCTCGTCTGTCAGCTGGCCGTTTGTACTTTGGGCAGGTGGAGTCTGACCGGCAGCGGCTGGGGCGCTCTGAGGTGTGCTTGGGGGAGCGCTTTGCTGCGCAACTATCCCCGGCTCATCCGGCAGGTTCAGGGTAGAGACGGTGGATTGTGCCATGGCCCACTGGGCTGCGATAGGGGAAAGAAACAATAGGGATGCAGCCGCTAGCCGCCGACGTGAAGCCAATCAAATTACCTCAATCCTGCTCATAGACATGTCTCTTCACCACCAACCAACTCAGCTCCGGCTATTTAGCACTTCAATAGACGAGCTAAACCGCCGCCTGGTCCATGCCGGATGAAAGATTGGCCAAAATCGCTTGCGTGGGACGGAAGGCAACCCGTAAACCCGGTTGCCGGAAAGACCTATCCTAATATTAATCGATTCCGCACCGGTCAGACCGATCCGGTTAAGGTACCCCTCATCCCCCGTCCTGCCATGAAACTTCACCGATTCCGGGGTATGCTACCATCGAGCACATTTCAGCGGAGCAGGTTACATGTCCAGCGGCAACAGTTGGGTCGGCACCGGTTACGGCAGTACGCAGAATTCTCCAATTCCGCAGGCGCAATTCGATCTGCGGCCGCTGTCTACGGGCGAGCTCCTCGATCGTACCTTCCAGGTCTATCGCTCCCGCTTCAGTCTCTTTGCCGGTCTCGCAGTGCTCCCCGCGGCCGTCAATGTAATCTCCCAATCCCTCCGCCTTTGGTACGCTGCTCACCAGAGCGTCCAGGTCCATCATGGCCCCGATCTCTACCGTGTCCAGGGCATCACCATCTCGCTGACCCTTGTCTCTGCCATCATCGCCCTGGTTCTGTACGGCATCGTACAGGCGGCAACTACGTGGGCCGTCTCCGCCGTCTACCTTGGGGAGGCGGCGTCGATCAAGGCGGCCTTCCAGATTGCCCGCCAGCACTGGTTTCGCTATACCGTTATCGTTTTGCGGCAGATATGGGCAGCATTCTGGGTGCCGCTTCTCCTATTCGTGGCCGGCGCGTCGATTGCGTTCGCGAAGCGCAAGTCTGGCGGGGCAAGTCTCGCAGGAGGGCTGCTGATTTTTTTGGGATTTGTTTCATGTCTTTATTCTCTGTGGGCCTACATCCGGGTCTCGCTGGCCGTGCCCGCGGCGGTGGTTGAATCACTGGGCGTAAGGGCTGCTCTTACCCGCAGCAAGAAGCTGCTGGTGGATCGCAAGATCAGGGTCTTCCTCCTCCTGATCTTCCTTTTCGCACTCTACCTGGTGATCGGAGCGATTCAGATGCCTCTGGCGTTTATCGCGCTGCGCTCCCGGGGTATGGAAGCTTTCCTGACCCACGCCGCGAGCCTCGCCATTGCCTTCGTAACCGGAACTTTCGTCGGCCCCATCGGGGCCATCGCCGTTTGTCTTCTTTACTTCGATGAGCGTGTACGGCGCGAGGGCTTCGATATCGAATGGATGATGAGCAAAGTCGCTCCAGTAGCAGCAATGCCAGCGCCCCCACAGGAAAATCCTCTTCAGCCCTGATCCCCTCCCGTTGAATCCGATGGCATTTCTCCAGCGAAGCAATCGACTGTCTCTTGCTCTCCTCATTCTCTTCGGATGCTGCGCCTCCGCCGGAGCGCTGCCGCAATCCACGCTCGCGGCCTACACCGCGCACCTCGAATCGTTACGCAGTCTTTTGGACCAATGCCGCGCGAATGCAGCGGCCTGCGACACTAAAAAGGTCGGCGAAGACGATCAGGTAAGTTTCGACCGGCTGGATGCGGGCGCGAACGTCGACAGCTTCGAAGCGCACTATAACTGGCTGCGCGAAACCATCAAACAAGCGCACGATCCGAAAATGAAAGACCGGGACGGCGCGCTGGATTCCGCCGCCGCGCGCCTTCAGGAAGCCATCCAAGATGCCGGTGCGCCATCACCTGCAGCCTCGAAAGAATTTCCTCAGGCACGCGCAAAGACCGATGCCATTCTCGGCCATCCCGAATTCGCAACGGTTTCCCAGCAGTCCATCTGGGAGCGCATGATTGCGCGCATCTATCTGTGGATCGACCACCTCTTCGGCAACGTTGCGAACTTCGGCAAGCGTTCGCCGTGGATCGGCCCGCTCTTCGAGTGGTCGCTCATCATACTGGCGCTCACCGGCCTCGCCCTCTGGGCCATGCGTGTGCTGCAGCGTCAGCGCCTCAAAGTAAAAATTGAATCAGAACGCCAAATCGAGCCTTGGGAACAGGCCTCGCGCAACTGGCGCGAGCAGGCCGCCGAGCAGGCTGCACGGCAGGACTGGCGCGAAGCCGTGCATTGCCTCTACTGGGCCAGCATCGTCATGCTCGAGGGCCGCCACTTCTGGGCTTCGAATCGCTCCCGCACCCCGCGCGAATATGTGCGCCTGCTCGAAGCCGGATCGCCGCGCCGGACATTGCTCCGCCAGCAGACGCAGGGATTCGAGCGCATCTGGTATGGCCTCTACCCCGCGCAATCCCTCGACTATCAACATGCGCTCGAGCTGCACGAGCAATTGAGGACAGCATGAGGCAGAAACTCGGCACAGATGGCCGCATCCTCGTCGGCATCAGCATCGGCGCGGTGCTCATCATCATGGTCGGGGCCTTCTTCGCTCCCGCGCGGCTCGACAACGATCCCACGCCGAGTACCTGGAATAGCGGCTCGGCGGGAGCCAAAGCCGCCTATCTGCTCCTCGAACAACTCGGCTATCGCACCCAGCGCATCGAAGAGTCCGCGGCCGCGCTCGATCAAGTCGACGCGCCCCACGCCACGCTGGTGCTGGCCGAAGCACAGCTGCAGGATTATCGCGCGGACATTCCCGTCATCGCGGCATTTCTTCGCCGCGGAGGCCATGTTCTCGCTACAGGCGCGGCTTCTGCCGCGATACTTCCCGATTCGCACGTCAGCGCGCCCAACCGCGTCTATACCGATCTCTGCTACACCACGCCACAGTCTCTCAGCCCCATGGCTCGCGCCGGCCGCGTCGCGATCGCAGTCCCGGTGCGCTGGAGCTCAGATGACACAAGCGCGCGCGTCGATCAGGCCTGCGGCGACGATGCTGTTGTTGTCCACTACCCCGTCGGCAAAGGCGAAGTCATCTGGTGGAGCTCGCCGCTTCCGCTCAGCAATCGCGGCCTCAAGCAGGATCCCAGTCTGAAGCTCCTTCTCGCCAGCATCGGCCCTCCTGGCAGCACCGTGATCTTCGACGAATTCATCCACGGCGCGCGTCCCGATCTATGGGCAACCGCGTCGGGAACACCGGTCTTCGCCATGGGCTGGCAGCTCGCAGCCGTCGCTCTGCTGTTGGTTCTCAGCTTCGGACGCCGCAACGGCCCCCTGCGTGAACTGGTCATCCCGCCCCGAAGCTCGCCGCTCGAATTCGCCGAGTCCATGGGCGATCTGTACCGCAAGGCTGGCGTTTCCGGCGTAGCCACCGGAAACGCCGAGCGCCGCCTGCTGCGCTTCCTGGAGTCGCAGGGCGGAATCCCGCACGCAATGTTGAATGCGGCACCCGATGTTCTCGCCAGCGCGGTTTCCGAGCGCTTCCAATATCGCGCCTCGGGATTCGCAGACGATATCAAGGCCGCACGAGAGGCCGACCTGAATAAGCTGAGTTCGAAAAGCGCACTCGGCCTGGTGAAACGGCTGGACCGCCACATCGCCAATCTCACCGGCCTCATGAAACATCCTCAAAAGGAAAAGACTCACGGAGAAACGCGTGACTGAAGAAGCCCAGCAGCAACCGGAAACCCGCGCCGCCATCGCCCTATTTGAAAAGGGCCGCGCCCAACTCGGCAAAGTCATCGCCGGCCAGGTGGAGATGATCGATCAGGCGCTGCTCACGCTGCTCTGCGGTGGCCACGCGCTCGTCGAAGGCGTTCCCGGCGTAGCCAAGACCCTCACCGTGAAGACCCTCGCACGCTTTCTCGCGCTCGACTTTCGCCGCGTACAAGGCACGCCGGACATGATGCCCGCCGACATCCTCGGCACCAGCGTCTTCTCGCTCAAAACCAGCGAGTTCAGCTTTCATCGCGGTCCTGTCTTTACGCAGTTCCTGCTTGCCGACGAGATCAACCGCATGCCCCCGCGCACCCAGGCAGCTCTGCTTGAAAGCATGGAAGAGCGCCAGGTGACGATGGACGGCGAGACGCACGCGCTCGACGAATACTTTACCGTCTTCGCCACGCAGAACCCGCTCGAATTCGAAGGCACCTACCCGCTGCCCGAAGCGCAGCTCGACCGCTTCCTGCTGAAGATTCGCGTCGGCTACCCTTCTGCCGCCGAAGAACGCGCCATTCTCGAGCGCCATCACGCCGCAGCTGAAGCCACGCACCTCGAGCAGTCACCGCTGGTTTCGATCACGCCGGCTGAGCTTACTGCCGCGCGCCACGAAGTACGCAGCGTCCGCATCGAGCCCGCCATCCTCGACTACCTGCTGGCCATCGTGCGGCGCACCCGCGAGTGGCCGGCCATCTCGCTCGGAGCCAGTCCCCGCGCCGCCGCGGCACTGCTGATTCTTGCCAAAGGCTGTGCCGCGAAAGAGGGCCGCGACTACCTCATCCCCGACGACATCAAGGAAGCCGCGCTTCCCTGCTTCCGCCATCGCCTCATCCTCAAACCGGAAGTGGAGCTCGAAGGCTTCGATCCCGATCGTGTGATCACCGATCTGCTTGCCGCCGTTCCCTTGCCCAAATGATTCAAACCCTCGTCCCACCGTCGATCAAAGCTGCCGCACACCCACAAGGCCGCTGGGGACGCGTGCTGGGCTACGCACTCACGCCTCGCGCGCTCTTGCTGCTCGCCGCGGGCTGCATGCTTGCCATCCCCGGTTTCTTTCATCCCCGATGGACATGGGCCATGCTCGCCTGGGACGCGCTCGTATTGCTGCTCGTCACTGCCGATGCAGCGATGCTCCCCACACCGTCAGCCATCGAAGTAGAACGACGTTTCGACAATTCGCCAGTCCTCGGCGAGCCCTCGCAGATCTCGCTCGAAATCACACAGGCCTCGAACCAGATTCTCGAAATACGCATCACCGATGCACTGCATCCCTCCGTCGACCTGATGCCCGTAACCTCGCGTGTTCTCGCCTACCCACGGGACCCCGCGCGCACGGCCATCACCGTCACTCCCAATACACGCGGAGACATTGTTCTCGGCAAAGTCTTCATCCGCTATCGCAGCAATCTCAAGCTTGTCGAGCGCTGGGCCTCCGCCGATCTCGAGGAGCACATCCGCGTCTATCCACCCATGGAGCGCTCGCCCGAAGATACGGCACTGTATCTGTTACGAATTCGCCAGATCGCGCTGCAGAAGCGCCGCCTGCGCCTGCGCGGTCTGGGCCGCGAGTTCGAAAGCCTGCGCGAATACCAGCGCGGAGACGAGCTGCGCAACATCTCCTGGCCGGCAACCGCGCGGCGCGCGAAGATCATCACCCGCGAGTTCACCACCGAGCGCAGCCAGCAAGTATGGATAGTGCTCGACGCCGGACGCCTCTCCCGCACCGCCTTCGAGCTGAGACACCGCACTGCGGTGCGCCGCACCATCGGCAATACATCGCTTCAGGCGTCACTCGCTTCCGATGACCCGCTCCTCACCGTGACCCAGCTCGATCAGGCCTCGGGAGCGGCCGTCGCGCTCGCGCAGACCGTCATGCAGGCCGGAGACAAAGCCGCATTGCTCGTTTACGGACGCGTCATCCAGCAGCAGCTTCTGCCTGCGGCCGGTCCCGCGCATCTCCGCCAGTTCATCGATTCTCTTTCATATGTCCGTGCGGACAGCGCGGAGGCCAATCATCTCAACGCAGCTGCGCGCCTCAAGCATCTGCAGCGCAGGCGTGGTCTGATTCTCTGGATAACCGAGCTCGCCGACAGCGCCCGCCGCCCCGAGGTCGTGGATGCGGCGGTCGATCTCGCACGCCGCCATCTTGTTCTGATGGTCCTGCTCGTTCATCCCGAGCTCGATCAGCTCGCAAATCGCGAGCCCGATAATGTCGAGCAGATGTTTATCTCGACCGCAGCGACAGAAATCCTCGATCGCCGGCGCGAAATGATCGCGAGGCTCCGCAGTCAAGGGGTGCTGGTCATCGAAACTACGCCCGGATCGCTCAAGACCGACGCGATCAATCAATATCTGGAAGTAAAAGCGCGCGGCATGTTGTAATTTCACATCGCAAACGAAACGGCGATCGCCAGAAGCAGCGCCGTGACTGAGATGATCGTCTCGCACACCGACCAGGTCTTGATCGTATCCACCACGCTCATGTTGAAGTACTCCTTCACCAGCCAGAAGCCTCCATCATTCACGTGCGAGAAGATCAGCGATCCGGCTCCGGTCACAATCGCCAGAAGCTCGGGATGAACACCCGGCGTGTTCAGTGCGATGGGCGCAACGATGCCCGCAGCCGTAGTCATCGCCACCGTAGCCGATCCCGTAGCCAGCCGCATCAACGCGGCCAGCAGCCAGGCCAGCAGGAGCAGCGGAATATGGCTCTGCAGCGCCACCATGATGATGGCCTTCGACACGCCGCTATCCTGCAGAATGCGCCCGAAGCCGCCGCCGGCGCCCACCAGCAGCGTAATCGTCGCCGTAGGCGCAAGACATTCATTGGTGAAGCGCAGAATCGTGTCGCGGGTAAAACCGCTCATCTTGCCCAGCGTGAAAAAGCTGAACAGCACTCCAATCAGCAGCGCGATATCGTCGTTGCCGGCAAAGCGAATTCCTTCGTTCAGCCAGCTCTTCGGCGCTGAGATGGTATCGGCAAAGCTCCCCACCAGCATCAGCAGCACCGGCACCAGAATGGTCAGCAGTGTGAGCCAGAAGCCCGGCAGCTTTCGCTCTGACTCGTGATCCACGAACTGCGCGGCCATCGGATTTTCGTCGGCGAGTGTAATGTGCGGCGCAATCAGCTTCGCGTAGATCGGACCGGCAAGAATCGCCGTTGGAATACCGATCAGCAAAGCGTAAAAAATGGTCCGGCCCACGTCCGCCTTGTACACATTCACCGCCAGCAAAGCGGCAGGATGCGGAGGCACGAGACCGTGCACGACAGAGAGGCCCGCAACCATAGGCAGTCCGACCAGCACCAGTGATGTCTTCGTTCGCCGCGCAACGGTGAACGCAATCGGAATAAGAAGAACGAAGCCTACCTCAAAAAATGCAGGCAAGCCGATGATGAGCCCGATCACCACCATGGCCCAGCTGATATTTTTCTCACCGAAGAGACGGATCAGTGTGTACGCGATCTGGTCCGCACCGCCGGACTCGGCCATCATCTTGCCCAGCATGGTACCCAGCGCGACAACAACGGCAATATGGCCCAAGGTGCCGCCCAGTCCCACTTCAAAGGAATGAATTACCGTCTGCAGCGGCATACCCGTCACCACAGCCAGCGACAGCGACGCCAGAAGAATCGTGATAAACGGATTCAGCTTGAAGACAGCAATCAGCACCACCAGTCCGACAACGGCAACCAGCGTGGCAATAAGCAGAAAGAGGCTGTGATGATCGATCATTGAGAAATAATCGTAACGGGTTTGGAGCCGCGGTCCTAACCAGGAAGACTGTTATTTCGCAGGAGCCTTATAGGCGACACATTCGATCTCGACCTTGCAATCAACCACCATGCTCGACACCACGCACGCGCGTGCCGGGGGATGCTCGCCGAAATATTCCCGGAACACTCCATTGAAAGAAGAGAAGTCGCGCGGATCGTCGAGCCACACACCGCAGCGGACCACATGCTCCGGCGCATAACCGGCTTCTTTGAGAATGCCCAGAAGATTCTGGATCGCCTGCCGCGACTGCGCGACGATGTTTCCCGGAATCACCTCGCCATTCACCATGGGGACCTGCCCCGAAACGTACAACCATCCGTCAGCCTCTACAGCGCGCGCGAAAGGCAGATGTTGCCCGCCCGTTCCCTTGCCGCCTTCCACACCATAACGCTTGATGCTCATCACAACTCCCTCTTTCGTTACTGTATCCAGACCGTCTTTCCGCGCGGAAGAAAACGTCCCTGACGATAGCCGGTCGATCCCTTCGATGTATACGATAGGCCGCCGTTCACCCAAACGCTCTCGATCCCCTGCGCTGTCTGCACCGGGTCGGAAAATGTAGCCGCGTCGATTACTTTTTCTGGATCGAACAATACCAGATCGGCGTAATATCCCGCTCGTATCAACCCCCGCTCCGCCAGACCGAAGCGCTGTGCTGGCACCTGCGTCATCTTGTGGATCGCCTCGGGCAGCGTCAAAAGCTTTTCATCACGGCAATATTTTCCAAGCACACGCGGAAACGTCCCCCACAGGCGCGGATGTGGCCGCGGATCGCACGGCAGTCCATCCGACCCGATCATCGTCGCAGGATGCTGCAGAATCCTCCGCATGTCCTCTTCCGAAATGCTGTGATAAATCGCACCCGCCGGTTGCAGTCGCCGCGCTGCATCCATTTGCGGCACGCCCCACACGCTCGCAATCTGCGCCAGCGTCTGCCCAGCCATCTCCGGATGCGTAGTGCTCCACGTAATCGTAATTTTCACGCGCTCATCCACCTGCCGTAGGTCGAGCGTGCTCGATCCCGCCGCATAGGGATAGCAATCGCAGCCCGCGTTCTGGGTCGCGCGAGCCTCATCCAGGAAACGCAAAACCTCGCCGCTGCGTCCCCAGTTGTCGACTCCCGCGCACTTCAGGTGCGAAACAATCACCGGCACGCAATTCAATCGCCCGATCTCGAACGCCTCGTGCATCGCATCGAGGATGGTCTCGGTCTCGCTGCGCAGGTGGGTCGTATACACTCCGCCAGCTGCCGTCAACATCACGGCGAGCCCCAGCACTTCGCAGGTCGAAGCCGAGTGCGCCGAGAGGTATGCAAGCCCCGAACTGAGACCGAGCGCGCCGCCATCCAGCGCCTCCTGCAGCTGCGCACGCATTCCCTTGACCTCAGCTTCGGTGGCTGTCCGGTCCAGGCGGTCCATGTGGTTATTGCGCAGAGCCGTGTGTCCGATGAGAGCGCCGACATTCACTGCAGGCTTTGCCTCGCTGACCGCAGACACATATGCAGCGAAGGTCGAATAGCGAAACGCCTCCGCGCCGCCCAGCAGATTCATGGGGTCTGGCGGCTCACCGCGCAGTTTCACCGGCGCGGCACAAATACCGCAGTTGCCGACGATCACCGTGGTTACGCCCTGCGAGAGCTTGGGCAGCATCTCTGGCGCATCGATCACCACCGTGTCGTCGTGAGTATGGGTGTCGATGAAGCCTGGAGCCAGCACCAGGCCCTCCGCATCGACCACAGCCGCCGCCGAAATATCGAGGCTCAGCCCAACATCGAGAATGCGATCCCCGCGCACTGCCACATCCAGCACTTCAGCAGCAGAGCCGCTGCCATCGAGAACGCGCGCATTCCGGATCAATGTGTCGCAGCTTCGCATCTCACCCCGTCCAGATATAGCCTATATCTACGCCGCTGCGTGCGCGCTCGGGCTTTTGTCCTACTCCGTGGAGGTTCTTCGATTGAGCAACAAAACACTCACGCCCCCAGGTTCGCTCACCACGATCGCACCCCGAATCGCACCTCCAATTCCAGCATGGAACAAGGGCCTCGGCCGTCTCGACGAAGCGCTTGAGCCCGAAGCCGTCTCCAGCCTCGGATGGAACCTGCTGCGCGAAGACCTCAGCCTGCCGTCGGCTGTGCTCTATCGGGACAAACTGCAGCACAACCTGCGCTGGATGCAGCAGTTCGTTTCCGAATACGGCGTAAAGCTCGCACCGCATGGCAAGACCACCATGGCTCCCAGGCTCTTCGCGATGCAGATTGAAACTGGCGCATGGGGCATCACCCTCGCCACAGCACACCAGACCCTCGTCGCATATCAGCACGGAGTGCGCCGCGTGCTGATGGCAAATCAGCTCGTCGGCAAAGAGAATATGGCCATCATCGCCCGCGTGCTCGAAGACCCGGGCTTCGAATACTATTGCCTGGTCGATTCTGTCGCGCAGGCCGATCAGCTCGGAGCATTCTTCTCCGCGCGCAAGCAACATCTGAATGTGCTCCTAGAGCTGGGAGTCAGCGGAGGGCGCACCGGGGTTCGCGACGATGCACAGTTCGATTCGGTGATGGCCGCATTGTCGCGCTGGAGCGATTCCATCCGTCTCGTTGGAGTAGAGGTTTACGAGGGCGTACTCGACGATGAGCAGGCCATCCGCACCTTTCTTGAGCGCGCAGTTGCCGTCACGCAGAGGCTCGCCGCGGAAGATCGCTTCCAACACCAGCCCATCCTGCTCTCAGGTGCGGGCTCCGCATGGTACGACGTGGTAGCCGAAGTCTTTTCCGCAGCAGGATTCGGCGACAGAGTCGAAGTCGTTCTGCGCCCCGGCTGCTACCTCACGCACGATGTCGGCGCCTACCGCCAAGCGCAGTCGCGCATCCTGGGCAGCAATCCCATCGCGCAAAGCATGCATTCAGGCCTGCTGCCCACGCTGCAGGTGTGGGCTTATGTGCAATCTATTCCCGAGCCTCAGCGCGCCATCGTCGGCATGGGAAAACGCGATGCGGCATTCGATGCCGGACTGCCTGCGCCTGCTCTTCATTACCGCCCCGGCGCAACGGCTCCACAGAATGCCCCGGCGCATTGGTCGCTCACAAAGATGATGGATCAGCACGCTTACTTGCAGATCCATGCGGAGGATCAGCTGCAGGTCGGCGACATGATCGCCTTCGACATCTCGCACCCCTGCCTCACCTTCGACAAGTGGCGCACACTGCCCATCCTCGACAACGATTACAACGTCGTCGACATAGTCCAGACCTTCTTCTGAGCATGCACCGGGCGCGCTCTACTTCGCGCCCAGCTGATTCAGAAGCTCGCTCACTGCTTTCTCCAATTGCGAGTCGTGTCCGTCGAGGGTTTCGCCCGGCTGCCGCACTACCTCAATATCCACGGGGCGCGGATGGCCTTCCATCGTCTGTCCACGCAGATCCTGAATGCGCGTCTCGGGCAAACGCACCATTGAGCCATCGATCAGCCCGGTGCCGCTGGTGTAGATGATCCATCCCGCTGTCGGCACGCCAACCACCTTGCCCAGATGCAGCGAGCGATAACCTTCGGTGAAGTCCTCCGCATCGGAAAGCGATGATTCGTTCGTGAGCAGGATCGTCGGCAGACCCAAAGCACGCTGGCCCAGCGCCTGACGCGATGGCGCAGGAGGCAGGCCGCGCGTCGTCATCAGCAGATAGTTTTTACGCGTAAAGACGTCGAGAGCATACCCGTTCACATATCCGCCATTGTTGTTGCGTACATCGATCACCACACCCTGCCTACCTTCGTTCTGTGCGTCCAGATCGATATAGAGCTGCTTCAACGAGCGGTCGCTCATATCGGCGATATGCACATAGCCCAGCTTTCCGCCGCTGAGCTTCTCCACCATGGCGCGATTACCTTCCACCCACGCGCGATACAGTAATCCCGCCTCGGCCGCCGAATCGATCGGCTGCACAATCGCATCACGTTCTTTACCATCCGCACTCGCAATACGCAGCACCGTGCGCCGCCCCGCTGCGTCCTCAAGCAGTTCGTTGAGATTGGTGTGCGCGTCGATCGTATGGCCGTTCACCGCGGCCAGCTTTTCACCAACATGGATGCTGCCTTCGACCGCCGCTGGACCAAGCGGCACCACCTCACGGATCACCAACCCCTTGCCGTCCTCGTATGCTTCACGATCGAAGCGTAGGCCCAGCCGGCCAGTCTTCACCACATGGCCCTCGGGGCCGCGAATGCCGGAGTGAGATGCATTCAGCTCGCCGATCATCAGGCCGATGTCGCGGCGCATCTCGTCCGGCGTGCGGCTCCCGGCAATGTAAGGAGCAAACTCGGCGTGCAGCTCGCTCCAGTTGCGTCCGTGAAAATCGGCGTCATAGAAGCGCCGGTTCAGCACCGACCATGCCTCATCGAACGTGGTTACCTTGTCTTGATTGAAATCCACACCAAGCGTCGCCGAGGCCATGATCGGCTTAGCCTGGCCGCTGTCCAGCGTGATGCGCTTTGGCTGTCCGCCTTCGAGGACGACCAGCTCTTTCGAGTCCGGGGTAAAGAAGAGTGAGCTCTGGCCTGCGGCGCTTGCGGTCAACTGCTTCGGAACCGCCGGCTCTTTTGGATTCTCCTCGAGTGAATAGGTGTAGAGATTGGTATGGTTGGCGGTGTGCGCCGTGAATACCAGCAGCTTGCCGTCAGAGCTGATGTGCGGATCGGTTGCATTCAACCCCAGCGGAAGAAAACTCAGACGATCGCGAATGCCGTCGAAAGTAATTTTGATCGGCTCCGTCTTTATCTTTTCTGCCTCTTTCTTGTCGCTGTCCTTTGACGCCTCAGTTGGCGCGGGCCCCTTCGCTTTCGTCTCATCCGGCGACGGCGCAGGCTGCCCCGGCGTATGGAACATCTCCCGCAGCTCATCTTCGCGGTACTTGGGCACGTGCGGCGTCAGGTCGACGCGCGCAATGTCGAAGTCCTCGCTGCGCTGCGCCGTCTCAAAGAGCAGATACTTGCCGTCCGGTGCCCATGCAATGTTGAACGCGCTCTCTCCGTTCGCTAGAAAGGTGATGAACTGCGGCTCTCCGCCTGCGGCCTGCACCACTTTGAGATTGCGGAAGGCATCCACGTCGACTGAGGCAAAGGCGATCCACTCACTGTTAGCCGACCATTCCAGCACCGGATCTTCCATCGTCTCGTGCGCCACGACCTTGTCCGTCATGCCGGCCAGTGTCAGCACATGAAGCTCACGCTCGTTGCGCGTGTACGCCACCATCTTGCCGTCGGGCGAATAACGGGGATTCTCGTTCTCGTCGCCGCCGCTGGTCAGCGCGCGCTCCTTGTCCGTCTTGAAGTCATACTCGAAAAGATTATGATGGCCGCCGCGCTCCGACACATACAGCACCCGGCTCGAATCGGAAGACCAGTGCAGGTCCTCCTCGCGCTCCGGAGTATCGGTGATGCGCTGGCCTTCGCCGCCCTCTTTTGCCGGAATCGCAAAGACATCGCCGTGTGCGGTCACAGCGATCTTCTTGCCATCCGGCGAAAGGGCCAGCTCATCGAAATGAGTTTCGGTGCGATGCTGAATATCGGGCGACGAAGAAACACCGCGCAGCGTGATCGGCACCCGCTCAGCCTTGCCCGATGCGATGTCGTACTTCCAGATGCTCAGGTTGCGCTCGAAGACAATTTCCTTGCCGTCGTAACCGATCGATGGATACAGCACACGGCCGTGATCGAAGTGCGTCAACTGCTTTGGCTCTCCACCCGATACCGCCAGCGACCAAAGATTCTCCGCGCCGCTCTTGTCGCTCATGAAGTACAGCGTTCCGCCGTCGCGCGACCACATGGGCCATGCGTGCTTTGCGTCGGCAGGAACCAGCACACGTGCCTTGGAGCTATCGGCAAGCGGCTTCAGCCAGATTTCGGTTTCATCGATGTGCGCGTGGCCATTCCGCCACCACTGCGCGAAGCTGATGCCCTTGGCGCACAGCGCCACCGAGCTGCCATCCGGCGAAGGGGCGCTGTCGAATTCTGAAAGATAACGCTCACGGCTTACCTCCAGCGGTGTGCCGCCTTCGGCCCTCACCCGGAAGACATCGGGCAGAGATGCAATATCGTTGGCCGATGAGCTGAAGTAAATCCACTTGCCGTCGCGTGACCATCCTTCGAGCTGGTCGGGACGATCGCTCCACGTCAGGCGTGCCAGCTCGCCGGTCGCTAGTGTGAGCACATAAATGTCGCCCGCCCCGGTGCGCGTTGAGATAAACGCCAGCTTCTCTCCATCGGGCGAATAGATAGGGTGCGACTCCGTCGCCGGGTCGGTCACGAGCAGATGCGCCACGCCGCCCTCAGAGGGGACGGTCCAGATGTCGCCACCCGAAGCAAACGCGATCTCGCGGCCGTCGGGTGAGAGCGAAGGCTCCG
Organism: uncultured Acidobacteriaceae bacterium; assembly: GCA_963745105.1. Taxonomy (GTDB): domain Bacteria; phylum Acidobacteriota; class Terriglobia; order Terriglobales; family Acidobacteriaceae; genus Silvibacterium. The sequence continues at coordinate 192,159 of CAVUWQ010000038.1, forward strand.
CAAGTGAAGGCAGCGCCTTGGTCTCAACAGAGTAAGCGGCTACGGAGGACAAAAAGAAAATAGACAGGGCGACGAGGAGCTTGGAGCGCATTTCAGAAGTGTAATCGCAACCGGATAATGCGCCGCGCTATTTCCGTTACGGTGGGGGTGCGGCCTTCAGGCTGCACATACAGGCGATGGAACAGGAGACCCTGGAGACATCACCAATGAAACAGCGTGCCGTCTTCCTTGCGATTCACCGGCAGATACGCTCGCTGGTATGGGTAACGCGCCGCCATCTCTTCGTCAATATCCACACCCAACCCCGGCGCGTCGCCCGGATACATCATCCCCTTCGTCAAGGTATATGCGTGCGGGAACATCTCGCCGGTCTCGGCGTTATGCGCCATGTGCTCTTGTATGCCGAAGTTGTTGATCGCGATATCCAGATGCAGCGCCGCCGCCATACACACCGGCGACAGGTCCGTCGCGCCATGCGATCCCGTCTGCACATGATAGATGGCCGCGAAGTCCGCCGCCTTTTTCATCGCCGTGATGCCCCCGCCGTGCACCACACTCATGCGCAGATAATCGATCAACTGCTCGCGGATGAGCTGCTCTGCGTCGTAGATGCTGTTGAAGACTTCACCCACTGCCAGCGGTGTCGTCGTATGCTGCCGGATCAACCGGAAGCCCTCCTGCAGCTCTGCCGCAACCGCGTCCTCCATCCAGAAGAGATGGTAAGGCTCAAGCTCCTTGCCCAGTCGTGCCGCCTGAATCGGAGTCAGCCGGTGATGCACGTCATGCAGCAGGTGCAGATCGTCACCCAGCTTCATACGCAAAGCCTCAAAGAGCTTGGGTACATGCCGCAAATATTTCTCCGTATCCCACAGGCTCTCTGAAGGCAATCCCCGCTCGGCCGGCTCGTAAGGTTTGTTGTCCTTGGGAACCCCATAGGTTGACTTGAGGCCCGGAACTCCGCTCTGCGCGCGGATCGCGATGTAGCCGAGCTCGCGGTAGCGCGTGACCTCATCGATGGTCTGCTCAATGTCCACACCATTCGCATGCGCATAGACCATCGCGCCTTCGCGGCTCTTGCCGCCAAGCAGGTTGTAGACCGGCACGCCTAGCGCCTTGCCCTTGATATCCCACAGCGCCATGTCAATCGCGGCAATCGCCGTCATGGTCACGGGCCCGCGCCGCCAGTAGGCGCCGCGATAGAAGTAGTGCCAGATATCTTCAGTCTGGAACGGGTCGCGACCGATCAGGCACGGAATCAGATGGTCATTGAGATAGCTTGCCACCGCCAGCTCACGCCCATTCAGCGTGGCGTCGCCCAGCCCGTAGACGCCTTCATCGGTCTCGATCTTCAGCGTGACGAAGTTCCGCCCCGGGCTGCAGACAATCACTTTGGCGCCGGTGATTTTCATCGCGATCTCAGCTCGCCGACCGCGCGTCGGCCACTGCAGCCAGATAGAGCCTCGCCTGTTCAGTGATCAGGTGCGCCTTGCCCGCGCTGATAGCCTTGGTATTCACCAGGTCTGCACCGATACCCACGGCGACGGCCCCCGCGCGAATATAGTCTCCGGCGTTGTCGAGCGAAACTCCTCCGGTCGGCACAAACTTCACCTGCGGCAGCGGCGCGCGCAAGGACTTCAGATATCCCGGACCTCCGCCCGCGCCCGCAGGAAACAGCTTGACCATGTCCGCACCCGCATTCCACGCCGTCACCACTTCGGTTGGCGTGAATGCGCCCGGCAGAACCGGGATCTCATGCTTGAGGCAGTATTCAATCGTCGCCACATTCACCGCTGGACTTACGACGAATCGCGCCCCGGCGGCCACACATTCTGCTGCCGACTTTTCATCAAGCACCGTGCCCGCGCCGATCAGGCATTCCTCGCCGATATCCCTTGCCAGCTTTTTGATGAGCTGCACCGCCCCTGGCACCGTCATGGTGATCTCTAGCACCCCAATGCCGCCGGCTCGCAGCGCCTCTACCGCCTGCAGGGCAATCTCATGCGACTCGGCGCGCAGCACCGGAACCACGCCCTCTTGCAAAATCCTGTCAATTACCGCCTGCTTCTTTGTGTCTGCCATATCTATCG
>CAVUWQ010000039.1:0-7214 GCA_963745105.1 uncultured Acidobacteriaceae bacterium
CATGTTGTCCCCGGACTTCAGCGTGCCATTCCAGGTGAGCCCGAAATCCTGCCGGCGAATGGTGGTGGTTGCCGAGAATCCGCGATGCAGCTTATTGTCCATGCCGATCTGCTCTTTCCCGGGAGCGTCGAGGTGCAGCGCCACCGGCCTGGTTACACCGTGCAGTGTGAGATCGCCTGATACTGTGTAGTCATCGCCCGACTTTGTGATGGATTTTCCGGTGAAGCTCATCTCCGGAAACTTCGCAACGTCGAAGAAATCCGGGCTCTTCAGGTGTCCGTCGCGCTGCGCTACACCGGTGTCGACGGTGGTGGTATCGATCGCAGCCTTTACGGTCGACTTCGCCGGGTCATCATCGTTGAACAGAATCTCGCCGTTGATATTGGTGAAGCGGCCGCGCACATTCGAGATACCCATGTGCTTGATGGTGAATTCGGCCTGCGAGTGGGCGGGATCGATCTTCCAAGTGGATTGAGCGAGCGCCGCGGACGCGGATACCGCGAGCACCGCCGCGGCAAAAAACTGCGTAAACTGAGTAGTCTTCATAAAATCATCTCCTGAAAGTGCACGTGGAAGCAGGAAAGCTGCATCCAAAGGCTGCTGGATATACTCCAACAACTGCATGTTAAGCAACAGATGTTGATTTACGGCGGAGGTCGCAAAAAGACTTGGAGAAAGGAGAGCCCATGAGCGAAGTTCAATCTGAAGTTGCGGGAAAAGCCACAGATTCAATTACAAGTCTCGAAGAATCAGACGTTTCCAGCACGGCGAAGCTCGACCCTCGCGTCCGGCGGACGAGAAAAATGCTGCGCGACGCTCTGCGGTCCCTCCTCGAAACCGAGCCCTTCGACACTATCTCTGTTCAGCAGATCGCCGAGCGAGCCACCGTGAATCGCGCGACCTTCTATGCCCACTACACCGACCGCGAGGCTTTGCTTGTCGACCTTCTCCACAGCCGGTTCGAAGAATTTCTCGATGTGCGGCAGGTCCGCTTCGAGGGAACCTGCCCCTCCGCTCTGCGCGTGGTGATCCTCGCTGTCTACGACTTTCTCCGCGAGATGAATTCAGGCTGCCGCAGCCAGCAGCGTCATTTCGATCCCTTTGTCCAGCAGGTGGTTCAGGCGGAGGTTGAGAAGGTTCTCTTTACAGGATTGGAGAGAGGAATCTTTCAGCTCGGCGGTTGTCCAACCCTGGTGGCTGCTACGCTGAGCTGGGCTATCTATGGGGCAGCAACCAGCGCGCTGCGCAGTCCCGATCCGTCGCAGGCCGAGGCCAACGCCGATCGATTTGTAGAGGACGTCTACAAACTGCTGCTGCCGGTCCTGATTCCCGGAGCTACGGCAGCCGCTGTCGACGCCAGTCATAACGGCTGATCTGCGCGGCTGAATTTCTTGGAAAATCCCGCTCGCTGCAGCTATGGTGAAAGGGCTGTTCAGGAGACACGCTTTTGCGCCTCATCGCCTCTGCCGCTCTTGCCCTGTTCTTTCTTCCCGCCGCGTCGTTCGCGCAGCTTCGCGGAGTCGCCGTCGAAGATATCGATCGCTCCGCCAATCCATGCAGCGATTTTGATGTCTATGCAAACGGCCAGTGGCGCGCCTCGCATCCCATGCCCGCCATTCAAACAGTGTGGGCAATCCGCACGATGACCCAGGACGATACCCGTGCGCGTCTGCGCGCCATCGCCGAGGAGGATGCAGCGAAAGCGCTCACGCTCCCTAAGGGATCGCCAGGCCAGCTAACCGGCGACTTCTATGCTGCGTGCATCGACGAGTCGCGGGTGAATGCTCTCGGCTTGAAGCCGCTTGAGCCCATGCTCGCAAAGATCGATGACGTGAAGGATGGGAAGAGCCTCAGCGCGGAGATCGTCCGCCTGCAGGAGATCAGCATCGATGCTCCGCTCAATCTCTCGGCGAGCCAGAACCTTCACGAAACGACGCATATGATTGCCGAAATCGGAGTCGGCGGGCTGGGCCTGCCGGATCGTGATTATTATCTGCGCGACGAGCCGCGTTTCAAAGATGCACGCGAGAAGTACATTGTGCACGTGCACAAGATGCTCGTTCTCGCTGGCGGCAGCGAAGCCGAAGCGACACAGGCTGTCGTGGCGATCATGAAGATCGAAACGGCGCTTGCGCAGGCCCGCCTCAGCCGGGTTGAGTTACGCGACCCAAAGATTGTGGATCATCCCATGACTTTCGCTCAGGTTAAGGAGCTGGCGCCTCATTTCGACTGGGATGAAGAGTTCCGTGTACTCAATGTTCCCACCGAAGGCACGATCAATATCTCCCAGCCGAAGCTGGTCAAAGCCTTCGATGATCTCCTGACGTCAGCTTCACTTGAGGAATGGCGAGCTTATTTCCGCTGGCATCTTTTAAACGGTGAGGCTACGAATCTGGCCGATCCCATCGAAGAGGAGCAGTTTGCTTTTTACGGAACCACGCTCACCGGAGCCAAAGAACAGCGGCCGCGTTGGCAGCGCTGTGTGATCGCAACCGATCGTCATCTTGGCGAAGCGCTGGGCCACGAATATGTCGACCGCTATCTTCCTCCTGAAGCGAAGGCCCGCGCTCGCGAGATGGCCGTCAATATCGTGAACGAGCTGAAGATTTCGATTCAGTCGCGCGAATGGATGACCGCTCCGACGAAAGCGAAGGCGCTCGAAAAGGTAAGTGCCCTGAACATTAAGGTAGGCTACCCGGATAAGTGGAAGGATTATTCAGGCGTAGCCATCGATCGCACGACTTATCTAGACGATGTGCTCAGCGCCTCACACTATGCGGTGCGCGACGATCTCGGGCAGATCGGGAAGTCTGTCGATCGGGGCCGCTGGGGCATGACGCCTCCGACGATGAATGCCTATTACGATCCGCAGATGAACGAGATCGTTGTGCCGGCGGGATACCTGCAGCCACCGGGCTTCGATCCCAAGGGGCTCGATGCGATCAACTATGGTGCGGTGGGAGTGAGTATCGGCCATGAGATCTCGCACGGCGTCGATGACGAGGGCGCGCAGTTTGCCGCCGACGGCCGGCTCGAAAATTGGTGGACTGATGCAGACTACAAGAACTTCACCGCCCGCACCGCCTGCACGACGAAACAATACGATGGCTATTTCGTCGAGCCCGGCTTGCATCTGCAAGGCAAGCTGGTGACCGGCGAAGCGCTCGGCGATCTCGGTGGAGTGAATCTTGCTTACCGCGCGTATCACCGCTCGCGTGAAGGCAAAGGTCCGGAGCCAACAGTCGACGGCTTCACACCGGACCAGCAGTTCTTCCTTGCCGAAGCGCAATGGCGCGGAGCTCTGGTGCGGCCGGAGGCAGCCCGCACAGCAATCTCTGTCGACCCGCATCCGCCGGGGAAATTCCGGGTGCTCGGACCGCTCAGCAACATGCCTGAATTTGAGAAGGCATTTAGCTGCAAGGCCGGCGATGCCATGGTGCGCGCCGAAGAAGAGCGCTGCTCGCTCTGGTAGAGCTTTCCGGTCCCCCGTGCAGTTGATGGATGCACATTTCTGCGAGCTCCTGTGAGTTAACCACCCACAACCACCGGCATGTCTAGAGTTCCCAACCGGTGATTGTTCATGTCGCTCACTCCCAGCCGCAGGCGATATTTGCCCGGCTTCAACGTCATCTTTTGCTGGAACGAGATTCCTGACTTCAGCACGACCGCATATTGTGCTGGATCGAGATCGATCTTGATGTTGCCTGAAGTCTGCGGGGGACTGTCGGGCTGGCTGGGGCCATCATTGAGTGCTACCAGCAGGACCAGTAGCCTGGCATGACGTCTGCCTTGCGCGTCAGTCTGGAAGTCAACGTTTGCCGGGTCCACCGTGGTGATTACATGCAGCTCAGGATTCGCTGCATCGGGCAGCTCCACATCGCCCTTGATCAACAGCAGCGTCGATTGCGGAGCCTCCGGTTGCAGCGCTGTGTTCAGTTCTTGTGCCGTGTCCTCGGTTGTGATCTCTTCCGGAAACGCGAAGTATCCGCGCCGGTAAGTCAGCGAATATCCTGATTTAGCCAGCTCCACCTTGATCTTCCGGAATTTCGAATCCCAGTCATGGTTCACCGGCCGGTAGGCCAGCGTGTAATAGTTCGATCCATCCTCGATCGACCGCCGCAGCGCCCCGGCAATATCGTTCGATCCGAAGACCGCCTCGCCGCCCGTCTGGTAGGCGATATCGTTCATCGATGCCCGCAGCGCACTGCGATTCGAGAACTGCTGCCCGAGTGTGTCGCCCAGAGTGTGCTTCACACTGCCTGTGCCATCCGGTCCCGCTGTTATTCCGGAGGTCCCAGCCATGGCTGCTGTCGACGACCCGCTTAGCTCGGCGCCTACTCCTCCTGCATCCAGGCCCAGCGCACTAATCGGATACACCGCGATCTGCGAGTTCGCCACCAGCTTCGCCGTGTCGGCCACCGCATTCGTATCGGAGATCGGCGAGTTGGGCATATTCAGTGTGCTGAACTGCGCCGCTGCTGTCAGGTTGTACTGGCCCTGCGTCGCGATACTGAAAGGAAAGCTCCCTGACACCCAGTAAAGATTCTTCCGCCCTGGATACCCTGCCGCCGCATGCGCAATATCCGCAAACGCCTCAATCGTGATGCGCTGCCGGATCTCTGCAGTTTGAGTATTTTCGAAGGTGAGCTGGTCTGCCAGTTTTTGCACCGATCCAGCCGGATCGCGCCCGCCTAGCGCGTCTTCCATCCGCCCCAGTGTGTCGATATCCCGCTGCTGCTCCGCGTCCGACTGGATCAGTCGCATATTTTTCGGATTGATCAGCTTTGCCGCCGCCGTCAGCAGATCCGAGCTGCCCGTGAAGCTCTGGAACATATGCAGCTGGTCGCTCAGCACGAAGAGCGCCATCTGCTGACCGGGAGGCAGAGCCTTCAGAAAGTCCAGCATCTGACGCCGCGCATACTGCTGGTCAGCCGGAGCCGTGTTCACGATGTCGAACAGGATCATGTTTACCGACCCTGCGGGTCCGCTCACCGGCACGTTTGTGAACTCGTTCTTGGCATGTGGGGCGGGAGGCAGCGCCTTCGCCGTTCCGATGTCATAGGTGTGGGGAACGAAGTAGTCGATTGTCTGCGGTGCGCCGTCTTCGAGAACCTTAAAGTCGTCCTTGGTGAGCCCCTTGACCAGATGGCCAGCGGAATCGTGGACCACCACGTCGACATACACCAGCCGTGTAGTAATGCGGATAGTCGAATCAGAAGCCGGAGCTCCCGCCTGCGCCAGAACCAAAGTTGGACAAAGAACAAACGCCAGAAGACGGGAAAGAGAAGCGCCCATGCCACCCCAATCAGAGAGAAAAACCAACAGGAAGCATGCTATATGAGGGCTACTAGAGGAAGAAAGTTGGGGCTGCGCCCGGACCCTGTCATCGTGGGCAGAGTTCGCGTTAGCTAGCCTAGTTAAAGGCCATGCTCCCAGCCTGCCGAAATGATGCTCCGGTTTTCAGCTCGCGCAACTTCTCACTAGCGGCAGCGGCCATCTGAGAGTAGGCTACGTGCATCCGATTGTTTGATACCGGACAAAACGTAGGAGCATCCCAGCTCTGCCGGTAGAACAGTCAAGAATCGAGAAGCAACTGAACTGGCCAGCGGAGGTGCTTCCCTCCGGGCACGAGACGTCAAGCGATGGCGTCCTCTCCAGTCTTGTACCGGAGAATGACCAGTGGATCAGACCCTAGACAGACAGGAAAACCCGTCTCAGTCAGCAGCCGCGCAGCTGGCAGAGCCGGCAAACCTGACGGCAGCCGCGCACTATGCTGCCGCCATCATGCACGAGATCAATAACCCCCTCGAGGCAGCGCTGAACCTTAACTATCTCCTTCAGTCGGAGGCAGCGCATCCTGACAAAGTACGCCACTACTGCAGGCTCCTCGATGAGCAGCTGCATATCCTGGTTCGCATCGCTCACCAGACGCTCAGCTACTACCGTCCTCCGGAATTGAAGGAGCCTACCGCGCTTGCTGTGCTCGCGGACGCGGCCATCCGCATTCACCAGAAGAAGATCGCTGCCCGGAATATCCAGCTGCTGAGGAGTTTGTCCGGTGACGCCACCGTCTTTGCGCATTCCGGCGAAATTCTGCAGGTGCTTTCGAACCTCATCGCCAACGCTCTTGATGCGCTTCCTGACCAAGGAGTTCTGCATCTCCGCGTTCGGCGGCGCGGAACGGAGGTTCACGTCGTCGTTGCCGACAACGGCCATGGCATTCCCGCCCCCATCTTTTCCCGCATCTTCGACCCCTTCTTCACCACCAAGAAAGATCGCGGCACTGGACTCGGGTTGGCCATCTCCAAGACCATTGTCGAGAAGCATCAGGGCCGCATCCGCGGCCGCAGCAGCGTCCGCTCCGGACGCAGCGGCACCGCTTTCCGCATCTCCTTCCCTCTCGCGCTTCAACCGGATAAGAGCAACGAATAGCGTTTGCTGTGTCGCCTATCCGACAGTCTTAACTCATAGATAGGAGTAGCTTTAGTCGAAGATCATTTTTTCGGCCTACTTTTTTCAGAAACGCAATTTCTCTCGCCATTCCGGCGGCCGTCCCTTGCGCACTGACAGTCAGGACGGTTGCACGATGACCAGCGAACACTCCAATTTGTTCCTTGCCTCACTTCCCGCTGAAGACAAGGATGCGATCCTTGCCTGCGCGCAGCGCGTCGCACTGCCCATCGGAACCGTGCTCCATGAGAGCGGGGAACGGCCCGGTTTTGCTCATTTCATGACTTCCGGACTTACGTCAATTGTCACCGTCATGGCCGATGGAACAGGAACTGAAGTAGGGCTCATCGGCAGGGAGGGACTGGTCGAAGCAGTCGACCTCATCGGACCGATGCCGCCACCGACTCGCGCCTTCATCCAGGTCGAGGGCTCCGCGCTGCGCGTCCGCTTTGCCGATCTGGAGAAATTCGTGTGGAGTTCGCCCGGATTTCGCCAGCGGCTTCTTCAATCGGTACAGTGCCAGACCTTTATCCTTAGTCAGCTGACCGCCTGCAACGGGCTCCACCAGATCGAGGAGCGCCTCGCCCGCTGGCTGCTGATGGTTCAGGACCGCCTGGAGAGCGAGCGCTTCTATCTCACGCAGGAATTTCTAGCTGATATGCTGGGCGCGCGCCGCACCAGCGTTACGCTGGCTGCAGGCAGCCTCCAGCACAGTGGCATCATTCAATACCGTCGCGGCCACATCCACATCGTCGACCGCGAAG
>CAVUWQ010000040.1:0-6617 GCA_963745105.1 uncultured Acidobacteriaceae bacterium
CGGCAAAGACATGCGGTCGGTCATGAGGAAATTGTAGCGCTTCAGCCTGGAAAGCCGTCAGGCAGGATCGCAGCCTTCCGAAGCTCGCGGATCAGGCGGGAAAGCTCAGCAATATAACGCGGATGATTCCCCATACTGGGAAACGGAATCGCCGGCCTGATCACATCCAGGCGCCCCGCCAGCTCAGCCGCCTGCCTCGCATACCGTTCGCTGCCTTTGTGAATGGGAAGGATCACAGCCGGCGAAGCGCTCACGATTCGTCCTGCCAGATATTCGACGGCATTCTGCCACGCCGCCCTGCGCTCCGAAGAAATCTTGATGTGATTCACCGGCTCCGGGCAAAGGTCTTCGAGATAGCAGCCTGCCGCCTTGAATCCACGCAGGAAATTTTTCATCTCCATCGCTGCAACGCCGTAGCCCTCGCGGAAGGCTTGCTCGGTATATCTCGCCAGTCGCGAATTTCCCGCGTAGAAAAAAGTGCCACCCGCCGGCCGCGACTCCGCCACGAACAGAACGCGAATTTTCTTGGGGTAATATTGCCGTCGAAGCGCTTCGAAAAACTCCGTCGAACATTCCTGAGCTGTGGCATCGCCAGGCTCAGGCTTGTTCCGTCGCCTCACTCCGCCTTCACCAGCGGCAGCTCCACAAAGCTCTCATGTCCTGGAGCATGCCACACCCGCTGCTCCGCCTTCTTGTAATCCTCAGGCTTCGCCCAGAAGATATTCGGCACGAACGTCTGCGGATTGCGGTCATACAACGGGAACCAGCTCGACTGCACCTGCACCATGATGCGATGCCCGGGCAGAAAAACATGATTCGCCGTAGGCAGCGCGAATTGATACAGCAGCGGCTCGTTCGGGGTAACCGCCTTTGGCACCGACAGACTCTCGCGATAACGGCCCCTGAAAATATCCGCCGAGATCATCAGCTGATAACCGCCCAGCATCTTCTCGCCCGCCACTTCATCCGGATATACATCGATCACCTTCACCACCCAATCCGAATCGGTCCCGCTCGTCGAAGCCACCAGATGCGCGATCGGCTGGCCGCTGATCTTCACCGGCTCCTTCAGCACATCGGATTCAAACGCCAGCACATCGGTCCGCCCCGAAGCCTCGCGCTGGTCGTCCACCAGCCAGTCCGGCCACGTCATTCCGTCGCTATAGCCCACTGGCTGAATCGGCCGCCTGCGGAAAGGCACAGGCTTCGCCGGATCGGAAACATACGCATCAAAAGCCGCATCCCCACTCGCTGCAGACGGCGCGCCGAAGCCCAGCTTCAGGCCCGGCTCCAGATAAAGCGGCGTAACCTTCACCCCGCATCCGCTCGCACATCCCGCAGGCCACGCAGGCAGCTTCTCCCACTCGTTCGTCCCAGTCTCGAACGCCCACACCGGCGGCGTCTCCGTCTTCGGAGCATCGTCCTTCAGATACTTCGCCAGAAACTGCCGCAGAATATGCTGCCGGAAGAACAACCCCGTATCGCTGTCGAACTTGATCGGTCCAAGATTGCTCGCCTCGTCGATCTCCTGCCCGTGGTGCCACGGGCCCAGAGCGAGATACACCATGTCGTTGCTTGTATCTTTCGGCTTGATCGCCTTATAGACCGCCATCGCGCCGTAAATATCTTCTGCGTCCCACAAGCTCGCCACCAGCATCGTCGGCACCTTCAGCGGCTCGTTCGCCAGCACCTTGTCCAGCGCCTGGTCGCTCCAGAACGCGTCGTATGCGGGATGCGCAATCACCTTCCGCCAGAATCCCACCTGCTCCAGGCCGCGCTCCTTACCCAGTTCCCCAGCCGACCCGGCATTCATATACATGTCGTAGTCGTCGAAGTTGCTCGTCCACCACTTGATGGTGTTCGCGCGCGACCCCGCCTGCTCGAAAATGTATGGCATGTTCTGCTCGCGAAACGCGCCGTAGTGAAACCAGTCGTCGCCCATCCACCCATCGACCATGGGATTCATCGGCACCGCCACCTTCAGCGCCGGATGCGGATGCACCAGCGCCATCAGCGGCAGAAACCCATCGTAGGAAATGCCCAGAATGCCCACCTTGCCATTGCTCTCCGGCACATGTTTCACCAGCCAGTCGATGGTGTCGTACGTGTCCGTCGACTCATCCACCGGCGTCGGATTTTGCGGTCCGTGCAGAGGCCGGTTCATGACGTAATCGCCCTCCGAGCCATACTTGCCGCGGATATCCTGCACCACGCGGATGTATCCGTCCTCGACGATGACATCGACCGCGTTGTCATATCCATCCAGGCTCGGCCCCAGATGCGAGCTCGGCCCGTAGCTGGTCAGCCCCGTCGCATCGTACGGCGTGCGTGTCATCAGCATCGCTGCATGATGCGTGCCCTTCGGAATCAGAATGACCGTATGCAGCTTCACCCCGTCGCGCATGGGGATCATCACCTCGCGCCGTTCGTAATCGAACCCCGCAGTCGGCATGTGAAACTCCGCCGGCGTCTCGCTGGGATAGTTGGGATACTGGGCAGGTGAAGAGCTCTGCGCGAAAGCGCGCGCCGCTGGGACAGCAGAAATCAGGCAGCAAAATAGAAGCCAACGCAAAGGCGCGCTACGGCGTACCGGCGATAACATGCAGATCTTCTCCGAAGGGGTCTTTCAAGATTGCGCTTCGTTTCGCTGAGGCGCTTTTGTTCTTACCGCATACTACACGGCAGCATGGCCGTTACTCGGCAGAGTGGGTCGCAAACCTCGAATCGTCCGTCCCGAGCGCCGTCGCTCCTTCGGCCAATCCTTTGAACGCCGAATACACAAACGATCCCAGGTACCACCCGTCCATGAACTTGTACGGCGTCTCGCCGGTTGTGTAGTGGCCGCACGGCAATACCTTCGACACGTAGTCGATCCCCAGCTCCGAGAAGCTCCGCAATACCTCCAGCGAATACTTCTCGAGAAACGTGAGATCGTACTTCGCGTGCACCACCAGCACCTTCTTCGGGGTGGCCGCAAACCGCTTCATGTAATTCACCGGACTCGTCGCGCCGAATAGCCGCCGCAGCCGCTCCTGCGTCAGCCCCGCGTCTTCAAAGGCCTGCCGGATATGCCGCGTGCTCTGTCCCGTCCACACCACGTCTCCGAAAGAAGTCGAAGCATGGTTGAACGCATTCACCCGCAGCCGTTCGTCATGGGCTGAAGCAATAAACGCATAACAGGAGCCGAGACTCGTGCCCAGCACTCCGAACTGCTCGTAGCCCTGCTCTTCCAGCCAATCCAGGCAGCAGCGAATGTCCACCACCGCCTGCCGGCATGCGGAAATATTCCGTCCGATGTTGGAGCTCACCGCGTAGTCCGACCGCTCCAGCTCCGCCGGCCGGCGTATGTCGTGATAAGGCTTGCTCAGGCGCAGCGCGGAAATGCCGAAACGATTGAAGAGCGAGCACAGCGCGTTATGGCTGAAGGCATCCGCATTCCACTGTGGCATCACGATCATGGCGCGCTTCGGTTTGCCTTGCATCTTTTCCGCCGGAGCCGGATACCATCGCGCGTTTACAAAATCGTTCTCCGGGTACGGCGTCCGCACCGGCGAAGTGAAGCGCAAAAACTGCGCCGGAGGCAGCTTCCCTTCCGCGGCTTTTTCTTTCAATGCCGCATCGCGCTTCAGTGTCTCGGGACGCACGTTGGTAGGAAAAAGAAAGGGGTGGCGCGTCTCCAGCTGAAAGTCGTCAGGCCGCCGATAGCTGTAAAAAGCCTCGCTGCGCTGCACGATCGCATCATTCAAAGCGGCGAGAGCATCTTCAGCCTCGTACGCGCTCAGCTCCGCCGGCGCCTTCGATCCAAAAACTTCTTCCCGCAGCCCGGCCGGTTCCACAAAGTCATCGAGCCACTCAAAGCCCCACTCCACCGGACGCACCACGCGATTCTCATCGCGAGTGGTGAGCTTCGTCTCCCACGCATACATGCGCCGCGCATACCAGCTCTTAAGCATCGCCCTCACCCAAAGCAATGTTTACACGAGGAACCCGCGCGCTGATATTGCAAAGCACTTCATAGGGAATCGTTCCCTCCAGGTCGGCAAGCTCGTAAGCCGTAATCGTCTCGCTGTTCCCCGATCCCTGTTCCCTAATCCCTGTCTTCTGAGCTCTGAGCCCTGAGCGCTGAGCGCTGTTGTGCTGCTCTCCAATCAAAACCACCTCGTCACCCAGCTCCACCCCCCGCACATCCGTCACATCAACAATCGTAAGATCCATCGAAATCCGCCCCACCATCGGAGCTCGCTGTCCGCGCACCAGCACCGCACCGCGATTCGACAGCAACCGGTTCAGCCCGTCCGCGTATCCCACCGGAATCAGCGCGAGATGGCTGTTGCGCTGCGCATGAAATGTCGCGCAATAGCCCGCGCTCTCCCCCGCCTTGATCGTCCGCAACGAGATCACGCGCGTCTTCCACGCCAGCACCGGCTTCAATGCTTCAGCCGCGGCGAGCGCGCCATCACCCGCGAAGCGCGGAGCATAGCCATACAAAGCCAGTCCTGGACGCAGCATCGCCGACGCTTCATATTTCGCCGCAAGCTCTGATATGCCTCGTGCCCCACCGCTGGTGAACACCGTCGCCGAGTTCCCCGCATGAATCACGCTGGGGCGGAATCCCCGCGCAGCGATCATCTCCAGCGCAAGAGCAAATTGCGCCTGCTGCGCCTTCGTCGCATCCTCGTTCAACAGCTCAGGAGAATGAAAGTGCGTCATCACGCCTTCGAGTGAGAGCGCTTTCGCCGATTCCAGTTGATCCAGCACCCCAGGAAGCTCAGCCAGCTGCACACCCTGCCGCGACATGCCCGTGTCGATCTCCAGATGCACGGCGACTAGTTGGGACGCCAGGCCCCTTCGTCGCGCAGCAGCCGCCAGCCATTCCAGATGAGCAGGCTCCCACACCACCGGCGTCAACCGCTCTTCGATCGCCGCCTCGGCCTCACGCTCTTCCCAGATGCCGCTCATGATCAGCACGCGAGCTGCCGCCCGGACCGCGCCCCCGGCCGCTCCAAGAGCAACGGCTTCCTCAACGCTCGTCACGCCCAGCCACGTCGCACCGGCCTTCACCAGTGCATCGGCGCAGGCAGGCGCGCCGTGTCCATAAGCATTCGCTTTGACAACGGCGATCAATCCCGCATCGCCCCCGGCGTCACGCAGCAAGTGGTAGTTCTGAATCAGGCGATCGAGCGATATCTCCGCCCACACAGGCCGCATGCTTACTGCTGCGGAGCCACTGCGCTGCCGGGATTTGCAGCAGGCTGTGAAGAATCCGAGCCCTTGAAGAGCAGAGGAATGTGGAAGGGCAGATCGGCATTGCTCTTCTTTGCCGTCTTCTTCGTCTTTTCCTCGCCGCGTTCCACCACCGCCGTGCGCTGCGAATTCACGCAGATCCAGTTGCCGCGCGCATGCTGATAAACATGCGTGAAGATGCCGCGCTCTTCGTGCACCGTTCCATTCAGCTTCCATTTCTGAATGTAGGTGCCGTCGACCACCGCCACGTCTTCAATCGTGCGCACATTCACCACGCGCTGCTCCATGCTCACCGGCTGCGGACCCGACTTCTCATACAGAGCGGCGATCTGCTGATTGCGCGTCGTGATGTCTCCGCCGGAGGAGATGTCCACATACACCGGCGACATCAGGTTCTCCAGCGCATACTGGTCCTGCTTCACCAGCGCGTTGCTCCACTGATCTTCGAACTTCTGGAATTGGTCAATTTCTGGGGATTGAGGGGGCGTAACCGGTTGCTGGGCTACGGCCGATCCGGCAAGAAGCACCGCACTGACCGCCAGCAGAAATAAATTCTGTTTCATAGGCAAATCAAAATCTCTTTCTCCATGATAAAGGTTTGACGCGCCGGTATCACGTTTTCGACAAAACAAACCTGGTTTTCATCAAGATTCACAGGCTCTCGCCGCTGATTCAAATTCGCCCATATCGGCCTACACTAAAAGCATGGCCACCCAGGCTGACGCCACATTCGAACGCGGACTTCCCGCCTCTATCGATGCCGAACGCTCCATCCTCGGCGCTATCCTCCTCGATAATCATGCATATAACGAGGCTGCCGAGAAGCTCCGCTCCGACGATTTTGCCCTCGACTCCCATCAGCGCATCTTCGCGCGCATGGCCGAGCTCATCGATGGAGGCCGCGCCGTCGACATCGTCACCCTCGCCGAAGAGCTCGCCAAGCGAAAAGAAGTCGAATCCATCGGCGGCGTCGCCTATCTCGCATCGCTGACCGAAGGCCTGCCGCGGCGTCTCTCCATCGAAGAATACGTCCGCATCGTCAAAGACAAGTCACTGCTCCGGCAGCTGATCAACATCTGCTCCACATCCATCACCCGCGCCGCCGACCAGAGCGAAGAAGCCCTCGAGGTCATCAACGCCGCTGAGACTTCACTGCTCGAAGTCACCGAGAAGGGCATCACCCGCGGCTTCGCCGGCATCCCGGAAATCGTTCGCGACTCCTTCGGCTCCATCGACAACCTCTACAAAGAGGGCCGCGAAGTCACCGGCCTCGCCACGCACTTCGACGAATTCGATCGCATGACCAGCGGTCTGCAGAAGTCCGAGCTCATCATCATCGCCGCGCGTCCGTCGATGGGAAAAACCGCGTGGGC
>CAVUWQ010000041.1:0-10395 GCA_963745105.1 uncultured Acidobacteriaceae bacterium
TTTCGATAACTCGTTGCGCCGCGCGCGCAGCCGCAACACGCGAGCGGCACGTCAGGGCAAAGACGAGAATCGCTTCGAAAAAGAAGACGAGCTCTTTTATCGGCGGGTGTGGGATGCGTACCGTCAAATCGCCGCCCGGGAACCTTTGCGTGTGGTCGCAATCGAAGGCGACGCCGGCATCGATGAGATTCATGAGCGCATCGTTGAAGTAGTAAAACAGCGATTAGTGACGCATGCCGCAAACCTCCCTAGCCACAACACAAATGCCTGACGCCTCTGAGTGGAAGATCGAAGAGCGCAACGGCTACCGCTTCCCTCCCGGACTGAAACTCAATCTCCCGCTCTATCTCTCGCGCCGCTTCTTCCGCGTCGGCAATCCGATTCTCCTCTTCGAGCATCTGACAGCAACCTACGGCAGGATGGCGCACTACAAAGTGGGCCCGAGCCATATCGTGCTCGTCAATCAGCCCGAGTTCATCCGCGAAATCCTCGTCGTACAGCCGCAGAACTTCATCAAGGAACGCACGCAGAAGCGCATGAAGATCCTGCTTGGCGAGGGTCTCATCACCAGCGATGGCGAAGTGCACAAACGCCAGCGCCGCATCGCCGCGCCTGCCTTTCATCGCCAGCGTATTCAGGCCTATGGAGCGTTGATGGCCGAACGCGCGGCTGCTATGCGCAATCAATGGAAACCCGGAGCTGAGATCGACGTCTCCGCCGAGATGATGAGCTTGTCTCTACAGATCGTGGCGCGCACGCTTTTCGCGCAGGAAGTCACGCCGGATATCGAGAGCATCAATCACGAAGTCAACGTGATCATGAAGCTCTACAACTTCCTCATCGCGCTGCCACGCGCCGAAGACTACCTGCACCTGCCCATCCCGGGCCTCATGCGCTTCCGGCGCGCCCGGCGGCACCTCGATGAAGTGGTACATCGCATGATTGCGGACCATCGCGCCAGCGGGGTCGACTCCGGCGATCTTCTTTCGATGCTCATCCGTTCGCGCGACGACGAGGATGACACGAGTATGTCCGACGAGCAGCTGCGTGATGAAGTGATCACCATATTCCTAGCCGGATATGAGACGGTCGCCAATGTTCTCGCCTGGACATGGATGCTGCTCGCGCAGAATCCCCAAGCCGAAGCCAGACTGCACGCCGAGCTCGACGGGGTTCTCGCCGGACGCCTGCCCGCGCTCGAAGACCTGCCGCAGCTTCACTACACCGAGATGGTGATCGCCGAATCCATGCGGTTGTATCCACCGGCGTGGGCCATGGGACGGCAAGCTACTGTGGATGTCAACATCGGGCCTTATTTTCTCCCCGCGGGCACCTACTTTTTCTTCAGCCAATATCTGATTCAACGAGATCCTGAGCACTTCCGTGACCCGCTGCGTTTCGAGCCCGAGCGGTTCACGCCGGAGAACAAGGCCGGGCGCTCAAAATTCGTCTACTTCCCCTTCGGAGCCGGAAGCCGGCAGTGCATCGGCGAATCGTTTGCGTGGATGGAAGCCACTCTTGCCCTGGCCACGCTGGCGCAGCGCTGGCGTCTGCGGCTGGTTCCCGGGCAAAAGCTCGAAGTACAACCCAAGATCACCCTGCGCCCGAAGTATGGCATCCGCGTCATTCCTGAATTGCGCCGCTAGGAGCCGCGCATTCCTTACACAAAATACCGTAATCTGGAGCGGTGAGCTTTCGGGATTTTGTCGGCAACGAACATGCGGTTCGCCATCTGCGCGAGGCTATCGCGGCGGATCGCCTGCCCCACGCTATGATCCTGGCTGGGCCGCGCGGGGCGGGCAAATATACGCTGGCCATCATGCTTGCGCAGGCCGCCAACTGCCTGCAGCCGGCTGAATCGGACGGCTTGCCTGACTTCTGCGGCGTCTGCTCAAACTGCACAAGAATTGGCCAGGCTGCGGAGCTTGATACACGGGTAGACGAGGCCATCGCAGCCCGGGAAGAGCTGCGCGAAGTCGACAAGAAGGAAACGCGCATCCTCGTCCAGACCCACCCTGACGTGCTGGTGATTCCACCCGACCCTCCACAGCTGCTCATCAAGCTCGGACAGGTGCGCACTGTCATCCGCGAGATTTATCGCATGCCTGCCGAGGCGCGGCGAGCCATCTATATTTTCACCAGCGCCTCGTTCATGAAAGAAGCGGCCAATTCCCTGCTCAAGATTCTGGAAGAGCCGCCGGAGCACGCCAGCATATTTCTGCTCGCCGAAAATCTGGGTGACTTGCTGCCCACCATCCGCTCGCGCGCCGGCATCGTTCGCCTGGGCGCGCTGCCGCTCGAGCAGATCGAAGCGCTGCTTGCCGAACGCCGCAGTGACTGGAAGCTACAGCAGCGGGCGCTGGTGGCAAGACTGGCCCAGGGTGCGGTAGGTCGGGCCATTGGCTTCAATCTCGAAGGCTATCTGTCCAGCCGTGCCGATGCCCTGCTCATCCTGCGCCATTCCTTGCGGGATCCCGACTTCTCTGCGCTCTTCAAGATGACCGAGACCTACCGGGCTGGCGCCGAGGGACAGGAAAAGACCTCAAACATGTTGCGTGCGCTGCTCAGCCTGCTCGAAGATCTGCTGCTGATGCAGTCCGGAGCGGCCCATTTGGTGCGGAACATCGACATCGAAAAAGAGCTGTCCGCGACGGCGCAGCAGACCAGCCTGGCGTGGATCGAGGCCGCAGAACGCGGCGTTTCTCAGGTGGAATCCGGGATGCGGCGCAATCTGCTGCGCTCGCTGGCCATCGACGCCTTTGCCACCGCACTCCCCCGCGCATAGCCGCCCCATACAGTCAATAGTCCTAGTACTTAAGTAAGACCCTAAATCCTGCTGGTCTGTGCCTGAAATCTCGGGTAGCATACGGGCCAGATATCCAAAAGTAGAGGTGCGCGGGCGACTGTGGAGGCATGCTTCCGCATCACACGTGCTTAGCAATAACCAAATTATGGCGAATTCTTCTCATCTCCCCTCCGGGAACGTACGTGAGCTGCGCCCCGGTCTCACTCAGCCACGCACTAGCGGCAAGCTTCGTGCCGTCACTCCGGAGCCTCCAGTCAGCCATGAAGAGCCCGCCCCCGAGGCGATAAGCGAGTTCGGCCCGCGCAAATTGGTTCGCCCCAAGCTTCCCGAGCGGATGGCGCGCGAGCAGCGCTTTTTCAGTTCCCGCAGCGAGTCGCCCATCCTCGCGCATCAGGCGCCCATGATCACATCCCATGGAGATGCCAGTTCGCACGCGGAAGCCTTCTATTTTCAGAAGCAGGTGCAGACCCAGACGCTGATGGTTTTCGTCCTTGAAGACGGAGAGCAGGTGGAAGGTTACATCGAGTGGTACGATCGCGACGCCATAAAGCTGCGCAACGGCAGGCGCGTGCTGATCTACAAATCGGCCATCAAGTACCTCTACAAGGCCGGAGAAACACACACCTCGCTCGACGGATTGGCGACAGCGCGATAAAGCGCCGCTATTCGGCCCGCGCAGCTTTCAGCAAGCGGTCCCGTATCGCGACGCCAATCCCGGACGCAACAGGCAGGGGACACAAAATCACCGTCACTCCCTCCGCATCGAGCTGACGAAGGCCTGCAAACAACCTCTGCGCCAGCTCCTCCTGATCAAACCAGTTCCCCCACGAGTAGACCACCGCATTCACGCCTTTCACCGCGGGAGCAAACTGATCCGGGAGCATAAGGCCAAGCTTTTCTTGAGCTGACTCCCGGCTGCGGGCTCGTTCGGCAAATTGTTCCTGCTGGTGACGTCCGGCTTCCACCAGTAGAAGCCGGGCGCGCGGCGCGTAATGCCGTATGCCGACCCCTGGTGAGGGCAAAGCTTCGGGGGGCGCGTCCAACTTGCGTGCGGATTCGTTGAAGTCGATAGCTCCGGGACACACGGCGCGAATCTGCTCGAGGGTGATCACACCCGGCCGATACACGACACACGGTTCCTCGCAGACGTCGACCACCGTCGATTCAAGACCATGCGCCGTCCCCCCGGAAGCGGGCGACTCCCCCGCATCCAGAATGACATCGATACGCCCGTCAAGGTCGTCGACTACATGCTGGGCCGAGGTCGGGCTGGTGTGCCCGAAGGTGTTGGCGCTGGGCGCGGCAATCGGCACTCCGGCCGCATGGATAAGAGCATGCGCAATCGGATGCTGCGGCATGCGCACTCCCACGCGCGGACGGCCCGCAGTCACAACGTCTGGAATATGCGGATGGCGCGGCAGCAGCAGCGTGAGTGGGCCCGGCCAGAAAACATCCATCAGATGTTTGGCATTGCGCGGAACGCTGGCCGCAACGTGGTGCAGCATCTCAAGACTGACAATGTGAACGATCAGCGGATCCCACGAGGGTCTCTGCTTGGCAGCAAAGATCTTTTCGACCGCATCGGCGCGCAGTGCATTGGCGCCCAGCCCATAGACGGTTTCGGTAGGAAACGCCACCGTTCCACCGTCGCGCAGGATATGCCCTGCCGTTTCAATGGAAGCCCGAGTCGCCGGCTGGCTCAGATCGTTGGCGTCGACAGGAAGTCTCAGGGTTCGCATGGGCATCTTTCATTTTCGCCCATCGCAAGATGGACCGTCCTATACTTTTCCTATGAGCACGGTTGAAATCGAAGTGAAGTTCCGCGTAGAACAGTGCGAGGCCTTGGAAGAAAAGCTGCGTAAAGCCGGGTTTCGTTGCGTTACGCCGCGCACCTTCGAGCGCAATGTACTCTACGACACTCCGGACCGGCGGCTGCGCAAGGAGCAGGCCATCCTGCGCGTCCGCAAGTATGGCGAGCGCTGGGTCCTAACCCACAAGTGCCTGCCGCGCGATCACGACCCGCAGGCCCGGCATAAGCACCGCGTGGAAACCGAAACTGAGGTTGCCGACGGCGAAGCCCTTGGCACTGTCTTCACGCAGCTCGGATATCAGCCTGCCTTCATCTACGAAAAGTGGCGCACCGAATACGCCGACAACAGCGGCCACTGCGTGCTCGATGAAACGCCGATTGGAGTGTTTGCCGAGCTCGAAGGCCCGGAAGACTGGATCGACGCCATGGCTGCGCGCCTCGGCCTCGATCCCTCATCGCTGATGACACTGAGCTATGGACGGCTTTTCGACCAGTGGAAGCAGGAGACGGGCAGCAAAGCCTCAGACTTCACCTTCGCTGCCATTCAGCAGCCTTGACCGTTATTTTTTCAGGACGACCAGTCTTCGATTCTCAGCCCCGGCACCCGCATAAACTCCCGTGAGTTGCGGGTAACGAGAATCAGGCCGCGCGCCCGCGCCTGACCGGCAATCAACAGGTCGAAAGGCCCGATCGAAGTTCCACTCGCCACAAGCATGGCGCGTATCTCACCGGCATGGCGCGCGTCATCCCGATCAAATTCGAGCACCTGAAAATTCAGCCCGTCGATGATTGCCGCACCCACCTCGCCTTGCGAGCTCTTGAAGGCTCCATAGTAGAGCTCATGCATCACGATGGATGAAACTGCAATGTCTGCGGGATTGTGGCGAAAGAGGCGATTGCTCAGCTTCGGCGCCGCTTTGCGAAGCAGATCGATCACAACATTCGTATCGAGAAGATACTTCACCGGGAAAAGAGCTCGTCGAGCCCTTCTCTTTCCTTAACCGGCGGCTGCTCCATCGCAGCATCCAGAACCTCATCCGGGATTCTGCCCTGAATGTCCTTAAGCCACGCCCAGTCGTCCGCGATCGGCTCGAGGATCACCGCGCTGCCATGACGACGCACACGGACTTCCTCGCCTTCGAAGCGAAACTCTTTCGGAAGACGAACCGCTTGTGAACGTCCCGACCAGAACAGCTTGGCTTTCTGCATATCGACCTCGGTAGATACCAAAAGTATATACCAGCCTGCTTATCCAGTTCTGACTACGCCTCGCCCGCTCCGTGGCACTTCTTGTATTTCTTCCCTGAGCCGCAGGGGCAGGGATCGTTTCTTCCTACCTTATCGCCGGTTCTGCGCTGAGCCGGCTCGCTGCTGCTGTCTCCTCCGCCGGCCATGCGTGCGTGTTCGAGCTCGCGCTGCTTTTTGCGCTGGAACTCGCGTTCGATGGCATCGATGGTCGTCGACGGAGCAGCGGATTGCGGCCGCGCCGGTAGAGCGGGGGGCGCCTTGTGGCCGTTGGCTGCACTTCCATTGCTGGGCGGGATCACATCCGCCGATGCCACTCGCGGCGCGGCAGGAATCTCGCGGCGCGGCTGCGACGGAATCGCGACCGGCTGCCCATCCGGGCCGACAATCTGCATCAGGAAGAGGTAACGAACCGTATCTTCCTGGAAGCGGCCCATCATGTCCTCGAACATGTCAAAGGATTCCTTCTTATAGGCCACCAAGGGGTCTTGCTGTCCGTAGCCGCGCAGGCCGATGCCTTCCTTCAGGTGGTCCATGTTGAGCAGATGGTCTTTCCACAGGCCGTCGAGCACACTCAGCATGATCATGCGCTCGTGGAAGCGCATCGCCTTGTCGGTGATGATCTGTTCCTTGGCTTCGTAGCGCTGCTTCAGCTTTTCGAAGATGGTCTCGCCCAGCTCGTGCCGCGTGAGCTCGTGCAAATCCGGCACCTCGGCGATGAGGTCGAAGCCGAACTGCTCCAGCAATTTCGTCTTCAGCCCTTCGACGTCCCACTGATCCGGATGCAGCTTCTCCGGCGTGAACTCGTCCAGCAGATTGCTCATCAGATTGGCTACATAGTCCTCAGTGATGAGCTCTTTCTGGTCAAGTCCTTCGAGCAGCTGCCGGCGCAGTCCATAGACGGCCTCACGCTGCTTGTTCATTACGTCGTCGTATTCAAGCAGGTGCTTTCGGGCTTCAAAGTTCTGCGATTCGACTGCTTTTTGCGAGCCCTCGATGCGTTTGGAGATCATGCGCGACTCGATGGGCACGCCCTCTTCCATGCCCATCCGCTGCAGGAGCGTCGAAACCCACTCCTTGGCGAAGATGCGCATCAGGTCGTCTTCGAGCGAAAGATAGAAGCGCGAGGAACCCGGATCGCCCTGGCGTCCGGCGCGGCCGCGCAGCTGATTGTCGATACGCCGCGACTCGTGGCGCTCGGTGCCGAGAATATGCAAGCCGCCAGCGGCGATTACCGCATCGTGCTCGTCTGCAATCGCCGAGCTGAACGCGGTGTAAGCCTTATCCCAGTTTTCCTGCGTGGTTTCGAACTCCTGCCCCTGATAGTAGAAGCGGATCATGCCCGGTGCTGCCGTCGGGTTGATCGCCCCTTCAGCCACGCTAATAGAGCGCGCTGCATTCTTCTTCACCAGATCCTGCTTGGAGACGAAGTCCGCATTGCCTCCGAGCAGAATATCCGTTCCGCGGCCGGCCATATTGGTGGCGATGGTCACCATGCCCAGGCGTCCGGCCTGCGCGACAATTTCCGCTTCGCGCTCGTGGTATTTCGCGTTCAAAACTACATGGCGCACGCCCTTGCGCTGCAGAATCTGTGAGAGCAGCTCTGACTTCTCGATGGACGTGGTGCCCACCAGCACCGGCTGCCCCTTCTCGTGAAGGCCGGCGATCTCGTCGGCCACGGCGAAATACTTTTCCTTCGCCGTCCGGAAGACCACATCGGAGTTCTCGATACGCAGCATCGGCTTGTTGGTCGGGATGACCACGATGTCGAGCTTGTAAATCTTGTCGAACTCGGCGGCTTCTGTCTCCGCCGTACCGGTCATGCCGGCCAGCTTCTTGTACAGGCGAAAATAATTCTGGAAGGTGATGGTCGCCAGCGTCTGGTCTTCGCGGCGGATGTTCACGTTCTCTTTGGCTTCGACTGCCTGGTGCAGGCCATCGGACCAGCGGCGTCCCGGCATGAGGCGGCCGGTGAATTCGTCGACGATGATGACCTCGCCGTCCTTCACCACGTATTGCACATCGCGGCGATAGAGCTTGTGAGCCTTGATCGCCACTTCAACGTGGTGCTTCAGCTCCCAGTTCTCAACGTCGGCGATATTGCCGATACCCAGCAGCTTCTCGATCTTTTCCCAGCCATCGTCGGTGACGGTGATGGTCTTGTGCTTCTCGTCGACCACATAGTCGCCGGTGAGAAATTTCTCCTCACCCCTCTCGATCTCCTCGCCCTCTTCCAGGCCGGGAATGATGCGATTCACGCGCACATATTTATCCGTCGTCTGATCGGTCGGACCGGAGATGATGAGCGGGGTACGTGCTTCGTCAATGAGGATCGAATCTACTTCGTCGACGATGGCGTAGTAGTGGCCGCGCTGCACACAGTCGGTCAGTTCGAACTTCATGTTGTCGCGAAGGTAGTCGAAGCCGAACTCGTTGTTTGTGCCGTAGGTGATATCGGAGCCATAGGCGGCGCGGCGCGTCTGATCGTCGAGATCATGCACGATCACGCCAACGGTCAGCCCCAGGAAGCCGTAAAGCTTGCCCATCCATTCGGCATCGCGCTTGGCCAGGTAATCGTTCACCGTGATCACATGCACGCCATGGCCGGCCAGTGCGTTCAGATAGCACGGCAGAGTAGCAACCAGCGTTTTGCCTTCGCCGGTTCTCATCTCGGCGATTTTGCCCTGGTGCAGCACCATCCCGCCGATCAGCTGCACATCGAAATGGCGCATGTGCAGAATGCGGCGCCCCGCCTCACGAACCACGGCAAAGGCCTCGGGCAGAATCTCATCCAGAGCCGCCTTCTCCGCGGCTACACGTTCGTCGGCATCGGAAATGCCCTCGAGTCGCGCAGCAATGCGGGCCCGAAACTCGGCCGTCTTGTCGCGCAGCTGTTCATCCGAAAGCTGCTGAAGACCCGGTTCGAGACCATTGATCTCCGCCACACGCGGCAGCAACTTCTTCACCGCGCGGTCGTTACTGGTGCCAAAAACCTTAGTTAAAGCTTTCCCTATCAAGAGGATTCCCTTATTTCTGCGGCCGCAGCCTTCGCGGCATAACTAGCGCAAGATACACTTCCAGTGTAGTCGACTCCGCCTGATTCTGCAGGTGAGCAGCAAGCAGCCCAGGCGCAGCCGATTTTGTGACCTCTATGCGCAAATCTTTCTGTACTTTGGCGGCCATTGCGGCCCTTTCCGCCGCTGCTCCGGTCGCTTCTCTTTTCGCTCAGATGCAGATGCCCGCCTGCCACACCATGCCGCAGCAGAACGATCCCAAACCGCCATCGGAGCTGCCTCCGCCCGAACACCTCA
The DNA here is from genome assembly GCA_963745105.1 of uncultured Acidobacteriaceae bacterium. GTDB lineage: Bacteria > Acidobacteriota > Terriglobia > Terriglobales > Acidobacteriaceae > Silvibacterium. Next base: position 9,173 of record CAVUWQ010000041.1, read on the forward strand.
CCGGCATCGGCAACGACCACTTCCCGATCAGCTCGAAAAATCCCGAGACGCAGCAGTGGTTCGATCAGGGTATCAACCTTACTTACGACTTCTGGGACTACGAGGCAGCGCGCGCCTTCGAGCAGGCCATCCGCACCGATGCCAACTGCGCCATCTGCCACTGGGCGATGTATGAGACCCTCGGCTCCCGCGGCAGTGAAGCTCGCGGCTTCGCACATGACGAGCTGATGAAGGCTGTCGCCCTGCGATCGAAGGCCAGTGCCCGCGAGAAGCTCTACATCGATGCCGCGCTGGAAGACGAGAAAGCCGGTCTCGATGATGACCCCAACACGTCGCCGCACAGCGATGCCGATCAGGCCATCCTGCGCAAGCTCGTGAAGAAGTATCCCGATGACATTGTCGCCAAGTTGATGCTCGAAGAGGCCGTCGGCAATGACTGGGCAGGCTACGACAAGGATGGCAAGCCGCGCAAAGGCACGGTGGAAAAGATCGAAATTCTGCAGGGCATTCTGAAGCAGAAGCCTGACGACTCCGCCGCCAACCATCTCTGGATTCACGCCGTCGAGGCCAGTCCGCACCCCGAACAGGCGCTGCACTCTGCAGATATTCTGGCCACGCTCGCGCCCAACTCTGGCCATATGACCCATATGCCTGGACACATCTTCTTCCGCACCGGCGATTATGCGCGCGCCCAGGTCTCCTTCGATTTGTCGACTTCAGTGGACGAGGCCTACATGCACGCGCAGCACGTTTCCGTCGACGACGACTGGAACTACGTACATAACCTGATGTATTCGATTGCGAACCTGATGGAGGAAGGCCACATGCAGCAGGCCTCCGTCATGTCGGCCAAGCTGACCGCGGCGCACGGCGAGAAAGCTGCGTCGCTTTACCCCTGGTCGACGCGCGATTCCATCACCCGTATCAACATTCTCCTGCCCCTCGCGCTTCGCGCCGGCGACTGGCGAAAGGTCCAGTCCATGCTGGATGACGCGCATTACTCCGATGCATCGCCCAACCTCTTGTATCTCAGCGGCGTGCTTAAGGATTTTGCCCGCGGCATGCAGGCGGCGCAGGATCAGCAGATCGATGCAGCGCAGGCCGCCTCGAACGCGCTCGATGCCGAGTTATGGCGCTTTCATGTGCGCACCGATGCCGAAGACGCCGAGGCTGCAAAGAATCCGAAGCAGCAATACGTACTGTTAAGCGGTGCTGGAGCAGAA
>CAVUWQ010000042.1:0-37254 GCA_963745105.1 uncultured Acidobacteriaceae bacterium
GCATAGTTATCCAGAACGAGTGTCCGAAGGCCTTCGGAAGCCGCGTATACAGCAGCTGCCAGACCTGCGGGCCCGGCGCCGACAACTAATACATCCCAGGTGACGCCTTCCCGGATGTCCTCCGATATACCCAGCTTGTCCGCAAGGGCGCGCCGCTTTGGACGCTTGAGCATCCACTTAGCGTTCACGACAGCCGGAAGATCATCACCCTGCACGCCTCTCTGCTTGAGAATTGAACAAGCTTCCGAAGACTCCTGCAGATCGATAAAGCGAAAGGGGTATGAATTCGCGGTGAGGAAGCGTGCCAGCTCTTCCGACTCTCCGCTTTCTCCGTCAGTGACGAGCGCGAGGCCGCCAACGCCGATTTGTACGAACCACTGCCGTCTCTGCACGATGGTTCTGACAACCAGTTCGCTGATGTCGGGTTCTGCGATGAGAAACTCGCGAAGACGTTCTCTTGGAATTCGCAGTACGCTGGAGCCCGCCAAAGCGCGTGCAGCGATCAGAGTCTCTCGCTGATTGAGCAGATTGAGTTCTCCACTAAATTCTCCCGGCTCCAGCGTGATGAAATACTCCTCGCCGCTGACTGCGTCGCACCAGAAAGTCTGAACCGTGCCAGAAAGAACGATATAGAGATCGGCGGCACGCTCGCCCTGACGATACAGCCGCGTATTAGACGCGTATGTTCGCTGGATTCCGTATCGCGCAGCACTCGCACTCTGGTCCGGCGATAATTTTGCATAGGCGCCAGGTGGAACTGTGAACTGCCGCAAGCCTGCCAAGCCTTCGAACGTCGCCATCACGATGCTCCATAAACCACGAGAGTGGTAACAGAATAGAGTGATTCAAGTCGTGATCGCTATTAGGTATTTCTTGAACGATGGCGATCGCCGCTGGGAGGTAGACCGCCAGCGGCAATGCATGGCCACGCCATAGGCAGCGCCTGTCAGGGACAACCCTCAGCTCGAAGGGCGAAGAGCATTGGAAAGCATGCGAACGGTGAAGTCCAGGGCTTTGCTGGCTTATCCCTCGCCGTGCTCCGCGCGTTGCTTCTCGCGTGAAATACGCTCTTCCACTGTCTCAATTTCAGATTCCAGACGGGCTACGCGGGCCGCGTCCGCGTAGCCATCATGCGGATGACTCTCAAGAGATTCTTTTTCCTGTTCGAGCCGCTCGAGTGTGCGTTCGTCGTTGTCATCACCGGGATTGCTCATGGGGTACCTCCTTGAAATTATGGCTTGCGGAACTATGGCTGCGTACATCTTCTAAATCAATCTGCGCGAGTGTAACTCCATAGGTTTGCCGATGGATATAACAGGAAACCACAATTGCCGCTCTAGTCTCACCTTACTAACATGCCGCTAGTGGCCGGCATGTCTAGGGCATTCCGTAGGGAAATTCAACTCAGCTTTCCCTAAGGATCCAGCCCCAAGATACTGTGTCAGCGTGGTGAACAGATGGCTCTCTTGTCGTGCGATATTCCGGAATCATTATCCGATGCCTTGGAGCAGCGATCCCAGGCAACCGGAGAAGACATCTCGACCTTTGTCTTGCGTGCATTGCGGCGGGCTCTCGGTAAGCCAGTGCACACCCTCTTCCAGGTCTCCACTTCAAGAGCGCTCGTACAGGGGGTGTACCAGGAAGCAGTTTCGAGCGGAATCCTGCTGCGTCATGGCAATTTCGGGCTTGGCACCTTTGATGAACTCGATGGCGAGATGGTCGTGCTGGAGGGTGTCGTCTATCAGGTGCGTAGCGATGGGACAGTACACCGCATTGATGGAGATGCAGGAACACCATTCGCCACGGTGTTATTCTTCGCTCCTGACGACGACGTTCAGCTTCAGAGGCTGGAGAGCTTTGCCGCACTTTGCACTCTCTGTGACGCACATCGTGTCTCTCAAAACATCTTCTATGCCTTTCGCGTGGACGGAGTGTTCAGCTACGTGCACACGCGTGCCATGCGGCGAACCCAGAGCGGCGTGTCGCTAAAGACCGCAGCCGATACACAACCTGAATTCCATTTCAACGACATTGAGGGAACTCTCGTCGGCTTCTGGTCGCCGCAATATGTTGGCTCCGTCGACATTCCCGGGTATCACTTCCATTTCCTTTCGAAAGACCGCACCAAGGGAGGACACGTTCTGGAATGTGCAGGAAATGATCTCCACCTGCAGGTGGAGATGGTCAAGGAATTTCATCTTTCACTGCCGGATACCGAGGAGTTCCTTCAGGCGGACCTCACGGCAGACGTTTCGAAAGATCTCAGCGCGGCTGAAGGAAACCACTCAGAGAGGAAACCATGAGTAAAGAAAGCGTTGTAAGCCAACAGCCAAAGACTGGCGCGGAAATCGTTGTGGAGTCACTCGAGCGTAGGAAGGTCAAGTGGGTATTCGGCATCCCCGGCGCAAAGATCGACAGCGTGTTTAACGCTTTGAAAGATTCGTCCATTCAGACCGTAGTGTGTCGCCACGAACAGAATGCGGCATTCATTGCTGGCGGCATCGGTCGAATGACCGGAAAGGCGGGAGTCGCGATTGCAACGTCTGGTCCAGGCACTTCGAATCTGGTCACGGGGCTGGCCACGGCTACCACCGAAGGGGATCCGGTCGTCGCGCTCGGCGGCGCTGTGGCCCTGGAAGACAGGTTGAAAAAGATTCATCAAACGCTGGACTCAGTGGGCCTCTGCAGGCCGGTCACAAAATACAGCGTTGAAGTGGACTCGCCAGCATCTGTTGCCGAGGTGATGGAGAATGCTTTTCGTGCTGCGGAAGAAGAACGCGCCGGAGCAGCCTTTGTAAGCTTGCCTATCGACGTGATGGCCGCACCGGCGGCTTGTGAAGTGCTTGAACCCAGCAAAACTCCAGTGCTTGGTGCAGCTGATCCGGATTCCATTCGAGAGGCTGCATGGCTTATCAACAATTCAAAAAGGCCAATTGTGCTCCTTGGAATGCTTGCCAGCAAGCCGGAGAACATCAACGCCATTCAACAACTACTCACAGTGGGTAAGCTTCCGGTGGTAGGAACATTCCAGGCTGCGGGAGCAGTTTCACTCGCAGAGTTTCCACATTTCGCTGGAAGGGTCTGGCAGACGAACAATCTTCCCGGCGATCGAGCGTTGGCCGCCGCGGATCTGGTCATTACCATCGGCTACGATCCCGTTGAGTACTGGCCTTCCATATGGAACCGTGGGGAGCAGCGGGCAATCGTCCATATCGATTCGGAGCGGGCCGACATCGACAACAGCTACCGCCCCAACGTGGAACTGATTGGCGGTATCGGGCCAACCATTGCAGCCCTGACGGCCATCGTCAATCATCCAGGTCCCGATCACGACATGATCAAGCTGCTGAAGGAAATCGCTCAGCAGCGGGAAGAAGTTATCCGGCTTGGCGCTTTAAAGGGCGGCACTCCGATTCATCCTCTGCGCCTTGTGTCGGAGCTTCAATCGATGCTCTCCACGGATATGACCCTTTGTTTGGACATGGGATCGTTTCACCTTTGGGTGGCGCGTAATCTGCATAGCTTTCGCGCGCGGCAGGTTCTCATCACCAACGGACAACAGACTCTGGGCGTCGCTCTTCCCTGGGCGATCGCCGCAACACTTGCGCGTCCCGCCGACAAGGTCGTGTCGATTTCAGGAGACGGCGGGTTCCTGTTTTCTGCGATGGAGCTCGAGACCGCGGTTCGTCTCAAGTCGCATCTCGTGCACATGGTCTGGATCGACGGCACCTACGACATGGTCGCCACTCAGGAACGGGAGAAATATGGGCGAGCGTCCGGTGTTGAGTTCGGTCCAGTCGACCCGGTGAAGTACGCGGAAGCCTTCGGAGCAACGGGGATGATGATCAATGCCCCTGATGAGATTGGCGCGGTAATGAAACGTGCACTCGATGCGTCAGGGCCAGTGATCATCGGTGTCCGCGTGGACTACAGAGACAACCACTTACTCTTCGAAAACATGGATACACGGGCGATTCACTAACCATTGTTATGGCAACACAAGGAGGATTCACCATGGAGTCATTACAACAGCCGGATGCGGTACTCATCGGGGCCGGCATCATGAGCGTAACTCTGGCCGCACTTCTCAAACATCTCGATCCTTCTATGGAGATCGTCATTTACGAGGTTCTCAGGTCTGAGGCTCAGGAGAGCTCGAACGCCTGGAACAATGCCGGGACTGGGCACGCGGCGTTATGCGAGCTGAACTATACTCCCGAGGATTCGTCTGGAAAGATCGACATCTCCAAAGCTCTGACGGTGAACACTGAGTTCGACCTGTCTCGTCAGTTCTGGTCCTATCTCATACGCGAAGGCGCCATCAAGGATCCGCAAGCTTTTATTCATCCCGTACCGCATTGCAGTTTTGTGCGCGGAGAAGACAACGTCAGTTTCCTGAAACGGAGATACGCGGCACTTACTGCGAATCCCTGCTACCAGGGAATGGAGTACACGGAGGACAAGACAACGCTGAGCAAGTGGTTCCCCCTGGTCATGGACGGCCGTGATCCACGCGAAGCCGTTGCTGCGACGCGGATGCGTACGGGCACCGACGTCGACTACGGAGCGTTGACCTCTGTACTTCTCGACTCTCTTCGTCGTACTGAAGGCTTTTCGATCAAATTCCTGCATCGGGTGCAGGGGCTTAAGCGCGCGGGTTCTCTTTGGAACGTTACCGTACGCGATGAGATGACCGGCGAAACAACGGAGGTCGAAACCAAGTTCGTCTTCATCGGCGCCGGCGGTGGCTCGTTACCACTCCTGCAGAGGTCCGGCATTCCGGAAGGCCACGGCTATGCGGGCTTTCCTGTAAGCGGCATTTGGCTCCGTTGCGACGACGCCAAAGTTACCTCGCAACACAACGCGAAGGTTTATGGCAAAGCATCGGTCGGATCACCTCCGATGTCGGTTCCACATCTTGACACTCGTCACGTTGACGGGAAGGTCTCGATCCTTTTTGGGCCGTACGCCGGCTTTTCTACGAAGTTTTTAAAGCATGGTTCGTACCTGGATATGTTCGGCTCCATCGATCCGGAGAACCTGCTGCCCATGCTTGCCGTTGGAAGGGACAATGTGGCTCTCACGGAATACCTCGTCGGCCAGGTGCTGGAGTCAGAGGAAGAGCGAATCGCAGCGCTCAGGGAGTTTTACCCCGGGGTGAAGGCAGAGGACTGGCGCATGGAGGTGGCCGGTCAACGTGTGCAGATCATCAAGAAGGATCCCATTCACGGCGGTATTCTTCAGTTCGGAACAGAAATCGTCAGCGCGGAAGACCAGTCGCTGGCAGCGATGCTTGGAGCATCACCGGGAGCGTCCACATCGGTTGCAATCATGCTGAACGTCATCGAGCGCTGCTTCTCAAACCGGCTCGACCACGGCGGTTGGATCGACAAGCTGCGCAAGATGATCCCGTCCTATGGTGAATCGCTCATCACCAACACGGACCTTTGCAAAAAGGTCAGAGCTGATACGGCTTCTACGCTCAACATTGTCAACCTGTGAGCCAAACCAACGCAGGCGGGGAATTCGGCCGCCTGAATTCACCATGCACCGAAGGAGGACTATGATTCGCGCCTATCGTCTCTACACCGGCAGTGATGGCGACTCCCATGTGACAGCGGGGGCAATCCATCCGGATGTCCTTGTCAACACGAGGTCGATCCACTTTAAGGAAACCGCGGCACACTCCAGTTACGATTGGCACAATGACCCGGTCCCGCAATATGTTCTCACGCTGAGCGGCATCCTGGAATTCACTACCAAGGGCGGCGAAACGTTCACGCTGAACCCAGGTGATGTCCTGCTTGCTGAAGATCACACCGGCACCGGGCATAAATGGCGATTGCTGAACGATGATCCATGGCGCCGCGCATATGTCATCTTCGAACCCGGGGCGGACACTCAATTTATTCCAGACTGAATCCGGACTAGCACTCGCGAGCGAGCGGCGATCGTCTTCACGGTCGCCGCTTTTTTATTTTTCCCGACTTTTATTTTTCGACGGGCCCAGCCTCGACGACGGGACCGTGACCAGCAGGGGGTTCTTCTGCACCCAAGCTGTTCGAGAAACATGGAATAGGCAATACTCGTTCGTCGTCGTCATGATGTTTGCACAGCCTGTAAGCAGGATTGGTGATATCGGACCATCTGGCTGTCAAGCTGTGACCGCATTGCCTACGGCACTCATCCCCGGAAACATCTTGAAGAGGCTCGATCCGAACGCAGTGCAGAAGGCCCGAAATAAGCCGGACTTCGAAGGAACACGATGAATATGAGTCTGTCAGATCCCGCATTCTGGAGTCGATTTCAGTTTGCCTTCACCATCATGTATCACTACCTCTTCCCCCAACTCACGATGGGGCTGGCATGGTTCCTGGTTTACTGGAAATGGCGCGCGTTCAAGACTGGCGATGAAAAGTACAACAAGGCAGCCAGATTCTGGGCGAAGATCTTCGGGCTCAATTTTGCTGTGGGAGTCGTCACTGGAATTCCCATGGAATTCCAGTTTGGAACCAATTGGGCTGGGTTTGCCCGTCATGCGGGTGGAGTCATTGGACAGACCCTCGCAATGGAAGGGATGTTCGCGTTCTTTCTCGAGAGCGGCTTCATCGGAGCATTGATCTGGGGAGAAAAACGTCTCGGCCCGCGTAACCATTTTTTCGCGGCCATCGCAGTCGCACTGGGAAGCTGGCTGTCGGGATCCTTCATCCTGGTGACGAATGCATTTATGCAGCATCCCGTCGGATATCGGGTAGGTCGAGACGGTTCACTGGAGATAGCGAGCCTGCGGAACTACCTTCTCAATCCCTGGGCCTTCGTGCAATTCGCACACAATCAAAGCGCGGCGCTGGTCACGGGATCCTTTGTAGTTGCCGCGGTCGGGGCCTACTATGCGCTGCGTCAGGAACATCCTGTGCAGAGCAAGCTTTACCTGCAGGCCGGAACGCTGGTTGGTCTGGTGGCATCGCTCCTCGTGGCAGGGCCCACTGGTGACCGGCAAGCGAAAATGGTTGCACAATATCAGCCTGTGACTCTTGCCGCCATGGAAGGGAAATTTGTAGGAAGTTCGAGGGCAGGCGTTGCAGTCATCGGTCAACCCAATGTAGCCGCACGGCGGCTGGATAACCCTATCGAATTTCCTGATGCTCTCAGCTTCCTAGCCTATGGGACTTTCAAGAGCTACGTGCACGGCCTCGACGAGTATCCACAAAGTGTTTGGCCCGACAACATCGAGCTCTTGTACTACGCCTATCACCTCATGATTACCTTCGGAGTCATGTTTATCGCGTTGACGGCGTACGCGACATTCCAGAACCTGCGCAAGAAGCTCATGTCTACTACGTGGCTGCTCTGGATAATCCTGCTGGCATTCCCGTTTCCCTACATCGCCAATACCCTCGGCTGGATGACCACCGAACTTGGCCGTCAACCCTGGCTGCTTTACAACATTTTCCGCACGAGCGAAGGCTACAGCAAGGTCGTCAACAACGGTGACGCCACGTTCACTCTGATTGGCTTTGTCGGCCTCTATTTCGTGCTCGGTCTTGCGTTTCTATATTTAACCGGCCGGGAGATTGAACGGGGCCCGGATGAGCAAGGAAAACAAGAGCCAGCGAACGGCAGCGTTCTGATGGCCGGACAGGGAGGTCAGAAACTCGCATGATCATGGCATGGTACGTCATCGTCAGTCTGATGCTGATCATCTACGTTGTTCTCGATGGCCGTAATTTTGGCGCCGGCATGCTCCATTGGTTCGTTGCAAGGACGCAACAAGAGCGACGCCAGGTGATCGCTGCCATTGGCCCACTATGGTCGTGGCATGAGGTCTGGCTCGTCGGTTTTGGAGGCACCTTAATGGCGGTGTTCCCCCGCCTCATGGCTTCGGCGTTCTCGGGCTACTACCTCGCGCTCTTCCTGATTCTCTATTGCTTGATCCTGCGAGGTGTTTCCATCGAAGTTGGTGGGCACACGGAGGACAGCTTGTGGCAGAAGTTTTGGGATTTTGTCTTCTCTGCCTCGAATCTCTTATTGGCTGTGCTCTTCGGTGCAGCCGCCGGAAATGTGGGGCGCGGGGTCCCCATCGATGCGAATGGAGATTTCTCCATGGCATTTTTCACGAACTTCCGTGCGCGCGGAAATGCAGGGCTTCTGGACTGGTACACGGTGTCCGTTGCAATCTTCGCAGTGGTCTTGCTTGCCGCTCATGGAGCCACTTACCTTGAGCTGAAAACACAGGGGCCGGTGCATGATCGCAGCGCGTATTACGCCAGGCGGCTTTGGCTTGGGGTTCTCCTGCTCCTCGCGGCCGTCTCTTTCGAATCCTGGGTGGTCCGCCCTGCGGTGCTGCATAGCGCTCTTCGGAATCCTCTGTGCTGGGTAGGAGTCGTCATCATCGGAATCTCCGGATTAGCGCTTGCGTTCGGGCTCCGCGCCCACCTGGAAACCTGCGCATTTATTGCGTCGAACCTCGTCATCATTAGCCTGCTGGCGGTCGGCGGTGCGGCAATCTTCCCTGTGATGCTTTATTCAACGCTCGGACCCCAATATTCCCTCAGCGCTTACACAGTTTCCGCAAATCACACTGCTTTGCTGATCGCTTCCTTCTGGTGGCCAATGGGATTCGCTCTGGCCGCGGGATACTTCATTTTTGTCTCCAGGCGCTATGCGGGGAAAGTCGACGTGAATCGTGACAATCAAGGCTTCTACTAGTCCGGACCTGACTTCTATGTACGCAAAGATCAAAGATAAGTGCTCGGACGGCTTCGAGCGAAGAGGAGAGCTTACGAAATGAAAGTTTTCATCGTTGGAATTTCAGGCGGAACAGGGAACCGAATCGCAAGCCTCCTCATTCGCCAAGGGCACTCTGTTTCTGGCCTGTGTCGCAACCCGAAGCAGATCGCATGGCTCGCAGAGATAGGGGTGAGGACATTCGCTGGGGATATCGCTGTCATTTCTGAGCAAGACCTCGCTCGGACCATAGGTGAGGCGGAAGCCGTCGTCTTCACCGCGGGCGCCGGAGATCAGGATGACGAATCGATGATTGATGCCGTGGACTATGGCGGCGTCAAAAAGACGGTCGCCGCGATGCGCGAGGCGGGGTGCTCCCGTCTTCTGCTGATCTCCGTATTTCCCGAAGCAGGGAGGGAGAAATGTCTTGGAGATTCTTTTGAGCACTATATCTCGGCGAAGAAGAAAGCAGACGTAGAGGTTGTGAACAGTGGACTCGATTGGATCATTCTCCGGCCCTCGTCCCTCACAGATGACCCGGCAACTGGAGGAGTGAGTATTGGCCTGGCAAATTTCCACACCCAGATCACGAGGGATGATCTGGCCTCGACCGCCGTCGCGCTCCTGGACTCACCAGAGATCAGGAGAAAGATACTCGAGGTCACCGAAGGTGAACAGCCCATCGCAAGCGCAGTCTCTGCGCTGTTGTCTGTTTAGTTGCAGCGAGTGCCTCAACAAATCCCAGGTCATATGGCCAATAACGAAAGGAATAAAACAGTGACACTTACTCACGAACCCGGATTCGTTGATCGAATCTATCCGCTCGACGGCGGCTTGGCATTCGCTCCAAATAAGGCGATGTACTCCCCAGGCCACTTTGAAGGCGAGACGGTGGCCCTTTCCTGTAACGCCTTTCTGATCCGGCGCGGTGACGAGTGGTTGCTGTGGGACACGGGCATCTCTCAAAGTCTGTTCGATGAGCTCGGCGGGAAAGTCATGGCACACGGTATTCGTGGTGTCGTGGCCCGGCCCCTTTCGCACCAACTTGCTGAGCTCGAGCTAACACCCAGCAACGTGTCGAAGGTGATCCTGTCACATGCTCACTTCGATCACGCCGGAAACTGTAATCTCTTTGCCAAGTCTCGTTTCATTGTGCAAAGCGCGGAACTCGATGCGATGTTCGGGCCAAACTTCGCACACTTCGGTTACATCCCTGAGCTCTACGAGTCCCTGCGATCGGCAGACGTCCAGCGCGTTGATGGGGATCTTGACCTATACGGAGACCGATCGATCCGTTTGATCAGCACTCCAGGGCATACGCCGGGCCACATGTCTCTTCTGCTGCGGCTAAGAGAGACAGGGCCGATCATTCTTGCCGCCGATGTCGCGCACTATGCATTCAATCTGGAACAACACATTGTCCCGGACATGAACAGCAGCAAGGAAGAGTCTCTCCGTTCGATGGAGAAGATTCAACGGATCGCAGATGAAGAAGGCGCAAAAATATGGCTCAATCACGATATCGATCAAAGCGCCACTTTTCCACATGCGCCGGCACATATGCAATGATCGTGCCTCCCGAGAGATTCACCCGCGTGAGGACATTCAAGGGCATTTCGAGTCCTGTGCGAGTGCGGAGCGTATCCCCACCACGCCTAGCGGCTCCAACGCAGAGCGGGAAGGATTGATAAGAGGAAGGAGAGCACGGTGATCAATCAACAACTGTAGACGGACCCCTCGAGGACTTCTCGCTCCAGCTCATCCACAAGTTTTGCGAGCAGATGGAAAGACTGGTCTGAACCATTCTCCGGCACGGACCCGCCATGAATCCCTCGTCGTTCTTGTCGAGCGAGGAGGTCGCCCAGCCACTGGTGGTGGAGCTGTTCGTATGTTGTGCCTTTGAGCTGGGATTCGAGGCAGTCGGCAATATGATTCAGAGAAGCCGACACTGCCTCGTAGAACCTATCGTCGTTCCTTGGTATTGTTACAGACCCTGGCGACGGGTTGCTGTTCAGCCTCGACTGAACCAGCGGAAGCTCCAGAACGTAGACCGTACGCAGAATAGCAACCCAGCGTCGAATGCGTTCACGCGCCGCGAGATGGGAAAGCCTGTCCGATCCACTCTCGAAGGGAACCGCATCCGCTTCAGCGTTGACGGTGGTGAAGAGCCCGGAAACTTCATTCCGTATGGTTCGTATCCGTTCGATCGCGCCTTGGCCGCTTTCGAAACTCTGAGTCGCGGTAAGGCTGGCGATGAGGCGAGCCGTTCGGGAGAATCCGGCGACCATCTCGATGCCGGCCGAGTGCGAGTACAAGCGCTCGAAAACTAACCACATGGCGCCAATTCCCAAGAGAATGCCGACAGTCCTGTCCCGGCCAATTGTGAGATCTCGAGATATCGAGAAGTCCGTGACATTGATGAGGTAAAAGGCAAAGGCCATTTGCAGGCCAACGTATGAGAGTCTTGAGCTCGAAGTCGCCACGTACGCTGAGATGCCGGTAACCAGGGCGAGCAGGATCGTGAGCCCGGTGATCGAGTCGATATTCGGTAAGACGAATATCTGAGATCCAAGACCGAGCACGAACCCGCCGATGGACGCTCCAGTGATACGCAGCATCTGCTTCTGGCGCGAAGAGCCGATGTTGCTCAGCGCAGTCAGTACGCATGTGGTTACTGCGGTCGAAATGCCAGGCCAGTTCAGGCCGACATAGATCACGTAGCAAAGCATCGATGCGGCTGTGCCGGCCAGCGCATACTTCAGATACTCCGGATTCGTGAAGGCGTCTTTGACAAAAATCCGATGCTCAGAGCCGGATTCGTCCAGGGTCGCCAGCGTGGGATCGGTCGTATTGGTCGATCGCAGGACCGATTCCATCAAGCCGATGACGATTCCCAGCTGAGACAGAAGGGGCGGTGCTTCCTGCTTCGATATTCTTTCTGGCAGTTTGACCGGAGCGCTATTTGTCCTGATGGATTGCCTGATTTCAGACATCTGCGTTTCCAGGTCCGCGGCGTATTCTCTCAAAGGCGATTCGAAAACCGCGGAACTCGATACGAGGGCGGCGGACAGATCGATGCACTGGCCGAGAAGCGAGACAACCGCGTTCATCTTCATCCGCTGCAAAGAACTGATGTGATTTCGCGCAATCTTTTCACGAAGCATTCCCGTTCCTGCCACGGCGTACTGCGTAAGCATGCCGACGGTCGTGCCGGGAATGGGACCGCCAATGCTGCAGTCATGCAGCATCGATTCGATCGTGCGAAGGCGCTCATCCATCCCGTCCAGGAGCGGATCGGAAGGATGCCAGGAACGAAAAATTACCTCCACTAAAAATGTGATCAGGGCACCGATAGCAGTGGCGAGTATCTGCCAGAGCGTCAACTCAACATTCAGGTCGGCGGGACCGGGCAAATACCAGATGGCCATGGTTGCGGTTGCAACAACGACCACACCGGTCGCGAGCGGAAAATTTGTCAGGGTCTTGAGCAGGAAGAAACAAAGAAACGCTGTAACGCCCTCCCATAGGAAATGCGTGATCGGGATCGAAGCAAACATGCGAGCTCCGATCGGTATCAGCGCGGCCCAGCCTGCGAATGCAAGTATGAAGTAAAAGCCCGACTTCGCGGTTGAGGTGAGGTTTTCGCGCGAGAGAATGAACGCGCAGTTCACGCCAATAGCTCCATACGGAATCCGGAAGGTGACGATAACGATCATGCTTGCGGTCGCCGCAATAACCATCCGCGCAACCAGCGACCACCGGCCTGGATACGGAGCGAGCTCGTGGCGGAAAAACTGGGGAAGCCACTGCCAGAGTGTCTGTCCGTGCTCTTCGCGCTTTTGTAAATTTGAAGTCATCGCACTCTCACTGCAGCGGTTTCACCATGAACCATCGCCAAGCCTTTCCGGACTCCGATGTCCAGATCCGCATGGAGTCTCCGTTAGGAAAAACAAAGGAGCCACACTGTGAATGCGATTGAGGCTGCAAGACAGGGGTACACGAGAATGGGCCACTGCAGCAGGTCTCGCATGCCCAGCTTCGAGAGAATGGAAGCAACAATTGAAGAGCCCGCGATACCCATAAAAATGCAAAGAAGCCATGCGGGGAAATAAGCGCCCAGAACATCCAACGATGGCGCACGACCGCACCCCGCTAACAACAACGAGGTAAGCAAAATAGACTTAAGCGCATTTCTTATGGTGCTCAATTTCACGCACGTTCTCTCCAATGGTCTCGCGCGCTGGGTCTGCTTCCTCAAGACGAAGACAAGCGCACCACAACCACGAGCAGGCATTCAGGCATCGTGTCTTGACTGAAAACCGCGAGATCAATCACTCTTCAATAGCGTGGGAAAGCGAGAGGGTTGTGACCTGAGGTATTGATTTGGTGCCCTAACCGTTGCTCCGAACTGGGCCGCTGCATGCCAAGGCCATCGGGGGTCATAAAGAATGGCCCTGGCCAATGCGACCAAATCAGCGTCTCCCGTCGAAACAATCGCCTCGGCCTGCTCAAAGCCTGTAATCAACCCAACTGCGACCACCGGAATATCGACTGCTGCTTTGACTGCGCGTGCGAGCGGCACCTGATAGCCCGGGCCCACGGGTATTCGTTGGGCAAGACCATTGCCGCCGCTTGAGACGTGAATGGCACTGCACCCCAACGCCTCCAGAGCTTTCGAAAATATGATCGTTTGTTCGAGGTCCCACCCACCGGCTATCCAGTCCGTTGCGGAGACGCGGACACTCACCGGCCTGGTCGCGGGAAAGACCCTTCTCACTGCTTCAAATACCTCCAGCGGGAACCGCATTCGGTTTTCAACAGAGCCGCCATATTCATCATCGCGACGGTTCGAGAGCGGTGAGAGGAACTGATGCAGCAGGTATCCGTGAGCAGCATGCAGTTGGATGAGGTCGATTCCCAGCCGCGCAGCACGCACCGCCGCGGCGACGAAAGCTTCGCGCACCCTGCGTATTCCATCACGGTCTAACGCTGCGGGTGGGATATCTCCTTCTTGAAACGGAATGGCAGATGGTGCCACAGTACTCCAGCCCAGAGGATCTTCCGGGGGCAGCTGAGCTCCTCCTTTCCAGGGAACCTCGGTAGAGGCCTTTCGCCCCGCATGCGAGAGTTGAATCCCGATCGGCATCTTCGACCATCGCCGTATCGCGTCGAGCACGCGTCCCATGGCAGACTCCGTCGCATCGTCATAGAGACCGACATCCGCATAGGTGATGCGTCCTTCCGTGGTCACAGCCGTGGCTTCAATCGTCAGAAGCGCTGCTCCGGAGAATGCCAGGTGGCCCAGATGAACGAGGTGCCAATCATTCATGCAGCCTTCTTGCGCGGAGTACTGACACATCGGCGCGATGACGATCCGATTTGCCAGCTCGAGGCCGCCGATTCGAATCGGACTGAACAACGTTGATTTCGACATGGTGTGCGCGCCTCCGGCGAGAGAGTGTGTTCGCGCAAGGTGAGCCGCCTATGAACAGAGCACCGCGCTTGAGAAGCGATTCTACGCATGCACTCCTGGCTTCGTAATTCCATGATCCTTGAACTCGCTCGATCTATCGCAGGGACGCAACTCATCGTTACGCGTCGAGCCCTTCAACTGATTGCGATCCGTTCTATGAACATGGAATTGGCATCTTGCGCTCGCGCGAATATCACTCTAATCATCAGCGCAAAGAAAGGAGACAGACAGATGCTCGCCGCAAGAATGTACGGTTACAAGCAGCCGCTAGTGCTTGAACAAATCAACGTCCCCGAAATCGCGCCCGATCAGGTGTTGGTGAAGGTCGGCGGGGCTGGAATGTGCCGGTCGGATGTGCAGCTTATCGATGGCTATTTTGCTGAAGCCCTGAAATCCACCTTCCCGCTAACCCCGGGGCATGAGATTGCGGGCCTCATCGCAGAGATCGGTAAACAAGTTCCGGCATCCGCACAGCTTGCAGTCGGCGACCAGGTTGTGGTCGCTGCGGGATGGGGTGATGGAGTGTGCCGCCAGTGCCGAGTGGGTAACGAACAGCTTTGCGACCATGGCAGCTGGCCGGGCTTTGGACCTCCAGGCGGCTACGCCGAATTCATCCCTGTGCCCTACCGGCAGCTCATTCGGGTGGAGCACCGGCAGAAGTGGGAGGACCTGGCGCCCCTCACGGATGCGGGTGTTACTCCCTACCGGGGAATCAAAAAACTGCGCGCCGCCGGCGTACTTGGACCTGATCGCGTGATGGGTGTATTCGGAGCCAGCGGCCTCGGCAGCTACGCAGTGCAATACGCGAAGCTGCTCTCTGCCGGGGCTACGGTTGTGGCCTTCGCGCGGAATGACGAAAAGCTTGCTATCGCCAAGGAGCGCGGGGCTGACGCCACCATCAACACCCGCGGGAAATCCCTCGCCGATATCCAGCAGGAACTTTTCAAGCTAACCGGTGCGCGCAAACTGGATGCCGCCATCGACTGCGTTGGTGCTGAAGAAACCATACAGACGGGCATCGGATTGCTTCACACTTCCGGCGCATTTGTTTCTGTGGGACTGGTAGGAACGAAAATCAATATCCCACTATTTCCGTTCACTGCCGGTGAGCTCACCTATCACGGCTCATTCTGGGCGAATTACAGCGATCTACAGGAAGTGCTGGCGCTTGCGCAGAAAGGCAAGATTCAGCACTCCATCAAGCGAATCCAGTTTAGAGACATCAACGAAAACCTTGAGCTGCTCCGCGCCGGTGACATCATTGGCCGCGCTGTGATCGTCTTCGATGTTCCCTGGGACGGCTCGGACGCCGGCTCCGCCAAAAGCTGAGGCAACGAACCACCTCTGGATGACAAACAGTTCCATTTAACCCGCGCTGGCAAGCCCGGCGACCAAACCTAAATCAGGAGGATACGATGACGAAACTTACTGAATCATTACTCGCAGGCAGCATTGGAGTGGCCACAGCTCTCTCCGGTGTCGGCCATGCCCAGACACAATCTCAACCTGTAAAAAACATCCTGTTGGTCCACGGCGCCTTTGCGGATGGAACCAGCTGGGGAAAGGTTATTCCCATTCTCGAAGCGCGCGGCTTCCATGTCGTCGCAGTTCAGAACCCTCTCACGTCGCTGGCGGATGACGTGAATGCCACTCGCCGCCTGATCGCTCTACAGGATGGTCCGGTGATCCTGGTAGGCCACTCATGGGGCGGTGCTGTCATCACCGAGGCCGGAGATGACCCCAAGGTCGCCGGGCTCGTTTACGTCGCGGCATGGATGCCCGAGATTGGCCACTCCGCAAATCAAACCAGCGAACCATTCGGCCCAACCCCTGTACTGAAGGAAATCAAGGTTGATGCGCAGCATTTCGCCTCGCTATCTGAAGAGGGAGTAATCAATGACTTCGCAGGTGGACTCCCCATGGTGGAGCGGCGCCTCGTGCTTGCGGTTCAAGGACAGACTTACGGGCCGATGTTCGATGAGAAGCTGACCCACGCAGCGTGGAAGTCAAAGCCATCGTGGCACGTGATTTCAATGCAGGACCGCACTTTAAGCCCCGCCATGGAGGAAGACGCTGCGAAACGCTCAGGCGGCTTCGCCGTCAAGCTTCCTACTTGCCACGTAGCCATGCTGCAGGAACCGGAACAGGTTGCTGACGTGATCACCGAAGCGGCCAAGGGCAGCGTGAAGACTGCGGCCAAGCCGTAGAGCGAGAGCACAAGAAATTCTGCCTCACTTCCATCCACCACTAGCCGATCTCAACTAAGGAGCAGTCATGTCAAAGAAGCTTCAACGTAAAGCAATCATCGCGATCTCCAGCTACCAGGGCGCCATCTACCCAGATGGACACAAGACAGGCCTTTTTTTTGTGGAGGCACTGCATCCGTTCGAGGTCCTCGTTGCAGCTGGTTTCGAGGTTGACCTCGCCTCCGAAACCGGCACCTTCGGTTTCGACTTTAACTCCCTGCAGCCTCCCTTTCTTTCTGGAAGCGACAAGGCCATCTATAACAATCCCAGCCATCCCTTCATGGTAAAACTCGCCCATCTGAAGAAGGCGGCGGACCTGAAGCTGGGAGAGTACGGCGTCTTTTTTGCTTCCGCCGGTCATGCCGCGCTCTACGACTACCCAACCGCAAAGGGACTGCAAACAATCGCTGCGGATGTCTGGAATCGCGGAGGCGTCGTCGGTACGGTGTGCCATGGACCGGCAATCTTGCCGGGAGTCATCGACTCCAAGACCGGCAAGTCGATTGCTGAAGGAAAGACGGTGACGGGATTCACGATCGAAGGTGAGCTCATCTTCAACATCCTCGACAAGATGAGACAGGACAAGGTCGTTCCAATCGTCGAAGCCGTTACCGCAGCTGGCGGGTATTACAGCACTTCGATGAACCCCTTCGATGACTACTCAATCACATCGGGTCGCCTTGTATCTGGAACGAATCCCGAAAGCGGCCGCAGTACCGCAGAGCGGATCGTGAGGTTGTTCGATAACGCAATGCAACCGTGAGCGCATTTTTTATTTCCCAAAAGAGGAAGAGTTTAGTTATTCAGTTCCCGCACAACTTGAATGGCCCTCGTTGTTTCTGTGCATTGCGGGCCGCGAACTATCAACGATCAGTCCGGAGCGCATCTCTCCGGACCTCATCGTTCGATGACAAGGAGTCAAGATGAGCACATCAGGCTTTGCCACTATCAATCCCTCTACCGGTGAACAGATCGAGACCTTCTCATACTTCACCACTGGACAGACAGAAGAGGTCATCGCGCGAGCGGACAAGACCTTCCAGTCGTTTCGTAAGCTCTCCGTTTATAAACGTTCGCAATTGTTGTCGGCCCTTGGCGACGCCCTGAGGAAGAACAAGACTCAGCTTGCAAAGGTGATCACGACTGAGATGGGAAAGGTTTCGGCCGAGGCCGAGGCGGAAATCGAAAAGTGCGCCCATGAAGCAGACTGGTATGCCGAGCACGGCGCAAAGATCATGGCCGATGAACTTGCCGCTACCGGCACCGTCCAGGCGTACGTATCGTATCTTCCGCTCGGTGCGATCCTTGCCGTCATGCCGTGGAACTTCCCCATCTGGCAGCTCATGCGCATGGCCATTCCTACAATCCTTGCCGGCAATGTCGTACTGGTCAAACATTCGATGAACACACAAAGAAGTTCTCTTGAATTCGAGCGGGTCATGCTTGAGGCAGGTTTCCCTGAAGGCGTCTTCCAGAACCTGATCCTGAAGAGAGATGATGTCGTCAATGTGATCAACGATCCGCGTGTTCAAGGTGCATCTGTGACTGGCAGCGTCAGGGCAGGATCCGCGGTCGCGTCCGAGGCTGGAAAGGTCATCAAGAAGACGGTGATGGAATTGGGAGGGTCTGACGCTTTCATCGTTTGTGAAGATGCAGATATCCCGAAAGCTGTCGCTGCCGGCATCAGGGGCCGGTTCCATAACTGCGGGCAAGTCTGCCTGGCAGCCAAGCGCTTCATCCTGATCGGAAAGATTGCCGACGAATTCGAACGTCTCTTTGTCGAAGAGACGCAATCCCTCAAGGTCGGTGACCCGTTCGATCCTCATACGCAGATGGGGCCCATGGCCCGCGCCGATCTGCGTGACTCTCTTCACAAACAGGTGGAAGACAGCGTCGCGAAGGGCGCCACGGTACTCGTTGGCGGAAAGCCCGTTGATGGCAAAGGAGCCTTTTATGCACCGACTGTCTTGAGTGGAGTGACGGAAGGAATGCCGGCATTCGATGATGAAACATTTGGCCCCGTGGCCGCGATCACGCGTGTTCCCGACCTGGATGCAGCTGTTCGCGCGGCGAATGCGAGCCAGTTCGGATTGAGCGGAAACCTCTGGACCAAAAACGTAGAGGCCGCCCGCAAAGTGGCTCGCGATCTCTATACGGGCGGTGTTTTCATCAATGGAGTTACCGCGTCAGATCCACGAGTGCCTGTCGGAGGTGTTAAAAACAGTGGGTATGGCCGCGAACTTTCGCATTTCGGCGCCCATGCCTTCGTAAATGCTCAAACGGTCTGGATCGAAGACCTGGATTGAGCTGCGGGCTTCCCGATGTTGAGTGTTAAGTAGAACGATCCGATCGGCTGTATCGCACGGACGACGATCGGGAGTAAATACATGAGTATGCAACCCTGCTCACTGCATCAACTCTAAGAGCTTAAGCAGCAAGGAGTCTCTGCAATGTCACAAGTTGAAGATACGCAACTGAAAGAAGCAAACTACAAGCCCGGCGCTCTGCTGGACAACGGACGCTGGCGTGTCGAGTTCGACTCCATGGGGCAGGTCAAAGTTCCTGCCGGCCGTCTCTGGGGCGCCCAGACGCAGCGCTCTCTCATTCATTTCTCCATCGGCAATGACCGCATGCCCATCGAGGTGTACCACGCCTATGGATATGTAAAGAAGGCGGCAGCACTCGTCAACGAACGACTCGGGCATCTGCAAAAGGACAAGGCTGACCTGATCGTGAGAAGTGCAGATGAGGTGATCGGCGGTAAGCTCGACGAGCATTTTCCTTTGTACGTCTGGCAGACCGGCAGCGGCACGCAGAGCAACATGAATGTGAACGAAGTCATCTCCAACCGCGCTATTCAAATGGCTGGCGGTACGGTCGGATCGCAGGAACCGGTGCATCCAAATGACCACGTGAACATGTCACAGAGCTCGAACGACACCTTCCCGACCGCGATGCATATTGCCGCTGTCAAAGAGATAAAGGAAACGCTTCTTCCTAAAGTTCGATCTCTACAGGCAGAGATCGTAGCCAAAGCGGAACAGTGGCAACATGTCGTCAAGATCGGCCGCACCCACCTTGAAGATGCAGTCCCGCTGACCGTTGGCCAGGAATGGTCCGGTTACGCGATGCAGATCCACAATGCGCTCCAGCGTGTCGAGCAGTCGCTGGAAGGGCTGTATCAGCTGGCTGCCGGTGGCACAGCCGTTGGCACGGGATTGAACACTCCCAAAGAATTTGGCGAGGACATAGCCAAAGAGATTGCAAGCCTGACCGGCTATCCGTTCGTGACCGCTCCCAACAAATTCGAAGCCCAGGGATCGCTCGACGCGATGGTCGCTGCTCATGCCTCGCTGCGCGGACTGGCAGTGGCTCTAATGAAGATAGCGAACGACATGCGCTGGCTCGCATCCGGACCGCGCTGCGGCATCGGCGAGCTCATTCTTCCAGAGAACGAGCCTGGCTCGTCCATCATGCCGGGGAAGGTCAATCCGACACAGTGCGAAGCGATCGTCATGATCTGCATTCAAGTCATCGGAAATGATACGGCCGTTGCCTTCGCCGGATCTCAGGGCAATTTTGAGCTCAACGCGATGCGCCCGATCATTATCAATAACTTCCTGCACTCGGCACGAATCCTCGCGGACGGATGCGAGAAGTTTCTCATCTATTCTGTCCAGGGCACTCAGGTCAACGACAAGAAGGTCGCTGAATATCTTCGGAACTCCCTGATGCTCGTGACTGCGTTGAGCCCGGTGATCGGCTATGACAACGCTTCGCAGATCGCGCACACCGCACATCACGATGGCAGTACGTTGCGTGAAGCGGCCATCAAGACAAAGCTCATCGACGCAGCGACCTTCGACAAGGTGGTCAATCCTGAGGAGATGGTTGGCGACACAACTCTGACTCTGCCCGGATAGTTGATAAAGGAAACTCATAAGTAGGAGAAAGAGAAGGGACGCGATACCGCGTCCCTTCTCTTGCAAAGCCAAAGGTTCCTGCGAAAACCTGAGGTTAACGTGGAACGTCGAGCGTCCCGAAGCTCCTCTCTAACATTCGCTCAGACTATTTGCCTGCGCCTTCGCCGTTGGTGCTCAGCGCTGCCGCACCTGCCTCGGCGACCGCGATGTCCTGTTCGACCGTACCGGCGCTTGCCCCAACCGCACCGATGATATTTCCCTCGAATATAACGGGAATGCCGCCGCCGAAGATGACAACCTTGCCGCTGTTGCTTTCTTGAATTCCAAACAGAGGCTTTCCAGACTGCGCAAGCGTCGCCAGAAATGAGGTCGCCTTATCGAAGATCCTGGCGGTGACTGCTTTATCGATTGCCAGGTCAATGCTGCCGATGAGTGCTTCGTCCTGGCGCGAGAACGCCAGGAGGTGACCGCCAGCATCTACAACAGCGATGTTGTATGGGATACCCAGACTTTCAGCTTTCTCTTCAGCGCCTGACAGGATCTGCTTCGCCTCCGCAAGCGTGAGTGTGCTGTACCGTCTCGGCATATTGCCTCCATGTGCGCATGCCATCGTGGCGATGGCTTGTGCAAACAGAGTATGCAAAGCGCGATCCTACTCATATTCCATCTTCCCAATACCATCTGGAAGTTGTGATCACACCATTTCTGCCATTCGAGAAGGCATTCAAGAATGATGGAATTGAACAGCCTGGCGAACTACCCAATACTACCGAACATAAGCCACGATGCCGGCGAGCTATCGTGGCGACATTCGGACAGCTGGCTTTTCATGGCTCAGCAAAACAACGCGAGGGAGTAAGGATGGGAATCAGACAGTATCTGAAGCATGGTCCATTGGGATTCGGAGCCGCGCCGCTAGGAAACATGTTCCGGGATATCCCCGACGCCGAAGCCGAGGCCACCGTCGATGCGGCCTGGGCGGCAGGAACACGCTTCTTCGATACAGCACCTTTCTATGGTGCAGGGCTTTCAGAGCTTCGTCTCGGTAAGAGTTTGGCAAAGCATAAGCGCTCTGAGTATGTCCTGAGCAGCAAGGTGGGCCGACTCATTCTCGATGATCTGGAACAGGAGGTTCAGACCTTTGGTGAAAAAGGCAGCCTCTTCGAGCACGGACGCCGCAACAAGGTCATATATGACTACACCGAAGAAGGCACAGTCAGATCGATTGAAGATAGCCTCAAGCGCATCGGAGTAGACCATCTGGATTTCGTGTGGATTCACGATGTGGCTCGCGACTTCTACGGGGATGACTGGGTTCGCGTTTTCGAAATTGCTCACCGGGGCGCCATGGTCGCTTTAGCCAGACTGCGGGAGCAGAAGGTGATCAAGGGCTGGGGGCTCGGCGTCAATCGCGTGGAAGCTTGCGAGCTGGCGATCGACATGACGGAGACCCACCCCGATGCGTTCCTGCTCGCCGGACGTTACACGCTCCTGGACCACGAACTTGCACTGCAGCGCCTGATGCCTGCTTGCGAGGCCAAGAAGGTCGACATTGTTGTGGGCGGCCCGTATTCATCCGGCGTCCTCGCCGGCGGCAATCACTTTGAATATGCTCCCGCGCCTCCGGCTATTCTCGCCAAGGTCGAAAAGCTGAAGGCCCTCTGTAAGAAATTTGAAATTCCGATCAAGGCTGCCGCCCTCCACTTTTCGCTTGCTCATCCAGCATCTGCTGCCGTCATTCCCGGCGCGAGCAGGCCGGAACGCATTGAGGAGGATCATGCAGCAATGAACACCGTGGTGCCTGATGGCTTCTGGCAGGCGCTACGGAAGCAGAAGCTCGTCTCACCACTGGCTCCCCTCCCGATCGACCATAAGCAGGGTTGAAAGCAGCAGCGGCCCGTTTCCGGCCACGCGCACGGTCGCAGAGCATCAACACACCAACTCAGGAAGGATTAAACCATGACAAAGCTGACAAAACATGAGCTTGAAGAGCACCGGCTGGCGGGTCACTCACAACACACAGACATCGCTCCAGAATCAGTGAAGGATATTTCTGCGGGCCTCACGGCGCTGCTGGCTGATGTGTTTGCGCTGTATATCAAAACGAAGAACTTTCACTGGCACATGAGCGGCCCCCATTTCCGGGACTACCATCTTCTGCTCGATGACCATGGTGATCAACTCTTCGCTATGACCGACGATATCGCGGAACGAGTTCGCAAAATCGGCGGAACGACCCTGCGATCCATCGGGCACATCGCGCGAATCAAACGGATCTCCGACAACGATGCCGACTACGTCACGCCGAAAGACATGCTCAGCGAGCTGTGGGAAGACAATAAGGCTCTCGTGCTCTCCATGCGAAGTCTCCACAACCTTTGTGACGATGCTGCCGATGTCGCGACTGCGAGTGTGCTTGAGAACTGGATCGATGAGACGCAAAGGCGATCCTGGTTCCTATACGAAATGAGCAGAGACTGATCTTGCAAGTGGCACACATGTGCGTGCGGCCCTCTCTCCATCAGGGAGGGCATACGCTCGCCTGTTATCTCACGGGCAGCCCATTGAAGTTTATCCCTTAGGATCCAAATCTCCACCAGGACTGAGCAAACCATGACGCAACAATGCACACACCTCGATACGATTCGCGATGTCAGCCCCAATACAGATGGCTGTGAAGAGTGCCTGAAGATGGGCGATACCTGGGTTCATTTGCGCATGTGTCTCCACTGCGGCCACGTGGGATGTTGCAACAGCTCGAAGAACAAGCACGCGGCTAAACACTTCCACGCGACAAAGCACCCGATCATGCGATCGATAGAGCCCGGTGAAACCTGGGCCTGGTGTTATGTGGATGACCTCATGCTCGAAAGCTCAGAATAGGCTCAATCGTTTGAGAGGAACGAGGACGTTCCTCTCGGGCTCTTCTCCGGCTGCCTGTGTCAGGCTGAGCGCACAAACATTCGCGAGAGAGTTGACTCCAAGCGTCGCCGGGCCCGCAGCGAGCGAGATTTTGCAGCGGCGAGGGTTATTCCCAGTGATGACGCAACCTCTCGATGTGGAAGTTCCTGTAAGCAACGCCGCCTGGCATACTGGCGTAGCTCAGCCGGCAGTGCATTCACGGCTTGACGAAGCATCGCGGCCGCCTGCTCCTGGATGAGCGCCTGTTCTGGATCGATCCCGTCATCCGGAATGTCGATCGTTCTGTTGTCACCCTCGTCATGTTGCGAATCAAGGCTAACCTCCACGCGTCTTTCCCGCCGACGTAGAAGCATCAAGGCGCTATTGATAGCGATACGGGTGAGCCAGGTTGAAAACTTGGATTGTTCATTGAAGCCTTGCAGGCCCTTGTATGCCCTGAGCAAAGTTTCCTGCATGATGTCTTCGACATCAGCAGAATTCTGTGTCATGCTCCAGACCGCCCGGCGTGCGGTCGATGAGCTACGCCGGATCAACTCTGTAAACGCGGCATGATCGCCGGCTTTGCCGCGCTCTACGAGGACTCGTTCTGGAAGAGTATCGACCATAGGCTTGAGGTCGATAGTAGACAGCCGGTTTCCTGCTGTACATTCCATCTTTCTCCAACCGGCTTCATCGCCCGTCCTAATCCGTGCTTTTTTTCAAATCTTCCGAGCTTCATCTGGAAGAAGCCTGAGGACAAGCAATGATCCACAATATAAGCTAGAGTGCGACGAATGATGGAAGACCCTGGAAGGCAAGAAGTCTCACCTCTGGAAACTCTTCAGACCTCAACCGATCCCCATGTCACTGCTTTCTCCGTCGATTCTTCTCGAGCCGGAGAACAGTCCCAACTCGGCTCGATAGGACCCTACCGGCTGCTCAAGAAGCTGGGCGCGGGCGGCATGGGCGCGGTGTGGCTCGCGGAGCAGGCTGTTCCGGTAAAGCGCCAGGTAGCGGTGAAGGTGATCGCCGGATATTTCGGCGAAGGCGAGCGGCAACGCTTCGATCTGGAACGGCAGTCTTTGGCCATCATGAACCATCCGGCGATAGCGAAGGTGTTCGACGCCGGAGCCACCGAGAATGGGCAGCCCTACCTGGTGATGGAATACGTGCCAGGGCTGCGCATTTCTACATATTGCAATGAGAAGCGACTCGGGCCGCGGGAGCGTGTGGAGCTGATGATCAGGGTCTGCGAAGGCGTGCAGCATGCGCACCAGAAGGCGATCATGCACCGCGACCTGAAGCCTTCGAACATCCTGGTGATGGAGGTTGACGGCAAGCCGGTGCCGAAGATCATCGACTTCGGCATTGCCAAGTCTGTACAGGAAGAGCGCGGCGGCGAGGAGACAGCGCTCACCATGGTGGGCCGGGCCATGGGAACGCCCGGGTACATGAGCCCGGAGCAAGCCGATCCCGGTATAGCGGATATCGATACGCGCACGGATGTCTACTCGCTGGGCGTGGTGCTGTATGAGCTGCTCACTGCATCGCTCCCGTTCGATCCCAGGCAGTGGACGGCGAAACCGCTCCGCGAGGTCTTGCGCCAGTTGCACGAGGAAGATCCGCAGAGCCCGAGCACGCGGGTGAGCAAGGATTCAGATGCGGCGGCAAGGAATACGGGAATCGAACCGCAGAGGCTGGTGCGGCAGCTTCGCGGCGATCTTGACTGGATCACGCTGAAGTCGCTGGAGCACGACCGCGAGCGGCGCTATAGTTCGCCGGCGGAGCTGGCGGCGGACCTGCAGCGATATCTGCGCGACGAGCCGATTACCGCACGTCCACCAAGCATGCTGTACGGCGCGGGCAAATTCATCCGCAGGAATCGGCTCGCGGTTGCATTTACCTCCGTGCTGATGCTGCTGATCACGGGGTTTGCCGTAAGCATGGCCATCGAGCGCAATCGCGCACGCCGCGAGGCTGAGACTTCGAAACGAGTAGCGGATTTCATGGCGAGGATATTCACTGTAGCCGATCCGACGGTATCGCGAGGAAACAGCGTGACTGCCCGGGAACTCCTGGATAAGGCTTCGGCGCAGGTCGAAACCGGGCTTGGACAGGATCCGCAGGTGCAGGGAAGGCTGATGCGGATCATGGCGGAGACGTATCGGGGTCTCGCGCTGCAGGATCGGTCGCAGAAGTTGCTGGAGCAAGCGGTTGCGATTCAGACCAAAGCGCTGGGGCCGAATGATCCGGAGACTCTTGCGTCGATCGCCATGCTGGGCGTTGTCGACGACGACCTGGCGCACTATGCGGAGTCAGAGAAGCTGCTTCGGCAGGCGCTGGCGGGGCAGCAGCGGGTGCTCGGTGCGGACAAAGCAGAGACCCTGGCGACGGCAAATTATCTGACGGACACTCTCCAGGACGAGGAGAAACTGGCTGCGGCTGAGGATCTGCTGCGCAAGACTTTGGCCATTCAACAGAAGACACTCGGACGGGAAGACGGCGCAACCCTGCGGACGATGCGCAGCCTGACCGCACTGCTGCAGTCGGAAGGACATCTGGCAGAGGCGGAGAAGGTGGGCCGTGAGACCCTGGCGCTGGAGCAGCATGCGCTGGGTACGGATCATCCAGGTACGTTGTGGTCCATGAATACGCTTGGTTTCATCCTGAACGACGAACACCGCTACCCCGAGGCAGAGAAAATCTTCCGCGAAACGCTGGCCGTCGACACACGCGTGCTGGGACCCGATCACACAAATACCCGCGCGGCCCTTACCAATCTCGCCATCGCTCTGATGTATGAGGGCAGGCTGGCCGATGCGGAGGCCATGCAGCGAGACTTGCTCGCCAGAACGCGAAAGATTTTAGGCCCGGATCATCCGCAAACGTTGAATGCGATGGGGAACCTGGCCATCACGCTGGCCAAAGAGGAACGGTTCGACGAAGCAGAGAAGCTTCTACGGGAAGCTGTAGCAACCGCCATGCGCACCTCAGGGCCAACCGCGTTGGTCACGCGAAACGCGATGGGTAACCTCGCAGCAACGCTGGCCTATGCGAAGCGTGACGATGAATCCATCGCGATGTTTAAGAAGCTGCTGGACGACGCGTCCAAAGCGGAAGGGCCCGCGCTGCAAGATGCGCATTATCAATACGCTGCTGGTTTAAGCGTTCTTGGCCGCAAAGATGAGGCCTTTCAGCAACTCGACGCGGCGGTGAAGGCGGGGTTTGACAATGCGGATCAGCTGAGCACCGACGATGATCTGAAGGCACTGCGCGGCGATCCGAGGTTTGCAGCATTGGTGGAAGGCATCAAACAGAAGCAGGCAACTGCATCAAAGTAGAGCCGCTGATCCACTACCGCCGGCGAAGGAGGAGTAGCGGGAGTGTACGCGCCACCCCTCTGGTTGTTGGGCATCTCCCGTCAATGTGGCCTATCGTGGTGCAACCCCCGGAAAGCCATCTGAATCGAATTTAGGCCTCTGTTGTAGGCGATCTCTTTGCAGACGATTTCGAGGAGAGAATGAACGGATCCAACAAGCCGGCGTTAGCCCAGGAAGTTCAACCGCGAGGCGAGGTTAGTGCGTCGGTTCCGCAATTGTCATTTGAACGCATTCAGACCGGCATTTCCGGTCTGGACGACATCCTGAATGGCGGCCTGCCGCAGGGGCATTTGTACCTGGTGGAAGGCGATCCCGGGACAGGGAAGACGACTCTCGCCCTGCAGTTTCTCCTCGAAGGAATTCGCCACAAAGAGAACGTGATCTACGTCACCCTCTCGGAGTCTCGGAGAGAACTGGAACAGGTTGCTTACTCTCACGGGTGGAGTACTGAGGCTCTGCAAATCTACGAGATGGTGCCCGACGAGGAGGATTTGAGCCCTGAAGCTCAATACACGGTCTTCCATCCTTCCGAAGTCGAACTTGCCGACACGATCACTGCAATCCTTGAACAGGTAGACGCAACCCAACCGCAGCGAGTCGTGTTTGATTCGCTCTCCGAACTGCGAATGCTCGCACGCGACCCGTTGAAATACCGCCGCCAGATTCTCGCGCTCAAACGGCATTTCGCGGGACGAAATTGCACCGTTTTGTTATTGGACGATCGTACCGCGGAGGGAAGCCACGACCTGCAATTGCAAAGTATCGCGCATGGCGTGCTGATGATGCAGAGCCTCGAGCGCGATTTCGGGATCAAGCGGCGCCGGATTGAGATCCGGAAACTCCGCGGGTCTTCATACCGTGAGGGATTTCACGATTATACGATTGAAACCGGAGGCATCTTCATTTACCCGAGGCTGGTCGCTTCCGAACACAAACCCGGTTTCGAACGTAAGATCGTGGCCAGCGGGCTAGCTGAGCTTGACGAACTTTCGGCGGCGGCATCGACACCGGCACGAGTACGCTGTTTGTCGGGCCTGCGGGCTGCGGAAAATCTACAGTCGCCCTCCGCTACGCTGTCTCTTCCGCGCAGCGCGGGGAGAAAGCTGTAATCTTCACCTTCGACGAAGCTCTCGCCACTCTTATCGAACGTTCAAAGGGGCTCTCGATGGACGCTTCGCCTCTTTTGGCTGACGGTGCCTTAGAAATTCAGCAAATTGATCCCGCCGAACTCGCACCTGGCGAGTTCGTTTCCCGGGTGAGGCGCTTTGTCGATGAGCAACATCTGCGAGTGATCGTCATAGACAGCATGAACGGCTTTCTGAATGCGATGCCCCACGAGCAGTTTTTGGCGTTGCAACTGCACGAGCTGCTTTCCTATCTCGGCCAACAGGGAGTGGCTACGATCATTACACTTGCGCAGCATGGATTCATCGGAAACATGGATTCGCCAATTGATGTTAGCTATCTGGCCGACACTGTATTGCTTTTTCGCTATTTTGAATATGCCGGCGAAATACGCCAGGCACTATCAGTGATCAAGAAAAGAAGTGGTCCTCATGAACGCTCTATTCGAGAACTTACCTTGGGCGACGGACGAATCAAGGTCGGTGAACCGCTGAGGAATTTCGATGGAATTCTGACCGGAGTGCCAAATTTCAACGACGGATTGCAGCCGGAGAACTCTTCTGCTTCCTGAGACCGTGATACCCGGACAAGAATTTCGCACGATAATCGTTGCCCCCACAGGCAAGGACGGACGCCTTATCGAGGCGCTGCTCGAACGTCAATCCCTGCGCTGCCATACAGCGAAGGATGTGGCCGCCGCCTGCAAGTTGATTGAGGAAGGCGCCGGCGCCGCAATCATCTCGGAAGAGGCATTTGTAAACGATTCTGTCCATCAGCTTTTAAAGGTTCTAGGCGATCAACCATCATGGTCTGATTTTCCGTTGATCCTGCTCACTGTGGGCGGCGGCGTTACGGCCGAAAGTGAACGGCTCCGCAAACTGCGCCGACCGCTCGGAAATGTCTTTCTTCTTGAACGCCCTATCCGTCCTGAGACGCTTCTCAGTACGTTGGAGATCGCACTGCGCGGCAGGCAAAGGCAATATCAGATTCGCGACCAGATTCAGCAGTACGCCCTGGCTCAAGCGGCGCTCCTTCGGTCAGAGAAGCTGGCAGTTACCGGACGGTTGGCAGCGAGCATTGCACACGAAATCAACAACCCTCTAGAGGCAGTTACAAATCTCCTCTTCCTCATGCATGGAAACATCACCCTTGATAAGAGAAAGAAGTACCTTGAAGACGCCGAACAAGAGCTGGGTCGCGTTACGGAGATCACGAAACAGACACTGCGTTTTTACCGTGAGCCCGCCCGTCCAATCGATACCGAAGTCTCAAGCGTAGTCGATTCCGTGTTACGGCTTTACAACTCGCGCCTTAAAGCTGCAGGCATTGATGTCGAGCGTGAGAATAGATCGGAACCGGCAATCGTGCTTTCTACTCCGGGTGAACTGCGGCAGATCATTGCCAACATTATCGGCAATGCTGCAGATGCAATGCGTAACGGGGGGCCTTTAAGGATTCGAATCTCTACGAATGAGCGATCAAGCAGCCGAGACCGCTATGTCCGCCTTACCATCGCCGACAAAGGTATTGGTATTCCGGAAGATGTACTTCCGACAATCTTCGAACCCTTCGTCAGTACCAAAGGTGAAACTGGAACTGGACTCGGCCTGTGGATTACTTCCGAGATTATCCGTAAAAATGGCTGGTATATTTATGTTCGCAGCAGCACAAAACGCGGCCGAAACGGAACCGTCTTTTCGATTGTGATCCCAAGCCGCCGATAGCTATTGAATGCATTCTTGACTAGCAGTACTCCTCAGGGATCGTCCGATCCTTCGGCATCTACCGCGCGGCTGTGATCGCTTAATCTGTCCGAGCGCAAAATTGACCCGATGCATCAATCTGAAAAGAGCAGTGAAGATGTGAGCTAATAGCCGATTGCCGATACTGCTGCAAACCGCTTTCGGAGAGCTTTCCATGAATGTCACTGAACCAGATTGCTGTCGGCTCTTTTTCTCTTCGACTTGCCGACGAACCAATAGCGCAGTTGGGATTGGCGGCTCAACCATGTGAGCTCGATCATGGTCCCCGTCGACGGATGACTCGATAGACTCAGCGTGGCACCGATGTTACGAGCGTGCTCGCGCATATTGTGCAGACCCCAATGTCCGGCTCGTCCCTCCCGCAGAACAATCGTGTCAATGCCATTCCCATCGTCACTGATTTGCATGTTGAATTCGTTTGTCGAGTAGGTAATCGCGACTCCGACCTTACTGCCTTTCGAATGCTTGAATGCATTGCCGATAGCCTCCCGGCCGATAAGATAAATCTCGTCTCTGACATATGGGGGCAGCTCGAATTGCATTCCGGTAACTGTAATCGAGAAGCTTAGGGGCCATAGATGGGAGAGTTCCTCCCCTAAAGCGGCGAAAGTGTCGGACAGCCCGTCGAGTGCTTGGCTGCCGGATCGTAGATCATAGATGTGGTTTCGTCCATCGGCAAGGATCTTGTCCGCAAAATCGAGGCCTTCCTCAAAGACTAGCCGGTTCGGGTCCGTCTTGAACAACCGGTTGGTGGCGGTATTAAACCGAAGGATCACGGATTGAAAATCCTGAAGCAAGGTATCGTGAAGTTCCGCTGCGATACGCGTGCGCTCGGTCAATTGTGCGAGTAACCGGATATTGGATTGTTCCGCAATTTGGCGCATGCGATAGCGATAAACGGACCAGATTGCCAGAAGCGCGGCCGATACATAGGTAGTCCGGAACCACCATGTGTTCCACCAGGGAGGCAGGATGATGATCTGAAGTTCTGCTCCGGGTTCGCTCCATTGGCTGCTGTTCGTGGCGCCTTGTACACGAAAACGATATTTCCCGGCGGGAAGAGCGGTGTAAGTCACCGTACGGCTGTCACTGCCAACTTCCGTCCATGAAGTATCAACATTCTCGAGCTTGTAGCGATAACGGTTTGCCGGTGAATTGGAATAGGAAAGCGCCGCAAAGGTCAGCGAGAACGGGGTTTGCTTATGTGAGAGCGTGATCTCGGAGGCGTAGGAAATGGCTTGCTGGTTTATGTTACGTCTGGGCGAATGTTGGGAACCCAACAATCGGAAGTCCGTGATCACGGTTGGCGGCGCGGTGCTGTTGTCTGGGATAGCTTCGGGGAGAAAGGTTGTTGCTCCGCTGAGTCCGACAAAATACATCCTCCCGCTCGCCGTCCTCAGGCAACCGTCCGAACCAACCATCTCCAGTCCGGGAAGACCGTCGGCTGTGGAGAAGTTACGGAATCTTCTGGTTGAGGGATCGAAGCTGGAGATGCCTTTCGATGTGCTCATCCAGAGCCTGCCGCGTGTGTCCTCGAGCAGGCAATCGATAAAGCTGCTTGCGATGCCTTCATCAGTTCCATAAACCGTGAAGTGTCCTGTCGCTGGATCGAACTCGTTCAGGCCGTTAGATGTTGCCGCCCAAACTTTTCCGGTTCGGGCGACGAGGACACAGTTTACTTCGCTGTCGCTCAAACTTCCGGGAGCGTCGCCACCACTATAGGTTGTAAACTGCGCTGTCTTCGGATGGAAATGTTGCAGGCCATAAGCGGAAGACCCGAGCCAAAGATCGTGTTGGGAGTCCTCAGCTAGAGAGAAATAGATCTGTTCGCGGGCGTCCGGATTGGCTTTGTAGGTTGTAAAGCTATCTGTCCGTGGATCGAAACGATCGAGCCCATCCCATGTCGCAGCCCATAGCGTTCCATCATGATCGACCAACAGTCGATGGACGACGTTGTTACTCAGCGACGAAGGATCACCCTCTTTGTGCCGGTAGTTCTTCCACCGTCCACTTTGGGGGTCGAGACGAAAGAGCCCATTGTTGGATGTCCCGACCCAAACCAATCCGGCGCGATCTTCAATAATGCTGAGGATATCGAAAGGGACGCCGGTATCCATGGCCGCAAATGCGGTTCTTTTTCCTGAAGGATCGATACGGACCAGGGCTGAAGTGGTTCCGATCCACAGGCTTTGGTGACTGTCTTCGTAAAAAGCGTGAGCTTCATGCTGCATGGAACTCAAAGGCTGAAATGCCTCGTGTGCAGGGGAAAACCGTTGCAGCCCTTCATCCGGAAGACCTACCCAGATGCTTCCGTCACGATCTTCGAACAGGGATATTATGCTGTTTTCCGTGAGGCTGCCGGAGTCGCCCGGGATGTTTGTATAGCCGATAAACCGGTTGTGTTCGCGATCCAACCTCAGCAGTCCAAATTCCTGCTTTGCAAGCCAAAGATTTCCGTGCCGGTCTTCCAGCATCGCATCGACGCCGCTGTAACTCGTGCTTGCCATATCACCGTCGCGAAACGAGTAATAAGTGAGGACGTTTCGTTTGCGATCGAACTGCGCCAGCCCGTTTCCTGTGCCGTAGATGATCCAGAATTTGCCTTCCTTGTCCTCGTAAAAAGACATGTCGCGCGCCGCCGTGTGAAGGGGGATGGATAACTTGATGTGGCCAGTCGTACGATCAAGTTCATACATCCCATATGGTTCTCCGACCCAGAACCTGCCGGTTTTGTCTTCAGCCGCTGCAACGACGTGATTGTCTGGAAGGGTATCGGGATCGCTCGGATCGTGCGCGTAAACACGAATCTTCCCGCTCGCGGGATCGAGCCGGTATAACCCCCTGTCGGTTGATAGCCATAACAGGCCGGCGCGGTCCTGGCTGATCTGTTTGGCCTCCGGCACAGGAAAGTGAGTGAAAATCTCCGTCTTAGGATCGAAGCGGTCCAGGGCCTGCTCGCAGCCTACCCATATGGCGCCATCGCGATCCTTGAACAACGCCTCGACGTCGACGCCGCTGAGGCTATTCGGGTTGCCCCTTTCGTGCATGTACACCTTGAATGTGTAGCCGTCGAATCGATTCAGCCCATAGAGAGTGCCGAACCACATAAACCCCTGGCCGTCCTGCACGATGCTCGTGACGCGGATTTGTGAAAGCCCTTGAGCCGTCGAGATGTGCGCGAAACGAATATCCGTAGCGTGGTCGACAGGCAGTTTCAGAGGGACGGGATTGATCTGGGCTTCCGGTACCTTAGCGTGAGAGGCGGTAACACCGGTCAAAAAAAGTGCCAGGCTCAGACCGGCTCGAATTGAAAAAGAGTTCAAAGCGCTCCCTCGCTTTTGGGGCCCTACAGAAGCCCATTTTGTAGAAATGGGTTTACCTATGTTTTTTCCCATTCAATGGCCCGTCTGGCCGCCTAATCGATCGCTGTGTGCTTGCGGCCAGGTCGGTGCAGCGTGGCGGTTCAGCGGTCTAACCGTGCCGCTAGGGCCAGTTTCGCTCGTTCCAACTATACGGTAAAGCCAATGTTCGGATGGAGGGCAATATCGTGACGGCGTGCGCGAGGCTCGATCTATAGAATTGCTGCTCGAATACGGTGCTCAAGCTGACGCGTCGAGTGAGTATGTGCATACACATTTTCACGATGATGAGGGCCGTGATTGCGAAGCCGTATTCGCAGAGGAGGAACGGCTGGAGAAGTCAAAGCCTGACTAGCAGGTTGCCGTCTGCGGCTTACGCCGTTACTGATCTCAGCCGTGGTGAATTTACTGTGAAACCACATCACGGAAGTTTGCTGCCTGATGGCCGACCCGTGGGCGTGAAAAAACTCAAGGGGATGGAGTCCGCTATCGCTTTGTCGCCTGCGTCGTTGGGATGGAGATGATCGCCTCCATCGAAGTCCGGCCGAAGACGCGTCTTGTCTGAAGGATACTGGAGTGCCTTATCGAAGTCGGCTATTCCGTCAAAGCTCTTGCTGCTCCGAATCCAGAGGTTCAGCTCTTCTCGCATCTGCTCCTTCTCGGCGGAGTTATACCCGGGAGAAAGCGCCCCACCGAACGGAAGCAGGATACCGGCAAACACACGAATACCGTGCTCATGAGCTCGATCCGCAGGCTGGCCCAACGCAACTTCAATATCCCGAACGCTTACTGCGGAATCCTTCGGCACCCCACCGGAACCTGGCTGTCCAATGTCATTGATCCCAAGCAGCACGATCAGATAACGCACACCGGCCTGTGCCAACACATCTCGATCGAAGCGTGCAAGAGCGTTGATCCCAAAGGCGGTGCCGTAATTTCCCTGGGCATCATGCAAGAGCCGATTGCCGGCGATATAGTGCGTTTTCAACGACAATGCTGAACGCGGTTCTCACCACGCTTGAAAGCCATGTCCCAATCTCTACGTTTTCTCACTTTGTGGTTTCGCGAAGGATATGCACAGGACCGATCAAACCGGAAGCCATCAGGGGCGAATTGGCGCTGTAGGGAGTGACGTCGGTGAAGGTGATTTTGCTGGCGTTGGGTTGCTGATCGCCTATCAGGCGGTTAACCCAGGTGTTGACAACTTTGATGGTCAGCTGGTTCGTCCCGGGTTTGAGGGCTTTTGTGACGTCGACGCGATAGGGTGCGTGCCAGGCTATGCCGAGCGGGATTCCGTTGACAGAGATTTCAGCGAGGTTCTCGACGTCGCCAAGGTCGAGCCAGAGGGGCGCGCCGGATTTGAACCAGTCGGATGAGGCGTCGATGGTCTTTGTGTAAGTGCCGATGCCGGAGAAGTATCGAATGCCAGGGGCGGCACTGGCGGCCCACGATGCGAGCGTTTCAAGGGTGATGGATGCGGGCGCACCGCGGTTAGGCTGGAAGCTGAGTTTCCATGGACCGCCGATGGTGGCGAGTGAGGACTCGGCGATTGCAGGCAAGGTGCGCGCAGGCCCTCCTGCGGGTTTGCGAAAGACGACGAAGACGGTGCCCCAGGGTTCAAGATGCAGCGGAACCGTGGTGCGGCCGTTTGCGATGACATAGGAAGCGGGCTCCGACTTTCCGGTTTCGGCGTGCCACAGATCGGGGGCTTTGCCGGCAACACGGAAAGTTGCGTCGATGGTCTCATCGCGGTCGTTGCGGTTGTCGAGGAAGTAGACGTCGCCGTCCGCGAGCTTGCGATGGACGAAGGCGATGCGGGTGTTGGGCTCGGGCTTGGTGTGATCGAAGTCGGGAGCGATGTTGAGCGCGAGAAGGGCAGATGCGGCGTCCTGCCCGGCGAAGACCTTACCCTTGCCAAGGGTGTGGACGCCATTTCCATCGCCAAAGAGTTCGTCGTTGAGTTTGTTGAACTCCGCCTGGTTGTCGGCGAGGCTGGGTGTGTCGGTAGGCTTCGGGCCAGCAACAACGGCGCCCTGTTCGACGAGCGAGTGGATGGCGCGAAGGACGGGTAGCGACATATGTTGGCTGTAGGGGTCAAGTGCGAGCAGGCGATAGTTCATGCCGCTTGCGCTGGTGATGTGGCCGTTAGCAGCGTGAAACATGTGGATCAATGCGTCGGCGTTGACGTAGTCGAATCCATAGCCCGCAGGCAGGTTGGGCGCAGAGTTGTCGAAGATTGCAGTGAGGTTGGAATCTTCGCCGTAATAGTAAAGGACGTCTGCGGAAAAGCGGCCCTGCTGGAGCATATAGCTGCTGCGTGCGAGATAGTCGATCCAGGGGCCGGCTTGCTCTGCCCAGGTTTCGTTGCGATTGAACCACTGGCCATAGGGGCCGAGAGTCAGGCCGGGGACCTTGTCGATCAGTGGTTGGTGGGCGGATTCGTGAATGACGAAACGGTTGATGCCGTTGGCGAGTTCCTGATCGGCGGTAGGCTTCAGAGTTGCCGGCGACCACATCCATGAGCTGTTGCTTCGCGCGGTCATAGACTCGGCAGCTGCAAGATTCTGGCCATAGATGTGGGCGACGGAGGCGGACTCGCGGTCGTCGGCATCGTAGACGTAAAGTTCCTTGTTGACTCCAGGAGATTGGACCCACATCGCGCTCATGGGAACTTCGTTGTATTTCTTCACCTCCATGCCGTCGGCGATGAAGGCGCGGCCGCCCTCGTGCGACTCGCCGTAGTGGCCCATGCCACGCTCGTGCAGCGTCGTCTCCAACTGGCCATAGTGCTCGGTCGCGGTGAGGTCGGCGATGGTCTTGCGCAGATCCCAGAGGAACTGGTCGCTGGCCCTGGCGCTCTCGACGATGTGGCCGGCGAGCACGGGCAGCCAGGGACGCGGGTCGTAACCGCGCAGTTGGGTGAAGTCGGCGATCATGTTGTCAGTCCAGTTCTGCGTGCCGGCCTCCCAACTGTCGTTGATGACGTACCGGATGCCGCGCTTGCCCATCAAGTCCCCGCCGACTGTCTGTTTGTAACTGTCGAGGTAGCGTTCCATGTAGTTCTTGACATAGTGGGCATTGAGTTTGTCGACTTCGAGGCCGGTGGCTTCTTTAGTGGCTGGATGATTGGTGACGCCGATCAGCGAATAGCCGATACGCAGGACGATCCACCGTCCAGCGGTGGGCGGAGTCCAGTCGAGCGTGCCATCGGGACGCATCTTGCTGGTTAGATCGATTACATCGCTCTTGCGGATTGAGTCGGCGGTCGCAACCTCCGGTGTGGCGAAGCTGTAGAGGTCTGGCATCTGTTGGAATCCGGCTTTCTCTTCAAACCGATTTACGCGCGCGCCCGAGTGCAGAACGAACTCGTTGACGGTGATGTTGTTGGAGCCTGACGCTCGCAGACTGAATTGCAAGCGAAAATACTTTGCTGTGGCAGGGGAGAACGACAGCGTATGTTCCGGTGCACCCCCTATGGGGATCGGAATGATGGAGTCGAAGTGGGTGCCGTCCTTGCTGGACTGGAGTGAAACCTCCTCGTCCCGGCCGACGCCTCCGATCGATGCCGTGACAGAGCGGACCGTGACCTGCTGAGGGAATTCGGCCTGAATCCATGGCTTGGTTCCTGCTCCAGCTTTCTGAATCGTTACTGAGGTGGCGGCGTTGTCGTCGGCGAGTACAGAGACGTCAACCGTACCACTGCTGCTGGTGACGACTGGCTGTGGAAGGGGTAGTTCAGTTGCCGGTGCTGGATAGGCCAGGACCGCACTATCGGCGTAAAATTCCGGCTCCTTGATGGGAGGATTCGCGGCGGGAGTATTCTGGAACTTCCCGGTGACGGTGGGTGGATGTGCGAGCGTGCCGGTGAACGGTTTGCCGCCCTCGACGATTGTCTCGCTCCAGACATACTTCTTCATTGCCTCCGGTGCGGGAACCCATGGCCCTCCGCTTTCGCTCCAGCCGGGTGAGCCGGCGATGGCTTCTTCCATGCCAAACCGGTCGGCAAGAGTCGTGGCGTATTTGAAGGCGTCTTTCCACTCAGGCGTCATGTAGGCAATGCGATGGTCGACGACTTGCGGTGTGGCAAGGGCGGCGTCGAAATTCTGGAATCCGGCGATGCCGACACGGTGCATCCATTCGAGGTCAAGCTTGATTCCTTCTTTGCTGATGTTGCCATTCATCCAGTGCCACCAGACCAGCGGCCGGGCGCTTTGCGGAGGGTGAACGAAGCCGTCCAGCAGCGGGTCGGCCACTTTTGTCGCGACGACCTGTGCGGAGGCACCGATACTGATACTGAGCAACAGAAAAGCAATGATCTTCATGACACCCGCATTCTAGTGGAGGGCCAACAGCCGAG
>CAVUWQ010000043.1:0-15485 GCA_963745105.1 uncultured Acidobacteriaceae bacterium
TTTCTCCGAGAAATGCCTAGCCCGCGTCAGTGACGTTTCGGCGAGCGTCCGGCTTAGTCTAACTTCGTCGCATTCTCCGTCGCTCCGTCGGCGTAACTCACAGCCTGCTGACTGTGCGCCAGTGAATTCCCCAGCAGTCCGATATCGGTTGAATCCCTTCCGCTCACCTGCGCAAAGACGCTGCTGCCAGCAGGGGCACGCATTCCCGTTAAAAATGCTCGCCGTGTGTTTCTCAGATCGAACACCGGAGTTCCTCCAGTGGGCGCCGACAATTCCAACCCGGCGAGAATCACATCGTTGACGTCGTCACAGACTACGGCTGGCCTGGCATCCGGCTTGTCTGCGATCACCTCGATATTGCGGAGCCGCACACGGTCGGCGTGGCGCACGTAGAAACCATATGCGGGCAGGCGCCCCATCATCCACGATTCAGGATATTGGTCGATCACTTCAGGAATCTCGCGATGCGCCCAGTCGGCAGGGCCTTGCGCCACGCTGCGAATGTGGGAGTCGCATACGGTAATGTCCGTGGGCCGAAGCTCTGGCACGCCTGTGATGGAGCTAGTGACAATCGCGCCTACCGCGTCGACGCCTTCGATCAGCACGTTGCGCAGGAACGTGCCTGCTCCCTTAGTCCGTTGCCCGAGCCGCACAAAGATTGGCGCGCGCACGTTCTGCATGCGGATGTTGGAGATCGCCACACCATCGACGCTGCCGCCGTCCACGGTCTCGATATTGATGCCGCCGATCACGCGATTCATCATGGGACTGTCGCTGTCGCTGTAGATGACGGAGTTGCTGAAGACAATGTTTTCGAAGGCTCCGCGCGTCGCGGTGCCCATCTTTGAACCCGTTGCTGGCGCTGGCCACGACGCAGTTGGTGATGGT
The DNA here is from genome assembly GCA_963745105.1 of uncultured Acidobacteriaceae bacterium. GTDB lineage: Bacteria > Acidobacteriota > Terriglobia > Terriglobales > Acidobacteriaceae > Silvibacterium. The sequence continues at coordinate 889 of CAVUWQ010000043.1, forward strand.
GATGTTCTTGGAGACCGGGACATCGCTGCCGTAGGGATTTTCGCTCTTGAGGCATATGCCGTCGTCGCCGCCGATAATGTCGCAGTTGGAGACGAAGACATTGCGGCAGGCGGTGATGTCCATGCCGTCAGTATTGACGCCAATGTAGGGATTACGGATTCGGATTGCGTCGATGACGACGCCCTCGCAGTCAATGGGGCGGAGTGTCCAGCCTGCAGAGTTCTTGAGCGTGACTCCGCTGATACGAACATTGCGGCATTGCGCAATCTCCACCATGGGGGAGGGACGATTGTTGTTGTCGATTGCGTGATAGTGCCCGGAAGCCACGTCGCGGTAAGCGCGGTCCGGAGGGATCGGGCCGTGTTCCAGATTATGTTCCCAATACGCCTGACCCTGGCCGTCGATGGTTCCGAGGCCGCAGATGGCGAGGTCGTCCGCGTTCTGCGCGAAGATGAGGTGATAACCGTTGGCATCGCTCCCCTTCATCGGACCTGCATGGTAGGTATAGTCGCGAATGGTTGGACTGCCTAGCAGGACGCAGCCAGCTTCCAAATAGAGCGTCACCCGGCTCTTCAGTTCGATGCCCCCGGTAAGAAAGGTTCCGGGTGGCGCGTAGATCAGCCCTCCGCCTGCTTGGAAGACAGCGTCGATGGCGCGCTGGATGGCTTGGGTATTCATCGTCTTGCCATCAGGAACGGCACCATAGTCGAGGATGCTCTTGGCGGCGAGCAAGGTTGCGGCTGATCCCACGCCTGCGGCCGAGAAGCCCAAGGCTAGCGATGACGCGGATAAAAAATCTCTTCTCAACATGGGTTTGTTTCCCCTTCTGATCAGGAGTATCCAAGACGGCGTGGTTTATAGGATTCGTTGAACGCCACTAATCTTTAAGGTGACCCGCTCAAGAATTCCTGACCGCAGCAATAGAGGGTTGCTGGTGCAGACGAGAACATTTGTGTGGGTCAATTGGGTCTTGGCCGAAGGCTGCAAATCTCCAATGACCCGGTTGGGCCAAAGAGCCGCATCATCGCTCCTCGATTGTTATGGTTCCCGACATATCTTTTTCGAGAGTCCACCACTGACCCTCGCGATGCGCCTTCACCTGAGCGCCACCAGCCCACACTCCGCTCGAACCCTCCAGTGCGGGCAACTCGACCTTGGCGGTCATCCCAGCCGGCAGGGTGAGTGTCACCGTGAAGTTCTTGTCTTGCTTCCAGCGCACCGACAGCTCTCCGCGCGGCGTTGGCATTTTGCCTTCGACCCAGGTCAAGGTCCCAGGATGTGGTTGAATGAACGCTCTGCCCCACCCCGGCGTCAAAGGATGGGCGCCAAGCACAAAGCGTGGCAATAGGTTCGCTGGAGCCGCCCCCCAGGCATGGTTCCAATCCTGATTTGGTTTGTACTTTTGATCCCATGCCTCCCAGGTGATCGTCGCACCGCTCTCGACCATGTGTCTCCAGCTCCGATCTCCCGGTGCGGTCATCAAGTCCAACGCGGCTGCGTCCTCGCCGTTCTCGAACAGAGCCTCCAGCAGATATTGCGCGGCGTAGACCGATCCCGCCATGCCGCGACCAGCCAGCCACTGCGCTATCTTCGGCCGTTTGTCGGCAGGTACGAGCCCGAAGGCCAGGGGAAAAAGGTTTGCATGGAGCGAAGCATGATCGGTTCCGGCTCCATCACGATAGAGTCCACGCGCCGGATCAAAGAGCTCCTCCTGGAATGCTGCCTGCGCTGTTCTCTCTTGTTGCGAAAATTTCGTAGCCTCATTCGTCTTACCCAGGGCCTCGGCCAACTGGCTCATCTCTTCCAGGGCGCGCAGATGGAAGGCGTTGACAACCGTGTTGACGCTGGTAAAGACGTAGCCGTCGCGTTCGTGTCCCGGCCAATCAACAATATCTCCGTGCCTGATCAGCTTCGGTGTGCTCAAAACCAGTCCATCTGGACCGACGCGCTCATCCAGCAGCTTGGTCTTGAGTTCTTCATAGTGCGCTGCCAGCCAGGCCGTGTCACCCGTTTCCATCCAGTCGGCGTAAGCCATGAAGACCATTTGCGGAGCCCACTCGGACGGCCATGTCGGAAACTTCATCAGACGATCAAAGGTGGCTCGCGCTATGCGTGGATCGGCGTCTCCGGCGTAGTAGCCGAGCTGAGTCAGATAAGCGTCCGCCTCATAGGCCAGGCGCTCGCGATCCCCATCGACGAAGACTCCAGCAAAGGTCGTCGCCTTGATGGAGTAGTGGCAGAGGTCCCAAACCTTATCCAACATAGGATCTGAGGAGTGGAACGCCGCTGCATCGTCGACCCATGTGTCTGTCGAATGCGGCACGGCGGCGAATCTGGTCGGCGCTGCAGTTCAGTCGGCCAGCCCTCCACCTCGACCCAACGAAAGGGTGTCAACACGCCCCAAGGTGCCGGAGTCAACACCGCAGGAGCCTTCGTATTACGCGCATCCGCTGGAGGAGCGACGATCACGGTCGCTGCCCCTTTCGGTGCAACCTTCACCTCGGCATAGCGCACGGAGCCGGGCGGATGCGTATCCACCCGGCCATCTTTCAATGCCTCGCCAAAACGGACGGTAACAGTCTCTGATGGGGTCACATTCGCGGACGTTAGCGAAAGATTTCCAAACGCTACCCGCCCAAAGTCCACCAGGAACACGCCCGGCGCGATCTTGCTGATCGCCACGGGCGCCTGTTCTACCAGATGTATCGACGCGGCATCCTGTCCCGTCGCTGATCCCAGCATCGCGCCAAACACCACCGCACTTAGAAGCCACTGACGCATACTTGCTCTCTGCTGGAAATGTGTGGAATGGTTGGGACAATTTTCGTTGTGGAGAGGCAGAGGACTTCCCTCGAGCGGATGCTGCTTGTAAGTCCTCGACCCAATTAGCTTAGCTCAGAAATTGATGCGAGCTGTCAGTTGACCAATGCGCGGGTCATTGGCCTGTGTCAGCGTAACCTCACCAAAGGTCGAGCTGCCAATCCCGGTGCCAGGACCACCGAAGTTCGGGGTATTGAGGATGTTAAAGAACTCGCCGCGAATCTCGAAGCTTCTGCCTTCACCGATCGCGAATCTTTTGAAGAGCGACGCATCCATCAGCGGATGAATTCTCTCGCGCACATTGATGACATTGCTGTTTTCTTGCGAAGTATATGAAAGCCTCTGCTGATAAGCGGGAACAGGCGAGAGGGAATCGCAGGCCGGAGCCGAAGGCGTCGACTGCACCAACGCTCCGCTCGTGTTTTCGTAGCAGGTATTGAAATAGCGGGCGTAGGTTGGATTGCGCTGATTTACCGGACCGATGATGTTGACGTTGCTGGGCGCGGAGATGAGCCCTCCATTAACGAAGCGGGCGACGCCATTGAGTTGCCAGCCGCCAACGGTCTCGCGCTGCCAAAAAGGCCGTGACGCAAACTTTGGAAGTTGCCACGACCCGAAGATATTGGCTAGTAGAGTGGAGTTCCCGTCCTGAACGGACTCCAGCTTGGTGTCGAACGGGTTGAGATATGCGGTATGGGACATCACTTTATCCCAGGTGAAGTTTCCCTGCAGCGAGAAGTGATTGCTCATTGGCTTGCTCACCTGGATTTGCAGAGCGTTGTATGGCGCTGTACCGATGGAAGAGTAAGCCTCGGTGACCGTTCCGAACTGCGGGTAAGGTTGCAGCAGGAGATACTGCTGAATTGTCGCGCCGTTCAGGGCTGTGTTGTTTGGAATATGTCCTGCCAGGGGATTGGGGACCTTTGCATTCAGGTAGGTGATTTCGGCGCTGCCCCGGTTGTAATACTGTGCGGGTAGGAAATTAATATTGTGGCTCACGTCGAGCCGCGTCGGCCTTGCACCTACGTACCCGATCTGCAGGGCCAGATTGCCTCTGAATTGCTGCTGAACGTTGAGAGTATAGTCAGCCGTTCTTGGCAGCACATGCCTTTGGTCGTTGAAGTTTATGTTCTGCCCCAGCGCGCTCCCCAAGCCAAGGGCGTTTCCGGTTGGCAGCGTGACGCCGTTCGGGAAGGGATTGCTGATGGTGTTGATCGCAGCTCCGTTCGAAGGCGCACTGGGCGCATACGTGTAGCTCGTCGACTGGCTGTAGCCTGAGGAAAAAGGCGTCTCCAGCGTGTTGAAGAAGATGATTCCAAAGCCCGCCCTGACGACCGTGTTCGGAGAAGCCTGGTAGGCGCCGCCAAGACGAGGCTGCCAGTTATGCAGATCTGTGGGGAATGGGTAACGATCAGAGGAGTTGACATACTGGAGCCCGCCGTTGAGGGTCAAGCCTGGCACTGAGGCTTGCAGAGGATTCGAACACGTGGTGCAGAAGTTGGAGATCAAGCGGTTGTAGCGCTCGGTAAACGGAGACTCATAGTCCCAGCGGCCGCCCAGATTCAGGGTTAGCTTGTTATTTACGCGCCAGTCGTCCTGCACATAGGGCGCAGCGTAGATCTGCTGCAGGGCATAAGCGATATTGATGCTGTAGTTGGCGGTAGTAAAGTATCCCAGCAACAACGACGCCAGAGGATCACCTGAGCCCGCCTCCGAACCAACCGGAACATTCACGTTTTGCTGCGTAAAGCTGCGGTCGAAGACATAGCCCGGGCTGGTATTTGCGTTGATACCAAAACCGCTCTGCGGGTTCTGCACGTTATACCGGCTCAAATTGCCTTCAAATCCAAAGCGGACCGAGTGCCGTCCCCAGGTTTTGCTGAGGATTTCATCGAGCGACATCAAGGCATCCGTGCTGACCTGGCCTCCGGCACCCGCCGCAAGGCCCGAATATCCGTCACTGGATAGATATATGCCAGGGAAGGTGTCGTATGGGAGCCCGCTGGTTGTGATCCCCAACGACGACAGATTGAAGCCGGAGTTTCCTGGGTAAACCAGGCCAAATGGATGATAGTCAACGCCGAAGCGCGAATCCAGGACTAGCGAAGACGAGAACACGTGAACGTCGTCTATGCTGCCGCCCCGATTGTCGCGAGCCACGTTATAGCCGAACCCGGTTGCGCTATTGGCAGGCCCGATGCCTTTAGGGAAGCCTTCCAGCGGATAGTTCTGCGTCAACCCCGAGCGGAAGCCAATGACGTTGAGTTTGTTTTTCTGCCCAAAGGCATGATCGAAACGGCCAATGAATGAAGGATACGTACTAGGATACGACGTTTGCGTCGCGACGTAGTTCGGGTTGGTCAGGGCCGTGGCGCCGGGTACGTTGGGGCTGGGGATATACGAGGTAAAGGCTTTGCCTGTGGCACTCAGCGCCGCGGCGATATTGTTGTTCGCGTAGTACTGGGTGCGGTTTCCGTTCGCGTCAAGCGGGGAGTTCGGAACGTAGAGTTGAACACCCGAGGTGCACAATCCATTCGAATTGAACACGGAACAGAGGCCGGAAAAGTCGCCAGCCAACTCCGCCGCAGTGGGGACGCGGCCGCTGTAGTTCAGCGCGGTATGCGTGGCGTACCGCTCAAAGGAGAACATGAAGAAGGTCTTGTCGCGTCCGTTGTAGATCTTCGGGATTACGACCGGGCCGTCGATTACCAGCCCGGTCTGGCTGACCTGATTGTTATTGCGCGGCTGATTGGCGGCGACTTTTTCGTAGGTATTGGCGTCCAGGTAGGTGTTCTGGAAGACATAATAGGCCGCGCCGTGCAGGCTGTCGGTTCCGCTGCGGACGACGACGTTGGTCACAGTCCCGTCGCCGTGGCCAACCTGCGCATCGAAGGTGCCGTTCTGTACCTTCGTTTCCTGCACTGCTTCCGGCGACGGCACAAAGTTGGTGTAGCTGGCCCCTGAGAAGCGCTCGGCCGCATCATTGGGTATGCCGTCCAGAGTCAGCCGGTTGTGGCCGCTGATCCCGTCAACGGTGATCGCGACGGCGAAGCCGCTGTAGGGGTTGGTGAATTGGCTTGATTTCGCCTGAAAGTAGTTGCCGGTGCTCGGAATCACGCCGGGGGCCAATGCCTCCTGCACGTAAGGATTTCTCCCCTCGTTGGGCAGGTCAGTCACCTCCTGGGTACTGAGCGTTGTGGCAATGTTGGCAGAACCCGTATCCAGCAGCGTGCTCTCAGATGTCACCTTAACGGTTTCGGTTGCGGCGCCCGGTTGGAGTGTGAAGTCGGCTTCGGCGACCTGACCAGCGGTCAGGATCACGTTGGCGCGCGTGTCGCTCTTAAAACCGGCGGCTGTCACGGTAACGGTATAGGTGTCGGGGTTGAGCGCGGGAAAACTGTACGCCCCGGCTCCGTTGGTGACCACGGTCGACTTGAAATGGGTTGTGAAGGCCTCCACCGTAACGGTCGCTCCCGGCACCTTTGCGCCGCTTGAATCTACAGCCTCGCCGTTGATCGATCCCAGGTACCTTTGTGCCTGGAGCGGGGACGTGGCCAGAAGGCTTATGACCACAATCGCCATCGCAAACAGGCAATGACTGAACGCAGGCTTTGGTCGAGTACATGTAAAATCAGCGCTTCCCGTGAATCGCATTGGTGATGCCTCCCGAGTTGATCGATTTGCTGGTAGGCCTTTGCAATCTGGCCAGGTTTGGTGTTCTGGTTGTCCGGTTGCCCCGCGCGATATGTGCTGTTGCGCGTCCGGCTGGTTGGTCCGCGCAGACCGCTCGCTTTCGCTTGTGTCCTGATTTCCGCAGCTTGTTCAAATAGCAATTACTTTCAATCCGTGAATTTTCCAACCCATGAACGAGTAGTCTCCGGCGTGGGCATGCGCAAGTAAAATACGGTTTTGTACTGTATGGCGGCGGGAGAATACCCTCTGCAATCGTTGATTCAAATAGACTTACGCCGATGAGTTTGGCGGCCGTGGACCCGCCTTGTTGTGGGATTCTGCTATGCTGATCCGCAGCGGATCGGGTAGGGCCCATGAACAGTGCAGCTCAAAATATTGAGATCGGGACGGCTCATCCTGACTTGCAATTACCAGATGAGGACGCAAAGCAGGCCATCCGTTTCGAATTGGAGAGAGTCCTCAGTAGCCAGGCTTTTCGTAGCAGCGACCGGAGCAGGCAATTCCTCGCCTACGTGGTCCACAACAGCCTTGCTGGACAAATAGACAATTTGAAGGAGCGCTCCATTGGAGTGGAGGTCTATCACCGGAAAGCTGACTATGCGACAGGAGAGGATCCAGTAGTCAGGATCAGCGCCGGAGAGGTGCGCAAGAGACTGGAGCAATACTATGGCTCCGCGCCGTCTGACACATTGCTTCGCATTGAGATTCCCCGCGGTTCGTATGCTCCCGAATTCCGCTGGATTTCGAAATCGGTATCCGGTCATGGGTCCGTTACACCGAATGCTCAGCTTGGCAACCAACCTGGGTCACTTGACGGACAGGTGGAACCTGGCTCTCCGGCGGTAGCCTCGATCCCAGAGTTGCCTACGGCTATTCGAGAGGTTCCCAGGCCTTCCGAGAACGCACGCCGGATGAGTTCCGGCCTCCTGATTGCAGTGCTGATCATTGTCGCGCTCACATTTGGTTGCATATCCTTGTGGATTCAGCTTCGTGCCTTGCACCGCTCCCTGAGCGAATGGCGGTACGAACCTGCGCTGAAGGCTCTGTGGTCGGAGTTCCTGGACTCCAATCGAGATACCGATGTGGTCACGGAGGACTCTTCCTATTTGTTGCTTCAGAGCATCAGTAAGCAGAGATTTTCCTTACAGGATTATCTGAACCAGGATTATGTCAGCCGGAGTCAAGTTCAGGGAGCCAGCAACGACTTACACACTGCTCTGGACCTCATTGCTACCAAGGACCTAGGACGGGCGGATGACGTCAAGCTGGTGCAACGCATCGTGGCTTTAGATCCGCTGGGATCGAAGCTCCATACTTACGGTGCTCGCGCCTACACCCCCGCTTTAGCGTCAGCCCATAACATGATCCTGGTTGGCGGCGCTTTGTCGAATCCCTGGGCGGAACTGTTCGACAATCGCATGAATTTCACGGCCGACTCCAAAGGCGTGAATGCCATGCAGACTGTAATCAGAAACCGCATGCCGGCGGCTGGCGAACAGCAGACATATGCTCCGATTTACACGGAGAAGCCGACCGTCGAATACTGCTCAGTCGCTTACCTGCCTAGTTCGAATCACAGCGGCAGAATTCTGGTCATCGAAGGAACGTCCTGGGTCGCCACCGACGCAGGCGTAGAATTCGTTTTGTCGGAAGATCAGCTGTCCGCGTTCCGAAATAAGATTCATGCAACAGAATTCCCATATTTCAATGTGTTGCTGAAGACCACAAAGGTATCGAATACGCCACTCGATGCGACGATTGAGGCCTACCGGATTTACCCCAACTTGCAATGATTGTGTTCTTCGATTTATTTCACAGTTATTCCATCCTCATGTTCGCCATCAACTCGCAGGAACGCCGGCAACAAAACTGCCACGGCGGTGCCTCATGCCGAGGTGGCCGGAGAGGACAAGCTACAGAGCGTGGCCCGTTGGCTCGGGGCAGAAACAGTGTTCGCCATAGCTAATGGGTATCGCTATCCAATAGCGTGCCGCGGCAGCTCAGAAGGGGTTATTCGGGGCGGTTATTATCCGCCCCGAATAATGTTTGGGGCTTTAATTAGAGCGCGGCGATGCCATTGAAACCGACCGTCTTCGGTAGGCCTTCAATATCCCCGAGTTGGTTCAAAGTTCCGTCGGAATTGATGCTAAAGACACCAATAGCGCCGGATCCAGAATCAAGAGTGAACAGGTATTTACCGTCGCCGCTGACCGTCATATCGAGATTGGTCGCGCCGTCAGGAAGCGTGCTGAGAATCGTTCCTCCAAGGGGGGTCAGGGTCCCGTTCTTCGCAACCGAGAAGCCGGCGACGGTGAAGGTGCCAGCGTTATCGACATAGGCCCACTTTCCGTCAGGCGTGATGGCATTCCAGCAGTTGCCATTTCCATAGGTAGGGAGACTTTGACTGATTGCGCTCAGCGTTCCATTGGAATTGATTGTGTACGAGGAGATGCTCGAAGTGTCGGTTCCGCTATTAGGCTGATTTTCTGAGACGATGAGCTGACCACTCGGAGTGAAGACTGTGGCAAAGACTCCAGGCGCGACACTCTTGGTCGTCACAACCGTGCCGAGGGTGCCATCGGGATGGATTGGAAATACATCGATGCTATTGGAGGCTTTCTCGATAGCCACCAGCCATTGGCCATTGGGGCTCACCGAGATGGACGAAGCGCCCGAGTTGGTTCCAGTCAGAAAGACCTTTGCATTGGGAACTTCATGGAGTCTCCCAAGTCCGTCAGCCTTGAATACATCCACCGCACCTGCTCCTCCAGCATCGAGAACGTAGACGGTATAGTTGTGTTCGGTCACAGCGATCGGAAAAGCACCCCCAGACGATTCTTTGTCGACAAGAACAGGAACACCTCCCAGGAGATGAAAGCTTGAGACGGTGCCACTGGCAGAGTTTACCGCGAAGAGAAGATTGTGGTCCCCGCTCAGAGTTAACGCTCCCTGGGACTGAAGCGGATCAGTTTTACCGCCGCTCCCGCGCCCGTCAGTAGCCGTGCGAGTCCTGAGCACATACTGTCCGTTGTAGTTGCGCTGGTAGGTGAGTACTTCGTTCTTGGCATTGTCATTGGTCATGACGAATACCGAGCTTCCGTTACCTTGGAAGATATCGGCTGCATAGGCGGGAGTGGCGATTGCTCCGATAGAGAGCGCGATGGTCAAAAGACCGGGGACGGACTTGAGCATAGTGTTGACTCCTTTGAGAGACACTGGTTTGCGCGATGAAGTCTTCGCCGCTTGTAGCTGGCACAAGCATCGAAAAGATTCCATGAATCCTTGCGCGAGTGTAGGAACTGACGAGCGCCACAAAGGTTACAAAAAAAACAGATGAGAGCTCATTGCTAAAAGACAAAGAAATGATTTTCAGAAACTGCTCACTTCTTGACGCGGGAAGCGTCTCCTCTGCGCACCTCACAGAGAGGCTACCGATTCGTACAGTTTGCGTTTCGAGTGCGCCGATCTGCCTGCTCAATTCAACGGGGGTAAAGTTCTCTCGACTCAGCTTCGGCCTTGAATCTCTTCGCGGCGTCGATAAGTGTAAATTATTAACTTGCGCCCCTATCCTAGTTCTGGAACAGGCGGTGGGGAGGGCCTGATGAATTCGCCGCAAACTGAGGTTACTAAGGTTGCCATTGGAACTCGACGATCATGGATCGTCGCAGTTACCAGCTTTCTATTTGCTTTTTTACAAAGTGTTTGTACCGCGGTGATGGCGCTCAGTGGGCTAAGGCTCCTCATCGGGTTGACCTCGCTCGCTGCGGCATCAGTTCTTCCAGGTTTTCTCTTTAGGATCCATGCCGACCTGATTCGCATTCCAATGTTGATCATCGCTGTATTGGGAGCCGTTATTAACCTATACGTCTTGTGGAGAGTCCATTCACTTCGATCCCGTCCTGCATCTCAATGGCGGGTGCAACCCATTTCTGCCAAGCAGAAAAGATCGGAGCTCTTTCAATGGATCATTTCATTCCTGACCCTCGGACTGGCTATCACAGAGAGTCTTTTTCACCATTATCTGCACGGCTCATTTTGATCCCACTGCGTATCAACTAGAGCGCTGCCACCCACAGCGACCCACTTGCCGAACTCGATTCATGGTCTCGCGGCATTGCAGTGCTTCATCCTCGAATGCGTTCAGCATGTTTGTTTCTGCGGCAAGTAAAACGTGGAGTGTCTTCTACAGCCTGGGTTGAAGCCAGCATTGCAATGCAGGCACACGGAGCGACTGTCCATAACACAAGGCTACAACTCGCCTCCTTATCGCTAGGTCGCCATCAACTCCAGGTCGATCCGTGCATGGAGACGTTCGCTAAAGCCTACGGGCAACTCGAAGACATGGTCGTCTGCCGTGAGGATAATGATGTTCCGTGTCGAGTCCAGGATCGCAGAACAAATCTCGCAGTGCTCCAGGTGCCTCTGCACCGTATTCCGAGTCTCCTCGGGTAGAGTGCCATCCAGATACTCGGAGATATAGTTCCAAACGTGTTTGCACTCTATGACCATGGGAGCCACCTCCTCTTCGGTGCTCGATTGATTGTTTTCAGTTGAGGCGCCAGTTCCTTTTGCAACATCATCCGCGCGCGATGCAGCCGGACCTTCACATTGGAGATGCTGATGCTGAGTGTTTGTGCGGTCTCGTTCACATCCATCTCTTCGACATCACGCAGAAGAAAGACCTGCTTGTAAATCTCCGGCAGCAATTCGACAGCCTTCTTTATGAGCGTCCGGACCTCTTCTCGCTCCACCGCTTCGGACGGTATCTCTCGCCAGTCACGAAGAAGCGCGGGCGAAACCGCACCATCTTCATCAGGAGGCTCATCAAGGGATTGCATGCGGACGACGCCTTGCCGTCGCAGACGGTTCCTGGCTTCGTTCAATGTGATGCTGATAAGCCATGTGCTGAACTTCGCGTCACCACGAAACGTCGATAGATTGCGGAAGGCCTTGATGAAAGCCTCCTGAGCGACGTCTTCCGCATCTGCCTCGTTTTTCATGTACGACAGGGCCATCATGTAGACGCTACGCTCGTGGGGACGAATCAGCTCATGATAGAACTGCGTTTCCCCTGCGAGGATGGCGGCGATGATCTCTGCCTCGGAACGAATTGGCGTGCTTGATTTCATTCCTACTCGGCGACCTTCAGTCTCTTCGCAATATAGGTGTCAGCCGCAAAGAATCCAGCTCCGAAGATCAGAACCATGAGCGAAGCGAACAGGAATGTATATGGATCGGCCACATAGAATTTGCCCGGATCGGAGAAGATTGACGTGAGCGCTTCACGGTCCGCCGTCCAATAGGCCACGAGCATGTTTCCTGCCAGCAGGAAGGCGATAGGCCGGGAAAACAGGCCGAGCATGAGAAGGATACCGCCCACAAACTCCAGCGTGGAGACGAACGGGGCGTTGAAGGCCGGGAGAGGGATATTGAGACTAGCGAAGAAGGCTGTGATCTTTGCTAGGTTGTGAAGCTTGCCCCAACCTGTTTGAGCAAATTGAAAGCCCCAGTAGAGTCTCACCGCGAGCAGCATCGGAGACTGCAATAGCGAAAGGGCAGAGGCAATGCGGCGGTAGGTACGAAGCAATTGTTTCACGGAATCCTCTTTCGGCGGGTTCTTTCCTTGAAGCAAAGAGCGCCTTTTCGCTTCGTTAGAGGTAGTAAAGACACTTTGGTTACAACGAATCGTTTTGTAACTATTCGCCGACCGACACGTCAGATTGGGGCCATTTGGCTGGAGGTACATCATGCAGCTTCGCAGCGTGTTTGCCGTGTCACTGTCCTTGTTCTCGATCCATCCGCCAGTTGACCGCAGCATCAGTCAGAAGGTCCGGTGGCTGAAAAGTCGTCTCCGGTTGCAATCGTCGAGCTTTTCACTTCCGAGGGCTGTTCGAGTTGTCCTCCGGCCGATGCACTCCTGCGACAGATTCATCTGAAGCAGACGTCCTCCGGACAGCTCATCGTAGGGATCAGCGAGCATGTCACCTACTGGAATAGTCTCGGTTGGAAAGATCCTTACTCCTCTCCAATCTTCACCGATAGGCAAAGCACGTATGCTTCGCGGCTCTCTCCGGAGGGGTCCTATACCCCACAGATGGTCTTGAATGGCAGGGATCAGTTCGTCGGTAGCGACGGCGGTGCTCTTGAGCGCGCGCTCCGTGACGACACAAGGCGGACACACTTTGATCTGCGTATCTTGACCTCGACGCTTTCAGCAGATGGCGTCGATGTGAAGTTTTCCTTCTCAGGGCATACCTCCAAGCCCCTGGATGTTGTCGCAGTCCTCACCGATGATGCGGACCGCTCGAATGTTCTGCGGGGAGAAAACTCAGGCAGGCTCCTGCAGCATGTCTCAGTCGCTCGATCTCTGACCAAGGTTGCCACGGTGGCGGGAGACACCGAGAAGTCCATCCATCTATCCGCTTCCGGAGGGCTTTCAAGTGGCGGCCGGTCTGGGACACCATCTTGTCCTTTTCGTACAGGAAGCGCATCAGGGGACGATTCTGGGAGCTGCCACGGCGTCTCTCTGAAGTACCCACGCCCAGATTCTTTTCTTCTTTTGTAACCAACCGTGCTTTCGCGCCTCAAACAGGCGACATGGGAAGAGCAGCCTCCCAGGTCGTAGTGCACGCTCTTCCCCGGCCTCCGGGTAATTACCCCAACCTCCAAGTGGAAACACCTGGCCCAACCGAAGAAAGGAATCTCTTCATGAAGATCAACACCGTAAGCAATCTCGCACTCGCAGCAGCTTTTGCCGGCCTCATGGGCGGCACCGCAATCCGCGCCAACGCACAGCCGCTTGCCGGTCACACGGGCGTTTCCAGTGTTTCGCCAGCTATCGCCGGTGTGATGGCCGAAGACGGCTCCAAGACCCTCCCCAAGCACGCCTGCAAGGGACAGAACGACTGCAAGGGACAGGGCGGCGGCGACAAGAAGCATGCTGGTAAGAATGCCTGCAAGGGTCAGGGCGCCTGCGCGACCGATGGCCTCCAAGAAGTAATCTCGACCCGCGTGGGAGGCTTGTGTATGTAAGCATGAGCCTCCCGCCAATTGCACTTCTTCACCGAGATCGGATCTTCTATGCCTGCCAATCGCTTCAACGGATACACCGACTACGGAGTCGGCATCGGTCTGAGAGTTCCTCACTACGACCACATTCTCTCGAAGAAGCCAGTCGTTGATTGGTTTGAGATCATCTCGGAGAACTACATGGTCGACGGCGGACGCCCGCTCAAGATTCTCGACCAGATTCTCGATCAGTACGAAGTCGTTCAGCATGGTGTCTCCATGTACTTTGGCAGCGCACAGCCCTTGAACCGCGATCACCTCAGGCGCATCAAGGAACTGACGAAGCGCACCAACACTCCATGGCTCTCGGATCATCTTTGCTGGGGTAGCGTGGACGGTCGTTACACTCATGATCTGCTGCCTCTGCCGTATACCTTTGAGGCCGTGCGCACGACAGCCGAACGCATTCGCATGGTGCAGGATTTCCTCGAAATTCCTGTCGCTGTCGAAAATGTCAGCAGTTATGCGGCATACAACGACTCTCAGATGACCGAGTGGGAGTTTCTCAATGAGGTAGTCCATACCGCCGACTGCGGCATTTTGCTCGACGTAAATAACATCTACGTGTCCTCGCAGAACCATGACTTCGATCCCATGGATTACGTCAACAGCATTCCCGCGGAACGCGTCGCGCAGATCCATATTGCGGGTCACTCGAAGTTCGAGAAGTACATCCTCGACACGCACGATCATCCGGTTCTCGACCCAGTCTGGAAGCTGTACGAGCGCGCCATCGAGCGTGTCGGGCCGACAGCCACTCTGCTGGAGTGGGATGACAACATTCCCAGCTTCGACGAGGTACATGCCGAAGCACTCAAGGCGAATCGCTTCCTTCTTGCTGCCGAGACGGCGATGAATAGTGGCGTTGAAGTTGGTGAGGAGGCCCATGTATGAATCTGCTTGAGCTGCAACGTCGCATGGCAGAGGACGTGCGCCGGCCACTCACTGCGGATTACGAGATGCAAAGGATGGCGGACGACGGTAGACCAACCGCAGATATTGCCGCTAGCTATATC
>CAVUWQ010000044.1:0-146051 GCA_963745105.1 uncultured Acidobacteriaceae bacterium
ATGCGGATTTCCGACATGGGAATCATGGGCAGGAAGCGCACGAAGAGGAAGAACAGGAAGGTAAACAGTCCGAGCGTGCCCGCGTAGGTCGCGTAGTCCCACTTGGTGGCGCGGTAGGTGCCCCACGACGAGGGCAGGTAGTCGCGGTAAAGGCTGGTGACAACGATCACGAAGCGCTCGAACCACATGCCGGTGTTGATGATCAGCGACATGATGAACATCAGCGGAACGCTCTTGCGTACGTAGCGCAGCCACATGAACTGCGGCAGCGCGATATTGCAGGTGATGAGCACCCAGTACGACCAGCCCATCGGCCCGAACATGCGGTTCCACATCATGAAGTATTCCCAGTGGCTGGCCGAATACCAGTAGGACATGAATACTTCCATGGCGTACCCGTAAGCCACGATCAGCCCCGTCGTCAGCATGACCTTGGCCATGTTGTCCAGATGGCGCAGCGTGATCATGTCTTCCAGGTGGTAGAACTTGCGGATCGGCACCGCCAGCGTAATGACCATGGCGAAGCCTGAATACACGGCGCCGGCCACGAAGTAAGGCGGGAAGATCGTCGTATGCCAGCCGGGAAGCAGCGCCACCGCGAAATCGAAGCTGATGACCGTATGTACCGAGAGCACCAGCGGCGTCGCTAATCCGGCCAGCAGCAGCGAGGCCGTCTCATAGCGCACCCAGTGGCGCACCGAACCGCGCCAGCCCATGGCCACGATGCCGTACACATACTGTCCGAAGCGCGTCTTCGAGCGGTCGCGCATGGTTCCGAGATCGGGAATCATGCCGATGTACCAGAAAACCACGGAAATGGTTGCGTAGGTCGAGACCGCAAAAACGTCCCACAGCAGCGGCGAGCGGAACTGCGGCCACACGTTCATCGAGTTGGGATAAGGAAATAGCCAGTACCCCAGCCAGGGACGCCCGACGTGAATCAGCGGGAACATGCCGGCGCAGACCACGGCGAAGATGGTCATGGCTTCGGCGAAGCGGTTGATCGAGTTGCGCCACTGCTGCTTGAAGAGCAGCAGGATGGCTGAGATCAGCGTCCCGGCGTGGCCGATACCGATCCACCAGACGAAGTTGATAATCGCAAAGCCCCAGGCCACGGGGATGGTGATGGCCCAGATGCCGACACCGCGCAGGAAGAGCCACGCCACCGCGACCAGCAGCGCGCCCATCACACCGCCCGCCAGCGCCAGACCGGCAAACCAGCCCAGCGGCGTGTGCGGCGTCAGGACGATGTTGGCAATCGTCTCCGTAACCGACTTGAACGTATGCCCCGGCGCCAGGACCACCTGCTCCCCGGTAATCGGGTCGAGCATCGGATCCAGCGACGAATCAGGGACTGGTGCGTTTCTGGTTGCCATCTCGTGAACCTCTTCGCCTCGCCTTGCTGTCCTAGCTGTTCTCCGGCGCAAACTCGCCGCGCGCCGCCGCAAGTTCCGGATTGATGTTGATGACCTCGGCCACATACGTCGTGCGCGGACGGGTGTTGATGTCCGCCAGCACGCCGTACGTGCGCTCCTGCTGCTTGAACTTCCTCACCCGGCTCGATCCATCGTTGATGTTGCCGAAGACGATGGCATCGGTCGGGCAGGCCTGCTGGCAGGCCGTCTGAATCTCGCCGTCGCGAATCTCGCGATTTTCCTTATCCGCCTGGATCTTCGCCTCGTTGATGCGCTGCACGCAGTAGCTGCACTTCTCCATCACGCCGCGGCTGCGCACCGTCACATCCGGATTGCGGCCCAGCTTGAGGCTCTCCGTCTCATAGTCGGAGTACAGCAGGAAGTTGAAGCGGCGCACCTTGTAGGGGCAGTTGTTCGAGCAGTAGCGGGTGCCCACGCAGCGGTTATAGACCATGGTGTTCAGGCCTTCCGGCGTGTGAACAGTGGCTCCGACCGGGCAAACCTGCTCGCATGGCGCGTTCTCGCAGTGATGGCAGGCCATGGGCTGGAAGTGCGCCCGCGGCGCCGCCAGGTCGCCCTCGTAGTAGGTGTCGATGCGCAGCCAGGCCATCATGCGGCCCATGGTCACCTGGTGCTTACCCACCGTCGCAATGTTGTTCTCGGCATAGCAGCTCACCACGCAGGCATTGCAGCCCACGCAGGAGTTCATATCGATGGACATGCCCCAGGCATTCTTGTCGTAGCGATAAGCCGGGAACATGCTGGTCGTCGGCTCGGGATCGTCCTTGCCCTCGCCTTCGTGCGCAAATCCAGGGTGCTTCTTGAACTCGTCCAGCGTCGCGTAGCGGATGATGCCGCGATCCACCGCCTCGTTGCCTTCGATGGAGTGCGTCCCGCTGCCGTCGCCGCCCACCGCCACCGACCGCTGATCGATGTAGTGGCTCTTGGTGACTGCGAATCCCCACACATCGCCGGTTTTCTTGACGGTCGCTCCCGAGGCAAACAGCGGAGCATCGGACGAGCGAATCTGGTAGGCGTTGAAGCCCACACCGCCGCCCACGCGCCCGAACTTGCGGCCCTGTCCGAGATGCAGCGTGATTGCGCCATCGGCATGCCCAGGGACGGCAAGCGCGGGTGCCAGCACCTTCTTGCCGTTCAGCGTAATTTCGAGAACGTCATGCTCGGATGCGCCGATCTTCTCGAGCGTCGCGTAGCTCATCAGCGCCGCGTTGTCCCAGGAAAGATTGGTCACCGGCCGGGGAATTTCCTGCAGCCAGGCGATATTCGAGAAGCGCCCGTCGTAAACGTGATAATCGGGCCGGAAGATGATCTCGATCGAATCGGCAGCACTCTGCGCCGGGACTGCAGGAACGGAAGCTTTGCCTCCGCCCGCCTTCGGCGTGAATGCCGTATTGGCAATGAAGCCGTCGTGCAGAATCTTGCGCCAGCCGAAGTCTGCGTCACCAGCCTTACCCGTCGCCTGCGCAGCCCAGGTAGTCCGCACTGCCTCGTAAGCCGAAGTGTCGGGGTTATCCAGCAGCGACTGCAGAATGTCATGCGCCGAGTGACCGCCGTAGAGCGGATCGATCAGCGGCTGAACGATGGAAACCGTGCCGTCGTAGGCCCGTGCATCCGACCAGGTTTCGAGATAATGCGTCCCGGCCAGGTGCCAGTCGGCGACGAAACCCGTCTCATCGCGCGACAGCCCGAGATGCACCGTTGTCTTTACCTTGCCCAGCGCGTTCTCGAACTCGAGGTCTGCCGGAGCCGAGTAGACGGGGTTGCTGTTGAGAATAACCAGCCACTCCACCTTGCCCGCATTCATGTCGGCAACCAGGGCCTTCAGGTCGTCGCCCTGAATCGAAGGCAGCGGATTCACCGTCTCGGTGTAAACCACCGTCTTGCCCACATTGCCCAGCGCGTCATTGATGGCGATAGCCGCCAGGTGTACGCTGGCCGGCTGCTGCTCGCCCGGAATCACCACGCACTTGCCGCCGCTCGCCTTGAGGTCCTTCGCCACCGAGGCCAGGAACTTTTGCGTATCGTCCGACCACGTGTAATTTGAAGGACTGGTCCCCGCCCCAACTGCCGCCGCCAGTGCCGCGGCGAAGCCCGGAATGTCGCTCGCCCTGAGCGCCAGACGATGATCGGCTTTGAGGCCGGTCGTCGTGGTCATGCTCTCGACCGCGTACAGGCGATTCATGCTGTAGTCGCCCTCTTCGGCCTTTTCGAGCTTGCGCCGCGCAGCCCAATCCTTAGCCAGCTTGTGGAAGCCCGGGAAGGTCGCGCCGGAGAGGAAGTCCGCGTCCAGCGAAACAATCACATCTGCCGCATCCAGCTTGTACTGCGCATCCGCGTAATCGCCGAAGGCCGCCTTCGAGGCCGCGTAAGCCGAGTCGCGATTGACCGGGTCGTACTGGATCAGCTTGGCTTGCGGGAAGCTGGCCTGCGCCTTCTTCCACTGCGCCGCCTGCGTCGGTGACGTGATGGTGCTGCTTAGGAAATAAAGCCCGGCACCCGAACCCTTCTTGGCCGCAACCGCGGCGCGGAAGGAGGCCAGGAAAGCCGCCCACTCCCGCTCTTCGCCGCGATAGTAGCAGCGCTGCGAGCGGTCAGGATCGTAAAGATCGAGCAGCGTGCCCTGAGTTAAGGGGTCCGAACCGCCCTTGGTGATCGGGTGCTCGGGATTGCCGTCAATCTTGATCGGGCGATACGCGTCGCTCTTGACCAGAAGCGGCACAGAGCCGGTCGGGAAGGGAAACGCAGTCGCAAAATAAACCGGCTTGCCCAGGATCAGGTCTTCGGGAGCCTTGACATACGGATAAATCGGCTCGTCGGGCTGCTTGGTGCAGCCGGCCAATCCAGCCAGCGCCATCGACGCGCCCATCAGCTTCATAAAGCCGCGCCGCGAGACCGGATCGATCCACTCCGAGCTCTGCTGCGGAAACTCCTGCTTCACCGCCGCCTCGAACTCCGGCGTTCCGGCCAGCTCGTCCAGCGACCGCCAGTACTTCTTGCCCGTCTGCCCGGCCAGCTTCTCGCGAACCGCAGCCAGCGTCAGCTTGGTGGGCGCACTCTGCGTAGCAGTCTCGTTCTTACTCATAGTGTCAATCGCCGCATCCTGCGCTCTGATCCCTGCGCCCTGAGCCCTGAGCTCTGTGCCCTGTATTTTCACCGGTGGCATACCTCGCAGCTCGACAGATCGCGGGGAGACCGGATGTTGTAGTGCTGTACCAGGAAGCCGCCCAGCGCCTCCTGGCTCGTAAACTTGGTGTAGCTCACCGGCAAGGGCGCCAGCACTCCGCTCGGCGCATCCGTTACCTGCGCATTCAACGCCGGAGTCAGGTGCAGCGAAGCCAGCTGCGGATTACCCGAACCAGCAGCAGGATCGCTCGTCGTGCAGCTTACCGATTGCGCCGTGGGCGTGCCCGACTTCACGTCAGCCGCCGCACACCATACCGGGCTCAGCTCCGAAGGCGACTTCCATGCCATGTTGTAGATTTCGCTGGTCGGCCGGATATTCTGCGCGGGATTGCGATGGCAGTTCAGGCACCACTCCATCTGCAGCGTGTTCTGCTGATAGGTGATCGGCATCTCGTCGATGCGGCCGTGACAGCTCGAACAGCCCATGCCCTTGTTCACGTGAATTTCATGATTGAAGTAAACGAAGTCCGGCAGGTCATGAACCTTGGTCCACACAATCGATTGCCCCGTCGCCCAGCTGTCGCGAACCGGCTGCAACAGCTCCGCATTGGTCCAGATCTGAGCATGGCAGTTCATGCAGGTGCGCGTAGGAGGAATGCCCGCGTAGCTCGATTTCTCGACCGAGGTGTGACAGTACTGGCACTGCAGGCCCAGGCCCTGAACGTGATGCTTGTGGCTGAACGGCACCGGCTGATCCGCTCTCTGTCCCTGCCGGGTTACCCACGGCGAACGTTGCAGCTGGTCGAGCGTTACTCCCAGGGCGATGACGATCAGCCCCGTCAAGACCAGGCTCATCCGGGCCAGCGCGTTCGAGCTGCGGTCAAAAATCTGCGCCATGAATGCGTTCCTGCTTCCTCAAAAATCCCGCTTGGTTGGAGGGTTAACGCGCTGCTGTAAGCAGCTTTTTATGGGCTGAGGTCACGCCGTTGAACGGTACAACCCCGGAGATAGTCGCTTTGAGTCGAAGGATCAATATATCAGGCGGAATGGCAGCAGAATCAAGCCCGCCATTTGCTCCTGCAAAAAATTTCTCACGAGTCTTCTGATTGATAAATAACGACTAAATCAGTCGTAGATAGAGAACGCTGCATATGCTCCGTGACATATCGGCACAACCGATCAACATCGAGAGTCCAGGCGATGAGACACCAGCGTAGAAGCGGCCAGCTAAAGTCCGGCTAGCTAAAAAGCGGGCCGGCATATAGAGCTGACCGGCTCTCAGCCGCCCGCTTCCCAGCTAGCCGCATCTTAGCTAAGCTCCATCCATGATCGATGGTCGCCGAGCCCCGCGCTATGACACAACCCTCGCCTGCAAAGAATTAGCGGAGGCCGATCCCATTTTGGGAAAACTCATCGAGCGGGCTGGCCCGTTTACCCTGCGCCTCAAGAGCCAGCACTCGCCCTTTGAAGCCCTGCTCGAAGCCATCATCTATCAGCAGCTCCACGGCAAAGCCGCTGCCGCCATCCTCAAACGCCTGCTGGAATTCTTCGGCGACCTCCACCCCAGCCCCGAGCACATCCTGGCCGCGCCCGAAGACCGGCTGCGCGGCTGCGGCCTCTCCGCCAACAAGCTGAAAGCCCTGCGCGATCTTGCCGCTAAGACCATCGACGGAACTGTCCCCACGCTGACCCAGATTCGCCGCCTGCCCGATCAGGAGATCATCGATCGCCTCACTCAGGTGCGCGGCGTCGGCACCTGGACCGTAGAGATGTTATTGATTTTCCGCCTCGGCCGCCCCGACGTCTTTCCGGTGAGCGACTACGGAGTACGCAAAGGCTTCGCATTGACCTTCAAGCGCCTGCCCAAGAGAAAACCCTTCGACGCCACCATGCTCGCCAAACCGGCAGAGATGCTCCGCCGCGCCGAGCGCTGGCGTCCCTGGCGATCGGTAGCCAGCTGGTATATGTGGAGAGCCTGCGACCTGACCGGCAAACCCTCCCCGCCACCGGAATAGATCTGGCTCATTTCTTTGCACTCCTGGCGGTTTGGCGGTGAATCCTCAGCCGCAATCGAAATCAAATTCGGCCGATAGTAATCCTTTACCCGCATAATGTCTTCAAGGACCCCCCCTGATGCCCGCACCCGAGCGCTACATCTGCATCCACGGCCACTTCTATCAGCCGCCCCGCGAGAACCCCTGGCTCGAAACCGTCGAGACGCAGGAATCGGCCGCGCCCTACCACGACTGGAATGACCGCATCACCGCCGAGTGCTATGCGCCCAACGGCGCAGCCCGCATCGTGAACGCCGAGAACCGCATCGTTCGCATCCTCAACAACTACGGCTGGATCAGCTTCAATTTCGGCCCCACCCTGCTCTCCTGGCTCAAGGAAAACGCGCCTCGCGTTTACCGCATGATCCTCGACGCCGACCTCAACAGCCGCGACCGCTTCTCCGGCCACGGATCGGCCATGGCCCAGGTCTACAACCACATAATCATGCCGCTCGCTTCCACCCGCGACCGCATCACCCAGATACGCTGGGGTATCGCCGATTTCGAGAGCCGCTTCGCCCGCAAGCCTGAAGGCATGTGGCTCTCCGAGACCGCCGTCGACACCGAAACCCTGGAGCTGCTCGCCCAGCACGAGATCAAGTTCGTAGTCCTCGCCCCCAGCCAGTGCGCCCGCGTGCGCCCCCTCGTCTCGCCGGCGGCAAAAAACGGAGAAGCAGCCAAAGCCAACTGCGCACCACCCGCAGACGGCACGACCGCCACGGCCAAAGAACCCTTAGCCGAAGCACCCAATCCCGAAACACAGAATCCTTGGATTGAAACCCCTGACGCTTCCGTCGACACCACGCAGCCCTATCTCGTCCGCCTCAAGGACGGCCGCTCCATCGCCATCTTTTTCTACGACGGACCACGCTCCCGCGCCATCGCCTTCGAAGGCCTTTTGAACGATGGAAAAAACTTCGCCCGCCGCCTCATCGGAGGCTTCACGGACGCTGACCGTCCCCAGCTCGTCCACGTAGCCACTGACGGCGAGAGCTACGGCCACCATCACCGCTACGGCGAGATGGCGTTAGCCTTCGCTCTCAAATGGATCAACGACGGCGATCAGGCCAGGCTCACCAACTACGGTGAATTCCTCGACAAATTCCCGCCCACCTGCGAAGCGCAGATCGTCGAAGACACCTCGTGGAGCTGCTTCCACGGCATTGAGCGCTGGCGCTCCAACTGCGGCTGCAACGGCGGCCATCAGGGATGGAACCAGCAATGGCGCGCCCCGCTTCGTGATGCCCTCGACTGGCTTCGCGACACCGTCGCCCCGCTGGCCCAGGCCAAAGCCAAAGCTCTCTTCCCCGATCTCGACCGCGCCCGCAACGGATACATCCAGGTCGTCCTCGACCGCGAGAAGCGCGACGCCTTTCTCACCCTCTACGCCAAAACCGGCCTGTCTGAACAGCAGCGCATCGACGCCCTCGAGCTGATGGAGCTCGAACGTCACGCCATGCTCATGTACACCAGCTGCGGCTGGTTCTTCGATGAGATCTCAGGCATCGAGACCGTGCAGATCATCGCCTACGCCAGCCGCGTCCTGCAACTTGCCGCTTCGCTCCTTGGAGAAGCCGGCGCTGCGCTTGAGCCGGAGTTCATCCGCCAGCTCGGCGAAGCCAAAAGCAATGTGCCCGCCAGGAAAGACGGCGCAGCCATCTACAACGACTCCATCAAAGGCATGCGTGTCGGCCTCGAACAGGTGGCCGCCCACTACGCCATCAGCTCCATCTTCAAGACCTACGGCAGCCAGACCGATCTCTTCTGCTACACCATCCAGCGTCAGGCGTACGAAGTCGTCAGCTCCGGCCGCGGACGCATCGTCATCGGACGGGCGCACATCGCCTCGAACTTCACCGAAGAGCAGGAGACCGTTCTCTTCGCCGTGCTTCACTTCGGCGACCAGAACATTACCGCTGCGGTAAAGCCATATGACGCGAGCCCGGAAAGCTCCGCAGCCCACGCAGAGTTTGTCCAGCACGTGCGCACCGCCGTTATCCGCGCCGATTTCCCCACCGTCATCCGCCTCTTCGACAGCTACTTCCCCGGCCCGTCCTATTCCATCCAGTCGCTCTTCCGCGACGAGCAGCTGCGCATCGTCGAGCTCATCATGAAGGCCACACTCTCTGAGGTTGAGGACTCGCTCATTACCATCTACCGCGATCAGGCGGCACTGCTGCACTTCCTCAGCGAGAGCCAGCTGCCGCGGCCCACGGCGCTGAACCTCGCCGCGAATTTCGCCATCAACGCCGGCCTGCGCCGCGCCCTCGAAAGCAATCCCATCGACGCCATCGAGCTGCGCTCCTATCTCGGCCTCGCCCGCGCCGATCAGGTCACGCTCGACAAGCCGCTGCTCAGCTACATCGCCGACCAGAAGATGAAACGCGCCATGCTCGATCTGCAGGAAGAAACCGTCGACACCGCCGAGCACAGTGCCGCCCTCGAAAACGCGCTGCTGGTCTCGCAGACCATCTCCGAGCTGCCCTTCGAATTGAATCTCTGGCAGGCGCAGAATATCTGGTACGACGTCTACCGCCGCATTGGCAAATCCTGCAGCCTCGACCCCACCTCCTGGTGCCGCAAATTCTTCGAGCTCGGCAAGCTGATGCGCATCTCGGTCGAAGAGCTGGTGATCGAAGAAGATGGGGCGCCAGCGGAATCACTGATTACGGCCAACAAGAGCTGAGTTCGCAACTGCTCAAAGCCCGGCACGCGTCCGCTATACCCGGCAAGAGCTGAACTGCATCTGCTTTACCGGCAAGATTTCGCGTCGCGACTGCTTTACCCGCAAAAGCTGAAGTCGAGGCCACCTAAGCTTGCGGCAACTCTGTTGAGTGGCAGAAGTGGCTGGCGCAAAACACCGCCCCAAAAGTCCCGAAGGGACGTTCGAACTTAGCCCAGCACAACGTGCGGGGAAAGAGAGCGATAAAGATCAAGTCCCGCAGGGACGGCTGAAGATAGCCCCGGCACAACGCGCTGGGTTACATTTTGAAATCAGGGGAGCCCGGCAAAATGCGCACCGCGGCCAAACAGACCACGAAAATATTGGCGGCTTTTCTCGCAACCGCGATCACCGCCCACGCCCTGCCTCCAGCCGCAACAAACTACGCGCAGGACCGCGCCGAGCGAGCCAAAGCGCTCACCGTTCCTTACGGCTGGTTCTCGCTCATCGCCCTGAACTGGCTTAAACCTGGAATCACGACCGTAGGCTCGGCAAAAGACAACTCCATCGTGCTCGCCGCAGCACCGGCTCATCTGATGACCCTGGAGCAGAAGGATGGAAAGGTCACACTGCTGGCAGCCGATCCATCCCTCGTACTTCCCGGCAACGCTGCTGCCGCATCCCATCCCGTCATCGCTGACGACGACGAAGGCGATAAGGGCGCGATGAAATCTGGAACACTCCACATGTGGGCCATCAACCGTGGAAACCAGCGCTACCTGCGCGTGATGGACTCGCAGTCACCCGCCTTGAAGCACTTTCATGGTCTGAATTGGTATGCGCCCGACCCGCACTACGTCGTCGAAGCCCGCTGGATTCCCTACAGCACGCCGCACACCCTCAAGGTCGTCAACAAGCTTGGCCAGACCAGCATGATTCCCGTCCCCGGCTACGCCGAGTTCGAGCTCGACGGAAAGAAACTCTCGCTGATTCCCATGCCCGATGGCGACGGTCTCGAATTCGTCTTCAAAGACCTCACCGCCCGCGAAACCACTGACGGCGGAGGTCGCTTCCTCGACACCGCGCTGCCCTCCGCAGGCCTCAATAAGCCGGGCAAACTCCTCCTCGACTTCAACGAGGCCGTGAACCCACCCTGCGCCTACACCCCGTACGCGACCTGCCCGCTCGCCTCACCGGAAAATCGTCTCCCCATCGCCGTGCCCGCAGGCGAAAAGCGCTACGAAGATTGATTCGGGAATCGCAGATCATCGCTCCCGCTGAAACAACACAGCAGGAAAATTCAGCTTCTCCAACGCAGCGTTACCGGCCCGCTCATGGGATGCTTCTCCGTCTCGCCATTCAGCCGCGCCTGCTTCAGCGCGAAGTACCACTTGGCTGGCTTGTCCGCATCGTCGATCAGCATCAACGACGGATCGTACTTCAACCCCTCCGACTGCTGCACCATCGTCTCCCGGTCCTGTTCCACAAAGCGCTTGCCAAAGAATTTCGCAATCGATGTCACAAACGGTATCGGATAGAAAATATTCCACGCCGCATACACATCGATACGGCACGCATTTGCAACCGTAGGAGTTACAGTTGTCAGGCTCGAGAACCATTTCGGCCCGCAGCGGATGGTCTCATATCTGCGATTCGGCAGCACAAAGTCGATCGTCGTCGTGATTGGCTCGCCATACACACCCAGCAGCTTATAAGGCGCGGAGTTCCCCGAAGGCGCGTGTGCCGACATCCGGAACCCCTCCGGAATCGGCTCGAAATGCTTTTCCTTCTCGTGAATGCTGGCCCGCTTCCTCCACCACCACGCCTGGTGCACGAACGGCCCGTGCGCCGGGTCCATCAGCCCGATAATGCCGTGATCCACATTGCAGGGCAGGTCCGCCGTCAGGTGCGCGCTGCGAAACTTCTCGCCGAACTTCGCAACCTCCGGCACCGGTACCAGTGCTGAATCCTCCGCGCGCACGCGCCCCGACCCCGGCTCCGGCACATACACCCACGCATATCCATCGCGCTCCTCGCACGGATAAGCCGTGCCGTAAAGCTTGCGCGGGAAAGTGTCCTGGCTGGTGAGCGACGGAATCTCCATGCACTGCCCGGAGACCGGCTCGAAGACCCATCCGTGATATTTGCAGGTAAGTGCCTTGCCGTCGAACCATCCGCACGAGAGGGGAATGCCGCGATGCGGACAGCTGTCGCGCATGGCGAAGATGCGCCCATCCTCCCGCCGCCCCAGCACCATCGGAATGCCCATCAGCAGCGTCGTCTGCAGCTTCTTACCGGCCAGCAGCTCACTGCGCATCGCCGGATACCAGTCGTTGTAGATGAGCGTAGTAGCGGGAACCTGCGGAAGTGTAGCCATAGAAAATCCGGACCAGGTTTTACTATATCGTCAGCCGATGATCAGCCGTGCCTATGCGCTCTGCCCCCGCAGCCTTTGCGATCTTCGCGTCTTCGCGGTGCATCTCTTGTTCATAACCCGCCGATGAGCCGTTGTGATCAAGGCCAGCGCGCAAACGCAAAACATCCCCACCTGAAACGCCGCCACTTGCCTCTCAATGCATCTCTCCGCTGATCGAGGTCGTTCATGAGTCATCCATGCCCCCGTGGACTTCGGCCGGCCCGCAAGCTCTGCCGGATGCCCTCCTTTTGCCAATCGCGACGGTTAGGAGACAGCCTAATCACCCGCGCGAAGCGCAGTCGCCCGGACGGCCCGTCCCGCGAACTTGCTAACCGGCGGACTCGCTGCCCCCTTATAATCGCCAGATGCGCCACCACCCGCGCCTCGGCCACTCCAGTTTCGCGAAGGTCGTCTGCCGATGAACAGCCTCCTCACCGCCAAGCGCTTCTGGTTTCCGCTGCTCGGCCTCTGGTTTCTGCTTTACGGATCGTTCTCGCTGCTCAAGCCTCCGCTGCTCGATGGCGTCGACTCGGTGCAGGCTGAAGCCGCGCGCGAAATGGCCACTACCGGCAACTGGATCACCCCCCACATCGACGGCGTCCGCTATCTCTCCGTCTCGCCCCTCCTCACCTGGACCACCGCCGTCAGCTTTAAGCTCTTCGGCGTCACCGACTGGGCCGCGCGCCTGCCCCTGGCCTTCGCCGCGCTCGCGCTCTTCATCGTCACCCTCGCGCTTGGCGCGCGCATGTTCCTCACCCCGGTCGCCGGATTCTATTCCGCGCTCATTCTCATTACCTCGTGTGGGATTTTTCTCTTCGCCCACCTGCTCTATCCGCAGTTGGTGCTCACCCTCTGCATCACCACCGCTCTCTACTTCTTCTGGCGATCCACGCGCGCACCCTCCGCCGGAACCGCTATCGGATTTGCCTTCTGCTGCGCACTGGGTACGCTCACCGCCGGACCGGCTGGCGTGATCCTGCCCATGGCCATTGTGGTTCTCTTCCTTTTCTTCATGCGGAAACTCAGCCATCTGCTGCGCTGGCACCCGGCGCTCGCCATCGCCATCTTCCTGGTCATAGCGCTGCCCTGGAGGCTCGCAGCTCATTCGGCCAATCCCAGGCGTCCCTATTTTTTGGCGCTCCCACGGGTCTGGCACACGCCGCTGCTGCTCTTCTGGGCCTTCCTGCTCATCTTTCTGCTGCCCTGGAGCTTCTTCTCTATCGCCGCGCTCTGCCGCATCTCGCGCAACGTCTTCGCGCGCGCCCAGAAGCTCGATTGCAAACAGCAGGGCCAGTTGCTCTGCGTGCTATGGCTGGTCGTTGTCGCGCTCTTCTTCAGCTTCTGGAACCGTCACGAGTTTTCCGCCATCCCCGCGCTTCCCGCGCTGGCCATTCTCGCCGCCTCATGGCTCACCGACGATGAAGCTGCGCCTTCGCGCCTCGGCCGCATCTTCGCCTGGATCTTCTTCGCCGGCGGCATCGCCAAAGCCATCGCCGCAGCCTATCTCGGACTGCGCGCTCCCTTTCCCGGCTTCGGAGCAGATATCGCAACGCTCCTCCATCTGCACCCCGAGCAGCATCGCCTCTTCTTCGGATACCTTACCGACCTGACCTTCGCCTCCATGGGAGCCTTCCGCATCCCGCTGCTCATCTTCGCAGCTGCCCTCGCCGTCGGCGTCACCGCGAATCTCGTCTTCCGCCTCCGCAATCAGGCGCGCATGGCCAACTGCTTCCTCGCCGGCATGATGGCCTTCGTGCTCATCGCCGCCCACATCGCGCTCAATACCTTCTCGCCCGTCTTCTCCTCGGCCATCCTCGCCCAGGCCATCAAGCCCGAAGTCGAACAGGCCGACGCCGTAGTGATTCAAGGCCGCTACGAGGAGGCCTCGGCGCTGGGCTTCTATCTCGAGCGCCGCGTACAAATGCTCAGCACGCCCGCAACCGACCTCGCCCCCGGATCATCGGCCTCCGATGCACCACCGGTCTTTCTCGATATCGACGCGCTCGCCAAGCTATGGAACGGCCCCGGCCGCGTCTTCCTATGGACCGCCCCGGAATCCGTCCCCCAGCTGCCGGCAGAGACCTACGTAGTAGCTCGCGACGGCGGAAGAGAAATCGTAAGCAACCAGCCCAACAACGGCGGAGCCGCTTTCTAAGGTTTAGCTGAGCAACGACCGTCCCGACTGAAATTGCCTATGCCAAAATTCAAGGTGTTAAAAGGTGTGGCGCACAATATCGGCGCCTCTTTTACCAGCCTGACGAACTACTCCCTTGATGACTATTCAATGGGACACATCTTACGTTTCGCGCGGGAAACCGGTGTCAACACTCTCACCATCGACCTGTTGACCGGCCAGGGATTTCCGGCAAACCTGCTGCGGGAACCCCTCTCTGGTTTGCCAAGTTGGTACTCTCAGATGTTCTTTAGGCTTGTGCAGACTTCTGGATCAAGCCAGGAATTAGTTCAATCAGCCTTATTAACCCTGATGTATGACCTGCAACTTAGCAGACCTACTCCATATGGAACTGAGCTTCAAAGCCCCTTCACCTGCGATGTCTCCATAGTCGATATTCGAGGCAAAAATTACACCGCTCACTTTGACGGCTGGTGGTATGTCGAAAGAATGGCAAGCAATATGCCAGACGTATCGCCTGTTCGCCGGTGGTGGAATCCATCTAGTTGGTTTCGATCCTATTAACATATGGGGTGGCCCATTCAAGCCATCTTTTCGGCTTGAGTGGGGCTCCTGGAGATGCGGAAACAAGGCTGGAGAAACAACCTCCATCAGCTGGGCGTGAAAAATGAAGATGAACATCTCTAAGGTCGCCCTTGCGCTTCTCTCGCTCTGCAATAGCCCCGCAACCCGATCGCAGACAGCAGCATCCGTCGACATCCTCGCAAATCAGCTGCAGCGCGAACACGCGGCCATTCTTTCTGCAAAAACTCCGCAGAGCAAAGCCGCTCACACATATTTGCTCAACAACGCAGCAGACCGCTTCGCATACGCGCTGAATCAAACCGGCAATCGAGATGGAAAGTTCACCTTTGATTGGGAAGCCTGGAAGAAAAGCACGACTCCGGAGATTCAGATGGCAAATCAGTATGGCGCTTCTATCTTATGGTGCGAGTATGACGGCGAATGGACTGTTTCGCCCCAGGGATATTTAGATTACCTTTCCGAATTGCCCGAAGGCCGGTATGCCGAAGCGGCATGGTGGCGAGGAAAGCTCGGTCACACACTGAACGCTTGCCTTGATGCAGAGGGATCAAAAGAGGAAACGGCCGGCTTCGTTAACGATTACGAAATGTTTCTTGCACATTTTCCCCACGGAAAGCATGAGACCGAAGCACGTAAACTCCTGAAAGAGTTTCAGTCGGACTTCGAAAGCTACAAGCAACAAGAAAAGCAATAATCTTCAGGTACTGAGCACCCCTGCGCTTATTTGCTGACGCCCTGCTTCTCCAGCTTCCCATCCTTCAGCACGAACCGCTCCCCGCGCCAGACCACCGTATCGCTGGCAAAGCTCCACGCCCAGACCCACATCGCCGCCAAATCCCGCACCGGCAGCAGCCACAGATCGCGCAACACCTGCCAGTCGCCCAGAACGCCCACACCCACCGCCAGCGCCAGCGTCACCCGAGCCAGGCAGGCCATGCTCAATAACGCAACGCTGTCCATGCTGAATCCCGAAGTCAGCAGATTGATGAGAGCCCACGGCAATCCGAAGGTAAACATCAGCCCGGCATACCCCAGCTTGCGCGAATCGCGAATGCCGCGCGCCCAGCGCAGCTGATGATCGAAGTATCCGCGCAGATCGTAGGCCGGAACCGAAGTCTCCACCACCTCGCCGCTCAGATGAACCGCAAACCCCGCCTGCGCCACCCGCAGTCCCAGTTCGTAGTCATCGGCCAAAGCGTCGGCGAGCGGAGCAAATCCGCCGATCTTATCCAGAGCCTCGCGCGAGATAGCCAGCGTCGACCCCAGCCCGAAACGAATCTCGCCGTCGAGCTTCAGAGACACCAGCACGCCGGGGAAAAAATCGGTAGAGATTCCCAGCGCCTCCAGCTTCGATCCCAGCGTGCGATGCGCGCGCCCGCGATACGGAGCCGTTACCAGACCAACCGTCTTGCCTTTCTGCAGCACAGCGAAAGCCCCGGCAATCCGCTCCAGATAACGCGGCGACACGCGAATGTCGCTGTCATTCACCACCAGATAGTCGTACCGCGCCTGCGCCGCCAACTGCGCCACATTGCTCACCTTGCCGTTCATCCCCAGCTTTTCCGGGCACAGCACCAGCCGGATATTCTTGTCCGGAAATTCAGCCTGCAGCCGCTCAATCGCCGGCACCGCGGGATCATCCATGCTGGAAGCGCCGAAGAGAATTTCGTATTCGCCCGGATAATTCTGCCGGCAATGGCTGGCGAAGGCCTCGTACATCTCCGGATCGAGCCCCTTCACCGGCTTGAGAATGCTCACCGGCGGCGCAAACTCGGCAGCCTGCATCTTGCGGCGCATGAACGAGCGCGCACTCCACAGAGCGGCGATGTAGAAGAAGATTCCGATGAACGTGAGGATGGTAGTTGCCGCAGCAACAATCGTAGCCAGCATGAAAGCTACATTTTATAAGCAGAGGACCAGCATGTCTGACCCAGCTGTACGCTGGCCGTCTTCATGCCTGACTGCTGACTGCCACAGGCAAGCTGACCGCTGAGTAGCGCGCTGCGCGCGCTACTCATATCTCAGCGACTCAATTGGATCCAGATTGGCCGCCTTCCATGCGGGATAGATGCCGAAGACCAGGCCGATGGCCAGCGACACCGTGAATCCAATAATGGCCCACGTCGCCGACATGGTCGCGGGCAGCGCCGAGATGATCAGGCGGATCAGCAGCGTAATAATCGCTCCGCCGATAATGCCGATAATGCCGCCGATGGCGCATAAAGTGATCGCTTCGGTCGTGAACTGCGTCAGGATATTCCGCTTGGTCGCGCCAATCGCCTTGCGCACCCCAATCTCGCGCGTCCGCTCTGTCACTGACACCAGCATGATGTTCATCACGCCTACGCCGCCCACCATCAGGCCCACGCTGGATACCGCGACCATGAAGATGGCCAGGCCGCCGGTCAGCTGATTCCACAGCCGCGCGATCGAATCCGGCGCGAAGATTTCGAAATCATCCGCCTTCCACGTCGGCACCTTGCGACGCCGCCGCAGCAGCTCGCGTATCTCATCCTCCACCAGCGCCCGATTCTTCGGGTCGTCATACTTCACGCTCAGCCAGTTGTCTTTGTCTTCCGGATGCAGCTTCTTAAAGGTGCGATAGGGAAAGGTCGCCTTGTTGTCTTCAGGATTATCGCCGCCGCCGAAGACCTGCTTCAGCTTGTCCACCACGCCGATCACCGTGAACAGGTCGCCCTCGATCTCTACCTCTTTGCCTACGGCCAGCTCATTCCCAAACAGCTTCTGCGCCGCGTCATGTCCCAGAATCACCACGTTCGCGGCCGAATCATTTTCAGTCTCCGTGAACATGCGCCCCTGGGTGAGCTTGAAGTCGGTCACGTCGGGCAGCGCAGTTGTGTCGCCTTCAAGCATGGTGCCCTGCGTCTTCTTCGTGCCGTACTTGATGCCGATAATGCCCACCTGGAAGATGGGATTCGCATGACGCACACCCGCATTCGTCGAAACCACATGCGGCAGATCGCGCATCGCGATCGCATCGTCATAGGTCATCTTCTTGCGCGCCAGCATTTCCGTCGTCGGGCGCACGCCGATCACCGGCATGTGGAAGATCCACAGCACATTCGAGCCCAGCGAATTCACCCAGTTCTCAACATTCGCATTCAGGCCGCTGATGATCGACGAAATCGTGATCACGGTCATCACGCCGATCACGATGCCCAGAATGGTCAGCCCGGAGCGCAGCTTGTTCGCACGCACCGTCTCCAGCGCCATCTTTACCGATTCGCCCGTGCTTCCAAATCGCATAACCTAGCTCCTGGCTCTAGCCTTTCAAGTCTTGCGCCTTAGGCTTTTGCTTTTGCTTTTGCTTTTGCCTTTGCCTTTTGCTAACCGGCTTTTAGCTAACCGCTTCTTAGCTAGCCGGGTTTTAGCTGGCCGCTTTTCAGCTGCCGTTAAAGCTCCGACCGCAACGCCACAATCGGATCGAGCATCGCCGCACGCCGCGCCGGATACACTCCGAAGAAAACTCCAATCCCCGCCGAGACGAACAGAGCCATCAGCACCGACCAGAGAGCAATGTCCGAGGGGAAGCCGATCAACACCGTCACCAGCTTAGCTACACCCGCACCCACCAGGATGCCGATAAATCCGCCCAGCAGCGACATGGTTCCCGACTCGATCAGGAACTGCAGCAGCACGTCGTTGTACCGCGCCCCCAGCGCCTTGCGCACGCCGATCTCCCGCGTCCGCTCCGTCACCGACACCAGCATGATGTTCATGATCACGATGCCGCCCACTACCAGCGAAATCGACGCGATCCCGATCACCACAAACAGGAACGTCGAGCTGATGCTCTTCCATAGACCGACAAACGTCTCATTGGTCGAGAGCTCGAAGCTGTCTTCCGCTCCCGGAGCATCGTGCCGCCGCGAGCGTAATAGCACCCGCGCCTCGTCTGAAGCCCTTTCTAACACCGGACCCACCGCTCCGGCCTTCACATAAATGGTGACGCTGTCGTTCGTCCCATATGTGTGCTGATACGCCGTAATCGGCACCGAAACATAATTGTCCTGGCTGGTGCCCAGCGTCTTGCCCTGCCGCTCGCCTACGCCGATCACCGTGTAAGGCTCGCCGTCGACGCGAATCTCTTTACCAATGGGATCGCCATTCGGCATCAGGTTATCGACAATGTCGTAGCCGATGATCGCCACTCGCGTCCCGTACTGGTCGTCCGCCGGAACAAAGCTGCGCCCCAGCACCACATTCAGGTTCGAGATGGCCGGCATGTTCCAGGTCCAGCCGCGAATACTGGTGTTGTCGCTCGAGTGGTTCTGGTAGACGATCTTGCCGCTGTTGCTGAGCAGAGCGCCCACGCTTACGCAGCTCTTGCAGTTCTCGTCGATGGCCTTGTAGTCGTCGTAGGTAAGCTTCTTGCGCTTCTGGAACTTCTGCCACTGCTCGTAGCTGAAGATCACCGGAGACTGCTTGCTCAGCGTGAAAACATCCGCCCCATAGCCGTAAACCTTGGTGGCCACATATTTGTTCACGCCATTGGTCAGCGTGATGACGGCAATTACCGACGACACGCCAATGACCACGCCGACGAGCGTGAGCACCGAGCGCAGCTTGTTCGCCCACAGCGACTGCAGAGCAATCTTGATCGCTTCTTTAAATTCCATAAAATAACGCCGGGCCGCCAGATGAGACGAGTCTAGCAGCCAAAACCCGGCTCCCGGACGCAAAACGGCCTTCGTCCCACCGATATCTATTACGCACCCGCCCGCCAAATCGTTCCGTCGGGCCTGATGCCGGGTGCCCAATCCCAGACCAGTCCTTGCGCCGAAGGCGCGAATCGCCTCTGAACTGTGGAATCATCGGTTTGCCGAGTGTGGGCGAAAGCACCTTTTCAACGGCGCTGCCATCGCCGCGGGTTGCGCTTCCCGTGAAAACAAGCGATCACTAGAATGCGATCCGCCTCAATCTGGTAGAACAAGCCATAAGGAAAGCGTCGTACCCCTGCACGCCTTCGCTCTCGGTAGACAACGGGAAAGCGTAAAGGGAACTCAGCGATCAGATGGACAGTATCTTCGACGGCCTGAACGAATCGTTCTGCAAGCGGCACGCTGATGTCCGCATACCACTGCTCGGCCTCATAGAACTCCGCTTTCGCTTCGTCTGACCATAGAACGGGAAGACTCACCGTTTGGGCAGCCCGGCCTTCACCTGCTCCCATGGCGTCCCGGCGGGAGGGTCGCTCTGGTATGCGGCGATGCGCCGGTCGAGTTCTTCCTCTTGCTCTGAGCTGAGCGAGGGTGCATGAGCTTCAAGGTCTGCCCATATCGCGTCCAGCAGCTCAAACTTCTCGGTATCGGAGAGGCTGCGGATATTGCTCGGGAGTGCGGCCGCCATGAGATTGAGAGTAGGAAGCCGGACCGTCGATGTCAATCTTTTCGCTCCTAAAATCACGGCGAAGACGCCACCCGGCCCTTGGCGACGGCTTTTTAGCCAGCTTTTGCGACAATAGAACCATGCCCCTGAATTGTGGAATTGTAGGTTTGCCGAACGTCGGCAAAAGCACCATTTTCAACGCGCTAACCTCGGCCAAGGCCCAGGCCTCGAACTACCCCTTCTGCACCATCGACCCCAACACCGGAGTCGTCAGCGTCCCCGATGAGCGGCTGGACAAGATCTCCGCCATCTTCCATCCCCGCAGCATCGTCGCCACCACCATGGAGTTCATCGACATCGCCGGCCTGGTCGAAGGCGCATCGAAGGGTGAAGGCCTCGGCAACCAGTTCCTGGGACACATCCGCGCCACCGACGCCATCGCCCACGTCGTCCGCTGCTTCGACGATCCCGAGGTCATTCACGTCGCCGGCGGCGTCAATCCGCTGCACGACATGGACATCATCAATACCGAGCTGCTGCTCGCCGACCTCGAATCCGTCGAGAAGCGCCGCACGCGCACCGAGCGCGCCGCCAAAGGCAATGACGCCAAGGCCAAGGCCGAGCTTGCCGTCCTCGACAAGCTGCAGGCCGTGCTCGGCGAAGGCAAACCCGCCCGCACCGCCGATCTTACCCCTGAAGACAAGCTCATCGCCCGCGAGCTCTTCCTCATCACCGCCAAGCCGCAGCTCTACGTCGCGAACGTCGACGAAGCTGCGCTCACCGCCGGCAACGCCTACACCGAAGCCGTCGAGAAACGGGCGGCCGAAGAAGGCGCGCAGGTAGTCCGCATTTGCGGAGCTCTCGAGAGCGAAATCGCACAACTTGAACCAGAGGAACGCCTTGAATTTCTCGCAAGCGTCGGACTCACCGAGCCCGGCCTCAACCGCCTCATCCACTCCGCTTATCGACTGCTCGATCTGATCACCTACTTCACCGCCGGCGAGGACGAGTGCCGCGCCTGGACCATCCGCCGCGGGACCAAAGCACCAGGAGCGGCGGGAGTCATTCACTCCGACTTCGAGCGCGGATTCATCAAGGCCGACTGCTACGCCTGCGAAGATTTATTCACGCTGGGCACCGAACAGGCCGTAAAAGAAAAAGGCCTGCTACGCTCCGAAGGCAAAGAGTACGTAGTGAAAGACGGAGACGTCCTCTTCTTCAAGTTCAACGTGTAGGGACACAACGCAACCGGGTGCCCCACATCTCACCTTTGAGATGTGGGATTTCACCAGCGTCGGGTGCCCCACAACCTGCTCTGAGAGACGCCGAAGGCTCTCGACTTTGAGATGTGGGATGCGAACCTCGCACCGGTGAGAAGCGCTTCCTGTCAGGGCACGGCTTCAGCCGTGCTGTAAGCGACAAGAGACCCGTGGCTTTAGCCGCTGAGGCGAAGCCGGCGCGGAATCGCAACTATCTCTGAGCCGGCTCAATCTCCATATAATCCGCCGGAGCCGCCTCTCCACCATCCGGCCGCCCCACAAGCCTCAAGACATCTCCCGGCCGCAGCGAAACACCGCGAATCACATGCCGCGTCGAGGTATCCCCGCCGATCGTATTGAAGGGAATCGTGTCGTCCGCCTTCCACTCACCGATCAGCTTCGAACCCACATAAAGCTGATACATCGAAGCCCCATCGTGCAGATCGAAATACTGCACCGCAATGTCATACGTCCCAGCGGGTCTTTGAAGCGTGACCGTCGCCGAACATTCATCACGCTTGCACTCCACAGCCTTCCCGCCAGAAGCATCCTCCCACGGCGTCACATCGATCGGCGCATACCCGTCGAGCGTCATCGCCTCAGCCTCAATGCGATCCGGAAAATGATCCACGCGCCCCTGCGCATCATCGATGCCCGACATCTTGTGGAACCAGCTGTTCACCGCATCACGCCACACAATCGCGTGTCCTGCCTGATACGTCTGCAGAGCTAAAACTTTCTCATAGCGTTCAGCATCCACCAGACCGGACAGGCTCTTCCACTGCTCCACCAGCTTCGCCGCGCCATCAGCCCCGCGATAGTGCGAGTCGTACACCCACTGCACAACCGTATCCCCGTTGTACGGGCTCACATCATGCAGCTTGTACGAGTAAGCCACATGATGCATGAACAGCAGCAGCGCATCCGGACAAGTCTTCAACGACTCGTACATCGCCGCAACCTCCGGCGGATACTGCCCGATATATCCCGTGCCCGTAGCCACAGTCCGGTCCATGCCGATGCCCTCGTGATCGGCGCGCAGCCATTGGCCCCATCCATTGCGCTCCGCCGACTCGATGCCCGGCCCATAGTGCGGCCCCAGGATATTCGTCAGCGTGCCCAGCCCCAGCGGCCCCGTGTAGTCCTCATAAAACGGCCACGACTCCATCAGCATCGCGGACACGGTGTCCACAACTTTGCGATTATTGCCGAAGGTCAGCCGCGTCCAGTCGCTCGCAATTGTCTCCGCTGAAGTATCCGGATTCCAGCTCAGCCGCCCGTATCCATACAAATTCGCCATGGCCAAAGGATGATGCAGCCAGTTCTCATCCAGCCCCACATTGGCCACAGCCACAAACCCGCCCAGCGGCCGATGAAACGACTTGCCCTCGACAATTTCCTTCACAGGAGTCGCTCGCCCATCTGCCCGCATATCGAAATCCAGAACCTGCTTCCACATCGGAATCAGATACACCAGGTGCCGCTGCTGACCGGTGTACTCCTGCGTCGCCTGCACCTCAATCGAGGTATTGGTCTGCCGCAAGCCAGCAAACAGTGGAGAGGCCGGCTCCCTCACCTGAAAATCAATCGGCCCATTCTTGATCTGCACAATCACGTTGTCATCGAACTTGCCATCCAGCGGATGGAAGATGTCATACGCCGCGCGCGCCCGATCCGCCTTCAGATCCCGCCAGTCGGCGTGATGGTTGTAGACGAAGGCGCGATACAGCAGGACTCCGCCGTGTGATTTGAGCGCCCGCGCAATCACGTTGGCCGCATCCACCGGCGTGCGCCCATACTGCGACGGGCCGGCGCGCCCCTCTGAATCCGCCTTCACCGTGAAGCCGGCCAGATCGGGAATCTTCGCGTACACATCGTCGACGGCCTTCTGCCACCAGGCGATGACCTTAGGATCAAGCGGATCGAAGGTATCGAGACCACCGACAACCTTCGGACTGCTCACATCCACCGACAGCGCCAGCCGCACGCCCCAGGGACGAAAGGCATCCGCAATGCGCGCGACTTGTTGAATCATGTCTGGCGAAAGCATCTTCGGATCGGCGTTCACGTTGTTCACGTCGCAGCCATTGATGCCGACAGAAGCCAGCAGCCGCGCGTACTTACCAGCACGCGACAGATCAGCTCTTACGTTCTCATTATCAAAGAAGATCGACCGGCCAGAATATCCACGCTCAATCGTGCCGTTCAGGTTATCCCACTGATCGACCCAGCGAATAGGAGCGGCTGGAGTCTCCACGTCGTTCAGCTTCGAAATATTCTGACCCTCGGCAATCTTCTCCAGCAGGCGAAAAGTCCCGTACAAAACACCACGCGCACCGCCGCCGGCGACGATAATGTAACCATGACCGTGGCTTTTTATGGATTCAATCTCGAAGCCATCTGGTCCCGTCGACCCGGCAGGCTTCCAGGAAGGGAAGCGCTGCTTCATCCCGTCAACCGTTCCCAGTACCACAGAGCCAGTCGCTACAGATGAAGACGCCGCGTCAACCTGCACCCCCAGCATCGACGAGATGCCCTTGACCGCCTCGCGCTGCGCGCTGAGCACAACCGGAGACGAATCGAGCACCTCTACAGAGCGCGGAAAACCCTTCGCGATCGCCGCAGCCGCCTCATGATCCAGGGGCGCATAGCGCAGCCATCCCGCCGAGCCATCCTCGGCCAGCACCGGAACAGACACCAGCAGCAATGCACCGAAGGCCACACCACGCAGCGCACGCATCACATTGGCCTCGCAAAAAATTTAGCGGGGAAGTTCCTGACTCCCGGTGATGGTGAACTCCGCCGACTTGCCCTTGTCCGCCTCCGGCTGCTGCCCACCGACAAACACCGAATACGTACCCGCCGACATCGCACGCTTGCCCTGCGCATCCACTTCACTCAGCTGACGCGGAGACAGTTTGAACTCCACATGCCTGCTCTCACCCGCGGCCAGATGAATGCGTTCGAAGGCTTTCAGCTCATGGATCGCGGACACATCGGTCTTCGGCGGCGTCAGATACAGCTCCGCTACTTCATCGCCCGCGCGCGATCCCGCATTGCGCACATCGGCCTCGACGGTGAGCGTATCCCCCGCAGCCACCGTGCTCGATGAAAGCTTCAGATCCGAATACGTGAAGTGCGTATAGCTCAACCCATAGCCGAATCCATACAGCGGCTTGCCCGCGAAGTACCGGTAGGTCCGGTTCCTCATCGAGTAGTCGTCAAAACTCGGCAGCTGATCGTTCGAGGCATAGAAGGTCACAGGCAGCCGTCCGCCTGGATCGCTCTTACCATCCAGCGTCTCCGCAATCGCCGTTCCCCCCACCTCACCCGGATACCAGGCCTCGATCACCGCCTTCGCGTTCTGCTGCGCCCAGTTCGCCGCCACCGCCGAGCCATTCATCAGCACCACAACAATAGGCTTACCTGTTGCCTGCAGCGCCTTCAGCAGATCCTCCTGCACTGCGGGCAGATTGATGTCCGTGCGGTCGCCGCCGGCAAAGCCGTGCACGTGCACCGGCATTTCCTCACCTTCCAATTCGGGCGACAATCCCACGAACGCAACGATTACATCAGCGCCCTGTGCGACCTTCACCGCCTCGTCGCGCAGTGGCTGTGTGGGAGGCATCCAGTTCAGCGTGAGCCCGGCGCCAAACAGCGGCGCATGATGCGAGTAGTCCACGCGGAAGCTGTGCGGCTTGGTGTCGGGAAGGCTCAGGCTGAAGTCCGGCGTGTTGCTGGAGCGGAAATCTTTGCTCTCATCTGATCCGAACTCCGCTACCTGCTGGCCATCGAGGTACACCGTGTAGCTCTCGTGGTCGCCGCACGGATAACAATGCGACAGGCTCACACCCAGCTTGTAGTCGCCTGCGGCTGGAGCAGAAATCGTGCCCGTCCAACGCACCGCAAAGCTGGTGGCTGGAATCCCCGGCGCTGGGCTTGCTGAGTTCCAATCGAAATCAATCTGCGGATCGACGCGTGTCAGCACCGGCTTCCCACCGAAGTCCGGCGCAGCAAAGTATTCGCCCTTCAAACCCTCTTCGCGCGCCACCGCCGAGGGATGGAACAAGGTGCGCGGAACCGGAACCGGCAACCCCTCAACGTACGCCGAGCCCTGCGCATACACCACCTTCGCGCCACCGCCGTTTATCTTCTGGAACTCTTCGCGCAATCCATCCACCGGCAGCACTGGATGCGAAGGCACCGCGTTGTAGTTCCCCTCGAGCGCAGCCAGCGCCGCGGCATTCGGCCCAATCACGGCAATCGTCTTGCCCTCGGTCTTCAGCGGAAGAAAATTGTCCTCGTTCTTGAGCAGCACCATCGATTCACGTGCCGCCTTCAGTGCTAGTTCGCGATGCGCCTGCGAATCGTCCTCGCTTATCGGAATCTGCGCATATTTCACGTCGCTGATCGGATCGAACATGCCCAGCTCGAAGCGCGCTGTGAACAGGCGCTTCACCGCCACATCGATCGCCGCCTCGGTAATCAGCCCGTCGTGCACCGCCTTCACCAACGCGTTATAGGTATCGCCGCAGTTGGTGTCCGTGCCCGCCAGCACCGCGGTCGCCGAAGCATGCTCGGCATCGGGCGATGTCATATGCGTGTTGGGCATGAAGAAGTCGTCCACCGCACCGCAGTCCGACGTCACGTAGCCCTTGAATCCCCAGTCCTTGCGCAGTGTCTGCTCCAGCAGCATTTTGCTCGCGCAGGCCGGCTCGCCTTCCACCGCGTTGTAGGCGCACATCACGGAGTCGGCTTTGCCCTCGGTCACCGTCGCGCGAAACGCTGGAAAATACGTGTCCTCAAGATCGTGCGGCGAAGGATCGACATTGAACTTATGGCGGCTCGATTCCGGACCGCTGTGTACCGCGTAGTGCTTCGATGTCGCGATGGTTTTGTAGTACTTCGGATCGTCTCCCTGCAGCCCCTTTACAAACGCCACACCCAGCCGGCTGGTCAGGTACGGGTCTTCGCCGTAGGTCTCCTGTCCGCGCCCCCAGCGCGGATCGCGAAAGATGTTGATGTTCGGCGACCAGATGGTCAGCCCATAGTAGATGCTGTGCACGTTGTCGCGGATTGCCTGGTTGTATTTCGCGCGCGCCTCCGTCGAGATGGTCGTCGAGATCTGGCCCATCAGCTCGGTGTCCCACGTCGCCGCCATGCCGATGGCCTGCGGAAACACCGTCGCATAGCCCGACCGCGCAATGCCATGCAGCCCCTCGCTCCACCAGTCGTACTTCGGAACATCCAGGCGTGGAATGGCCGGCGCGCCGTTCATCATCTGCGAGACCTTCTCTTCCAGCGTCATCCGCGAGACCAGGTCATCGACTCGCTTCTCGACCGGCAGCTTAGGGTCCTTGTAAGGAAAATCCTGCTGGGCGGTAGCAACGGCTGCGGCACTCGTCAGAAACGCAAAACCAAGAACTGCCAAACGTAGACCGAATTTCATTCCCATCCCTTTGCTGTTACATGACCGTAAACTTGCGCCTGCGATTCAACTCCCAAGGCAATATGCATGACAAGGCGCGCAGCGAGCCGTAATTATCTCGAGTGCCCAAACGATAACTAAATCGATTTGCTGGTGTCAATCGATGCGTTCCGGGCCGGATCTTTTTTAAAAATTCCGGGCCAGATCTCTTTTCAGAATTGGATGTGCGCTGAACTACGGCTTTACACTGATCTCCCGCGGGGTCGACTTGAAGCTCACCTGCTCCCGCGACTGGCTCTGCCGCGCATCGTTATGCGTCGTCCACGCTCCCGTCAGCCGGAAGTAGCCGTTCTCATCGCGTGTGGTCTTGGCGTCGCCGCGCTCAATGCTCCCATCGAACTCGTACCAGGTGCCATGCACTTTCTTGGTCGCAAAGCTTACGCGATGCCCATCCACCGTCACCCTGTCGAAGAAGAAGGTGAGCGGTGTGTCCCTGTCGCACTGCTCATCGCCCATGCGCGTGACATATCCGGAGATCTTCCCGGACTCGAGCGTGACCTCGACCGTCGAACCAGCCTCATCGATCAGATACTCGCCCGAAGCGTCCGCCGGCAGCGTCGAGTGCCGCGCATCGAACAGAATCAGATCCGGCGAGGCGGCCATCGCCGAAGCCGCGCTTCTGCGATGCAGCGGAGGATCGGCTGCCTGCGCATGAACT
Source organism: uncultured Acidobacteriaceae bacterium (assembly GCA_963745105.1). Classification (GTDB taxonomy): domain Bacteria; phylum Acidobacteriota; class Terriglobia; order Terriglobales; family Acidobacteriaceae; genus Silvibacterium. The sequence continues at coordinate 27,165 of CAVUWQ010000044.1, forward strand.
GGCAGAAAGCCGCACAGGATCACCGCCCCAAGCATCGCCGTCCGCCATCGCACGATCATTCTCCTGCTACTGCGCGCCCTCGCTCTTTTTGCGCGCCGCCTCGAACTCGTCGCCATGATTCCACTCGACGCTCGCCGGCAGTGAAGAAGCCTCCCACCCCAGGATGAATCCGAAGCGCGCCATCTTGGCGTTGCCGCTGAAGTCCATCGCGTCCTTGTATTCGTCTGAAGGCTGGTGGTAGTGGTGCTCGGTGTAGTCTTCCATCTGCGCCACGCCCCACGCCGCATCATGCCCGGCAAAGTGCGTGCCCTGCCCTACCGAGAAGGAAGGAATGCCCACGCGCGCAAAACTGAAATGATCCGACCGGTAGTAGTGTCCGGCCGAAGGGAACTGATCGGGTTGAATCGTCAGGTCGAAGGCCTTCGCCGTCTTCTCGACGACGGGATAGAACGTCGTCCGCTCCGATCCGCTCACCTCGGCATCAAGAGGAACCCCGATCGGGTTCAGCATGTCGTAGTTCAGATCAAGCGCAATGTGCGATGCCGGCACTGGCGGACGCATGCCCAGATACTGCGATCCCAGCAGTCCCTGCTCCTCCGCAGTCACCGCGGCGAAGAAGATGCTATGCGGAGGCCGTGCAGAGGCCTGCGCAAACGCTCGCGCCATCTCCAGCAGAATCCCGCAGCCCGTGCCGTTGTCCGCCGCGCCGTTATAGATGTTGTCGCCCTTCAGATTCGGATCGATGCCCAGGTGATCGTAGTGCGCCGAGTAGATCACGGCCTGCTTCCCACCCGCGCCATCCGCGCCCGGCAGCTCCGCAATCACGTTGTCCGATTCATAGCGCCGCACCTTGCTTGCCACATGCGCCTTCAGCCGCACCGGCAGCTCATACGCGTGAAAGCCCGGCTTGCCTGCCGCGACGATCTCGTCATTCACATTCTTGCCCGCCATCGCCAGCAGCTTGCGCGCGATATCCAGCTGAATCCAGCTAGCCGCCTTCAGCGTGGCGTCCGGATCGCCCTGCAGATATGACTTCTCCACCGACTGCGAATTCCGCACCACATCCCACGGATAACTTGCGAGATCGGTGCGATGAATAATCAGCACGCCCACCGCGCCCCGGCGCGCCGCCTCTTCGTATTTGTACGTCCAGCGGCCGTAGTAGGTCATCGTCTTGCCCTTGAAGAAGGCATCATCATTCGAAGGCGGCTCGTTCACAATCAGCAGCAGCACTTTGCCCTTCACATCCACGCCCGCGTAGTCGTTCCACTTATACTCGGGAGCATCGATCCCGTATCCCACAAACACAATCGGAGCATCGATGTTGGCCGATTCGCCGCCCGTCTGGTCTTTTGCAACAATGTCGGTTGCATATTGCAGATCCAGCGGCGCACCACTGGCTGGCACCAGGCTGAACTTGGTCTGATCTTCAACCGTGTGCACGGCATACAGCGGGACCTTCTGAAAAAAAGTCCCATTGTCGCCCGCCGGCTTCAGCCCATACAGAGCGAACTGCGTCGCAATGTACTTCGCCGCAATGTCGCCGCCCCGCGTGCCCGGTCCCCGGCCTTCCAACAGGTCATCGGCCAGAAAGCGCACATGCGCGCGAATCTTTTCAGGATCGATCGAAGCCGCAGCCTGCCGCGCCGCCGCGGGCACCCCCGCAATCTCCGGCACGGAGTCCGTCTGCGCAAACACAGGCGAAAATGCTGCGGCAAACAACGCTGACAACAATGCGAACCCTGCTATCTTCTTCATCGGTCTCCTGAATGTTTCTGCGAAAACGCTGCAAATGCTTTTATAGACGATCTGTATCAGTGCACGGCTTTAGCCGCGCCGATCTGAGTTCAATATCAACTGGCTTCAGCCCCTGTACACAACTTGTTCGAGAACAAAACCTCGTGTTGTCCGCGAAGCCAATACCGGACAGAACCAGGCATAAGTCCGCAACGCGGACGCCCGAACATAGCCCAGCACGAAGTGCTGGGAAATAATTCCCCAAAACCAAAAAGTCCCGAAGGGACGACTGATAACCCCGGCTAACTCTGCACCACGTCCAACTCCAGACGATCGACACCAGCTGGCTTCCACTCCCCGGACGGAGGCATCACCTTCAGCTTCTTCAAAACCTTGCGCGCCAACCCGGTCAGAGGAATCTCCGCCAGCTCCGCGACCGCAACCCACCGCCGCACCTCGCCATCGCGCCGCATCACCGCCTCGCAGCCATACACCGATACATGATAGTTCGTCACCGTGATCGAGTGCCGCACCTCGAGCAGCCGCCGCGACTCATCCTCCGCAGCGGAATCAATAGCCGGCAGCTCCCACATCCCCGGCATCAGCGATGCTTCCTTGTCACGCTGCACCAGCAGCACCTCGGCATCTCCGTGCTTCGACACACGCTGCACAAAAGCATAAGCAGCCTGCTTGGTCGTCATCTTCTGGCGCTCGCCGGTGGCATGCTCGCCGCGCGTCGCACATTGCTGCTGCACCGGACACTGCAAACACAGAGGACCGCGCGGCAGACAAATCGTCGCACCCAACTCCATCATGGCCTGATTGAAGTCGCCCGGCCTGCTCACCGCCAACATATTGGCTGCAGCCTCGCGAATTCTGCTCATGGGAGCGGTCGCCTCGTCCCAGCCCAGCACCCGCATCAGCACCCGCTCCACATTGCCATCGACCGCTGCCGCGGCATCGCCGAACGCAATGCTCGCAATTGCTGCGGACGTGTACTCGCCGATACCCGGCAGTTTTTTGAGCGCCTCAGCCGTCTCCGGAAAGCTGCCTCCCAGCTCGTCCGCAACCATCTTGGCAGCGCGATGCATCATGCGCGCGCGGCGATAGTACCCAAGCCCGCTCCACATCGCGAGCACATCCTCCTCAGGAGCCGCAGCCAGAGCCTGCACCGTAGGATAGCGGCGCATAAACCGGTCATAGTGGTCCAGCACCGCAGCCACACGCGTCTGCTGCAGCATGATCTCCGAAACCCATATCGCATATGGATCCTTCGTCCTCCGCCAGGGCAGGTCGCGAGCGTGCTCATCGAACCAGGAAAGAAGACGGCGGCGAAACTCCTTCCGCAGCGGATCGGGAACCATAAATGCGATTGTACGGCGCGAACAGCGAATACCGGCCTCGTGCCGAAACGTTCACTTATTCTCTGGTTCCTGTCATCCTACCCTGCTAGTCTTCGTAGCAAGCGCTCCCACAACTCATCCCCCAGAGACGTAGAGCCCGCCTTGTTACGTGATGAAGACGATCTATTTTTCTGCTCTCCTCCTCGGCACCACCCTCTCCAGCCTCCTGCTTCCCGCTGCAGCCCATGCGGCGCAGGCACGCATTCCAAAAAACATCTCGGATGACAGCCGCACCATCTTGCCGGCCTCGAGCATCCCCTGGGCGAACAAGACGCATGACCTTGGCCAGGTTCCCTCGGAGATGTCCGTCCCCGGAATCACGCTGGTCTTTTCTCGATCAGCCGCTCAGGAAGCTGACCTGCAGTCACTGCTCAGTGCGCAGCAAAATCCGAAATCACCGCTCTATCACCAGTGGCTCACACCCGAGGCCTTTGCCTCCCGCTTTGGCATGGGCAGCGACGATATCGCTCAGACTGAAAGCTGGCTAACCGCCCATGGTTTCCACATAGATAACGTAGCTCGCAGCCGGGACCGGATTACCTTCTCGGGCACCGCCGCGCAGGTGCAACAGGCCTTTGGAACTTCGCTGCATTACTACCAGCTAGAGGGTGCAACGCACTTCGCACCCTCCTCGGCGCTTTCCTTGCCGAGTTCGCTCGCCGCGGTCACAACTACAGTGCTGCACCTCTCCAACCTGCGCCCAAAACCAGGCGTGCATGCCATCACGCAGCCAATGTTCACCTCTGCGGCAAATCAGGCGCACTATCTTGGACCCGATGATCTGTGGTCCATGTATGACCTGTGGGACATGAAAAGCAACAACATCAATGGGGAAGGGCAGAGCATCGCCATTGTCGGGCAATCTCATGTCGATACGTCGAGCGTCCAGGTCTTCCAGGAAAGCCTGCTAACCACTAGTTCCTTTATTTTTCCGCTGCTGGTGCCGAGTTCCGGAGTAGAGGAGGTTTCGCTTGGCGACGAGGGAGAGTCACAGATCGACCTGGAATATGCCTCCGCCTTCGGCCGCGGCGCCGTGCTGTATATGGTCTACGTAGGCAACAACCAGAACTACAGCGTCTTTGATTCCCTCTCTCTCGCCATTACTGACGACATAGCACCGGTCGTGAGCATCAGTTATGGGTCCTGCGAGCCTTTGATGAGCTCGGCTGATCTCGATCAGTACAACTCGCTGTTTGAAGAAGCCTCCGCACAGGGGCAGACCATCGTTGCATCCACCGGCGATAGCGGCTCAACCGCTTGCGCACCCTACACAACTGCAGAAGGTGTCTCAGTCGCCGAGCAGGAATCGATAGCGGTGAACTTCCCCGCCAGCAGCCCTTACGTCACCGCGGTTGGCGGTACTCAGATGGCGGCCGGCACCTTCGCCGCAGGAAATACTACATACTGGGACGCAGCTACCTCCGTTGACATTGGAGCCTCGCTTCTTTCGTATGTACCCGAGACTGCATGGAACGAGGGCTCCGCTTCGTTAGGCATCGTTGCCGGGGGCGGCGGTACCAGCAGTCATTACCCGCGGCCCTCCTGGCAAAGTTCCTTCCCGGGCATGCCCGCCGGCTCTTTCCGGCTGCTACCTGACATCGCATTGCAATCCTCGATTTATAGCCCCGGCTATCTCATCTGCTCCAGCGATCCCTCACTGCTCGCCGAGGAGGGGCAGAGCACGAGTTGCACGTCGGGTCTGAAAGGAAGCAACGGCGCATACACGCTTGCAGGGGGAACCAGCTTCGCCGCGCCGGTCTTTGCTGGATATCTCTCAATACTGAACGAGTACGAACACGCTACCGGTCAGGGCAATATCAATCCAATGCTCTATCAGCTGGCGTCAGATACTTCGATATACGCGACCGCTTTCCATGACATTACTTCGGGATCGATTGCGTGTGTCACGGGTGCATCGGGTTGTATTGCAGCAGACCAGTCAAGTTATGCGGCGACCACCGGATATGATGAGGCCACCGGCCTCGGCAGTCTTGACCTTGAGGTCTTTTCGCAGAATTGGCCCGTGGCGCCCACCGTCTCCCTCAGTTCGACCGTGGTGACCGTAGAAGCAATAAATTCCGCTTCACCCGGCGATTCTGTCCCCATCTACAGCTCGGTTCAGCCCGTCATCGATGTAAATAACCAGGTTCCCTCGCCAACCGGATCCTTTTCTATTTCTCTTGACGGCACGGTGCTTAACCCCAATCTGCCCATCAACACCTATTCCTATAGCATCACCGCCCCTTCAGGCATCGGTTCGCATCTGATAAGCGTCACCTATTCCGGGGACGCGGCACATAGTCCGTCAACTGGCACCGCAGTCCTTAATGTTGGAGACTTGCTCGCCTCCGGGACCATTTCGCTCACGGCGACCAACATATCCCTCGCCAATAACGGCTCCGGCACCTCAACAATCACCATCACTCCGGCCGGCGGCTACGGTGGCCGCCTCACCTGGGGACTGAGCGTTACCTCTGCGAGCCCCAACGCCGCGGAGCTAACCGGCTGCTACGGCATACCCTTTGTTGCGATAGACGGTGTGACCACCACCACACTCAAGATAGGCATCGGAACCGCCTGCACTTCGCCGTCGAGCGACGCCCATGCCGCGCTCCGTGCGTTCGTTGTCCACCGGCTCACCGGCAGCAATAAGCAGCCAGCAGGACTCGAGCACGATGCATTGTGGACCGGCGCCTCGCTCTGCATGGTGTTCTGCGCATGCCTCGGACGCAGGCGTCGCAACTGGCCCCTGGCGCTCCTTCTGCTGACGCTGCTGCCACTGGCCGGATTGGGCCTTGGTGGATGTGGCGGGGGCGGCTCCACTACTTCCTCTTCAGGTTCAGGTTCGTCAGGCTCAGGCTCATCTTCCTCGACCTCCACCTACACGGTTACGCTGGTCGGGACAGATTCCGTGAATGAAGCCATCACCGCATCCACTACCTTCACCCTTACCGTCGAGTAACCCCTCAAACAAAGCCGCACTCTCCAGTGGAGTGCGGCTTTCGTCCGCACGGACCTTCCGCGCAAATCGAAAATCATAAGTGCGACAGCAAGACGATCTGCTGCGGCTATACTGCGCGCTGTGGACAGGGCAAAAAATCAGCGTGACCCGCTACAGCTTGCCCAGGGTGCATGGGGATTGCCGCGCGCCAAGGCTGCAGCCAGACGCATCCTCGACCAGCCTGCATGGATTTCTGTTTTGGTGCGAGCTCTTCTATCCGATGACGCATCCCTCCGCCAGCGAGCCGCCGACACCGCACGCCGCGTAACTGAGAAGCATCCGCATCTGTTCCATCCGCACACCGAAGCCCTGATCGGATTGTTCAGCGAGACTGAAGGCGACAACTGGAGAACTCGCGCCCACCTCGGCCTCGTAGCCGCACGCATCGCTCAATCCCGCGCCCAGCGCCTCCGTGTCGCCGGACTGTTGATGCCGCTCTGCTACGATCCATCGAATGTAGTCCGCTGCACCGCCATCGAAGGCCTCGCTATCCTCGCCCGGCACGAACCCAGCCTCCGCCCGCAGTTCGAAGCCATCGCCGAAGAGTCCCTCGCCACCGGCACCCTCGCCATGAAGAACCGCGCTCTTCACGGTCTCTCACGCCTGCGCCAAGAATAAGCGCTCCGATTACCTCTCACGTAATTGCGGCAATTCACTGCCTGATTCAAAGTAGAGACATAAACGAGCCCGGCCGGCCTCGATTCATTCAAATTTCCGAGGAGAATGCAATGACCACCATGACCGTGACCGAAACCGCCGCCCCGCAATGGCTGCTCGACTTCTGGAAGGAGATTGACGACAAGACCTTCGGCAAAGGCTTCGACTGCTTCGTCGAGGACGCAACCTGCCGGCTCGGCGTTGCTGAATGGAACGGCCGCGAGGCGATCCGCGAGAACCTCCGCGCCTTCATTGACACCGGCTTCACCGCGCATCACGACGTGCTCGAATACTGGGACAGCCCCACCCTCAAAATCTTTCGCGGCCTCGTCACCATGCGTCCCGACGATCCGGCCAAGCCCGTCGTCAAGCCGGTAATGACCCACTTCTTCTACATGGACGAAGCCGATCCAGCCAAGGTTCGCAGCTGGATCGGCTCCGTCGGCCCTGTCGCCTTCTGACCTCTTCAGCGGAGATCCGCTCGACCGCTCTCCGCCAGCATCGAGTACCTCACATCTCGTCTTTGAGATGTGGGGCACTCGATAATCAGCTCAAGAAGCAGGATCTCTATGACTATTCCCGCTCACCACTCCGACTCCGAAACCCTAGGCACCCTGCTCCGCTACTGGCGCGGCCAGCGCGGCAAAAGCCAGCTCGATCTCTCCCTCGACGCCGGCGTCTCGCAGCGCCACATCAGCTTTGTCGAAAGCGGGCGCAGCACTCCCAGCCGCACGCTTCTCCTTCAACTCGCCTCCAGCCTCGACATTCCGCTGCGCGAACAGAACGAGCTGCTCCTTGCCTCCGGTTACGCGCCCGTTCACGCCGAGAGCCCATGGGACGCGCCCGAGATGGCCATCGTGATGAATGCCGTCGATCGCATGCTCCAGCAGCACGAGCCGCATCCTGCATTGGTCATGGATCGCTACTGGAACGTCATCCGCGCCAATGACGCTGCGCCGCGCTTCTTCGGGTCCTTCATCGATCTCGCCCAGCATCCCAGGCCGCGCAATCTTCTCCGCCTCATCTTCGATCCCGCCGCCCTGCGCCCATTTATGGAAAACTGGGAAGAGACCGCCGCATCGCTCCTGCAGCGCGTGCACCGCGAAACCGCCGGCCACGTAGACGATAAGAAGACCATCCAGCTGCTCGAAAGCCTGCACGTCTATCCCGGCGTACAGGATCTGAAGCTGCCCGCCAAAACGCAGCTGCCCGTCATCCCGCTCACCTTCGCGCGCGGCACAGAACGCTGGTCGTATTTCTCGTTCATCACCACCGTAGGCACACCGCAATCCGTCGCCGCACAGGAGCTGCGCGTCGAGTGCATGTACCCTCTCTGACGAAATGCCTCGCAGAATTTCGCGGACGAACCTACTTCGCGGCCGTCACTGGCGCTGCCGAATCGCTCTTCGGCGCGGCAGTGACAATCAGCCGGTCCACCGGCCGTTGCGCCGCAACCAGCGTCAGCCCCAGCTCTTTTTCGAGCACAGCTTTTGCCGCCTCCACATCTTTCGGAGCAAGCCTGAAGGCTGCGCTCGCTGTTCCTGCCACGCCCGATTCATTCAGCACCGGAGTTCCCAGCGCATCTTCGAGTCCGCTGGCCAGCTGGTCCACCGTCGCATTGATCAGCTGCATTTTCTCGTCCTTCTTCGAATAGAACCCGAAGCCTCCGTGCGGTCCGTCAGTCACGGCAAAGGCACTCTTCGCATCCTTCACCGGTTCAATCACGTACACATCTTCGGTCTTCGTCTGCCGCTCGATCTCCAACCCCGCAGCTGAAGCAATGGCGATGATTACCGCATCCTGCAGCCGCCTCGCGTCCACGCCTGGAGCGTGCACGTGCAGGCTGTACGCGGTCTTTTTCTCCGCATCGTCCTTTTTTGTGGCGTCTCCGGTCTGGTCAACGATCCGGTCACCCGGCATGTCCAGCCCAAACTGCAGCAGCGTCTCCGGCGTCCCATTCATGATGTCGAAGCTTCCCGCGCCCAACATCATGGCATGAGTGTCCTGGCTCGCATCGCCCGCCGTCACCGATATCTCGAAGAGCGCCTTTGCATCCGCATCGCCACCGCCTCGTCCCGCCTGCTCCGCAAATGCCTTCGCTGTGCCCGCATCCAGCTCGGCCTGCGTCTTCGCATCAACCTTGGCCTCGAGCGTGGTTGGCTTCCCCGCTGCCAGCGCCAGCAGACGCGCGCGCTGCAGCTGCTCCGGATGCACGTTCGTCGACACCACCTTGCCGTTCGGCCCAACCACAATCGTCGCCGGCCGCGCCGCTACCCCATAGCGCTTGTACATCTCGCCCGATGTATCCAGCAGCACCCAGCCCGAGATGGGCTTCTTCTTCAGAAACTTCTCCACCACCGCAGGATCTTCATCGTCCACCGAGATAAACTGCACTTTCGCCGGATCGATCGAGTCCGCCAGCCGGTTGAGAATCGGAATCTCGCCGATGCAGGGCGCACACCACGTCGCCCAGAACTCCAGCACTACCACCTTGCCGCGCAGCGAACGCCAGTCAGCCTTAGCCCCCGCTGGAGCCTGCAAAAGCTGCGTGGAAACAAGCGCCGGAGCCGCAGCCTACACCTTCGGAGCACCCGCGTCCAACTGCCCCAACGCCATCAAAGGCCCCATCAGCAACGAACAAACCACGGCGCAAGAAAGCCTCAAGCCAGCCTCCAGAAAAAATGAACAATGACGAGAATACCCCTTAGACGCACCAGCCCGAATTTCAGCGGCAACGAAAAAGGCCATCCCAAAGGGATGGCCTAAGTCTTTACCTTTGCGGCCAAGCCGCCGTTACCTGGACGGTTAGTCCCCCATGACGGGTTCTTCAGACTGCTGTGCCGGAGCGGCCTTCGGAGCCGGCTTGATCGAGTCGAGCGATACCAGTCCTTCGACCGGCTTCTCGCCCAGCACGTGCTCGCGATACAGCTTGGCCATCTTCGCGTTCTCGGCATCCTGCTTCAGCTTGGCGTCGCGCGCGCGAATCTTTTCTTCGCGCGAGTTCTTCGCGATGCCCGACTTCTCGAAGGTATCGTTGGCCGCGGCATACACATGCTCCTGGTTCAGAACCAGCGTGTGCTCGCGCTTCGCCCATGCCCACCTTCTTGCCGCCGGCGAAGATCTCGTGCCGGCCATGCTCCTCATACCACTTGGTGAGCGTCGCCGTCATGTGCATCTTCTCGATGATGTTGCGCCAGCCCACGCCGGTGTTGTACGCGCAGAAGCTGATCTCGCCTTCCTGCGTCGCGTAGGGAATGATGCACTGCTCGGTGCGGCGGAAGTCGTAGTTGAACAGATCCTGGAACCACATGCCGGCAATGAACAGGAAGTTCCAGCGGTCGGCGCGGCGCTTTTCGATGTCGGCCATGGTGCGGTCGCCAGTGACCTTGCCGTACTTGCGGCCGGTCGCGCCAAAGCACTTGTCGAACTTCTGCAGCAGGTCAAGAATCCTGAAGTGCGTCGGCGACTTGGTCGGATCGTAGTTGCGCAGCAGCGCCAGCGTCACACCGACGATCGAGAGGAACTTGCCGCGCGCCGCGTCGTTGATCTTGGCAACGTCCTTGGCCAGGCGATCGGCGTTCAGGAACGCGGTCACCGGAACGGCTTCCTTGGTTTCCTTGTCGATCATCAGCGCCATGCCGATGCCGCAGTTCGGGTGGCATCCGCAGGAGAGCTGGCCCCAGTCGTGGTTCGGTCCGTGCACCAGATCAGCCCAGTCGGAGAAGGTCGACATGAAGCAGATCGGGAACCAGTCGCGGATCGGCTCGCCCAGTCCCGTCTGGTTCTTGATGTCGTGCGCCATGTGGCTCAGCGTGTAGCGCTGCGCTTCGCGGCGCTCATCGGAGACAGCCTCGTCGCGGCCCGTGAACGAAACCGGCTGGAAGCTGAGGAAGTTGATCTTCTTGGGATTGTCGAGCGCGAACTGGATGATGTGTCCGACCTGCTCGTTATTGATGCCGTTGATGATGGTCGTAACCGGAACGATGTCCACGCCAGCCTCGTGCAGGTTGTGGATGGCCTGGAGCTTCACGTCGAACAGGTTGCCGACCTTGCGGTGCGAGTTGGCAGCGTTGCCGATGCCGTCGAACTGCAGATACGCGTAGCGCAGACCAGCTTCAGCAGCGGCGCGGCACAGTTCCTTTGACTTCGCGAACTCGATGCCGTTGGTCGCAGCCTGCACGGAGTTGTAGCCAACCTTGCGGGCGTAAGCGACCGCGTCAAGGAAGTAAGGCGACAGCGTAGGCTCGCCACCCGAGAACTGAACCGACATCTGGCGCCGCGGCTTGATGGTGATCGCGTTGTCCAGCATGGTCTTGATCTCGTCCCACGTCAGTTCGTGGACGAAGCCCACCTGGTTCGCGTCCATGAAGCAGGGATCGCACATCATGTTGCAGCGGTTGGTCAGATCGATGGTAAGAACCGATCCGCGTCCGTGCGTTACGGTCGAAGTCCCGTGGTTGTGCAGGCCCTCGTCGTTGTGCGCCTTGATGTCGCGGCCCGGGAAAACCTCTTCCAGGTGCTTGAAGAAGGCGGTGTCGATCGACATCACGTCTTCGAAGTGCCCGTGCTTGGGGCAATCCTTCACCATCAGGATCTTGCCGTCGCGCTCGATGATCTGCGCCTTGATCTCGCCGACCTTCTCGTTCAGCAGAATCTCGTGGGGCAGCTTGCCGTCCACGATCTGCTGGCGAATCTCAGGCACGCACTTGGGACAGAGCGAGTCGGTGGTGCGGGGCCAGCCAAGGGGAGGCTTCTCTTTCTGGTACGACTTGAGCAAAGGCTTGTCGGACCACTTCGGCGTGAAAGAAGCGTTGGGCTTGATGCTGTTGATCTTCTCGAAGACAGACCATGCGCCCTGGGCTGCAATGGTTACCGCTCTCTCGGCGTACTTGACGGCTTTCGACATGAAATTGTTCTCCTGATGCTCGTCGTTTCCGCCGGCTTCCAAGATCGGTGCCGGTCGGGGGAATGAAAACTCTAAGGGGACTTCTAAACTTTTGGCGTCCTCACGCAAACTGCTGATCGGTGAAGACTTTACCCATTGTTAGCATAGGCAACCGGCAGGCGGTTTTGAACACCTTGCAGCCGAATGGTGAAAATTGGCAGCCGGACGGGAAATGCGACCCGCGAACGGGACAGCCGCAAACCGAGAGTATCGGAAAACGCCTTTCCCACCAACGCGAATGCCGAACCAGCGATTACCATCCGGGTTCCCGCTCGTCCATTCCTAAGACTCCCGCGACCGGCTCCACGACGCGATGATTTTCCTGAAGTTACTATGAAAGTGGAGGATTTTTCGTACACGATGCGCCTGCCTATCGCTCCCTTGTCTATTGCCAGCCTCACCCTCGCCATGCTGGCAGCCTTCACCCCTTCTGCGCGGGCGCAAAGCATCCTCAAGAACAGTGACATCTCGCTGAGTGGCCTCTATCAGACCACACAGGACACCTCCGGCAACGGCGTCTCTGACGACCCCACCCACTCGGGAGGCGCGCAGGTCGCCTTCCGCCACAGCTATCACTGGTGGCTTGGCTATGAGGCCAGCTATGGATACACCCGCTTTGCCGAGCGCTATTCCGATCAGCCTTTCCCTATTCAGCACAACATGCATGACTTCGCGGGTTCCTACCTGGCTACAACGCCGGTCGGAATACTAGGATTTCGCCCCTTCGCCCTCGCCGGCGTAAGCGCGGTCGTCATGTCGCCCTCTCTCAACGGCGGGCAAAACGTCTCCTATCAGGGTCGTCCCGGACTGAATTTCGCCGTAGGCGTGAACAAGTCTCTTCTCACCGACCACTTCGGCGTCCGCGTGCAGTATCGCGGCCTCTATTACAAAACGCCGGACTTCGGAGAAGCGGCGCTGACCACCAACGCCTACCGCCTCACCTCAGAACCCATGGTCGGCGCCTACATCCGCTTCTAAGGACTATTTCGTCGCCGGGTGCCCCACATCTCGATTCTGAGATGTGGGACGGCAGCACATGATCCTGAATCAAATCCCGCGCCCACCATCCAGCCCTGCGAACCGAACTTGAGCTAACCGCTTTTAGCTGCCCGGACTTTAGCTGACCGGCACATAGCTAACCGCTTCGCCAGCTGACAGCTACTTCGTACTCCCCGCATCCTTCTGCCCGGTCTTCGATTTGTGATTGTGGTGAAACACCGCGTCCCGAATGTCCGGCCAGAACTCGTCGAAGAGGTTGCCGACAGCCGCGCCCCCCACTGACGTCCCCCAGGTTTCCAGGACCACCGTGGACTTTACGCTCGGCGATGGATAGTAGGTCGCCGTCAGACCCGCTCCGGCCAGACGGCCGGCAAGGTCGGAATAGTTCACCACCCGCTTACCCGAATCGTTCTGGATAACCACCAGGCGTTCCAGCGCGTATACTCCGCGCTTCCCCACCGAGCCCGAGCCCATGCGGAAGTAGCGCGGGTCGGTGCGCAAAATCGTTGGAAACAAGCTGTCGGAGAAAAATCTCATGCTCGCCTGGCGGAGCGCGATCGCACCCAGGCGTTCGCCGAATGCCCCGGAATCGCTGCCGTATTTCGGGTCGCCATTGGTCACCTGCGCATATCCGGCGGCGGAAAACAAGGGCACCAGACCCAGCGGACTGAACTCTTCATGCAACCAGAACGTCATTTTGTCGCCGACGCTCAGCGGGGCCGCGGGAGTTCCCGGGTCGACGACCCCGTAGAACTTGTTAGGAGCGATGTGAGTCGTGTCGGAGGCGTGCGCCGGAACCGGAGCGTTCGGCAAGGGATTCGCATCCTGCGCATGTGCGGAAAGAGCCGTTAAAAAAAGAAGGGTAAAAGAGAAGAGTCTCGCTGCGAACTTCGTAGAGGCCATCAGAATGCTGTCCTTAAAATATTCGACTTGAGAAGCTGTTGCCGCAGGAGTTCTGCGAAACCCTTGACGGCTGCGGACTTACCCGCTTCGTCTTTAGAGAGGTGTTCGCGTCGACGAGATGTATAGGACGTTACAACAGAGCCGCCGTGGCGCGTGAAAAAAAATTCATACCGCGTTGCCGTTAACTCCCCAGGCACTTGTCCGCCGAACTCGCATTGCTTTCGTTTTTTTGCGCGCGGATACTGACCATGCGGAAGTCGTATTGGGAGAAGATGCTTATGACCGGCGAGTCGCGTCACGGATTCGAGGAGTTTGGCCGGAAAGTCGATCAGAAGGTCGGCGAGACCATGCCTCGCCTCGAAGAAGAGGTGAAGAAGGTCATCGCCTACCTCAATGACGAGGTCGTACCCGATATCCGCGCCAACTCCCTCAAAGCCTTGCGCGCCGCCTCCGAGCAGCTGAACAAGCTCGCCGACAAATGGGAACGCCACAACTCGTGACCCAATACCGGGTCCTGATGATGCAGATGCGTCGCCATTTCACAGCTCCGCTGACCGTCCTCGGCTCTTCCGCTCTGCTCATCGTCGCCGGATGCAGCCATAAGTCACAGGCCGTCTACACGCCGCCGCCTCCCGCAATCACGCAGCCTCCGCCGGCCGTCGCCGAGAACAATATTCCCCCTGCGGCCAATCCGCCCGAGTCTGCAGGCACCGAATCCCGCGCCCCGATCTACAGCGAAACCGGCATGGCCAGCTGGTACGGACCACCCTACAACAAGCGTCGCGGAGCCAACGGCGAGATCTTCGACCAGAACGCCGTCACCGCTGCCCACCGCACCCTGCCCATGGGCTCGCTGATTCGCGTCACCAACCTGCAGACCGGCCAGGCGGCAACCATGCGCATCACCGACCGCGGCCCCTTCGTTCCCGACCGCGTGCTCGACCTCTCCGTAGGCGCAGCCAAAGCGGTAGGCGTCTGGCGTCCCGGCACCGCCCGGGTAAGGATCGATGTCTACGAAGCCCCCAAGCCTATCGCGCAAGGCGGACGCTGGTGCGTCCAGATCGGCGCCTTCTCAAGCGAGCACGAAGCCCTCAAGCTCCAGGATCATCTGCAGCGCAAATATCAGACCGCGAATGTCATCGAATTCACCGGACCCACCGGCCACTGGGTAAGAATCCGCCCCGCCGGAGACGACCGCAGCCGCGCCGATGAAATAGCCAGAGAACTCCAGCCCAAAGAAGGCGAAGCCTATTTAGTAAGACTGGATTAACCAGCTAACAAGCGGTCAGCTCAGAACGGCCAGCTACGTTTCTGCTAGCGAAACCAGGCCGGGTGCCCCACATCTCGCTTCTGAGATGTGGGACTCCACGAACAGTCCCGAAGGGACGCATGAAAATAGCCCCGCACAAAGTGCGGGGCTACGGTTGCAGAGAATGGTAAGTCCCGAAAGAGACGGCTGAAGCCAACCATCGAAGGGCCACGCCTTTCAGCTGGCCGGCTCTTAGCTGACCGCTCTTTTAGCTGGAGCTTCTTACCGCCCCGCGACGACCCCTTCATTCAATCGCACCCGGTAACGCTTCGTCTGGATGCGCAGCGTCTTCTCCATCTTGCGCAGAAGACTTGCCTCTTCCGGAGCGGCAAAGGTCGAAGCCTTGCCCTTGGCCGAAGCGCGTCCCGTGCGGCCGATGCGATGGACAAAGTCCTCCGCCTCGCGCGGCATGTCGTAGTTCACCACGTGCGCCACGTCCGCCACATCGATGCCGCGAGCGGCAACGTCCGTCGCTACCAGCACCCGGTGCCGTCCCTCGGCAAAGCTCTTCAGCGCCGAGTTGCGCTGCGACTGCGAGCGGTCGCCGTGGATCTGCGTCGCCTTGTGCCCGCTGCGCTCCAGGCGCCGCGCCACGCGGTCGGCTCCATGCTTCGTACGCACAAAGACCAGCGTGCTGCCCGGATGCTGCTCGAGCAGGTGCTCCAGCAGCTCATGCTTCTTGTCCGTGGGAACTTCGAATGTCTGCAGCTCGACGTTCTCGGAGGGCTTGAGCACCGAACCGATCTCGACCCGCGCCGGATTCCTCACGTAATCGCGAACCACCTCGCGGATGCCCGCGCTCAGCGTCGCCGAATAGCAAAGCGTCTGGCGGTCGGCAGGCAGGGCCTGCACAATGCGCCGGATCGCCGGCTGAAAGCCCATGTCCAGCATGCGGTCCACTTCGTCCAGAACCAGCATCTTCACGCCGCTAAGGTTCACCAGCCGGCGGCTGAGAAAATCCTCGAGACGGCCCGGAGTGGCCACGATCAGACGCGCGCCGTTGCGGATCGCCTGCAGCTGCGGACCCTCGGCCATGCCGCCCACCACCACGGCTGCATTCTTGTAGCTGCGGGTGAGCTGCTTGTAGGCCTCGACCACCTGAATCGCCAGCTCGCGCGTGGGCAGAAGCACCAGCGCCTGCGCACCCTTGACGGCCTTCGATTTCGCCTGGTCAGGAGTCTTGGCTTCGTTGATCGCCGCCATCCGCTCGATCAGCGGAATCAGAAAGCTCAGCGTCTTGCCGGTGCCGGTCTGCGCCGTGGCCAGAACATCGCGGCCTTCGAGTGCGGGGGGAATGGCTCCCGATTGCACGGGCGTGGGAGTTACAAAGTTAGCCGACGCAAGCTGCTGCTTGAGCGCGGCGGAGATGTTGAAATTCGAAAACTGAACTGCGGCTCCCTGAGTGGTTTCCTGGGAAGTTGCGGTTTCTTGAATGGTATTCACTTAATCCTTAAAGGCGGCCTGGCCCGGCGTTCATCCTCGTGTCCGTCGTGCGGACACACAGCGGCTGCCGCAATTGCTGTCTTCCATCGTCCGGACACACGTCCAGAGGGAAGTTGAGTAAGGGCGTAAGGAAAGACTGAGCTGGCTTGACTGAACCAGGGAGCGCAGACTGAGCGCTGATCTCGGCGTTGTTCCGAACGCTGCGTCTTCGGCCGTAAAACGCTCTCGGGAAGACTCACCGTGCGACGGCCTGGCCCGCTCGCAACATAGGAGCGGCCATTACGCTGAGGGGCTTGGAAACTACACTGCCAGGCGATCGAGCTGGATGAAAGCAAGAGCGGCTCACATGCCAAACAACTGAGCGTGATTTGATTATAGCAGGTCGACTTTCTCAATTGCTCGAAAGAACATGACCACTACAATCGAAATCGAGTTTTGAAGCCCGCAGGAGAGCGTGAAGCTTGGGACTTTTCCGGCGCCGTACCGTTATCTCGCTTTTGATGGTTACTTTTCTGGCTGGTTTCGCAGCAAACCCCCAGCAACTCGAGCAGGCTCCCGGGCAGGATGAACCTTTCACGCTCAAACTCGGCGTGGACGAAGTAAGCCTGACCTTTCATGTTTCAGATAAGCACGGCAGTTCCATCGACAACCTGAGTCAAAACCAATTCCTGCTCACTGATCAAGGCAAGCTGCAACAGAGAATTTCCGCCTTTCACTTCTACCGTGACCTGCCAGTTCGAGTTGGTTTCATCATCGATGCCAGCGATTCGATGGAAAACGAACTTGAAGTGAATGAATACATAGCCAAGCTTTACGCAGAGAAGATGCTCAGGAAAGGCATCGATCGAGCGTTTGTGATGGGCTTTGGAACCGACATTCAAATTACTCAGGAGTGGACCGACCGGCCTGAGTCGATAATCGCGGGTATTCACACAGTCCCTAGTAGGGACTACGGCACCTCGGGAACAGCGATCTTCGATTCTCTTTACAAAGCTTGCCGCGATCGCTGGAGTTCGGATCGTGACAATGTCACAGGAAACTTTATTGTGCTTTTCACCGATGGCGTCGATAACGCAAGCCACGCCCGGATCGACGATGTGATCGACAGATGTCAGCGCTCTCGCACTGCAATTTACATCTTTACGAATCAATGGAACCTGAGAGGCTCGTCCGAGGGCAGGAAAACTCTCGAAGCACTCACATCCCAGAGCGGTGGACGCATCTTTTTGAATCCGAATTCTGAGCAGATCGAGAAGGATGTCCAGATCATGGATAACGATCAAAGAACCCAATATTTATTGGATTTCGCGCCATCGAAACTCAGACGCGACGGATCATTCCATCACATCGGCCTTCGCTGCAAGCTCTCCAATGCCAATGTTCAAGCGCGAACAGGCTACTACGCAGTATCCCGCGAAAATTAGACCACCGAAAGCCCGGGTGCCCCACGTCTCGACTTTGAGACGTAGGATTTCACCACACTTACACATGCCCCTCTAACCGGGAGTTGCGGCATGAATGATGGACAGAGCACACTACCCACCAACTCAAACAATCGCAGTCGCCCCATCCCCAGGCTTCATGAACTGAGCCGGCAGGTGCTGCCGATGAATGGTTCGATTCTTGCCCGTCCGCTTGGCCACATACATCGCATCGTCCGCCTCTGACAGCAGCCGCTCCCAGCTGGAGACGCGTTTGTCCGCCGTGGTCGCCACGCCGATGCTGACCGTGAGAACGACAGGCCCATGCGGAGCCGCGCGCAGAGCCGCTTGCACCCGTTCGGCGACCCGCATCGCCGCGTCCGTATCCGTCTCCGGAAGAAGCAGCCCGAACTCTTCGCCGCCCAGGCGGGCAGCCAGATCTTTGCCGCGAATGCAGTTCTTGAGCACATGCGCCAGCGCCTTTAGCGCCTCATCGCCCACGGCGTGGCCGAATGCGTCATTTCGCTGCTTGAAGTTATCGATGTCCAAAACCAGAATCGAGAGTGGAAGATGCTTCCGCGCAACCAGCGCAAACTCAATTTCGGCGCGCGACTCGAACGCCCTGCGATTGGAAACTCCAGTGAGCGTATCCGTCATCGCCAGCACTTCAAGCTGGCGATTGGCGGCAGCGAGTTCATCTTCACGCGTGAGCTGGTCGGTAATATCCTGGGAAATTTTGGCCAGCATGGTGCGGCCATCGATGTTCTTGTAGGAAAACTTGACCGACTTGAACTTGTGGATCATGCCGTTCTGGTCCGGGATTTCGTCAATCACCTCGATGTTGTGCCCGTCGGCGAGCAGCTGCCGGTCCTGCGCAACATACCGTGCAGCCTCCGCCGGAGGACGCACCTCGGAGATCGTCCGGCCCAGCCACTCGGTGGAGCTGATGCCGAAAAACTTCTCCACCTCGCGGTTATAAAAAACGAACTTGCCCTGGTCGTCTTTCACATAGGTCAGGTTTGGAGTGTAGTGCAGGAAATTTTCCAGAAGGTGCCGGCTGGTCTCAATCTGCTGTGAAAGCTCGGTCTTCTCCCGCAAAGCTTCATGCAGCGCCGCCTCGCGCGCGGCCTCTTGCGTCATGTCGACGGAAATGCCGGCCAGCATCATCTGCCCATCCAGATCCTGGTAAGCGAATTTGATCGATTTAAAGCTGCGCTCGTTCCCTTCGAAATCCTTGGCATGCTCGATCAGCTCCACCGTCTCCCTGGTCTCCATCACCTTCAGGTCGACAATGCGGAAGGCATCCGCTGCCGCTTTCGGAAAGACCTCATGATCGCACCGGCCCAGCCATGCGGTTTCGTCGATGCTGAAAAGCTCGGCAAACTTTTGGTTGTAGAACTTGTATCGTCCCTCTGCGTCCTTGATGTAGGTCACATTCGGGTTGTGCTCGATAAAGCTTTGAAACAGGTGTTCGCTTGCCTCGAGCCGCAGTGCGATCTCACTCTTATCCTGAAGCGCCTTGATTGTCCTGCTCTCCGCTCTCCGCCGCTCGTCCAGCAATGCTCCCACCGGCAGCGCAGTCACAATGCTCACCAGAACGAAGGACTGCAGTGCCATCAGATGCTCGAGAGCCGTTCCTTTCATCAGCCAGATAGGACCATAGCCGTGGGATGTCCCATACCAGCCGATCACACTTAGAACCACAGCGCTGAACACTGCCCCTTCCAGTCCCGCCGTCAAGACAACCCCCATCAGCGGTGGAAAGACCATGAACAGGAATGGCCCCTTGGTCTGCCAGAAGACAAGCGAGGTGGCGAGGACAAACAGTATCTCGAAAAAGGATGCCCTCTTCAGCAAAGCCGGACGCAGCTTGCGAAAGCTCAGGTATTGACCGCTGCGCAGCAGCAGTGTGGCGGGCAATACGATCGCCAGCCCCAGCGACTGGGCAAAAGCGCTCGAAATCATGGTCTGCAGCAGTGGGCGATTGAGGAAATGCGAAACAGCGCTCCCACCTAGCACTCCGGTCACCAGTGGGATTGCAACCACCGTCGCCAGGAACCGGAACATGTTCGCTTGCTGCTTCAGATCGTCAAAAAATCGAATGCCGGGTCCCAGAAGCAGCCCCGCGAAGATGAGATCGAAGCACATGATCAGGGCGACCTGGCCGGCGAGCCACCATGGCATTCCCACGATTCCCGCTCCGGCCAGAAATCCGATGGTAGCCGCAGACAGCAGCAGCACTCTCTCTTTCCATCCACGGTTCCAGAGCGGCAGCGAAAGGGCCATCGCCACCGCAGTGACCGGCCAGAGAAAAACTTCTTTGTTGACTCGGCCCACCACCCGCAGCGCAAATACCGTGGCGAATAATGTGCCAAATAGCACCAGGACAAATGCCGCGACTGGCGCCGCTGTCGCAATTTTGCGCACGCTGCTGACTAGATCGGATTTAGAGGAATCGATGTCCTCCGCAGGGCTTACCCCGAAGAGGGCTGCACCTTTCATCGCCGTCATATTTCAAATCTGTCCTCGTATACATCCACCGCGCGTGCCAACCGCAAAGAGCGGTTTAAAAAAAGCCGATACTCCTTTGGTATCAAGACTGGTTACCAACGGGTATAGCACTTCCATGGGATGTCATAGGTGATACCACCAGGAAGCGTCACACTCAACCTTTCTGCCAAAGAATCAACAGCCCGCTCATAAATCGTAAACAACCCGAGAACCTTCTTCAGCAACTCCTCATTGACATCGATATTAAGATATCTATATAAAGACATCTGAATATGGCGGCTCGGCATGGCTAAAACTGACGCTCTCCAGGGTTCCCTCGACTTGCTCGTGCTCAAAATACTGTCGCGCCGCCCGCGCCTCCACGGATACGCCATCATGGCTGCCATCGCCGATACCTCCGGCGAAGTGCTGCGCGCCGAGGAGGGCTCACTCTACCCCGCGCTCTACCGGATGGAGGAAGCAGGCTGGATTTCCGCCGAATGGATCAAAAAGCACACTGGCCGCCGCGCCCGCGTCTACGAGCTCACCGCCGCCGGCAAAAAGCAGCTCGGCGCGGAAGAGTCGCGCTGGCAGTCCGTCAGCCTGGCTATCAACCGGGTTCTGCGGGAGGCATGACATGTCTTTGTGGTCGCGTATCTCGAATGCTTTTCGTGGCGAGCGCCTGAATCACGAGATCGACGAAGAGCTGCAGTCTCACATCGAAGAAGCCATCGCTTCAGGACGCGACCCCGACGAAGCCCGCCGTGCGCTCGGTTCGGGACCGGGAGCCACACTGCGCACCCGCGAAGCCGGACACAGCATTCGTGTCACCGGATGGCTAGAGTCGCTTGTCGCCGATACCAAATTCGGCTGGCGGCAGCTCGGCCGCAACAAGATCACCTCCGCAGCCGCTGTTCTTTCGCTCGCTCTCGGCATCGGCTCCTGTGTCGGAGCCTTCCGCCTCATCGACGCCCTGCTCTGGCGGCCACTACCCATCTCGAATGCGAGCAGCCTCTACGTGCTGTCCCGTAAAGTGATCGGCTTATACGGTCGCCCCACCGAGGACGAATACTGGGCAACATCAGACTTCAACCTGATGCGCGATGCCGCCAGGAACGAGGCCGACCTCATCGCCATCAGCGATGCCGACCGCACCGACATTACCTCGTCCGTCGGTGACAACACGGAGAAGGCTCACGTCGCCTATATCTCCGGCAACATGTTCCCGCTCTTTGGCCTTGAGCCCACGCTCGGCCGCCTGCTCACTCCCTCCGATGATCGCGCCCCCGGAGCCGGTCCTTATGCAGTCCTCTCCTGGGACTACTGGAATCACCGCTTCGGCCGCGATCCCCATATCCTTGGCCGTTCGCTTCACATCGGCGATCAGGTTTTCGAAATCATCGGCATCGGCCCGCGCGATTTCACCGGAACCGAAAAAGGAACCGTTACTGATATCTTTCTGCCCCTCAGCATGAGCGGCCTCGCCACTCTGGATGCGGCCAGCTGGCATCGCGTGTTTCTGATGTTGAAGCCGGGCGTCGATCCAGGCACAGCCCTTGCCCCACTACGCGAGCACCTCTCCGCGATCAGCCACACCTTTGAGGCAGGATGCTCCACGTGCTTCCAGGGCGTGCCCCAGGCAACCCTCAACCGCCTTCTCAATAAGGAGCTCGTATTCTATCCGGCGGCGGCCGGCATCTCCGACCTGCAGAAGGACTATCGCAAAGGTTTCGTCCTCCTCGGACTGCTGGCAGCGCTTGTCCTGCTCATCGCTTGCGTCAACGTGGCCAATATGATGACCGCGCAGGCCGCTGCACGCGCGCAGGAAATGGCTCTCCGGATCTCCATCGGAGCTGGCCGCAGCCGCCTAATCCAGCTCATCCTGGTGCAGAGCGCGCTGCTCGCGCTCTTCGCGACTGTCCTTGGCGCGGTGTTCGCCGCATGGTCCGCGCCCTTTGTGCTCGGCCTCATCAATCCGCCTGACGACCCAGCGCGCCTCGCCTTATCTGCCGACTGGCGTGTAATGGGCTTCGGCCTCGCGCTCATTCTCGTCGTCGTTGTGTTGCTTGGCCTGCTTCCTGCTCTTCGCGCCTCGGCTGTCCGGCCTGTCGCCGCGCTCAAAGGAGGAGAAGATCCACACTCGTCGCGCCGTCTCATGCGCGGAGCCATCGCTCTTCAGGTCGCCTTCTGCTGTCTCGTGCTCTTTCTGTCCGCGCTCTTCGTCGCGTCCTTCCAGCGCCTGCAGAATCGACCCCTCGGTTTCTCCACCGACCGTCTGCTCCTGCTCCAAACCGTTACCGATAAAGGCCAGCTCCCCGTCGTCTGGAATCAGACTGCCGACGCGGTCTGCGCAGTTCCCGGCGTCGACTCCGTCGCCATCTCCGGCTGGCCACTTCTCGGACGCATCAGGATCAATAGCGACATCTCGATCAACGGCGCGCCTCCCAGCCCCACTCCCGCCTTTTTCCTGAACGTGTCTCCAGGCTGGCTCTCGACAATGAAAATCCCGCTAGTGGCTGGCCGCGACTTTAACTCGCAGGACACCTCTCCGGGAGTCGCCATCGTCAACGAAACCTTCGTGAAAACCTTCTTCCCCGGCCAGGACGCCATCGGACGCACCTTTCAACACGGTGCCAATAATCCCCCTAGCAAGATCGTCGGCGTCACCCCCGACATTCCTGACCACGATTTGCGCGAGCCCAACCGCCCCGTCTTCTATACACCATTCGCCGGAG
Organism: uncultured Acidobacteriaceae bacterium; assembly: GCA_963745105.1. Taxonomy (GTDB): domain Bacteria; phylum Acidobacteriota; class Terriglobia; order Terriglobales; family Acidobacteriaceae; genus Silvibacterium. Next base: position 50,208 of record CAVUWQ010000044.1, read on the forward strand.
TCGACAGCAAATCCGCTCCCACGTCGGAAGACTTCGCCACCTTCGCCGTTCACACTAGTGCTCAGAATCCGCTCACTCTCGCCAATGAGCTCCGCCAGCTCATCGCGCAGCGCCACAACGGACTGCATGTCTCGAACGTCACGACGCAGCTCGAACTCGTCCGCGACCAGACCATTCGCGAGCGTCTGATCGCCATGCTCGCGGCGTTCTTCGCAGCCGTCGCACTGCTCCTCGCCGGCATCGGGCTCTACGCAGTGCTCAACTACTCCGTCCTCAAACGCCGCCGCGAGATCGGCATCCGCATGGCGATTGGCTCGACCCGCGCCGGCATCGTGCGCATCGTGACGGCTGATGTTTTCCTGATGATCGCCCTCGGAGGCTGCGCCGGCATCGCGCTCGGATTCGGCGCAGCGCGTTATGTCGCATCGCTCTTCTACCAAGTCAAAGCGACCGACGCGGACATGATCGCATTGCCGGCATGTGCCATTCTGCTCACCGCGCTCATAGCCACCTTCCCCGCCGTGCTGCGCGCGCTGGACACCGACCCCACCGAGATCCTGCGCGCGGAGTGAGAATCGGGGCAATCCGAGTGTCACGCGACGGCGAAATATCGACAGATACTTCTGCCGTCGCCGCACAGGAATGAATCGTGTTCCTGCAAGCTTGAATCCAGCTCCGAAAACAACTCATCAGAGGATTGTCTTCAGAATTCATCCATAGCTTCTGAAGAGCAAAAGGAGATCCAATGTCAAAGTTGAAAGATAAAGTCGCGCTCGTCACCGGAGGCTCGCGCGGCATCGGCGCAGCCATCGCCAAGCGTCTCGCCGCCGATGGAGCCAGCGTGGCCATCACCTACGCCAAGGATGCCGCCGCAGCTTCCGCCGTGGTCAAAGCCATTGAAGCCAGCGGCGGAAAGGCCCTCGCCATCCAGGCCGACGCCGCCGATGCCGCCGCCGTCAAGGGTGCGGTCGAAAAAGCCGTCGCGGCTCTCGGCAAGATCGATGTGCTCGTAAACAATGCCGGCACCGCCATCCCCAAAAAGTTCGAGGACACCACCCTCGAAGAGCTTGATCGCGTCATCGACATCAACATCCGCGGCGTCTTCGTCACCACCCAGGCCGCGCTCAAGCACATGAACAACAACGGCCGCATCATCATGATCGGCTCATGCGTCGGCGAGCGTCTGTTGACGCCCGGCCTCGCGCCCTACTCAGCCACCAAGGGAGCCGTGAAGATGTTCACCCAGGGTCTGTCCAGGGAAGTGGGAGATCGCGGCATCACTGTCAACAATGTCCAGCCCGGCCCCATCGACACCGACCTGAATCCCGCCTCGGGTGATTGGGCCACGCCGCAGAAAGCTGTCACCGCGCTCAACCGCTATGGCACCGTGGACGAGGTAGCCGCACTGGTGTCATTCGTCGCCAGTCCCGAGTCCTCCTACATCACTGGAGCCAACCTCACCGTCGACGGCGGCACCAACGCCTGATCAACATTCACCGCGGCTTCGCGAAAATAACGAAACCGCGGTGAACCCCTCGACTGGACCGCATCGAGTCCAGCTCTCACGAAGCCGGCGTCGTGTATCCAATATATTTATCCGCCCACTGAATGAAGTACTTCATATTGGGCGCGTCGGTATGCCCGCCATCGTGTTGCCGCCACGCCAGCTGTCCTCCGATCGGCCCCTCATTCACGGCCGGCATCTTCGCCGTGTGATAGTCGCCTTCCACGTCGAGCCCCTTCGCGCCCAGCAGCGTGAACACGCGGCTCGCGTCGACCGTCGCCATGAAGCTGCCTTCGTGATCCAGCCATTTTGCATCGCCTTTCTCCGGAACCCCGTAGCTGATGAACGTCAGCCGCGGAGCACACAACGCGATCAGCTCATTCGAGTCCACGGGTAGCTGCCCCGGATTCATGCTTCCGAAGGTCGCCTCCGACGCGCCGTACTTCATGAAGTTGCCCGCCATCCAGTAATACTCGCCGCCCGTCAGGCTCTCGACTGCCTCGCCGAAGTTGCGGCGCAGCAGCGTGGCGCCGCCCTTGCCCGACGACCCAACCAGCACCATCGCGAATCGCTGATCGAAGGCCATGGTCACTAGCGCCGCCTTTCCATAGCGCGACACGCCATCGATGCCCACGTGCTTCGCATCTACTGCAGGATCGGTCTCGAGATAATCCAGTCCCCGGCCCGCTCCCCATGCCCATGCCCGCAGCGCGCCCCAGTCCTCAGGCTTGCGCGGCTGGCCCTTGTTCACCAGGCCGATGATCCCGCGCGTAATTCCAGCGCCGTTGTCCGCCTGCACGCTCGCCGGATCGAACAGCACGAACCCCCACCCCGCCGCCACCAGCTCATAGGTATTCGGAGGGTCGCCATCCGCATTCAGCTGCGGAAACTGGAACGGCGTATTCTTCTCGAGCTCCCATGCCGGATGTTGCGCGAACACCTCTTTCAAGGAAGGGTCCTGCTGCACCAGCATCGCCTTCAATGCCTTGTTCACGCGATCCATTTCTTCCGGCGAAGGCTCGTTCGGAGCCGGAAATCCCGCGTGCCCGAACATCATCAGCACCGGAACCGGACCCTTCGCATTCGCTGGCGTCACCAGCGTCATATGAATCTTCACGCTGATCGCCGGATATTCCGAGTTGTCCACTTCGCCGATCAAATCTTTGGCAATGACTGGAGTGAAGCCGACCCGCTCATGGTCTACAGCCATCACCGTCCACTTCACCTTCGGCACGTCTTTGGGGATTCTGCCGTAAACGTACTTCTCGAACATCTCCACAATCTCCGGCCGCCGCTTGTCCCGCCACATCTGCGGCGTAGTCACTTTCTGTCCGTCATTCATCACCAGCGGATCGGGAAGATTGGGATACGGACTGGCCTTCGACTCGTCGTAGTTGGCGTGATTGGCCGCCTTCTCGTTGCCGCTCGGCCCCGGCCGCAGCGCCTTGATGCCGAGCTGGTCCATCATGTTCTGATGGTCCTGGTCGTCGGTAAATGTAACCGGAGGCGGCACAGATGCTGAGCTCTGAGCAAGCACTGCCGCGGAACCGATAGAAGCGAAGAGACACAAGCCGGCGCACGAGAGACGGAACGGGATACGCACAAAAGCCTCCATGGTGATATTCTTGCTCCGCTTCAGAAAAGCGATTTACTTCGGGCGACTCATAGTAACTCCGCGAATATGAAACAGGCACTAAAATTTCTCGCAATTCTCGGCGCCGCCATTGCAGCTCCCACCCTCGGCGCTCGGTCAGCAAAACCCATGGCCCTCCAGCCACAAACATGGGTGACCAGCTGGGGAGCCTCGCAGCAGATTCCCGAACCGCAGAACGCGCTGCCCCCTGACGATCTTCGCGATGCTACCGTGCGTCAGATATTCCATCTCTCCGTGGGAGGTTCCGCCCTCCGCGTGCATCTGTCGAATGCCTTCGGAACAGAGGCGCTGCACTTTACCTCGGTGCACATCGCACACCCCATGTCCCCGGCAACAGGCGCGATCGATCCGGCGACTGACAAGGCGCTGACCTTCGCGGGCAGCAGCGACGTCACCGTTCCGCCGGGAGCCGAGTACGTTTCCGATCCGCTTGAGTATCCCGTGGCTGCGCTCTCCGATCTCGCCGTCACCTTCCACCTCGATGCGCCGCCAGCAGGCGAGACCAGCCACCCCGGATCGCGGGCCACCTCCTATTACGTCCACGGCGACACCGTCTCCGCAGCCACGCTGACCGGCGCGAAACATGTGGACCACTGGTTCGAGGTATCCGGCATCGATGTGCTCGCAACGTCAGGAGCAGCGTCTGTCGTCGCGCTCGGCGACTCCATCACCGACGGCCACGGAGCCACCACCAATGGCAACGATCGCTGGACCGATGTGCTGGCGCAGAAGCTGCAAAGCTCGCCCGCCACACGCAGCGTCGGAGTATCCAACCAGGGCATCGGCGGCAATCATCTGCTCACCGATGGCCTCGGCCCCAACGCGTTGTCCCGCTTCGACCGCGATGTGCTGGCTCCCGCAGGCATCCGCTGGGTAATTGCCTTCGAAGGCGTGAACGATCTGGGCGGCCTTGCGCGCACCGGCGAGGTTCCGCCGGCCGCCCACGCCGCGCTGGTGCAGCAGGTGCTCGCTGCGTATCAGCAGATCATCGCGCGCGCTCACGCGCACGGATTGCGCGTCATCGGAGCCACCATTACGCCCTATACCGGCTCCGACTACTATCACCCCGGCCCGCTCAGCGAATCCGACCGCCAGGCCGTCAACCAATGGATTCGCGCTGCAGGCCACTTCGACGCGGTGATCGACTTCGACGCCGTCGTGCGTGATCCACAGCATCCAGATCATCTGCTCCCCAGCTACGATTGCGGCGACCACCTGCACCCCTCGCCCGCGGGATATCGCGCCATGGGCAATGCGGTTCCACTCGAGCTCTTCGAGCCATGAAATCCCCTCAAGCACGCTGCCGCCTCACGAGATCCATATCGATCGCGTGAAGCTATACACCTTTGATCGAGCTCAAGGAGCACCGTAACTTATAACCGCCTGCGTCGGAAGTAAGACGAAGATCGAGTTACAGAAGAGCCTTTCTCTGTGGTTTGAGATACCCGTCCCGGTCTAATGCCCAAATGCATACGTGACCTGAAACAATCCGCTGTCAATGCCCGGATTTAGATCTGCCGTGGACGCGTTCGAGATGTGGTGATAGCGATATTCCGCGCGAATCGATCGGTTCGCTGACCGGTAAAGCTCGAATCCCGCACCAGCCTCGATCGTGAAGTTGAACGAGCCCGCATTCGCAACGGGAATCGGCTGCGTCGAGAACATGTATCCCAGCAAAGTCGTAAACACCGGCTGCAGGCGATGCCGTGGCCGGAAATTCCACTTGAATCCCACTGGCGCGAATCCTTCCCCGAAGGTCCAGCGGCGTCCGCAAGTGTTCGTGATGGACTCGCTATAAGAAACTCCCTGGCTCACACCGCTCACCGTAGCCGTGTATGGATAGCATGCCGCGCCAAAGGTTTCGTTTTCTGAAAAGGAAATCGGAGGTGGGCTCAACGAGTAGGTAAGGTGATAAACAGGATCGCTCTCCAGCATGATCGGCCGCAGCTCGGCCATGTACTGCCCATCCACGAAGCGGTTCAATAGCACGCGGCGGCTATACGTTCCGCCGAAGTTCAGCAGCTTGCGGTTCTGCGCCGTACCCAGAAGCATGTGGCTGGAATCGTTCGAATACTCGCCGAAGAAGCCAAAGCTGTTCAGCCGGCTGTAATAGACATCTCGAAGCGGGGTTTGTGCGAAGGCATGCACGGCAGGCAGCAGCAGGGCGATCAGAGCGAACCAGCGGACGCGATGCATGGGAGATGCACGCAGTATAAACAGTTATTCACCCCCAGCCAGCTTCTCCTTCGTCAGCGCATTCCATTGCTCCAGCACCTCTGAAACCGGAGGCGAAGCAAACCCCGGCGCGACCATATCGATCACCTGCTGCGCGGGAACATTCCCCTCTGCACCGCGAAACAGTCCCTTCACCCATGCGATCGCCGCCAGTCCGTCTTCGGAGCGGAAGACCTGCTCCATGTACATCCACTTCTCATCCCAGCACAGCAGGCGCGACGATAAGCGAAACGGCGCGAAGAGGCCAAGCGAACGCCGGTAGGTAATCGAAACCGAGCCCACCAGCGGCTGCCAGCGATTTTTGATCGAAGGCGTAAGAATGCCCACCGCCGCCATCAGATGCACGCGTCCGTAGTCCATCGAGCTCAGATAGCGTGCGTTGTTGAGGTGCAGATTGAAGTCGATATCCTGCGGCCACACCCGCATGCCCAGCACATCTTCATCGAGCACGCCGATGCGCGGCAATGGACGAATCCCATGGCGAAGGGCCAGAGCCGGAATGCGCAGAAAGCTGTTGGTGTGGGACATAAAAGGCTCAAAAATTGTCGCGACTGCACCGCGTCTCGCCTTTGAAACGTGGATCAGGGCTGACCTTTGAAGTGAGTTTACAGCTTGCGCAGATGGCGCCAGCCGTCACCCAAAAACAGCCGGATCGCCGCAATCCCCGCCGCGCCCGCATCTACGCATGACTGCGCATTCTGCGCCGTAACTCCACCCAGCGCCAGTACCGGCGTCCGGGCCGCTGCCCGGCAGGCATCGGCCAGTGCAGACAGCCCCTGCCCGGAAATCCCGTCCTGCTCTCCAAGCCTCTTTTCAAAGACCGGAGCGAACAGTATCAGCGAAGCCGCATTGGCCTGCGCTACCTCCTCAACCGAATGGCATGACTGGCTGACGATGGCCCGCTGTCCTGCCCGCTCATAGATCTCTCCCACGCTGCCAATCCCTCCCTTACGATCTCCCGGAAGGTGTACGCCATCGGCCCCCGCCTCGAAAGCAATCTCCGCCGGTCCATTTAGCAGCACTCGCGTCCGCGTTCGCTCCTCACGCACCGCGCTTACCAGCCTGCGGGAAAGCTCCAGCAGTTCCGCCGGCGGCAGATCTTTTTCGCGAATCTGGATATAGTCCACGCCGCCCCGCGCCCATCCCCGCACCCGCGTGATAAGCTCCTCCCGGCGCTGTTGCTCGTCTTCACCGAACAGACGGCGATCCGTAATGGCGCAGAGAAGCATATTCTGAATATAGAGGTCTCGTCCGCACGCCTTCCCGGTATGGTTCTCACCGGGCAAATGCGGCGATTTACCTTCTGTGCACAAGGCACGCGTTAAGATGTGCCCGTGGTAGGGTCGATAACAGGGAAAGGATTCGGTAAAGTCCGGATCTTCTTTCGATTGAAGTCTTACGTTACTTTTGCCGTAAGGAAAGTGGCCCGGCAGCAAACTCCCTGATCCACGTTGGCAGGGAATCTACTCTAAGCTTTTAACCGGCATTAAAAAGCCCTCGGAGAACATGGCTACTTACGATTTGCTCGTGATCGGCTCGGGCCCTTCAGGTCAGCGCGCGGCGGTCTCCGCGGTGAAGAAGGGCAAGCGCGTGGCTCTTGTAGAGATGCGCAGCGTGGTCGGCGGCGCTTGTATCAACACCGGCACCATCCCCAGCAAAACCATGCGCGAGGCGGTGCTGCATCTCTCCGGCTACAACTACCGCTCCATTTACGGCATGAACTACCGCGTGAAGGAAAAGATCACCATGTCCGATCTTGCCTTTCGCGTGCAGCACGTCATCAAGACCGAGATCGACGTCACCGAGGCCCAGCTTTCGCGCAACGGCGTAGACGTCATCACCGGCGTCGCCAGCTTTGTCGATCCCCATCACGTGCACATCGAAGGCTCCAACAGCTCGAGCACCCTCGAGGCGGAGCGCATCGTCATCGCCGTAGGCACCAAGCCGGCCAATTCGCCCAAGGTCCCCATCAACGGCCGCACCATCATCAACAGCGACCAGATTCTGGAGCTGCAGACCCTGCCCAAGACACTGATCGTGGTCGGCGGCGGCGTCATCGGCGTCGAGTACACCTGCATGTTCTCCGCTCTCGGTGTCCGCGTCACCCTGGTCGAGAAGCGGCCCAAGCTGCTCGAGTTCGCCGACCAGGAGATCGTCGAAGCCCTCAGCTATCACCTGCGCGACAGCCGCGTCACCATGCGTCTCGCCGAAGAGGTGGGGTCGGTAGAAGAGCTCACCGATGGCACCGTCGTCGCCAATCTCGAAAGCAAGAAACGCATCTCCGGCGACGCTCTTCTTTACGCCGTAGGCCGCCAGGGCAACATCGACGAGCTGAACCTGCAGGCTGCCGGCATCGACGCCGACTCGCGCGGCCGTATCCCCGTCGACAAGGATTTCCGCACCAAGGTACCGCATATCTTCGCTGCCGGAGATGTGATCGGTTTTCCCAGCCTGGCTTCGGTCTCCATGGAGCAGGGAAGGATTGCCGTCGAGCGCGCCTTCGGCGAAGAGGCTATCCAGTCCAACCCCAGCTTTTATCCCTACGGCATCTACACCATCCCCGAGATCTCTTTTATCGGCAAAACCGAAGAGCAGCTTACCGAGGAGGATGTGCCTTACGAGGTGGGCGTCGCCTATTATCGCGAGATCGCCCGTGGCCAGATTCGCGGCGATACTACCGGCCGCCTGAAGCTGATCTTTCACCGCGAGAACCGGCAGATTCTCGGCGTTCATATCATCGGCGAGGGTGCGGCAGAGCTGGTCCACATCGGGCAGGCCGTCATGACGCTGGGCGGTACCGTGGACTATTTCATCGATACCGTGTTCAACTATCCCACTCTGGCCGAATGTTACAAAGCGGCCGCATTTAATGGTGTCAATCGTCTGGCCCGCTTCCTGGAATAGCCTCGGCGCTCCGGCAAGAGGACGCGCAAGACAGCGAGAAACGAGGACTGCATGGACCAGATTCAAGCATCGAAGAAAGGAGCGGCGATATGGCTAAAACTGTTGGCGTAGTAATGACTGACCGCGTCGTCGCGGGCCTGATTGAAGACCACAAGGTTTCCGGCGACCTGCTGCGTTATCCCGTGCCCGTCAGCGGCACAAACGAGCTTCCACCCGATGAGATGGGTGTGCTGATCGAGATGCCCGCCGATGCGCTGGCCGAAATGATCTGCGACCAGATCGCCCGGCTGGCTCCCGCCGGCACTCCGCTCGAAGCGGTGGGCGTAGCCATGCCCGGCATCATCCGCAACGGCATCATCGAGGATTCCCCAAACCTGCCCCAGCTCAAAGGTGCCCATGTCGCCGAATCGATTCGCACCATGCTGGCTGCGCGGGGCATCGAGACTGCCGTCACTGCGCTTAACGATGCGGATGCAGCTGCGGCAGGCCTCGCCGCAACCCGTGGCCAGCTGGACCGCTTGGTGCGCGTCTGGACCATCGGTAACGGCATCGGCTTCGGCCGCTACCCCTACACTGACGGCCCATGGGAAGGCGGCCACACCGTCGTTACCCTCGATCCCAGGGAGAAGTTCTGCGGCTGCGGTGGAATTGGACATCTTGAAGGCATCATGGGCCACCGCGCCATGCGGCTAAGATTCCTCGACCTCGAGCCCGACGAAATCTTTGCCCAGGCGCGCAAGGGAGACAAGCGCTGCCAGGAGTTCGTTGTGCGTTGGCACCTCGGACTCGCCGCTGCAACCGCAACCCAGATTCATCTCGAAGGCCCGGGGAAGTTCTACTTCACCGGCCGCGACATCGGCCGCCTCGACCTGCCCATACTGAAAGAAAACCTCTACCAGATGGTCAAGATGAGCCCGCTGCAAAGCTACACGTTGGAAGTACTGCCAGAAAACCCAACCATAGCCGTCATCGGAGCAGCAGAAGTTGCGGCCACCGCCAGCAAGGGCTGCTAGCGACGTCCATCACACAAGGCGGGTGATTCGAGATCGCCCGCCCCGCAATCAAATTACCCGAAGCAACAACTGAGAATGGCGCGGGACTTCCCGCTGCTGATCCGCCTCTGTAATTGAAGCGCGTAAACCTCCATGCTCAGCTTGACCCCACTCGCAAAGTGGAGATGCAAATGCGACTCAAAACCGGAGCACGGAGAGCTCTCAGCCAGTCACTGCTGTTCATCAGTTTTCTAGCTATATGTGTCTTACATCCAAGCCCAACTGCTTGCGCACAGCAGAATACAGCCGGTCCCAATGAGAACTACGAAAACATTCACTTACTGAAACCGCGCCATCCTGAGAACCGGGTGCCCCACGTCTCGCACTTGAGACGTGGGATTTAACGCAAAGCCACCAGCCCAATCTCCAGATCACCCGCCTCACGCAGCACCTCGAACCGCATCGAAGCCGGCAGATCCCCAACCAGCTCTTTCCGGATCAGCAGAAGCCGCGGCTGCCCGCTGACAAAATTCGCCAGCGGCTGCGGATCAAAATATCTCCGCGCGCGATCATTCGTATCCGGCTTGTTCATCAGCCATACCTGCTGTAGCTTTTTGCCGGTATAGAACGCCGCGGCCGGCAGCTCCATCTGTCCGCTGTCGTCACACAACAGAATCGGCTCGACAGTCCAGCCCCCCGCCTCAGACCGCAGCAGCGGCAGAAAATTCCTGTCCGCATGAACAATGCCGGATGTGGTGCTCCGCGACGTCACGCGCTCGCGCAATCCCTTGGTAAGAACCACAGCCAGGGCAAACGAGACCGCGGCGGCAGCTCCCACCGCCCACCACGAACGCCAGAGCTTCTTCGTATTTGGCATCGCCGAAGACACCCAGCGGCAAATGCCGTCCGCCGCCAGCAGCGCAATCGCCGGATACATGGGCACGATGTAACGCGGAAGCCGTGTCTGGCTGATGGTAAAGACTGCGAAGACCACCACAGTGAAAACCATGAACTCGCGCAGCTCTCTGCCTCGCCGCCCGCTCCACGCAGCGGCAAGATACACAAAGATCCACGGCGAAGCGAAGGCCAGCAGCATCTCCACAAAAAACCACGGCGGATTGTTATGCCGCTCCAGCTGCGTAGTGGCTCGCGCAATGGTCTGCTGGCCAAGATATTCGCGCAGAAAAGGCATTCCATATTCGCGATACATCGCCAGGTGCCACGGCAGCACCAGCGCAACAAATAACAGCAGGCCAACCCAGAATCTCCGGCCAAACACACGCCGCGGCCATCGTTCCCACACCAGCAGCACCACCACTGTCAGTGGAATCACCACCGCCGCCGCGCCTTTGGTCATCACCGCAACCGCAAATCCAAACCAGAAGAGATACCAGCCGCGTGTTTCGCCGTCCGCCGCAATGCTCTCTCGTGTTCTGACCATGCCCCACAGAGAGAGATAGCAGCCCAGAGCTAAAAGCGTGTCCACCTCGCCCAGATGGCAAGCCCTCGAGAAGCCCAGCGTAGTAAGCAGAATGACAGTCGAGACCCACGCCGCACCCAACCCCCGCCCCCGCGCCAGAAGGCCATGAACCAGCCCCACCAGAGCCACGCCCGCGAGCGCCGCAACTGCACGCGCCCAGAACTCATCCACCGCAAACAAGCGAAAGCACGCAGCCGTAAGCCACATGTACAGCGGAGGCTTCTCATACCAGGGTTGGAAGTTCCAGTAAAGCGTCAGCGTGGGATGCTGCGCGAGCCCCTTCGCAATCCCCGCATAAATCCCCTCATCCCAATCGGCAAGAGACTTATGCCCAAGCAGAGGCAGCAGCACTGCGGATGCAACGAGCACGGAAACCACGATCGAAACTGAAGCGTGCTGGTTAAGCTTTTTACCCGTCTCTGGCCGCATTTCGTCCATAAAAAATCAGGCTCGCTCCGTCATCCTAAAACAGAGCGAGCCTGATTTATGGAGCTGCTGTTCTCTACCGGTAACTCCGCTGATAAGTCCGCGTAATGCGATCGTGCCAGGTCATGCGCTGGTCGTCGAGCAGGGCCCACAAAAATCCCAACCCCATCGGAACAGTGGAGAGCATCACAATCCCCACCCGCTGCCGCATGCTCTTGCGCGTAGGATTCTCATCGTCGAAGGTACAGAGCGCGATCTTCGCATAACGCATGCCCGGCGTGCCGTCGGCGTAGGCAAAGAACAGCCATTGATAAAGCGCGAAGAATGCGACCAGCAGAATGCCTGCCGTCGCCAGAGCCGGTTTGCCGGTCGGCGGGTGCGCCGTGCATGCTGCGAACACTAGAACGAAGAGCATGAATCCCAGCAGCACCAGTGCGGCATCCACAATGCCGGCCATCAGTCGGTCTTCCATGGGAGCGACCTGCATACGCAACATCTCCAGAAGGGGAGAGTACGGCCGGCGGCTGTCGCGACCGGCATCGGAGCCCGCTTTGGTCTGGCGTCCCAACGGCCTCTCCACCCCTTCATCCTCGTCCGGCTGGGCATCGAGCTGAATCGAATGCCACTCCGGAAGAACCTGATCCGCGGCCGGCGCACTGTAAAGCGCCTGATGCGAAATCGCATTAGGCTCGACCTCGAAGATGCGCAGCTGTCCGGCTTCGGGCTCGCTCTCCACGTCGCTCAACGGACCCTCCGCAAGCCGTGGACGCGCCTTCCGCGCCGCCACCAGCTCTCTCGGAAACTCCAGCAGCTTTGCCGGCAGCGGCTGCGCTGCGGCCACAAAGGCATCTTCGAACGGATCTTCAATCTCGCCGGGGTGAGCTTCGGTAATGCGCGGACGTGCCGCTGCCATCTCCCGGTTCTGATACTCGCGCGCCTGCGGCAGCGAGTCCGGATGCACGTGATACTGAACCCGCGGCGGCTCCGCTTCACTGACCGCGATCGACTGTTTTGGCGCCTCCCGATTCGGCTCCCAGTGCTGCTCCCAGTTCGACTCTCGATGCGCCTCCGGCTCACGCACCGGCTCCTCGGCAAAATATCCCGTCTCCGTATCGGCGCCCAGGCCGGTAAGAATGGCCTGCGCTGCGGTCTGCGCCTCTCTCGCCGCCTTTGCCGCGGCCTCTGCGGCGCGCGCGGCATTGGCTGCCTCGGCGGCCAGCATCTCGCCGTACGTCGGGGCCTTGGAGTAGCGCTCTGCGACCTTGGCTGCCAGCTTCGCCGCACGCGACTCCTGGCGCGCGCTTTCCAGCCCCGGCAACACCGGCTGCTCGGCGTCGGGCCGTACTCGGCGCGTGCGATGGGCTGACAGACGGGCATTGACCTCCTGCTTCCAGCTGGGCAGGCTTTCGAATTCAGATATCTCAGGCGAAGTACTGGGCGAAGCGCTCAACGGTGATCCTCATTTTCTATCGTTGACGCCGCTCCATTACGGGTGCCTTCATAGAGACAAAACCCGTAAAAAGCGCGTCTGTTGTTAAGTCGGCAGGCATTTTGGGGAGAAACGGAGGCCGCTGCTGCGCACATTCCGGATACACGACTGTCGTTCATTGGCATATCTCCAATGTCGGCGAGAGAACGATATTTCGTGCCAGAGCCGCGGAGCTTCCACACAATCGGAGCCGGGGAGGGAGCTTTGCTATCCTTGAGGTGCCCCTTGCAATGAGAGTCCGCACTTTTTGGTTTACCACGCTGCTCATGCTCTGTCATCCGCAGCTTTGGTCGCAGGCATTGACGAAGCAGTTTCCCCCCGCGGCGGATCCGGCAAGTGCGCAGAGCGCGAGCATCGGACAAAGCCCTGCGCCCGCTCTTTCATCCGCAACAGCAGCCGATATTCCCGACGACGCCAGCGTGCACAGCACACTGCCTGAAGCCCACGTCGTGCCCGCGCCGCCAACTGGCACGCCCGTCGAAATCGACGCGCCTACCCAGAGCTCGGTGAAGACCAAGGACGGCGTTGTCTACACGCTGCTCGGCGACGCCAAACACCAGGCCGTCATTCACTACAAGGACTACGTCGTCTCCGCCGATCGCGTCACCTATAACCGCGACACCAGCGATATCGTCGCCGAGGGCAACCTGCACATCGACGGCGGACCCGATCAGGCGCATCTCATCGCCGCCCACGGCACCATGAACCTCGACGCCCACACCGGCCATTTCTACGATGTCTCCGGCACGTTGGGTGAGGGACGGGCCTCCGAAACCAAGCTGGTCACAAACTTCGTCCCCGGCGTAGGAACCACCACGCAGAGGAAGATGGTCCTCACCTCCTCCAGCCCCTTCGCCATCTCCGGCAAGGAGCTCATCGCGATGGGCGAGCAGAGATATCACGTGGTTGATGGAACCATGACCTCCTGCATGCTGCCCAATCCTGACTGGCAGCTGGCCGCACGGAATTTCTATCTGGAAAACGGCATTGCCCGCGGCAAAAGCAGCTGGTTCGAGCTCGATGGCCTGCCGCTGGTGCACAAGGTGCCCGTCTTCTACATGCCCTACGTGACCCACGCAGTCAACAGCGATTCACGCGAGACCGGATTCACCATCCCCATCCTGGGCAATGACACCACCAAGGGTTTCATCCTGGGCGAGGATGTCTACTTCGTGCTTGGCCGCAGCGCCGATCTGATCGTCGGAGCCCAGTATTTTTCCAAACGCGGCTTCGCGCCGAGAGCGCAGTTCCGCCTCCGTGGCCGCGACAATGATTTCGCCACTTTCCGCTTCAACAGCCTTCTCGATCGCCTGCCCGGAACAGCGAATCAGGGCGGAGTGGACCTGATCTTCGACGGACGCCATGACTTCAGCCCCGAAACCCGCGCCGTCGCGGACATGGAGTATCTGAGCTCCTATACCTATCGCGAGGAGTTCGAAGACAACTACGCCGTTGCCATCAACTCCGAGGTGAAGTCGCAGGCGTTTCTCAGCCACGCGCACAACGCACTGGCCGAAGGCGTCACCTTCAATCGCTACCAGAGCTTTGAGAGCAGCGCCGGCAGTTCCAGCGGCGAGCAGGAGATCACCATCCTGCACGTTCCCACGCTGGCCTTCGACGGCATCGATCAGTACCTCGAAGGCACGCCGCTGATGTGGGGTCTCAGCAGCACGGCCACAGGACTCTCCCGCACCGAGCCCGGTTTTCAGACTTCGCGAGTAGTCCCAAGGCTGGACGTGTATCCCCATCTGACCATGCCGCTACATTTCGACGGATGGACTCTGCGCCCCCTGGTCGCTGTCCGCGACACCCTTTATGGCAAGAGCCAGAACCCCGGACCGCTGGGCATCGTTCCTAGCGAGCGCGACGCCTCAGTCAATCGCAAGGATTTTGAAACCAGCCTCGAGCTGCGCCCGCCCGCTCTGGAGCGCGATTTCTCCTCGCCCTGGCTCACGCATCTGCTGGGAGCGGAGCTTCGTCACACCATCGAGCCGGATGTGCAGTATAAGTACGTGACCGGCATCGGCAACTTCGATTCCATCCTCCGCTTCGATGCCGTCGACGTGGCCAGCAATACCAACGAGCTCGACTACTCCCTCATGCAGCGCCTCTTTCTGCGCCACCTGCGTCCGCATCCCTGCACCGGCGACGATGCCCTCGGACCGGACGACATGTGCGGCGGCGAGACCGTCAACTGGCTGAGCTGGCAGGTCGCGCAAAAGTATTTCTTTGACGATCATTTCGGCGGCGCCATCACGCCGCGTACCCGCAACGTGCTCGACACCACCCTAGACCTGACTGGTGTGGCCTTCCTCTCCCGGCCGCGCGCGTACTCGCCGGTTACCTCACGGCTGCGCTGGCAGACCACCTCCGCCACCAACCTCGAGTGGGATGTCGATTACGACACCAAGACCGGCCGTCTTGATTCCAGCAATCTCTTCGCTGCCTATAAACACGGCGACTTCACCTTCACCCTCGGCGACGCCCATCTCCACACACTCAACGGAGCCACGTCCAGCGCCGATACCTCCACCTCCAGCGGAACAACCACCACCGGCACCACGACTACGCCCTCTACCGTGACGCCTCCTGAGATCAACTTCAATCAGCTGCGCCTCTCCGCCATCTACGGCAGCCCCGTCAAGCGCGGCCTCAGCGCAGGAGTCAGTGTCGGTTACGATTTCACGCTGGATAAGCTGCAATACGGCGAGGTCCAGGCCAACTACAACTGGAACTGCTGCGGTCTGAGCTTCGAGGTGCGCAGATACTCCCTGGGAGTGGTGCCTGAGCACACCACCTACCTCTACAACTTCACCCTCGCCAACGTAGGATCAGCCGGCAGCCTCTCCTGGGCCGAACGCGTCTTCTAGATAAATCTGTGATTCGCCGGGCACGGCGGAACCGGAAGGCTTCGTATCGGGGCACGGCTTCATCCATGCCATCATCAATGCCGCGGCGACGCGGCAAAATCTCATCTCACCGGCACGAAAAATGGCGCAAACCGGCAACGCTTCCGGCAAGACAATAACTTGTAGGAGGATTTAAAGCGCCGCAGCCAGCTTGGGATGTAAACCCGCGTGGTTCGCCTCATAGAGGCAAAGCAGACGCCGCAGCATCAGGTAATAGGAAGATGCTGCCTGGTGCAGATAGAACGGGAAGCGGATCGGCCGGCGATGCAGCATCGCGTCGATCCGGATGCGGAACAGAGCCCGCTTAAGCATAAGCGCATCCTGGCGCATGCGCTCTGCCACGATGGAAGCTTCCACCATGTTCCAGCGGCTGGCATAGGCAGCCAGAGCGACCATGACTTCCGTATTTTGCTTCATGCGGCGAAGCCCCTCAGGACCGCCCAGCAGTGCCCACATATCACCCGGCTCGAGCTTGAGCTGATGCCCCTGAGGATCGATGTGGTCCAGAGCCACGATTTCCAGCCCGCCGAAGTGGATCGGCTGAAGCATCTTCAGCAGATCGTCCCATTCTTTGTTGCGGAGACTGGTAACACCCTTCAGCGACCAAAGGAGCGTAGCTCCTGTCGCGAGAACCGTACCGCCAGCGGCGATGAGGTAGGGAAGGCTCATGGGGATCGTCGGGTACCACCTCGACTGACCAGCTTGGAAACATAGTAGTCCAGCTGGCGCTGCTGTTCAATCAAAATGTTGTGTCTTTCTGGCGTGAGTACCCTGCTCGGCTCTTCCTGCCAGAAAACGAACGTCCAGTAGAGGTAGGCGGCCACGTTTGCCAGCTCGCCAACGTACTCAAGATGTTCATAAAAAGAGGTATAGCCGAAATAACTGTGGCAGGTTTCTACGGCAAAGGCGATAAATGCCCAGAAAGTCCAGCCTTGCGCCAGACCAATAACGTGGTTGCGCCAAGCCAACCCATACTGCCGGGCCGTCACCAGGACGGCAATGGAGATCATGCAGGTCAGCATGACCGCGAAGAAATTACCCTTGATCACCCAAACCCAGGCCGAGGTCGGCGCTTGCGGACTGGCCAGGAAAGTAAGCCCTGCCGCCGCGACCAGGCTCACCCCGCAGGCCGCAGTCCAGAAAGACCTCGCACCCGCCGCCCACTTCCCGAAGGGACGGAAGACCTGGCGCGCAATCTCAATGACAACAGCAACTTGCAGCACGCATTCGATGATCTGCGCGCTCCAGTAGGAGGTGGAATAAATGGCCGGATGCTTCATGGCCAGAAACAGGCCAACATCCGAAAGCGCGGCGAATCCAATGGTTGCCGTAAAAAAGGGGAACTGGGCCGCCCGCTTCTTGGCTAGCAATACGGAGAACAGGATCGCCAACGTCGCGAAGCCCGCGAGCCAAAGCGCGATGTCCTTCCATGTGAAACCCATGCAGCCTCTAGCATGAACCAATCACGCTTTGCCGTACAGGCAAATATCGGACAATAAACCACACTTCGGTTTCCGGGACCGCGAGCCCCGGACCGGAAGCCCTCTTCCTGCAACCGGAGCTAAACCTCGTATTTTCAATAACGAAGCTGCGTTAGCCTCGGGGGACGCCCGGCGGCAGGGGCTGCGGTGCATTGCCCATCAGCGTGGCATAGGACGTGCCGGCGAAACCGGCCAGAATGGTGGCGGCAAGGATCAGATTACGAACGGTCTTCTTCATCGGGAGCTCTCCTCTTGGCATGGACTGCAATTCACTTCGGGGCCTGTAACGCTATGAAGCCGCATAACTTGGCTGGCGGACAGTTAGCCTCTGGGAACGCCAGGCGGTAGCGGCTGAGGTGCATTTCCCATCAAAGTTGCATAGGAAGGCGCAGCGAATCCGGCAAGAATGGTGGCGGCGAGAATAAGGTTGCGGATGGTCTTGTTCATGGATAATCCTCCTGGACTGATACGATTGGGTGATTGCTATAAGTAAGAGAAAGCCGATATAGCTGATTGAGTTAGCCTCTTGGCACTCCCGGGGGCAGCGGCTGGGGCGCATTGCCCATCAGCGTCGCATAGGAAGTACCAGCGAAACCGGCAAGAATGGTGGCAGCGAGAATAAGGTTGCGGACAACTTTGCTCATGTGAAATCTCCTATGGGTGGGTGCCGCTGATTCGCGACTCCTAGAGCGTATGCCGAAGCATCAGCTTCGACAATAAAATGATGCAGCCAAGTACAGGTAACTCTCCATTTTGCAGAAAGTAACTTGTCCACAACTTGTTTTAGACATATCTCCCTTAGCTACTTTTGATCTTTACTCGATACCCACCACTTACATAGGTCTCTGCGGTAATGACCCCGGGTACTTCCGTTTCGGGCCACGCTCACCGAATGAGATAATTTCCCTATTCGAAAGGCGGTTGGCTTGTACCGAATTCAACTCTCCCTTGCCTGCCTGCTGGCCCTGGCCGCGGTAGGATGCAAGGCGCAAACGCTCCCACTGCCAACCTCCGGCGCAACGCCCCTCGACAAAACCACCGCGCGCAAAGTAGAAGTCCTCGCGCGTCAGAAATTGCACGTCCCCATCGACTATGTCGTGACCATTGGCGGCCGCACGCCCAGCGAGATTCCCGGATTCGACACCGTGCGCATCACCTTTTCGCTGCCCAGCCATCCCGAGCACGATCAGACGCTCAGCTTTCTGCTCTCCAAGGATGGCAACACTCTGGGCCGGCTATCCGAGTGGAACATCTCCACCGATCCCGTCAACATCATCCCCTTCGCCAACCGGCCCCTGCGCGGAAATCCCGACGCCAAAGTGGTGATCGTCAATTACGACGATCTCGAATGCCCCTACTGCGCCAAGATGCATTCCGAGCTTTTCCCCGACACCCTCGACCATTACAGGGGATTGATCAAGATCGTCTATCGCGACCTGCCGCTCGAAGAGCTGCATCCCTGGGCCATGCACGCATCCGTCGACGCCAACTGCCTGGCCGCGCAAAGCGCACCCGCCTACTGGAGTTACGTCGACTACCTCCACCTTCACGGTGCCGACGTAAGCGGCCCCGATCGTGACCTTGCCAAAGCCAAGGTCACGCTGGATAAGCTGGCGACCGACCAAGGAGTCAGGAACGGACTGAATGCAGCCACGCTGAGCGCCTGCGTAGCTAAGCAGGATGAGACCGCCATTCGAGCCGAGATGAAGCAGGCCGATGCTCTCGGCATCGCGCAGACGCCCACCCTCTTCATCAACGGAGAAGAGATGGAAGGCGCACTCGATACCGAAACGCTTTGGACGGTCATCGATCGCGCTCTGGTGTCTGAGGGCATCACTCCTCCGCCCGTACCTCAGCCGAAGCCAGAGCAGGCAAAACCCGATCAGCCCAAGCCGGCAGCAAAGTAGCCGGGCTTTCGACAGGATCACCGCCGGCCCGCAATTACACCTACTTCTAATGCTGGTTTGCCGGCTTTCTATTATGCTGGAGAAGCCGCACTTCACCCGTGCCAGCCATGGCTCCTGTTGGTGAATCGGATTCAAGGAGATATTGTTTGCCATCCCGATTCGCCTCTCACCGCACGACGCCTTCCACCTCTTCTTCGCATCGAGTTTCGAAACTGAATCCCGCGGCCGCTCTCGCATTGGCTGCCATCTTCGGCATCGCCGGCTGTCAGCGCGGACACAGCCCCGACACGCTGGCCATCGTGAACGGAAAGCCCATCCTGCGCGCCGATGTTGAGACGCGCTACCAGGACACGCTCGGCCAGTCGAATCAGCATCCCTCGCGCGAGCAGGGCGACATCATCCGCCTCAATGTGGTCCGCGACCTCATCGATGAAGAGATCCTGATGCAGCGCGCCGCCAAGCTGAACCTCGTTGCCACCGACGAAGAGGTCGAGAGCAAGATCAATGAGTTCAAGGCTCCCTTCACCCAGGAAGAGTTCAACAAGCGCCTGCAGGATCGCCATCTTACCCTCGACGATCTGAAGCGTGAGATTCGCCGCGGTAAGACCGAAGAGAAGCTTTTCAACAAAGAGATCAATTCCAAGATCAACATCACCGACACTGATATCTCGAACTACTACAACTCCCACAAGTCGGAGTTCAATCTGATCGAGCCGCAGTACCACCTCGCGCAGATCGTCGTGACTTCAGTAGCCGCACCCTCGCAGCAGGCCGGCAATCTGCAGAACAGCAAGGCTGCGAACGATACCGACGCCAAGCGCAAGATCGAGATGCTGCACAACCGCATCGAAGGCGGCGAAGACTTCGGAACCCTGGCCGCAAACTTCTCCGAGCGCCCTGACAATGCGCAGAGCGGCGGCGATATGGGCTTCGTCTCTGAGTCGCAGCTGCATGGCGAGCCCGAGGTTTACGCCGCCATCAACAAGCTGAAGCCCGGACAGATCACTGAAGTTCTTCCCCTTTACGAAAACACGCCCGCCGGCAAGAAGGCCGTCGGCTACGCCATCTATAAGCTCATCGACAAGCAGGCCGCGGGCCAGAGGGAACTCAGCGATCCGCGCGTGCAGCAGGCCATTCGCACTCAGCTGCGCGACGCACGCTCGCAGCTGCTCAAGAACGCCTACATCGAAATGCTGCGCGATCAGGCCCACGTCGAAAATTACTTTGCCGAAGAGATCTTCAAGAACGGGGCGCAATAGAACCTGATCCGCTACGGAATCGTCGGCTTCGGTCATCACGCCATCAAGCGCATGCTTCCCGGCTTCGCCAAAGCTCACGATTCGCAGCTGACCGGTCTGTGGCGTCGCAATCAGGAGAAGGCGCAGGAGAACGCGAAGCAGTTTTCCATTCGCAGCTTCGAGACTCAGGAAGCTCTCTGCTCTTCTCCCGACGTCGACGCCGTCTTCATCGCGTCTCCAGATGCGCTGCACCTGCCCGATGTTCTGCTCGCGGTAAAACACGGCAAGCATGTGCTCTGCGAAAAGCCGCTGGGTATGAGCGCCGCCGAGGTCGAGCAGATGCTGGCCGCGGCAAAGGCTGCCAACGTCCATCTCGGCGTAGCCCAGAACATGCGCTACTACCGCAGCCTGGCGCTCATCCGCCAGTGGATTACCGAAGGCCGCATCGGCAAGCCGCTCGTCGCGCATTCGCAGTTTTCTTACTCAGCCGAGCGCAGCCCGCGTGAGTGGATCTACGATCCAGCGCTGGCCTGCGGCGGCCCCATCGGCGACGTCGGCGTGCACTGCATCGACGCCCTGCGCTTCACCCTCCAGACCGATGTCGCATCCGTCAGCACCGAAGCTCACGGCGACGCCGAATCCGGAGCCGTCGAGTCCTACGCCGCGCTCGCCCTCACCCTCACCTCCGGAGCCGTGGCCGCCGTCACCGTCACCACCCGCGCCAGCTATCGCAGCTATATCGAGGTCACCGGAGAAAACGCCGTCATCCTCTGCGAGAACGCGCTCACCGTCGATCATCCCATCGATGTCGTACTGCGCAAGGGAGAGAAAGTCCTTGAGAGCGTAAGCGTCTCGAACGCCGATGCGTACGGCCTCATGCTCGACGGCTTCTCGCAGTGGATCGAAGGCAAGGCAAGCTACCTCGCCCCAGCCACCGACGGCCTCCATAATCAAAGAGTCCTCGACGCCGCTTACAAAAGCTGGCGCGAAGGCAAACGCGAAACCATCAGCTGAAACAAACCCGCCAGAACTGTCGGATCACATCCAGGCTCCGGAACCAGCCCGGCACGAAAGCCTGAGACAGAGAGTCCGAATACAGGTCCCGTAAAGGGACGCCCGAACGTAGCCCAGCACGAAGTGCTGGGTATCAGTGACAAATCCCAATACAGTTCCGCTAATCCAGTTCCGAAGGAACGGCTGAATCAGCTATTCGTGGGTGGCCTATCCTACGCGGTTTCATCCGTAGGATGGGATATCGCGAATCAGGACAGAGGACAAACAAGCCGTTTACCCTGAAACCATGACGTCCAACGAATCGAATCAGGCCCGGTCGAGCAAAACACTGAGCGAAGGCTACGTATCCTTCGGCCATCCGACTGTCACGCTGAAACTCGCTTCCGGCGAATCCGTTGCGGTCGACAAAGGCGTAGTCGACCTCATCAGGCTGATGAACAGCATTCCGGGTATCGAAACCAAAGGCTCCTGTCAGGGCGAGGATCCGAATTATGGCTACGTCCAGTTCATGCCCGGCGATGTCGAAGGCAAAGTGCACGCATCGATTTACTTCATGTATCACATGCTGAAAAACATGCACGGCGCATGGGTCAGGCACAGGTACGTGATGGAAGAGCACGAGAAGTCTACCGGCTCAGAACATCCGGATGCCTACAAATTCAAATTCACAACCGAGCTTGGCAATGGATACGTGCTGAAATGGTCGCCCTATACCTATCCGGCAGTCCTCGCTGCCGCGAGAAAGGCAGCTGAGGAGATGATGCGGGACACATAGGAAATGTCCTGCCCGCTAAGCACATCCCGGCCTCCGCGAGGGCAAACGCGAAACCCTCGCCAGGCTCCCAAATAACACGGTTGCCCCACATCTCGCCTTCGAGATGTGGGACTATCCTGAGCAAGCGAAGGATCGGCATTGCACAAAAAACAGAATGCGATATGCGATCTAAGTCGGCTTCACGCAGCCCCCATAGTTTCGCTCAACAACTTACACGCCAAAGAAACATCCATGCTCGATGACGCCAGCCTTGAATCGCTGCTCGGCATGGCGTTCTACGCACGAGGCGTAGAACGCGGCGCGACTGCCTTCTTGATCGCGCTCGACCACCATGCCGCCTACGTGAATCCGAACTTCGCATGGTTCAAGGCGTCTCGCAGTTCGTTTGTCTACATCGATCGCGTCATCGTCTCGGTTTCTGCGCGCGGCCAGGGCATCGCCAGGGCTCTCTATGAAGATCTTTTTTCCGCGGCGAAACGAGCCGGACATCAACGAGTCGTCTGCGAGGTGAATCTCGACCCTCCCAACCCCGCATCGGACGCCTTCCATGCCGCGATGGGATTCAAGGAGATCGGACAAGCCACGATTCACAACGGAACGAAAACCGTGCGCTACTTTGAGAAGATGCTCGGCTAGCTCATCTCGCATCCTGAAATACTAGGACTTCACAGTTAGACGATCCTGCTGCGCGCCCACCATCCCGCACATGAAATGTGAGGTCTGAACGTACAGTCAATTCAAGAAAGATGAGGGACGACATGGGCAATATTGCCAACGAAGTGAGTTGCCGAGACCGCCCCGGTTATCGGCAACTTCGAGTACCAGATTTCTCAACCCCGTAAGCCGGCCGTAACAAGAGCGCCTTACCTCGCACTTCTCAGGCGGGGATGACCAGTTCATTCCACCACCGCCAACACATCTCCCGCCACCACCGTATCCCCGGCAGACACGCGCACCTCAGCCATCACACCCGCCTTGGGAGACTTCAGCTCGTTCTGCATCTTCATGGCTTCAATCACCACCACGCTCTGATTCGCCTCAACCGCATCGCCGCGCTGCACCAGCACGCGCACCACGCGCCCCGGCATCGACGCCTTGATCTGCCTGGGACCGTCGCTGCCCTTGGCATGAGCGCGTCGTGCCTTGAGGGATCGCGGATCGTCCACGCGATATCCATAGCGCTTCCCTGCGATATGAACTGCCGCCTCTTCTCGATGATCTTCGAGCACCACGCGATAGGCGCGGCCCTCGACGATCAGCGACAGCACTCCCGGACGCAGCAGATGCGCTTCGGCCGCGACCGGCTTTCCGTCCAGCGTAGCCCGGTATCGGTGCGGAGCATCACCCCGCTCCAGCTCAACCGTACGCAGCACTCCAGCTATCTCCAGCTGCAGTTTCATCCGCGCAGACCCTCGCGCCGCGCGGTGTGCTTCCACGCACTGTCTGATGCTGCAACAGCCGATGACACAGGCGCGCCAGGCTGCTGCTCGCCGTTGTACATCTGGCTGTTGTGCATCTCAAAGATCGCAGCAGCAATCGCCGCAATGTCGTCGTGCATCGGCTCTGATTGGGCCGTGCCGCTCCCGGAGTTCCCACCGGCCAGCAGCCGGTCCAGGTAATTGGTATCGATCGCAGCCGTGCGAAAATCCGCGTCGTTCAATATCCGCCGGAACAATCCAAGATTCGTGCGGATGCCGCCCACCACATATTCATCGATAGCCCGCAGCAACCGCGCAATGGCCAGCTCCCGTGTCGGAGCATATGCAATCAGCTTCGACAGCATGGGGTCGTAGTCCATCGGCACCACCCAGCCCTCATAGATTCCGCAATCCTCACGAATGCCTGGGCCGCCCGGCTGCAGCAGCCGCGTGATGCGGCCCGGCGACGGAAAGAATCCGTTGTCGGGGTCTTCGGCATACACGCGGCACTCAATCGCATGGCCGCGCAGCTGCACATCTTCCTGCGTGAAGGGCAGCGTCTCTCCCTGCGCAACGCGAATTTGCAGATGAACAAGATCCAGCCCGGTCACCAGCTCCGTCACCGGATGCTCCACCTGCAGCCGCGTATTCACTTCGAGAAAATAGAAGTTCTGGTCCTTGTCCAGAAGGAACTCCACCGTCCCTGCGTTGCTATACCCCGCCGTCTGCGCCAGCCGCACCGCTGCCTCACCCATGCGCCGCCGCAGATCCTCACTCACCACCGCCGACGGAGCCTCTTCAATCACCTTCTGGTGGCGTCTCTGCACTGAGCACTCGCGCTCTCCCAGATACACGCAGTTGCCGTGCTCGTCGGCCAGTATCTGGATTTCGATGTGCCGTGGCCGCTCAATCAGCTTCTCGAGATACACTTCGTTCGAACCGAAGGCCCGCTCCGCCTCGCTCTGCGCCGACTCGAACGCGCCCTTGAGATCTTCCTTCCGCGTCACCGCGCGCATGCCCTTGCCGCCGCCGCCGGCTGCGGCCTTCAACATCACCGGATATCCAATCTCCTGGGCCACGCGATACGCTTCTTCAATGGAAGCCAGCCCGCGCGTCGATCCTGGAGTCCGCGGCATCGCAGCGCGATCCGCCGCCTGGCGGGCGCTGGTCTTCGACCCCAGGAGTCGCATCGCGCCGGATGGCGGCCCGATGAACTTGATGGCCGCCTTCTCACAGGCCTCGGCGAAGCCCGCATTCTCTGATAGAAATCCGTAGCCGGGATGAATCGCCTGCGCACCGGATGTGCGTGCGATATCGAGAATCAGGTCGCCGCGAAGATAGGACTCCGAAGCAGCCGCGGGGCCAAGGCGATACGCTTCATCCGCTTCAAGAACGTGCAGCGATGCCCGGTCAGCGTCGGAATAGACAGCCACAGTTGCGATCCCAAGCTCGCGGCAGGCGCGCTGGATACGCAAGGCGATTTCGCCGCGATTGGCGATGAGAATCTTCTGAAACATCTGCACTCGGGCTGGCCGCAAGAGGACATTCTAGAGCATCCACTGCAAACTCGTCCGCACATAGCCTTTCCCCGCATCAGATCCCACTTCAGACAGTAAGCATGTCGGACAATCGTTCGAATCCAGAGTCCCGAAGGGACGCATGAACATAGCCCAGCACAAAGTGCTGGGTAACTGACCCAATCCGCGGCAAAAGTCCCGGAGGGACGGCTGACCGCGCGCCTCGTCTTGCTTTTGAGGTGTAAGAGACGCATCTCTTGCCCATCATTGATTCCCAATCGGCGAGTCAAAAACAAAAGGCCCCCGATTTCTCGGGGGCCTTTTGCAATTCCATCCAGAAGCTACTGCATGACTACGCCTTGCGTCTGGCTGTCCTTCTTCTGCTGGTTCGCCTTGCGGGTGTTCATGGCCTTCTCACGCCACTGATCTACCAATGCCAGATCTGCCTTGCGAGCCGCATCGTCGCCGCAGTCCAGATCGGCCTTGCGGCGATAGGTCAGCTGCAGATAGGACATCGCATCGTCATAAGAGGGGCGAATCTCTACCGACTTCTGCAGGTACTGGAGACCCTCGGTGACCAGCGCGCTGTTCTGCTGCTGCAGATCCTGGCAGGCTTTCTTGGATAGCTTGGGATTGCCCAGGCCGTCATCCTGAAGGCCATTCGCGATCAGCACCTTCTCCGCGTTGCGGTACGCCAGCCGCCAGTCGATGCTGCCGATGGTGTACGCCGCCTCTGCATCCTGCGGATCGACCTCCAGCACCTTCTTCTGCCAGTCCTTGGCGTCGTCATACTTGTCGATGTTGAAGTAGATGCTCGCAATGCCCTTCAGACTATTGACGTCCTTCGGATCTTTATCGAGAACTTCCTTGAAATTGGTAATGGCCAGGTTGGCGTTCTTGAGATTGTCGGGAGTAGTGAGATCCGGCACAACCTGCTGGGCGTACGCGGTGGCTAGATAAGAGCGGGCCATGGGCAGGCTGGGATCGTAGTTCACGGCCTGTTGGAAGTGGTTGATTGCTTCCTCGAACTTGGCGCTCTTGTATGCCTGAACTCCCTTGTTGAGCTGATCGCGGGCCTTGAGGCGCTGGCACCCGGTCATAAGAACCAGCAACGCAAGCGTTGCCGCGGCCATCACCGGAAAACGTGCAATTCGATTCATTCTGTTTCTCGTCTCCTTAGATCGCCAGGCGGGCCCCAGCAATGGGATGCTTCAAGGTCGCGAAAAGGAGAAAACTTCTCGCGCTGCTGATTGTAAATCGTTTGCACCGTTAGGCAAGCGCCCAGGGTGAAACTAGAGTCTATCGCGGATCATATACTGCCGGGAGAAGAGAGAGTATGCGCCGCAGGATTGGGGAACAGCGGGTCTACTGACCCGCTTCAATTTTGGGAGTGATGAGTCCGATGCTGGTTACGCCCACAGCCTTGCCAAGATCTACCACCTCGGCGACTGAAGAGAAGTTGAGATTCGGATCACCCTTGACGAACATTACCTTCTCGGCGCGGATGGAATAAATAGCGTCCAGCCGGCTGCGAAGCTGGTTCTTGGCTATATCGTCCGTGTTGATCTTATACGTCGGAATACCGTTTGCGCCGCCGTTGATCGTCACCACCACGGTCAGGTCGTTCGGCTTCTCCTGTTGCGGATTCTTCGGCGGCTGGGGCACCAGGGCGTCCAGGCCGTGCGGGGTCACCGGCACAATCACCATGAAGATGATGAGCAGCACCAGAAGAACGTCGATCATTGGCGTTACGTTGATGTCTGAGTTAAGGCCGCCACTACCGCCAGCTGACATTCCCATAGGTCAATCCCTCATTTCCCAAAAAACTGAACTGTCTTTGCCTACTGCCCCGTCACCGGAGCTGTGCTGATCGGCGACGACTGATCCGTGAGCAGGCCGACCTCGTCTACGCCGGAAGTACGCACCGCATCGATCGCATCCATCACCGTGCCGTAGTGGGCGCGTTCGTCCGCGCGGAAGAAGACCATCTTGCTCGTCTTGTTCTGGAGCAGATCGGTCACCTTCGCCCCCAGGTCGGCAATCGTGACCTGGTCCTTGTTCAGATAAACTCTGCTGTCGCGCGTCACAGCAATCGTTATCGCGTCTTCCTTGCTGGCGTCATCCATGGCCTGCGCGTTTTCTGACTTGGCCAGAGTAACGTTCACCTTGTTGGTGAGCATGGGCGTGATGACCATGAAGATGATCAGCAGCACCAGCATCACGTCTACCATCGGTGTGACATTGATGTTGGAGTTTACTTTCTTTCCTTCGTCTCTTTTTGCGAGTGACATTCTTACTCCCTGATTCGGCGCATGCCCGTATCGACGGCCTGTCGTTCACCACGTAACAGTTTGTCGTCCGGTAAGCTTGTCCTTCACTGCTCCGGAAAATTGGGCGCCGGGAGCGGAGCCGTTCGGTATCCGCTCCCAGCGTGTGATTCCCGGTCTTCACCTCAGAGCGAATTAACGGCGGCCGCTCTGCTTGATGAAGTAGTCGATCAGTTCGCTCGAGGAGTTATCCATCTCCACGTCGAAGGCTTCGACCTTATTGGTGAAGTAGTTGAAGGTCATAACGGCGGGGATGGCGACCAGAAGACCGAAAGCCGTGGTCACCAGTGCTTCCGAAATACCGGAGGCGACGGCGCCGATACCGGGCGTCTTCTGCGTGGCGATTTCCTGGAAGGCCTTCAAGATACCGGCGACCGTTCCGAACAGTCCGACGAACGGAGCCGTGGAACCGATGGTGGCTAGACCGCCTAGACCGCGCTTCAGCTTGGCGTGCACGATGGCCTCGGAACGCTCCAGTGCGCGCTTGGACGACTCGATCTGCTCGGCCGTCACCGCGCCGCCGCTGCCGTAGTTGCGGAACTCCTGCAGACCGGCAGTGACCACTTCCGCCAGGTGCGACTTCTTGTTGCGGTCGGCAACCTTGATCGCCTCGTCCAGCTTGCCCTCTTTCAGAGCTCCGGCAACGCGCGGTGCGAACTCGCGCGACTGCTTGCGGGCTGCCGCGAAGTAGAGATAGCGGTCAATGATTACAGCCAGCGACCAGATGGACATAATGAAGAGCACAAACACAACGCCGCGGGCCAGCCAGCCCATGTTGTTCCACAGATCGATCGGGCTGAATCCTACCGCCTGCTGATCCTGAAAGAAACCCAACGCGGCGGGGTGAGCCACAATTTGATTGAGATGAGCGAGAATCACTGAATCTTCCTCCTAGGGAGTAACTGAACTAATGGGAATCACAAAAAAGTCTTAGCGGCTGCGGATTGCTTTCCCGGGTATCGATCGGCGACCGTCCGGATCGGCAATGATCCGTGGGAATCAACCACCGAGGGTAAAGATGACGTTGACCTGGGTTTCCACCTCAACTGGCTCGCCATTGAGCAAATAGGGTTTGTAGCGCCAGGTTTGAACAGCCTGCACCGCAGCCTGTTGCAGCATGGGCGGCCCGCTGAGCACACGCAGACCTTCGATTGTGCCCGACTTCGAAATCGTTGCTTGCAGCACAACGGTTCCCTGAATTCTGGCCGCCTTGGCAATAGCCGGGTACTGCGGGCTCGCTCCGCCAAGCTTGTTACCGGCAATCACGCCGGCTGAAACTGCAATCTTCTTGGGTGCCGCGGCCTTGACCACCGGTGCGGGACCGGTGCCGATGCCGCCGAGGATGCCGCCCATCACACCGCCGGCGCTGCCGCCAGCCATGCCGTCCATGCCCGCCACGCCAGCCATCGCCGGCGGAGGCGCTGCATCTTCCTTGACCATCTTGACTTCTTTAGGAATTTTGGTGAAGGTCAGCTGGTTGTTCAGCATCTCCGAAACCACTTTGATCGGATGCACTGGAGCCGGTGGCGGCGGTGGGGGTGGGGGGGAGGCGGCGGGGGCGCAACCAGCAGCGTGCTCATGGCAGCCTTAGGCAGAGCCTCCGGGTAAATCAGCGGAATCAGGATCAGAGCCGCGACAATCGAGCCGTTGAGAACAATCCCAACGAAGGTATAGTACTTGCTCTTGGTCTTGAGCTTTCCGCCGGATTCTACGAGAGCGTCTTCAAACATGGCCTACCTCGTCACACGAAACGTTGTTACCACCTATAGACACCGGACCGGTACGATTTTGTTCCCGGAATATTTTCGCTGCGTGCCGGAAGGGAAAAAGGCGAGTTCTCGTTCTATAACACAAACTCCAATGGTTGCGAAATAGGCAGAGCCAATTCCGTCCCGGAAACCTGGATTCTTCTTGGTCGCCAATCCTAAACTTTCGCCTTCTTGGATGCAGGTAATACCGCAGATTTGCCTCGGCTGGCTCGCCAATCTTGATAAGCCACCAGCATCGGCGCCGCCACCGCGATTGAGGAGTAGGTCCCGATGAGAATTCCGATCACCAGCGCGAACGAGAATCCCCGCAGAACTTCGCCGCCGAACACGTAGAGCGAAAGTACGGTCAGGAAGGTCAATCCTGACGTCAGGACCGTCCGGCTCAGCGTCTGGTTGATGCTGCGGTTCACTACCGCCGACAAAGGCTCGCGCCGGCTCAGGCGCAGGTTTTCGCGAATGCGGTCGAAGACCACGATGGTGTCGTTCATCGAATAGCCGATCAGCGTAAGCACCGCGGCAATTACCGTCAGCGATATCTCACGGTTAGCCAGCGAGAAGGCGCCGATGGTGATCAGCGTGTCGTGGAAGACCGCCACCACGGCAGCCACACCGTAAATCAGCTCGAAGCGGAACCAGAGGTAGACCAGCATACCGGCCAGCGACAGCAGCGTCGCCAGCAGGGCCTGCTTGCGCAGCTGCGCGCCTACCTGAGGGCCGACGATCTCTACATTGCGCACAGCAAAACCGGAGAGATAGGCATCCTGCTTCAGCTCACTCACCACCGCCGGCGTCGCCACTCCAGAGAGGCTGTCGATCGACTCCAGCAGCCCGCTATGCTCCGTGTCGCGGAAAGCCAGGATGGCATTCGCCTGCTGCGTGTAATGCTGCGCAGCGGCGTCGCTCGCGCCCAGATGCTCGGGATCGTGCTGCTCCAGCCACCCAATCAGCGCCGCCTTGCCCGCGTTATCCAGGTCCAGCTTGCCCTGGTTCGCCGGACCCGTCGCCGAGTAGTTATTGGTCAGCGTACTCACAATCGTGGCGCGGCCCTGGTCCAGCGCCGCCTCGCTGGTCTGCGACTCGGCCAGCGTGATCAGAACCTCGTTGCGGCTGTCGGCAGTCGTGTAAGCCACGATACGCGTGTCGTGCAAGCCCGCCTTGTCCGCCGCGGCGCGGATGCGATCCACATTCGGCGTCTGGTCGAACTTCACGCGCACCACCGTGCCGCCCTTGAAGTCGACATCCAGCGGCAGATGATGCCAGAACAACAGCGAAAGCAATCCAGCCACGCTGAAGATCAGCGAGAATCCAAGGAAGTACCACTTCTTCCCTAGCCAATCGATCTTTACTTCACGAAACAGTTCCACGAAAGCAATCCTCTTGTAGCTGAGAAGCGGCTGGCTAAGAAGCGGTTAGCTAAGAGACGGCTAGCGAAGAACCGGCCCGCGACAACCAGCCGGCTAACTCTTGCCGTAGCTACCAACGCAACAACCTATCCACGTCAAAGCCTTACGCTTAAAGCAAATCTTCGTACTTTGAAACAACTACCGTATAACCCGAACTAACTCGAAAACGTCGCCGTTTAGCTAACCGGACCTTAGCTGTCCGTCTCTTAGCTAACCGCTTCTTAGCAGGCCGCCTTCCAGCGGCCTAAATCGACAACGCTTCTCCGCGTCCCTTGCGGTTCAGGTTCCCCTCGAAGATCACCCTCGAGACGAACACTGCCGTAAACAGGTTGGCAAAGAGACCGAACGACAGAGTCACGGCAAAGCCGCGCACCGGCCCGGTTCCGAATACAAACAGAATCGCTGCCGACACGATCGTCGTCACGTGCGTATCGATGATCGTCGTCCACGCATGCGCAAAGCCTTGATCCACCGCCGCCGCCGGCGACTTGCCCGCATGCAGCTCTTCACGGATGCGCTCGAAGATCAGCACATTTGAGTCGACGCCCATACCGATGGTCAGGATCACGCCGGCAATGCCCGGCAGCGTCAGCACCGAATGGGTGAAGCCCATGAATCCAAGCAGGATCAGAAGATTCAGGAAGAGCGCGAGATCGGCGTTGATGCCTGCCCCGCGATAGTAGACCAGCATGAAGACCATCACCGCCAGCATGCCCACAATTGAAGCCAACACGCCCTGGTGAATCGAGTCCGCGCCCAGCGACGGGCCGACCGTGCTCTCCTGCAGATAATGCAGCGATGCCGGCAGTGAGCCGGTATTGAGCAGCATGGCCAGGTCGTTGGCCGCCTGCGTCGTCATGCCTCCGCCGCCGATGTTGCCCTGGTCGCGAATCTGGTCGTGGATGACCGCCACTTCCTGGATCTTGTTATCCAGAACGACGGCGAGATACTTGCCCTTGTTCGCGCCTGTGAAGTCGGCGAAGTGATCGCCAGCCGCGGTCGTCAGATAGAAATCGACCTCGGGCTCATTGGTATTCGGATTCTGGCTCACGCGCGCGCTGCGAATATCCGTGCCGCCGACTTCAGCCGAGCGTTTGATCTGGTACCACTGCACGCCGCTGGTACGCGACACGCCGGGAGCCGTCGGAATAAGGATCGAATCCAGCGGAACGCTGCCGCCCATCTGCTGCAGCGCGTCCTGCTCGCTGGTGTATGGGCCGCCATTCACGGCATGAATCTCCAGGCGCGCCGTCGACTGAATCACATCTTTCACGCGGCCCAGATCGTCCACGCCCGGCAGCTCCACCAGGATCTGATTGCTGCCCAGGTTGTACTCCTGAATGACCGGCTCGGTGGTTCCCAGCTCGTTCACACGCTGCGAGATGACCGCAATCGACTGGTCCACGGCGCGCTTCTTCAGGTCGGCCACGGCGCTCGGCTTCATGGTCAGCGTCCAGCTATTGTTGGCGCCCGAAGCGATGTCGTATTGCACCCCGTACTTCGCATTCAGCACGCTGCGAACGTCGCCCGCCTTGTCGGCTGGCGCGCCGTTGATCTGGATCACGTCGGGGCGGCTGAGATCCGGCGCGACCAAGCTGACGGTAACGCCGCTGGCCTGCAGATCCTGCTGGATATGCGCCGCGTCGCTGTCGCGGGCAATGCCCACCGCCTCATCGACCATCACCTGCAGAATCAGGTGCGTGCCGCCCTTGAGGTCCAGGCCGAGGCTGATGTTCTTCTGCAGCGCGGCCTTGAAAGCCGCGCCGCTGAACCCGCTGGGAATGCCAATGATGCCGAATACAAAAACAATGATGACGGCGAAGATCAGAATGGTTTTGCTGGTGAGATTATTGCGCATGGGACTCGTATCGGATGGAGTTTCTGTGGCGCGTCATGCCTTGGGTACGTCTTCGGTGGTCACCGACGCAATGGCGCTCTTGACCACTTCGATCTTGATGTTATCGGGCGGAACACGCAGCTGGATTGCGTCCTCTTTAATATTGAGAATCGTCCCGCGAATGCCGCCGGTGGTGGTGACCTTATCCCCCGGCTTCAGGTTGCTGAGCATCTGCTGCCAGGTCTGCTGCTTCTTCTGGTTGGGGCGAATCAATAGAAGGTAAAAGACGCCAATAATCAGGACAAACGGAAGGAACTGGAGCACGCCGGGAGGGATCGGAATGGCCAGAAGAGTAATTGACGTCAACACACAATCCTTTTCGGTGCCGCAGTCATCAAGACCGCCCAGCACCCTTACAAAATCGGAGATTTTCGGGAAGGCCCGGGCCCAGAGGAAGATCCAGGAGGGGGATCTTCAGCCGGAGGGCTTTGAACAGCGCTTGCTGCTTCCTTCTACCGCCAGTTGCTCGGCCGCCTGCGTACACCGTGCATCCTGAAACAAGACACACAAATGCTACAGGGACACCTAGCTACCTAGCATCGCGTACAGGATTGGTGCTGTCAAGGCGGAACGGCTCGGCCAAACAGCCAAATCGATCATTTAACGGAGCGCCGAAGGGTCTCGCCGCAGGCCCTTACCTCTGACAGCTGGGATTCACGAACCCCGTCATCCTGAGCGGGTGAGTTGATTTTTAGAAATTGCTGATTTATAGAGAGATAGATAGCCTATTTTTGGCTGTGCAGGAACTGTGCAGGCTATTTCTCGATTTCTGTGCATTTCTTGAACGCGAGCCACCATTCTACAGGCACGATTCATAGGTTAGAGGCTGTGTCCTAAGCCCATGCCGTGTTCGATGACCGGCGCGATCTCCTGCTGCGGCGGCGTGATGGATTGCTCCGGCTTTATCGCTGGCATGTGGGCGCTCTCGTGGGACACGTCATGCCCTAACGCTTCAGGTAGTTTCTCGCGGTCGTTGGTGTATACCTGCGCGTCTTCCGCGCCGCGCGAGACAGCGACGTAAGCCATGCGGCTATTTAGCAGGTCTTTTGCGGCCAGTTCCGTATCGACGTGAATCAATACGCGCTCGGCAGTCTGTCCTTGGCTGGAATGGCTCGTCACCGCATAGCCGTGATCGAGATGCGGATGCTCGCGCGGATCAAGCTGTACGTCGCGGCCACCGTCCATCTTCAAGCGCATCTGCCCGTCCTGGCCGATGGCTTCGACCGTACCTAATTCGCGGTTGGCAACCTTCAAATCGTTGGCTGGCGCAGTGAACTGGATGCGGTCGCCCACGGCGAAGCTGCGCGGTTCTTCTCGATACACAGATACGCCCTGCTGCCGTCGTGGATCATAGGTCAACTCGGAGCCATCGGCCCGCACCACGGTTAACAGGTTCTTGTCAGCATCCACGCTCTTGACCCGCGCGTATTCGCCCCGCTCCATGCCGGTCTCTTTCGACGCGCGCGCGTAGCGCACTACATCGTTGAACTCGTAGCGCGCTGCCCATGTGCGCTCAGGCCCGGTGAGGTCCTGGCGCGGCACAAGTGCCTCGATCCGATGTTCTTCTTTGCTGACCATGCCGCGCTCCTGCATCTCGGTACGAATCGCCAAGTTGATCTCCACGCGGGAACGGTTATCAGGAGAGACAACCAATGTACCCTCCGGCGACTTCGCGTATTCCTTCGCTATTGCAGTGATGCGTTCCTCGCGGCCTCGAATCTCATGGACGCGGCCCTGCCGCTCCAGACCCTGCACGGCCTCGCGCACTTCGCCACGCGCAAGCTGCTCGACCACCTGTTTCAGCTCTGGGTTTTTCTGCCGGACAATCTCTTCGAGTTTGACTGTCTTCATGCCCGCGTCTTGGAGTTGCGCGAAGGGACGCCCGGCCTCGACCGCCTCATGCTGCCTCCGGTCGCCCACCAGCAACACTCGGTCATTCGGATGAAGGCGATTCACAAACTCGTGTATCTGTTTGGTGGACGCGAGCGACGATTCATCGAGCACATACAGGCGGCGCTCCCCGGTGTCCGGCTGCTGTCCCCGCGCAAGATGCTTTTGCAGCGTGGACGTTTCCATGCCAGCGTCGGCCAGTTTTTGCGCCGCGCGGGATGTGGGCGCGAAACCTTCGACCTTGTACCCTTGGGCCTCCGCGCCTTCACGGATGACGGCCAGCGTCGTTGTCTTCCCCGCACCAGCGACCCCATCCAATCCCACCATCTTTTCGCGGGAAAGAAACACTTGGTCAACGGCTTGGCGCTGCGAGGCATTCAACTCCGGGTGGCGGCCCTCCGTCGCAACGCGGATATGCGAATCAACCAGCATCCCGTCACTCACCCCACGCTGATTGCCTTCCTGCATCCGTGTAACAAGATCGCGTTCCATGCGGACCATCGCGGCAGTCGTGTACTGCTGTCCTGCTCCGGCATGATCGACCGTACGGAACTCTCCGCGCGCGGCCCGCTGCGCGAACTCCTGCCGGACGTGGGCATACGTTGTTTCACCCATGCCTCGGTTGAGCGCCGCTTCCAGAATCTCGCGCCGGTCCAGCACAGCGGAACGCTCGAAGAGATGATCGCGGGCATAGGTCACAGCCTGTTGCGCGATTCGGTCGGGTTCGTAAACGTGGCGCTGGCTATGCTCCCGCGCCTCAGCCACAACCCGGTCGGCTTGGTGTCCATACTGTGCAGCAAGGTTCCGATGCCGCTCTAGTACCTGTTCCGGCGATAGCAACTCCTTGCTGTCCCGCGTCCGGTGTGCCGCAACCTGCGCGGCTCCGGCCCCGTCGATTCCCATCTCGCGGAGATGGTCCTTGATCTGCTCCCGGCGTGGGCTGCTGGCCTCCAGGTACTCCTTCGTATAGCCCTTGATCTCCGGTTGCCCATGTTTGCCGCGCTCTAGCTCGTAGCCCAAACCCTGTAGCCGCATCGCCAGCTCGGAACGGTAAATGCTGGTAGCGACGCGCTGCGACGCGAATAGCTCCTGCGGCTGCAAGGCGCGGGTTTGTCCGTTATCGCGTTCGGTGACGTTGAAGATCACCGCATGGGTGTGGAGCTGCGGCGCAGCGTAGCCATCCACGGGACGCGCGGTGTCGTGCTCGAAGGTAGCTGCAACAAATTTGCCGGTTGTCTCCGGCGCGTGAACATTGCCGATGCGGGCCTGCGTGTACTTCTCCAACTCGGACAATGCAACGCGCACGCTTTCCCGATGCGCCTCTCGCACGCGCTCGTCGCCGCCGACAAGTGCGGTCAGAGAAACCGACTTCGGCGCGGAGAACGTAGCATCCCAACCGGCGCGATGTTCTACGCTCGTTACTTCCTTGCCAAATTTTCCCTCATAGGTTTTGGAGGCTTGATGGCGAACGAGCTGCGCTTCCGTGTGCGGATGCTGGCCTTCGGTCAGACGCGCGAAGTGCTCATTGCCAACCACACCTTCTAAACCCCACTGTTCGGCAAGCTTGCCCTGCCACTCGCTGTGTCCCTGCTGGTCGCGGCTCCAGTAGTTCTGCCGCTCTGACGCAAACTCCCGCTCATGGTACGTCCGTACCTGGCTTGCTGAGAGCGGTTTGGAGAGCGTCAGCATAGGGAGATTCTAATCCGCAGCTCAACACAAAGCCGACCTATCGGTAGTGACGCTGCAAGCCGAAAGGTTAATTACTCTGACCGGTGGTGCGGTCGG
Organism: uncultured Acidobacteriaceae bacterium; assembly: GCA_963745105.1. Classification (GTDB taxonomy): domain Bacteria; phylum Acidobacteriota; class Terriglobia; order Terriglobales; family Acidobacteriaceae; genus Silvibacterium. Next base: position 86,222 of record CAVUWQ010000044.1, read on the forward strand.
CAAGATTCTGATGGTTTCCGTTCGGCACCGATGTGGAGGCAGAATGGCCCTATAATTCCCCTGCATCCATTTTTCTGTGGAATGATCGACTCGATGCAACCAGCCAAAACTGTTGTCACTCTCGTTCATGGGACTTGGGCTACGAATGCGGCGTGGGTAGAGTCGAGTTCAAAGCTATCGTCTGATCTTTTGGCTCGGCTTCCCCAACCGCTTGTGACTAACGTGTTCCGTTGGTCAGGCAAGAACTCAGCGTCTGCGCGTAATATCGCAGCCGCAAATCTCGCTGAGGAGTTGCGGAAGCTTATCGATCACAACCCTGAGGCGCACCATTATGTTATTGGCCATAGTCACGGTGGAAACGTTGCATTGAAAGCAGTAGGGGCCGCTGAGCAACTTCATAGAGTCGGTGTTATTTGCTTATCGACGCCATTTTTCCACGTAGGCCGAAGGAACCTCGGAACCAAACGCGAAGTCGCTACGTTGCAACTAGGTGTTGGACTAGGCGTCGCCACGTTCTGGCTGTATTTGTTCTATCTTGTATTCCGCGATATCGATCACCTCGGACCGTTCCCGCTTTATTCAGGAATTCCATTCTTCATCTTGGTTGCATACATTCTGGGACGCTGGATCAAACGAGCCGATGCGGTAGCCGAAGCCTTCACCGTAAATGTTCCTAGGGGTACAAATCTATTCATCGTTCGGTCGACAGGAGATGAGGCCGCGATGGCGATATCGGCATTTCAATTCGGTGGATGGATGCTGACGACTCTCATGCGGATGTACACGAAGGCAGTGTCAGTCTTACATGGGTTTGCTGAATCTTGCCAACGCTATTTCATCAGCGTCAGACGGCCCTACGTCAAGATTTTATGCGCGCTGCTCTCGGGTCTATGCGCCATATTGCTTGTAGCTCTCCAGCCGCTCGGTCATATCGCTTCGACAGCACTTGCCATAGCCCTAGTTCTACCGATGGCGTTTTTTGTTCTTTTCCCGATCTTGAATCTGCTGGATGCAGTCCCACTGATTGGCTTTGCTTGCCTGACGCCCTTACTACTTTTGATCATCTTGTTTGCTGCGATACCTCTGGGGCGCGATGCGGCATTGATGGCTGCATTCTATGAGGTAACCGTTGAGTCTGTTCCGGCCGGCGAATGGATGGTTCATCAAATTGTGGCCAGAGACTCACAACAATTGAGACATAGCTCTACTTATGAGGATGAAAGTGCACTGATCGCAATTCGACACTGGATTTCTTCGTCTTGTTCAGAAGTATGATCAGTGCCGGAAACGCGGTTCGGATCATTCAATCCCCTTGGACTCGTCCCACACAAACGCCTGTTTGGGTTTGTCGATGGGCTTGTCAGCGGGCGCATCGAAAAGTGGGAGCGTAGCTTGAGCTGCTGCTGGCGTCTTGGGTTGATCTGTGCGAGCTGCCGTCGTTGCCGGTGATAGTCTGGGCGTAATCTCCGGCAACTTGCGCTCGATGAACTCCGGTTGTCTGCCGTGCTTCCTTGCGAACTGGAAGTAAACCGGAACGACTTTGTTTTCCTGCTTGATAAAACCGTGCAACGGTTCCAAGCCGGAGATTTCCGATGCCATGACAAGCGGCTTGGTCGCAATCTCCATCGCATACGATTTTCTGCTACCTAACAGCTTCATGCTGCGCGACTCCTTCAGCCGCTCCACTTCAATTTCCCCGATGGCATCGGAAATCCACTTGGCTGCGCGTGGCTCGGTTGTCTTGAAAAACAGCTTGGTTGCAGGCTGTGAAAGCATGGCCTCGGCTTCCTGGCCATAGCGTTTCTCAAGCTGGCTGCGCCCCTGAAAGCCCACCACAACGGGGTTCCCGTATTTGCGGTTTTCCGTGACGGCGGTGTGGAGCTGCGGCAGCTTGTTGAGACTCGCCAGCTCGTCCAGCACAAACCATACCGGCTTCGCCGTATGGTCTTCGCAGTAGCCCATCATGCGAAGGATGAATAAATCGAGCCACACGGAATGGAGCGGCAAAATCTTCGCGCGATAGGCAGGAGTGGAAGTCAGAAACACCCAACGCTTACGCGCGGTGTACCACTCTGCCGTCGCAAAGGTCGGCCTCGTATGCTCCCACTCCGGCAACAGCTTCAAGCTGTCGGCCGCCATGTTCAGGCTGGCAAGCACACCCGCCCGCTGTGCAGGTGCTCCTGAATCGAGCAAGGCGGCCAGGGGCGTTCCTCTCACCGCCGCCTCGATCCGCGACGGGTCGGACATCATCCTCAGAATGTCCCTCGGCTGCGGCCTCCGCTTGAGCAGATGGGCCAGTATCCGGCGCGGCCCATCGGTGAAAAACTCTTTCTCGTACTCCTTTTCCGGCAGGAACGCGGCGGCGATGGTCGCCGCTGTTTCGTCGCGGTCGATCTCATCGCCTAGCCCCCAATACGGGCAACGCTGGTCCAGCGGATTGAGAATCAAATCCCCGCGCGCAGGCGAGTAGAACTCGCTCACAAAGTCCATCGCCGGGTCGTAGACGATGGCGCTTTCTCCGCGCTCTCGCACTTGGCGAAGTAGTTGCCGGATGGCGTTCGACTTTCCGCTGCCGGTGTCGCCCATCATTAAAATGTGACTCGCTTCAAGGCGCTTCGGGATGCAATAGCTCGGGCCAAAGGGAAGCCACCGCAAAAGGCGATTCTCGAAGCGCAGACGGAAACGGATGCCATCCGTCTTTGCGCTGCGCCACCGGAAAACCGATGCCAGCTCCGGGCCTTTGGTCCTGCGTCCGTGGCGTTCTTCCTGCTTCTGTCTCCGGCCAAGACCCTGCTTCATCTGGAGCCAGAGCACATAGAGCAGCATTAGCACCGCGAGGCTGTTGAGCATGGGACGGCCAAACAACCACCAGACACTCACCCCGTCATAAACGTAGTCCCGCAATCCCTTGGCAAGACTGTCTACGGGTACTTTCTCCGGGGCGCTATAAGCCACTCCACGCCAGCCGTCCGCGATGGCTTTGGCCGAGAGGCTGACGGGCAATTTGGGGTCCGGACCTGCGACTACATCCTCGGCTGAGGCGGGGACCGGCTTCCGCTTAGGAGCGGTCTTCATCACCCATCGGATCGTCATCTCGCTGTGCGGAATCCCAACCCCTACGGAGCTGGCGGCGTAGGTCGTGAGGTAGACCTTTTGGAGCGGCTGGAGCGTCCAGGCAAGCCAAGCCGACGCCGGGAAGATGAGGACAAGCGGGCCAACCGCAAGCCAGAAAGGAAGCCAGAACAACCGTCCCGTCCGGCTTGGAAAACGCATGGGGCGGCTCACTGCTTGCCCCCGTCCGGTCCCTCCTGGGACAGAAACTCTGCGAGCAATTTGCGGGCATCGGCCAGCTTCCGCGCGTTGGCCTGGTCGCGGATTTTGACCACGGAATCGGGCAGCAGATGCTTGCCTTCGGCGTTCGCTTGAGCCGTCGCGTGAAAGAGATTCAGGAGCATATAGCGCAGTGCCGAGACCTCGGCCAGTACCAGCTCGGTAGGGTCTGCCGGACGTTCCCGCGCGGCTTTCAGAGCCAACTCGCGCAACCATTCCGCCAAGGTTTTCCCCGCGCCTTCGGCGGCGGTTTCAACCTCGGCCAGCTCTTCCGCCGTTACCCTGGTTGCAATGGTTTTGGCACGGAGAACCGGACGCGCTTCGCCACTCGGCGAGGCTGGAGACTGCAACGAAGCCGGGATGCGAGGAGTGCTCATGAGAAACCCGCCTCAAAAACAGCTTGCACCCTGCGATTTTGGCCGTCAAGCGCCCGAATGATGGAAGCCTTTGTCTATCAGTGCGTTTACACGCCGCACGGTGTGGACTGCTCTGTGCGTTTACGCACGTAAACGCAGAGCCGCCGTGTTGGGGCTACAAATCGTCAAACTGCTGATTCAAAGTGCGTTGACGTTGGCTACCCGAACCAAAGGGCCGGTTTACAAGCAGCATCCCATTTGGGGGTGACGTGTCGCTCCCCTCTCCCGATGCGCAGCATCGCTCGCCTTCTCCGGGCTTTGATTTTCGGCGTTGGCAGCATCAAGCAACGGACTCATTAGCGATTCTGGCCGGGTGCGGCTAATCTCAACAGACATGGAGGTTCACGCTACATGCAGGTGAGGATGGTTATCTTTCCCGGCGGTGACCACCTCGATGTGGTGGTCTGGGAAAGGAACGGTGCAATCACCGTCTTTTTGACTACAGCTCCGGCATAATCGCGATGCTTCGCTATGGCTACCGTATGATCCGCGTGCAGTTGAACCGTGAAGGCTGGAAGGTGGGCAAGGACCTGATGTACCGACTGTACAAGGAAGAAGGGCTGGGGTTGCGCAAACGGCCTGCTGGGCGACGGCGTGCGGTCGTGCATCGGCAAGAGCGGTTCAAACCAACTGGTCCCAACCAGGCATGGGCGATGGACTTCGTCTCCGACCAACTCTGAGATGGAAGACGCTTCCGTTCGTTGACCGGGGTCGATATTTACACGCGGGAGAGTCTGGCGATCGAAGCTTGTCAGAGCCTGCGAGGCGAAGACGTGGTGCGTGTGCTGAACCAGTTGAAGCTCGAACGTGGTGTACCGAAGGTACTGTTCTGGGACAACGGCACGAGTTCACCGGTCAGATGATGGACCTGTGGGCCTACCGCAACGGTGTGAAGATCGACCTCTCCAGACCAGGCAAGCCGACCGACAACGCCTTCTGCGAGTCGTTCAGCGGGACCTTCCGGGCAGAATGTCTGGACACCAACTGGTTCCAAACTCTAACCGAAGCAAAGCACATCATCGAGCAGTGGCGACAAGAATATAATGTCAGTCGTCCTCACAGGGGCCTGGGCGACAGGACACCTGCAGAGTTCGCCAGTCAGATCGCGCTTAAGCGCGATCTGACTGAAACAAAAACAGGCCGAGAACTAACCCTATAACTGGTATCGAAAATCCAGGCCCTTCATTTGGTCGAAGACTAAAATTGCATCTGGGCCAAAATTGCCGGGCATTCCGCTGCCAGAAATACTGTTCTCATTGGGAGTCGGTAGCGTCAGTTTTCGGACGGTTTTTCGATGTGATCGATGACCAAAATCCTCACTTGTCCCTTCGCTGGCTCAACCCTCAGCCCAAGCTCTTCCTGGAGCGCTCGATCCAGGGGAGGCGTCGGATCCAGATCGTCGGCCTCTCGGTCGCGGTCCCATCGTCCCTTGTATCTCAGCACAAAATCGTAGTAGCCAGTCAACCCTGTCTTATCAATCACCGGCCGCCCGAAGTCCGATGTCAGCCATCCAGCCCATTGGCCCATCGAGCACTTATGCGCGATATCGTCGAACCCTCGCCCATCATTCTTCTGACTGATTGCCGGTACTGGAAGGTTTCCCCAGGTCTCGACTTCATCTGACGATGGCTGCATCGAGCCCGCCGCTCTAAGCTTCGCCCCTCCCTTCGCTACCACTAGGTTGTAGATGTCGCCTGCCTTCATCTCCCAGTGGAACTTCAGCTTGAAACGCTCCTCAAGCAGCACCGCCAGCATATGCTGCTGCTCCGCCCCCTGCTGCGCTTTGGTCAGCGCTGCCAACTTCGCCTCGGCGTTGCTATCGCCCTTGGCCTGGATGACAAACACTGTTGGTGATGGCCATTTCGGATCACCAACGATCTGATGTTCATCCACTTCATACGCTAGGCCCATCAAGTCTTCGATCCGCCAGTTAACGAGCTGCAACACTGTCGTGTTCGGCAGAAACTGACCGCTTACGATCATGGAACCGTTTGCTTCCGCACTCTTGTTTTCCCGCACTGATGCCACATCAAAGGTCATTGTCGGCACGTAAGGAGCGTTTGCAGGGGGCGCCGATTCCGGCGTATTCAGACTGCTTACTTGCCCCAGACAAGAAGAGACCGAAAGGGCCATCAATCCGGCCGCGACGAGCAGAGGTACGACACGAAAGTACAATTTCGGAAGGCCCTGCGCAGTCACGACTTCAACGAATCTTCCTCTGAAGCGGGCAACCGTAATGTTTAGGTGCGCATGGCTTGCGCACGACAAATTTGCCTTTCGGCAAGTTCGATCGTGAAACCTTTGATATCGCTGTCCAGTAAAGTTCAGCACACACCGCCGATCAAATGCTAGTTGGCAAACTCTTTTCCCAAAAATACATTGAAGACACTGTTAACGCGCGAAACTCTGGTGCTTTTGCATTAAAATCGTGTGCTTTCGCGAAGCTTCCGATCATCGGAACCCAGTGCAAGGACGCACTGCGCTATGTCGGCATGCAGCATATGAATGGACCGCATACGTGAGGCGCCCAAAACATCGCGCATGTCCACAGTGACTATTTCATGTTGTTTCAGATCATTGCTCCTTAGCTGCGTCCATCACGAAGTTAGCTTGCAGGTCGAGCCCCTTGTCGTCCATCAGGGGGCCAAAACACAAATTCGTCATATCGGACAAGTGGTTGTAATAGTGTCCAAATCGACCACTCAAAATGATGTCGCAAATCGCGTTTCGCTTCAAGTTGTCGCCGCTGCGCAAAAAACGCAAGCAGTGCAGTGCGAATGCGCGATCGATCCATCCCTTGATGGGCGAGTAGGGTTGAAATAAATGAACATGTAAAAGCCTGCAATTGATCGGAATAGGAATAAAACCTCCTCGCCACGTCGGTGTTACTGATCGCCAAAAGCCTACGTTGTACTCGCTGGGTAGATGTCGGCATGAGAACGACCTACTTGCTGAATTTAAGCATAGTTGATCTGCAAATGAACTCTTGTACAAAGCGGCCTCTTTGCGCCACCACGCTACAAATCGCGGAGTACGCGACAAGACAAGTCCTCCGTTAAAGATTCCATGGATGTCGTTCAGATGGGTTGATTCTGATGGATAATAGTTCGGGCTAAGAGCCAGTTCAGCATCGCCAGACATGATATCCGAGAGAAACTCCGAAGCAACAATCATGTCGACATCACAATATAGAACAGACTCGGCGCCGCATGCCCACGCGTCCTCAACTGATAAGATTTTCTCGTTCATGATCTCCCGATAAAGCGCGCTGTCAGGTTGAGCTGCGACATTGATCGATCTCGAGAAGACTCGACAAGATGCAAAACGAACGTGTTCAAGCCGCTTTGCGCTAGCCTCGTCGCAGCGAATGCACCAGGCCAGACGTTCAGAGTGAAAAAGCTCCATGCTCCGACGAAAAATCAAGTACTCCTCAACCATTGCCGCTGTCACGATGGATGCGATAATCAACATGCGCCCTCCATTTATCCGCATCAGAACGTGGTCGTCCCCCCTGATGAATCGACGGGAAAACAGTGCGTATAGCTCCGGCATTTGCTCGGGCTTCTGATCTTATGTAGATTCAGCGCGTTCCGACGCAACCCAGTCATCGACCGTACTCAAGTGGCTATCGTCATGGCCGGCGGGGCGGGATACAAATCATGCTTGAGAAGCCAATTCTCCACATAATCCAAATGCTTGGGTAATTGAAAACGAGCTTCTGGTGAATACAGATCACATTGTGACCTCAGATGCCAAGAATCATTCGTCGGATCGAGCCTATATGCCAACATCAACGCCAAGAGCGTCGACAGATCTACATTTCGGTATAAATTGCGAAAATATATCATATTGATCAAAAATAGAACTATCTCTGGATGACGTTTTGGCAAATATGAACTTGGCTCGCGACCCGTTGAGCACCCGTTTAGATGGTACACCTCTATATCATCCCGGTACTGTACCGTATATCCATGCTTAAAAGTCATCCTAAGTGCGAATTCTCGATCCTCGGGACCCCAACCTTGGAATTGTTCATCAAAATAAACGCACTCCTGTCTTTCGATACTCAGGCTAAACCCGATACATGACATCCAAGGGGCCCGTGACCGCGAAAATGCTCGCTGAGCACCACGGTCTTCGTCATGCGACATTTTATTCAAATCATCAAAAAGCGACGCAGACCGTTGCGCGGTCATCTGCCTTAACAGACGATAGAATTCAGATTGGCGCCAGTTCTTTCCAGTTCGATTTCCGGAGGGTTCAACGATCCACCTTCTTGGGTTGCATACAAGCTGATTGCACTGCAGGTGGGCAGCTAGATGTCTCTGAAGGTAATCGGGCTTTACTAGAATATCGCCATCAACAAAGACAAGGATGTCGCCATCGGCGCATCGAATCCCATTATTTTTTGAGCGTGCTGCTCTATATCCGTTCTTCCATTGCCAGATGTAGCGGAGATTGAGGCACTTTAGAGTATCGTCAGCCATGACCTTATCAAGGGCAATTTGTGATGAGCCGTCATCGCAGACGATCACTTCAAAGGGGGTATCGCACTCCTGATTCCGCAGGCAATAAAGTAGAGGCAGCAAACTCAACCTTTGCTGATATACCGTCACGATCACTGATATCACGGCTCAACCTCCGACAAATGTCTAAGGGACAGCGGTCGAATCAAGATATTTGACTATTAATCCTTATTACAGCAATTAACAAGGGACAAAAGAAGGCAAACTAACATTAAGCGTTTCCACTGCAAAGTGTCGTGCTGGACGCATTAGCGCAAACCTCGGGGACGATCAGTGACCGGCTCTAGAGAACGATTCCTCGCGGCCACATAAACTAGCCCAAGTATGATCTATCCCATCGATCAAAGAAATAGCTGGTGTCCAACCTAACGTGGCCTGAGCTCGCGTTATATCGAGGACATTGCATGACGGGTCGCAGGCCCGATCCGGCTGGGTTTCGATTCTTATATCTTTGTGGGACACACATTCAACTAGCCGTATGACGTCCTTCACTCGAGTACCCGATCCAGTTCCGATATTAAAGATGCCTTTCGCTCCTGAAGAACGGCATGCGAGCTCAACTGCGCTAACGATGTCGTCTATGTATATGTAATCTCTGATCGCCTCTCCATTTCCCCATATCTTCAGAACGCAGCTGTCTTTAGCGCACCGGCATGCTTTTGCTATCAGATTTTGAGTATCACCACTGTGAGAACCAGGGCCGTAAGCGTTTGCAATTCGCAAAACTACGTGATCCATGTTCGCGCGATACGAGATATATCGCAAAGCATTTTCGAGCGCAACTTTAGTAAAACCATAACCCGAGATCGGTTCGGTACTGGAAAGTTCGGTTAGAAAAGGTGTGTTGCATGCGCCATACACACTACCGCCTGAAGAGGCGAAGATAATCTTTGCAACGCCGATTGCGGCCGCCTGTTCAAAGAGGCTCACACTATTTTCAACTAGATCCTTCAGAATCACACTAACCGTATTAGGAGAGACGGCTGGACTGCCATGATTCCAAAAGTCAAGCACGTAATCGCCGCTCCTTAGTACGCTTCGAATCTCAGAAGTAGCTAGGCAGTCTATCAACGTAACACCGGGGGGAATGAATCTGCCTAGGCCGCGTGCGGTGTGCATGCGATCTTTGCGATCAACGATCAAGACATTTTCATTCTTCGAGGCCAGCCGCCGGACAATAGCGTTACCCAAAAATCCCAAGCCGCCAAAAATGACATACCGCGATGACATAACCGCCATCCTCTCTATCGCAATAGCCGCGAGTTACCTAGATAAATTGTCAGCCTGCTACTGCTCAGCGCTGTCAGAGTCCTTCGGGGCCACATAGCAAACGAAGCTATATAATGAGCAATTTATGCCGTTCGACGTACTTAACGGCTCGCTCGAATACCTCCTGACTGTTTTGTAAATCTCCGAATAATAGGTAGCGGCCAATTAAATTTTGAAAGGCAAAGATTACCTTGGCGTCGATGTCTCCTGATCGCAGGCCGAGGGATTCTAGATCTTCCCTGGAGATACATGACCCTTTCCAGTCCGGCTCGGCGCGCAGCTCGCTTCTCGCTTGAGCAGCACATTGGGCGCCGATCACAGAATAGATTTGTTGTATCAGATTGCGGGCTGAAGTCTGGGCCTCGTGCAAACGGTATTGACAGAGCACATTGGCAGTATTGTCAATTCGTGCTATATCGCTGAATCTCAGAAACAGATCGTAGTCGTCAGCGTGGTCGTAATGCGCCCTATAGCCGCCCGTTCTTAGGAAAATGTCTTTTCTGAACATGACTGTTGTGTGGTGGATCACATTACCGCGGCGAAGCAAAGTGGCAACCCGATCGCAACCAGTCGGTTGCGTCACGCGTGTGATGACCCGATCATCTGCAGTTATTATTTCAGCGGCACCCCCAAGAAGAGCGAGATTCGGCGACTGTTCGAGAAGTGTTACCTGTTCTTCCAGCCTATAAGGCATTGCAACATCGTCATGGTCCAGCTTCGCGATGTATCGGCCGCGAGCCTCGTGGCAACCGCGATTTGAAGCTACGGTCGGCCCCAAATGTGCTTGCCTTATGACCCTTACCCGATGATCGCAACGCGCAAATCTAGTCGATATGGCAAGCGTATTATCTTCCGAACCATCATCAACGACTAACAATTCGTAGTTCTTGAATGTCTGTTCGCGGATGCTCTGCAATGCTCGCGCGAGGTAGATCTCACTGTTGAAGCAAGTCATCACGACAGATACAAGTGGAAATATCGGCTGCTTGGGAGTCAATACCATTTGTACAAACCTTTAGCGGACTTTGGGCGGAATCGGGTTATGTGTCAACTCAGGAGCAGTACACCTACGGAGAGAAGATGCTCGTTCCTCGTCGCCGCCTCGTTTACAGATCGGAATTAATGGTTTTCAGTCGCCGTCGTCCATGGTCGAACTCCCCGAAATGTCACGGTTCGAACGGATATTGTGAGTGTGACATCGCCGCCAATTTGTTTTGCTATGCGTTGGGCATCACTCAGACGCGCAAGGTTGGTCTGGATATCAAGCGATTGCCCCGAGGCTAATAAGATATCGAATGGTTTGCTGTCGGTCGTGTGTTGGTGCTGTTTCGATGTGGGCGTGGCTTGTACCCGAAATGTTACGGAAGTCGCTGCATTTGTTGTCACATTCTTGATATTGAGTGAATGAAATCCAAAGTTCCGATCACCGGAACTGCGTTCAATCTGAATTGGGCACTCTGCAGCGTTTCGAAACTCGAGGTTGATCCCTTGGCCTAGGGCCACGATACGAAAAAGAGCGGTCGCGAGAGTGATAAGCACAAACCGATTCATTGTTCCTCCACATGGTTTTCGGAAGCAAAAATATTGTATTGCAACGGGCCGTGTTTCGGCTGGTGAACTTCTTCTATCCCCCTCCCGTAGACCTGATTGCGTGGCACGCTGCATCTGTCGCACCTAATGAACGGCTACTACTAAGGCGTCTCCATTTGTCAGATCGACTATAGACGCTTGTGGACGAGCGTGACACTGACGGAAAATGGGCGCGAGCTACTGGGACCATTCGTTTCTAGGGCGCGGTGCGAATGTGGAAATCTAAAACGAGCAGACTGACTTTGACCTGCCCTCTGGAGTCTCTGCCAGTTGAATCTGGAATTCTCTCGTAGATTGTTTGAGAGGCTGGAAGCGATGAAGAAGAACCGTTTCAGTGAAGAGCAGATCATCGGGATTTTGAAGCAGGGCGAGGCTGGTGTGAAGACCGCGGATCAGTGCCGTGAGCACGGCATCTCTGCGGCGACGTCTTATGGCTGGAAGCAGAAGTTCGGTGGGATAGAAGTTACCGACGCAGCGGCTGAAGGCGCGCGAGGACGAGAACCGGCGTCTGAAGCTTCCGGTAGCGGAGCTGAGTCTGCATGGTGAAGTGCTGAAGGGCGTGATCCGAAAAAACGGCTGGAGCTTGCCGGTCTAAGATGGGATGTAGCGTTCGCTCCGGGCGGGTTCCACCGGAGCGAACGCACGGCCTGCAAGTTGCTAGGCGTGCAGCGGTCGAGCTACCGGTATGCGCCGAGGCCGGGCCGCAACGCGGAGCTACGAGCGGACCTGGTGAAGCTGGCATGGCAGAAGCCGCGCTACGGCTACCGTCGGTTGCACGATTGAGCCACCGAGGCCACGAGGTAAACTTGAAGCGACTGTATCGGCGGTATGTGGCGGAAGGCTTGAGCGTGCGACGCAGGAAGCGCAAGAGACTGGTGCGCGACCGCACAGCGGATCCGCGACTGCTGCGAGCCAACCAGGAGTGGGCGATGGACTTCATCGTCGACGGCCTAGCGACAGCCGGATGGTGCACATCCTGAGCGTGGTGGATGCGTTCACGCCGGAGTGCCTGGTGCTGGAAGCGGACACCAGCCCCGGCTCGGGGCGCGTAACGCGGGTGCTAGAGCGGCTGATCGAAGAGCGTGGCAGGCCGGAAGCTGTTCGTTCCGACAACGGTCCGGAGTTCACTTCGCGCAGAATGCTCGGCTGGGCGGAGGAACACAATGTCGAGCTCGTCCACATCCAGCCCGGCAGACCCATGCAGACGGCTACGTCGAAACCTTCCATGGTCGGCTGCGCGATGACTGCATCAACACCAGCTGGTTCCGCATTCTGAACGATGTTCGTGAGAAGCTGGCAGACTGGCAGCAGGACTGCAACTGAGAACGTCCCCACAAGCTCGCCGGACTACCGCGCCTCAAAGGAGTTCAAACGCGCCTGCGATGAGGTCATGGCCATGGCCCTGATCTCATCGCAAAACCAAAACAGCAAACCAACAGACAAAACTCTAGCTATGGCTGGTTGAGAAACTGGGGCAGGTCAACTTTGCGATGAGCTCACATTGCTCGTCGCTCACGTAACGGCCTATCAACGGTGGGCCGCTTCCGAGTGATCCAGGCATCGTTCTGTGCACATTAGCGCGAGGAATTAGAGCACTGCAAAGACCGGGCCAAGCCATCAGTGTAGTTACCCGTCATTGTCGATAAGGCGTACTTTCTTCCAAACATGCAGCTCAACTAAGCAACAGTGGACCAGTCTCGACAATCGCAAAAAAATGTACTACGCGCCTAGGCTTCTGGCATATGCCCGCATACAAAGCGCTATCATGGACCTCGCGATCGCCTTCTATATCGCACGGATAGTGCAAATGCCTTTAATCCCTGATGACCAGTACCGATTCATTGTTGAAATCCTGTTACGAATGGGTATCGATATTAAATACCCTCCTACAGCGAGCGGTTCGATTCGCCTACCGCAGGGGGCTGCGGAATATCTTACAGAGACCAACGAACGCCTCGTACAGCTCAGAAGTCAGTACGCAGAATTCTCCGAGCGTTTATTTTCGCATTCAGCCTGGAACGCGGATAGAGTGAACAAAGAAGTTCCGCTTCTGAGATTTAGAGGGGATAGTGCCTTTGTATGGCAGGAGCTCGATCTGAACGTACCGATTTCATATCTCCTAACCTATTATTATCTTCTCTCGCGTCTTCACTCAAATTGGCTATTTGGAAAGTTATCGGAGGACGAGCTGTTCGGTGTGGTTGCAAATGATTGTGGAGAGCGCCTGCTCTCCAGGGATCTTCTCGATTCGGTGTGTGAAATATCAGCATTGGAAAAGCGATTGTCCCTGTCAGCTTCAAAAGCAACCATATTAGATATTGGGAGCGGTTACGGCCGGCTCGGATACAGGCTCGCCCAAGCGTATGGGGGCAATATCTCAATCCTCTGTGCAGACGCTATCCCTGAATCAACTTTCATAGCCGAATATTACCTAGGCTTCAGAAATATAAGTGACATCGCGAAGGTGGTAGCTCTGCCGGAGATCGAAGCAAGTATTGCAGTCAATAAACCCTGGGTGGCCGTAAATATACACTCTTTCTCCGAATGCACTCAAAGAGCGGTTGGGTGGTGGTTGTCACTTCTCAGTGACCATCGCGTCGCGATTATTTTGATCATACCCAACGCTGATTACCATCGAGGAACCCTTCTTTTGAGCACGGAGATGGATGGCAGCCGACTCGATCTAGTCCCATTGTTAAGTCATTTCGGCTACCGACGTGTGTCGCTCTCGCCGAAATATGAAAATCCACAGCTTCAGAAACTCGGCGTCTCCCCCACCCACTACCATTGGTTCGAACGAAAAAACAGGTGATCGACAGGCACGAACTATAACTGACCACAGCAAAAAACATAAATTCGCATGATCTTGTCATCCGTTTAAGATTGGTTGGGCGCTCTTGCTTTTCTTCAAGGTAGCGCGCTGAGTGAGACGGGTAATCCGCCATTGGATAAGACCTGTTTCAGACGCGCTTACGTTGGAGAAGAATGCAGTTATCAATAACGCCACTCCACCGGGACACCGTAACATAGTCTAATCCAGATTACAGCCGCGCCACCTGTGGTTGATATCTGAGGATACCCAATAATGTGCTGTGCAAGACATTTAGCCCACTTGCAGGTCGAATGTCAAATATGATATACGAACACCGGCTTGACGAATGGCTCTAAAAAGCCGCGAAACTGTCGGCTATTTAAGGTCTTTTGGCATGTCCTAGCTGCCGGCTGTATAGTCCGGCGACTCAGTGGGTTCATAGCTAGATATGTAAGCGTGCGAAACGATTTCTGGGATGAGAGATCATGTTGATCGTTCAGCCTGCAGAGGACTCATCATCGTGAAAACTGTTTGGCTTCGGTCTGTTCTGTCTAAGAAAGGTGCCTTTGCTTTTTTAATTGCGGCACTTTTACCACACCTTAACCTAGGCCTAGTTGCGCAGACTGTTACCACAAATAAAAGTGACATTCTCGCGCCTTTCGAGCGCGTGGCCACCTTGTCTCAACTTCAGCCTCTTCCGTATGCGATCGACACGAGGTTGGCGTTAGCGACGTTGCTGGCATCGCGTCATGTTGCTCAACGGGATACTCTATGTGGTGATCTGGCGGCAGAAATCAGCTCTTTGGATAGCGTCGATCTCGAGAGCGCATTTGATGTTCGCCTCTCACGCCTCTGCGCAATCACGGATCTGGCTTGGACAGAATTATGGCTTAAATCTCTGAAGCCGCGCTTCGGGGCCGATTCGTACATTGATTACAAATCGAGGGCTTACGATGCACTCTTCGAGGCACTACCAGACCTGTCTCTTTCAAGAAAAATGGAGTTCGTGCACGAAGCACTAGCTGGTGGCGCTTACCAGGTTGCGAGCATTCCTAAATTATTGAAAAGTCTCGCTGAGGATTCACGCCCCGTCGCTGCCGAATATTTCGCAGAAATTGTCAGAGCCTTTCCGCCGACTCATCCAACGCGAGGGGACCTGGAAATCTTGCTGGA
The DNA here is from genome assembly GCA_963745105.1 of uncultured Acidobacteriaceae bacterium. Classification (GTDB taxonomy): domain Bacteria; phylum Acidobacteriota; class Terriglobia; order Terriglobales; family Acidobacteriaceae; genus Silvibacterium. Next base: position 101,338 of record CAVUWQ010000044.1, read on the forward strand.
CTGCTCCCGTGTGATGGTTGCGATTGATAAACCCGGCGTACGTCAGGCTGTCGCAGTGATGATTACCGCGGTGACGCAGACCGATTTCGACGATAATTCACCCGAGCGGGTGTCCGCAGCTTTCGGAGAAGGTTCGAATAGAGAAAATGTGGCGGGCGCCAAAGCAATTATGCTTCGCCAGATTGTAAATATAGCGATACATGCGGATGTTCCAAGCGATAGCTTGGCCCCTTATCTACTAGCGACACCATCATTGGGCGAGGCCACTAAGTTGTCGGCGGCTTCTCAACCAACATCCGAGGTGTTCTCAGTGGAACCGCTAGTCGATTCAACGTCGCCTCTCCTAAAGAGCCGCCTTAATGAAGTAAGCGCCGGGCCGCTTGATAGTGCTTTAACTCTGATCCAGTCAATTGACAATAAAGACGACAAGGCCCGTCTGTACGATGCCCTACTGCATCGATTTCAATACGACTCAGCATTCGTCGACAGCATAGCACCCGACGTGCTTAGAACATCTCAAGAAACAACTGACGGTAAGTCTGGAATAACTCTAGTTCGCCTTGTAGTTACAGCGGCTGCACGTGAACGAGATTTCATAACGATTCAGCACGCATTAGTAGCACTTCACGCCTTTTCGTCAGGATACTGTAGTCCCCCCGAGCGAGACCCTCGTCGCGATGAGCGTGTATTAACATGCATTGAGGTGTATGGTAGGGTCGCATCCTCCATGGACAAGCTGGATATTACGATGCTGTCTTTAGATGATGAGCCCGAGGTCCTAAGTCGAATCATCTTATTAAGAGTGGACAACGACCATAAAGTCAGCTTATTTGGCCTCTAATTCCATATTTCACGAAAGAGCCGCACCATTAGAGGCTACTTGCATTCCGCGTTGACCTTATGATATAATCGGACCGGTTTTGAGTGGGGGCTCTCGAAAGTCCGTAAAGAGGCTGAAAATCTTGGCCTCAATTTCACCTAGTAGGCACGAGCTGCTTAATCGAAACCTGGAGGCATTATGACTAAAAATACTCTGCTGAAGAGCTTAATCCTCTCCACGGCAGCGGCAGCCGCCGCTGTTTTCGTCGTCGGCAGGAACACCCAAACGGTACAAGCTAGCGAATCGATCGATGATAGTTGGGACATCGCTGGCCATGGTCAATTTGAGTATCCTCTAGCGGGCAATTGCCCCAATCAAGTATGCAAATTCATCGGCGGTGGATACAAATGTGATGACGTAGAATCGGCGCAGCTTTGCACCAACTACGGGAGCACATGTGCCACAAGCGTCTGCCATTAATAGGTGTGGGCCTAGACTAATTGGCTCGCACTCCGACGGTCCGGATATTGGCGACGGCGATTGGTGCCAAAAGCAAGGGAGCATTTTTCTCCCTTATCGTGGCCTCGTGAGCAACGCCAATTGAGCTTATCTAGTGCCTTAGCATTTTGGGCATGCGAAACGGTTTTGATCGAAAGCAGAACGCACCTAGTTGTCTTGCCCTTAGAGACCTGTTGTCGTGAAAGAAAGTCGTCTTCGGTCCTTTTATCAAAAGGCGGTGCCTACGTAATATTGGTGGCGCGCTCTATCTTGCTCTGACCTGAAACTACTAGTGCACGCTTTTGGTCTGGGAAAAAGAATGCGTGCGTTTGTCAGTGTCGTGCTGTCGACTTTTACAGCATCAATTTCTTCTAAATGTGATCATACTGGGGTTGGTCTAGCAACCCTGCTCGCATAACGCGAATAGCAACAGTTGTCCTCTCTATTGACACTACAGTCCTAGTCGCGTTGTGAGATGGAGGTTATCGCTTGCTCAGGGAATACCGAACTCATGAATGATCACCCGAATAATGTAGGACTTCGAAGCAGATGTCACAGTATAGCGGCCTCTGGCGTATTCAGAAATTCGTTGTCGCTGGTCGCTGCCATGGTCATTGTTGCGGGCGCATCAGTTGCGCATTTTGAGACCAGAAAGCCTCGGATGACGGCGATCATACGTGCAGATCAACAGCATCCAGGATTTCTCTCCGTAAGGATGAATCTCTATGCCGCGCATGCAGACCAATCATTGAGCGCGAGATTTACTCTACCAGAGGAGATTAGTGCCCTTTCCAGCTTGACTGTTACTTGCGGAACGGCCACAGTTCATCAGGCGCGCGAAGAGCATGCTGGTGGCCTTATTTTCACTAAAGACGCCGTTGCCGCGACTGCGGATAATCAAGGCCATCTTTGCCTCGACTATCGAATACATGTGGGTAGCCGCCTTGGGGGGAAGAGTGTCAATGTACAAGGACCAGCGTATGGCTTTTACTCTGGCGATTCTGCGATTTTTCGGTTAGACGATGTTCTCCCCTTGCTACCACTATCTAAATATCATGTTGAGGTTCATGACTCCGAAAAACACAGTCCCCTGATGTTTGACGGAGAGACATCCCGATTGGGGAGTTACCAGTCTCTTGTCTATTGGGGAGCATTTACCGACATAAATATTCATGGTGGAGACCTTAAGCTCAAAATTCTCGCGCCCGGCGCGATTCCTGACGTCGAAAAAAGATGGCTGGTAGGTCTGTTAAAGGACTTTTCCCCCGTATTCAAGCAATCCGAACTCCCATCGCTCATCAGTCCTGGAAACGCGGGTTATGAACAATTTATACCCATGACCGGAACCGGAGTCGTGGCTCTGGACACATACCCATTTGACCAACAACGTGCGGTGCGGACCACCGAAGCGTTACTGCGTGCAATTCTTACTAGCCGGCCCGAATCTCAGCTTTTCGATAACCGAGATGACTCCTTACTCCTTGATTCTATCGTCAGATACTTAGCCCTCGCCGAAGCATGGCGTCACGGCATCTTGGACAAGGAGAAGACACTATATGACCTGCGAAGACGATACGAGGCAGCCCCAGAGTATCGTGAGTCATTTAGAAAGCTTCCCGGCTCGTATGTGCTGACGGATTACGATCTTTCGACGAAGGGGGTTTTGGCAGTTGAGACGTTGAGTTACAAGCTTCAACAGAAGCGCAGCTCGCTGACGGAACTGCTTCGTCTCTATAATGATCAGTACCCGCATTCGCTGCGGTTTGGCTTATTCAGGCTTCTTGGCGTAGCCGAGACTCGTCACTTTTATGATCTGCTCCTCGATAACCGCGATGCCCATATTATGGACGCGCGGCAACCACTTAAACTGTCGGCGGACATGGCTACCCCTGTCACTAGTAGTAAATCAATCCCGCTAGATCTTTTGGTGACTGCTTCGACGAGACGAGATCTAGAGCTATGTGGATGTAAACTGGTTCAAGCTGGCGGCGCAGCTCGACGCAAAGGATTCATTTCGGGCGAAAGACGCGAACGGACTATCGTTCTTGACCTTGGAGAATTCATCGATACGATGGATGGAGTTTTAGATCAAAATCCAACTGCCGCTCTTGAATCCCAAATGATGGTCGATCAGATGGCCAAAATCCGATATGACGCAGTCGTTCCTAACCCTGCGGATCTAACGGCGATTGCCCTTTATCATACGGACGCCAGCCAATTGCCGCTTGTAAATTTGTCATGGGCCAAGGGGATCCGATATGTCCTTCGGCCAGGTATGCGTATTGCCGTAATTGGATGGAATGACCAACCTACTTGGGACCCCTACTCCACCACCTTTTGGCCATCGGTTCCTTGGGAGATAAAACCTACAGCCTATGAGCGGCTTGCTCAGGAAATAAGTGTGGCGTCTACTACCGCCGATGCCACCATCGTCGCAGGATATGTGCATCCCTTGACGATTGAGAAAATGGTCTCGCTTAAGAATCGCCCAACGATTGTTCTCACAACGGCTTCACTACCGGTCGGCAATAAAAATGGATACGACCACGGAGTATACATTCAACAGTTTCTTAGAACTTCTGGATCCGTGACGGAGGTGTCCGGGTTCCTCGCAACGGGGGAGTTTGCCCTCGCTCATACCAATACGACCGAGCTCGTAGACAAAAGCTATGAGGACCCGGGCGTTAGATCGGCACTGGATCACTTTTTTACTTCTACACGCTACCTTTCCGCGGTTGCCGATTCAGTGGGCGAGGGAGTAACCCAGCCTGCGAGCATTGCAGGTTCGGGCCAATGGATCGGATCCTCTGCATGTGCTCGCTGCCATCAGGCGCAGTTTCGCCAATGGAAAGCCACCTCACACTCAACTGCCTTCGCAACCCTACGAAGAGTTCATAGAAATCATGTGCCGGCATGCATAGGCTGTCACGTGGTGGGCTTTGGTCAAGATGGAGGTTACAGCATGATTAGTCCGCGTGATCAATTGCTGGATGTTGGCTGCGAGGATTGCCATGGCGGGGGAGCCGAGCATTCAGCAAATCCAAATGCCCATCCGATGAATAGAGCAGTGACCCCTTCTGTATGTGTGAGATGTCACACTGCTGATCATAGCGACTATCTGCAAAATGCGGAACTCTATATGAGTCGCGTTCGGCATTGATGTGGCAATACAGTTCTCAGCAAATTTATCAGTTTACGATAGATGCCGAACACATCGCCAAATACTGGAGCGATGCTCTTTCGTCTCCCAGGGACGTTCAGCAGCGAGGCCCTTGTTGGGCCACTCGCAGATAGTCGAGACCCCAAAGGGGAGCTAGCCAACACCCCCGCCGCTACTTGATTGGGACCGAGAGTCTTTAAGCAACAAACGATGAACGAACTTCTCGAAGTATTTTGGAGAGAGTCAGAGGGACAAAGCCATGACTGATTATTGTCCCGATGGCCACCCGAATCTGACGAGCCAGTATCTGCGAGGCATAGGTTACTAGCTATAAGTCAATTCGATCGTCGGTTCAAGATTTCCGTCAGTAGCACACACTGTCGAAACACACACTCCCATAATTAGTGCAAAGCTGTGACGAGTCGGTACCTGTACATTTGTATCCGCCGCCAGTGTATTGACATACTTGATTGGGGCAATTGCCCGCTAGAGGATACTCAAATTGACCATGGCCAGCGATGTCCCAACTATCATCGATCGATTCGCTAGCTTGTACCGTTTGGGTGTTCCTGCCGACGACGAAAACAGCGGCGGCTGCCGCTGCCGTGGAGAGGATTAAGCTCTTCAGCAGAGTATTTTTAGTCATAATGCCTCCAGGTTTCGATTAAGCAGCTCGTGCCTACTAGGTGAAATTGAGGCCAAGATTTTCAGCCTCTTTACGGACTTTCGAGAGCCCCCACTCAAAACCGGTCCGATTATATCATAAGGTCAACGCGGAATGCAAGTAGCCTCTAATGGTGCGGCTCTTTCGTGAAATTACAACACCGCGAAGCGAAGCCAGGATCAGGATAGTGTTCTCATTTTAAGATTGGGTGTATAACATGATCGATTGCTAGACGCGAAGGGTGGTTGAAGATGACCGTGCACGTACCTCTCAATACTGCATCAAGCCCGTCAAGATCTAAGAGGCGTTCGGTTCAGTACATTATTCTCGCAACCTTTTTCATGGCGTCGCTCACGGTAACCCTACATTTCGTATCGCGATACCACAAATGGGGCGTCGAGAGGAGCAGCACCGAAACAATTCCGGGAGCGCTTACCGAGCCTGACTTCGATGATATCTCGCCTTCATTATCGCCGCACCCCCAGATAAGTGATGATGCCCCGCGTCCGCATCCCCTCATAGAAAAGCCTGCTCCTAATTTCATTCTTCAGGATACAAGTGGCAATACAGTTTCATTGTCGAGTTATAGGGGAAAGGCCGTAATAATTGACTTCTGGGCGACCTGGTGTACTCCTTGCAAAGTCGAAATCCCACGCCTTGAACTTCTCCGTGAAAGATACGCGACCCAAGGCCTTGAGGTTCTTGGAATCACCGAAGATGAACTAGATTTAAGGGATAGAGCTAAGCTCCTTGAGGAAAAGCAGGACATCGTTGATTCGGCGGCCAAACTCCGCATCAATTACCCCGTGCTCTTCGATGAAAGCAATGTTGCTCAATCTTATGGCGGCATAGAGGCGCTGCCCACCACCTTTTTCGTCGGTCGCGACGGTAGAATAATAGCGGCTACTATTGGTGTCGCCGACAAGGATGACCTCGAAACATACGCTAAAAAAGCACTCGATAATGCTCATCGTGCGCCCGAAAGTGGACTGTGATCGTGAGCCCCGTACAGATTTACCAACCGCTCCATCTCGGCTCGCCCCGGACGCCGCAATCCACCTTTTCCGTTCATGACTTTACCTCATCACAAGCTCAGTGATAATAGTAAGGTCGGTTTCCTCGGACGCTTACATCAATGAGCTCTGAACGATTCGTGAGAAGCTGGCAGAGTGGCAGCAGGACTACAACTGCGAACGTCCCCACAAGCTCGTTGGACTACCGTAGGTGCTCGCACAATGAGCAAGAATGGCACCGCGTTGGTGTTGATTCCCTCCAGGTGGTCTAGCAGATCGATTCAAATTCGGGCGGCGTCCACGCCAATCAATGCTTGACTCTATGCGACTCGCTTGTGGGCCTTCCGTTGTTTGGGCGGCTGCTTGATTTGGTTCCATTGAGTATGGGCGGGTCTCAGGCAGCAGAATGTATCCACTTTCGGCGATAGGCTCCAAATCGCTAAGGTCTCCGTCACCAGGAGCATAGAGTGAGTCCGTCGCTACTGGCATGGAATTAAGGGTGACGGACCACTCAGTGCGATCGGTAAATGCCACGACCAAAAAGACGGTGTGATCTCCTTGCGAGAGCCGGATATGATCCACTGTCTTCCCAGAGGCTCCGCGATAGAAGAGAACCCCGCCGCGCCGGTCAAAGTAAATCATCTGTTTCCGCGCTCTACTCATCCTGCCTTCCTTTGGGCTTCCTCTTTGCTTGCCGTACACATCGCAACTGCCAGCTTTATTCCAGCACCCGTTTTGGGTATTCCTTGACTGATTGCAATTCGCCATCAACGGTTCTGTCGTTGAAAATGCCGTATCGCAACAGGAGTGCAAGCTCGATGGAAATCATAGTGTCATCGTCAAACGAAACGCACACGGCGAAATCATTCATATCGGGATCAGGCGGCCCCTGGATAACCAACTGACGGATGCGTTTGCCAGCGGCCTCCTCGATGAGGACCTGGACCTGTTTCCACTCCTGTTCTTGGTTGTTCCTTTTTACGCTCACGGCTTCTCCTCTTCGGTGCTATCCGGCTCTAAGAGAAGAGGCGGATGCGATTGTGGAAGCGAGGTATGTTTTTTCTTCCGGCGAACCGGCCTGTCGCTCTCATCCAACTCTGTGCGGGATAGCGCATCGACTCTATTTTCAAAGTTTGAATAAGCGGTGCGCAGGCCATCGGCAAGGCAATAAATAGAGTAGGTTTCCGGGTTCCAGATTTTTCCGGCTTCCATGTCGCGTACAAACTCGGCCGGAAGATTAGCGCGTTCGGCTACCTGCTTGCGAGACAGACCCTTTTGCCGCCGAATTTGCCCTGCTATCACGCTAAGTGCGGCAACCTGACGCAAATGCCGTTCAGGGTCGATGGGGTTCTCTTTCAATTGTTCGGCCAACTGTGCGCGGGAAAGACGCGCTTTTCCCGCGCATTCCTTAGTGCTTGGCCGAGTCGTTTGTAAAATTCTTCCCTAGTCAGCAGTGCCACTTTGGTTATCCTTCCGAATCTTCTTCTGGCGTAGCCAAGGAGCCGGACCCGCCATTTCATCCGCGCGCTTATAAAACTCATAAAGCTCTACCCCCAGTGCGCAGGCAAACCTGATAGAGCCTGCCTATGGGATAGTTCGTGTTGAGCCGGTTATCCTCCAGCCTTTGCACCCAGCGAAAGGAAACCTTCGCCCTCTTTGCGACTGCGTATTGAGTCAAGCCCTTTTCAGTCGGCAGCTCAGGAGCGACCATGCCAAGACAACGGCCATGCTCTTGCGAGTAGCGTTCTAACGCGGCATCATCCGGGTTTTCTTTCATTGCTTCTCTCCCTGTCAACCTGAGAAGTAAGCGCGTCGAACTGCTGTTGCGCGAAAAACTTTAACCCTGCGTAGAGGTTTCTTACGAGTTTGCGGTCGTTCTTGAAAAGCACTGACTTGTCTTGGATCAGGTCGATACCTTCGCTCTTAGCCCAGGTGTAGGCGGCCTCATTAATTGCGCCCCACGTATTCCGCTGAGGCCGTGCATTGCTCCGACATCGCGCTGTGACTGGTGTGCATGGACGAACTCGACCAACATTTCGTAGGCACGGACGAATCTTTGACGACCCTCGCGTGTAGGCTTTTTGTTGAGCAATGAGTTGACCACAGGGGCGGTGTCTGCCGAGGGAGCCGATCTGCGTACTTGGCCCGCGACTCTGCCATCCCGTAACGATGCTTTCGCAAAGCTCGTCTTCGTCGATCTCCGGCGCGATAGCGGACTGTGAGATTTCGGGAAGCGTGAGGCCGTCGCATTGCTCCACGTTGAAAACCGTGTAGTGGCAGAGAACGAAAGGCACGCGCTCATCCTCGCCCGCGCCTTCCTCGCCTTTCTCGGCATGGTCGGGAAGCTGCTTGTAGAAGATAATCTGCGTTCCGTGTTCGCCTTTGCGGACGCTGCCTTTCAACGCCTGCGCCTGCTTGAATGTAAGCCAAAATGGGGAGTTGTACTCACTCGACCAAAGCAACAGAATATTGATGCCACGATAGGGCTTGCCGGTGTAGAAGTTGCGCGGGAATGGGCCGCCTGCGTAGCGCGGCGTCTTCCACGGCTTCTCCCACGGAATCACACCCGCCTTGAGATTGGAAATGATTCGGTCGGTAACGGTCTGGTAGATGCTGGGCCTGCTGTTTGCATTGCGATGGTTGTGGTATGCCATGACGTTTCGCTCTCCTGTGCTGCCCGCGTGGGCAAGATTCTGAAGGAGGGCATTTCGCCTTTGGCTCTCAACCAAATTTCTTTCGTTGAGTGCCCCCGCTTCATGTCTTTGCGGCGGCCAGAGGCGAGGCGGGTTCGGTCAAGGGCGCGCTGTTCCTGCGCGTTTATGGAGCGTCAGCGAACACCCTTAACGGGTCCCGACCGGCTCTGCCATAAAGCCGCATGAAGCGGAGGCACTTGGTGAAAGAAGAAATTTCGGTCTACTTCCGCATTGCATTTCGGGGCCGGGCGTTGCGGGCAGGAACAGGCCCCGCAGAGGTGGGAAGCGGAAGACGTCGGCATTATCGGCGGCTGAAGATCGGGAGGAGCCTTCCTCCCGACTCAAAGGGGACGGCGCACGTTCTGACAGAAGATCGCTAGTCCCTGTCTGCTATCCTGATCGCTCTCAGCTATTTGAGGCGGATGATATGTCGAGATTCAATTCGTCGATATGGAACGTCTTCTGGATTCTCGGTGTGCCTGGGATCGTCATGGTAGGGTGGGTCTTTTGGAGCGCATGGCGTAAGCGCCAGTGGTATTACTTTTTCGACTCGAAGCACAATCGAGACTTTCCTGCGGACGCAGGTAATTTCAAACGTCATTGGAAAAACTATGAAGGGCTCGCAAAACTATGTATCACGCTCTCCGCTGGTGCAATCGCCTTCCTCATTAACTTGCTCGCCAATCAGGGCAAAGCGTCCAATGGATTTGCAGAAACTGTTAGTCAAGTCGCACCGCTTGTTATCGGCTTTTTCGGCGCTTCGATTTTTTTGCTGATTTCGTTTCTTCTTTGGATGGGCTATTGCTATGAAGAATACTCTCATTCCAGTAAGCACGACACCTATCGCGCTTGGAAATATGCTCTTACGCAATCGCTTGGCTTTATGGGCTTCATCGGATTCTTGCTCGGCTTTATCTGGTTCGGAAGCTATGTCTTCGCAAATGCGCAAAACGCCAGTTCGTTAGCGGCTGCGGCTGGCTCACCAATCGCAGCCGTAGTTCAATCGCCAGTAGCTCCGACACCGCAGTCCCTTGGGGCGTGGCTCGTCTCCGACAAATCGGTAGCCGCAGCTACATGGGGACTGGTGATCGTCACTTTCTTGCTCGTCGTCGCTACTGCCCTCCTGGTCGGAGATGGATTCCGAAAAAGCAGAGAGCAAGCCAAACAGTGGAAGGAAGAACGAGAGCGACGAATTGCCGAATCAAGGCCGTCAGCAGTTGTTGAGCTTGCAGCGAAGGAAGATACTCCGCTTGATATGTGTTTCGCGTGCTTCAACCTCGGAAACAACACGTTTTATATCGACAGGATGGTCGTGACAGCCTCGGACGGAGCAAGATATGAGTCGGGTCTGACCCCGCAAATCGTCACTCCGGGAACTTGGGTGACTATCGACTACAACCCCGCTGAGCTGCTCGGCATGTTCGGCGAAAACCAGCCCTTCAAGGAAGCCAACTGTGTACTGTTTCTCAGAGGTGCAACCGGAATCGTCAACACTGATCCCGAATGGTTTTATGTCGGGTACAGCAATGGGCGCGCTGATTGGCACAAAGGCCGCCTCGCAGATCGGCAACCGGGAGTTATACCGCCAGAGCATAAGATTATTCGAGTGCCGAAGCAGAGTCAGTGAATCGCTATGTCGGACTGGACGAGTGATGAAAACACTCGAACGCTGGAAATCTCGCTTTGCTGCCATCACCGCCTTGACACTAGCGGAATCTCTTTGCGTCATAGCGTTTTCTTGCCGAGGGGCGCGGGGGCTTGTATGGGGAATGGGTTGTCGGATGCAACGGGCCACCTCTTGGTCCGTCCAGATAAGGCTTACGAACAGCACCTACGTGTGCACCGCATTCACAGCGCAGCTCACCCGCCAGCATGTCCAAAGTGCCGTCTTGTTCTGCCTTCTGCGCACGTGTTTGGCTTTCGGAGGTCAGCGGCCTTGAGCAATGGTCCATGCGTGCTAGTGTAACGCCGCAACCGGGCCGCGCAAGAACGGGCCAACTACACACTCGGGCCGCCTTTACCCGGATGTGTTCACCGGCATAGTGTGATGTATTGCCGCACTAGACGCAAAAGTGAGCGGTTGCCAATCCAGTATGTCAAGGGCGATTACCAACCTATTGGTGAGCGGCCAGGTGCATTAGCTTGCCTAGCTCATAAAGGATGCCTTGAGCGACAAGGCTCCCCGCTGCTTTCTCAGCTACGCCACGGACGGAAGCTAGGAATCCATTGATTCGCTTTGCACTGGGCTGTGCCGCCTTAAGCTCGGTCTGGAGGCCGTCCAGGGCTTGGTGGAGCTCCCGAGTGGACTCGGGTTCTAAGCCTAGTTGAGCCTCGTTATCCCGAATCTTGTGAATTAGCGATTCGATACCGGCCTTGGGCATTACGTTGACTGTGTTCCCTTCGACACTGAAATTGCCACTACCGGACCCCATGTTCCCGGTGAATGTCTGAATCGTGCCGATGTTGTACACGGCTTGTGTCTCGTGCGCTTTTTTCCGTTCATCATCTGAAAAGGACATACCCTCACCCTTCACACCGGACTTCTCCAATCTAAGCGACCACTCAAGCAGCGTGTTGCGAACCGCATCAAGCAGCCCGACAACATTGCTGCCATTGACCATCAGAGTAAAGTCAAAATCGAATCCGGTTGCGTCTCGTAGTAATTGAATTGCATGTGAAGTGAACGGAATAGTCAGTTCACCACCCCTGGACAATGCAACCGCATTTTCCAGCTCTGCCACTCTCTGATATACGCGCCGTTTTGAGTAGGCTTCCTCTATCTCTCGGCTGCCAAAGATGACGGGCTGCCAACCGTGAAACGGGTTCCGTCCTTTGACCTGTCCGACAATGACTCGATACTCCGGTACATCGCCCTCCGGGTAGCCGTTCATTTCATGTTCCACCCATTCCTCCAGTTCGGGGAGTTCCAATTTGACCGCGATAGCCTTCGCCTTTCGCAGTAAATCACTCACCTTGGCATTGGCGTTCAATGCGTCACGCTGAAGCTCTTCCACCAGAGACGGCATAGATTCTCTTTCACTTGACGGTCAGCCGTTTGACCACGCACTCATACGCGGCGCAGAGAAAGCGTTGGAGGCTTCGACATTACTTGACTCATTTCTTCTTGCGCGGCGGTGGTGGAGGCGGTGCCTTGGGTGGCACATATCCGTCTGTGGTTCGGCTCCGATTCGGACCCGGACTTGGCTTAGATGGTTCTTTCGGCATGGCTGACCTCACTTTTTCCGTGGCGGCGGTGGCGGTGGCGCTTTGGGAGGCACATATCCCTCTCGTAGTGGATTCCTTGTCGGTGCTGGTGGTGGCGGAGTTGGTGGCTTGGTCACGTTCCCCTCATTTCTTTGGCGGTGGCGGAGCCTGTGGCTGTGTTGACGGGACAGACTGAGAAGGCGGAGGCGGTGGGTTACGCGGTGGAGTGTACCCTCTCTTTTCGGTGTCTTGCTGATATGGACTTTGCGGTTTGTCTGGCATTACTTTCCTCCCGGCTTTGCTAAGTTCTCAAGCGCGAAAACGACCCATGCGACTACCCCAAAGAAAAGGAAGCCAACGCACAAGTAATTGCACCAACTTGTAAGTGTTCCCCATCGGTCCGCAGTGGTCTTTGCGTTTGGGTTGCTCAACTGCGCAGCACCGTCATCAATTCTGGCAAGGCACGCCTTGTGACTAAATAGGAATGATAGAATCACGGCCAATAGCCCAATCGTGAAGCATGACCACGAAACGCACAACCAATGCAGAGAATATGACTGAGGCTTGGGTGCCACGTCCTTGAGGAAGGCGACAGAGGCCCCAAATACGGCAGCGCCGAAGGCCAACACTGCTTGATCGAACGTGCGTGAACTTTCGCGGGCGGCTTCTGTCAGCTTGTCCCGCTCAGCCATGTGTTGCTCGTACTTCTGCTTGGCGTCTTCGTAGGTTTTATCGGCCATCGTGCGTTTCACGGTTCTCGGAGATACATCAACTTCAGATAGGTCCATGCAAGACCCGTCCAGCGATTCCGGCGGTTGACGTCCGTTGCGGGCCATCCCGCGCCGGAATATGCCGCAGTCATCGCGGGGCCTCAATCGCTAGCAACTGGTACTCATAGGGCTTGTCCCCGTAATAGTCGGGTGCAAAGCTGTGAACGAATCTGCTCTGTGCCCGGTTCATCCGCGCCTTCACATACATGGCTTGGGCCTCTTCAAACGTGACGCCCTCTTCAGCCGTGTCGATGGTCGTGACGTGGTGAATAAAAGTCTTTGTGCCTTCGTCCCACCATCCGTGGTCTTCCCTGAAAGCGTAGCAGCGTGGGCTTGTTCCCGGCAGGGCCTTGAGCGACAGCTCATAGCACTCAGACTTCCCCACCTCTGGAGTGCGGGTCTTATATAGAGTTTCGAGCATGACAGAATTTTACGCTCTCATTGGACGACTAGTTTGTCATGGTTGCAGCACTTCCGCGGAAGTGGTCATCTCCGACGCATCCGTGAAGTTTCCTGCCAGAATGCCACACGTCCGAGCGCGGAATCTGACTTTCCGCAATTGGCACTTCCGACGAGGATGCTGCCAAGTTTCCGGCAAACAAGTGCCGAAATCTCCAGCCTCCGACGGCTAATGTTTTCCAGGGCAGGTCATACTAGAGAAGGATCACCGGTTGCCTTTGACGAGCAATCGGAGATCCCCGCGGATTGGCTCCTTCACCGGTTCCAGCTCGCCATGCAGGTCTCGTGCGAGATGCATGATGGAAAAATACGGGCGAGACTCTACCTCGATCAATATCTCCGTCTCATCGTCGAACTCAATCGATATATAGATGTCGTGGGATTTTGGGAAGGGCTCTTCCAGACATATCCGACGAATTCGTTTACCCGTCGCCTCGCTAATCTCCAACACTGCGCGCTTTGTTTTATTCATCGCTTTGCGTCCCTTCTCTGACCAGCCAAGGCGGTGGCCCCAGCATTGCATCTGCACACTTGTACAAGTCGTGAAGTTCTACTCCCAAAGCGTGTGCAATTCGGTCAATCCTGCCTAGCGAATAGTTGGTATGGAGTTGATTTGTCTCCAGCCGCCGAATCCACTGCGCAGAAACCTCTGTCCGCTTCGCCAGTTGATCTGGAGTCAGCCCTTTCTCTGTCCGCAACTGGCAGACAGCTACCCCAAGACAGCGGTCATGCTCCTGCTTATAGCGTTCAAAAGCCGCTGCATCCACCTGTTTCTTCATGGAATCAAACGTCCGTCGTCAACGGAACGCCTTGTCCACGCCTGAGCAGCAAGCTCGTTGAACTGCTGTAGGGCAAAGAACCTCAGCCCTACATATAGGTTCTTCACGAATTTGGCCTCATTCTTGAAAGGGACAGATTTACCGGAAAGATCGATCTTTTCGCTCCCGGCCCATGTATAGGCCGCGTAGACCATCAACTGTCTCGCGCGCTCGCCGCTGATGCCTCGCAGTGCTCCGATGTCCCGCGCGGATAGGCCGAGATGGACGGATTCAACTAACATCTCGTAGGCTCGCGCGAAACGCGCCCGATTTTCAGGGGTGTCGCTTCGCTTTCTATAAGTGAAGTGGGCACCAAACCACAGAGGCGGCGTGTTCCAAGGCAGCCGGTCAGCATATTTGGCCCGGATCACAGCCATGGGAGAGGGGTTGGACGGTACGGCACGATCAGCGATCCGTGAATACTGCCGCCATTGGTTACGTGCTCGATTCACCATCCAGCTCACAGCGTCCTTATCAGGTATAGGCAACCCAAGAGAAGCTGCCCATGCCCTCGCAAATAAATGCGCCTCCATGCTAAGAGCTTTGGCGATTGCCTTGAACTCGTCTTCCGTCAAGAAGCTTTTTCCGGCGATATAGCGCGCCAGGCAGCGCTCGGTGACATCGCCTAACCGGGTGCTCAACTCTTCGTGCGAGAGGTCGCCGCGCAGCATTTCAATCTGCATGAGCAAGTGATGGCGAAAGTCCCATTTCATGCCAGACCTCCGAAAGGGAGAGAGCTTTTTAGAAACAAGGATTTGCGTAGGCGCACAAAGGTGCGTCGTCGCGGCTATAGTTGAACCGGAACCACTACTTGAGGGGATGGTAGCAGAAATAGGTGTCTGAGACAACCATTAAAGATGGGGATACTATCGACGACTGGATTTCGCAGGTCGAGGCGGCGCGGATTCGCGGCGTGTCGAAGCAGGCCATCGCCAAGTTGATTGCGCGGAAGCGCTTGTCAGCTCGCGAAATTGGTGGCCGTATGTTGGTGCGGCGATCAGAGGTCGAAGCCTTTGTGCCAATGCCGATCGGTCGCCCCCGCAAGAAGGCTTCGCCTAAAAAGAAGACCGCCCGCAAAAAGCAGATGGATTGAGCGGCCTGGATTACCGAAAGATCGAATCAGTTTCACGCTGCACTAAGAGCAGCCGCCAGCGGCGGCTCGTGCGCGGAGATTTGCCGCTAAGAACGCCCCGGCGGGGCAGCGGCAAATCAAAACCATCTCAGTGAGGAATGTCCGGGCCGGACATTGGGACGATACCCTCCCTGCGCCTGCCTCCGCCAGCGGCTCCGGCAAAAGACGGCTTCGGGAGGTTCAGGGTCAGCGCGGCCTGTGGCGCTGACCTCGTTTACCTTTATCGTGTGTCTCTGCCGCTTTCGACGCCTTGGCCCTGGTATCGTCTGGTTGCGGCAACTCCCATCCCGCCATGCCCTGCAACACGCGGTCGGCGTGCTTGATGGTGTTCACGTGTCCGTAGTGGCTTTCAATCATATGGACGGAGGTTCCCATCTGTTCGGCAAGGAAGTACACGTCTACACCTTCCTGCAATCGCAGCGTGGCATACGTGTGCCGGAAGCAATAAGTGGAGCGAGGCACGCCCTGCGTGCCTTCGCGCAGCTTCGCTTCGTTCAGAAGATCGGCAATCAGACTGCTGTAAAGAGTTTTTGCGGGCTTGCCGGTGACGTTGGTAAATACTCTGTCGTCCGGTTCGGTGGCTTTGGAGATTGCGTGAATGCGTTCCAAATAATCTCCGACGCTTTTGGGCGCAACCAGCTTGCGCGACTTGCCCTTGCCCTGCACGAATAGGACAACGATCTCGCGACCCTCGCGGTCTTTTGCAGGCATGACGTCACGCCAGCGGAGATTCTTCATCTCCGCTGGCCTCATGCCTGTATTGCAGGCAATCAGAATCATGTTGTAGGTAACGGTGCGATACCAAACACTGGAAGGCTTGTCCGCTTCACCAATCCATTTGCGGCCTACTGTGTGAAGCTTGCGGTATTCCTCCAGCGTGAACTCGTCACGCCGCATCGTCTTGAGCTTTGGGCGCTCGTCGAAACGCTGGCTTGCGGGAACATAGCGTTTCTTCACCGCATAGTTCATGATCGCCCCGAAGATGGACATCTCGAACCGGATGGTGGAATCACTGATAAAAGGAATCACCCGTTCTTCGGAAGGCTTGACTTCAATCGGTTTCAAAACCCGGATACCCAAGGTTTGCTGAACTTTGGTGCGGCGCTCGGCTTCATGGTCCGCGAAGGATTGCGCTGCATCGGCTGTGACTTCCCGAACGCCGTTACGCCGGTGGCGTCCCGCGCCATTCTCCCGCCGCCATGCCGGATAGCCGCCCCACCGTTCATCACCGATAAGGTGTACCTGCGTGGAACCTGCGTATCTGTCTAAAGTGCCTTCAATAACGGCACGGAGCTTTTTGGGCCGTGCGGCGCTGATCTCTCCGCGCTTCGCCCGCGCCTCCTGCGTCAACAGATACTCTCGTGCTACATCACGGAAGGGGCGATTGAATACAGGAACGTCATGCTTGATGCGGAACCGCACGTCCGCATCCTGGTCGAAGGCCCGCTCGCGGGCCGCGCTAATGTCGGTTGTTTTGAGGGAAACCGTTTTATAGCGGTCGGCCTTCGGCATCTTCATGCGGCAATACCACATCCGGTGGTCTACATCGCCGCGCCGGAAGAGAATCAGGCCGGGTTTCAACTCCTCTTTCTCGGTAATAAACGCCATGTTGCCTCCTGCGTTTTATTCCGTTCTGTGCAGTTTCCGTGTGGATTCCTCGTGCAAGCCATTGATTCTTCGTGGCTGTGCAGACTTCGTATGGAACATTATAGAAAATTATGTACTTTATTTCTAGTTATTTATGATATAGTTCTCATCCTGAGCGAAGCAGGCATCTCGGCCAAATACCATGCCGGGAATCTCCAGACCCACTAATCCCTGCCTTCGGCAATCTCCGCGCGCACCTTCCGCATGGTGTCCAGATAGAACGCCAGGTTGTGAATGGTGTTCAACACCGCCGACAACGGCTCCTGGGCCGTCATCAGGTGCCTGAGATAAGCCCGCGAGTACCGCCGGCAAACCAGGCAAGAGCACTCCGGATCGGCCGGCCCTTGATCCTCGGCGTACTGCCGGTTCTTGATGTTCAACCTGCCCTGCGACGTAAACAGCAGCCCATGGCGCGCCGCACGCGTAGGCAGGACGCAGTCCATCATGTCCACGCCCATCTTCGCGTACTCCACAATCTCATCGGGATACCCTACGCCCATCACATAGCGGGGCTTGTCCCTGGGCAGCAGAGGCAGCGTCTCGGCGATTACCTCCCGCGTCAGCTCGCGCGGCTCACCCACGCTCAGGCCGCCAATCGCATAGCCAGGGAAATCCATCTCCACCAAACGCTCCGCCGACTCCCGCCGCAGGTCCATATACATCCCACCCTGCACAATCCCAAACAAGTTCGGAGTAAGCCCGGTGAGGTCTTTCTGTTCCCCAGTCCCTGATGCCTGCTCCCTGCCTCCCCAGGGCCGCTCATGCTTATGCGCATCGAAATGCGCCTTGCTCCGCACTGCCCAGCGCAGCGTCAGGTCCAGCGAGCGGCGCGCCCGCTCATAATTCGCCGGATACTCCGTACACTCGTCGAACGCCATGCAGATGTCCGAGCCCAACGCGATCTGCACATCCATGGAATGTTCGGGCGAGAAGAAGTGCTTCGACCCATCCAGATGTGAGCGGAACTCGACCCCATCCTCTGTCACCTTGCGCAACTCGTTGAGGCTGAAGACCTGAAATCCGCCCGAGTCGGTCAGGATGGCCCGATCCCAGCTCATGAACCGGTGCAGCCCGCCCATCCGCCGGATCAGCTCATGCCCCGGGCGCAGATAGAGGTGATAGGTGTTGCCCAGGATAATCCGCGCGTCCAGCTCCTCGAGTAAATGCTGCGGAACAGCCTTCACTGAGCCCACAGTTCCCACCGGCATAAACACCGGAGTTTCCACCACGGCATGGGGCAGAGTCATCGTAGCTCGCCGCGCCAGGCCATCCGTCTTTAGTATTTTGAAATCGAGAGACACTAGCCGATTCTACCGTCCGCCAGCCAACCATCCGGGGGCCCCACATCTCGCACTTGTGATGTGGAGAAACGGATACCCCACCCTCATCGGCGCGAAGGAATCAGCCACGCCTTAGTCCCGAAGGCGCGCCCCGCTGGACGCGAAGTCCCTATTTTCATCACCCCTTAACCCGTTAAACTGCACAGAGTCATGTCGCAGTCCACCACCCAGACCCACCCCGGCCGCATCGAAGTCATCACCGGCCCCATGTTCTCCGGCAAATCCGAGGAGCTCATCCGCCGCCTCAAGCGCGCCCAGATCGCCAAACGCCGCGTCATCTGCTTCAAACCCGACCTCGACGTCCGCTACCACCGCACCGCCATCGCCTCGCACAGCGCCCAGACCCTCGACGCCATCACCGTCGCAACCGTCGACGACCTCAAGGCCGCGCTCTTTCCCGTGATCAATCAGGTCGAGGTCATCGGCGTCGACGAGGCCCAGTTCTTCGACCCCTCGCTCATTCCGCTCGCCATGGAGCTGGTGCACCTCGGCAAGCGCGTCATCCTCGCCGGACTCGACACTACCTTCGCCGGCGAGCCCTTCCCGCCCATCCCCGAACTCATGGCCGTCGCCGACGAAGTCGCCAAGCTCTCCGCTGTTTGCATGCAGTGCGGAGCCCCCGCCATCCACACCCAGCGTCTCGGCTCAAGCCAGTCCCTGGTGCTGGTCGGAGCCGCCGGCCTCTACGAAGCCCGCTGCCGCGCCTGCTTCAGACCTTACCAGGAAGAGGGAGCCGCAACGCAAATGGAGCTGCCCACCATAGCGGAATGACTGCGGACTGCTTCTCAATTGCAGCGCCTCACCCGAAGCATGCCCCATAAAGCTCGAAGCAAAAATCTTAAGGTTACCTTCATGAACTATTCGTAAGCGGTTATTGATCCATCGATAACCCTGCGCCTGCAGCTTCCTGCTATCACGGTCGAGGAGGTATCGGCCGTGAAAATTCACATCACCCTGGCGACACTTACCGCGTTAGCTCTCTCAACCCCCACCTGCATGCCTGCAGCGCAGGATAGCCCCGTAGGCACCGATCAAATCAAGCACGTGCTGCTCATCAGCGTCGACGGTATGCACGCCGTGGATCTCCTCAACTGCACTCAGGGAATCGCCGGCGCCAACGGCGGCCAGCCTTACTGCCCCAATCTCGCCAGCCTCGGACAGACCGGCCTCAACTACGTCGGCGCATCCACTTCGAAGCCGTCCGATTCCTTCCCCGGCCTGATGACCATCATGACCGGCGCCACGCCCAAGACCATGGGCGTCTATTACGACGTCTCCTATGACCGCTCCCTCGATGCTCCGGCACAGACCACGGGCAACGGATTGGCGGCTGGCCCCTGCATTCCCTACGGCGTCGCCACCGGTACCACCACCGAATACGAAGAAGGCATCGACATCGACCAGACCAAGCTCAACGGCGGCGCGCCCGGAGCTTCGCTCACCGACGGCGGCATCGCCTCCATCGATTCCCAGAGACTTATCCGCAACCCCGCAACCGGCTGCGCACCCGTCTATCCCTGGGACTTCATTCGCGTCAATACCATCTATGGCGTGATTCACAAGGCCGGCGGCTACACCGCATGGTCGGATAAGCATCCCGCCTACTCCGCAGTCGGCGGACCCGGGGGCGGCAACATCGATGACTACTACGCGCCCGAAATCAACTCCAACGTCGTTGCACTTCCCGGCGTCACCACCTCGCAGGGCGTATCCTGCGCGGCTGTTCGCGATCCCGGCTCCGACCTCACCGCCTGGACCAACAGCTTCGAAAACATCCGCTGCTATGACGCTCTGAAGGTCAACGCCATCCTCAATGAGATCCACGGCAAGACCCACAGTGGCGCCTCCGCCTCCCAGATGCCGACCCTCCTCGGCATGAACTTCCAGGCTGTCAGCGTCGGCCAGAAGCTCATCGAAGCCAACGTCGCCCGTGGCGGTTACAACAACGCCACCGGCTGGCCCACCGACCCCCTGCTCTCTGAGATCGAGTTCGTCGACGCCTCCATCGGCGACATGATCAACGCCCTCAAGGACACCGGCCACTTCGAAGACACATTGATCATCATCACCGCCAAGCACGGTCAGTCGCCCATCGATCCGCTGCTCTACTCCGCTCACCCCGGCAAGACCGGCAACGGAACCACCCCCGCCACCGTCATCGCCTCGCTGCTGCCCTTCTCCGAATCGCCCCTCAACCCCACCGGCATCGGAGCCACCGAAGACGACATCTCGCTGCTCTGGCTGCAGAACAGCGCCAACGTTACCACCGCGGTCAACATGATCGAAGCCAGCAAGAATGCGGTTGGCCTCGGCCAGCTCTTCTACGGCCCGACCGTCGCCCTCAACTACAACACGCCGGGCACCGGACCGGGCGAAGACCCCCGCACTCCGGACATCATCGTCACCCCCAACGTCGGCGTCACCTACACCGGCAGCGCCAAGAAGCTCGCGGAACACGGCGGCTTCGCGCATGACGACACCAATGTCATCCTGCTGGTTTCGCATCCGAAGTACACCGCCAAAACCATCTCCGCTCCCACTACCACCGCCCAGGTCGCGCCCACCATCCTCAAGGCGCTCGGCCTCAGCCCCTCCCTGCTCGATGCCGTCCGCGAAGAAGGAACCGCCGTGCTGCCCGACTTCTACATTCCTCAGTAGTTTTCTCTACGCAGCAAAAAAGGACCGGGAGCAATCACTCCCGGTCCTTTTCATTTCTCGCAATAGAATGTGTTTAGCCCTCAGGGGCAACGGAATCACGAAGAGACTCCGCTTTTTCGCCGACGCGAAATCCCGAGAAATCTCCGAAATAAACCCAGCACATCCTATTGGGCCAGCGAACCCGGGATAAACCATGATCCCGACAGCGCAAGGCCTGTATCAGGGCACGGCTTTAGCCGTGCCATTGAGCCCCGAAAGGTTGTGGGCTTTAGCCCCTGCAACCTTCTTTCACGCAAGAGCCGTCCCGAAATCTAGAACACCATCAGCGAAGACACCCGGTTATTCCAGGTGTGTCCGCCGCGGAAGGGAACACTGCGCAGGTCGGGAACGGTCTGGCCGATCACCGTGCTGCCGTTGCGGAAGTTGCGGTCGTTGAAGATCCTCACCCGCGCCCCGCCGTATACCTGGATCGAAGAGATGTTCCCGCCAAAGTTGCCGGGAAGCGAAGGCAGCTTGTCCCCGGCGCGTACGCAAAACTTGTTTCCCTGAAACGGAGCCGTCGTAAAGAAACAAGCCCCACGCCGCGGATTCGGCCGCCGGTTCCAATCCGGACTCCAGTTATTGCCCTGCGGACCATAAACCCAGGGATCACCCCCCGGAGGCGGACCCTGCGGCGGAGGCGGCGGATAATTCTGAGCGATCGCTGCAAACGCAAAAAACAAAACCAGAACGGCTGAGACACGCTTCATAGGAACTCCTCATGGGTGAGGGTGGGGGTGAGTTGGCGTCCACAAAACAACAGAAACGCCCACGACAGCTGCCGCTGCCCATGGTAGTGCAACCTACCCGACGCGTCGAGCCAGAAAGCGTTAACTAGCCGGGTGCCCCATTCAAGCCCCGTAGTTGGGCTTGAGCGGAATCCACCAGCCCACCCCTAAAAAAGAAAAGCCGAGGCCAATGCCTCGGCTTCTCCATGAAGCCATCCACTTACAGCGCCGTAGTAACCGCCTTGACCTCGGTGTAGTTATTCAGCACCTCGGCGCCCATCTCGCGGCCCCATCCACTCTGCTTATAGCCTCCGAACGGCAGCGCTGCGTCGAAGACGTTATGGCAGTTGATCCACACCGTGCCCGAGCGGATCCGCCGCGCCAGCTTATTGGCCGTCGAGATATTCGTTGTCCACACGCTCGCCGCCAGGCCATAGATGGTGTCGTTCGCTTCCTTGGCGATGCGGTCGATATCGGCGTCGCTGAACGGCGTAGCGCACACCACCGGCCCAAAGATCTCCTCGCGAATCACCTGCATGTTCGGGTTGGTGTTGGTCAGCACCGTCGGCTTCACGAAGTAGCCTCTCTCCGATCCGCCATTGCCGCCGGCCGTGGCCTTCGCGCCCTCGCGCAGCCCGGAATTGATGTAGCTGCTCACCCGCTGATACTGCTCCTCTGACACCAGCGGCCCCATCTCCGTCTGCGGATCGAGGCCGTCGCCAACCTTGATCTTCGACGCGATATTCGACACCCC
This sequence comes from uncultured Acidobacteriaceae bacterium, assembly GCA_963745105.1. Lineage (GTDB taxonomy): Bacteria > Acidobacteriota > Terriglobia > Terriglobales > Acidobacteriaceae > Silvibacterium. The sequence continues at coordinate 123,735 of CAVUWQ010000044.1, forward strand.
CTCGACCACCTTGTCATACACGCTCTCATGCGCGTAAAGCCGCGATCCCGCGCAGCAGCACTGCCCATGGTTGAAGAAGATGGCCGACGCGGTTCCCGCAATGGCGCGGTCGATATCGGCATCCGGGAAGACGATCGCCGGAGATTTTCCGCCCAGCTCCAACGTGACTTTCTTCAGATTGCCCGTCGCCGCCTTCACAATCAGCTTGCCCACTTCGGTCGATCCCGTGAACGCGATCTTGTCCACCAGGTCGTGAGCCGCCAGCGGCGCGCCTGCTCCCTCGCCATATCCGGTGAGGACATTCACCACCCCCTCGGGGAACCCCGCCTCCTGAATCAGCTCCGACAGGCGCAGTCCCGAGAGCGGCGTCTGCTCCGCCAGCTTCAACACCACCGTATTGCCCGCCGCCAGCGCCGGACCCAGCTTCCACGCCGCCATCAGCAGCGGGAAGTTCCACGGAATAATCTGCCCGACCACGCCAATCGGTTCGCGCAGCGTGTAAGTCAGATAATCGCCCGGAAACGAAATCGGGAAAGTGCTGCCCGTAATCTTGGTCGCCCAGCCCGCCATATAGCGAAAGAGATCCACGGCCAGCGGCACATCGGCCACCCGCGCCACCGCCAGCGGCTTGCCGTTGTCGATCGACTCCAGCTCGGCAAACTCCTCCAGATGCTGCTCCAGCAGGTCGGCCAGCTTGTTCAGCATGCGCCCGCGCTGCGAAGGAGAGATGCGATGGGCGCCAAACTGCCCCCACGGCCCCTCATCGAAGGCCCGCCGCGCCGCGCGCACCGCGCGATCCACATCCTCGGCCTCGGCCTCGGGGACGTGCGCAATCACCTCGCCCGTGGCGGGATTGTAGACAGGAAATGTTTTGCCGGATGCGGCATGAACATGTTTGCCATCGATCAGCATGCGATGGCTGGCAGAGATGAACTGAGAAGTGTGCTTGTCGAGACGGGGATCGAGAGCGATGGTGGCCATAGAGGCTCCTTTGAGGGGGATTATTTCGGCGAAATCACGCTACTCCTACCACCGTGCCCGCGTCCAGAGCAGCCACGAAGTGCCCGATCCACAGGTAACGCCATCGAATTCTCCTCGGCACCAGGCGTACTAAGGGATCACGATCCTGTGTTGGACTCTAAGTGCTTTGCGTAGTCATAGTCGGGGTCGTGCAGCATCTTGCGAACACTGTCGAACTGACGGCGAACTTCGGTAGGAGAGGGATACAAATCGGTAAGGCGGAGGATGGTAATGATGAGAGCTACTTCTCGTTCGGTCAGATCGTCCATAGACGTCCTTCCTTTCGGGCCCTATATACAAAAACGTGAACCGGCAGGGAAACCCTTTTGCCGCTAAATCCTCCGAATGCAACCCAATTTGCCCCATCCCTCGCGGCCGCATCGCGAAGGGAAGAACACCCCAAGACCAATCATCGAAAGCTTTGTATCAGGGCACCAAGATGAATGGACTTTAGGCCTCGAACCGGTCCGGGTGCCCCACGTCTCGCGTTTGAGACGTGGGATTCTCACTCGCCCCAATTCAACCGCAACCCCACCCGCGCCGTCCGCGGAGTCCCGAGCGTCAAAATCGGAGTCTTCCCCACCTCAATGCTCCGGTCGAAAAGGTTCTCACCCGATGCATACATCTCCACATGCCTCCCTACATGCCGCGACGCATACGCATCGAACCTAAAATAGCTGTGCAGCAGATATTGATTGGCATCGTCATCGAACTGGTGCCCGCTCGCGCGCTCCTGCAGGCTCAACAACCCCAGCTTCGGATGCGACAACCGCAGCTGTGCCGTAGCCATATTGCGCGCCACCTGCGGAATCCAGTTGCCCACCAGCTGCGGCTGCTGCACATATTGTGTAACCGTGGCGATGGCATATTGATAGCCGCCCTCAAGCGCGATCCATCGCGCCGGCTGCACCGCATAGTCCAGAGACACGCCACGGCTCTCAATCTGTCCCAGATTCTCGCGCTTCAGCGTGGTCAGCGTGGGCGTGGTCTTCAGCGTGAGCGCGGTGATCGGCCGGTTCACCTGCGTCCAGAAATAGCTCACCCGCACCGTCGATGCCAGCCGGTTCAGATCGGCTTGCAGACCGGTCTCCCACCCCGTCGCCCGCTCCGACCGCAGATTGCTGTTCGGCTCCGTAAGCTGCTGGCCCACCTGCCCCGTGCGGTAAAGCTCGTTCTCGGTCGGCGCGCGGTACGCCCGGAATCCAGATGCGCTCAGAGAAAGATTGGGCAGGAACCGCCGTACAACCCCCAACCGCGGATCGAAGACCGTCTCGCTGAACGCAGGCAGCGCAGCCGACACCGTAGGGCTCGTATATTGGAGCGCATCAAAATTGGAGAAGTGATCCACGCGCGCCGATCCGCTGATCGTCCAGTCGCGCGGCGTATAAAGTGCTTCTCCGTAAACACCCGTCTGCCGCTGCCGCGCCGTCGTATTCAGCAGACCATGGGTCGTGAACAGCGTCTCGTTGTCCGACGCGCGTACATCATGCGTGTCGGCGCCGGCCAGCACCAATAGATGCGGGTCAATCGCATGATGCCAGTGCAGCACCGCGCCCAGCTCCGCAGCCGGATCTTCCGCATACCGCGTCAGCGTCTCCGATCCGCGCCCCACCGCAATCGTCGAGAAGTTCTGGCGATAATGCTCGTTGTCGCCATAGAAGCGCACCACCAGGTCTGACAGATCCGCTCCCGCCACATAACGCCACAGGCGAGTTCCATTCGTGGTCAGGATCGTCCCGTTATGCCGCGCCTCATTCTCTACATCGCCGCGCAGAAAAAGGCGGTTCGTATTCTCCGCCGACAGCGCCCCGATCTGCCGGTCGATCTCCACCAGACCATTCTGCGCATGCACGTTCGAAGGCTGGTCCACAGGCCCGCGCAGGTTCGGCGCCACCAGCGTGTAGCCATCCGTCGCAATCAGCCCCGCCGTCCCCAGCCCCGACCACCTGCCCGCGTCGAACGATCCCATCGCCGCATTGCTGCTGGTCTCCAGTGACCCATAGCTGGTATCGATCTGAAAGGTATTCGATTGCGGCCGCACCGGAACTACGCTGATCACGCCGCCGATGGCGCTCGACCCATATAAATCGGATGCACCGCCGCGCACCACCTCCACCGACTTGATAGCCATCGCCGGAAGCTCTTCCCAGTGAATCCATCCACCGTAAGGATCGTTCATCGGCACGTCGTCGAAGACTACTAAAGACCGGCTCGCCGCCGTCGAGCCCAGCCCGCGCAGCGACACACCTTCCGTCGTGGGATTCGCCACCAGCGAGCTCGACCTCCGGAACAGCTCGAATCCTGGCACCTGCCGCAGCTTGCCATCGAGGGCCGGTGTCGTCGACTGCTGCAGCTGTTCGGTGCTCAGCACGCGCGTGCTCGCCGGGCTGTCCAGCGATGCCAGCGGCGAGCGGTACGCCGTGACGGTCACCGTTTCCAGCGGCCGATCCAGAACAACATCGAAGGTAGAACCAGTGATATTCTCAACCGTGACCGTCACGGTTACGAAATGCGGGTCGGACACCTGCACGCTGCGAATCCCGGTCAGAATTACGAATTCCCCGTCATCCGAAGTGGTCGCCAGAAGCTGACCCGCACGGTCGCGGATCTCAGCTCCGGCAACCGGATTCCCTGCAGCATCGATGACCCTGCCCTGAACACTTCCTGGCGATTGCGCCAGCACACTCCCCGAAATGAGCAGCGCAAAAATCACGCAGAGGATTCTGATGGACACCCTGCAGTTCATCGCGCCCGCTCCGCTTCCTTTTCGAGAACCTGCACGGCATTCTTCGCGTTCGGCCCCTCGGATGGCAGCTCCAGCAACAGCTCGGCCACCGTCTTCTTTAGAATGGGGTGCTCCAAACCGGGCGCAATCTCCGCCAGCGGGGCAAGCACGAAGCGGCGATGCGCGATTTCAGGGTGCGGCAGGGTAAGCGTCGCCGAATGCTGCACAACCCCGACCCCCGATTCGTCGATCGCCAGTAACAGATCCAAATCCAGAGTCCGCGGACCCTTCGGCACACTCGCCGCACGATCCCGGCCATAGCGGAGTTCGATCTGGATCAGCGCCTGCAGCGTCTCTTCCGGACCTGGCGCGGTCCGCAATTCCACAGCTGCATTCACGAACGCAGGCTGAGCGGCAAATCCCACCGGCTCGGTACGGTAAAGCGCAGACCGGCGAGTGACGCTTCCGATTCTTGCGAGCGCCGCAACTGCCGCGGCGACGAGATCCTCCGGATTTCGTCCATCAAAGGGTTGATTCGATCCAATCCCAATGTATGCAGTGAGCGCCATCTCCCTTCAGAATAGCTGCGCCCGCCGTTGCCACGCGTGCTTTCTGGGACGAACGGGCCGTTTAGGATGAAAACACTATGAAAGTCGGCTTCTTCGGCGGCAGCTTCGATCCTCCGCATCGCGGACACATCGCACTGGCGAAACTCGCCATCGAGCGCTTAGGCCTCGATCGGGTTCTGATCGCGCCCGTCGGCTCCCAGCCTCTGAAGCGTGGCCAGGCTACGCCTTCGCCTTTTGAAGACCGGGTCGCAATGCTCCGGCTGGCGCTCGCCCATCAGCCGCAGATGGAAGTCTTGCTGATCGACGCTCCCCGCCCGGACGGCCGTCCTAACTACACCATCGACACCCTGCGTCGCCTTCTCACGGAGCTGCGTCCGGACGACCAGCTCTACTGCATCATGGGCGCCGACTCCTTCCTGGCGATCGGGAAGTGGCACCGGTCGAGAGAACTCTTACTGCTTTGTAATTTTGTTGTGGCGTCGCGACCCGGCTTCGATCTGCAAAAAATTGCCGCCGCGCTTCCTGAGAGCATTTCGCTGGCAACCGGCAACGACGGTTCGCCCGGATCTCTCGTGATCGGGCTGCGCGGAGGTGAAAGGCAGTCGCGCCTCTACCTGCTGACAGACTTAGAGCAGGATGTCTCCGCCACAGGAATTCGAAGGGACTTGCGCGCCGGCCCATATGCTTCCAGTGATCCAGATGCGGCCAATGATCCGGATCGCGCCATCGATCCCGCCGTGGCCAGTTACATCGCCGAACACCGCCTGTATCGGCATTCCGGCTGAGCCCCGCATCGCGACTCCGATCGAACCCCGGTCGCCGGCACACGCCTCGAAAAATTCGCATCGATTCACGCTGCAAATTATTGGCGCTTTCTGTCCCCCGCAAGCTACCATGGAACGTCCCGCTGGAGAAAATTCGAATCGAAATGGCCTCAACTGAAATCCGTAGTATGGTGCTGGCTGCCGCTGCAGCCTGTGAAGACAAAAAGGGTGAGGACACAAGGGTCCTGGAACTGGATCCGGCCGATTCAGGGTTTACGGACTTCTTCCTCATCACCAGCGGAAGCAACGAACGCCAGACGCAAGCCATCGCGGATGAAGTGGAGTTGAAGCTCAAGCGCGATTTCGGCGTTTATCCCAACTCCGTGGAAGGCCGGCGGCAGGGCGAGTGGGTTCTCCTGGATTACGTCGATTTCGTGGTTCACGTCTTTCTCGCTGAGCGGCGCGCGTATTACGACATTGAAAGGCTTCGGAAATCGGCTCGAAGCGTCGATCTGGAAGAGCTGAAGTCCGCTCTTACCAAGAAGACGCTGGCCGCGCGAAAAAAATCTGCTGCGAAAAAGGCCCCCCAACTTGCGGCAGCAGGCAAACCGGTGAAGTCAGCTGCCAAAAAGGCAGCGAAGAAAACTCCGGTCAAACGGGCGAAAAAGCCATAGCGGCGAAGTTCAGATATATCCAACAGCCCGCTTCGCCAATGGGGAAGCAAGTTTGGCCTGTACGCTTTTTGGCCAGAAAAAGAAGCATTTCCCTTGTAGTCGTATGAAATCGAATCTACGTCAGCAGTATGAAGCGCAAAGACGCGAACGTGGGTCGATAAGGTTATTCGATTGCTAGAGCATGTAGTTCGAACGCGAACGAACTGAAGTTTTTGCTGCCTGGAGATTCGACCACGATGAATAAAGCCGTATCATCGGAGCGAAAGATCGGCGACCTTCTCAGAGAAGGAACCGAGCCGTCGCTCTGGCCCGCTGAGATGTGCAAGCGCCTCGTCGAATCCTCTCCATGGCCCATGTTTGTGCTCGATTGCGAGACCGCACGCGTTCTTGAGGTGAACGATGCCGCAATCAGAAAATACGGCCACAGCCGCCGTGTCTTTCTTGAGCGTGGCGTTCAGGAGGTCGTTCCACCCGAGCATCAGAATGAGCTGCAGCAGATGCTCACCCAGGGTCTGAGCGGACCCGCCCACGACTACTCCGTTGAACATTTTCTCGCCAACGGCACCCGCATCCAGGTCGAAATCACCTCATTTCCCCTCATCTGGAACGGCCGCCCCGCACGGTTTTCCATGGTGCGTGACGGCAAGAACAGCGTTCCACAGCAGCCGGCCGAAGAACTTCCCTCCGATTCGTGGCAAGCCCCATCATGGCCCAACCAGTCAAGGCCCGACCAATCGAGGCCAGACCCGCCGCTTATGTCGGATGCACCACATATGGTCCCCGGCACGGCCGCGCACGATTTCAATAATCTGCTCACCGTCATCCTCGCTGTCGCCGAGCAGATGCAGGAGGGCTCAGGCAATCCCGAGCAACAGGCCGAGCTGATCGCCAAAACCGTCCGCAACGCTCAGGATCTCGCCCAGCACCGTCTGCAGCTCAACTACCAGCAACAATCCCGTCGCGAGCAGATCCAGCTGAATACCGTTCTCGGCGAACAAAGCGACGTGCTGGCCGCAGTCCTTGGCAAAGAGGTTGACCTCGAAATGGATTTCGACGCCGACCTGTGGCCCGTATTCGCCGACGCCATGCAGTGGCGCGAAGTCATTCTCAATCTCGCCATGAACGCGCGGGACGCGATGCCCGAAGGCGGCCGCTTTTCCCTGTCGACCCGCCGCGCGCTGCTCGCCTCCGACGACACCGAGCTGGGCCTGGCCCATGGCCGTTACATCCACCTCGTGGTCCGCGACACCGGCATCGGCATGTCCCCGGAGACCCGCAAGCACGCCTTCGAGCCCTATTTCTCGACCAAGTCGCGCGCAAAAAACAGCGGCCTCGGCCTGGCCTCGGTCTACGGCGTCGTTCGCCAGAGCGGAGGCGGCATCCGCCTCACCAGCGCCCCCGGCGAAGGCTCCTGCTTCGATATTTTCATCCCCGCGCGCGACAGCGCCTGGACCCACGCCGAAGGCGGCCTGGTCCTGCTCGTCGAAGACGCCGACGAGCTGCGCAAGCTGATCCAGGATTTTCTCACCGGCCGCGGTTACGAAGTCATCTCCTGCGGCAGCGCCGAAGCTGCCATGCAATGGGCGCGCTCTATGTCCCGCCCGCTCGACCTGGTCATCTCCGACGTCATCCTCCCCGACATCACCGGAGAAATCCTCGTCGAACAGATCCGCCTGCAGCACCCCGAAGCCCGCGTCGTGCTCATGTCCGGCCAGGAGCGCGCATTGATCCACGGCCCGGCGACGGAATATGCCGTCTCCCTGCAAAAGCCTTTCAGCCTGCAGCAACTGGCAACCACCGTCTCCCAGCTGCTTCAAACCTCCAAGGGCAGCCAGCCCTCATAAATTTTTCTCGCGTTCATGCTGTCGGTTGACAGCATCCAACCAAAAAGATACGTTTTCTACAGATGCAGTCTTCCGTCCATCATCGTCAGCACCACCATCATCACGTGACGAGTGTGTCGGCGGAGCTGTCTGGCCTGAGCTAAGAGCCAATCACAGAATCCTGAAAAGCCCGCCGGCGCGCACAGCACCGGCGGGCTTTTTGCGTTGAAACAAATTATGGAAACGGAACACGAGGATATGACCGACACCAAGATCGATTTTGCAAAAATGGATGGCCTGGTACCCGGAATCGTGCAGGACGCACGCACCGGCCAGGTGCTGATGGTTGGCTTCCTGAACGAAACCAGCTATCAGAAGACGCTCGACACCGGCTTCGTGACCTTCTGGAGCCGCACCCGCCAGAAGCTTTGGATGAAAGGCGAGACCAGCGGCAACCGCCTCCGCGTAGTTGACGCCGCAACCGACTGCGACAATGACACCCTGCTTTTCCGCGTCGAGGTCGAAGGCGACGGCCTCGTCTGTCACGAGGGCACCGTCAGCTGCTTCACGCGTCCCATCGCCCTGCCCGTCGCAAGCTCTACGGAGGCACGCTAATGGCGAACAAGCTGAAGCTTGGAATCCCCAAGGGCAGCCTGCAGGACGCAACCATCGCCCTCTTTGAGCGCGCTGGCTGGCGCATCTACGCCAACGGCCGTTCCTATTTCCCATCCATCGACGACACCGAGATCGAGTGCATGCTCATCCGTGCCCAGGAGATGGCCCGCTACGTGGAGAAAGGTGTCCTCGACGCCGGCCTCACCGGCATCGACTGGGTCGTCGAGACCGGCCTCGAAGTGGAAAGCGTGACTGCCCTTGTCTATTCGAAGCAGTCCCGCCAGAAGGTCCGCTGGGTGCTCGCCGTCCCCGAAGACTCCCCGTATCAGAAAGCCGAAGACCTCGCCGGCAAAACCATCGCCACCGAACTGGTCGAAGTGTCGAAACGCTACTTCGCCGCAAAAAATGTTCCCGTCCAGGTTGAATTCAGCTGGGGCGCAACCGAAGTCAAGCCGCCCACCCTCGCCGACGCCATCGTCGAAGTCACCGAAACCGGCAGCTCGCTGCGCGCCAACCACCTGCGGATTATCGACACCGTGATGGAAAGCGAGACCCGCCTCATCGCCAATAAAACCGCCTACACCGACGCCTGGAAGAAGCACAAAATCGATAGCCTCGCATTGATGCTCAACGCGGCTATCTCCGCGCAGGGCCAGGTCGGCCTCATGCTCAACGTCGAGAAAGTGAACCTGGCTACCGTTCTCGGAGTGCTTCCCGCGCTCAACTCTCCCACCGTCTCCGAGCTCAGCACCCCGGGATGGGTCGCGGTGAACACCATTCTCGAAGAAGGCGTCGTCCGCGAAGTCATTCCCCGATTGAAGGCGGCAAAGGCCACCGGCATCGTCGAATATCCGCTCAATAAGATTGTCTTGTAAAGGTGGAGTCTGGAAGGGTGCGGCCGTCAAGCCGCACCACGACAAAAGACAAAGAGGCATGCGATTGGGGTGCACTTCTGGAACTGAAAGATGTAGGCCGCCGAAAGAGAAGTTTCGTATCAGGTACGGGCTTTAGCCCGTACGTTAAGACAACTTCGCGAAAGGGGCTTTAGCCCCGGATCGATGTTTTAGGGTAGGTGCGGCCTTCAGGCCGCACAAAAACAACACAACCCAATGGGGCTTTAGCCCCCGAGGCTCGAATGAAGCTCATCACCACCACCGGACGCGGCGCGGCAGCAGCCCGAAAACGCATCGACGAGCTGATCGCCCGCCGCAGCGCCACCTACGAGCGCGCCCTGCCCGCGGCAAAGAAGATCGTCGACGGCGTGCGCCGTGGCGGCGATCGCGCCCTGCGCCGCTACGCCGCGCAGTTCGATGGCATTTCGCCACAGACACCGTTACGTATTAGCGAAGCCGAGATTCAATCCGCATGGAACGCGTCCTCCGATGATCTCAAACGCGCCCTGAAGACCGCAGCCACAAACATCCGCAGCTTCGCCCAGCGCCAGCGCCCCAAGGAATGGGACTTCGCCCCAGCTCCCGGAGTGAAGACCGGCCAGCGCATCCGCCCCATCGGGGCTGTCGGCTGCTACGTACCCAGCGGGCGTTATCCACTCCCGTCGACTTTGCTGATGACCGCGATCCCAGCACAAGTAGCAGGTGTAAACCGCATCGTCGTAGTCTCACCGAAGCCCGCGCCAGAGACGCTCGCCGCCGCCGCGCTCCTCGGAACAAATGAGATGTACCGCCTCGGTGGAGCGCAGGCCGTGGCCGCGCTCGCCTACGGCACCGAATCCATCCCGCGCGTAGACAAGATCGTCGGTCCCGGCAACGCCTTCGTCACCGCGGCCAAAAAACTCGTGGCCTTTGACTGCGCCATCGACATGCTCGCCGGGCCCACCGAGATTGTCGTCGTCAGTGAAAACGGCGACGTCGCCGGAATCGCCTCCGACCTCGTCGCCCAGGCCGAGCACGATCCCGATGCGCTCGCCATCTTCATCACCACGAAATCCGATCTAGCGCGCGAAGTCATCACCGAAGTGAAGCAGCGCGTGCGCTCCAACAAAATCGCGCGCGAAGCCATCGCTCGCAACGGTCTCGCGATCGTCACAGCAACAGTTACAGAAGCGCAATCCATTTCGAACGCGCTCGCTCCAGAACACCTCACCGTCGATACCGCTGAGGATTTGAATTGGGTCGAAAACGCCGGCTCCGTCTTCGTCGGCCCATATTCAGCCCAGCCGCTCGGCGATTACGTCTCCGGCCCCAACCACACCCTCCCCACCTGCGGGCTGGCGCGCGTGCGTGGAGGATTGAGCGTCATGGATTTTCTGAAGATCGTCACTGTGCAGGAGTATTCCGCCGAAGGCCTGCGCACCCTCGGCCCGACAGGAATCGCCATGGCCGAAGCCGAAGGACTGTTCGGCCACGCAGAAGCAATCCGCGTGCGCGAAGTAAAAACAAGAGTGAGGAAGAATGCCTGAGTCAGAAACAAAATTGATCACACCGCAGCCCCGTGAGTTGGTCCGCCGCATCAAGGAGTATCACCCTCCCCTGGGCGATCGCAGCGGCGTGCGCCTCGACTTCAACGAGAACACCTTCGCCTGCTCGCCAAAGGTTCTCGAAGCTCTCGGACGCGTCTCGCGCGCCGACCTCACCATGTATCCCGAGCGCGAGCACGTCGAGCGCATCGCCGCGCAGCACCTTGGCATCATACCCGCGCAAACGCTGCTGACGAATGGAGTCGACGAGGCTATTCACATTCTCTGCGAAGCCTATCTCGATGCCGGCGACGAGATGCTGCTGCCCGTCCCCACCTTCTCTATGTATGAGGTTTACGCCTCTGCAACCGAGGCCCAGTTGATTCAAGTGCCGTCAATTCAGGTGCAGTCGGATGACAGCTTTCGTTTTCCGCTCGAACCGTTGTTAAGAAAAATCACTCCCGCAACCAAGCTGATCGCCATCGCCAACCCCAACAGCCCCACCGGTCAGGCCGCCACGCGCGCAGACATCCTCAGGCTCGTCGAAGCCGCGCCGCACGCCATGGTGCTCGTCGACGAGGCCTACTTCCACTTCTACGGCCAAACCGTCATGGACCTGGTAGGGCGCGCGCCAAATGTAGTCGTCGCGCGCACATTTTCGAAGGTCTACGGCCTCGCCGGTCTCCGCGTCGGCTTGCTCGCAGGAGATGAATCCGCGATGACCTGGCTGCGCCGCGTGATCTCTCCATATAGCGTCAATGCACTGGCCCTCACGTGCCTCCCCGCCGCTCTCGAAGATCAGGCCTACGTCGACTGGTATGTGAAAGAAGTCCTGTCTTCGCGCGAAGAGCTTTACACCGCGCTCACCCGCCTCGGCGTGAAGTACTGGCCGTCGGAGGCAAATTTTGTTCTCACCAAAATCGGCGCAAAGCACAAGGCCTTCTCTGTAGCCATGCACAATCGCGGAGTGCTGGTGCGCGACCGCTCCAGCGACCCCGGCTGCGACAGCTGCGTGCGCATCACCGTCGGTACCCGCGAGCACACCTCCGCCGGCATCCAGGCTATGGAAGCATCCCTCGCAGAAATCGGCTGGTCGCCGGACGAGGCGCAATGAGCACAAAAGTCACCGTCATCGACTATCAGGCCGGTAACCTCACCTCGGTGGTGAAGGCCCTGCATCATCTCGGTGCCGACGTCACTGTCACCGCCCGCCCTGAAGTTGTTCGCACATCGGGTCATGTCGTCCTGCCCGGCGTAGGACACTTTGCGGCCACGCGCCGCCTCGACGAAACCGGCATCACCGAAGCTGTCCGCAAAGTTGTCGATAAGGGAGTGCCCTTCCTCGGCATCTGTGTCGGCATGCAGTGGCTGCTTGAAGGCAGCACCGAAGCCCCGCAGCAACCCGGCCTGGGATACTTTCACGGCCGGTGCGAACGCTTTGCCGAAGGCGGCGAAAAAGTTCCGCACGTAGGCTGGGATCACATCCTCACCCGCACATCTCCCTACTCGCGCCTCTTTGCCGCGATGGAAAAAGAACAGGACCAGTTCGTCTACTTCACGCACTCCTATTACGTCCCAACTGCCACTGCCTGCGCCGGCGATAAAAACCATCAGGGTGTTCCTGCCATGGCCGCAGTGACGAAATACATCAACTCATTCGCGGCCGCCGTCGAACACGAAAACGTGATGGGAGTGCAGTTTCATCCCGAGAAATCCGGCGCCACCGGCCTCAAAGTCCTGCAGAATTTTCTGGAGTGGACATGCTGACCAAGCGCATCATCGCCTGCCTCGACGTGCGTGATGGCCGCGTCGTCAAAGGCGTTCAGTTTGTCGATCTCATCGACGCGGGGGATCCCGCCGAGCTGGCAGCGCGCCACGCCGCAGCCGGCGCGGACGAAATCGTTCTCCTCGACATCACCGCCACGCACGAGGGCCGCGGCACCCTCATCGATACCGTGAAGCGCACCGCGCGCAATCTCTTCGTGCCCTTCACCGTCGGCGGTGGCATTCGCACCCTCGATGACGCCTCCGCCGTATTCGAGGCCGGCGCCGACAAGGTCAGCATCAACTCCGCTGCCTTGCGCCGCCCCGAGCTCATCGACGAAATCGGCTCGCGCTACGGCGCGCAGGCCGTCATCGTCGCCATCGATGGCCGGCGCAGCGGCGATCATGCCGAGGTCTACGTCGAAGGCGGACGCAAACCTACTGGCCGCGGCGTCGTCGAATGGTCACGCGAAGCCGAGCAGCGCGGGGCCGGCGAAATCCTGCTCACCTCTATGGACGCCGATGGCACTCGCGCCGGCTTCGACTGCGAGCTGACCGCAGCCGTAAGCGAGGCCGTACGGATTCCCGTCATCGCCTCCGGAGGAGCCGGCAGCGCCGCTCATTTCTCCGACGTCTTTCTGCGCGGCAAGGCCGATGCCGCGCTCGCCGCCAGCATCTTTCACTTCGGCATCTCCGACGCCCGCGCCCTCAAAGAAGAAATCGCGCGCGACGGCGTGCCCATGAGGCTGCCATGCTGATCCCATCTATCGACCTCATGGGCGGCCGCATCGTCCAGCTCGTCCGCGGCGAAAAACTCAAGCTGGCCTTCGACGATTTCGAATACTGGATCGAGCGCTTCGCAAGCTATCCCATGGTCCAGCTCATCGATCTCGATGCCGCCATGCGCCAGGGCAGCAACACGTCACTGATTGAAAAGATCGCGCAGCGCCTGCCCACGCAGGTCGGCGGAGGAATCCGCGATGCCGCGCAGGCGCAGAGCATCCTCAACGCCGGAGCACGCCGCGTCATCGTCGGCTCCGTCCTCTTTGGCGCAAACGACGTAAACACCGCAGCCGCGTCGGCCTTCGCACAAGCCATCGGCCCGGACCGTTTCATCGCCAGCATCGATACCAAAGATGGCCGTGTAGCCGTCAAAGGATGGAAGGAGCAGGTCAGCCTCACCCCGGAACAGGCCATCCAGGAGCTCGAACCGTTCTGCGGCGGCTTTCTCTACACCCACGTCGACACCGAAGGAACCATGCAGGGCTTTCCCTTCGAACGGGCGCAGACCCTGCGCGCGCTCACCACCCGGCAGCTCATTGTTGCTGGAGGAATTCGCGAACAGTCAGAGATCGATGCGCTCGACGCTATCGGCGTGGACGCCGTAGCCGGAATGGCCGTTTATACCGGCCTGCTCGCTACTTGAGTGGCCCACGCACCTGAGGCCTGCGAACCGGGCGCTCGCGCCGGCGATGCAAGATCCACAACAGGAGGAACGCCGCGGCCACCACGGCCTGCGGCCACGCCTGGTGAGCATGCCCGCGTGCGATGCCGATAAAAACATCCACCAGCCACAGGCATGCGATCAAAAACCAGACAGTCGAGGGACGCATTTCTTCGCAGAATAGCATCGTATGGCTGAGATGGGTGGAAGCCGGCCATGAACTTTCCCTTCAGCGCCATCGCTAAAGTTCACGAACAGGCACTACACTAATGGGTCGCGTGAGGCCAGACGGCGGACAGAAAGAAAAACGAGATTGACACCATGATGACGAAAAATAAATCTCTGCAATTGGCGAAGCGTTTAGACGAAGTCGGATTCTCCGACATTGTGCAGGTGCGCAATAAGGTCATGGAGTTGCGTGCCACCGGACAGACCGTACACGCTTTCCATGGCGGTGAGCCTTTTTTCGACACGCCCGAGAAGGTGAAATACGCCATGATGAAGGCGATCGTCGAGAACAAGACCCGCTACGCGCCATCCTCGGGAATTGAGCCGTTGCGTGAGGCGCTGGCCAGGAAGCTGCAGACCAAAAATCATATCGCCGCAAAGGCTGAAGACGTCATCGTCACCGCGGGTGGCGCACACGCGCTCTTCGTCGCCTTCCAGGCCGTCCTGAATCCCGGCGACGATGTGCTGCTCTTCTCCCCCTACTGGACACCCATTCGCGATATGGTCACCGGAGCAGAGGCGCGAGCGCTGCTTGTGCCCACCGCCAGCGCCCGGCGCAACGGGCTCACCAAAATCCTCGAGCAGTTCTCCACGCCGCACACCAAGGCCATCTACTACAACACGCCGCAGAATCCCTCGGGAACAGTTTTCTCGCGATCCGAAGCGGAAGAAGTCGCCGCCTTCGCAAAAAAGCACGATCTCATCGTCATCGCCGACGAAGCCTACGAAGACCTCGTCTACGAAGGTGAGCACGTATCCATCGCCTCGCTGCCCGGAATGGCCGAACGCACCATCAGCACCTATACGTTTTCGAAAACCTACGGCATGACCGGATGGCGCATCGGTTACGCGGTCGCCAAGGAACCTTTCATGTCCGGCCTGCGTAAATTAGTTTTGTATTCGGTCAACGGCGTCTCCACTCCCACGCAATGGGCCGCGCTCGAAGCGTTGTCGATTCCGCAAAGCACGATCGACGCGCGGCGCGAAGAATACCGCGTGCGCCGCGATCTGCTCGTCAACGGATTGAACGAGGCTGGCCTTAATTGCGAGGTACCCGCAGGCGCGTTCTATGCCTTCCCCGATATAACCAGCATCAACAAGGACAGCCGCAAGGTCGCAGCAACATTTCTCGACAAGGCTCACGTCGCCACCATCCCCGGCGTCGTATTCGGGGCACAGGGTGAAGGCTTTGTTCGCTTCGGCTACGCCATGCCGAAAGAAGCCATCACTTCTGGCCTCGCCGCATTGAAGGCGTATCTCAGCTCCAAGCGCGCGCCTCGGGCTTCCTGAAATTTGACGCCAGCTTCATCCGGCACAGGACCGCAAGGAAAGATTCGCATCTAAATCGAGTCTTCCACGTCCAATCATGTGTCCGCTGCGTCATATATGCAGCCGGACGTCACCGACAGGAATCTTTACTTACATGAATCGAATGAAATTATCTTTCTTTTTGAGGATGGCCTCTGCGTCGCTGTGTATTTCGATGATGGGCTTTGCCACGGCCCGGGCACAGGATGCGAATAATGCTCCGCAGGCGACGCTGGTTGCAGCCGCGGACCACAGCGATCTACCCGATGCCCCCGGACAGCAGTCCGCAAGCGCTCCTGCGCAGACCAGCAATAACAACCAGTACGAGGGCAAGCAGACCAAGCGCATCCTCGGCATTGTTCCCAACTTCCGCTCCGTCTCTGTCGACGTCAAATTGCCGCCCATGAGCGTGAAGGATAAATTTATTGGCGCCACCGAGGACAGCTTCGATTATTCCTCCTTCATCTTTGTGGCCGGCTTGGCCGGCGTCGATCTCGCCGAGAATTCCTATCCGCAGTTCCATCAGGGCGCGGCTGGATACGCGCGCTATTATTGGCACGATTTCGCCGACCAGACCGACGAAAACTACATGGTGGAATTTTTCCTTCCCTCCGCTCTCCATCAGGACCCACGCTACTACACGCTCGGCCACGGCGGATTTGTAAAGCGTCTCGGTTATTCCTTCTCGCGCATCATCATCACCCGCGACGACGACGGGAAAAACAATTTCAACTATTCGGAAATCATTGGTGCGGGCGCGGCTTCCGGTGTTTCCAGCCTGTATTACCCCACTGCCGATCGCGACTGGACCAAGGTGGGGCAGCGCTGGGCTACCAGCGTGGGCCTCGATGGCATGACCTTCATCGTCAAAGAATTCTGGCCCGACATCAACAGCAAGATCTTCCACCAGAAAAACTAACTCTCGCGTTTCCCGTGAACCGCCCTTCAAATGAGGGGCGGTTTGCTTTTGCAGCTAAGATCGTGGAGAGTCAATCGAGGAGAAGAAAACCTGCATGCTGAAGGTGGGAGTGCCTGCGTGGCTCGACGAACATCTTTTCGAGAAGTTTCCCCGCGCGATATCGCTCGAACGCATCGAATCGAGCCCTGAGCGCGAGATTGAAGTCGAGTTCTGGGTCGCGCCCACATCCGCTAAGGGATTCAAACAGATCCTTCCCCACGTCAAAGGTGTGCGTGTCGTTCAGGCCATGCTGGCCGGCGTCGATTGGCTGAAGCCTCTCGTTCCCGAAGGGATCGTCCTCTGCGATGGCCAGGGTATGCACAACATCCCCACCGCCGAATGGACCATCACCGCCATTCTCAGCTCACTCAAATTCTTCCCCTTCTATCGCGACCTGCAGCACACCGGGGAATGGCAGCGCCTCACCGAAGCCAATGACATGTATCGCCAGCTCCATCACGGAGAAAAGCTCACCTCCTTCAAGGTCCTGCAGGAAGAGCTCTACGGCAAGCGCGTCATGATCGTCGGCTACGGATCGATCGGCAAATCGATTGAAGAGCGGCTGCTCGCCTTCGGTGCGGAGATCGTTCGTGTCGCACGCTATGCCCGTGAAGGAGTCGAACCCATCGATCGCCTGCTTGACCTCCTGCCGGAAGTCGATATCGTAGTCCTCATCGTCCCGCTCACCGAAGAAACAACCGGCATGATCGGGGCAAAAGAACTCGCAAAGATGAAGCAGGGAGCCCTGCTGGTCAACGCCGCTCGCGGCCCCGTGGTGCAAACCGCTGCCCTGCTCGAAGCCCTGCAGAGCGGACGTATTCGCGCCGCAGTCGACGTCACCGACCCCGAGCCTCTGCCCAAGGACCACCCGCTCTGGTCGGCGCCCAATCTCCTCATCACCCCGCACATCGCGGGCTCGAGCCCCATGTCCATGGATCGCGCCGTCAGCTTCGCAGCGGAGCAGGTAGGCCGCTACATGCGCGGCGAAGAGCTGAAGAACATCGTCACCGGCAACTACTGAGGCCAAATCCGCGCGCGCAAATGGCGGGCGATATCTTTGCGCACTTGGCGTCTTGGCGGTGAATCCTGAAGGGCGGGCTGACCAGGCCGGAAACGGCCTCGGCTCGGCCAAAAATGTCTGTCACCTAGTCCCAGCTAAGAAGCCCGCTCTTCCTTCACCATTACATGTTTCTCCGCAGTTGCCTCATCCGGAACAACCTCCTCCACCTTCGGAGGCGCAATCGACGTCAGCTCCGGAGCTGCATCCACTGGATAAAGAAAGCGCAGCGGCGATTTCACTGCCTGCCCCAGCACATACTTGAGAATCGACAGCCGCTCGCTTCGCTGCAGGTTGTACGCGCGCAGCGCCACCGCGCAGGCGATAAAGAAGCTGACTCCCAGGTTCAGTACGAAGGTGATGCCAATGCCCGCCACGGCTTCGTAGAACCAGTGGTTTCCTAACGCAGCGGTCCCGTATCGCGCCGCGGCCAGCGCCAGCATGCCGGTGCTGAGCGTGACGTGCCGCACATCCAGCGGCAGCCCGAAGAAGCGCGCGATCTCCGGAGTGAAGCCCAGCATGAACCCCAGCGCGATGCTAGTGCTCCATGCAGCAATGTTGTTCTCGAACCACGCCGCAATCTTCTGCATTCTGCGCACGCCCAAGCGCTGCCCCAGCGGATGCGCTGCAATCGCGGCCGGGAGACGATTGTAGACTGCGAAGTTCTCGCACCAACCGCCGATCAAAGCCGCCAGCCACAGGATCACTCCTGTCAGCGCCGCATCGATCGCCGTTGCCGAGCTGAACGGATGCAGCGTTTCATACACATGCCGCGCCGTCTGCTCCGGCAGATAGTGCGCGCTGAACATCTTCTGCCACAGATGCTCAAACGCGATCGCGCCCGCGCATACCGCCAGCACATTGCCGAGAGCCGCCGCCAGCTGTGTGCGGCTGATCGAAGCGGCAAAGTCCGCGATCTTGCTGCGCCGCGAAGCTCCGCGATTCTGCCGGACAATGCCGGCAAACGTCGCTGCCGTCATCGAAGGCTGCTTGGTCGCCAGCGCCAGCCCGAAGATCTGCAGCAGAAGAAAGCTGATCGCGTAGTTAAGCCCGATCAAAAAGCCCTCCACAAAAGGAGGGAACTGGCTCCCGACGACGCGCAGCTTCACCGCCGCCGTGAAGACCGTCAGCAGTCCGCCGCCAATCGCCGCGTACCACATCAGGCGGTACTCGCGCAGCGAATGCGCGATGTAGTGCTCGCCGCCGTGGCCCGTGCGTTCCACTGTCTTGCGCGCCAGCAGGTTCAGGTTCTGCCGCACCAGCCCCGAAATGCGCGTGTCCTCCAGCAGTCCCGTCACCAGGGTGTTGAGCAGCTGCCGCGCGGCAAAGGACGGCTTCTGCGCATGCTCGCGTTCCTGCTCGCCCTCTTCATGCTTGTGCTCCGCCGGCTCAATCAGCGTCGCCGCCAGCATCTCCATGCGGTCCAGCGCCGCCTCCATGCTGGTAATGTCGAACACCA
Organism: uncultured Acidobacteriaceae bacterium; assembly: GCA_963745105.1. GTDB lineage: Bacteria > Acidobacteriota > Terriglobia > Terriglobales > Acidobacteriaceae > Silvibacterium. The sequence continues at coordinate 142,559 of CAVUWQ010000044.1, forward strand.
GTCCGGTGCTCACCCCCGCCGCTTCCATGTGCAGCCGCACCTGGTTGAGCTCGTCGCGGCAGGCGCTGATCCCATCCTGCCAGCGATGGAACTGCTCGCGCTGCTCCTCCGGGTTCTCCGCGCGCACAAAGTCTTCCGTGGCAAACACCAGCCGGTAGAACGGCGACCGGTCCGCTTCCTTCACGCTGCTGCGCTGCAAAATGGCCGGCGTAGCGCCTCGTCCGGAAATGCGCGCCGCCAGCAGCCGCAGTGATTGGTGAATGTTGTCGCGCAGGCGCGGCAGCGCCGCCAGTCCGCGGGAAGGCCACAGTATCCTGCCCAGCCGCGTGAAAATAAATCCGTCGATGGAGCGGAAGCGCTCCACCGCCTGCGGCGAGGAGAAAACGGCGGCAAAGAGCCGCGCCGTATCCACGTCCTCGCGCGCCGAGGGCAGCAGCCGCTGAAAGATGCGCTGCGTCGTCTCGTGCAGCAGCGCATGCTGCGCCGGAATTCCCGCGTCGCTAAAAAACGAAACAGAGTCCAGCTGCGCGACCATCTCCTGCCACGCCTGCTTGAACCGCTGCCGCAGCATCGCGTCGCGCTCCAGCATCCTGATCCAGCGGATCAGCCCCGCGCTGAATGCACGCTCCGTCGGCAGCGTCCATATGGAAGCAAACAGTACGGTAATGCGGCGGGTCTGCGGGGCCAGTCCGTTCGCGGCGCAGAAGGCCTCGGTCCGCTTCCGCAATTCCAACTCCGGCCGCGTAAAAACCGGCTCCTTGGGAGTGCGCCGCAATTTGCGGAATAGATTCGGCATCGGCATCGCTCCGCCAGAACTTCCAATGGTGATGGTGAGTTGGCAGCAATCGTTCTGCGCTGCTGTGGCCCCGTTGTTTCGGCGCCCCTTGCTTCGGCGCCCGCTGTTTCTAACCCGGTCCCGCGCGCCGGACTGAGCGCGGCGCCCAAACTCCAGCATGCCGGATGCCAACAATCGATCCGTCTTGGAATGGAAGACGGGTAAACCCTGCTCTGGAGTTTCCGGCCCAGAATTTCCGGCTCGCTCGTGCCCCGTCGTGCCGCACTCGCACCTTGCCCAGCCCTGAGCCCTGAGCCCTGAGCCCTGAGCCCTGACCAGCATAGTACGCGCAATCTCCGCGCTCCGAGGCCCGCCTGTGCAAATTATTTGCCGGTAACCGCGGCCGTGCCGGCGCCGCACCCGGAGCCGCTGGGGTGCCATCAAAGGCCCTTGAACGGAAACCGCTCCGGCCGGCACCTCTTTCATATTAAAGCCATGCGATTCGAGGCTGACAGCCCCGTCCGCGATGCTAAACTTGGAATTCCGGCCTGAATTCAAGCCTCATCCCAGTCCTCGAGATTCATCCTTGCCTGAAGCCAAGAAAAAGCCAGCACCCGTCACCTATGCCGATGCCGGCGTCGACATCTCCAGCGGCGACCGCGCCAAGCAGCGTATTAAATACCTCGCCCAGCGCACTTTTTCCCGCAATGTCCTGAGCGAAATCGGCGGCTTCGGCGGCCTCTTCAAGCTGGATACGGCCAAATACGCCCAGCCCGTGCTCGTCTCCAGCGCCGACGGCGTGGGCACCAAGCTCAAGCTGGCCTTCGAGCTCGGCATCCACCACACCGTGGGCTGCGACCTGGTCAACCACTGCGTCAACGACATCGGCGTGCAGGGCGCAACCCCGCTCTTTTTCCTCGATTACCTGGCCACCGGCCGTCTCGATGGCGAAGTAACGGAGAAGATCGTCAGCGGCCTGGCCGACGCCTGCCGCGCCAACGGCTGCGCCCTTATCGGCGGCGAAACCGCGCAGATGCCCGGCTTCTACAAGGATGGCGAATACGATCTGGCCGGCTTCATCGTCGGCGTCGTCGATCGCGACAAGCTCATCACCGGCGCAAAAATCCAGCCCGGCGACGTGCTCATCGGCCTGCCCTCCACCGGCCTGCACACCAACGGATACTCGCTGGCCCGCAAGCTCTTCTTCGAGGTCGCCGGCTACAAGCCCGAGCAGTACATCAACGCGCTCAAGGAAAAAGCCGGCGCCACGCTCATGAAGACCCATCGCAGCTACCTGAACGTCATTCAGAAGCTCACCGCGGGAGAGCTGGTCGAGGGTATGGCTCACATCACCGGCGGCGGCATCACCGAGAACCTGCCCCGCATCCTGCCCAAAGGCCTCGCCGCATCCATCGATCTCGGCTCCTGGCCCGTCCTTCCCGTCTTCGAGCACCTGCGCGAGCTCGGCAACGTCGACCAGGACGAGATGCTGCGCACCTTCAACATGGGCGTAGGACTCATCGCCGTCGTCCGCGCGGAAAAATTCAAGCGCGTAAAGGGACTCCTCGACCGCGCCGGAGAAAAATTCCACGTCATCGGCCGCATCGTAAAAGGCGACCGCAAAGTCATCTACGGCTAAAAAGCGGCCAGCTAAGATCCGGTCAGCTAAGGTCCGGGTAGCTGAAGTCCGGTGGGCAAGAAACCGGTTAGCGGTCAGCGCTCCCCCTCTATCCTTGTCCTCCTGAAGCGCAACGGGGTCGAAGGACCTGCTGTTCTTCTCTCATCGCTCTAACGCCAGGACGCTCTTCCGCTAACCGCTGTTTAGCGAACCGCTCCATCGCTGGCCGGTTTAGCCCCGGCCGGTCCTTAGCCATCCGCTTTTTAGCTACCCGGACCTCAGCTAACCGCTTCTTAGCCAACCGCTTTTTAGCTACCCTGAATCCATGAGCTCCGCAAGCAAACTCGGCATCCTGCTCTCCGGACGAGGCTCCAACTTCCTCGCCATCGCCAACAACATCGCCATCGGCAAGCTCACCGGATGCGAGATCGCCGTCGTCATCTCCAACAAAGCCGATGCCCCCGGCCTCGACGCCGCCCGCAGACTCGGCCTCAAAGCCGTCGCCATCGAAGCCAACGGACGCAAGCGCGCCGAGCACGACGAAGAGATCGTCGCCACCCTCCGCGCCCACAACGTGGATTTGGTTTGCCTGGCCGGATACATGCGCCTGCTCTCGCCGCAGTTCGTGCAGGCCTTCCCGCAGCGCATCCTCAACATCCACCCCTCGCTGCTCCCCGCCTTCCCCGGACTCGACGCCCAGCAGCAGGCCCTCGACTACGGAGTACAGGTAGCCGGATGCACCGTCCACTTCGTCGACGAGCAGTTAGATCACGGAGTCATCATCCTGCAGAAATCCGTGCCAGTGCTGGAAGCAGACGACGCCCACACCCTGTCAGAAAGAATCCTCGAACAGGAACACATAGCCTACAGCGAAGCCATAGCCCGCGTGCTCAGTGGTGGATACAAAATCGATGGCCGCAGATATATCGAAGAACAGCCGCACTGAGATGAAAGGCACAATCACTTGAGCCTCAAGGCGTCCTTCGAACCCGAGCTCGTAAGCCTTCCTGAAGCAGCCTTCGACGGCGCGAAGGAGTCTCTCCAGTAACCCCACCAACCCAACGAATAGCAGCTAACCTACTTATCTACCCGTCCACTCA
>CAVUWQ010000045.1:0-9313 GCA_963745105.1 uncultured Acidobacteriaceae bacterium
CGTAAACACCTGCGTCCTCTACCAAAGTTGTATCCACCGCGTTCGTTCGAGACATTCTCCCAGGCCTCTTTCCGGTATTGAATACCACCTAGCAACGACCGCGGGACCTCTGCGTCCCGGCGCTTCCGGCGCCCTGTGCATGCATCCCCGCCGCGCTGCTGAGGAGTGATTCATGAACCGTGCCCGCTCTGCCTCGCGCCGTGTCTTCGTAAGCCTCGCTGCAGCCCTCGTCCTCGCACCCATCGGCTGGGCGAACGCTCCGATCGTCAAAGCAGCCCAGCCCACTGTCCCACCCGCCACCACGGAGCAGGAAATCACGCAGCGTCTCGAAGGAAAATTCCTCATTCTCCGCGGCTTCTACATGGAGGACAAGCTAGAATTCGACGTCGAAGGCAAGGTGGTCGGCGCTCCGCCGCGCGGCTCGTTTACTCTCTCCGGACTTCAAGTCAAAAAGGTGCATGCCACCAAGCATTCCATCGAGATCGAAGCCGACCGCATCGGCCTGCACTTCTTCGGTGGCCTTCCCTACGAAGACGACACCAAGCCCTTCGAACAAATCAAGGTTTCAAAGAAGCCCGTCGTCATCACCATGGATCGCCTCGTCATCGAGCCCGAAAAGAAAAAGAAGAAGAACAAGAATGAGCCCCAGCTTGCGGCGGCGAACGCGCCGAAACCGGCAACAACCGCAACACCCGCTGTCGAGAACGCAACCAGCGGCGTCGCCAACCCTCCCGATGTCACCTACAATGAGCCGGCCGCACCCAAGGCTGGCACTCCAGCCGCGACCGCAGCCGCGAAGCCGGCACCAGAGCCGATTCATCCAGACCCCAAGCAAAGCTGGATTCAGCTCTCGAAAGCCATTGACACCGTCTTTGCCCCCGGCCTCGATGAGTCCGTCATCTCCACTCTGCCGGACTGCTGGCAGACCTACTTCGCCACCAAAGAAGGCAAACGGCAGGCCGCGCGCATCGACAGTTCCGTCATGCATCCAGGCACAGGCGTAGTTTCCCCCAAGCTCCTCAGCAGCCTCGACCCCACTTCGAATGACTACGCGCAGAAGGCTAACATCGCCGGTATGACGCTGCTTTCAACGGTCGTCAACTCCAACGGTGAACCAAGCCATGTCACCATCGTTCGGCCCATCGGCTTTGGACTCGACGAGCAGGCAGTCGCCGCTGTTTCGCACGCAAAGTTCCGCCCCGGTCTGCGCAATGGTCAGCCTGTCCCAGTAGAGGTAAACTTACAGGTCACCTTCCGCATTTATTCCGACCTGACGCGGCCAGAGCCAGGCAAACCCCAGTCTCCTGCTCCGGTAACCCCCGCTTCGGTACCCACGACCTCGCATAGCAACGGCAAAGAGGTCGCGGTAAACACACCCCAGTAATCGGCTGTCTTATGATCAGGGCGTGAGCCAACACTTCATCGCCCTCGTCCGCCGCGGCGCTACCACCGAGATCGCCGAGCTGGTCAAACAGGACGCATCCATCGCGCAAAGCCGAGACGCCCAAGGTGTCTCCGCTTTGTTATGGTCGGTCTATAGCGGCCAGACACTGGTGCGCGACTTCCTGCTCTCCGGCCTCGAATCCATTGACCTTCATGAGGCCTCCGCGGTCGGCGACTGTGCGCGCATCCATGCCCTGCTCACCGCCGACCCACCTCTCGTCCATGTCATTTCAAGCGATGGCTGGACGCCACTCCATCTCGCCGCAGCCTTCGGCGGTCCGGAAGCAGTCGCGTCGCTACTAACGCACGGAGCGGACGTCCACAAGCTTTCCAAAACAGCCATGAGCAATCAGCCGCTGCATGCTGCGCTCGCACTCAGCAACGATCCTGAAACCATCCGCCTGCTCATAAGACACGGTGCCGATGTGAATGCAAAGCAGATGGGCGGCTACACCCCATTGCACCAGGCCGCCTCCGCGGGAAAAACCGAAGCGGTCGAAATATTACTCGCCGCGGGAGCTGACCCGTCGACCCGCTGCGACCGCGACAAGACGGCCGCTGACTATGCACTGGAAAAGGGGCATACTGCTCTGGCTGAACGGCTGCGGACAGCAAAATGACACGTTTTTCCGCGCGAAAACAGTTCATTTAACAGCTATTTTCGCGCGGAAAAGTGCAAAAAAAGACAAAAAATGGCACGTTTTGGCACTGCTTATTAGCCCTCAACGCTGATCACAACCTTGCCCACCTGCGCATTCGATTCGAGATATTCATACGCGTCCCGTGTCTGCGCAAAGGCAAATGTCTTCGCAATCTTCGGATGAAATCTTCCATCTGCAAGGCGATCGAAAACATACTGCTTCGCGGTCTTGAATAACTCCGCATCCACGATCACTTCGTGCAAAGTATATCCGCGCAAGCTGATCCCTTTTGCCAGGCAAGCCCGCAGCGGAAACGGCGTCGGCTGCATCGACAGCAAGCCATAAACAAACACGATACCGAGCGGCGCGGTTGCCGCCGCCAGCTTCTCGACAAACGGTCCAGCGACCGGGTCAAACACCAGCCGCGCGCCCTTGCCACCAGTGATTTCCTGCACCCGCTGCACCAGGTCTTCTTCCTCGCTCGCGATCACGAAGTCCGCGCCCAGCGCGGTCAATTCTTTCTTCTTCGCGGAAGTGCGGGTCACGGCAATCGACTTCGCACCCTCTGCTTTTACAATCTGAATCGCCGCCAAGCCCACGCTGCTCGATGCCGCGGTGATGATCACAAAATCGTCGCTCTTCACTTTGCCATAGTGAATCAGCGCTCCATACGCCGTCAGATACTGCATCCAGATTGCCGCGCCTTCCTCAACGGAAAGCTTCGCCGGAAACTCGCCGAGCACGCGGGCAGGCACCACACATTCCTCGCCCAGCACCCCGTAATCGCTCATCGAAAACCCGGGGACTGTCGCCACCCGCTTGCCGACCCAGCTCGCATCCACGCCCAATCCAACTGCTTCTACTATCCCCGCGGCTTCATAGCAGATACGCGATGGCAGCTTCGGCTGCTCCAGATAGTGGCCGCGCACGAACAATGCTTCAGCACGATTCAAACCAACCGCCTGCACCTTCAACCGCACTTCGCCTTCACCGGGTTGCGGCGTTGGCACTTCTTCAAACTGCAAAACTTCGGGACCACCCAGTTCGTGGAAACGAACAATCTTCGGCATCGTTGTTACTCCTCGCACCATTAGATGGAGCAGGAGGCCCACTGGTTTCGGATCACTGCATTATTCGTAGGCCAGTGCGTCGATGGGGTCTTTATACGCTGCCTTGATCGCTGGATAAAATGCACCAAGCAGCGCTCCTGCGAATGCCAGCAGCAGCGTTTCAATCGTCCATGTGCGCTCAATCGGAAATGGCAGAGTTGGGAATCGCAGACTCATATACGTCTTGATCGCGAAGGTAAAGCCGACTCCCAACAGGCCGCCAACGATAGCCAGAAGAGCAGTCTCGCGCAGTACCGCATCCACGATATACATCTTGCTCGCGCCCAGCGATTTCAGGATGCCGATCTCCCGCGTCCTTTCCATAATCGCCGTGTACATGGATTGGAAAATCGCGATGAACCCAACAATCACGGCGATACTGATCACGGCAAAAAGTGCTGGCCTGAATGCCGGCAGATGGGAGGGCGTCATCATGGAAAGCCACTCTTCCAGGGTCTGCACCTGGTATTGCTGCAGGCCCGGCGTCGCGTGGATCTCCTGGCGAATCAAGTCCTCGTTCTTCATATCGTCGCTGCGGATATAGAACATTGACGCATTGTTTTCCGCCCCCATCAAGCCGCCGAGTGTCTTGATAGGCATGAACTTTCGGCCGCCCTTGCCGTGCTCGACAATGCCGCAGATCGTGAACTGGTGGTTCATCAGCATCACTTTTTCGCCGACCTGATGGCCGCCATCGGAGCGCGCATAAAAGTCATCGACGATCAGATCGAAGGGATTCTTGAACGGCGTTCCGGCGATGAACTTGAAAGGCTTAAGGGCGTTGAAGCTGTCGTAGTCAATGCCGTAAAGCGTCTCAACGGAGCCGCTGACATTCAGGTTCGCGATGATCGGTGCCGCCACAGCAACATGCGGCAGTTTAGCCAGCACATCGGCAACGCGCGCTGGAACCGGTGCGCCGCTGACCCCGGACAGAAAACTGCCATTGGCTGGCCGCACAATCATGTCGGCACCAATGCCGCTGGTCGAAGTGCGCGCACCGTTCAGTTGTCCCATCATGATGGCGACGATCGAAAGGATCATCAATACTTCGATCGCAATCGCAAAAATGCCAATCACTGCTCTGAGCGGACGATGCAACAGGTTCCCTACAACCAGCTTGTTCACAACGCGAGTGTATCGCAGAGACAGCAGTAACTGCAGTTCTCACGTTGCGATTAGAACCTCCGATTCCTGAATCGGAACTGCAAAACTGTTGATCCTATAAGGAGAAATAAGCCGTTGTAGGTACGATGCCCCGAAAGTTGTGCTGCGTATTACGGAATTCGGCGTAAGTTATTACTCATGTTCGTGTAACACATGTTGTTGTAAGAATCATCTGCGGCCTGGTCCTAAACTGTTCCGAGACCGTCAGATACCAGGCAGGACGCAGGCAGCGCACTATGGCTAACTTTGGCGAAACACTCCGTAAAGAACGCGAATCGCGCGGCATCGCGCTGGATACGGTGGTTGGCACCACCAAGATCAGCCTCCGGCACCTCAATGCGATCGAGTCAGACCGCTTCGACCAGCTTCCCGGCGGCGTCTTCAACAAGGGAATCGTCCGCAACTACGCACGCACCCTGGGCCTGGACGAAGATGAATGGGTCAAACGCTACATCAAGGCAAGCAACCAGGATGACACCTTCCGCGAAGACGACCTGAACTGGACTGCGTTTGCCGAGAATGTCGGTCGTTCCCGCGGTAAGGATCCCAACCGCTCCGACAGCATGGTCCGCTGGGCCGGTGTGTTCGTCCTGTTGCTCTTCTTGTGTGGAATCAGCTGGTTCGTCTGGGACTACGTCCACCATAAGAACGAAATCGGGAAGGGCGTTGTCCAGAGCGAGTGGCTGGCTCTCCGCGAATAACCCTGATCCTAAGGCTCCATCTCGGGAAAGTATTCAGCCTCCGCTGAAGGCTCAAATGGATCTACCGAAGAAAACGGCTCATAGCAGGACGCCCGTATTCGTTCGAGCTTAGCGGATCGACTGTAATATCGCCCTCTGGCTTGCCCCCTGGCCTCTAAAAAACCAAAGTCAACCAGCGACTTTAGGTCGCGGCTCGCAAGATTTTCCGAGATGCCGGCGGACTTTCGGTAGATCGCATTTCTTACCTTCCATCCCGTCGCGGCGTCGGTCAATGGCTCGATCACCCGTTCCGACAGCCCTTCTTCCTGGACGAGCATTTCAATCTCGTTCCAGATTCTTCCGATCAGACCCATTCTCCAGACCAGCAGAGATGCCTGCGCGAAGTGCGCTCGCAGCATATACCGGATCCAGGGTCCGGTATCGTTATGAGGGCTCCACTTTCCCTGGCCCGCTTCGCCCAGAATGTCATAGTAAGACCGCGTAAATCGCCCGAGATATTCTTCGACACTACAAAATTGCGGTTCGACAACACCCTGACGGGATAAAACCATCGTCTGCAGGCATCGCGCCATACGGCCATTGCCGTCTGCGAATGGGTGGATCATCACGAAATTAAGATGGGCCATCGCCGCCTTCACAATATCCGGCACCCTGGCATCCTCCGATGGCCGATTCAGTTCATCGATAAGCTCAGCCATAAGCGGCTCCAACAATTCTCTGTCAGGCGCGGTATACACAATCTTCCTAGCGGCTTCATCCCTCACGTAGATCGGCCCAAGCCTCCAATTGCCAGGATGTTTAGTAAGGTCATACCGCAGCATCATGAAATGAAGACTCCGTATGTACCCCTCGCTGAAGACAAATTTCGGGTCCTGGGTCAGCTGGAGCACGTAGGTCATGGCGTCCCGATAGCCCACCACCGCTTGCCAGGCCTCTTGTTCAGCGTCCATCGGCTCTTCCATCTCCACTGCGGCGATGGCGTCTTCTTTGGACACGTTGTAGCCCTCAATACTGTTGGAACCCTGAATGGCGCGAGCGAGAGTATTTCGCCTCAAGGTCCCATACCACCGCAGTGGCCTTCCAGATACGTTGCGCATCTGGAGGCGCATACCGGAGATACGCTCCACCACCTCATAGTCTCGATCCGATAACTTCGGCAGTTGGAACAGCATTCTGGTCACTTTTATCCTTACATTCTGATTCTATATCAGATAGAAACTGACTTAACGCAATAATGCATCTACCTACCTGACCAAAGGCAAAGCGGACCGGTTTGTCCGATTCTTCCCCAACTTTCAGTTTTCCTGGCTGAACTCGCCCTCCCGCCCTGACGAATTACGCTACTCACCATTCAACCAACAATCTTCCCCATTGAAGGCCGCCCTTTTTGCGGAGGCATTGCCGCTCTGGTACCCTTGAAAGGTTGAATTCGAGGGTTCTGCGTATCCCCCGGTTCACCGCTACAGGAGGATTTCGTTTGTCCACACGCGACAGATTTTTATTTACCTCGGAGTCAGTCACCGAGGGTCATCCCGACAAGATTGCCGACCAGATTTCCGATTCAATACTGGACGCCTGCCTGGAGCAGGACCCCTATAGCCGTGTTGCCTGCGAGACCCTCACCGCGACCGGCCTGGTCGTCATCGCCGGTGAAATCACCACCAAGGCTTACGTCGATTTCCAGTCCCTGGTGCGCGGTACGGTCGCAGCCATTGGCTATGACAACGCGCTTTACGGCTTCGACTCGAACACCTGCGCGGTCATCTCGACCATTAACAAGCAGTCCGGCGATATCGCCATGGGTGTGGATACGGGCGGCGCCGGCGATCAGGGCATGATGTTCGGCTATGCGTCGAATGAAACGGCAGAGTTGATGCCCATGGCCATCTCGCTCGCGCACAAGCTCACGTATCGACTGTCCGAAGTCCGCAAGAATGGCCAGCTCTCGTACCTGCGCCCGGATGGAAAAAGCCAGGTCACGGTGGAGTATGACGCGAACGGCAAGCCGGTACGCATTGACGCGGTCGTCATCTCGACCCAGCACGCAGAGAACGTCTCCAATGAACAGCTCCGCGGCGACATTCTGAAGCATGTGATCCAGGCAGTCCTGCCGTCACAGTTCCTGGATGAAGACACCAAGTACCACATCAATCCGACGGGCCGCTTCGTGATCGGTGGGCCAATGGGCGATACAGGCCTGACTGGCCGCAAGATTATCGTCGATACCTACGGCGGCATGGGCCGTCATGGTGGAGGCGCGTTCTCGGGCAAGGACCCGACAAAGGTCGACCGTTCAGCTGCCTACATGGCTCGCTACATCGCGAAGAATATCGTTGCCTCTGGCCTGGCGGAACGCTGCGAAGTCCAGCTCGCCTACGCCATTGGCGTAGCGGAGCCGGTAAGCGTACTTGTGGATACCTTCGGCACCGGCAAAGTAGAAAACCGGAAGCTCGAAGAGCTGGTCCGTAAGAACTTCAAGCTGACGCCGAAAGGCATTATCGAAAGCCTTGACCTGCGCCGTCCAATCTACAAAAAGACAGCGGCATACGGCCACTTCGGCCGCAACGACAAGGAGTTCACGTGGGAAGCGACCGACAAGGCTGCCGCCCTCCAGGAACAAGCAGGCGTTGAGGCCAAGGCAGCAAAATAAAGTACCGGGAGTGCGGTAAAAAGCCCGCTGGGGAAGGCGGGCTTTTTATTTGACGTTGAGACCGAGACTGCTTAGTCAGCGACGCAAGCGATGGCACTCGATGTGGCAGCAGGGCGCGATGCCGGCACTGCTAAGCGCACCATTTCTTACATTTCACGCTGCAGCAGTTCACGCACCCGCTCTTTTTGTTCCTGTGCGCGCTTGGGTACGTACTCCGAACCGCGCAGCAGATGCTTCATTCGCTGGCCAGCGGAAAAGACTGCGCTCTTGGCGCGGTCTGCCAACATGTTTTCTCCAGCCCGTCCAGGTTCGATACCGCGCTTCCTCAGGTAGTAGTTGGCCTTGTGAATGTTGCCCCATTCGGAATCGTGAAAAACAAAATTGACGTTCATGGAGACAGAAACATTGTTGCCATTCTGCAGCCAGTGCGGCGTATTGACCGGAATGTGGACGCCGTTGCCGGGACGCAACTGGAAGACCATCGCGCGATCTTCGAACTCCGGCTTATAGACGGCCGCGGTATTATCGGTTGCCCAATACTTCTCAAGCTCACGGTCGGGGACAACGTCGCGGTCCGCCTTGTTGAAGAGATGGATCTCCTTCTTACCCTGAATCTGCAGGAGCCATGCACATTCGCGATCAATGTGGTAGGGTGTGTGGCGGTTCGGCGAGGTCACAAAGATAATGGCTTCGAACCATTTCACCTTGTTGAGTAAATTGCGTTTTGTGAGGCGCAGCACATCACAGATGGTGCGCTCCAGCACGCTGCGGTAAGCCTCTTCATACTCAATGTGATTCAGCATCAGCCAGGCATCCACGACTCATCGTTCAGGATGGCCCATTTATGGGGCGGTCCATCCCCATCAAGGGAAGCCGGTTTCTGATTGGCCGAGGGCCCGATTGCCAGCTCAGGCTCGGATCGTCGATGGTCAGCCGGACGCATGCCAGCATCGAGCGGAAGGGTCGAAAGCTCTTCCTCCGCGACCAGGCCAGCACCAACGGTAGCCGGCTCAACGGCAGACCGGTCGCGCGATCGCGAGGTCGAGATCAGCGATGGCGACCAACTCCAGTTCGGCCCGCTCAAGTTCGCCCTTTCGGTCGGCGAGGTCTTCGCACGTTATCGAAGATCAGCCCGGTCTACGAGAGCCGGGGCTGGCCTCAGGCCGACGAGGACTCGGGCTCAACCGAGGAATTCACCGCCCTTCTCGACGACCTTGACCACGAGGCCCACCTCAAGCACGAGATCGTCGAGGGCGTCCTGGTCGTCACGCCTCTCGCTCCCGAGCTCGACGATGCCGAGGCGATCGACGCCTTCCGCCACGGCCTTCATGCCCTGGAGGCGGCCAGGCTGCCGAAGCGGGTCGTCATCAACCTGACGCACGTCGGCCACCTCTCGGGCCGGGCGATCGGGGTTCTGGTCGCGCATCACCTGAGGCTCGACCGCTCGGGCGGAGCCCTCCGGGTCTGCCTGGCCAACCCCCGGGTCGCCCTGGTCCTCGAACAGGTCAAGCTCGGCATGTTCATCGACTATCACCCAACGGTCAACGAAGCCGTCATCGCCGCATGGCCCCAGCCGGTCGGCACGCCGGGTTGAGCTGACCTCCT
>CAVUWQ010000046.1:0-26363 GCA_963745105.1 uncultured Acidobacteriaceae bacterium
AGCCCCATAAGATCGCAAACTTCACGGTACTGGACGAGGATCCGTACGCGGTCGCACCGATGCACCTGAAGGACATCAAGATCTGGGGGACCGTATTCGAGGGTGCCAAATTTCCGATCGTGGCCAATACCGCCAATCCCTAGTGGCTCGGTCTGAATTGCGCCAGTCCGAGTCCCCTTACCAGTCCAGAATAGTGTGCCATCGAGAGGATGATGCCGGGCCTGCTGCAAGTGACATTCCCGAAAATGTATGGTCCGCCGCAGTACTGCAAGGGAAAGCTTGGGCGAGAAGAGAAGGCTGCGCAAATGTATACGGCCTTTGGTTAGGTCTCCTGGCCAGGATGAGTTGCGCGCGTGTCCGTCCCTTCAAAGTCGGTCGGTCGTTGAAGACCATTTTCAGGACCAGGCTGCGGACACGCCGTTGTGACTGTTCTTTCGTCCTTGCTACTCCGTGCAGACTTCGGTGGGGAAATTTTAGTCGTCGTGGTGGCGCGGGAAAGTGGGAGCGCGTAGCGCTTCCAAGCCGAAGGCGTCTTTTCCGCGCGGTTATACGGGAGTAGTTGCTGGCCTGTAGCCGTTACCGCTCGACAGGACTGCCCATGCGAGCCTACTCCGTAATCCGGCGCCATCTTGGGATGCGCTGGGCCGACGATCTAGTGGCAGTGGTCGACGGGAGGGAACCGGACCGTTTGGTTGGCTTTCATTGTTGAACCATTGTTGCGTTACCGGCTAGTTAAATCTCTTTTCGCTGCTTCGCAGCGGGATTAGGTCTGACACGTCATCCCCAAATGGGAACTGTAGAGCTACCCAAAGTTCACGATTGATAACGTGTTTGCTTTCAATTGCTTGGATTCTTATGTTTCCGGCTGTAAACGCCGTTGTAGTGAACAACATTTCTCGTCAATGCCGGCGTTTGCAGAAACCGGTGGTGCGGTGGAAGCATCCAAGCGCTTCAAGGGGCTATGTGTTCAAGGTGGCAAATCGAATGGCCTCAGGTAACGACAAGCCGCAAGAAACTGCTACGCCGTCGGCATCTACGGTCTCGGTAAATGAGACCTCCCGTGCAAGATCCATTGCCACGCGCCTTACCGACGCGGAATTCGGTGAGGTTGAGGCAGCAGCCGCTGACGCGGGTAAGAAGGTGGCGGAATGGCTACGCGAGGCGGCGCTTGCCCACGCCCGCGCGAGTGCTGGTACAGAGGAGCAAACCGGTCCTATATTGTTGGCGGAGATCATGGGAATGCGCTCACTGATGCTGAATCTGTTTGCGAGAGCGTCAGAAGGTCCACTGACAACCGAAGACTTACGCAAAATGTCGGCCTATTCGGACTCTATTAAGGAGCAAAGGGCGCAGGATTACATGGCGCAGAGGCGTCGCCGGAACAGTCCCAAAACCACGGACAAGCCGTAATGAAACTCTCCCGTATTCGGTTTGCATTTCCTTGGCGGATTGCGCTGATTTTGGCGCTCCTTCCATGCCTCCCATTACTCGGCTTCTGGGCTTGGTTGCGGTGGGAAGTGCCGCCACTACAACGGTATTATCTGATCGCATATTGGCACAGTTCCGAACACGCAAGTGAGCCTGATGCCAAGACTCAAATCCGATGGCTTATGGAGACGGCTCGCGGGCGTAAGAGACAGTGGCTGTTCGCCCCCGACGTCACCGAGGGAAGCGAGAGTGATCTCCCTTTGGAACTCTCGTCTTTTGCTGTTGGACAAGGATGGACGGGAATAGAAAGAACCGCAGTGGAAAGCGTGGATTCCACCGAGGTGGAAAAGCTTCTGCGTGAAGATTTCTATGATGGCAAGACGTTTCGTCAACTGATGAATGAACCGTTGGTCTATGGTGTCGCGACCTGGGTAGTCGTTGTGTATCTGGCGTTTATGATGAGGGACGATATTGGGGAAGAATGGAGACTACTTCGACGAGAGGTTACGGAGCCCCAATGGTCATCGAATTATGGAGGGGATTTGCCCGAAAATCGAGACGGAATTGTTGCTCGGCTTCGGTTGCGATTTGCCCACTGGATTAGTGAGCAGAAGACAGCGCTTGAGTGGCCGAGTTTTGGGCCTGCAACTAGTCGCGGATTCGGTCTTAAGAAGTTGCCAAATCCAGAAACGCTTCTTCGGAGTGACCGACCGGCGTCAACTCAAGTTCGCGGCGAGGTTTCTACGGCACGGCAACTTGCTACTCCACCCCCTTCGCACTCCCCAAAACCACGCTCTCAGCGACGCACTGTCTTCCCCGGATCGTCTACATCGGATGCTGCGCATTCGCAATCAGAACCGTGGGATGAATCGAAATGGATTGATTGACGAAAAGACTTCCGATGTCTCTGTGTATTCCAGACCGAATCGCGTATCAACTCGGCATCCTTCGCTCAACTCTAAGCAGAGTAGAAAGCCTTCACCTTGATCTCCCTTCTCCTCGACTCAAAGGGCTGCTTGGCGAGAGCTATTTGAGAGGCGGAAGATCCCTTTCGTGAGCATGGAATACACCAGTTAGAACTCACGGAGAAGGTGTTGTTTGAGACTGTTCTCAAACAGCGGATCGAGCCTCCATTGAGTCAGCTATAACTCTTGTGTTGGTCGAGTCATTGCCACTCAAATCACTGATCCATTACTCTGCTAATAGCGTTGCTAAGGATAGAAATAGCCAATAGCCATAGGGGTTTCGTCGATCATGAGACGAAAATAATTTGGCAATGACGACCCACTTATCCACGCTTCTCGGCTACGATGTGAACCAAGACAGTAACTAGCTGCTGTCTCATGGGCCAAGGTATGTTGACTATCTCTAAATCGCTGTCGGCTGGACAAGCACGGACGTATCATGAGCGCGAGTTCGCGTCCGAACGACAGAACTATTGGAGCCGTGATCAGCAAGGGCATAGCGAGTGGCAGGGGAGTCTCGCGAAGGAGTGGGGCTTAGGTGGCAATGTAGGGGCTGAGGAGTTCGCTCGTTTGAGCGAAGGACGGCACCCAGCGAACGATGCGCAGCTCGTTAAGCACCAGCCTGCCAGGACCTACGAGAATCAGTACGGTAAGCAGATCACCAGTTCAGAGCATCGTGCAGGATGGGATGCGACGTTCTCCGCACCCAAGTCTGTGTCGCTCACAGCCCTTGTGGGTGGTGATGATCGTGTTCGTGAGGCGCACCGTGAAAGTGTTCGCGTGGCGTTGAAGGAGTTAGAGCGGTACACACAGGCTCGCATCGGTAACGTCCATGCGCCTGAGACAACAGGCAAGTTCGTTGCCGCTACCTTCGAGCATGACACCGCTCGTCCTGTAGACGGCTATGCTGCGCCGCAGCTTCATACTCACGCAGTAGTCTTCAATGTGACTGAGCGAGACAATGGACAGACGCGCGCATTGCAAGAGCGCAGCCTCTTCCAGTCGCAACAGTACGCGACAACCGTGTACCGATCCGAGCTTGCGTTGAAGCTGCAAAGTCTCGGATATGAAGTTGAACGCGGGAAGCATGGTCAGCCCGAGATCAAGGGATATTCGCAAGAGTATTTGGAAGCATCGAGTCCACGTCGTGTGCAGATCAAAGAACACCTACAGGAAATTGGAAGAGAGGGCGCGGGCGCGGCACAAGTAGCCGCTCACCGCACACGCGACAGCAAAGAGATCCATTCGCCGGAAGAGGTGTTGCGCCAGCACCGCGACCTGGCTGCTCGATTCGGCCATCAAGCAGATCGTGTCGTCGCAAAAGCACACGAACAGCGGCACGTTGTGCAGCCGGAGAAGACGGCTCAACAGTCAGTGACGTATTCGCGCAACCATGTCTTTGAACGCTCTGCTGTTCAGGACGAACGCGCAATCCTGCAAGCAGCGATAGATCGCAGTATGGGGCAGGCTTCCTACATCCAAGTGCGACAGGAGTTTGAACAGCGGGTAGCGCGTGGGGAGTTTCGGGCGATTGCGAGAGCAGATGGCCGAGCAGCGCCGCTGTATACGACTGCCGAGATGATACGGATGGAGCGGGAGATCGTCGGTCACGTGCAGCGCGGCAATCAGCGCGGGTACGGCGATCCAATGCTGGTATCGCCGCAGTTGCGAATCTGGACAGAAGATCGCCATCCTGAACTGAACCGTTCACAACGCCAAGCGGTCGATGAGATATTCCTGAGCCGCGAGAAGATCGTCGGCTTGGACGGTGTCGCAGGCGCAGGCAAAACGACGACGCTATCCGTGGTCCGAGAAGGCGCTGAAGCCCAGGGCTACAAGGTGGAAGGATTCGCCCCGACATCTCGCGCAGCACACAAGCTGGCTGAGGCCGGCATGGAAACCTCAACTCTCCAACGTCACCTTGCGAAAGGCGCGCAGCCCGATCTGGGCGAGAAGCGCCTGTATGTACTCGATGAGTCTTCGCTGGCGTCCACGCGCCAGATGCACGAATTCATCGAACGTCTCCATCGGAATGATCGTGTGCTGCTGGTTGGAGACAGCCGCCAACATGAGGCCGTTGAAGCGGGCCGTCCTTTTGCGCAACTACAGGAAGCCGGTATGAGGACGGCGACGCTGAATGACATCGTTCGGTAGCGCGATCCAGAGTTGAAGCAGGTCGTCGAACAGTTGGCGAGCGGCCAGGTTAGAGCCGCAGTTGAGAGCCTTGACCAGCAGGGCCGTGTGCATCAGGTAAAAGGACACGATGAACGCATCGCGGCTATTGCGCGGGAGTATGCCAAGTCACCTAGCGGCACCCTTGTCGTTTCGCCGGATAATCGTTCCCGCAGCGAGATCAATCTGCGGATACATGATGAGTTGCAATCGTGCGGACTGGTGAACAGGCAGGACCATTCCGTGCGGACGCTTGTTCCGCGTCAGGAGATGACCGGCGCGGATCGCAGTTGGGCACAGCGGTACCAGGTCGATGACATCCTGCGGTACTCGCGCACATCGAAGGAGACCGGCATCGAGAAAGGCGAATACTCCCGCGTCGTTGCTGTGAACGCTCAGGCGAACACCTTGACGGTGGTGCGAGGGAACGGGGAGCAGACCACCTATGATCCACGCCGCCAGGTTGGAGTCTCCGTCTACCGAGAGGACGAGAAGAGATTCTCCGTTGGAGACCGCATCCAGTTCACCGCGCCCAGCCAGGAACTGAAGATTGCCAATCGTGACCTGGGGACTGTCGAGAGCATCGGGCGGGATGGGATGATGCGGTTGCGGTTGGATGATGAGAGCAAAGTGGAGTTCGATCCGCAATATCATCCGCACATCGATTATGGGTATGCCGTCACCAGCTATTCAAGCCAAGGCCAGACGGCGGAGCGTGTTTTGGTCAACATAGACACAGAACTCGCGGCAAAGGATCTTCTCAACAGTCGCATGGCATATGTCTCGATCTCTCGTGGCCAATTCGACGCACAGATATTTACGAACAGTTTGGACAAGCTGCCAAAGGTACTAGGGCATGATGTTTCGCACCAGAGCGCCTACAAACCGGAACAGGCTGTTGATTTACATCAACCGAAGATCGTGACGCCGAAGCACGACGTGGAGTTGAGTATGGGATTCGGGTTGAGTCTTTGAACGCATTAGTGCTGGAGAGATGAAGGCGTTCTTGCAGGGAGATCTTAAAACGGGCACGCGGTGGACGAGCACGACAATTTGGGGACAGGGGATAAAACTATGTCAGCAGAAAGAGTCATTGATTTCGACAGAAGCGGATTGGAGCCCTCGCACAAGGAGAGCACTGGGGTGCCTTTTAGGCCGCAACGCAGAAAGCCCCCGCAGAGGGTCACGGTGGCTCCCGAAGATAAGTTGCTGGTAGGGCGCGAGGAGGCAGCTCAGATGCTATCTATTAGCCAGCGTGCCCTGGACTACCTGATCGCCTCAAAACGTCTGCCTACGAGGCGGATTGGTGGCCGTGTTCTGATCCCGGTAGCCGACCTGCGGAAGTATGCTCGGTGCGACCATCCCGAGAGGATCGTCGGTTGAAGCAACTGCGGCGATGCCGGCAGTGCCGCCGTCTTCTTGGTCGATTCCATCTGAACGTCTCGCAAAGGAATGCGGGCTTCTGTGGAAAATGTCGCTGCGCTTGAACGCTGAGCGGATTTGGTGAATTGTGATCGACGCTGTATCCAAGCTATGATCGGGACAGAACCTCTCACACACCTCGGCTGAGGTCGGAAGGTCTGCGGAGAGGGCCAGGACGGGGTTGCGATGGACGCCTAGGGTGTGGGTGTTTCGACCTAGGCCCAACAAGTTTGTTGTGCTGTTGGTGGCTGTTGTGGTGGCTGTTGGTTTTCGACTTTTCTGCTTTGGGTTGCGGCACACTGCAACGTGCTTGAAGTGCTTATCTGTTGCAAAAGATGAACTTATTCACTGTTGTGCTGCGCTGTGCAATTCGCTGCAACGCATGGAGTATTGGACTTAAAATCCGCAGACCTTAACCGGTCGTGGGGGTTCAAGTCCCCCTCCGGGCACCAAGAAGCCTATTCTTATGAATGACTTATCATGAAAGTTTCGCGAGCGGCCGAGCGATCAAACTTCCTCAATGGTGAGTTTCAGATGACCACTCAGGTCACGCGGCCGCGCAGGCGTCGATTGCTTCTTGTTCCGTGGCAAACACGCCGAAGAGGCTGAGAATTCCAACCATCTTGAAGGTCTTCGTGGCGAAAGAGGAGGGGTTGACGAGCTTGGTATCGCCCCCTACCTGTCGAGTGCGCCGAAGCGCGTTGACGATTGCGCCGATGCCAGACGAATCGATGAAAGGCATCTGCTCCAAATCGAGAATGAGGTAGATGCAGCCATTCGAGAGCGCGGATTCGAGCGCAGCGTCAAATTCCGGGACATTGGAGGACTTAAGCTGGCCTTTGATGCGAAGGGAGCAGGTATTTCCGCTTTGCTTGATGTCGAGATCCACGAAGTCTCCTGCAAGCTGGAAAGAATGAGTTCACAACGGGGAGAGCGCTTGCTACACTCCGTCTACAGAGATTGACGCTTCAGGCTTGTTTCCGTCAAGCACCGGGTCCCCGATGTTGCGTAGACGTTCGTTTGAAATCTTCCCATGTCAATGTTCAACCGTCCCTCCCTCGAACTGACGAATGAACTTCTCACCGCTACGGATTCCTCAGTCCGGGCGCGGTTGATTGCCGTTGCCGTCGTCGAATCGATCGCGGACAGCGCCTGCCTGGTGCACAGGTTGCTTGAGGGGGACGATGGACCGATGCTTTTGCCGGTAGGGATGGCGGGGCCGGTGTCCATGGGGGAACAGATGCTGTCGGCAGCGAGCGACCTCGTGCTTCCATTATTGGCCGGCCGTGAGGAGCCGTTGGTGTACTCGGGGAACCAGGTGCCGCGGGAAGAGTATGCCCATGTGAACGTGGCGCGGTCGATTGCTTCGCTCGCATATGTTCCGTTTTCCCACGCGGGAACGGTAGTGGGATTAATAGAAGTGATGACGTTCGGGGAGCCAATCGTTGCGGCCGAACTGGAGCGGCTGGCCGAGGTGGCGGCGCTGGCGGGAACGGCAATTCTTTCGGCGGAGGAGTTCGAGCGACAGCGGCAGGATCTGTTGGATTCCGTGCACCGAATGACCCAGCTATATGACTTGGAAAAATCCCTGAACGCGACGCTGGAATTGGATGCGGTAACGGCGATGGTGCCGGCGAAGACCTCGGCGATGTTGGAGTGCCAGGCCATGCACCTGTGGCTTTTCGATGGCGATCAACTGCGGCTAATGGCGGCACATGGTGAAGACGCCACGGTGGAAGTGGGTGCGATCCAGACACCGGAGGAAGGCTACGTAGCGGCGATGGCGGAGGAAGGCGAGCCACTGCTGATCGATGATGCCGAAGACCCGCGGTTGTTGCAGCGGAATGCTGCGCTGGAATCGATTCCCGAGGAGCAGCGGACCGAGCGCGTCACGAACGCGCTGGTCGTGCCATTGATGCAGGACGAATCAGAGATTGGCGTCCTGGAAGCGGTGAACCGGGGCGGCGGGAAAGTATTTGATGAGGACGATCAGTTTTTTCTGTCGGCGATGGCGGAGACGGTGAGCAATGCACTGAAGAACGCCAGCCTGATGCATGCAGAGCGAAAGCTGGAGATACTGGAGGCGCTGGTCCACGTCAGTTCGGAGATTACGTCGACACTGAGGTTGGACCGGCTGCTCCAGATCATCGTGAATAGCCCACAGAGTGTGCTCCCGTATGAGCTATCCGCGATCGCTTTGGATAACCGAGGGAACTTGCAGCTGAAGGCTGTATCTGGGATGGCAAGCATCCCAATGGGGGACGTCCAGGTAGACCGGCTAAAGGATCTTGTGCGCTGGCTGAGTTCGGAGTCGTCCGCCCTGCATGTGCGCCAAACCGAAAAGGGGGGTGCGGATGAGATCACTGAGGCGGTTGCGCGATACTTTGAGGGCACCGGATATCGTGCCCTGTACGCTTTACCGTTGGTAGACGACCAGGGACGCGTGGGGATGCTCCTGTATGCGGCGACGGATCCGGATTTTCTGGACACCGCGCAGATGGAGATGATCAAGATCCTGGCGGCCCAGGCGACTGTAGCTATTCGAAACGCGCTGCTGTATCGCGAAGTGCCGCTGATTGGATTGCTGGAGCCGATGATGCAGAAGAAGCGTGAGATTCTGCGGACCAGTGGAAGTCGGAGACTGTTCTACGGGGGCGTGGCGGCAGTGGTGCTGTTGTTCTTGCTGTTCTGCCCGCTGCCGATGAGGGTATCGGGAGAGGCGATGGTAGAGCCGCAGCACTTGGTGACGATTGCAGCGCCCACCGATGGCAATGTGGAGACCGTGGCCGTGCGGGAGGGCCAGCGTGTAGCGGCGGGGGAACAGCTAGGGACGATGAATGACTGGCAGTGGAAGGCTGATCTTGCCGCTGCGCAGGCAAAATATGAGGCGGCCGAGTTGGGAATGGAGGCGAGCCTGGCCGGCGGGTCGCCCAAGGCCGGCGAGGATAGGGCCCAGGTAGAGTATTTGCGGTCAGAGGTTGCGAGGGCTCAAAGTCGAGTCGATGGTGCGGAGCTGCGGTCGCCCATTGATGGACTCGTGGCGACGCCGGCGCTGCAAAGCGCGGCGGGAGAGCACTTGAATGCAGGAGACCCGTTTGCGAAGGTTCTGGATCTATCGTCGGTGGTGATGGATATTTCGGTCGCGCAAAGTGACGTTGCTCTGGTGCGGCCGGGGGATAGAGCCATTATCAAGCTGGATAGCTATCCGCAGCGGACTTGGCGCGGAGTGGTGAACATTGTTAGCCCTGTTGCGCAGACTGTAAATGAGGAGCGCACGTTCGCGGCGCGAGTTTCCCTGGGGAACAGGGAAGCCACCCTGCGCGCCGGGATGAGTGGACACGGAAAGATTTTCATTGGGTATCGGTCCGCCGGGTATGTGCTGCTGCGCAAGCCGGCGCTGTGGGCGTGGCAGACGTTATGGAACTGGATAGGCTGGTGATGCAATGAATGGTTCTTCGATGTTGCGATGGCCGGTGAATGTTGGCGCGGCGGCTACATTGTCCCTGATGACAGTTGCGACTGTGTGTGGATGTGACTCGCGTCCACCGGCTCCCACTGTCGTGGCAGCGAGCTCGACGCCTACGCCTCAGCCTATGCCTGATGGCCCATTGGCGGCGAGAACATTCAGCACGTCGGGTCCACTCGTTGCGGAGCAGCAGGCAGATGTTGCGGCAGAACGCGATGGGCGCGTAGTAGAGGTTGCGGCGGATATTGGCGATCATGTGCGGAAGGGCCAACTCCTTGCATTGCTGGATGATCGTGCGCTGCATGCGGCATGCGATGAGGAGAAGTCGAGGGTAGCGTCGTTGCAGGCTCAGGTTAAGGAGTGGCAGTCGGAGCAGCAAGTGGAGGAGGCTGATCTGCGGCGGGCGGATGCGCTGCGAGCGGACCGAATTCTCAGTGATGAGGACTGGGAACATGTGAAGTACAAGCTTGCGGAAACTGTTTCGGAAGTAGCCCGCTATAAGGCGGACGAGCTGGGAGCCGAGGCGAAGTTGGAGGCAGCTAATCTGCAGTTGGCACAGTCACAGATCGTTGCGCCGTTCGCGGGAGTTGTGGGACGGCGATCCCTGCGAATGGCCCAGGAGGTAAAGGCAGGCGACGTGCTTTTCTGGATTAGCGCGGCGGCTCCGCTGCACGTCATGTTTACTGTGCCGGAATCGGCGATGCGAGCGTTCGAACGCGGGGCGAGCCTGGTGCTGACGACGGAGGATTATCCGACGCTAAGACAGAAGGGTCGAGTGTACAGGGTAAGCCCAGTGGTAGACCCGGCGAGCGGTAGCGTGCAGGTGATTGGTGAGGTAATTGACCCGTCGCCGCTGCTAAAGCCGGGAATGAGGATGCAGGTACGGACAGCGGATAGCGGGAATGACGCGATGGCGCAAGTGCGATGAATCTCAGCGAGGCCCTGGATGCGGCACTACCGGAGATTCCAAAGGCGCGGCTCTCGCGCGAGCGCCCTCCCCGTCTCGATCCAGAGCTGGTGACGCGCGAAGATATTCTGGACGGAGAACCCGTCGTTGGGATTTTGCAGCGTAGTAAGGGCAGTTTTTTTCGGTTCCAGCCGTCGCAGTGGCAGCTCGCACAGTTATTTGACGGGATTCGCAGCTACGACGAAATAGCACAAAAGTTTAGCGAGGAACACGGCGGCGCGCTGACCGCCCGCGAAGTGGAGGAGTTCGCAACCGGCCTGGACGAGGCCGGTTTCTGGTTCAAGACGCCGCAGGAAAAGAATCTGGCCTACAGCGCCCGGCTTAAGGCGGAACGAGGACGAAAGGCCAATCGAACGTCGAAGATCAGCTTGGCGCACATCAGTTTTTCAGCTTGGGACCCGGATAAGTATCTGACCCGGCTAGATAGGCTGGTTGGGAATTTCATTTACAGCCGCTGGTGCGTTCTCGCGGTGGTGCTGCTGTTCTGCTTTGAGGGGGTGGTGTTTGTGGCGAATTGGAAGGACTTTGGGCCGGACATTCCGCTGTACTTCAACTTTACGCATAAAACATTTGCGGACTTTGCGGAGTTTTGGGTGTTGCTGCTCGGGATGGGGTTCATTCATGAGTCGGCCCATGGGCTGACTTGCAAGCACTATGGCGGCGAGGTTCACAATATGGGGCTGATGTTTTTGTATCTGACCCCATGTTTCTTTGTGGATGTGACGGAGAGTTGGATTTCGGCGACGAAGATTCAGCGGCTCGCCACGATCATTGCAGGAATATGGATTGAGATGGTGCTGTGCGGGATCGCGATGATTGTGTGGACGAACACGCAACCAAGTGCTTTCGTTCATGATCTGGCATACAAGGTGATTCTGATTAGTGGGTTGGCAGTGATCTTGTTGAACCTGAATCCGTTGCTAAAACTGGATGGGTATTACTTTTGGACGGAGGTTATTGGGATTCCAGATTTGAAGGAGCGGTCCACGGGCTTTGTTTCGGCATGGTTCCAGAAAAGCGTGCTGCGACTGCCCGTGGAGGTGCTGGCGGTTCCGCGGCGACGGGCTCCGCTGTTTATTGCGTATGCGGTGGCTTCGGGTGCGTACAGCTACCTGATGTTGTTTGTTGTGGTGAGGTTTTCGTATAACGTGACGTCGAAGCTGATGGCGGAGTTTGCCCTGATTCCAGCGGGGGCGCTGGCAATTGCGATCTTCCGGTCGCGGCTGAAGTCGCTGTGGGGGGTAGTGAAGCGGTTCTGGGCGGCCCATTTGAGTGGAGGGTTCTGGCTTCGGCCGCGGACATTAGTGATTGGTGGGGTAGTGCTGGTGCTGCTGTTTGTGCCGATGCTACGTGATCGCGAGAGTGCTTACTTTGTGGTGGAAGCGGCGGACCCGGTGACGCTACATTCGACGGTGAATGGGCGCGTGGATGCCGTGTATGTGCGGGAGGGTCAAGAGGTGCGAAGGGGAGAGCCGTTGCTGCGGATGTCGAGTATGGACGTGGCGGCGATGGGGTCTAGCGCGCGGGCGACGATGGGCGAGGCGCACTATGATGCCTTCGCGGCGGAGCTGGCAGGAAAGTCGATTGGCACGGCGGCAGCGGGGGAGGCGGGGGCGCGGAGATCGCGAGGGCTGGCGGACGAAGCGGCTGATTCTCTGGTGGTGCGGGCTACGGTGGATGGACGGGTGCTGACGGCGCAGCCGGAGTCGCTGGTGGGGCAGACGGTGGGATCGGGTGAGGCGCTGCTGACGCTGGCGGGTGCAGCGGAAGGTGAAGTGCAGCGCCGGGTGAGGGTGTTTATTCCGGCGGGAGAGATGAATCGGATTAGGGAGGGAGACGAGGTGGCGATCGCTCCACCGGGAAGGTTTGCAGTGGTGCGGATCCGGCTGACGCTGGTGGAGGGTGAGGCGGCGACGCTACCAGAGGGGTTGATTGCACACCAGGAGTACAAGGGGATTGCGCTGCCGACGTTCTACTCTGCGCGGTTGACACTGCCGGAGGGGAGTTCTTGGCTGGCGCTGGGAACGTCAGGTGTGGCCAAGGTGTTTGGAGCGAGGCGAAGTCTGGCGGCGAAGGTAGCGGAGGTGGTATTGGATGTGGTGCGAGCGCACGTCTGGTAGAGAGAGATGGGAACGGCGGCCAACCAGGTTACTGGTGGCCGCCGTCCGAAGAACGCCTATTGAGGACCTAGGCTATTAGCTCAGCCTTGAGGCGGTTAGCATCCTCGAGGCGGTTAGCATCCTCGACGCGGTCACCATTTTGCCGGCGGGAGTTGGAGTGCTCTTGGCCGACTTGGTGGCCTTGGTTTTGGTGGACTTGTTTGCGGAGGGCTTGGTGATGGATTTCTTGGAAACGGCCATGGTAGTAACCTCGGGTTGAATTTGAAAATCCATGCTACGTCCTGAGACGTTGCATCCGGCGTGCCAAACTTGAGGCCGATCGAACGAATTTCTATGCGATTGATAAGACGGGAGTTAGAGTAGAGGCACAGTTGGCGATCGCGGGGCTAATCCGAGACAGGTAAAAAATAAATCACCTATGGGTGAAAAATTCACCAAAAGGTAGGGGGGCTAGCTCAGAGAGTGCTTACGACAGAGGTACTTGATGCGCTGGCCATCGAGGTGGAGGAGGCGGGCGGCGGCGGCCTTGTTGCCTTGGGTGCGGCGGAGAGCGGCGGAGAGGAGGGCGATCTCCATTTGCTGGATCTCAGCATCGAAGTCCGCGCCGGAGTCGGGAAGGAGGACGGCCTCACTCGCGGCGAGATTGGTTGCGAGTAGCCGAGACGGCAGATGGGTGGCATGGATCTCTTGACCGCGCACCGTGATCACCAGGCGCTGGATGAGGTTCTCCAACTCGCGAACGTTTCCAGGCCAGCTATGTTGTTCAAGAGCGGACAGGGCGGTATCGTCGATGTGCTTGGTGGGAATACCGTTGGCTATGCAATGGGTCTGGAGAAAATGTTCGCACAGCAACGGGATATCGCCGAGACGTTCGCGCAGCGGAGGAAGCTGTATCGGGACAACGTGGATTCGATAGTAAAGGTCTTCGCGGAAGCGCCCAGTCCGGATCATCTCCTCAAGATTTTCGTTGGTGGCGCAGATCAAACGAAAATCGATCTTGCGCAAGGTGCGGCCACCGAGTCGTTGGACCATGTGGTCTTCGAGTACGCGGAGGAGCTTGGTTTGCAAGGACAAGGTAAGGGTGGCGATTTCATCGAGGAAGAGAGTGCCACCGTCGGCCAATTCTATTTGGCCAGGGCGGGCTTCGGTGGCTCCGGTGAAAGCGCCGCGCTCGCTGCCGAAGAGTTCGGACTCGATGAGATCCTGAGGCAGGGCGGCGCAGTTCAGGCGAATGTATGGCTTGTGTGCGCGAGGACTGAGAGCGACGATGGCGCGTGCGACCAACTCTTTTCCCGTGCCGCTTTCGCCGCGTACCAAAACGTTGACATTGCTTCCGGCGACTTGCTGGATGGCATCGTAGACAGTACGCATCGGCTCGCTTCCGCCGATGAAATCCTGGAATCGGGTGTTCTCAAAGGCCTGCTCCCGCATGGACTGCCGGGCGGATTCCTCGCTTCGTGCGCGAAGCAGGTCAACCAGAGCCAGCCGAAGCTCCGAGATGTCGACCGGACTACGAAAGTGCGCATCGGCGCCGGCTTCGAGCGCCTGTTTTTCGACCGAGCGAGTGCGAGAGCGGCTGAGCGAGATGAGGACGAACTCACTGTTAAGCTTGCGCAGTTCGTTGAGAACCGGAAGGCCGCCATAGGCGCGCTCATCATCGCTATCGCCAGTATCAATATCTAGCAGAACGGCCTGGACGTGGGATTCGCGCGTCCAGCGGGCGAGGTCCTCGTAGGTCTCTCGAAGTACGATCTGAAACCAGGGCATCAGTTCCGGACCCAGGTCGTCGACGAACTGATTATCTACGGTGACGACGCACACGACGGGGAGGCGGGAATGCTGTGACAGGGTAGATCCCTTGTCAATTGCCTGTCGTCGCGAGGTCATGGGCCATAGTAAACGAAAGACCGAGAATCTCGAATGTTAGCGCGCCTGAAATTGATCGCCGAGGCTTCCTCCATCCGCGCGAGTGATCCCAGGGGACAGAGCCGAGGAGCGCGATACGAAGTGTCTCCCAATCACGGGAAGCTGTATCGCTGATCCTATTGCCGAATCATCCGAGACGACAATCTGAACGCGACGCTGGCAGTTGCCCGAGAGCAGCGGCAATTGAATTCCGCCGACACGATAGAAGATTCCACGCCCGCGAATCCGCCTGCCTCTAATGGCGCGGTCCCACTGCATTCGGGAACGTAGATTGCGCAACGGCTAAATGGAACCTGTTGATGGGTGCACCCTGGCGTACGGGCCCCGGTTGATTTTTCAGGATGGAAAGGTACAGAGGAGGAGGATCGTCGCGAGACGTCGGCAGGTTCCAGGATGATGCGAGATAGCTCGCCGATAACTTTCTTTGACTGTCACTTTGGTCTATCGCCACAAACTCGACATTCCCTTGAGTTTAGTGGCGGGGACGACGGGGCTCGAACCCGCGACCTCTGCCGTGACAGTTTTGCCAATAACCGTAACTTATAGAAAACATGAGCGCTGATGGCTAACAAAAGCACTCTAAGTCATTGAAAAACACCCGCAGGAAACCCTTCAGCACCCTCGCCAGCACCCTCGCCAGGAAACATCGGCGGCGGCGCTGGCGTTGGCTTTTCGAACACAACGCGTTTGCCGGACCTCTGCCGATTCATGGAAAACAGATCGCAAAAACGCCCGAGGTGACCGGCAGAGGTCTAAACGTTGCGCTGTTTGTCTGGCTCCGGGTCGGCAGAGGTCTGAATGCTGCATTGATTGTCTTGCTCCAGATCGGCAAAGGTCTAGGCCATCATTCTCGCCCTTCTACGCCGATCGTCGCGATATCGCTATTCCGCCAAATTGAGGGTGCTGGCGAGGGTGCTGACCATGCCATAGATTGCCTAACTCTTTGGAGGACGGGCGTATAGCGGCCAATCTTAAACACTCAAGTCTTGAGTTCTTCCGGGATTCCGCCCGATTGGCGTATGGGGTCAGATCTTGGGGAAGAAGAATTGAAGGGGCTTTCCATATAAGGTGGCGAGCTCGAGTAGATCAATGACATCGACGCTTCGCTCGCCTGTCTCGCACTTCGACAAGTACGAATGCGACATCCCCAATCTTGCGGACACTTCGCGCTGGGTCAATCCAGCCTCCTGCCTGGCTTCGATGAGCAACCGCAGGAGCGTATCGTACGTATATTGATGGGGAGCCGTCCTCGCCTTTCTCGATCGTCGAGTTTCGCTTGACTTGGACTTGCTCACTCTTCAAGTCTGTGAAACTCTAGCCGAATCCCCTAATAAGGGGCGGTGGAGTGGTATGGAGCGCTACATGAGTGATCGCGAGATCCAGGTATCGGAAGTCGAAGGAAAGACGATCCGGTCCATGAGACTAATGCTTACATCGTCGGCAGAGACTGAGATCCAGATCGATTTCATAGATGGGACCAGTTTCTCAAGTTCGACTTGCTCTAGAGTCGATTTTGACGCGGAGTTGTACGTTGGGGGAAGCGGCGAGCCGCAAATCCTCAAGCGATACGGCGATCAGTAGCCGCGAAAATACCAACAAAATAAGGGGCCTATAACGCCGCGGAATAACGGCGGTTCCAGAAGTGATTGGACGGCCGTTTCGTATCTCGTTAGGTTTGCGCCATAGCTGACGAACACCCAGTCAGCGGAGGTGCAAAGTGAATCGTCCCTACCGTCAACTCCGATTGTCCGCGAGGTCCAATCGGTTGCTTGGTCAGCTCAACAACCGTTGGGCTTCTCCCATCTCAAAGCAGTCTCTAGCTCACGCTGCTCGCGTGCTGGCTCCAGCTCTGCTCGCCCTAACCTTCGCAAGTGCGGCTCACGCCCAAGGAACGATGGACTTTTCGGGCGCTCAGACTCTGATGGGCACGTTCAAAACATTCGCAATTTACGCAGGCGCGATCATCTGCTTCGGCGGGTTGATCTTCGCCGGAATCCGCATGATGAGCGGGCAGATTTCCAGGATGCTATTCCAGGACTTTTCGGTGCGCTGTTTCGGGGCCGGAGTTCTCGGTTGGGGAGCGGGCTGGATTGGTTCGCTCACCGGGCAGTCGATGTAGGAGCTGCCATGCACACGACCAAGCGGGGAGAGCCGTTACCTATAAACCAAGCGCTGAATCGACCGAGGGCCAAACTTGGCCTGGACCTCTCAGCATGGATGGCGATCGTATTCGTCACGGTAACGGTTTTCCTCGTTGGGTTCCGAATGCTGGCAATCCTGGCCTTCCCAACGCTGGCCGGCGGTGCTTGGCTCATCGTTCGCAACCACCCAAAGATGTTCCAACTCTGGGGCCTCGGCCTCAGCCAGAAGAGCTATTATGACCCGCGCAAACACTGAACAACTCAAACACAATCCGTGGTTTGTGAAGGCCGGCGCCGCCTGCAGCATCGTTCCGATATCGCGCTTTGTCGGGCCGAGCATCTTTCGCTCTGAAAGGAGGCGGCTACGGATGCCTGTTCTCTCTCACGGGCTTGGACGAGGAGGGCCTGACGGACCTGGAGCTAGAATCGCGCGTCCGCTCGATCGAAGGTGCTTTGCGCGGACTTCCAGAGGGCTCCTGTCTCTATCAATACACGCGTGTCATGTCCGGCTTCCCGCTACCTCGGCAGAAAGAAGTACGCGAATGAGGTCACCGATGGATTCGCAAGTGACCGTCTTGCGTTCCTCGAACAGAATGCCGCCTTCCGTCGCATCGACCTTCACTGGTGCCTCACGTTGGAGCCGTCGAAGGCGAAGGCCTTCCAGCGGACGCCGAAAGATAATGCGGTAGAAACATCGCGAATGCTTTCGGACCTCGAAAAGACCGCAACCCTACTGTTAGGGCACCTCGGCAGCTTCGTTTGGACTCCGCCTTCTTGCGAAGAACGACGCCTTCCAGTTTTTTAGCTATCTCTTCAACCTCGAGGAATGGGCTGGTCAGGATCAACTCCACGACGACACAGGTGTGGATCGCCAGATCGTGAATAGCGCCGTTGCGTGGCACAGCGACCACGTGCGAGGTTGGTAAACGGCATGTCCAGATGTTTTCGCTGAAGACTACGCCTGACGCTTCGCGCCCATGCCTCTTCTCGAATTTGCTGACACTCGACTGCGACAGTGTGCTGTGCTCGACATGGCGCGTAAAGTCGACGTCCGCTGCTCGCAGTGAGATCGATGCCCAGGAGAAGTTCATCTCCTTCTTCAAGGTCGGAGTTTTGACTCGCGTGATGAGCGGAAGGGACACGGCCTCATTAGATACGGGCGCAGGGGCAAGGGCCGCCAACAACAACGTCGACGATCTCAGCGATGTCATCCGTTCGCTCGACAAGAAGGCGCAGGGCGAGTTCTCGCTCAGGCTCCTCGTCGCAACAAATAGTCCTGAACAGCTTCGCGCGGTCGCTCCCGCTGTGCACCGCGCCTTTGTGGATGCTCGCGCCCAGGTAATGGAAGAGACCCTTGGAAATCTGTCCGCGTTCTACGCGATGTTTCCTGGCAATCAGAAGTTCAATGTCTTCCCGATGTGGCTGGCAGAAGACCACCACGCGCGGCTCTCCTCTGTGTTCGCTCCTCACATCGGGCATCCGCACTCTGAAGATCTCGATAACGAATACCTGAATATATTCGAAACACGAACACGGACGCCGTTCTTTCAGGACGTGTATGTGGACGGTGTTCGGGTCATGCTCATCATCGGTCCGACAGGGACCGGGAAGTCGGTCCATGGCAACGCCCTCGTGGCCCTGGAGCAGAAATACGGCGGATTCACCTACATTTTCGACATCGGCGGCAGCTACGAGAGTGTAGTGGAACTCTATGGTGGCAAGGTCGACCGAGTGGGTAAGGACGGTCCACGTGTGAATCCCTTCGCACTGGAGCCGACCGAGACCAATATCAAGTTTCTGTACTCGTTCGTGAAGTTGCTACTGACAAACGGAGGCGCGGATCTGGAGCCGGAGGACGACGACGTAATACACAAGGCCGTTCAGGATATGTATCTGCTCGACCCGGCCAATCGCCGGCTCTCCAATCTCTTCCTTCCGAAGAAACTGGACCGCTATCTATCAAAGTGGGTGGGCAAGGGGATTTATAACGCTGTGTTTGACAACGTCGAGGACAGCCTCTCGCTCTCTCGCCTGCAGTGTTTCGACTTCCAGGGCGTGAACAACGAACAGTATGCCGATCTCATCGAGCCTCTTGATGGTCTGGCTACTGCGCCGCATCAATGACGTTCTCTATGACCCCGCCAATCTCGGGGTTCCGAAACACATCCTTATCGAAGAAATCTTCTCTTCGATGAAGAACAAGCAGTTGCTTGATGGGGCATTGGCCTCCATCAAGACCGTCCGCAAGAATTTAGGCGGCGTCACCATGATCGGTCAGTCTGCGGATGACCTCGGAGCCAATGCTGACAGTATCGTGAACTCCTGCACGTCGTTTTTGTTCCTAAAGGATGCGACGTTCAACCGGAAACGGTATACCGAGCTGTTCAAGATGAACGAACAGCAGATCGCGCTGTTCGAGAGTCTTCAGGATCGTGAAGGGCTCTATATCCGGCGCGACGGGCTGACGAAGGTCGTGACGCTGAATCTAGACAGCCGCAGTTATGCGACATTTTCGACCAAGCCAAAAGACCGAGTACGCCGGACCAAGCTTGTAGAGAAGTACGGACTCTCCGAGGGCATCGCTCGCTTCGCCCAAGGAGAGGCAGTGTAGCCAATCCATTGCCATAAAAGAGGGCCTTATGAAACCGCCAATGATTCTCGCCGTTACCTCCGTTCTCTCCATTACTTGCGTGGTCGCTAGGGCATCAGCTAAACCTGATACCCGGCACCTTGAGCCGAATGCCCCCCGGTCGGTCACCGTATCCGAAGCGCAGGCTCCGCCGGTGATACGCGCCGGGCTGCTGCAATCGACCCTTATCCTGCTTCCAGATCAGGAAAAGGTCGCTACGGTTTTCGGCGGGGACACAGTGGATTGGGTATTTGACGCCGGTCATGTGGCCAGTCGGTTCATCAGCGTCAAGCCCAAACTCGCCAGCGTCACAACGGACATCCACATCGTTTCGGATCACGGAAACGAGTACACCTTGCAGCTCCAGGAAATTTCGGGCGATGCCGACAACCACTTCGACTCGAAAATCTTCCTCCTCCTCGGGGATAAGGCAGCCCAGGACAGATTGGTAGCAATGCCGGTCTTTGTGCCGGCCGCCGAACTGGAGAGGGCCAAGCAGGACGCCGCCGTCGCGAAGGCGGCAGCAGTTCGCAGAGCTCAAGGCCGAAGAAGTCAAAGCCGAAGCCTATCGGAGCCAATATCCGGGCAGCCTCCACTTCGACTACACCTGGGACGCCAAAAAGGCGAAGGAGTTGGGTCTGCAGCAGATCTGGCGAGATGACAAGTTCACTTACCTTCGCGGGCAATTCCAGGAAACGCCCGTGCTTTATGAGCTCAAAGACGGCAAGGGGTCGCTCATCAACTTCGACTATAGCGACGGCCTTTATACGGTTCCGAAGGAACTCGATAACGGATATCTCGCGATCGGCAAGAAACGTGTGGACTTCCATGTGACCTCTAGCCGCAAGTGGGGAGAAGAACTAGCCATGCTGGAATGCAATGAAAACCCGCCTGCAACCGTTCCGGCCCAGCGTGAGGCTGTGGGACCGGTCAAGAAAAGCACGCCGGTCATGATTGCGCTCATTGCGATCGTAGCGATGATCGGTATCGCCAACGTATCCAGCCTCTTCAGCGGTAAGAAGAGATCGGCGCCGGCAAGTGCATTGCCGATGCGTCCAGCTACTGCGAACCCGCAACAGGTATCCAGTTTTCAGTCCCAACAGCAGATACAAGCTCGCAACGACGCCGCGGACCAGCAGCGGCAACAGGAGCTTGCAGCAGCTATGCAACAACTTCAGCAGGCGGAGGCAGTCCCTGGTCCCGAAGCAAAGGGGGCGCCGAATATGACGGCCGCGCAAAGGGATGCGATCTACGGCGATAGCCCCAACGCGCCAAAGCAAACCTCGGACCGATCCCAGGCTGACGCTGAGGCCAAGCAGAAGGTCTTGGAACGCGAGAAGCTACATCAGGATGCTTTGAATAGCGACACCGTCGCCATCGATTTCAGCCATGTAAGTTCTGCTGCCCCAGGGATCTCCCCAACGGCCGCCGGCCTATCTGAACGGGAGGAGGGGCCTTCGAAGACTTCAGGGGAGACTCCCGCACTCGATGCTCCCGACATGCGAGACGGGTAGGGAAACTGCAAAAGCCGACCGATGGCGCCGTATAGTTGACAGCTATCAAGGAAGGCTTTACCGAGTCTTCGAGGGAACAGTCTTCGAGGGGGTCGTAACCAATCACATAGACGGTGGATTGACCGGGCCGATCCTAATCATGCTCACCACCGACTACTATTCCCACGATCATCAGCAGCTCCTCCTCCCGCAAGGCACCCGCCTGATCGGAACGGTCCAGAGTGTCAGCAATGCCCAGCAGCGGAAGATGTTCGTCACATTCCACCGCGCCGTGTGCCCTGACGGGTTCTCGATCGAGCTGGATAAATATATCGGCCTCGACCCGCTCGGAACTACTGGCCTCGCCACAAAGGTCGACAATCGCTACCTCCAGGCGTTCGCGGCCGCGGCGATAGTAGGGGGTCTGGGTGGACTTGCGCAGATTGGTAATGACGGCAATGTCCTCTCTCCCTCGACCCAGATTCGGAATGGCATCTCCGCGCAATCGGCGAACGAGGGTGAACAGATACTGAATCACTTCCTCAATCGCTTACCCATCATCACGCTCAAGGAAGGCTCGCGCGCCCGAGTGTATATCGGCACCGACATTCTCATTCCGTCATACGCGGAACATCGTGTCGATCCAGCTTTGTAACCGGAACGCCGACGTGTCGGTCGTGAGCAGGGAAGCCGCATATGCACGGACCGACTTTTCCAAGCTTTCGGAGTGCACAGAAATTGTTTGCTCTGAGTGCAATGAACCCTAACCGTGCAGGAGCCGCCATGAACTACAAACTGAAAATTCGGAAGAAGTATCTGATCGCGGGTGGATTATTGCTCGCGACCACCATGCCGAGTTTTGCGCTGTTTGGTATGGGAGACATCGTCTTCGATCCCACAAGCTACGCGAGCCTCGTCTCACAAGCGACCACCGCCCTCAATCAATTCCATACCATCGAGAACAACGTCACCCATTTCTCCTTCAAGCAGCAGTGGCAGACAACCCTCAACGCTCTCGAAAACGCCCACGTTACCAATACATTTGGTGAAACCTCTGGGTTCAGCGCCGCACTCAATAGCAACTCGCCGAGCACGTCGACGACGGCCTGGACGACAGCCAGTGTCCCGGTAAACAGCACCACCAGCACTTACCTCCAGGGTCAGACAGTGGGCAACAGCCCACAGCTCTCCCAACTCGCCATGGTCGAAATGTCCGATTCCGTCTCGCCGGACTGTCTAACCGCAGTCGGTCAGTACCGGTCCGCACGCAGCCAGAACGCCACGGCAAACAGCGCTCTATCTCAACAACAGTTCGACGTGACGTCGGCAACGAATAGTGAAGTCGAGCAGTTGAACCTGATCAATGCCGCTCAGGCTCAACAGTTGTCGGAAATGCAGTCCCAGGCCGCCATGCAAGTCTGTCTCGCTTCACAGATGACGGTCGCGAACATGCAACAACGGAATGCCGCCGCTCAAGACTTGAACACGGCTGCAGCGGTTCAGGCTCAGCGAGCGGCGAATGACACGAGCGCAGCCAATGAAGGAAGTACATGGCAGAACTACCTGCCGTAATCCGGGAGACCCGATGCTGAACGTCATCAACACGAAGATCATCCTTGCAATCCTTGCGGCACTGACCATCATAGGCGGTGCCGTGATTTATCAACGCGGTCAGGCGGAGAAGACCGCAGCAGCCGTCGCCAGGGCATCCGCAATTCTGCAGCAACAGCAGAAAAACGCTGAGGAACAAAAGGAAAGAGACGAAGCATTCCGGAGGCAGGTCGAGGCGGATAAGAAAGGCCACAACTCCGCCGCCGCTCACGAAGGTAAGACCTGGAAGACGTACATCGCCTAAACCAGAGAGAGACACCGTCATGGCTTCTATTGTGTTGTTAGCACAAGCACTTCCGAGCGCAAGTTCCGGTGTGGATTGGCTCTATCAATTCACCAATAACTTGACGAACCTCACCACACAGAATGGTGGTGCGCTCACGCAGCTTGGCATGACGGAGCTCAGCTGCATTGCTCTCTTCACCCTCATAAGTATGGTCATCAACTGGCAAACATCCACCATGACGTTTCGGCTGCACCACCACCCAGTACAAGCGGGTGATCTGACGAAGTTCCTGCTGCAGCTCATCATCTGCTGCCTGCTAGAAAACTACTGGGTGAACCCGTTTCCTGGCGCGAGCTTCGGCATCAACCACTTCTTTTCCTATATTGCTCAGGCAATGGTCGCTGCGTTCGACCAGAGTTCCCTGGACTCGCTCCTCCACCTACTTAAGACCGCTGGTGACAACACGGCCATGCCGAGTATCACCGCACCCGTTCAAATCCTTTGCTATTTTCTTGTTCAGGTCTTGCTTGGCCTCGCGTCGGCGATTCTGTTTGTAATCAATTGCAGCGCCTTCATCCTCTATGGAGTGACCGCGCTTTTTGGACCGATCTTTGTTCCTTTGCTGATGACCAGAACGTTCCGAGCCAAGTTCTTCCACTTCCTAGATGTGCTTATCAGTTTCGCGATGATTAGGGCTGTTGCTGCAGCCTTTATCTTCGTGTGGTCTGGGTTCATGAATGCGTTCATTCAACAGACGTTCAACGGCAATTATTCGATGGAAATGTGGCTTGCCAATCTAATTCCTTGCACGATGGTTTTCATTGCCTTCATCATTAATATGCTTTACATACCAAGTATGACCCAGGCGATTTTCGGCGGGGCAGCCGGTATCGGCGAGAGCGTATCTAGACTCATTGGGACAGCGGCTTCTACAGCCGTAATGTCAGCAGGGGCATAAATCTATGTTCTGGTTTCTACTACGCGTGAAAGCCCTAAACCGTCTCGGCTTTACTAAGCCTTTCAGGGTCGCTTTCCTAATAGTGCTATTGAGTGCACTGGTTGCTGGCCTGATCTATTCCTACGTCGTTTTCAATGCGCTAAACGAAAGGAGCCGTCCCTCTCATGTCCAGCACAACGTTAGCCAGTGAAGCTTGCCTGACCCCGCATCAGTCGCTCTTGACGGACGAAATCGGAAACGAGGTTTATGCCTCCCACTATGCCGAGCGGAAGCTCAGTCGGTTCGTTATCGGGACGGAGACCGTACTCCTGCTCAGCGCCTTCGGTCTGATCCTCTCTTTGGCTCATCGGCCCACCGCCAACCGCTATATCCGAATCGACGAAATGGGCAGGGCGCAGGCCATCCAATACACCGACCTCAACTACAGTCCACGCGAAGGCGAGGTGCGTACGTATCTGACGGATTGGGCGAACTATCGCTATACGGTTGCCCGGGAAACGATTGGGAAGAAGTACCCCCTCAACTACTACTTCCTGTCCCAGGCTCTTGCGTCGCAATTAATGACCCAGGACAACCAAAGTCACCTTGTCTCTCAGGTTGTTGGAGGGCAAATTGAACAGAGCGATGTGGAGGTGAAAAACGTCACCATTACCTCCATGTCAGAGGAAACGATTCAGGGGGCGACCATTGCTCGCGGAACGGCACTTGTCACCTTGGATAAGCTGTACTCGCCTCGGAACTCGCGGGAGCCACGGACGGAACATTGGCTGCTCAGCGTGACGTACTATCTCAATCCCAAGCAGGTTAGCGATCAGGCCCGGATCTTCCCACAATTTGAGACGATCAATCCGCTCGGATTGACCATCACCGAGTTTCACGAGAATCGGATTTCGGTTGACTCGATACCGCCGGGTACAACCGCCGCGGTCTCGACCACAGCGCCGAAGCCAGCAGCCGGAGAATCCAGATGAGCTACGAGTTGATTCTTCCGTTCTTTCCTGAAGAACTGCGTGCGTTGCTCCTCGACCCTTCGATCTCCGACTTGATGATCAATGGGACGACGGGAGTCTATGCGGATAGGGCCGGCGTCGTGCAACACATTCCACTGTCCACGCCATATACGAACGATCGGCTGCAGGGGGCTATCGAGCGTGTGGCTCGCATTCTTGGACAGGATCTCACGACCCAGAACCCAATCCTCAACACCCGTCTGCCAGACGGCTCCCGAGTGGCTGTTGTCGGAGCGCCCTCGTCGATCAATGGCCCCACCCTGACGATCCGCAAATTCAACCGATGGTATACATCGGATGAGCTCATCTCATCGGGAAGCATGCCGAAGCAGGTTCGGGATACCGTCGTCGAGTTCATCGGCACGAAGAAGAACGGCATGATCAGCGGCGGTACTGGGTCCGGCAAGACGACTTTGCTAAAGGCCTTCCTTGACCACATTCCGGAAAATGAGCGCCTCCTGATCATCGAGCAACCGGCGGAACTGAAGATCGCGCACAAGAATGCGGTTCGCTGGGAGGCTGTCGAGGAGATTCCCGGACAGGTTGCGATCACTTCGAGCGAACTTTTGGCCGCGGCTCTCCGCCACCGTCCAGACCGGATCATCATGGGCGAAATCCGCAACGAATGCGGCTACGACTTGCTCCAGGCCATGAACACCGGCCACGGCGGAACGCTATCCACCATCCATGCCAAATCTGCGTGGGATGCTCTCAGCCGTCTCTCTAATCTTGCCCTGAGTGCAAGACCGAATCTAAATCACGCTTTCATCCGGTCGGAGACCGCAGAAGCCATCGACTTCGTGCTCTATTGCGAGCGAGACCACACAGGCCGGCGACGGGTCCGCGAGTTGATTACCGTCAATGGCTACACCCATGCAGACCAGAGCTTCCAGACTGAGGAGGTCTACCGCGCTTCCGCAGCCTAACGTTCCGTCCAGCCGCTAGAGAACCCAACCCGAATCTGAGGTCTTTCCGATGTCCCTTCATGCTCCCATTTCGGCAGCAAAGCCCCACCTGTCCCTGAAAGTCGTCCGCGTGTCGTCTTTGAGCCGCCAAGAGCGCAACGGCCGTGGCAAGATGCCGTCTTTCAGCAGAACTCTAGCCAGCAGTGTGGGGCGGCGGTTTGGGCGAACATCCGCCGCCGAGAAACGAACGGGTGACTTCGGTCCAATGGGATTCATCCGCCTCGTATCCCGTCCTCTACTCGGGGTCACGCTTCGGGGCTATCCGGCGCCCTGCGGCTCGGCGCTCTTCTGCTTCGACTTCGTCGCCCTACGGGTTACGGTTTCCATCCGTGATGGACCCTCCGTAAATGCAGAGCTTGGCACTTGGGAGCCGGGCCCACTCGCTAGGCTTCGCCAGGTGTGACCCGAGCAGGATACGGGCAATTCAAAACGAAACGGAGATCACCACCATGTACCAGAACAAAGTCACCCTCATCGGATTCCTCGGCAACGACGCAGAGGTTCGCTCCAACGACAACCGCAGCTTCACCACACTCTCGGTGGCAACCAAGAGTTCCTACAAGAAAGACGGCCAGTACATCTCGCATACCGAATGGCACCGCTGCGTGGTCTTCGGCAAGCTCTCGGAGTTCGCCGGCACGCTGAAGAAAGGCGCTCATCTGCAGGTGGAGGGCGAGCTTCGCAGCCGGGAGTATGAGACGGAGAAGGTCGGCAAGAAGCCAGCCCAGAAGAAGACCATCTGGGAGATCCGGGTTACCTCGATTCTCAAGCTGGACCGGGCCGAAAAGGCTGGTCCCGAAGAGCA
The DNA here is from genome assembly GCA_963745105.1 of uncultured Acidobacteriaceae bacterium. Lineage (GTDB taxonomy): Bacteria > Acidobacteriota > Terriglobia > Terriglobales > Acidobacteriaceae > Silvibacterium. Next base: position 26,305 of record CAVUWQ010000046.1, read on the forward strand.
GGAGACCGAATCCCAGCTTCCTATGGAAGCGGCCGCATAAGCCGCTTTCTTTCCGTCAA
>CAVUWQ010000047.1:0-55260 GCA_963745105.1 uncultured Acidobacteriaceae bacterium
TCCACCAGCCAGTTCGTGCCTACCTGCGTGTTCAGCTGCACCGTGGTCACGTGGGCCTTGCCGTCCGCTCCGGCAACAAAAACCTGATGCGTACCCTGAAATTCCGTGACCGCAACCTGCGGAATGAGCAGCGCGTTGCGGCGAATTTCCGTATCCGCCTTGACTCGGCCAAACTGGCCGGGGCGAAGAACATTTCCCGGGTTGGGGAACGCCGCTGCGATGCGGATCGCGCCGGTCTGCGGATTCATCTGGCGATCGATATAGACGATGTGGCCCTTCTGCGGAAAGACCTCGCCGTTCGAGAGGGTGAGGGTCAGCGGAAGTGTCGACGCATCCTTCAGCAGATCGCTATGATTTTGCCGGGCACGCTGGGTGAGAGCGAGATACTCGAAGTCGCTGATTGAGAAATAAACTTTGATCGGATCGAGCTGCGAGACGGCAGTCAACACCGATTGCGTGTTCACCAGGTTGCCGACCTGTGTTGTCGCCTGCCCGGCGACGCCCGTAATCAGCGAGCGCACCTCGGTGAACCCCAGGTTCAGCTTCGCGTTTTCAACCGCAGCTTCGGCGGCGGCAACCGATGCTTGCGCCGACGTAACTGCGGCCTCCGCCTGCGCTTTTGTTTGCGTATCGTTGTCCAGCTGGCTCTGCGCGATCGCGCGGGCCTTGGCCAGCGGCGTATCGCGATTCACATTGATCACGGCAAGACCGAGCTGCGCCTGTGTCTGCAGCACCTGCCCCTTGGCCTGCGCCAGTTGGCCGAGAGCCTGATCGAGAGCAGCCTGAAAGGGCCGCGGATCGATCTCGAAAAGCACCTGCCCCTTCTGGACCAGTGCGCCTTCGCGGTAATTCTGCTTGATCAGGTAGCCATTCGCCTGCGGTTGAATCTGCGCATTCACAAATCCATCGAGCGTTCCTACCCATTCGCCCGTGATCGGAACCTCTGTTGGCTGCACTTCGACCACGGTCACCGGCAAGGGCGGCGGCGGCCCGGCGGGCGAAGCTTTTTTGCTGCAACCGGCAATCAGGCCGGCCCCAAGAATCAGAGCGGCGGCGGCGCCGGCAAGCCGTGTAATTCGATTGCTGAAATCTTTTGCGTCTTTACGCTGCTTCATCAATTTTTCTCCGTTGAAGCTTTCGGCTGTAACTTTCTGCCTCAATTTGGATCAAAGATACGTGCATGTATGTTTACGATGAGACGCCGTGACACGATCGACTGATTCAAAAAAACCCGCAGAGCGAGCAAATTCAGCTTTTCACAGGCAAAAGCGGGCGCAGATCACGCGCCAGGAGCTTTTGCAGTCGGCTAGAGAAATCTTCGCGCGCGATGGTTTTGAGCACGCTCGTCTCGAGGATATCGCATCGAGCATCGGCAAAACGCGCGGAGCCCTTTACGATCATTTTAAAAACAAGGAAGAAGTTTTCTTCGCGATTTTCGAGCAGGATGTCGAGCGGGATCACGCCGAGCTGGCTCGGATACTTGCAAAACTGCCCACGGTAGAAAAGCAGATTCAGGGGCTGGTGGAGTATCTGATCAAGGTGAGCCAGGATTGCCAGCGCATGCTGCTCGACATGGAATTCAAGCTCTACGCCATCCGCCATCCCGAGGAACGCCAGCGTCTCGCCGAGCTTCATGACGCCATGCTTTTGCAAATTTCTGTCCCTGAGGTCAACGCATTGCTACTGAACCTCGGAAGACGGAGCCGGAAGGCGCAACGCATTGGCTGCCTGGCATTAGGTGGGATCGTCGACGGACTTGTCCTCAACCATTTATTTGACCCCAAGATTTTCGATGGCCGGCAGCTTACCCAGTATCTGAAACCCTGCCTGACACGATTGCTGGAGCGGGATCTTGAGGCGAAAAGAACGAGAGCGAAACGGCGGCCCTAGAGCCTGTTATGAACTTCATGGGATAGTGTTAGCGAGGTTTCGTAGCATGAGGACGGCGAAGGCGAGTAGATGCAGCCCCTTGAGGGTAGTGTCGAGTCGTTCATAGTCTCTGGCAAGCCTTCGGAATCGAGCGGCCCAGGCGAAGGATCGTTCGACGACCCAACGACGCGGGAGCAGTACGAAGCCCCGCTTGGCCATGGGGTGCTTAACCACCTCCAGGCGCAGGCCATGTTGTTGAGCGGCCTCGGCAGCGTTTGGCCCGGTGTAGCCCTGGTCGACGTAAGCCAACTCCACGCTGTTGCCGGTCACCTGCTGCACCTCTTCGGCCAGCGCCGCGACCTGTTCGCGGTCGCCCTGATCCGCCGGAGTCACGGTCAACGCCAGCAGGTGGCCGAGCGTGTCGACCGCGATATGGACCTTCGATCCCTTGCGCCGCTTAGCCCCGTCGTAGCCCGCACGAGCGCCCGACTCCGGCGTTGATTGCAGCGTCCGACTGTCGATGACCACCGCCCTTGGCTGGCCTTTGCGGCCGCCCCACTCGCGCAGCAGCGAGCGTACATCCTCGACCAGCATCTCGAAACATCCAGCACGCAGCCAGCGCTGCATCTGCTGATAGACCACGAACCAGGGCGGAAGATCGTGGGGCAAATAGCGCCACTGCCCGCCGGTCCTGGCCACATACCGCACGGCGTTGAACACCGCCCTCAGATCATGTTTGCGCTGCGGGCTGTCCTCGCGGCACAGCAGCAGATACGGCAACACAAACGCCCACTCTTCATCCGTTACATCGCTCGGATACTCTGCAATTCCATGCTTCGACATCCTTACAATGCTCGGCAGATTGACTGCCCCTGCAAAGTCCCTACCATGGTGCAAAGTTAATAACAGGCTCTAGGGCTTAGCCACTCTTCGGTCCGCTTGCGATCGCATCCAGGGAGTTCGCCCGCTGCATTTATTCGAGCAGGGCGGAGAGGGTGGCTGATAACAACAACCTCACTCAGCGCGAGAGCGCAGCATTGCACCGCACTCTCGCACTGAGGTCAAGTTCAGAAAACAATCTTTCCTGCGAATTGAATCAGACGTGGATTGTTTAGCTGACTGGTGATCTGTCCGAATGAAGATGCTCCGGCGGAACTTGCCGGCGGCGCGAACTGAACATGGTTGAACAGGTTGAAGAATTCGGTTCGGAATTCAAATCCAAGTTTCTCTCCGGGTCCGAACGTGGTGTGTTTGAAGAGGGCGAAGTCCCAGTTGTCGATACCCTGCGCTCTAAGGCTGGGATCGACGCGCGGTTCATTGCCAAAGGTGTAGGCTGCGGGCTGAGTAAAGCAGGCTGAATTGATCCAGCCGTCTCCTCCGGCCAGCCCATTGGATACGCGAGCCTCCGCGCTGCCTCCATTTGCCTTCTTGCAGCCGGAGACAACATTAGGCCGCAGCCCGGCTCCGTACGTTCCCACACCGTTGCTGGTTGCCGCGCCGATATTGATCGGGAAACCATCGAGGAAGGAAGTCACACCGTCCACGCCCCATCCGCTGACCAGTTTTTCAGGAATGCGCGGAAGATCGCCGAGGTATTTCTGGTTTCTCCCGAACGGGAGATCCAGCACATAGCTGACGATGAGGTGCTGCGGAACATTCTGCGAGGAGAGCGACTTTTCAGCACGCAGATTGTTCCAGTCCTGGATTGCTCCTACGCCTCCCGTCTCCAGCCAGGAAGTAATCGTGTCGGTATTGCTGAGCAGCTTCGACCATGTGTAGGCAGCGAGCAGCGTGCCTCCACCATGGAAGCGCTTCTGCAGCGTAGCCTGCAGAGAGTGATAGATACTTCCGAAGCTTCCCTGTCCCGCGTACTCCACACCGTTGTATTGGGGAAAGGGACGAAGCAGCTGACCGGCATTAATGGTTGGCGATGATAAGGCGCTGCCGGGATATGAGGTGCTGGCAAAGGGGTTTGCCACCTGCTGGGCAATCGCCACTGTCGCACCCGCGGCGGCCTGCGCAGCGGCCTGGGCAAGATATCCATCGCCGAGCTGGTCGACCTGCTGCGTGTACTGCGGCAGATGCGTGCCCTTGTTTGCAGCGTACGCAACATCGGCGAACCACCCATTCCAGAGACTGCGCTGAACATCGACATTCCACTGCTGCATATAGCCGTAGTTATATTGAGGAATGTCGACTCCGTTGATGGATTGCCCTTGCAGATCCTGCGCGTATGAAGGATTGCGCCCGGGAGGCTGAATAAAGTTTGGCCACGGAGTGCTGATCGTATTCGATGGAACTTTCACGTTGCCGTTGTTGCCGGTGTACTCAGTCTGAATCGAGTTGACAGGATCGTTGAGCGGGTTAGTAGCCCAGTTCGCATCGAGAGGAATCCAGAACAACCCATATCCACCGCGCAGAACGGTATTCCGGTCGACACTGTAAGCAAAGCCCAGGCGCGGCGATATGGCCTCATAATTCGGATCAAGGTTATAGCGGCTGCTGCGCGCTCCAGGTGTATCGACCAGCCCTATAGAACCAAGAACCGTGGTGCCGGTACCTGCCGTAGCCAGAGTATTCACCGCAGTGGGATTGAAGTAGGACTGCCGGTTGAATCGCTCGGTCCAGGGCGACTGAAACTCGTAACGCAGCCCTAGATTGAGCGTCAGCTTGCTTGTCGCGTGATAGGTATCGTTGACGTATCCGGCAGTTACTCGCTGCTTTCCAGCTACTAAGTTAGGGATGACAGCGTCGCCGAAGAAGTGGTTTCCTATATTGCTTGGGTTCTGAGCCCATCCCAGCAGGAAGTCCGCGAAGGCCAGCGAGTTCTGACTGGGATTGACGCTCGTGTCATAGTCCTGCGTGTAGGACCCGTTGAATCCCAGCGAGCCGCTGACGATATTGCTCTGCGCGTAGTTATCCAGGGTGATCTCATATTGAAAGCCCATCTGGAAAGTATGCCGTCCGCGAACCAGAGTCAGATATGGCGATAGCCAATACTGGGTATCGTGATCCACGATATAGCTCTGCCCCTGTGTGGCCATGGCATTGTCAGACATGCCGAGGACATCAGGCGTCGGCGGCGTTCTGAGCGATGCCGGAATCTCCGCATTGAACGACGCTGGCCAGCCGATTTTTGTGAAGTCGAAGCCCGAGTTCTTCGGCGTACGCAGATAGTTGAAGCGGCTTGCCGACACATCCAGGTTGCCGATCACATTTGGAGTGAAGACGCGGTTATAGCCAATGGCAATGCTCTTCGAGGTCATCGTCTCCGTGCAGCGATCGACGCACAGTCCGGTGCCAAGTGGATCAGCCGGCAGGTTGAGATTGTTCCACTGACTGAAGCGTCCGAATATATGCTGCGCGTCGTTGATCTTCTGATCGATGCGGAAGAGATTCTGGTTCTGATTGCCGCCCGCTCCATAATTCGTGACGTAGTTGTTCAGTACGTTTCCATTGGTAGGAGCCGGCCAGAGATCGAGCAGCGCCTTGGCCGTAGGATTGATGCGGCTGGCAGGAATAACATTCCCGGTGAACGGAACGGGGTTATAGGCGGTACACGTAGCCGCTCCATTGCATGGATCGATGAGTTGCGGAACGCCGGAAGCTGCTGCAAGTGCGCTCAGATCGCCGCCCTGCTCGGCGGCGGTGGGAACAGTCGATGTGAAAGTCAATCCCTGGCGCAGCCGGAATCCTTCATAGCTATAGAAGAAGAAAGTTCTGTCGGTAATGATTTTTCCGCCGAAGTTTCCACCAAACTGATTCTGCGTGAAGGGCGGCCGGGCTAGTCCGCTGTTGTTTGAAAACCAGTCGTTCGCATTCAGAACCTTGTTGCGGATGTACTCGTAGACTTCGCCATGATAGACGTTGCTGCCTGACTTTGTGCTTAGATTGAGTACGCCGCCCGCCACCTTACCCCATTCCGGACCGATGTTATTGGTTTGAACTTTGAATTCGCCGATCGAATCCTGGGTAGGAATCAGGATGGGTAGATTGATGTAACCGATATTCAGCGGCTGGCCATCGAGATATTCAGCGCTTTGATTCGCAAAGGCGCCGCCGATCTGGAAGTTACCCCACGAAAACGGGTTTTGGCCGGTTGCGGTGGCACCGGCCTGCCCCTGCATCACCACGGACGGCGCCACTTCGACAAGGCTGAACACGTTGCGTCCGTTGAGGGGAAGCTCGTTGGCGTTGCGCTCTTCCACCACCTGTCCGAGCGAAGAAGTCTCCGACTGCAGCAGTGGGACTTCAGAGGTTACAGTCACCGTTTCGGTCGCCCGTCCGACCGAGAGGCTCACATCCAGACGCGTGGTCTGCTGCACCTGAATGGTCACGTTCTCCCGGTTAACGCGCTTGAAACCATCCTTCTGAATTTCGAGGCGATACTGGCCCGAATTGAGATTGACGAAGGAGTAGAGGCCGGTGTCCGCCGTGGGCTGCCTCTGCTTTTCCGATGTCGCCGTGTTGATGAGGGTAACAGTTGCGCCGGCCACCGCTGCGCCGCTGGTATCTGTCACCGTACCGGTCAACGAGCCATAGGTCGACTGCGCTCGCAGGGCAAGCGAGCAGGAAAACAGGAGAATGACAGCGAGCAAGCCGCGCGCGATCGCGCGGCGCGATATTGCGCTTCCCAAATTTGCCATGGTGCCTCCAAAAATCGTTCCAGCGTAGAGGGACACTCCACGCTGAGTATTACGAGGGCACCGGGCTGTTTGTACCAGACTGGCAGTGGATATCTTGGAACTAACTTCGAGAAGATACTGCGGGTGAGTTATTGTTTCGAAGCGGACTGAAAAAGCGCGTACTCGCGTTTCGCATCCGCCGTGCGTCCGGACAGAGTGTAGAGATGCATCAGGCGATAATGCACAAGCTTGTCGGCATTCGGATCCTGCTCCGCGGCGACCAGGATGCGAATCGCCTCGTCAGGATGTCCCAGCTTCTGCTCCGCCTCGGCAAGGTTTACGCTCGCCCACTGCGGAGGGTGTTCCGCGTGAATCCTGGGCTCAAGAAATTCCTGCAGCGCCGCATACTGCTCCATCTGCAGCATGCAATTGCTGAGATGGGCCGCTGCGCGCTCATCGTTGGGATAAGCAGCGAGCTGTCCGCGAAACGCATCAGCCGCGGCCGGCCATTCCTGTCTTTTTTCGTGAAGCAGACCCAGATTGTAATGAAGATCCGACAGGTCAGGCCGCTCACGAACCAGCTTCTCGTACTCCGCAATGGCCTCATCTCCATGCCCCTGATCCGCCAGCACATCGGCGTAGAACTGTTCGAGATAAGGGGACGAGGGAAATTGCTCTTCGCAGAGTTGAATCTGGCGCATGCCTTCTTCCGCGCTCAGGACAGCCAGCAGATACAAGAGCGCGGTGTCCTGCGGATAGCGCCGCCACACCGCGACCGCGCTCTTCCAATCGAGATCGAGACGAAAGTGAACCGAGATGCGCGCTGCCTGCGGAAATGCGCTGCGCGCGCCTGACGATCCGGCTTCGGGGGCCTGCCTTAGAGCAGCGAGAAACGGCTCCGAACCCGGCGCTTTGCTTAACTTCACAGCAAAGAACTGTCCACTGCGGATATAAGACTTGGCCAGCTGGACCATGGCCAGGTCAGCCGGATACTGATGACCATCGAGAAGCGTTTGATAGATCGTCGCCGATTCGACGGGCTCGTCGATATCGAGATAACAAGGTGCAACCGCAGAGGTCACGCGGAGATTCTCTCGCTCCTCGCGATAGATTTTTCCCAGCATCGGCTTGAGGCTTTCCATCTCGCCCATGCGGCACCTTTCCTGGGCGAGCAGGGCGTACGTCTCCGGAACATACTTCTGCTTCAGCGCCAGCGAGTAATAGTGAATGGCGTCCGCCGAGCGCCCCTGCAATTGCAGACTGAGGCCAAGGCCGGTCAGGACCTCAGCAGATGCAGGATTCTCCGCAAGCGCCTTGCGATATCCCTGCTCTGCTGCCGCGTAGTCCTTGGCCTCCATCGCCTGGCGTGCCGATTGCAGGCCGGAGAACTGCTGCGCCCCCGCAACGACTGCACACAGGGCGAGCGCGAGAACGACAAACGGATTTCGCGTGCGGGCGCGAATGATCCCCGATGCGAAGCCGCTGCTCATATGAGATCTCGCATCCGCCACCTTCAGCGTCCTCCGGAACCAGCGCTGCAATGTTTCGCGATCGCGCACAGGTGCGATCGAACTTACCAAGATTGCTCTGGGTTCCTGCCTATGTCAAGCAAGAGAGCCGGATATCTCACCTGCAATACTGTCACTTCGCGCGTATGTTACCCTTCCCTCGGCGAAGTGCACTCTGCTCAGTAATCCAACCGGGAAAACGGATGAAGAAATCGCGGCGCGCGTTTTTATCAGCCAGCTTGAACGCCGCTGCAGCCGCGGCATTCGGCCAGGGCATCACCCCTCACAAGAGCACAACTTTGCCGCGCGGAAAGCGCTCCGGCCTGCCCTATAACGCGCACTTTGTAGATGTGGCGCAGAAGGCCGGCATCGCTCACCCCGTACTCTACGGCTCGCCCAACCCCAAGAAGTACGTCCTCGAGTCGGTGGGCTGCGGCTGCGCCTTTCTGGATTACGACAACGATGGATGGATCGACATCTTGGTGCTCGGCGGCAGCACCTTTGACACTCCCGATCCCGGCGTCACCAATCGTCTTTACCGCAACAACCGCGACGGAACATTCCACGATGTCACCATCGAAGCCGGCCTCACGAAAACGGGCTGGGCCTCCGGCGTATGCGCCGGCGACTATAACAACGATGGCTTCGACGACCTCTTTATCACCTACTGGGGGCAAAACGTCCTGTATCGCAACAACGGCAACGGAACCTTCACTGACGTCACGCACGAAGCGGGACTGCTGACCACGGGAACGCGTTACGGGACCGGCTGCGCATTCGTCGATTACAACCGCGACGGATATCTGGACCTTTTCGTGTCGAACTATGCGGCCGTCGAATATGGAAAGACGCCCCTGCCCGGAGAAAAGCCGTATTGCTTCTTCATGAACATGCCCGTCAACTGCGGGCCGCGCGGACTTCCCTTCGGAAAACACAGCCTCTATCGCAACAACGGCAACGGAACGTTTACCGATGTCAGCGACGCGGCGGGGATCTCCAAGGCTCAGAACAATTACGGACTCACCGTCGTGGCGGCAGATTTCGGCGACGATGGATGGCCTGACATTTACGTTGCATGCGATTCAAGCCCAAGCCTGTTGTTCATGAACCAGCACGATGGGACCTTCAGCGAAGAGGGCGCGATACGAGGCGTAGCCTACAGCGACGACGGCCAAGAGCAGGCGGGCATGGGAGTCGCGGTTGGCGACTGCGACGGCGACGGCCATCTCGATATCTTCAAAACCAACTTCGCCAGCGATCTGCCAGTGCTCTATCGCAATCTGGGCAAGGCAACCTTCGAAGATGCAACCCGAGCCAGCGGACTCGCGGTCGACAACCGCTTTGTCTGCTGGGGAACCGGCTTCGAGGACTTCGACAACGATGGGTGGCAGGACATCGCCGTCGCCACCGGGAATGTTTATCCCGAGCTCGAGCGCCGCTATCCCGAGTCTCCTTACAAGAGCCCGCTGCAGCTATATCGCAATCTCGGCCACGGACACTTCGAGGAGTTATTCGACGAGGCGGGCACCGCGATTCTTGAGCCGCACTCCAGCAGGGGCGTTGCTTTCGGGGATTTCGACAACGATGGAGATATCGATATGCTCATCGTAAATCTGGGCGAACCGCCGTCGCTCTTTCGCAACGATATATCGGGCAAAGATCATTGGATAAAGATCAGAGCTGAGGGCACCATCTCCAATCGCAGCGCCATCGGAGCACGCATCGAAGTCGCAGCCAACGGAATGAGGCAGACCAAAGAGGTGCAGAGCCAGTCCAGCTTTGTCTCTTGCAATGATTTCCGTCTTCACTTCGGATTGGGCAATGCGCTGGAGGCTGACGTGACCGTGCGCTGGCCGAGCGGCCAAAGGCAATCCTTGAGCAGACTCAAAGCCGATCAGCTCTACACCATCAAAGAAGGCACCGGAATCATTCCCAATCGCGGATGGAAATGAAGACGACTGAAGATGATTAAGGGTGGTTCGCTTCTTTTCGCAGCAACGCGTAAAGAAGCGGCTTCCCTGTCGGCTTCTGGCTGCCGCCATGCGGCTCGACGGTGACAAAGACTGCATCGATCTCCGCCAGCTGCTTCGGATCATCGGAACGCAGCACCCAGCGGCGGTTCGATTCGCTGTCCATATACAGAATGCCCAGGTTCATCGCATGCGGCGCGCCACTGGCTTCCGCATCCCGTTGTCCCCATACCTGGAAGACGCTCGCGTTCTTCACTCCGGACTGATGATCGAGATCAAAAGCATAAAAGACGAGCGACTTATTCTGCGTATAAAACACGCGGCCGAAAGGCTTGCGCGTATGGCTGACGCTGTCCACGTCGAATACATCCGCGATATAAAGCTTGCGCGCGCCCATCAGCTCGCGAATATCGCGATCGGATGTCAGGTACTGGTCTTCGTCCTTGAGGCGGCTCTCCTGATCCCGGCTCGCGGCGCGCAGGTCGGTCACTTCGGATTCGAGCGATGCCATGCGCACCAGCGACTGACCATGGTCGGCGCGCAGACGCGTGTAGTCCGCCTGCAGTGCTTCGTATGCCGTTTCCTTCGCAGCAAGCTGCGCCGCGAGCTGATTGCGCTCATCGGTGAGGCGCTGAAGATCTGCTGCCCTCTGGCTATCCGAAGCTTGAAGTTCGGTCACGCGCTGGCCGGCAGCAGCTGATGCGGCACGCAGCCGAGTCAGTTCTTCGCGCTCATGCGTAATCTGCTTTTCAAGATCGGACAGATGCGCGGTTTGAGCGGCGAACAGATCGGCAGAAACTGTTTTGCTTTCGGGAACGACTTTTTCGAGGACCGGAGTTTGTGTGCTCTTCAAAATATCCGCAGGAGATTGAAGCGCAGCAACGCTCTTCCGCTCACCCATGCGATAAGCGCCAAGCGTAAGGACTACAAGCGCACAAGCGGCCAGGGCTGCTATGGCCATCGCCTTTCCTAAGAACTTACGCTGTGACGCTGCTCTCACAGGAGCAGTCTTGATCGGGACCACTTTACGCGGATCGCGGATCGCCGCCAGCAGGCTTTCCCGCACCGGACCGTTGTCCCAGGTATGCGCTTCATTGCACAAGTCGCTGTCGGTCGCGAGAAAAGCCATCCCCTCTTCGCCGATCAGGGAATACTCGTCGTAAATCCTGCGGCAGGATTCACATTCTTCCAAATGAGCATCGAGCTCCAATTGTTCATGGACGCTGAGCGCCTGGCATTGCGCCAGCGCACAAAGCTCCTTGAATTTGCCGTGCGAATCCGAGGCGTCAGTTCTTAGCATTGTGATGATTCCGTATCGCTTCAACGATGGCGCTCTTACGCAGCCGCTCCAGGCCCCGGTAGAAATGATGCCGGACATTTCCTAGCGGTTCGCGCAGGCGTTCGCTGATTTCGCGCAGATCTAAGTCTTCAAAATAAAACAATTTTAGCGTTTTACGCTGAATTTCTGTTAATTCGTCGAAAGCGTATTGCAGCCGGTCGCAATCCAGCCTGGCGCCGACCTCACGTTCCACGTCTCCCTGTCTTATCAGCGCCCCGTCCAATCCATCGGGATCGAGCTCATTGACGAGATAGAAGCCCCTGCGCGCGAGATGCGATCTTCGGTCTCGCGCCCGGCTGTAAGCAACCTGTGCGATCCACACTTTCGCGCTGCCCCGGGAGGGCTCGAACGTCACAGCCTTGCGGAAGACGTACAGGAAGCACTCCTGCACCACCTCCTCGGCTTCTCCGGGATCGCGCAGAATGCGCAGAGCGATGCTGTAGACCAGCCGGGAATGGCGGCCAAACAGCGCGTCCAGCGCGTCGGAATCCTCAGTCTTGACGAGAGCCATGAGCGATTCGTCACTCAGCTCGGGGCTCCCGGCGTTTTCCGCGACTGCATCCAGCGCGCTCTGTTGCGCGTTGTGCGTCTCAATTTCTTCGGATCTCCGCGCCGGGAAAAGATTGAAATTTCCGGACAGAGCAATTCCTCTGATCAGTTCGGCATCGCTGGCCAAGGGCAACACCCTCATGGATCAGGCGAACTATACTCCACACGGCACAGACTTTTCCAGCCGCTCACGGGTCATGCGCGGCCGCGAAAAATATTTCGCAGACAGTGGTACACGCTGCGCAATTACGCCGTATATACAAACTGGCATTCCGGAGATCAAACTGATGGTTTGTTCCTAACAAAGCATGACTTTCGATCATGCAAGATACAGCCGGGCTTTCAGGAGGGCCATTGCCACATCGCGCTTCAGGGTCGAACTGGACGCTTATATGCAGAGCGTGTGCCGCGCTCCTGCTCGTGGTGCTTTTCCCCGTAATGATGCGGGCGCAATCGACGACCGCATCGCTTACGGGAAGAATTACTGATCCGCGCCGGGCGGTTATACGCGGTGCCGACGTGCAGGTCATCAATACCAACACCGGTATTCACTATCACGGCCTCACCAACGAGTCCGGAATCTATTACGTCTCCGATCTACCTCCAGGAAGATACCGGATCGAAGTAGAGAAACTGGGCTTCATCGCGGTCATCGAGTCCGGCATCATCCTGCACGTGCAAGATGCTCTCGAAGTAAATTTTGAAATGATGCTCGGCTCTGTATCTGAAAGTGTGACCGTGGAAGGCAGCTCCCTGCCTCTCGATACAGAGTCTTCCAGCCTGGGCACGGCGATCGAACGCCGCGAAGCTAACGAGCTGCCTTTGAATGGAAGAAACGTGTTTAACCTGATCGCGCTCGCTCCGTCTGTGATTCCACAAGGCAGCGCTCTGGGAACACCGGTGGGCGTGAACCCTTTTGGATGGGGCAACTATCAGGTGAGCGGCGCCTTCGGCAACCAGAGCGTCGAGTATCTTGACGGACAGCCTCTCAATATCACTTACATCAACTTACCTATCCTGATTCCCAGCCAGGATTCGATTCAGGAATTCAAAGTGCAAACCGGCAACCTGCCCGCGGAATGGGGCCGCTTCGCAGGCGGGGTGACCAACCTCAGCACCAAAGGCGGCACCCAGTTTCTTCGCGGCGAAGTTTACGAATATCTTCGCAACCGCGTCTTCAACGCCAACGACTACTTCCTGAATCAGGTAGGTAAGCCGCGGCCTCCATGGGTACAGAACCAGTTCGGAGCCGAAGCCGGGGGACCGCTGAATTTTCGCATCTGCTGCCAGAACAATCGCACCTTCTGGTTCGCCAACTGGGAGGGCTTCCGCCTGCGCACAGGCAGTCCCTTCACGGCTACCGTCCCCACGGCAGCTGAACGCGTGGGAGATTTCTCTGCACTCCAGACGGCCATCCTCGATCCCTGCGCGGGCGGCACTCTCAATGCGCAGGGCGCGTGCCCCGCCAGCGTTGCAACACCGCAAGCCTTCCCGGAAAACAAGATTCCCGCGAATCGCATCAACCCCACGGCGAATGCTCTGCTCTATCTCTGGCCGCTTCCCAACGCTCCCGGAACGGTTGCGCCCTCCGGCACTTTCAATAACTTCAATACCGTTGCCAACACCGGTGGAAACCAGAACCAGCTCGTCGGCCGCGTGGATCGCGAGCTGACCAACAAGCAGAAGCTCTTCGGCCGCTACAGCTACTGGAACGTCCTCGATCTTCCCATCGACCCGCTGAACAACGGTTTGTGCGAAGACCGCTGCCTCGAGCGCTACAACACCAACGCGCTTGCCCTCGGCTACAACTACAGCATCAGCTCCATGACCATCTTCGATGTCAACGCCAGCCTCAGCTATTTCGAATACAACCGCTCGCCCAAGAACGCGAACTTCGACCTCACCTCCATCGGCTGGCCCGCTGCCTACAACGCCGCTATACCTTCAGCCATGCGTACACCTCCCACCCCCTGCGTAGCCAGCTTTGCCGACAACATCATGTGTTCGCAGGGCCAGAGTTTCATTCAGGACCGCAACACCCAATACAATCTCTCGCCCAGCGTGCGTCTGGTACGCGGACGCCATCTCATTCACGCCGGCTTTCAATTCGAAACCAGCTACGACAACGCCGCACAGACCAACGTAGCCAGCGGAGCCTTCGACTTCTGCGGTGTCGGCGAGCCCTGCTTCACGGGAGTGCCCATCGCGGATTTTCTGCTCGGCTACGCCGACAACTTCAGCAATGTGAATAACCATTACTCCGCGCAAGCCGTGGTCCCGGAGTTGACCGCGGGAAAGCAGGTGTATCGCGCCTTCTATTTCAATGACACGTGGCGCGTGACAGATAAGCTCTCCATGAACCTCGGCCTCCGCTATGAGCTGCAGGGCCCATGGTCCGAGCGCTTCAACCGCATCTCCTATTTCGATCCCCACGCCGCGAGCTACATCAATCAATATCTCCCTGCCGGCTCACCATCGGTTATGGGCGACGTATTTCTCGTTTCTCGATCCGATAGAAACGCGCTGCCTCTGGCCAAGGACAACCTCGCGCCCCGCCTGGGGATCGCCTACAGCCTGTCTCCAACCACGGTCATGCGCAGCGGCTATGGCATCTTCTGGATTCCCGACTACGTTTCATACGCCTTAAATCCCAGCAACGATATGGTGAACGCTGCAAGCACCACTTACACCGGAACCGTGGATGGAATCCATCCCTACAACACCATTTCCCTTCCCTTCCCTAATGGCATCTCCGCGCCTCCCGGCAGATCGCTGGGAACGGAGGGCACGCAGCAGTTTCTCACTCAGGTGGTGCAATCCATTACCGAGGCCGACCGCAGCAATCATCCGCTGGGCTACGAGCAGCAGTGGAACCTCAGCCTGGAGCAGCAACTGCCAGCTAAGATTTCGCTGGTCGCCGCCTACGTAGGATCGAAGGGCACGCACTTGGCCCAGTACTCGCAGCAGATCAATCAGATTTCTGACAGCATGCTCTCTCAGGCCGCGTCTGAGTTCGCGCAAGGAGGGCGCTCCGCCGTCACCCTCCTGCGCTCCACTCCAAATCCGTTTTTTGTGAATGGCCAGGCATTGGCTCTCGCCGCGCCCAGCACAACTGTGGGGCAGCTTTTGCGGCCCTTTCCGCAATACACCAGCGTCGAGCTGGCCGGCCAGGGATCGTTCGACAGCATTTACCACTCCTTTCAGCTCACCGCGCAAAAGAACTTTCAGGCAGCGGGAGTGCTCCTCGCCGCGTACACCAACTCCAAGCTCATCAGCAACACGGACACTGAGACCGCCTGGCTCGAAAATACCGTGGGCAATATTCAGGACAACAACAACCTGCGCGGCGAGCGCTCACTCTCATCGCAGGACGTGCCTCAGCGTCTGGTGATCAGCTACGTGCTCGATCTTCCCTTCGGACAGAACCGGCGATACCTCGCCGATATCGGCAGCGCCGCGAATAAGATTCTTGGCGACTGGGGACTCGATGGCGTGGCCACATTTCAGCGCGGCTTTCCGCTCGTCTTCAGCAGCGGACAGGTGAATGACGTGACCCTCTTCGGCGCAGGCTCGCGTCCCAACCTCTTGCCCGCCTGCTCCAAATCCGCCTCAACATCCGGAGCCGATCGTCTCCACGGATGGTTCAACACTGATTGCTTCGCACCGCCGGCTAACTTCACGTTTGGATCGGAACCGCGCGTCGACTCCACCTTGCGCTCCGATGGCATCGACAACTTCGACGTCGCAGCCTTCAAGAAACTCCTGTTCGGCGAGCAGGACCGCGTTGGCTTTGAATTCAGAGTCGAGGTTTTCAATCTATTGAACCGCACCCAGTTTGCGCCGCCTAATACCACCTGTTGCGCGAGCAACAATGCCAACTTCGGCGTGATCACCAGCACCGACCCCGGAACGAATCCCCGCCTCATTCAGTTCGCATCGAAATTTTTCTTCTAGGCCATGATGCTAAGGCGGAGGCAACATTCTGTCCGGCCTCCAGACGGCTTTTCCTCACCCATCGCAATTATCATGAGGAAAGATTCTTCATGACCGACACCAAGTCACTTCCCCCTGAAATTCTTCTTCACATCGCACAGACCCTTAATCTTCCAATGCGCGGCCTCGTCGCTGTCATCGAGCTGCTCGACGACGGCGGAACCGTCCCGTTCATTGCGCGCTACCGCAAAGAAGCCACCGGCAATCTGGATGAGGTCCAGATTCGCGACATTGAAGAGAAGCTGGCCTACTTTCGCGAACTGGTGGAACGCCGCGCGACCATCCTGACCTCCATCGCAGAGCAGGGCAAGCTGACCGATGAGCTCAAGACGAAGATTGAAGCGACCCTCGACAAGAGTGAATTGGAAGACCTCTATCTGCCATATCGCCCCAAGCGGCGCACCAAGGCAACCATCGCTCGCGAAAAGGGATTGGAGCCGCTGGCCCTTTACCTATGGACGCAAGAGCCTGCAGCAGATCCGCTGGAGATCTCCGCCGCGAGCTTTGTGAACACCGAGCTCGGCGTCGCCACAGTTGAAGAAGCGTTGGAAGGCGCGCGACATATCGTTGCCGAATGGATCAGCGAAGATGCCGATCTCCGCAAGGCATTGCGCCAGCTTGTATTCGATGAGGGCGTGGTCGTCAGCCGCAAGGTCTTCGATGCGGTGGATGAGCAGGAAAAGTTCAAGATGTATTACGAGTACCGGGAGCCGGTGAAATCGATCCCCTCACATCGCATGCTGGCGATTCGGCGCGGCGAGGGCGAGAACGTGCTCTATTTCCTCATCGAGCTCGAACCCGAACGGCCGCTTGGCATAATGCGCAGACATATCCTGCGCCAGCAGGGCGACTGGACGCCGCAGCTCGAGCTTGCTATCGACGATTCGTGGCAGCGCCTGCTGAACTCGTCCATTCAGGGAGAGGTTCGCTTCGAGCTGAAGAAGCGCTCCGATGCGGAAGCAATTCAGGTTTTTCGCGACAACCTCTACAACCTTCTGCTCGCCCCACCGGCCGGGCCGATCTCGGTCCTGGGCATCGATCCGGGATTGCGCACCGGCTGCAAGATTGCAGTGGTGGATGAAACTGGAAAGCTCCTAGCCCACGACGTGATTTATCCTCACACGTCGAAGAACGGCATTGCTGAGGCCGGGAAAAAGATCGAAGCGCTGCTGCGCCAGCACAACATCCGCGCCATTGCCATCGGCAACGGAACTGCGTCGCGCGAGACGGATGCCTTTGTCCGCGACTTCCTGCGGGAGAAGAACATCCAGGATATTTTTTCCGTCACCGTCAGCGAGTCTGGCGCGAGTGTCTACTCGGCTTCAGACATCGCAAGGCAGGAGTTTCCTGATCTCGACCTCACAGTACGCGGAGCCATCTCCATTGCCCGCCGTCTGCAGGACCCGCTCTCTGAGCTGGTCAAGGTCGATCCGAAATCGATCGGCGTCGGCCAGTACCAGCACGATGTCGATCAGCGCCAGCTGCAGGAGTCGCTGGAAAGCGTGATCGAGAGCTGCGTGAACCGGGTCGGCGTAGACCTGAATACATCTTCATGGACGCTGCTGCGTTACGTCGCCGGCATCACGGAGCGCACGGCGCTGAACATCGTGACCTATCGCAACCAGAATGGACGCTTCCGCTCTCGCACTCAGGTGCTAGAGGTTTCCGGCATCGGGCCTAAAAGTTTCGAGCAGGCAGCGGGCTTTCTGCGCATCCGCAATGGCGACAACCCGCTCGACATGACTGCTGTTCACCCCGAGTCATATCCCGTCGTAGAAAAGATTGCCCTGTCGCTGCAAGCGCCAGTTGAAGAGATCATCCGCAATCCCAATCTTCTGGAAAGGCTCGACCGTAATCAGCTTTCTGCGGGAGCATACACGGTGAACGACATTCTGGAAGAGCTGCGCAAGCCCGGCCGTGATCCGCGCGATAAATTTGTTGCACCCAGCTTCCACGAGCAGGTGCGAGAAATCTCCGATGTGCAGGCGGGTATGGTGTTGGAAGGCGTGGTCACCAATGTCACGAAGTTCGGCGCCTTCGTTGACATCGGCGTGCATCAGGATGGACTGGTCCACATCAGCGAGTTATCCAATCGCTTCATCAAGGAGCCGTCTGAGGCAGTGAAGACCGGACAGATCGTCAAGGTGAAGGTGCTGAACGCCGATACCAAGACCAAGCGTATTTCTCTGTCCATCAAGGCCCTGCTTGAGCCGTCTGCTCGTCCTGCAGTCAAGCCGAATAACGCCGCTCCGAAACCGCAGCCCGCTCCGAAACCGCAGACAACGATGAATGAGAAGCTTTCCGCACTCTCGATGAAATGGAAGGTTCGTTAGCGCAGCACTTCCGGCAGGAAAACTATGCCGTCTCCGCGGTGTCCACGTGATAAGGTTCACCGTAAGGAATTTGCTAGCGCGGCCGGCCTGGTCTCCCCTGAAGCCTGTGGCAAGCTCCAGCCTTCCAATGGGAGAAATTATGGCAACCGATGCAGTCCAACCTCGGCTGAAGACCGCCAGCCGCAGCATCCGGCCCGTGAATCGTTCGGTCGAACGCACATTCTTTGCGGGGATGGCTGTCCTGCTATGCGGGATCGTCGTCTTCGGCTTCTCGCATACTTACTTCCTGGCCGGCATGGTGCGCGCGCCGCTCCCGAACACTCTCCTCCACGTCCATGGAGCGGTCTTCACGCTCTGGATGATCCTCTTCCTGGTGCAGACCGCGCTGGTGTCTGCGAAGCGCGTGGCATGGCATCGGTCGCTGGGTATCATCGGCTTCTGCCTGCCACCACTCATGATCGTGCTGGGCACTGTAACTGCGATCGATGCGCTGCGGCGCGGCGTGAGGATCGGCCCTCTCGATCCTTCTGTGTCTTTGGCCATTCCGCTGCTGGGCATGCTGGCGTTCGCGCCGGTCATCTTCGCGGCATGGCGCACACGCCGTCAGCCGGACGCGCACAAGCGATACATTCTCTACGCCACCATTGGCTTGAGCGAAGCGGCTTTCGGGCGCTTTCCCTGGAGTCAGATGGGGATTCCGCCCGCCGGTGGCGCTGTTCTCGGCCTTGCACTCATGCTGGTGCTCATGCTCGGTTATGACCTGATCTCGCTGCATCGCATTCATCGGTCAGCGATGTGGGCTGCACCGCTGACCTTTGTGCTCGGGGCGTTCGCCGTGCCCATAGGGATGACTCCGGCATGGCACAACTTCGCAGCTTTTCTTGCTCGCTCCGTTGCGCCGCACATCTAACTTCGCCTAACCAATCGCGTAGTTGTGCCTACCATCCAGTAAGCGCGAAGGCAACGCCTACTGGATGGTGATGGGGGCATTCACGCTGGTCTGGTATTGCGATGGCCCGCTGCCGGCTGTGCCCGTGACGACTACGGCATAAGTTCCCTTCGCTGTTCCAGGATCGATCTTCGCAGCTCCGCCGCATCCGATCACGGCGAAGACAGCCGTGATGAAAGCCAGAATGAGCACTATGTGGCTTCGCCATCTGCGCCGCGGCGACATCAACAGGAGCAGACCGGCGAGACTGGCGCCACCACTCGCGGCAAACCAGCCCGCACCGTCCGTTCTCCTGCTGCTTAGCGGATGCGACGGCGTTGTATTCACGGTGAGAGAAACCTGCCCGGTGCCGGTGATCGAGTTCGGATTCACAAAGCACGCCGATTCCGTAAGGCTTGCCGGCATGGTGCAGGTGAGGGTGATTGCACTGGTGTAGTCGTTGGCCACGTTCACTGCGACCGTCGCCGTCGCGGCCGCCCCAACCACTGCAGTGGTTCCCGATGAGGAAAGAGCGAAGGACGAGATCGTGATAGGGATAGATGCCGAAACCGATTCGGTATAAGTCGAATCTCCCTCATAGAACGCGGTCAGATTGTTCGTTCCCACATTGCCGTCGACCGCTGTGGTCAGCACGGCCTGCCCATTGACAAGCGGTGTGGGACTGCCGGCGTTCAGGCCATTCACCTCGAACTGAACATTTCCTGTCGGCGTCGCAGCTCCCGTAGCCGCGTCCACTACATTCGCGGTCAGCGTCACGCTTCCATTCGGACCGATGCTCGATGTCGATGCCGTCACGGTCGTTGCCGAGGATGATCCCGCAGGCAGCACCTGGATCTCTCCCATCATGCCGCCATCTTCGTGTTCGAGGATGTGGCAGTGATAAACGAAGGTCCCGATGACATTCGGATCCCGGAAATCCATGCGCACCTTCACACTGGGATATGGGCCGGTACCGCTCCAGTAGGGAATATCGACGGTGTCGCGGATGGCCGGATCGTTGACCGGCTGGCCGTCGACCTCAAGCACCTGGAAGTGAATTTGATGGATATGGAAGATGTGATCTTCCTGCGCCGTGTTCTGGATCACCCAGTCTTCGGTCGTGCCCGTATGCACCACGATGTTCGGCTGCTGGTCCATGGTGAAGACTGCCGGCGTCTGCCCTTCCTCGGTAATGTAAAAGGTAGTCGGGCTCAGCGGATTATTCGGATCGAGCAGCACTTCGGAAAAGTAAAGATTGCGCTGCGCAACCGGCGTTGTAGAGGCTAGAGCAGCGAATCTCGTTACTTTGGCCGCGACTGCCTTCGTGGGCAAACGTTTTGCCGCCGCAGAGCCGGGCACGGCAGATCCTTCCACTCCGTTTTGACTCACGATGTTGGCAATCGGCCTGGCTGGATCGAAGTCTCCATCCGGTCCCGTGTTCCAATACTGTGTCGTCAACTGCGCCTGGTCTCCCACATTCGGAGTCGTGATCACAAACTCTGCGCGTGCTCCCGGAGGCAGCAGCAAGCTCGTCTCGCTCACCGATTGCTGTCCGCTGCTCCCGGCGGCAATGGGATATCCGTCGACGGCCACTACCTGAACTGCCTGCGCTGTACCGTTGACCAGATACTGGAGGTTCAGGATGGTATCCGCAGCGGTGTTCGCAACGCGCCATAACTCCTGCTGACCGGGATTTGTCTGAATCACAGCAGGCGAGTAGCCCGGATACGTGACCGGAACGTAGTTGATCGATAAATCCCATGCCGGAATGTTGGAATCGTTGGCTTCTGAAGCAGGCAGCAGTTGATCGCGCAAAACAAACGTGCGCTCGGTGAGGCCGGCCAGCGCCGTATCGACATTCTGCAGCCCTTCGACGATCAAAGCGCCCGTCGCTCCACCCTGCACCTGTCCTTCACTGAATCCATGAGGATGGGGGTGATACCAGTAAAGCCCCGGCGGCTCGTTGGCCGGAATCTGTACGTTGTAATCGAAGCTTTGCCCAGGCTGCACCAGGGTATGCACGACCTCATCCTGTCCGCAGACGGGCGCCACATTTGTGCCGTGGAAATGAATATTGGTAGCAGAGGCCGACATCGCACCAGTGCATGCGCTGCTGGTACTGGTGGTAGGGGTGTCTTGTGCCGACAGCGTCATCTTCATCCCCGCCATGTTGTCGTTCGCGCTGGAGGCGGAAGCGGCTGGCAGGCCGTTCTGGAAATGAATGATGAGCTGGTCGCCGGGATTTACGCGAAGCGTCGGCGCTTCGAGACCTGTGTCGGTGACATAGCAGTAGCGCACCAGCCCTTGCGAGTCGGTCGTAGTAAGAAATTTGAGCGTCAGCTCAAGCACGCCATTCTGGCTCTTCAGCTCAGGCGGCGCAGAGACAACCGATCCTGACGCGAAGCGCGCGCACACCTGGTCTGCAGCATCGGAACCGGTAGTGGCGGCAGTGGCAAATTTCGTCAAATCCTGCGCAGAAATCGCACCACGCTCGGGATGTGCCTTCTGAGCACCTGCAGACCAGACTCCGGCCAAAAAGAGGACAAATAAAAACGCGGACGAGAAAAGATGACCGCGTGATGACGAATTTTTAACTTCACTCTTCATTGCTCTGGCCTCAGAAAGCACACGTCTGGTAGTTCGGCTGAGCAGCAACAGCTGCTTGCCTTCAATGACAGTTGAATATCGCGGGTGAGGGTCCTATATTGAGAGGAACCCGCGGTCTATCCGGCTGTGGTTTCCAGGTCCTCGCGGTCTCCGCCAAGAGTTAGCCGCGAGGGTCTGGTAGATAGCTTCGTTGTTTCGCGGAAAATGCCTTTGGATTACTTCCAAAGAAAATATACGACACAATCAGTCCTAGTTCAATCGCGGCTCGATTCTATTCATCCTCCTGACCTGCCCCCGAAAAACTCAGCCAGGGAAAAGTGGAGTTCTCTCGTAATCTGAACGGGAGGACTGGGGATGAAGAAGAGCCGTTACACGGAAGAGCAGATCATTGCGATCCTGAAGCAGCATGAGGCCGGAGTGAAGACGGCGGATCTTTGCCGGGAGCACGGGATCAGCGACGCTACGTTTTACAACTGGAAGGCGAAGTACGGTGGCCTCGATGTGAGCGAAGCGCAACGTCTGCGGCAGATGGAAGATGAGAACCGGCGATTGAAGGCACTGGTTGCCGATCTGAGTCTGGACAAGGAAGCTCTGAGAGCGGTCATCCGAAAAAACGGCTGGAGCTTGCCGGTTTAAGAGAGGATATTGCGTTCGTCTCGGCGGGATTTGATCTGAGCGAGCGCAGGGCCTGCAAGCTGCTGGGCGTGGATCGAGCCAGCTATCGGTATGAGCCGAGACCGGATCGGAACGCGGAGCTGCGCGACGAGCTGGTGAAGCTGGCCAGGCAGAAGCCGCGTTACGGATATCGAAGGCTGCATGCGGTTCTGGAGCGTCGCGGGCAAGCGGTGAACGTGAAGCGAGTCTACCGGCTGTATGTCGAGCAGGGGTTGGCGGTGCGCCGTCGCCGGCGCAAACGGCTGGTCCGTGAACAGCAGATCGAGCCACGGCTGATACGTGCGAACCAGGAGTGGGCGATGGACTTCATCGTGGATGGACTGGCGAACGGCAGGATGATTCGCATCCTCAGTGTGGTCGATGCGTTCACGCGCGAGTGCCTGGTGCTGGAGGCTGATACGAGCCTTGGCAGCGGTCGCGTGACGCGAGCGCTGGATCAGCTGATCGAGCAACGTGGCCAGCCTGAGAGTGTGCGTTCCGACAACGGACCGGAGTTCACATCGCGGCGCATGCTGGGCTGGGCAGAAGAACGCAGGATCAACCTGATCCACATCCAGCCAGGAAGACCGATGCAGAACGGACACGTCGAAAGCTTCCACGGACGTCTTCGCGACGAATGCCTGAACGCGAGCTGGTTCCGCACACTGAATGACGTTAGGCGAACCCTCGACAACTGGCGCCAGGAATACAACTGCGAGCGGCCGCACAGCTCGCTTGCATACAGAACACCTGCTGAGTTCAGCAGAGCCCTGGGCTATGGAGATGTGGAAAGCAAACAGCGCTTCCCACATCCCCACAGCCCCGACTACGACGGCGGCGAGATATACTCGCCCACAAACCTGAAGCGAGAAACTCCAGCTATAAATGGCTGAGAAAGACGGGGCAGGTCACTCCATCTACAGAAGCCCAAAATGGACGCGCGGTGTCCGGCTCTCGAACGCCAGTTCGGAGCCACCTCATCGTATTCAGGTCAATTGAGGTCTAAGACCGGAAGCATGCCAATTTACTCAGAGAACCAGCTTCACTGATCGCTTAGCCGCTGGCGACCTGGTTTCGCCCGGAGCGCTTGGCCGCGTACAGCGCCTGGTCTGCCAGTTTCATCAGTTCGATCGACGCCTGGCCGCTCTGCGGCACCCGGGCTGCGATTCCCAGGCTGACCGTCTGTACGCCGCAAGGGCTCAATGGGTGTGGCAGCGAGAGACCCATTACCGAAAGCCGGATTTTCTCCGCAACCTCGCGGGCCCGCTCCTCTGTTGCTTCCGGCAGGATCACGGCGAACTCCTCGCCGCCAATGCGTGCTGCAATCCCGTTGGCACCCTCAACGGTCTCGGTGATCACGTGGGCAATCGAGCGCAGGCACTCATCCCCACCCAGATGGCCAGCCACATCGTTGTATTGCTTGAACTGGTCGGCATCGAAGATCACAATGGCCAGCGAGCTGCCACCGACCAATGCATCCGCCCAGGCACTCTCAAAGTGGACATTAAATGCGCGCCGATTC
Organism: uncultured Acidobacteriaceae bacterium; assembly: GCA_963745105.1. Classification (GTDB taxonomy): domain Bacteria; phylum Acidobacteriota; class Terriglobia; order Terriglobales; family Acidobacteriaceae; genus Silvibacterium. The sequence goes on from CAVUWQ010000047.1 coordinate 23,898, forward strand.
GGCAGACCGGTCAGCTCATCCACGTGGGCCAGCTTGCGATAGCGCAGCTCGCTCGCAGCGAGCGAATTCTTCAGGCTCTCTTTCTCCTCGAGCAACGCTGCCACGGGAAACATGGTGAAGATGGCGACCGCGGCAAATATCTGAGCAATCACAATCCGATGCAGCAGCATGTGCTGGCCGGTGATGAGCATCAGCGGGCCGTGGCCTTTCACCGTAAAGCCAATGGCCATCAGCGTGACCAGCAGGATGTTGACCACGGTGCCTGGCAGCCCCAGGCGAAACGCCACCAGCAGCAGCGCCGGAAACATGAAGAAGATCAGAGGGTCCTGGCTGTGCGTGAAAACCAGCGCGGTCACAATCGCGGGAGCGGAAAGAACCAGCAGCGTGTGAGACAGGTGCTTGCGATCGAACATCGAGAAGAACGCCGGCCGCTGCGCCATGATGATCAGGGGCGCCAGCACCGCCATGCCCAGCATGTCTCCGAGATACCAGGTGCGGAACATCTGCCACCACGGCGGCCCAGGCATCATAAGCAGCGTCCACCACGCTCCGAGCGCGCTGGTCAGCGCGGTCGCGCCCACCACCGAGACGAGCAGAAAGCCCACCAGCGACCTGCGCCGGGATAGATCGAGCGGCGACTCGAACCACAGGGTGAGCAGAATCGTGGAATTGATCACCTCGATGGAGTTGGCAAGCGAAACGCCGATCGCGACCCGGAAAGGATCGCCATAAATCATGTCGGCCAGCGTGTCCGCGGTAAGACCGGCGATGAAATAGGCCAGCCAACGGCGTCTCGGCTGCGTGATGAGCAGGCCGAAGATCATGCCATTGGAAAGCCAGATAGTAGCTACGCCCTCCGACTGATGCGAAAGCACGATGCCCAGCCACGAGCAGAGAGTGACCAGCGGAAAGATCCACCCAAGACGGATCAGGGAGGCGCCCGTCCAGGAATTACGCCGCCAGCACCCCTGCCATATCTCTCGAATCAGGACACGCAGCCCAGCCTCGCGATGTGTACCGGAGGGGAAGCGATACCCAGGCGAGAGGATAGAGTCCTGAACCGGATTTTCCGAAGAACGGGAGAGAGTGACCATAAGGTCTCTAAAAGTAGCTGGTCTTGTGCAGGCGCTCTAAATCGCAAAGCTCAAATACAAGTGAGAGTCTACAGTTGGTGTTGCAACATGCAAAGAGAAACAACATTTTTCGATTTTCACGAAAATTGTGCGTTTCGAGGCCTGAGCGCGAGGCACAACGCGAAACTATCAAATGGCAGCTAGCCGGGATTTTTTCTAGTTCCGGAGCGCTGCGCTTTGGGCTTGGGCGGCGCCACATAGTGGAATCGGACCAGATAGATGTTCTCCCCGCTGCCGTGTTTGGCAACCTTGAGCAGGTCGAGTACTCCCAGAAATCCCGATTCGCGCGCCAGCTCGGGAGTGATATCGGGAAACCCGATCGCTTCGATCGAATCGACCTCGACTTCGCCTTCCTCCATGCCGTAGCGCGCACCCACCCTTACACGAGGGGTTTTCCAGATGCGGACGCTGCAGGTGATTCGCCCACTGCGTACGCCCTCGCGAAGCTTCCTGGTAAACATCATGCGGAGAGTCTACCGCGGCAGCTGTTGCAACCGTTTCCCAGCACGGCTGGGCATCCCGGCCATCAGATCACTGCGCCTCAACACGGGTATGGCTACGGCACTGGCGTAATATCCAAACGGATGCCGGATCGGCGTCCGGCGCCTGCGAGCAAAAAACGCATGCGTCGCAATAAAACTCGAAAACAGGATGGTTTGAGTGAGCAGGAGCTGGACAAGACGGAATTTCCTGGCGCAGTCGGCAGCCGCTGCCTCTTCAATTGCACTCGCGGGAGTTACAAAAGGGATTCAAGCGGAAGCGGCGCAGGCGGCCATGGGCGGACGCTTTCTCACCCACGTTTCCATCGTGCGCGTAAACCAAATTGAAGTAACCCCGACTCGCTCGATCGGGGAGGACGAGGCCGTCGATAACCGCCCCGAGCTCATCCGCGCACGCCGCGACGCCTTTGCCGCCGGCTGCCCCGGCGGCCGCATGACCTGGGCCATCAGCTGGCTCGCCCTGCAGGATCAGCGAAAGGAGTATCAGGAAGCCCGGCGTCTGCTCGCATCCTTTCACGACCGTTATGGCGACGAGATCACCTTTATCCCAGGCGGCTACTTCGCCCCCATGTTCGACACCCGGGAACACAACCGGCAGAACATTCACGATGCTCTGGGACAGGTCTCGCAGATAGTTGGCGGCGGCTACAGGCCCCAATGCCTCATAGCCGGCTTCATGGATTCTGAAAATCAGCGCGATCTCGCCCAGGACGAGGGAATTCACGTCTGCCAGGGCCAGATATGGAGCCAGCATGGCATCGACAATGGCGACGGCGACGGCGGAATCTGCTATCCGTACTATCCCAGCCGCGAGCACTATCTCAAGCCAGCCCAGGGTCCGGAAGATTTCATCGATTGCGTCTGCCTCGACGGCTGGACCTGCGACTTCCTCACCGCGCGCCGCCAGGGCTTTGAAGGCGGCTTCAACAGCCGGCTGGGTGTTGGACCCATCGAGAGCGTCGGCAACCTCGGCGCCGTTGCCGGACGCAGAGAGATGATGGACACCACGGCCATGCACTTTGACACCGGACACGCGCTGAATGGCTTCGGCTGGGTCACTGCCATCTGGGAGACCTCCATCGGTCACGATGAAGATTTGACCTACTGGCTGGGAGCCGTGCGCGACCGCTGGCCCGATACCCAGGTGATTACCGAAGGCGAATTCGGCCTGGAGTGGAGGAAGCACAATCCCAACAATGCCAAGCTCAATTACCGCTTCGACGCCAAAGGGACCGGCGCACCCGGCTCGGAGAAGAACCTCGAAATTCAATGGTTCATGAATAAGGAGTTTCGACTCGCCCTGCTGCACGACTGGGAGAAGAAAACCCCTCCGCTGGCCATCGACTTCACCCGATATGACCTGAAGGCCGAGGAGCCCCACACGCTGCAGCGGGAGTGGAGCCTGATGAATGTCCTGAATCAGAAGGGCACCCGCCCGCAGGACAAGCCAAAGCGGCTGGGACAGCTAACGCCCGAGGACCAGCGCCGCATCTTTGCCCGGTATCCCCAACTCAAAAATCTGGCGTGATTGAAAGAAGGCAGATGACAAATCATTCACGTGGGAATGATCTCGCCCTTCCTTTGACCCTGTGCAGTTCGCGTGCTCGAACACCCTATGAACCGGACTCCTGTTGTTACACTTAAACCCGGCTGCGCCAAAGCAGAAAGCCCGAAGACTGCAAACTTCAATCGACTTCCGTAACCGCTTGGATTTATCCGGAGAACGCGTTCGGCGGCTGCCGCATTCGCAGCTGTTCGAATAAAAGTCGATTATTATGAAGATGATGCGGCAAGCTTGTCCAGTCGGGAGCCTGGCGCAATTGCGATGGGATGGAGGGAGCAGTACGGGACGCAAAACTGCTATGTGTATCGAACCGGCATCTCGTCGTTTGTCCGGTCAACTTTTATTTTTACGAATGCCCATATTGTCCATTTACTAATTTCCCCATTTTGGAACCGTATCGCGGAGAAGTCTTGCCCAGGGTCCCACGCCCTCTAGAAGACCTCTGTTTTCAATACTCTTTGTGAAGCATTTTTCATTTCTTTATAACTTCCTAGCCTTCTGGCAGCTACTTTTGAAAGTGGTGCTATGACACTTATTCGATTCCGAAGCCTAGGCTTCCCGTTCGCGCTGCTGCTTGCCGGAGCTTGCGCCTCAGCACAGACGGCTCCCGCGCCATTGACGCTGGAGCAGGTGATTTCCCTGGCCCGCGCAAAAAATCCGACCCTGCTCTCCGGACAGCAGCATGTGATCGCCACCAAAGCCAGCGAGGTGACCGCCGGTTTGCGGCAGAATCCCAGCTTCACGATATCCGGCGCTGATGTCTCTCTGCCGGCGGACAATCCGGCCAATCCCTATTCCTACTCAGCAAATGTCACACGCCTCTTCGAGCGTGGACAAAAGCGGCGCTGGCGTCTCGACATCGCGCATGCAACCACCGACGTGACGCGAAGCCAATATAACGACAGCGAGCGCCAGACCATTCTTCAGGTGAAGAACTCCTTCACCAACATGCTGACCGCCAAGGCCGCGCTGAAGATTGCCGACGATAACCTTGAGAGCTATCGCAAAACAGTGGATCTGAGCAAAGCGCGGCTCAACGCCGGAGATATCAGCGCCACAGATTTCGATCGCATCGACCTGCAGCAGGCCGAGTTCGAGTCCGATGACGACAACGCCAAACTGAATCTGATTCAAGCCAGCGACCAACTCCAGCTGCTCGTGGGCATTGAGAAGCCGACGACTACTTTCGACATCACAGGCACGCTTGACCCACCCGCACTGACCCAGACCGCTGATCAGCTCGAACAGGCGGCCCTGGCGGCGCGCCCCGACTACCAGGCAGCCCTGCAGTCCGTGCGTGTCGCCGATGCGAGCGTGAAACTGGCGGACGCGGACGGCACCACCGACCCGACCATCGGCGGCGAGTATGAGCGCTCCGCAAGCTACAACAGCGCCGGATTTCAAATCTCCATTCCGTTGCGCATCTTCGACCGCAATCAGGGCGAGAAGGCGCGGACACGCTACGAAGCCACGGCCAGCCGCTTCGCCGAAACCGCCGCGCGCAACCAGGTGGTCAACGATGTGGATCAGGCGTGGGCTGCTCTCACCACCGCGCAGGATCAGGCGCGGCGCTACAACAGCCACTATCTGGCCGAATCCGATCGTGTACGCGATAACCTCGAATACAGCTATCGCCACGGAGGCGCAACCCTGCTCGACTACCTCGATGCGCTGCGCGACTACCGGCAAATCCATCTCGACTCACTGAACGCCAACCAGCAGGTCTGGCTGAGCATTCATCAACTCAGCTTCGCTGCTGCCACGGAGATCCTGCCATGAAACGGCGCACACTTGCCGTAGCTGTCTCATCCCCGCTTCTTTTTCTCGCTGCCTGCAAACAGGATCAACCGGCGCCGGCCGCTCAGCCTGCGCCGCCGAAAAGCGTGGTCGAGACCATTGAAGTTCACCCTCAGGCCGTAGCGAGTCAGCTTTTTCTGGCTGCGCACATCATGGCGAATCCAACTTCAGTGGTGCACATTTATCCGCCCATCAGCGGGCGAGTCGTTGCACTGAAGGTGCTGCCCGGACAGGAAGTGAGCAAGGGGCAGCAGCTGGGCATGCTGCAGAGCAGCGACGCAGCGCAGACCCGATCCGACTTCGAGAAGGCCAAGATTGAAGCCGCGCGCGCCGATCTCCAGCTGCAGCGCGCCAAGGAACTGTTGCAGCACGAGGTATTGGCTCAGCGCGACTACGATGACCTCAAGGCTCTCGATGACGCGGACCACGCCGAGCTCGAGCGCGCCCGCCAGGCCCTCCACATCCTCGGCTTTTCTGAGAATGACACTTCGGATGTGATCCCCATCCGTTCTCCTATTAATGGAGTCGTGCTCGATGTAGGCACAGCAGCCGGCGAACTGCAGCGCTCGCTCGATAACGCAAACGCAATTGCCACCATCGCCGATATCAATTCCATCTGGGTGGTCGGCGATCTTTATCCGCGCGATCTGGCATCGGTTAAGGTCGGCCAGCCCGTGGATACTACCGTTACCGGTTATCCCGGCCAGGTCTTTCACGGCACCATCGACAATATCTCGGATGCCGTCGACCCAACTACGCTGACGTTGAAAGCTCGCGTCGTGCTCCCGAATCCCGGCCACAAGCTCAAGCCCCAGATGTACGCCACCATCGCGGTTACAAACTCGAAAGGCAGCGCGATCGTCGTTCCCTCGACCGCGGTGATCCAGAACGGCAAAAATACCTTCGTGTTCGTTGAAACTTCGCCCGGAAAATACGCGCGGCGCGACGTGGTCCTCGGCACGGTTCACGATACGACCGACGAAATTACCCAAGGCCTGCAGGATGGCGACAAGGTTGTTTCCACCGGCGCTGAATTGCTGCGCGAGTCAGAGGATTAATCATGCAAGGATTGATTCGTACTCTGCTGCGCTTTCGCAACGTCATCCTGATCCTGTTTCTATCCTCGCTGGCGGTTGGCGCGTTCGCCTTTTTCCAGCTGGATATCGAGGCCTACCCCGACCCATCCCCGCCGATGGTCGAATTCATCACGCAGAACCCCTCATGGTCCGCCGAGGAGATGGAACAGCAGGTTACGATTCCGCTCGAAGCCGGTCTGAACGGCACGCCCAAGCTCGACCAGATCCGTTCTATCAGTATTTTTGGCTTGAGCGACGTGAAGATGTACTTCACCTTCGACAGCGATTACTTCACCGATCGACAGGAGGCGTTGAATCGCATTCAGCAGGTGAATCTGCCGAATCAGCTGCAGCCACAGCTGTCGCCCGAGTCACCGGTCGGCGAAATCTATCGCTACGAGCTCACCGGTTCCGGATACTCACTGAATGAATTAAAGGCCACGCAGGATTGGCTGCTGGTCCGAGAGATGAAGCAGGTGCCGGGCATCATCGACGTGGCCACCTTCGGCGGCACCACACGCCAGTACCAGGCTGAGGTCGACCCCAACAAGCTGCTCGCCATGGGCGTGACCATGACCCAGGTAGTCAACGCCGTGCAGAACAGCAACGCCAACGCCGGCGGCAACTATCTGACTCTGGGCAGCCAGAGCGTCAACGTGCGCGGCATCGGTCTGCTGCATTCGCTGACCGATATGAACAACATCGTCGTTGCCGAGCGCAACGGCACGCCGGTTCTGCTCAGCGATGTCGCGACCGTCATGGAAGGCCATCAGCCTCGCCTCGGCATCGTCGGACGCAATGAAAATCCGGACATCGTCGAGGGCATCGTACTACTGCAAAAAAACGGAAATTCGCTGCCCGCTCTCGCCGGCCTGCGCGAGAAGATCCATGATCTGAATAACGGGAACCTGCTGCCACCCGGCATGCAGATCAAGACCATCTACGACCGCACCAAGCTGATCAAGACCACCACCACCACCGTCCGCCACGTCATCATTACCGGACTCATCCTCGTCACCCTGGTGCTGCTGAGCATGCTCGGCGACCTGCGCATCACCTTCATCGCCGCCATCACCATTCCCTTCGCGGTGCTTTTTGCGTTTGCCATGATGGTGCTCACCAACCACTCGGCAAACCTGATCTCTATCGGGGCCATCGACTTTGGAATCCTCGTCGACGCCTCGATCGTCGTGCTGGAAAGCGTCTATCGCAAGATTTCGCGCCGCGTGGAAGGTGAGGATGTAGGCGAGCTCATCATGGAAGGCGTAACGGATGCAGCAAAGCCCGTTCTCTTCGCCACGCTCATTATTCTGGTCGCATTCATTCCTCTCTTCACAATGGAGGGTGTGCCCGGCAAAATCTTCGCGCCAATGTCCGTGACATATGGATTCGCTCTCACCGGTGCGCTTATCTTCGCTCTGGTCTTCGCTCCCGTCCTGGGATCATTCGCCGTTCCCAAGCGCATCAAGCAGGACGCGACCGAAACGAAGCTGAGCAGCTTTCTCAAGAGAAATTACGACTGGACGCTCAAGAAGGCCCTGCGCTTCAGCAAATTGACGTGGCTGGTCGCCATCGCCGCGTTGGTGCTCGCAGTCGTGCTCTTCGAGTTCACCGGCGGCGAGTTCATGCCCGCGCTCGAAGAGGGCAATCTCTGGATTCGCGCCACCATGCAGCAGGACATCTCCTTCCAGCAATCGGAAAAGATCACCAACGGCATCCGCTCCATCCTGCGCAGCTATCCGGAGATCACCCAGGTCATTTCGCAAATGGGCCGGCCCGACGACGGCACCGACGTCAGCACCTTCAACAATGCCGAGTTCCTGGCCGACCTCAAGCCCGCCGCTCAGTGGAGACCCCAGTTCCACGGCAATAAAGACGAGCTGATCACCGCTATTCAAAGAGACTTCAGCCGTTATCCCGGCATCGACTTCAACTTCTCCCAGAACATTCAGGACAACGTCGAAGAAGCGATGTCCGGCGTGAAGGGTGAGAACTCGCTGAAGCTCTTCGGCAAGGACTTTGAAGAGCTCACGCGCATCGCCGATCAGATTCAGGGGATCATGACCAAGGTTCCCGGCATCACCGATGTCGGCGTCTTCGATGTCACGGGCCAACCCAGCCTGCTCGTCTCCATCGATCGCATGAAGGCCGCGCGCTTCGGCCTGCAACCGCAGGACATAAATAACATCGTGCAGGCCGCGGTGGGTGGTGCGCCCGTTACGCAGATCATCGACGGCGATCGGCGTTTCGATTTCGCCGTTCGCTATTCATCGCAATTCCGCGACACGCCGGACTCCATCGGCAAGATCCTGATCGCCACTCCTGACGGAAATCAGGTGCCACTGAATGCCGTCGCCGATGTCACTCTGCGCAACGGCGCCTTCATGATCTATCACGAGGGCGGCCGGCGCTATATTCCCATCAAGTTCAGCGTGCGCGGACGCGATCTGGCCAGCGCCATTCAGGATCTGCAGTCGCAACTCACCGCGAAAGTGAAGCTGCCTACCGGTTACGACTACACCTGGGCCGGCGAGTTCGACAGCCTGCGCAAGGAGCAGAAGCGGCTGGCGCTCATTATTCCCGTCAGCGTGCTCATCATCCTCATCCTTCTCTACATCCAGTTCCGCACCTGGAAGGACGCGTTCATCATCGTCGGCACGCTGCCCTTTGCGGCCATCGGCGGCGTGGTCACGCTCTTCCTCACCCATACCTCGTTCAGCATCTCTGCTGCCGTCGGATTTACCTCGCTAACCGGCGTCGCAACGCTGGGCGCCGTTGTCTTCCTCGAAGGAATCCGCCGCGCTCAGCGTGAAGAGGGTCCGGTACATGGTCTCGAAAAGGGCTGCCTCGACGAGATGCGCCCGGTGGTGATGGCCTGCTTCGCCGCCGGCCTGGGACTGCTGCCCGCTGCGGTAGCCACGGAGATCGGCGCGCAGACGCAGCAGCCGCTGGCTCGCGTGGTTGTCGGAGGAATGGTCACCACGCTGCTCGCCATTCTCTTCATCATCCCGCTCATGGCCCGCCAGTCAGGTAAAGAAGGCGACCGGACAGAGGAGCACTCGTAGAGGCCACAGCGGTACATCAACAGCCTCGGCCTGTTTCCTGAATACATCATCCGAACGAAGCCTCAGATATGCCCGCCTGCGATGAGCATTCAACGGCGGTCAATTTCATTGCTTCCGGGATACGAACAAACAACCTAAGAAATTTTCGCGAGCTTGGGACATATGCCCTAGTCCCGCTGCACGACCTGCCTCCTCGATGCATTAGAGTGCAAAGACAGCAACTATTGCATGGAAAAGCTTCTCAAATCGGAGACGACGATGGCCGTCGCACGACGCACGCGGGTCAGATATTTTTCGGGCTTTTGGCTATTCATCCTTAGCGGGGTCGCCTTTCTCGACCGAACAAATATCTCGATTGCCGGCCTCGACATCAGCCGCGAATACGGTCTCAACAATCAATCTCTGGGCTGGATATTCTCGGCGTTCTTGATCGGCTACGCCGGCTTTCAGCTCCCCGCCGGCATTTTGGCAGCCCGCTTTGGACCGCGTCGCGTGCTTACTCTCGGCGTCTTCTGGTGGGGCTTCGCCACCGTACTCACCACCATGCTTCCCACCGGCATACCGCACGCCATCGCACTGCTCATTGGAGTGCGCTTTCTGCTTGGCGCAGGCGAAGCCGTCATCTACCCCGCCGCCAATCAGTTTGTCGCCTGCTGGATTCCCCAGCAGGAGCGCGGTTTCATCAATGGCCTTATCTTTGCCGGAGTAGGAGCGGGCAGCGGTCTCACCCCTCCGCTTCTCACCTGGATCATTCTCAGTGAAGGCTGGCGTGCGGCGTTCTGGTTCAGCGCCGCGGTGGGCTGCTTCGCCGGCGCCATCTGGTGGGTCTTCACTCGCGATACGCCGGAAGAACATCCCGGAGTTTCGCGCGCGGAGCTGAATGAAATTCGCGCTGGACTGACATTTGAATCTTCAGAAATTACTTCGCCTGGATCGGCCAACAAGGTCATCTTCTGGAAGGCGATCTTCGCGCGCAGAGACCTTGCCGCGCTCATGGCCGGATACTTCAGCTTCGGCTACATCGCATGGGTTTTCTTCAGCTGGTTCTTTCTCTACCTGGCGCAGGTTCGCGGACTCGACCTCAAGTTCAGCGCGCGTTACACGATGCTGCCCTTCCTTTGCATGACGGTCTTCAGTCTTGTAGGTGGAACCCTGTCGGATCGCTTCACCCGCCTCTACGGCCTGCGCTTTGGACGCTGCTACCTGGCCGCGGCCTCGCTTTTTCTTACATCCATCTTTCTTGTGGTCGGTTCGCAGGTCCGCAGTGCGCCTTTGGCCGGCATCATCCTTGCCGGCGGCGCTGGCGCTCTCTATCTCTCCCAGAGCACCTTCTGGTCCGTGTCGGTCGACATCGCCGGTCGAAGCTCGGGCGTCTTCTCCTCGCTGGTCAATATGGCAGGGCAAATGGGTGGAGCGCTCACCGCCTCGCTTACGCCCTGGATTGCCCAGCACTTCGGCTGGACCATGTCCTTTGCGGTGGCCGCAGGCATGGCTATCGTGGGCGCGGCCTGCTGGCTGGTGGTGCATCCCGAGCGGGCGCTCGAATCGCCGGCATAAAGAAAATCTATGTCCTTGTATCATGGCGTGAAAGTGTGGTGGCCTAGAGACAATGCTTGGGAAACTGAAGTCTCTTTCATTTTTGCTCTTCCCTCCCTTCCTGTGTGCGGCGAGCTCTCTTTCGCAGATCGCACCGCTCCCGTATGCTCCGCCGGCCGCCACATCGACGTCAGCTCCTGTCACAGCAGATGCCAAGACGGTCCCTGCTTCGTCCGCACCGAAAGCTCAGATTCTAGGCTGGTCGCTGTCCAGTGAGGTTGAGCCCAATGCCATGCGTAAGGACTCGCCGGTGAGCCTCGACGCAGGCAACCGCGAGGTCATCATCTTCTTCAGTAGCGATGCGCGACCCGATCGGCCGACGGAATATCGCTACCAGCTCAGCGGTTACGATGCGAATTGGACAGTCACGGAAAATCGCGTCGCGCATTATCGCCGTCTCATACCCGGAAAATATCGCTTTCAAGTGCAGGCAAGAAGACCGGGCGAGGCATGGAGTGCTTTTGTTGCCGAGCTTCCGGTAACCCAGCTGCCCTTCTTCTATCAGACCTGGTATTTCTATCTGCTGCTCATATTTGGAGTGGTTCTTCTCGCCGCGCAGTTACTCAATCAGCGCGATCAGCTGCTCAAAGGGCAGATGGGCATCGTGCTTGAGGAGCGGAACCGCATCGCCAGCGATTGCCATGACACGCTGATGGCCGGCTTCGCCGCAATCTCCTGGCAGCTCGAAGCCACGGCCAAGCTCTTTCGCGATGCCGACGCCGGCGCAACTCCGGCAGCGGCTTCCTGCGAGCTGGCGCGCAGCATGGTAGCCCACTGTCAGGCGGAAGCCCGCCGTATCATATGGGACCTGCGCGACTCCGAAGAGCTGACAGACATCCTCTCGCAGGCTCTCTCGCGGGCACTCACCACACACCGCCTGCGCGATACGGTCGCTACGGTCTTCGATGTGCAGGGCGAGGAGATCCCCATTGCTCCCGGCGCGGTGCACCATCTCGTATGTATCGGCCAGGAGGCGGTGACCAACGCCATGCGCCACGCGCAGGCCTCCCGTATCTACGTCGGCCTGTACTACGAGAGCGACTCGCTGAGCCTGACCATACGCGACAATGGACATGGCTTTCAGCTCACCGACGGCGGGAAACGAACCGGGCATTTCGGCATTCCCGTAATGCAGGAGCGCGCGCGCAAGCTGGGCGGCACACTTCGCCTGAACAGCTCAGTGCATGCGGGCACCGAAGTCGCAGTGACCGTCAGCTTCCAGACCATCAGCAACGCGTCAAAACAACAACAGCACGTCGTTCCATGGATTGGGGTCTGATGAGAAGCGAAATTCATATCCAGCCGGGATCAGGATGGAATGGCAGAACAGGTACGTACGGCCATGAGGTGCGAAGCATGAACATGAAACCGATTCGGGTGCTGCTTATCGAGGATCACTTTCTGGCGCGGATGGCGCTGCAGTCAGTGTTCGCCGGTCATTCGCAGATCCGGGTTGTGGGTGAAGCCGTAGATGGCGAGCAAGGGATCGAGCTCTATCGCACGCTGAAGCCGGATGTTGTGGTGCTCGATCTGCGCCTGCCCCGCGTAAGCGGCTTCGACGTGATCGCTACCCTGCGCAAAATGCCGTATCCGGCCCGCATCGTGGTGCTCTCGAACTACCACGGATCCGAAGATATCTACCGTGCCGTGCGTTCGGGAGCCATGGCCTATCTCACCAAGGACGCCAGCGGAGAAGAGCTCATCAACGCCATTCAGAACGTCTCGCGGGACCTGCGCTATCTTCCCCGCATCGCCCTCGACCGGCTTGCCGAGCGGACACCCGCCGTCGAGCTCACACCGCGCGAAAGCGAGGTGCTGGTGTGCATCACCCAGGGCCGATCGAATCGCGAGATCGCCGAGCAGTTGCGCATCGCGGAGAAGACGGTGAGAATCCATGTCTCCTCGGTGCTCGACAAAATGGGAGCGCGTGATCGCACCCAGGCGACGATCTATGCGCTGCAACGCGGCCTGGTGCATTTCGACTAGCTCCGAAGTCCGCTCAACGAAATCCGTGGAGTTCCTGTTATGGCAATCACCAGAAGAAGAAAACTCGCAGCGATGACCGTGCTGTGCGGCATTGGCCTGGCCAGCATCGCGCTGGGAAGCGTCGCCGTCGCACTGCAGGTGTATACGCCCCTGACGGCTGCGGAGTACGAGAACGATGCAGCGAAGATGATTGAGGCCTACCGGCATGTCGAGGCCGCATCCGTTTCTGATGCCGAGGAGCAGCTGCTGCACGAGAAGCACTACATGTCGCACAAGGAGCAGGCGATCTTCCCCACAAAATTCGCGGGCACCGCATTGACCGTGCTGCTCAAGAAGGAAGAAAACAAAGATCCGAATGCGCTTTCCGGCATGCTGAGCGCAATCGATAGCGGCGGCGCTGGCTCTGTGTACGTCATGAAGGTTGAAGATGGAGAGGACATCGCCGGCATGGGCGGCCTCATGGGCACCGCCATGTTTGCCAGGGGCTTTGCCGGAGCCGTCGTTGACGGCGGCGTTCGCGATCTGCCTCAGCTGAAGAGGATCGGGTTTCCCGTATACGCGACCGGCGCTGTGCCTTCCACGTCCGTCTCTCACTACCGCTTCGGCGGCATGAATATTCCCATCGAAGTCGCTGGCACCCTCGTGAATGGGGGCGACATCATCGTCGCCGATCAGGATGGCGTAGTTGTTGTGCCACGCGCCCATGCCGCAGAGGTGCTGGTGCAGGCGCAAAAGCTGGATGACAGCGAGCACAGCATGTATCCGTACATTGAGAAATTTCACTCCATCGTCGAAGCGGTAAAGCAGTTTGGCCGGATCTAAAAGCATTCGGGCATCGCTGCCGTGTCACCTCCCACGCGGCGGCCTAGGTCATTTGCCCCAGAGAACCTCCGGCCTTCTGACCCATGACAGCAAGTCCGCGGCACGGTTAAATCATCTCTTCGCCTGCTTTTCCGGCCGGCGTATTCTTCAACACAGCATCGCAGGCAAGCGGCCGTTGCAGCTCAGCACGGCGGCTCCAGTTAGCTTTAACCACAAATAGAACAGGTGAGGCAACGAATGTCCCTTTTTGACAGGGTGTACTGGTCCAGGCGAGATGTTCTCAAAAAGTCCGGGATGCTTTCGGCCGCGGCAGCAATGGCTCCCATCTCGGCCTCGGCCGCCACGCTGGTGGATGCCTCACCTCTTCCGGGCGCGGATGAAAAATCCGGCGACAACTTGTACACGCGCATCGGCGTCACCCCGCTCATCAATGCGCGGGGAACATTCACCATCATTACCGGATCGCAGTCGCTGCCTGAAGTAAAGCAGGCGATGCTCGAGGCCTCGAAATACTACGTGCATCTCGACGAGCTGATGCCCGCGGTCGGCGGTGAGATCGCGCGTCTGATGGGTGCGCCCAGCGCCATCGTCACTACCGGATGCGAAGCGGCTATCGCTCTCGCTACAGTCGCCTGCATCTGCGGAACCGATCCGGAGCTGTCGCAGTCTCTGCCCTACAAGAAAGTACGCAGCCAGGTGATCATCCCCAAATACTCGCGGAACCCCTACGATTTCGGAGTGCGCATGTCGGGTCCCGAGATCGTTGAAGTGGAAACGGACGACGAGCTGCGCGCCAAGATCAACGAGAAGACCGCGATGATCTACATCCTCTCCGGCCCGCGAGCCTTCGAAGAACCGCTGTCGATCAAGACCATCTGCGCCATCGGCAAGGAAAAGAATGTCCCGGTATTCGTCGACGCGGCAGCCGAAGAGCCGATTGTCCCGAACATTCACCTCGCCGCCGGAGCCACATTTGTAGCCTATTCAGGCGGCAAATGTATGCGCGGACCACAGACCGCCGGCGTGCTGCTGGGACCGAAAGACCTGTGTGCGGCAGCGTTCTGGAATGCGGCGCCGCATCACAACTGGGGCCGTGCGCTGAAGGTCGGCAAGGAAGAAGCGATGGGCATGCTCGCCGCAGTGCAACAGTGGTACAAGCGCGATCACGAAGCCGAGCAGCGGCAGTGGCTGGAGTGGGACAAATACATCGCCGAAGCGGTGAAAGATATTCCAACAGTCACAACGCAGATCCGCATGCCGGATGCAGACCTGTCCAATCGCGCTCCCACACTACGCATCCGCTGGGATGCGGCCAAGGTAGGCATCACCGGGACCGAATTAGTTGAGAAGCTCAACACCGGCACACCGCGAATCCTGGTCGATGGCGGACAGGGCCGGCGTCCCGACCATATGGAATCGTCGCTCGGCATCATGCCCTACATGATGCAGCCAGGCGACTACAAAATTGTCGCTGAGGCCATCGCCCGGCACCTGCGCAATCCGGGAACGTTTGAGAATCCTCCCGTCTACACCGGGCCGCCGGCTAATCTGGCTGGAACCTGGCAGGCGACCATCTACTACACACGCGGAGTCGGCCTGCAGCAGTTGGTGCTCGAACAGAACGGCGCGATTGTTACCGGGCTGCAAAAAGGCGAAGTCTTCAACGCTACGCTCAATGGCAAGGTCGATGCCGATCATGCCACGTTGATGAGCAACATGGCGGTGGCTGGCAACCAGGTGCCCTACACCTTTACTGGCGTAGTCGCAGGCAACACCTTTGCCGGCGACGTGGCGCTCGGCGAGTACGGCAAGGCTACATTCAAGGCAACCAGAGCTTAATTCGGAATCGCAATTCTGTTGGAGAGGTGTGATGGAAGTAAAACGTCTTCGCTGGTTTGGAGCTGTGTGTGTAACTTTCATTTCTCTTTGCTGCGGCGCGACCTTTGCGCAGGAAGCCCCGAGAGTCGCCCCACCGATACCACCCAACCCTCTCCGCTTCGATCTGCTGCTGAAGGGTGGCCACGTCATCGATGCTCGCAACAGTATCGATGATCTGCGTGATGTAGGGATCAAAGACGGCAAGATCGCCGCAGTCGAAAAACATCTTGACGCAAAGGATGCGCTCAAGACCGTCAATGTCCACGGCTACTACGTAACCCCGGGCCTGATCGATATCCACGTACACGCCTACGCCGGAACCGGCGAGCGTGGCTCTTACGCCGGCGACAACTCGGTCTATCCCGACGGCTTCACCCTGCGCAATGGCGTGACAACGGTTGTGGATGCTGGCAGCTCGGGATGGAAGAGCTTCGATGATTTCAAAGACCGGGTCATCGACCGCTCCAGAACCCGGGTGCTCGCGGAATTGAATATCGTAGGCGCGGGTATGCGCGGGCCGAAGTACGAGTACAACCTCGATGATATGGATGGCGAGCTGACCGGGAACAAGGCCAAGCAGTTTCCTGGAGTCATCGTAGGCATCAAGAGCGCCCACTACACCGGCCCCGAGTGGAAGCCCTTCGACCAGGCGGTGATCGCGGGCAACATCGCGAATATCCCGGTGATGATCGACTACGGAACCAATCGAATTGAGCGCCCGCTGCTGCAGCTCGTTTCAACCCACCTGCGACCGGGCGATATCTATACGCATTGCTTCTCAGGTCTTCGCGGAGAGCAGAATCAGGAGACGGGTGGACCGTCCGACGCTCTCCTGGTTATGCGCAAGCGCGGCATCTATTGCGATGTGGGGCACGGCGGCGGATCGTTCGCATGGTCCGTTGCAGGCCCGATTCTGAAGACCGGTTACAAGCCCGACTCCATCTCCACCGACCTGCACATCACATCGATGAACAACGGCATGAAAGACATGCTGAACGTCGCCGACAAGATGATGGTGCTGGGCGAAACACTGCAGGAAGTCATCGCCCAGATGACCGCCAATCCCGCTCACGAGATCAAACAGGAGCAGCTCGGGAATCTGTCGGTAGGATCGGGAGCGGATGTCGCGGTTCTTTCCGTTGAGAAAGGCAAATTTGGTTTCGTGGACATGTACAACCTCAAGCGCCTCGGCAGCACAAAGCTGGTGTGCCAGCTCACACTGCGCGATGGAAAGGTGGTCTACGACCTCAACGGCATCTCCGCGGACATGTGGGATGTGAAGCAGCACTCGGCCGACGTGCGGCAGGCATCGCGCTGGACGACCTTCAATGAACGCCCGATTCCAGCAGGCAAATATCCTCCGTCGATTCCGGTAGGCACGCCGGTACCGGCAACAACAACGCCGAAATAAAATTTGAGGGATTCAGCTCAGAGCGAAAGAGTGGCTAGGCTCACGGCATGCGCTGCATCGAGGGCGCGATCACTGGTCGCGCCCTCGATGCAGTAGCCGCTATGCCGATCGAGCGATACAGTATCTACGCCTTCTTCGCTCAGCAGTAGCAGCTCATCATCCAGCGCAATCAGCTGCGCCGGGAGCGGCTTGCCCGCGAGAGCGATGCGTTGCAGCTCACGCAGCCTGCCGGTCGACGCAGATAGAGCAAAGACCGAAAGCACAGCGTCGCCGCTTCGATCCTGACGGATGAAATACAAAACGTCTCCAGATCGATTGCAGGCCAAAGGTCCAGTAACTTCGGCATCTGCCACACAATGGTCTACGGGCTCGGGCACCACATCGCCGTTGTTGCCGATACGGAAGACGGTGAGCGCAGGCCGTAAATTGCTCACGGCAACAAGCAATGATCCCGAGGGATGCAGGACGAGATGAGCCGGGCCGCTACCTGGAGCCACACGCAGCCGGCTGGCGAACACCGGCGATGGTTCGGCAAGAGCAATGGTGTCGATGTGGTCCGAGCCGAAATCCGTCGCATACGCGTACGGCGCACCCGGGTGAAACACCGCAGTGTGTGGCCAGGAGGCACGCTGCAGCGCATGCGGTCCCGTACCGGTGAGCTTGATCGCCGACGGCACAGGCTGAATAACACCATCGGAATCCAGATGAAAAATATTCCACGCCCCACCTGTCGAAGCCGCCACGATTAACTGTCGGCCATCCGGCGAAAGAGTAAGGCGATTGGGATGCGTCGCCGAAAGTGCAAGCGGCTGATGGCTGAGCAGCGATAACGATCCAGCATGCACGTCTAAAGCAAATGCAGATACGCTGCCGCGCGGCAGATTTCCATGCTCTGCCGTCGCATGAGCGACGTAGAGGACTGGCATCCGCGGATGCATAGCAAGAGCCCGAGGATTGAGCGCGGTCACGGAGCAGTGCAGAGGGCTCCAGCAGCCGCCCTCGACGCGGAACATCTCGACTCGATCAAGATGCGGCTGCGACGGAAAAGCCCTCCCCATAAACGCAAGATAGGGCTTAGCACCGCCTTGTCCAAGGCCGAAGACGCGCATCGGAACCGCGGCGCTCAGCGCAAGATTCGAAACAAATGTTCGGCGGCTCCAATTCGGGCTCATGCGCGAACACTCATCGAGCTGTGAAAGATATTGTTCGGGTCGTAGCGGCGCTTGACCTGCTGCAGAAATGGATAGAGGCCGCCGCTGCCGTAGTAAAGCTGCGGCCAGTGCGAGTAGCGCAGCATATCGGCATCGGCGTAGTTCATATAACAGCCCTCAAAGCGATCGCCGAACGGAGTTCCCTGGTAAGCCTCCGGCACATGAGGACCGGTGTAGACCGCCGTGAAAAAGTCGTCCATGAACTTGAGGTGCTCGGCATCCTCTCGCTCCGCACGCCAATAAGATTGCCACTGTAATTTCATGATCGACGAGCGCTGCGCAATCGCTGTGTCCTCAATGCGCTCGGACCGATTGATGGCGCCACCATAGGAATCGACAGCCAGAAAGACTCCTCCGGATTTTGTTTTCGACGAGGCGAGGTATTTATAGATCGCCGCGCATTCCGCTGGCGTGAAGGTCTGCTTCATATACGCGGACTTGTATTTCGCGCGGCTGCCTCCGCCGGAGCCTCCTTCCGCGATGGTGGCGCTGAGCCATGGGCGATGATTAATTCGATAAAACGGAGATGCGGTTTTGGAATCATGCGGTGAAGCTCCAGCCCCCGGACCATCGAACGATATTTCATCCGGTTCAAACTGGGCGAAGCGATCAAGGAATTCGCGGAGCACAGAAACGTCGGACGCGGTGCCGTCCGGATTAACAAACTGCGCGTGGATACCGAAGCGCGCAGTAGGCGAGTTGGCAGGAGAAAGAGACAGGATGGAAAAAAGTCCCCACGTATCCGGCTTCAGCCCGCGGGTCGCCCAGTAATCACCGAAGGACACAAGAATGCGTGTGAACTTCTCCACGTTCATGTCCGCCCATGAGAAAGAGACTCCGGCCTCGGCAACTTCACCGGGCGCGGGAGGCAAACGATCAAAATGGAAGTTTGTGATCACGCCGAAATTTCCGCCGCCGGCGCCGCGGCAGGCGCGGAAGAGATCTGCGTCGTGCTGAGCGTCGACGCGGCGATTTGCAACTTTACCCTGTGCATCGACAGTAAGAATGTCGATGGCCGTGATCCAGTCACAGGTCAGGCCGTGCAGACGCGAAAGCAAGCCATAACCACCGCCGGAGATATGCCCGCCTGCTCCCACCATGTAACACGTTCCCGCAGGCAGGGTCACGCCATAACGCTTGAAGAGCACCTGATACGCCTCGCCCAGCACTGCGCCCGGCGCAATGCGAAAGGCTCCGGAGGAATCGGCATCGACCACATTCAGAGTGGAGAGATCGAGAATCGCGCCGTTCGGATTGTTCGCGACGAAGTCCTCGTAGCAGTGGCCGCCGCTGCGGACAGTAGGCCGAAGACCGGAAGAGACGACGCGCTGCAGCGCTGCGGCCGTTTCATCACCACTCGAACAGACGATGATGCGGCTCGCCGCTTCAGCGTCGGTCGCTGGAAAGCGCAGGTTGTGGCCGCGCTTGAGAGATTCAAAGCGCAAGTCGCTCCGGTCGATCACCGGTGTGGCATCGCTGGAACTTTTCGTCACAGAGCTGATCGACATCCGATCTCCCGAATAGCTGTCACGGCGCGGCAAACGCAACCGGGTGAGCAGGCGTTGTCCCGGAGACTGCCTCGGAAATCGCCTGCTCGATCACTGTTATTACTGTAGCGTGCACGGATCGGATCAGATGTAGGCGATAAGGTCGATCT
The DNA here is from genome assembly GCA_963745105.1 of uncultured Acidobacteriaceae bacterium. Taxonomy (GTDB): domain Bacteria; phylum Acidobacteriota; class Terriglobia; order Terriglobales; family Acidobacteriaceae; genus Silvibacterium. Next base: position 43,594 of record CAVUWQ010000047.1, read on the forward strand.
CGACAAGCGAATTGCCGGGAATGCCTCCAGCAGGAGCGATGGTGGTACGAACGGGTGGGATTTTCCCCCAGCGGCCGGCGTAAGCGGTGTTCATGCGCGGCCAGTCCTTGATGTCGTTGAGATATACATTCACTTTCAGAACCTTCTCCATAGACGACCCAGCACTCTGAAGATTCTTTTCGAGCTCGTCGAGAACATGCTTGGTGGCCTCTTCAATCGTGCCCTGCTCGTGGTAGCCGACACCGGCGAGAAAAACCAGATTCCCATAAGACACCGCGCTCGAGAAGAGTGGAGGCGCAGCCGAAGGATCGGTATTGGGTTTGTTTGGATAGGACTTCTTTTCAAGCGGAGCTTGGGCCTGCGCCTTCGCGGTACTCGCCAGAACTGCACCGCCGGTTACCGCCGCTGCGGCTTTCGCAGCGTTCTTGAGAAGACCTCTCCGGGATGACTGCTTTTCCATCGTTCACTCCTTGGTTGAATTCGTTGCTGTCGATAGGTGAATTGCTTCGACGATCATTCTAATGTGTGTTCATTAAGTCTTCGCATTCGAGAGAACAGCTTTTAACGAACGTCCGACAATCTCGGCTTCGCCGGGCTGCATCATCCATGTCGCCACGACAATCGTGTTCTGGTTCGAGTGCGGACCGAGCCGGCCGCTGGTTCCTGTCGCCGGATTGAGCTCGATGCGTGGACGCTGTGCCTGCAACCGTTTCTGCACCTCAAGCGGCGTAATCCCTACCACTGCCGGGTCGTAGCTGAGAATCAGATGTGGCACATGGTTCGCAATCTCTGGGACGAAGATTTCGCTCTTCAGCGTGGGAATGTCTTTGACCCGATCCACGATAACGTTGGCGCGCCGCATATATTCGGCCTGGTCTGCCTCGTCGTTCTGCTCCAGCAGCCAATCCACCGCAGCAACCATGCCGACGATCTGTTCCTTCGCCACCTTCATGCCCCGGCCGACAGCATCGGAATTCGGACTGTCATTGTCGGCAGCCAGCTCGATGAGATGCTTTTTACCCAACAACAGCCCCGCGTTCTGCGGCCCGCGAATCCCCTTGCCGCCCGAGAAGCAAACCAGATCGAAGCCCATGCCGGTGTACTTCCATAAATTCTCGATCGGCGGCATGTCGGCCGCAGCGTCCAGATGGCAGGGCACACTGTGCTCGTGCGCGATATTCAGCCACGTCTCGCGGTCGATCTGGCCGCCCTCGGCGGAATTGAAGAAGTTCGTCATCACCGTATTCGCGGTGAAGGCCTTCCGATAGTCCTCGACGGTGAGGACTTCCACGATGCGGACGCCGCAGAGCTGCATGGCGTGGTCGTATTCGTAGCGATGCGCCTTCTGCACAATGACTTCATTCTTCATACCCGGATTGTCAGCGCCGTGCCAGACCATCTGCGGAATCTGCTCCGGCCGTGCGTTGTTCGCTGATCCTATACAGGCAGCCGTGGCCAGCGTGAGAGCCGCAGACGCGCCCGATGTCACCAGCGCGCCCTCGCAGCGCAGACGCTTCGCCAGGTACTCGCCCGCGGCCTGATGAAGCTCCTTGAGCACAACCGGATGCAGCGCGGCCTGAGCGACCGCACGCTGCACTTGCGGAGGCATGAGAGCGGCAGTGAGATAGGTGTAGGTGCCGGCTGCATTGATGATGGTGTCGACACCCAGCTTCGCGTAGTAGTCGTCAGCCGGCGCGGCAGGAGCGGGCAGCGCAGCAGCTCTTGTCACACTCGCAAAGGGTACGGCCGAGGCGGCGCCCAGGCTGGCCAGAGCCGCCTGAGTCCAACCCAGAAAGCGGCGGCGGGAGAGCAAATTTGAAGCACCGGAACCAAACATCGAGCGATCCTCTGATAAAGGCGGCCTGATCGAGAGTGGAGTATATCCCCGATCGACCGGCGTCTCAACGGTCATTTGTCCTGCCCGGACAATTATTGCCCATCTTCGAAGCGGCCTAAACAAGCAAGAGACCGGACCGCTGTGGTGTCAGCGACCCGGCCTCTTGCGCGAGAATGGCTCGCTTAGAAGATCACCTTGCCTGTGAGCTCCAGAACACGAGCTCCGCTGAATGATCCCGGCACCGATTGCACGCCGGTGATCAGACCGTATCCGCTCGGATAGCTGAGACAGGAGTTGGTGGCGCAGGCTCCTGTCGTGCTGATGTTGATGCCGCTCGAGCTCGGGTTGGCGCCGCTGGGATGGTTGAAGAGGTTGAAGGCTTCGGCGCGGAACTGAATCTTCGCGCGCTCCTTGATAGCGAAATCCTTGAAGGCCGCCAGATTTTCATACTGAAATCCGGGACCGATAAGGCTGTTGCGGTGAATGTCTCCGTAGCCAACGAGATTCGCCGAGTAATTTACCGCGGGAATATACGCGCTCTCGTCAATGCACGAAGTGGTGGTGTGGCTCAGGCCCGTGTAGGCATTGCCCAGATTGCATTTGGCTCGTTCGCCGTGCGCCCACGACGGACGCTCCGTGCCCTGATCGACACCAGCTGCCGTAGTGTTGCTGGCCATCGAGACAGTGTAGGGCATGCCCGACTGAATGTTAACCACGGCAGTGGCGTGCCAGCCGCCCAGCGTCTCCCGGGTAAGAACATTGGACGATGCGAACAGCGGTAACGCATAGGAGAACTCGGCGACGAAGCGATTCCGCACATCCCAGTTGGAATTGCCGTAGTCGGCACCGATGTTGTACTGCTGCGAAGTGGTGCCGCCGTTATTGGAGTCGGCCGAGATATCCAGGTCATGCGACCAGGTGTAGCTGAACTGGCCGGAGAAATGATGATAGTCGCGCTGGCGCAGGATCGCGGTCATCGCGTTGTAGTGTGAGTACTCATCCCAACGCAGAAGGAAATCCGTTCGCTGTTTCGCGATGCACCAAAAACCGCCACGGCGATTGATGCGAAAGGAAATGAAACCGAAGTCACCGTCGAAAGAATCCTCAAGGGCGCGCGGCTGCTCATCAAGCCCGGCTCGCAATTTCCGGTGGACTGCGAAATTGTCAGAGGCGCGACCGCCTCGGACGAATCCAACCTCACCGGCGAAGCTGCCCCCGTGGAAAAAGTTATCGGCGATACCGCGCTCGCCGGCACCATCAATCTTTGGGGTGCAGTCGAGGTCGTCGTCCTCCGGCCGGCGGCTGAAAGCTCGCTGCAAAAAATCATCAAGTTGATCAAGGAGGCGCAGCATCAAAAGGCGCCCGCGCAGCAGTTCGCCGACAAGTTCAGCACCTATTACACCTACGGCGTGCTCGGCCTGTCGCTCGCGATGTTTTTTGTCTGGGGATATGTGTTCGGGCTGGCGGCGTTCACCTCCACCATCGAATCGCACAGCGCGTTTTACCGCACCATGACGCTGCTGGTTGTCTCGTCGCCGTGCGCGCTGGTACTGTCCATTCCGTCGGCGGTGCTGGCGGCCATCGCGTGGGCGGCACGGCACGGCATTTTGTTTCGCGGCGGCGCGGCGGTGGAGAAACTTGCGGAAGTTACTATCGTTGCGCTGGACAAGACCGGCACGCTGACCACCGGCGAACTGCGCGTCGAAAAGGTGGAAAGCTTTCCGCCCGGCCGCGAAAAGGAGATCGCGGAACTCGCCTACTCGATGGAAAAATTATCCACGCATCCGCTTGCCCGCGCCATCACGCGCCACGGCAAGCAGCAGACGTTGGACACGCTGGAATTTTCGCAGTTCGAATCGGTCACCGGCCTGGGTTTGAAGGGCCGGCACGGCGGCACGGAATGTTTGCTGGGCCGGCGCGAATGGCTCGCGACCGGTGAACGCGCGAAGCTGATTTCCCAGGTGCCCGCCACCGAAGCCGGTTTCTCCGAAGTGTGGGTTGCCAGCGGCGATTTGATTGGCCGCGTGGTTCTGCGCGATGACATCCGCCCGCAGTCGGCGCACGTCATGGAGGAATTGAAATCGGAAGGCTTGCACACCGTGGTGCTGACCGGCGACCGGCAGGCCGCCGCCGATTATCTGCGCGCGGAATTGAAGCTCGACGACGTGCGCGCCGAACTCAAGCCGGAGCAGAAGGTCGCCGCCATCCAGGAATTCACCGCTGCCGGCAAGAAAGTCGCGATGGTGGGCGACGGCGTGAACGATGCCCCGAGCCTGGCCGTGGCGCATATCGGCGTGGCGATGGGCGCGCGCGGTTCGGATGCCGCGCTGGAGCAGGCGGACGTGGTGCTGATGAACGACCGGCTGGAAAATTTTCTTGCGGCCTTCCGTTTGAGCCATCGCGCGCGGAACATCATCCGGCAGAATCTGTTCATCTCGCTCGGCACGGTGGTCGTGCTGGTCACGTTCGCGATGCTCGGAAAGATTCCGCTGACGATCGGCGTGGTCGGGCACGAGGGCAGCACCGTCGTCGTCGTGATGAACAGCTTGCGGCTCTTGTTCGGCAAGGCGCAGAAACTTAAACCAAAATTCTGAACGGGTCGAAATGTAGCTGCGACGCCTCCGTCGCCCGTTGTTTCCGTGGGTGATCCGCAACTGAAATGGTCGACGTGGGCGTCGTTCTCACCTTCGGCGACGGGGCGTCGCCGCTACGCTCTCAATATCCGGGCGAAATTCTATTTTTTCGGCAGCGCGAAGATGGAGCGCACATCTACCGGCGGCGTGTTCATCAGGAAATGGATGGCGATGATTTCGGAGTTCGTGACGAGCGCAACGACGGTCAGCGCGATGATGACCCAGCTTCCGGCGTTGAAGACGAGCAGCGCGATGAGCGCGGCGAGCAGGCAGAGGCCGTAAAATTTTGCCAGATAGGAATGCGTGGCCGGATATTTTCCGAAGCGGACGTAGCTGGTGAGAATGGTGCCCGCCTCCGACAACACGATGAGCGCGATGAGCGGCCAGTTTTGCGTGACCACCGGTTTGCAGAGCAGAAAAGCGGCGGCGAGAATGAACAGGTAATAAATCACGTCCGTCACGCTGTCGTAGCGGCGTAGCGCGGGCGTGGCGACGCCGAACCGCCGCGCGAGGATGCCGTCATAAATATCCGAAAGCGTGCCGGCGACCAGAATCGGCAGATAAACCCAGCGCGGAACATCTCGTCAGCGCACAAACCAAGGCGACCGGGCCGAGCAGCAGCCGCAAGGTGGTGAGCGCGAATGGAAGCTGGCGTTTCATCCGGCGTAGTGAATTTGGTCGGCGATCAAAGTGCAAACTAAATTCCGCCGAACTGGACTCTACATTGCTGAATTTTTCCGCCTGGTGATTTTTTCTCGAACGCAACCCGCAGAACTTGTTCACCGCCAACCTTTGAAATTAAAAAACGCGGTGAATAATTCACGGCCGCGAAATGAGAATCGCTTGATTTGATGGGCTGAATCGAGTTGTTCACCGGTTTTCCACCGGCCCGGGATGGTGAACAAGCTGTGGACATCAATTCGTTGAAGGAAACGGGAAAAAAGCTATACTGTTTCCAGTTCATTGAAAGAACCGGGACGCAGGGCGGCGAATAAAATTGCCGCCGGAAATCCCGAAGATAATCCCAGGCGACTGGGGAAAGGTCGGGTCAGGCTGGTTGACCCGGCTCCTCTGAACCAGATTGAAAGATTTGGCGAGGCAGTATTCACCAGTTCCTCTGGCACGTTCGCGCGTGCCAGTAACGCGAAAGAGGGAACTAGGCGGCCAGGGACGATGAGAAACCGTTCCAGACCGAGTCAAGTAATCCGGGCCGGTTTCGAGCCTGGATGAATCGCAGTTACCCGGAGGGTAATCGGTTGCTACTGTGCATCAGCACGGACGGACGACTCTGGCGGTTCCGCAAAAACGGGATCAGCCAAACGAAAGACGCCGAAAGGCGGGACAAAATGAGCGTTCGCACCGGGAAGGACACGCAGGCTGGGCAAGCCGCGTGAAAAACTTCCGAGCTCTGGCGATGTTAAAAACGACACCGCCGGGCTGTGATTGAAAAGCAACCTGAGAGTGAAGAGGCGAGACCCGTGGCACGGGGCGAACGCGCTGTCAAAAACAGCGGCTGACCCGGTGCTAATGGTGGAGACGCGAAAGAAAATTACAGGCGTGTCTCAACCTGGTTCGCAGGCCGGTGGCGCAACCACCAGTTGAAGCGAGCTGAAAAGCCTCACTCGAAATTCAGACGCCGCAAGGCGCTGGACGGCCCTGCTACGAGGCCGGAAACTCCGCTTGCCGTGGAGAATGGCGTCGGGAAGCTGACAGCCCCTGAAAAGGGCGCGCCGAATGTCAGCATGGGAAAGAGAGACTGGCGCACTCCCATCCCCCATTTGTCCCTGTCCGACCGAAAGGTCGGGCAGGGACTTATTGTTTTCAGGATCCTCGTCATCAGACTGTTGATCGATGACGAACAAAAAAACCACTGCCGAAAACCAGCAGCGGTTTTCCCGGCGGCGTAGATTATTTCTTCAGGCAAAATGCCAGGGTGCGCGATACTCGCGGGTCAGCAATTTGCTGGCCTCGGGGTCGTGAAGGATTTTTTCGTGTTGGACATCCCAATAGATTTTGCGCCCCACGAGCATGGAGATCAGACCCAGATGGCCGGGAATGGCCGAGTGATGCGCGGTTTCCACGGGCGTGATGGTGGGCTGGCGCGACTTCACGCAGTCCAGAAAATTCCGCTGATGGCCTTTGGATTCGTAAAGCTTCACCTTGCGCAGTTCTTCGGGCAGGGACTTGCCCTTTTTCCAGTCCGGGATTGGAGGCGTCGAAGCCGCCGCGGTCCACCCAGACCCAGCCTTCGGTGCCGATCCATTTCACGCCGCTCTTGATGTCATCGTAGCCGCCGGCGATGGTCATGGTGATGTCCTGCGGATATTTCAATTCGATCCGGTATTTGGGGCAGGTGTTCCAGACGGCATCCGCCGCCGGAAATTCGCCGTGGCCTTCGATTTCCGACGGGCCGGAGTGGTCAAAGCCCAATCCCCAATGCGCGATGTCGCAATGGTGGCCGATCCAATCCATCAATTGTCCGCCGCCCGTGTTGTAATTCCAGCGCCAGTTTTTGTGTGAACGCGCCGCGATGTAAGGCTCCATTTTGGACGGGCCGATCCAGGTATTGTAATCCAGTTCCGCCGGCGGCTCGGTGACCAGCAGGTTCCAGGCAGGCGTGCCGGGCGTGACTTTGGAAAGATCGGTGATTTTATCCGGCAGGGACGAGATTTTTTCCATCGCCTCCTTTCCCTCGCCGGAAAAATCAGCATAGCCGGCGGGCAAACCGACTTCGACGTGCGTGACCGTGCCGATCAGGCCGTTGCGGACGATTTCCGCCGCCTTGTGAAAAGTGGGCACGGAACGCTGCCACGAACCCATCTGCCAGATGATCTTGTTTTTTTCGACGGCGCGGACGATGGCCTGCTGTTCGGCGATGGTTTTCGCCAGCGGTTTTTCGCCATAAATATCCTTCTTGCGGCGCGCGGCTTCGGTGGCGACCAGTTCATGCCAGTGATCCGGCACCGCGATCATCACCGCGTCAATGTCATCGCGCGCCAGCAATTCGCGGTAATCGTGATAACCCTTGCAGTCCTTGTTTTGATAATGGTCGTTGACCAGGTTGAGCGCGTCCTGCAAATGGTTCGCGTCCATGTCGCACGCCGCGACCACCTGGCAATCGTCTTCGGCAAGAAACGCCTGGGTATTGCCGGCCCCTGCCAGCCCATGCCGATCACGCCGAGATTGATGCGGTTGGACGGAGCGGTTGCCGGTCGCCGCCAAAAACGCTGCCGGGAAGAATGGCGGGCAAAACGAGCGCGGCCCCGGCGGTTTTCAAAAATTGCCGGCGGTTGAATTGATTTTTATGTTTCATCGGTTCAAGGCAGTGGTGCGATTGATATTTATGTGTTTTGGTCGGATTCAATTATCCGAACCCGGGCCGCGCTGAAAAGCTATTTATTTCACGACAACACGATTGCAGATACAAAAATGACGTTTTGATGCCGGTAAGATGTTTTTCAAAGATTACGACCTGGTGAAACTTCGTGCCATCCCCAAAAACGGGGATGGGCAGTGAATTAAAACTTGCCCGCAAACGGCTTTTCGCCAAGATTTCCGAAGCAGCAAGATCAACCAACAACCAAACAAGTTTTATGGGACGCATCTACAACAACATCATCGAAACCGTCGGCCGCACGCCGCTGGTCAAACTGAACAAAGTCACCGCCGGCGTGCCGGCGCGACCATTCTGCTCAAGTGCGAATTTTTCAATCCGCTGGGCAGCGTCAAGGACCGCATCGGCATGGCGATGATCGAGGACGCCGAGAAGCGCGGCGTGTTCAAGAAGGACACCGTCATCATCGAGCCGACCAGCGGCAACACCGGCATCGCGCTCGCCTTCGTCGCGGCGGCAAAGGGTTATCAACTCATCCTCACCATGCCGGAAACGATGTCGCTCGAACGCCGCACGCTGCTGGCGATGCTCGGCGCGAAACTGGTGCTGACGCCCGGCGCGGAAGGCATGAAAGGCGCGATCGCCCGCGCCGAAGCGCTGGCGAAGGAAACGCCGAACTCCTGGATTCCGCAGCAGTTCAACAATCCGGCGAACCCGGCGATCCACTCGCAAAACGACCGCCGTGGAAATCTGGGACGACACCGACGGCAAGATCGACATTCTCGTCGCCGCCGTCGGCACGGGCGGCACGATCACCGGCTGTGTGGAAGTCATCAAGCCGAAGAAGCCATCGTTCCAGGCCATCGCGGTCGAGCCGAAGGATTCGCCGGTCATTTCGCAGACGCTCGCGGGGCAGCCGGTCAAGCCCGGCCCGCACAAGATTCAGGGCACGGGCGCGGGATTTGTTCCGCAGAATTTGCATTTGAAGGACAGCGCCGGCAATCCGCAGATCGTCGAGTGCGTGCAGGTTACCAACGACGACGCGTTTGCCATGGCGCGGCGGCTGGCGAAGGAGGAAGGGATTCTGGTCGGCATTTCCACCGGCGCGAATGTCGTCGCCGCGATTGAAGTGGCCAACCGTCCCGAGAACAAGGGCAAGCTCATCGTCACCGTGGCCTGCTCGACGGGCGAACGTTACTTGAGCACGCCGCTCGCCGCCGAAGCGCGCGCGGCGGTGGGCGGATAAAAGCGCCGGGCTCCAGCCCAGCCTAGATATCACACTGTCAACCCGCATTGTGCACATTAGAAATGCAACGACAGGTGATCTTGGAACAATTCTGGCATTGAATGTCCTTGTCCAGCGGCCGCATGCCGAAGCGTTACCAAAGTTGTTCAAGCTTCCGGCAGATTCGCAGGCGGCAGTTGATGCATTTCGTGCCATACTGGAGAATTTGGAAAGTCTTGTGTTGTTGGCCGAAGACACAGAGCCCGTTGGCTATCTCTACGCAGAGTTTCAGAATCGTCCGGCGAGTTGGGCGCGTTTGGAGCTGCAAGTTTTATACATTCGGCACTTGGTGATTGTGCCAAAGTTTCGGCGGCGAGGCATGGGGACTTTGTTAATGTCAGGCGCGCTGGACGCCGCCCGTCGTAATCGGATTGGACGCGTTGAGTTGGATGTCTGGGCGTTCAACTCTGAAGCCAAGCGTTTTTATGCAAAGCACGGATTCGAGGTGTTCAATGAACGGATGCAGCTTTCGATTAACGGGGCATAGAGGAAGCTGCTGGGGCGCTGTTCCGCCTTGAAAATACTTGTTGCATTCGCGGGCGTTTCCGCGTAGTTATGGGGAGTCGAAGGTTTTGTTAGTCCTGTTTTATCGGGACGACTTCCCAAGTTCAAAAATTCAAAAAAGTGGTTTCGGGACATATTCCGGCCTTCGCGCACACATAATATGAGCAGTTCAGAAAACAACGGGGACAAAATACCCAACCACGGTTCCGGCTACTTGGAAATTTCCGAGAAGGGCTTCGGCTTTTTGCGCACCGCCGCCAACCATTTTCATCCCAAGCCGACCGACATCTTCGTCACGCCCGACACCATCCGCCGCAATTTTTTGCGCGAGGGCAGCCACGTCGCCGGCACCACGCAGCCGCCGCATCGCGGCACCAGCCCGCAGCTCAAGACCGTCGAAAAGGTCAACGACATGCCGTTTGAGGAATACACGAAAGTCGTCCGCTTTGAGAACCTCACGAGCATTGACCCGATTGAAAAATTCAACCTGGAAACCACGCCGGACTTGATCGAGACGCGCGTGATTGACCTCGTCACGCCCATCGGCAAAGGCACGCGCGGCATCATCGTCGCGCCGCCGCGCACCGGCAAGACGACCATTCTCAAGCAGATTTGCAACGCCATCACCACCAACCATCCCGAAGTCCACGCGATGGTGCTGCTGATTGACGAGCGCCCGGAGGAAGTCACGGATTTCCAGCGCTCCGTGAAGGCCGAAGTCGTCGCGTCGTCGAACGACATGGATTTGGAAACGCACGTCCGCCTCTCGCGTTTCATGATCGAGCGCTGCCGCCGCATCGTGGAAGCGGGCAAGGACGTTTTTGTGCTGATGGATTCACTCACCCGCGTCGCCCGCGCCTACAACAGCGTTCACGGCGGCAGCGGCCGCACGATGACCGGCGGCGTGGACGCCCGCGCCCTGGAAATTCCGCGCAAGATGTTCGCCTCCGCGCGCAAGATTGAGAACGGCGGCTCGCTCACGATTCTCGCCACGGCGCTGGTGGACACCGGTTCGCGCATGGACGAACTGATTTTCCAGGAATTCAAAGGCACGGGCAACATGGAGTTGATCCTCGACCGCAAGCTTTCCGACCGCCGTTTGTATCCCGGCGATTGACATTCCGAAGAGCGGCACGCGCAAGGAGGAAAAATTGTTCCCGCCCAAAAACCTCGAAGCCATCCGCAAACTCCGCCGCACGATGGTGGACTTGAATCCCATCGAGGCGATGGAAACGCTCACCGCCGCGCTCAAGAAGCACAAGACCAACGACGAGCTGCTGGCGAAGATGTCCGTCGGGACGTAGATAACAGAGGTAACAAGAAAACGGAGTGGGGAATTTCGTTTTGTTTTGCTCTGCTCCGTTTGCAACGTTCAAATGAACCCTCGCTCCATTCGCGACCGCCGCTGGAGCGGATGCTGCGCATTCATCAGGCGCTGCAGGCCGGCGGCTTTCCCAACGCCAGCAAGCTCGCGCGCGAGGTCGAGGTTTCCACCAAGACCATCCATCGCGACATCGAGTTCATGCGCGACCGGCTGAACCTGCCGATTGAATTTGCTCCCGCCAACAACGGCTATTTTTACAACGGCGAAGTCAGCGGCTTTCCGACGATGCAGATCACCGAGGGCGAAATTTTCGCGCTCGTCGTCGCGGAAAAAGCGCTTGCAACAATATCGCGGCACGAGCTTCGAGAAACCGCTGTTGAGCGCCATCAAGAAAATGGAGCAAGCGCTGCCCGACACCATTTCGCTCAACCTCGCCGACATCGAGCAGACCATTTCCTTCCGCACGCGCGCCGAGCCGATCCTGAATCTGGAGATTTTCGACGCGCTCGCCAAGGCCGTCGCGCAGCGGCAGCAACTGGAATTGCATTACCGCAAGCCCGGCCAGCCGGCGGAGAAACGCCTCGTGGACGCGTATCATCTGGCGAACATCAACGGCGAATGGTATCTCTTCGCCTACGACCACGCGCGCAAAGACCTCCGCACTTTTGTTCCCGCGCGCATCCAGTCCGTCAAGCCGACGGGCAAAACCTTTGAGCGCACGCAGAAATTTTCGCTGGAGAAACGGTTGCG
>CAVUWQ010000048.1:0-5798 GCA_963745105.1 uncultured Acidobacteriaceae bacterium
GTGATGCTGTTCATGGCGGCCTGATGGCCCCATAGCAGTTCTGCTACGCCCATCCCGAAGAATCCGGTCATCACATCGGAAAATCGCAGGAAGTCGAAGGGAAACGCATCGCCGGCCCATTTGTCGCCTCGGTCGTCTTCCAGGACGATGTCTTGGCTCAGCGTCTTGATCCATCTCGGCTTATTCTCTTCCTTGCTATTGCCGTCGTCGTCTTCCTCGGGGCTGCGAAGGTGCCAACCTTCCCACACGGCCAGCATGTTCGTGTTGTAGGAGCTGGCCGTGCTCTCATCGAGCGGATGCATGGCCTTGATGCCCATGATTTTGTCGGCCAACTTTGGATAGGCCGCGGCTAACACGTCCCGATCCTCGGTCCCGACTTGATACATGGTTCGTGGAGCCTGCTCGCGCCCGTCCCACGCCTCGCACCAAATCTCATTTGGGAAGACGCGGCCCTGGTGAATGTTGTCATCCGCATCAACCCAGGTCTTCATAATTCCGGTGCCGAACACGAGACAATCCAGAATTACCCGCATCAGAGTGTTTTCAAAGTTCACCTGATAGGCCAAGCCCTCATCGAACTGCTCCAGGAGCATTGCCTTGTGCTGCAACTCGAAGTCGCCGTTGTTCGTCAGGAACGTCACATGCGGCGCACCATTCGCCAGCATCCTGGACAAGATCGTGTTGACGACAGAATTGACGAGGTTGACGTGGGGGCCCATACGGCCCTGGCTGGAGCTGACAGCCGAAAGCGGACCCGTAGGGGGAATTACCGATGCCGAGAATCGAGAGCCGGCCATGTAGCCGTAACCGCCATAAAGGACGGCGTTTCGGTAGTTCCGCGTCTGGATGCCGATCTGGGTGAACGTGAGGTCATGCGCGGCGGCAATGACAGCGGCCGAGGCGTCAACGCCCTTGGGCTTTCGCCACCACTCGCCTACGGCCTGCGGATTGTTGTCGTCTCGGTTACGCCGGCCCTTGAACGGCATTAGTGCGGCTCCGCAATGTCCTTCGGGGTGTCAACCATGAAGAGCTGGCCATCGAGGTCGGCGGCTCTGGCTGATGCGATCTCTTCATCGGTCGGCTCTTCAGCCTTTTCCTTCGGTGCCGATGCTGGCTTTCGTGTCATCACAGTCGTCGGCGCAAATCCGGCCTCCATCGAATCGGGCATCGGCAAGTCGCGCCAATCGCTCGGATGCGGTGGGAAAGGAAGCTCGTCCGGCAACGGCTGGTTCAGCAGCTCTTTGATACTCGGCTGAACTGGTTGTGGCGGGACGGCAAACGAAACCTTCAGGTCTCCCACCTCAAGCGTCAGGACGCCGGCTTCCTTCGCAACCAGGATCAACTCAGCGGCTTGGGCGTAGCGCGACTTGAACAGGGGCGGCTCCCGCAATCGAAGAACTGACGACTACGGTTCAGCCTTGGCCCTGCTATGCGCATTCTTCGCGCGGCCCTTCGAGGATGTCAACTGCTTTGACGGCTTCGGACATTGACGTCGGCCGCCGCGACGGGGAAGGATGCGCTTGTCGAAGGCGCCCGCTCACGTCCGATGCCCGATCCAGCGCCCGTGACGCGGTGTATGTGCGACACTCAAAAGTCTAACTCAGGGGGCGGGGTCCAGTCAGCAAGTTCACGCATGATTTGTTCTTCGGGCCCACCTTCCGGGAACTGCTTCTGCGTGCGCTCCCAGGCCGCTGCCTCCTTCTGCTTCCACTGTTCGTCTTGGGTCAACGGCTTCTTTGGCTCTTTGTAGACATAGGCGAACGTCCAGCGCCATGAATACAGCAAACTGTCGGCGTAGTCACAGGCATCGGATGGCTTCTCAATCTCGGTCCGTTTGTCCATCTCAAGCATTTGAAGCTGCTCGATGAGTTCCTTGCAGCCATCCTTGCGAAGCAGTAAATCCCCGCTCCGAAACGCCGTGTTCATCATGCGGATAGCTGCTGCCTTCTCTTTCTTGACGGCAGCCTCGATGGCAATACCGTAGCGGTCCCGCAGGCCTTCCACGATCATCAGCCCCAGTCCACCTGTGTCGCCAATTAGCCGAATGCCGGATCCATAGCGAACCTGGAAGTTCTTGATGACCGAGGCAATCTTGCTGTCGATAGCCTTCTCTTCCCCGCGGCTCTCAAGGCCGTAGACCTTTGGCGTCTGTGGGCTCCATGCCAGAAGCGTGAACGTCGTGAGATCGCGGTGGCCTAGATCGATTCCAAGAACATGCTGCCAGTTGATATGGCGCCCTCGGTCGTCGCGCGTAGGCAGTTCCTCGAAGTCATTGCGGTCCGCAAGATATTGGTAGAGCTGGGCGTTGCCATCACGAACCCAGCGGCCCCAAAACCGACGCTGCGGGCCTGGGTCTTCTTCTTTCTCTGCGAAGCGGGCCAATTCTTCCTTGACCCATTTCTCGGCGGCCCCAGGCGGAAGCTTTTGATTGTCAAATACGGTCCAGTGATGCCGTGCCCATGCTGGGGATTTTCCTTCAGCGGCATTGTAGAAGCTCCCTGCACACAGCGGCTTCGGGACGCCGGCCATGAGCATCTCTCCGCCGAAGTCCAACAACGCCGGACCGATGACTTCACGCAGGGTATAGGCCAGGATCTCTTCCGGCCAATCCTGGCTTTCATCGAAGACAACGATCGTATAGGCATGACCCTGCCATCGCGCCGCATCAACCTTGCTCTCTGCGCCGCTGACGTGCAGCGTTGTCCCGTTCGCAATCTGGACAGAAGTCTTCGTCTCATTGATCTTGCAGAAGCTCTCAAGACCAAGATGGCGAATAATTGCCGGAATGCCACTGGGACCGTCCCATACGATTTCCCGCGCGCTCTTTGCCGTCGTCGCAAGATACAGAACCTCGCTATTCGGCACCTGAAATGCCCGCATGAGCAGATAGCGCGCGATGAGCTGTGTCTTACCGGCGCGCCGAGAGCAACAAAGCACTCGATAAGGGCTCGACTTGTCGTTGACTACGGCCTTTTGCTTGTCGAAAAGTGACCCATAGAGGCGTTTGATGGCGACCTCAAACGGGCTCTTTTCTCGAAACACATCGCCCACAACGGGGGCGGCAAACTCAGGCGGATGCTTCCTGTGGGGCATCGTCCCTCACTGCGCGCTCAAGTTCCTGTTCGATTCCCATCCCGCGATATTCTGGCTTGACATAAACATAGACCGCGCAGCCATAGGCGAGAATGTGCCACGGTTCAGCAGCATTGAAGACAATGACGAAGTCTCTCGGGCGCAGATAGCGTTCCAAGAGCAGTGGCGCCTCTTGGTCGAAGATGGCCTGTAATAGCTTCTTGTTGTGAGCCATCTGCGCGCCATGGATCAGTCCGCTGAACCTAGGGAATAGCATCGCGCCACGAGGCTTGTACTCAATCGATTTGAGCTTGCGGCTATAGTTGCCCTCAACGAGCAGTTTGTGGATCGTGAGGTTCCAGCTCGTGACGACAAACCGCTCATCTGCCGGCTCGATACGGCGCCAGTCTAATCCGGCCTCAACAAACAGCGGTGGGCGCGGCGAAAGGTTCACGAGCGCTTTGTAGCGCCGTTCGGCTTGACCTTCTTCTTGGGCTTGGCTTGCGCGGCCAACTGTTCGGCCTGGCCCGCATCTGCTCGGCCTGTTGGTCCGCCAGGAGCCGCTGATTCCAGGCGAGCTGGAGCTGATCGCGCTCCTTCTCGGCCTTGATCATCAGGTCGCTCAGTTCCTTGTTCGAGACGCGGAAGTTCAGCACCTTGTCTTGCTCGACCTTGAGCTGTTGCTTGAGCTGGGCAACCTCAACAGCCAAGTCTTCCCTGACTGGATTTGGCAGCATCTCAGACGGAAAGGCTGCTCGCAACGGGCGCGCTTTGATGATCCATCCGAGCGCCAATATGAAACATCCAGACGTAACAGCAAGCGCCACAGCCAGAATCCCATTCATCGCTTTTCCGGGGGCGGCGGGCAATTCAACGTCAAGAGCTGCTTCTCGATCGTTTCGAGCGTCATTCGCAGCGTAATCTCCACAGTATCGTTGAGGTCTTTTGGCGCGTCCGGGCTCTGGTAGCGCTTGAGCTTGTGGATGATGATCTCCGCGGCATCAGCGACGCGCTGAGCCCGGTCCTGGGCACGCGCGGCGAGCGGCCGAGCGGCCTTCTCATTCGGGTCGCACTGGAACACCTTTTCCACCCGGTTCGCCACTTCCTGATAGGTCCATCGCTTGGAACAGAAGCGGCAGCGATAGGAATCCGGGGTCTGTACGAACTCATGTCCCTTGGATGCCATCAGCGCTTTGAATGCCCCCTCAGGGTTCAACTCGGGGCGTCGTTGGGACGCTGTCACCTCCGGGGGCGGGAATGCCGTTTGCCCCTGCTGCGCTCTCTCCACTGTTTCCTTGGCTTTCAAGCGGTGCCTCCTTGATGGTGAACTGCTACTTCTTCTTTGTCTCGGCCTTCTTCGCAATCGCCTTGCGCTGCTCTTTGTACGCAATGGCGGCTGACTGCGCCACAGTGTGATGGTTGCGAATAAGCTCCGCAATGTTCTTCGAGCGAGCGGCCTTCGAGGTTCCATGTGAGAGCGGCATTGGGCCTCCTGATTATTGGATAGGGACAACGTTGCCATTGGAGGTGTCGGCAGCAGGCGCAGGAGCGGGCTCGTACTTCGCGAGCTTCGCCTTGAGCTGCCCGTTCAACGCCTCCTGCGCGGCCATAGCCTGCACTGCCTGCTTCGTGTCGCGGTGCATCTCCATGACAAGCTGCTTGAGCGCGTTGCTTCCATTGACGAGATCAGTGATTTGCGCGGTGGTCCCGGTCTGCGTCTTGACTGCGGCGTCGAAGGTTGCGAAAGCGGCGTTCACTCGGTCTTCGGTCATCGTTGCCTCCTTGGGTGTGTTGCGTTGATTGCGGCTGATTCGATTCGCCTTGGCTTTTGCCTTGGCCCTCTTTGTGCGTTTGTCTGCGTTCACGGCTTTCGCTTCGGCATGAACCAGGAGACCACGGTGGGGACTATCGCCCAGAAGACGACCATGGCTAAGACGGCGAAGAACCAACCCGCGATGACATTGCCGAGCATTGGTGGCGTTTTAGCTCTGAGAGCTGCCGCTGTAAAGCAAGTTTCGCCTGATTGCGTGAGCGTGAGCCAGATAGCCAACTGCGGCCACCGGGTTCTCGTGTGCTGCTTCGATAGAGAACAGCACGCCAAGCAGATAGGCCGCGTCGTTCAGCTTTTGTTCCGTGTCCTCGTCAACATAGGGATAGAGGATTGGTGCGCCGCCACAACACTGCCCGATCTGAATCACTCAGGCACCGCCTCTCCGGCCTCAAGCGCCTTTTGTTCGCCCTCAATCTTGTCGATGGCCGCGGCAATCACCTCTCGGATCTCGGGCGGGAGCATCGAATGCAGCTTGGACGCGAAGATGCGGATCTGTCGATCGGCCTCTTTCTTGATTGCCGGATTCTTGATGTCGATCGTTTGATGCGAACGATCTGCGAACTCATCCGGGAAGACGTGCGAGAGCCACCACGCAGCCGCCTTCCAGTCCTGGGCATCCACGATCTTTAGGAGCTGATTTAGCTTCGCAGTCATCTGAGCTTCTTTGACTGCAATCCAGAAGTCTCGGTTCGATTTGCGCCAGTTGTGGATCGTGCTCGGCGGAACTCCAGCGCACCATGCGGCGTCTTTGACCGTACAGCCACTCCTGAGGGCATCAATGAACTTGGCTTGAATCAGTTCGCGCGGGGCCGGCAGCGGTCGCCCCATCTTCGGCTTGTCCTGTGATTGAATCTCCTCGCTCATGCCTTGGCCCTCCATGTTCAGCATATCACTG
>CAVUWQ010000049.1:0-10583 GCA_963745105.1 uncultured Acidobacteriaceae bacterium
ACGGAACCTACGGTGTCTCACAGTGCCGAAATAGATTGCGGATTCCATGTTCTAACACTCCACCGAGAGCGCGCGGGCCACACGTAACGCTGAATTCAATCCGTCCTCGTGAAAGCCGTAGAACCAGTACGCCCCGCAGTAATGCGTTCGGTTCTGTCCGCTGATTTCGCTCCATCGATCCTGGGCGCGGACCGCCTCCCGCGTGTAGCGCGGATGACGATAAACGATCTTCCGCAAAACCTTCGCATCATCGATCGCATCTTCTCCGTTGAGCGTGACGCAATAGTCTTCCGCCGTCGTGAGCGACTGCAACCGGTTCATGTGGTACGTCACCGCAGCCGCCTTGTCTGCATTCAGGCCCAGGTTGTAATTCCAGCTTGCCCGTGCTGGAAGGCGGCTGGGCAGCAGTGATGCGTCCGTGTGCAGAGTTGCAACATTGCGGCTGGTTCTGAAATTTCCCATGACATCGCGCTCAACGCCAGTCGGCTCCTTCAGCAGCGAAAGCACTTGGTCGCCATGACAGGCAAACACCACCTGGTCGAAATCCATCGCAGCACGATCCTGGAAGCTCAAGGTCACGCAGCTTCGGTCCCGGCTCACCGTTGCAATGCGCGCATCGAGATAGATGCGCTCCTTGAATGGCGCAGTAAGCAACGGGATGTATTTGTGGCTGCCGCCGCGTATAACTCTCCACTTGGGATGTGTATTGATGCCTAACATGCCGTGGTTCAAGAAGAAGCGCAACAGCGTCAACGCGGGAAACGAGCGGATGGAATCGAGCGCCATGGACCAGACCGCGGAGGCCATGGGGAATAGGTAGCTACCGGTGAAGATGTTGTGGTATCGGCCGTCATCGATCATGTCCCCGATAGTCGCCGTTTCAGCTCCCGGCTGGTCGAGGAGTTTCGGCGCTGTGCGGTTGAATCGAAGGATTTCGGCAAGCAGTAAGTAATGTGCGCGCCGCAACAAGTTGGAACGCTGCGCAAAGAAGCCACCGATGCCGCGGCTCGAATACTCGAATCCAGTCTGGCGGCAGGAGACGGAGAACGACATATCGCTGGGCTGCGTTTCCACTCCCAATTCCACGAGGAGCTTTACCAGGTGGGGATAAGTGCGATCGTTGTGGACGATGAATCCCGTGTCCACGGGAATCGGATCGCCGCCGTTCTCCACCATGACGGTGTTTGTGTGCCCGCCCAGGCGCGGCTCCTTTTCAAAAAGGGAGACTTCGTGCCTGCGGCTCAGATACCAGCCTGACGCGAGTCCGGAGATCCCACTGCCGATGATCGCGATGCGCATCATGCGGCTCTCCCTGCGCGCCGGGCCGGAACACGAAACGGGCGCAGGTCTCGGGCGATGCCGAGAAAGCTCAAGACTTTCAGCACGACGTAGGTGATATCCACTTCCCACCAGCGAAATCCCTGCCGACAACTGGCCATGGAAAAGTGATGGTTGTTGTGCCAGCCTTCTCCAAACGTGAGCAACGCCAGCAACCAGTTGTTGCGGCTCTGGTCGGGCGTTTCAAAGCGGCGGCTGCCGAAGACGTGGGCCAGGGAATTGATGCAGAACGTCGCGTGGTAGAGCAGGATTGTAGAAACAATAAATCCCCACACGAACGCGGCCCACCCGCCAGCCAGCAATATCGCCAGCGCGAAAACCAACGCCGGAACCCAATGGTAACGGTCGAGCCAGCGCAACTCGGGAAATTTTGCGAAATCCGCAATCTGTTTCTGGTCGTAGCTGTCGTACTCGTTCGACAGGATCCACCCCATGTGCGCCCACCAGAAGCCGCGCAGCCCCGGCGAATGAACGTCCGGCTCGGCGTCGGAGTGGCGGTGGTGCCAGCGGTGATGGGCCGCCCACCAGAGCACGCCTTTTTGACCGGAACTCTGCGCCAGCGCGGCCATGCAGAATTGAGCGGCGCGGCCCAGTTTGTAGCTGCGGTGGCTGAAATACCTGTGATAGCCGGCAGTGACAGCGAACATCCGAATTGAATAGGTTGCGACCGTCCAAAGCAGCAAGCGCGGAGTGAAGTGCACGAAGAAGACCGCCAGCAATCCGGCGTGAACGAGCACGAACGGGAAAACCATGTGGAATTCGTAGCTGGTCAACTTGCGATGCATGACAATCTCCCGCGCGCCCTGGGCCGTACGCAATAGGACAACGTTAATTCAGGCAGATTGGATTGTCAAGCATTTGTCCATGACAAATGATTGACAAGCTGGAATTCCGTACGATATGGTTGCATGGTGAGTTCCAAGACTGTCGTTCACTATCCCATCCGGGCAGCGGCGAACCTAACCGGTCTGAGCATCGATACGCTGCGGGCATGGGAGCGCCGTTACCAGGCTGTCACGCCTGTCCGCGGAAAACGGGGCCGCGTCTACGGCGATGGACACATCCGGCGGCTCATGCTGCTGCGCGACGCGGTAGCTCGTGGGCACGCGATTGGGCAGGTAGCCGCCCTCGAAGACAGCGCGCTGGAGAAACTGCTGCTTGGACCGACCCCGACGGCAAGAAAAGCGGAGCGAGACAGGACAGAACTTCAGGTGAGCGATGCTCTGCTTCCCATAGTCTCGGCTATCGAATCCTTCGACTACGCCACCGCCAACTTCCACCTGGGTAGACTTGCTGCGTTGCTGCCCGTAGACCGGCTAGTGAGTGAAGTGGTGTTCCCGCTAATGAGGCTGGTGGGTGACCGCTGGCTGGACGGCACGCTGACCATCGCGCAGGAACACATGACATCCTCGATTCTGCGCAACCTGCTGGGCGGGCTGGTTCGCCTCACTACGTCCTCAACTCCATCGCAACGAATTCTGTTTGCCACGCCATCCGGTGAAATGCACGAGTTCGGCATCCTGGCGGCGGCCATGCTGGCCTTGGCCAGCGGGTTCGAAGCTCTCTATCTCGGGTCGAGCTTGCCTGCGCTGGAGATTGTGGCCGCTGCCGAACGGACCTCGCCATTGGCCGTCGTTGTGGGAATCAAGGCAAACGAGCCCACCCAGGCAACCATCGAAGAGCTGCGCTTGCTTGCCGAAAAGCTGCCGAGAACTGCGGAATTCTGGCTTGGTGGCAGCAATGTGAAAAAGACTCTGGCCTCATTTGGGAACGTGCGGACCTTTGCGCTGGAGGACTTCTCGGAGTTGGAAGAGCATCTGGCAAGGTTGAAGAAGGAGGTCCGATGAAGCTGTTTCTGAAGCTCCTCTTCGGCGGAATATTCGTATTCATGGTCGTCATGACCATTCACACCGGCTTGACTGTCAGCCTAAGTGCGGCGTGGCCCAGCTACGCTGCCAACCCCTGGGCCATTGCCACGCTCTATGACGCATACTTCGGCTTCGTAACTTTCTACGCCTGGGTTTTCTACAAGGAGCGGAGCGTGTTGGCAAGGGCGTTGTGGTTTCTGCTCATCATGGGGCTGGGCAACATTGCGATGTCGTTCTACGTTCTGATTCAACTCTTCCGTCTCAGGCCCGAAGAGCCGGCCGCGGCGATTTTGCGAAGGCGTCCGGCATGAGCGAGAATTTGTGGCGCCGCAAAGTTGTACGTCCTATCCTTGAATTCCTCCGCCAGGGTCTCACGCCGGAGAAACTCTCCATCACCATTGCGTTGGGGATCACGCTCGGAGTTACGCCGGTACTGGGTTCGACCGCGCTGCTGTGCACGCTGGCAGCAATTGCGTTTCGCCTCAATCTGGCGGCGATTCAGCTCGTCAACTGGCTGGTGTACCCGGTCCAACTGGCCCTGCTGATTCCTTTCTACCGCATCGGCGGATGGATCTTCAGAACCCCTCCGTCCGATCTTTCCCTGGTCCACGTCCTGGCGTTGATTCGCACGAACGCCTTCCACGCAATCGCAACGCTCTGGACGGTAACCATCCATGCCGTGGCGGCGTGGCTCCTGCTCGGGAGCATCGCCACCAGGCTGCTCTATCTGCTGCTGGTTCCCGTTCTCCGCCGTATGCGAAACCAACTCCCTCCCGCGAAAGGAGAGGAATCATGCTGACTTTGATCCTGACCGGAGCGGTGGCTGTCTGCGGAGTGATGCTCCTGCTGTGGTTGATTCACTTTCCGCTGCGCAATGCGGCGATTGTGGATGCCGGTTGGGCCGGAGGGCTGGCATTGCTCGCTGTGCTCTACGCGGTTATGGGCACAGGCTGGGCGCCACGACGCATTGCGATTGCACTCATGGCTTCAGTTTGGGGTTTGCGACTTGCGCTTTACCTGCTGTTTACGCGCGTCATCGGCCATCCCGAAGAGGGACGCTACGTCGAGCTCCGCAAGCAGTGGCGCACCAACATCCCGTTGAAGTTTTTCTTGTTTTTCGAGTTTCAGGCCGTGCTTTGCGTCGTGCTGGCAGCGCCCTTTCTTCTTGCTTCGGAGAATCCGGCGCAGGCGTTTTCGATCTTCGAGTATACCGCGGCGGTTTTGTGGGTTGTGTCGATTGCGGGCGAGATTATGGCGGACATGCAGCTGAATGCCTTCAAGTCCAATGCCGCCAACCGCGGAAAGACCTGCCGAGCAGGTTTGTGGAAGTACTCGAGGCATCCCAATTACTTCTTCGAATGGCTCATCTGGGTTGCCTTCTGCCTGTTCGCGATCGATTCCAAATACGGCTATCTGGCGCTCGTCCCGCCAGCAATGATGCTGTACTTTCTTTTCCGGGTCACCGGCATCCCCGCGACCGAAGCGCAGGCGCTGCGCACCAGGGGCGAAGACTACAAGCGTTATCAGGAGACCACGAGCGCGTTTGTGCCGTGGTTCCCAAGGAAAGAACACCATGCAAACTGAAACCCTCACCGCATCACCTGTCCTTGAAGCGGGCTACAACACCTGGCTCGAACGCGGCCTGTTGCCCGACTGGCTCATTCGCATCGGCATTCGGCGCCTCGTATCCGCGCGCCTGCGCAAGGAGCAAAAGGGATCTCCAGAAGAACTGGCAGAGCGACTGATGCAGTTTGTCGCGCAACTGCGCCAGAGTCCTATCGCAATCCGGCCCGACGCCGCCAACGCGCAACACTACGAAGTCCCAGCGGAGTTTTTCCGTCATGTTCTTGGGCCCCAGATGAAGTACAGTTGCGCGCTGTGGGACGCCAATACAAAGGATCTCGCCGAGGCCGAAGAAACGATGCTCGATCTCACCTGCCGTCGCGCTCGCCTTGAGGATGGCCAGGATGTGCTCGAGCTCGGTTGCGGTTGGGGCTCTCTCTCGCTTTTCATGGCCCGACGTTTTCCCAACAGCCGCATTCTGGCTGTCTCGAATTCCCACTCGCAAAAGCAGTTCATCGACGCCGAAGCCGCTCGCCGCGGACTCACGAACCTCACCGTGGTCACCGCCGACATGAATGATTTCACCACCGACTCGCGGTTCGACCGTATCGTTTCGGTCGAGATGTTCGAGCACATGCGCAACTACGCTGAACTGCTGCGCCGTATCGCATCCTGGTCGCGGCCTGGGGCATTGCTCTTCGTGCATGTGTTTGCCCATAGCCGCTTCGCCTATCCGTATGAGGTGCATGACGCTTCGGACTGGATGGCGCAGCACTTCTTCACTGGCGGAATCATGCCCAGCGACGATCTGCTGCTTTACTTTCAGGAGAACTTCCGCATACGCGAGCATTGGAGATTCAGTGGCGTCCACTATCAGAAGACCTCCGAGGCATGGCTTGAGCGTCTCGACCGGCACAAACAGCAAGTGCTCGACCTTTTCGCCGCTGTCTATGGAAAGGACGAGGCACAGACGTGGCTAGTCCGCTGGCGAGTCTTCTTCATGGCGTGCGCTGAATTGTTCGGATTTGCAGACGGAAACGAGTGGATCGTCTCCCACTATCTCTTCGAGAATGCCGCCACCCAAGGTATCGGAGGGCAAGTTTGATGAGTATGCTACCGGTGATTCTGATGGCATCTGCGTTGATCTCTGCGATTCAACCCGGCGAGACTTTGCCGTCACTGCGAGGCAATTTCCTCACCGGCCGTCAGGCTCAGCTCCCCGATGCGGCTTCAGGCCGAATCGCTTTGCTGGCGCTTGGCTTCACTTACAACTCGAGATTCCCGGTCGAGGCCTGGATTGACAGCTTCCGCAAAGAATTCGGCGAGAATCCACATGTCACGTTCTACGAGATCCCGATGATTGGCGGCATGGCGCGCCTGGGAAAGTGGTTCATCGACAGTGGCATGTGGACTGCCCGATCTTTTGTACCTGCGAGATTGTTAGTGTAGCGCCGCGGTTGAGGAGACCAGTCTTTTTGTACCAATCGCAATCTTAGTCTTCGCTTGGTTTAGGTTGTAGTCGGTTCGCGGCTAGCCGCGAACTGACTGGCTAATTCGCTCGGCGTCAGGTCCTCGAGAGCCCTGTGAGGGCGACTCCCATTGTATTCCTGGCGCCAGGCTTCGATAAGTTGTTTCGCCTCGGCCAGTGTTTCGAACCAGTGAACGTTGAGGCACTCATCCCGGAAGGTTCCATTGAACGACTCTACGAAGGCGTTGTCTGTGGGCTTACCGGGCTGCGAAAAGTCGATCTTCCCTCCGTTCTGGTAGGCACATAGTTCCATGGCCTGCCCGCTGAATTCGCTGCCGTTGTCGCAAAACAAAAGCTTCGGTGTTTGCCCATTGAGCTTCAGCCTGTTCGGTGTTCGCACCACATCTTCTCCCCTCAGGCTCTGGCCGACTTCGATGGCCACACTCTCCCGGGTAAACACGTCGACGACCGTCAGAGCGCGGAAGCGACGCCCGTCCTGCAACTGATCCGCAACGAAGTCGATGCTCCAGGCCTCATTCGGCCCCTTAGCCAGGAATCGTTCTTCGCGATGCTTCACAGCCTTACGCTTTCGCTGTGGCCGCATCTTCTTGAAGGTGAGCCCTTCTTCCTGGTACAACCGGTACACCAGATATTTCCCCACATCCCAGCCCTCGCGGTTCAACAGTGCGCGGATCGTTCGGTATCCGTAGCGCACTCTCGACTGAGCGATCTCGCGGATGCGCATCCGCAACTCAGTTCGTGGATCAAGGTGACTTCGATAACGATTTGTGGCCCTTGCCACACACAGCACCTGGCAGGCTCGCCGCTCATTGACTCGGTAGCTGCCGGCCAGATGCTCCACCATGAGTCCATGCGGCAAAGAATCTGCTCAGCGCTTCTTGTTCGTAGACTTCGACCGGCACCTCTGTTGTTTTTGGCCAGTCTCCCTTCTTGAGTTCAACTCGTGCCCGCCGGGCCGCGCATCGCCTGTAGCGCGACCATTGCCCTTAGGTTGATTGTCTTCTAGTTTGACTCTTGATCGCGGCCGGCTTCGAAAAGCGCGATGATGTCATCTCTCGTCAACTGGGTGACGTAGTGCTTTTCGCAATGCGTCCGAAACCATCGGAGATCGTGTCTATACGCATTCAGGGTCGCCTTACCCTTCGTGGCCTTGACTCCACGCAGGTACTTCTCTTTGGCTTGATTGATCGTAACTACAGAATCGCCCGCGTCCTCTGTCTGGTCATCCAACGACTCAACTGTGCCCGACAACTCGCCCGTTTAGAACAGCCACTGATCCAAGGCCTCAAGCCGGGATGTTCCGGCAATCATTGTCGTCCGCTCGCCGTCCTCGTACCACTCCAAATTAGACTTGCCACCGCCTTTCCACGAAACCGGCTTGCCATCAATGAGAATGAATTGTGGCCTGGGTTTGCCGTCGACCTTGACCACCGGGACAAATTGCCATTTCCCCTCGACCGGGCGATACTGTTTGAGGTTGGCCTTGCGGCAAGCTGGCTCACCATCCATTACTATCCACTCCTTCCGGGCTTGTACGTCTTTGGATGGTGGTGGGGGCGCGATCGGGGCTGGAAATTGCCACCAATTGCGCTGGTTTCCGTGAGGCTTTTCTAGCCGGATGGATAGTAAACGCCGATCAATCGCGCAAATGATTGATTCTAAAGGGCGGGAGTAGTTCAGTGGCAGAACGTCAGCTTCCCAAGCTGAATGTCGCCGGTTCGATCCCGGTCTCCCGCTCCAGATAAATCAATAATTTTCAGCTAGAAATCAGCAGAATACAGTGTCGTCATGAACTGCGAATTCCGTTCGAACACCTTCAAGCGAGATTTCCAGTTCGTTCACCGCTGCCCGCCGCTTTGATTCCGCAGATTGGGTGAGAGATATTCTGGTTTACTTCGAGGCAGTGCCCGAGTTGATCAGATATGAGCTTATCCTCAATGACGTGGTCGTTCATGAGTGGAGCATGGGTTCGACGCATGGCCTGGGAATTGATCCAGCCAAGGCCGCGTTTTCTAGCGTCGCAATGATCGTGTGTTGGCAGACGTTTTCCTTGGAAGGCTGCGATTGACTTCCCGCCTTGGCAACAGATACTCTCTGGAGCAAATACCACGCTGCTGCCGTTTGAGTGGGGGTGTGTGGAGGTGGGGGCATCCGGTGACCGCAACAACGTAACGGAGTTGCTCGCTCGATGGAGCGAAGGCGACCCCGCGGCCCGGGATGCGTTGATCCCCCTTGTTTACGGCGAGCTTCGCCGGATCGCGAGAAAGAATCTCGCGGGTCAGCGCGGCAGCCACACTCTGCAGGCCACGGCACTCGTCCACGAGGCATACCTCCGCCTGGTGAGCCGAAAGCCGGGTCATTGGCAGGACCGCAGGCACTTTTTTGCGCTGGCTGCGCAGATGATGCGGCAAATCCTTGTCGACCATGCGCGTGCGCGCAACGCAGCCAAGCGGGGCGGGGGCCTCACAGTCACGCTGGACCAGGAGCCCGGCGTGGAGCCCTCAATCAACCTCGACATCATTGGCCTTGACACAGCTTTGAAGCGTCTCGCCGACCTCGATCCGCGGCAATCACAGATCGTCGAACTGCGATTCTTCGGCGGTCTCTCCATCGAAGAGACCGCACGCGTGGTCGATATCTCGCCGGCAACAGCCAAGCGGGAGTGGGCCACCGCACGAGTCTGGCTGCATCATGCGCTAGACGGGGGCGCAGGAGCATGACGCCGGAACGGTGGCAGCAAGTCAAGCAAGTGCTCGCCACCGCCCTGGAGCTCGACCGGGAAAAGCGCGCAGATTATCTCGAACGCAGCTTTGTTTCCGATCCAACGCTTCGCGCAGACCTTGAACCATTGCTCGCCTCAGAGGAAAGCCTGCGAGACGAGTTCCTGAGCGAGTCGGATCTCGTCTCGGCAGCAGGCAGCATTCCCTTGGATGAAACAACCTGGATCGGCCGCCGCATCGGCGCCTACCAGGTCGTCGAGCAGATCGGCGTGGGCGGAATGGGCGAGGTCTATCGCGCCTTCCGCGCCGACGATCAGTATCGAAAGGAAGTCGCGCTCAAATTCGTTCGCAGCGGGCAGTTCGGCAGCGCGATCTTTGCGCGATTCAAGACCGAGCGGCAGATCCTGGCCGGCCTCGATCATCCCAACCTCGCCAAACTCCTCGACGGCGGCGCCACTGAAGAGGGCACTCCATACCTGGTGATGGAGTTGATTGAGGGCCGGTCCATCACCGATTATTGCGACGCTCGCAACCTCTCCGTTCGCGAGCGCCTGCAACTGTTCCTCCAGGTCTGCGCGGGGGTTCAGTACGCTCATCAGCATCTTGTTATTCATCGCGACATCAAGCCGCACAACATCCTCGTCACTGCCGAAGGTGTTCCCAAGCTGCTTGATTTTGGCATCGCGAAGATCCTCGACGCGGGCACGGCGGAGGCAGTTCCGGATGCCACAATGACCGGGTTTCATTTGCTCACTCCACGCTACGCCAGCCCTGAGCAGATCGTGGGCGGTCCCATGTCCACGGCATCGGACGTGTATTCGCTTGGCGTCGTGCTCTATGAGTTGCTCGCGGGCACCGGTCCCTACGATCTCGCTAACGTCCCCACACAGGACATTCCGCGCCTCATCTGTGATACCGAACCGCAAAAGCCGAGCACTGCCGTTCTTCGGTCTCCGCGCGCATCGGAGCTTTCCGCGCTGCGCCAGACCTCGCCCGACCGGCTGCACCGACAGTTGACCGGCGACATCGACAACATCGCCCTCATGGCCATGCGCAGGGAACCATCGCGACGCTACGCATCTGTGAAGGACCTCCAGGAAGACATCCACAGGCACCTCGAGAACATCCCTGTCAGTGCGCGCACCGACACGGTCTGGTACCGCGCCAACCGCTTTGTCAAACGGCACACCGCGGGCGTGGCGGCAACCGTCGCGGTCGTCCTTATTCTGATCGTAGGTATGGTCATCACGGTCCGAGCCGAGCTTGTCGCCAAACGGCGCTTCAACGACGTGCGCGCCCTGGCCAATTCGCTCATCTTCGACGTGCACGATTCGGTGAAGGATCTGCCGGGATCGACGCCGGCGCGGAAGATCATTGTCGATCGCGCGCTGAAGTACCTGAACGTTCTTTCCCAGGAATCCGCGGGAGACTTGGGCCTGCAACGTGAGCTGGCCACGGCCTATGAGAAGGTGGGCTCAGTGCAAGGCGATTATCTTGAGAACAACCTCGGCGATTTCGAGGGCACCCTGGTCAGCTATCGGAAGGCTCTCGAACTTCGAAAACAGATCGATGCAGCCTCGAGAGACTGGAACGACCATATCGCGC
>CAVUWQ010000050.1:0-39554 GCA_963745105.1 uncultured Acidobacteriaceae bacterium
TCGATGCTTTGTCCTGCCGGCCGATCTCCCATCTTGTAGAGGTCGAAGCTTCCAGTAAGACGTTCCCGCAGGTTTGCGACCGTGTCCCGGTCGCTCTTGATAAAGCTCCGGATATTGTCACGAAATAGTCCGTTCCATTCTTTCCACCTATCTCTCCCGAAGCTGCCGACCTGATACAGGCCGCCTGCATCCCACGCTTCGGCGATGAGCTTGGTTCCCGCAAGAACAGGATCGGAATCGATATCCCAAAGGATGGGAGGATTCACCATCGGCTTGCCCGACTCGTCGCGTGAAAAGATGGAGGCAAGATCAAAACGAAACCCGTCGACATGCATCTCGGAAACCCAATACCTCAGGCTGTCGAGAATGAGACGCTTTACCACGGAGTGGTTCGCCTTGAGAGTGTTGCCGGCGCCGGTATAATTCGCGTAGGTAGCCTTATCCTTATTCAGAATGTAGTAAAAGCTATTTTCCAGCCCTCTAAAGCAGAGTGTCGGTCCTCTCTCATCCGTTTCGGCGGTATGGTTGTACACCACGTCGAGGAGGACTTCGATACCGGCCCGGTGCAGCTCCTTTACCATGGTGCGAAATTCGTCCAGACAACCCAGGGGATCCTTGCTGGCGCTGTAGGAAAGATGCGGAGCAAAGAAGGATACGGGACTGTAGCCCCAGTAATTGCTGAGACCTGGCAATGCGTCCTGGACATCGAACTGGAAGACCGGCATCAATTCAACGGCTGTAATACCCAATGCCTGAAGATAAGGTATCTTTTCGACGACTCCGAGGTACGTGCCTCGTTTGGCAGCCGGGACACCCGAGTCGGGGTGACGCGTAAATCCGGCTACATGCATTTCATAGATGACTGTCCGGCGGAACGGCCGATTAAGGGTCTGATCCCCCTCCCAATCGAAGGTACTTAGATCGGCCACTACGCTTTTCATCGAGGCCGCAGCATTATCTCCCGAGCGGCCGGCGGCAGCGCGATCATAATTTTCTCCTATGCACACGCTCTTTCCGTAAGGGTCGAGTAGAACCTTGTGCCGATCAAAACGATGTCCGTTCGGAGGATCGTCGGGACCATCGGCACGGTATCCGTAGAGTTGTCCCGGCTTGATTCCGGATACCAAGATATGCCAGTAGTGAGAGGTGCGATTGAGGAGCGGATCGAGAGCAATGACCCGAGCCGGCTGAGAGTCGTCTGCATGGTCAAAGAGCACGAGCTCCATTCCGGTGGCATTGGCGGAAAGGACGCTGAAATTGGTTCCTTCGGGAGTTATGGTGGGTCCGAGGGGATAGGGATGGCTGACAAGTGTTCCCTGAGCCATAGTCCTCTGGAACTCAACGGACTTCTGATTTAGGTCCATCTCCGACTCCATTCACACGCTACTTACCTGGGCGGCCTTTAGAACCTACAGCCACTGACCAATCGCTGTGCCGTTTCCCCGCTTCCGATTAATTGCACCCTTGCATCATGGCGAGGTATAGGAGCGAAATGACGATAGATCCGGCAATGCCGATGGCGTAGAGAGGCCTTCCGCCGCTTGAGCCCGATTCGGTGGCCCCAGATTGGGACCGGCTGTTGTCCTGTGGTTTCAGCGGATTGTAAAAGACCGGGAAGGTCTTACCCTGCACCATTGAAACAGGGGAAGTGAAGTCGCCGCTGTAGGTTTTGGCGTGGGCATAGTAGGTGAAGGAGATTGAGAACCGGTTGGAGTCAGGCGAGATGCCGAGCGTAAAGGTGTTCATCCTGGCGAACTCGTAGTGGCAGGAGATCACCTCGGCTTGCGTTTCCAGCCACGGAACAGCAGGTTCGAACGGTTCCCTGATCTTTGCGGTCGTCGGATTAGAAGTCTTCAGCATCCTGTCCTCTCTTGCACTCGGCTTTCGTCAAGCTCTTGCGCCCGTTTCCAATAGATTCACTTCATTGCCGAATCGCACCGTCGATCAGCGTTGCCACAGGATTTGCGCAGCTTCGAGTGGCACTGAAGCGCTTGCATGCTGGGGAATCATGCGCGCGGTGTATTGCTTCGCGGGACGATTTGCAGCGATCCGAGCGGAATAGGTTGTAACTCCCGTCGAATTTGCACAAGCTTTGCATGCGGTCATGAGCTCTACAACAGATCCACCCTGCTGGCGGCCATCTGCATAGAGTTCAACAATCACTTCATTCGCATCGAGGCCGCCCAGAATGACCTCTACTCGAAAGAAATGCTGCCCATCATGTGTTTCGATGTCTACCGCACCGATGCGCACGGCACTCCAATGCCGAGCGACCGCCTGCTGCCACTGGAGCAAGCTTGCGCCAAGCGTGCTGTCGTTGGCGGCGCGCTCTCTGAAAGCAGAGGCCCCGGGAAGATAATGTTTCTCGGTGTATTCGCGAATTGCGCGGCCTGCGGAGAACTCCGGAGTGAGAACCGCCATACTCTCACGGATGCGCCCTAACCACTTCGACGGCATGCCCTGTTCATCGCGGTCGTAAAACTCCGGGATGACTTCACGCTCCAACAGAGCATATAAGGCTTCGGCCTCTTGAGCGTCCCACGCTGGATCGTCGCCGTGTTCTTTGCCGTCCCCGATGGCCCATCCAACCTCTGGGGAATAGGCTTCCGCCCACCAGCCGTCCAATTCGGAAAGGTTCAGACCGCCATTGACCAGAACCTTCATTCCACTCGTTCCGCAGGCCTCCCATGGACGCCGCGGCGTGTTGATCCATAGATCAACGCCCTGTACAAGCTCTTGAGTCAGCAGCATATCGTAGTCGCTCAGGAAGACAACGCTGCTGCGAACCTCTGGACGTTTGATGAATTGGTTCCATTGCTGGATCAGCGCTTGTCCAGGCAGGTCCTTAGGGTGGGCTTTGCCGGCAAGAATCAGCTGCACAGGATGCTCGGGATTGGAAAGCAGACGAATCAACCGCTCGGGATCATGCAATAGAAGATTCGGGCGCTTATAGGTGGCAAAGCGACGTGCGAATCCCAGCGTCAATGCATCCTCATTGAAAATTCGGTCGGCGTTCAAAGAGAACTCGCCCTCTGCGGCAATCTGACGTGCGTACCGCCTGCGCATTTTACCGATCAGCGTCTTTCGCCCTTCGGAGCGCATATGCCACAACTGCGCGTCAGTGAGTTGCCGGATGTCATCCTCGACCGGGCTGTCGCCACGCCAACGTAGCTTGCCGCAAGCCGTGGTCCAGAGCCTATCCGCCTCAGCTGAATCCCAGGTCGGCACATGAATTCCATTGGTTACCGAGGCGATCGGAACTTCCTGCTGTGGCCATCGCGGAAAGAGCGGTTGGAAAATATGTCTGCTTACTTCTCCGTGAAGCTTGCTCACACCGTTGATCTGGCCGCTGCCTCTGACTGCGAGCCAAGCCATATTGAACGACTCCGCAGCATCTTCGCGGTTTTCCCGTCCCAACGCGAGCAAGTCGTCCAATGAGATCGCGAGTTCATCCTGCGCGTAATGACTCAGATACTTGCGAATGAGCTCGGGATCGAAGCGGTCAAACCCGGCGGTTACCGCAGTGTGCGTGGTAAAGACATTCCCCGCTCGTGTGACATTCATGGCCAGGTCAAACGGCTTCTTATGATCCTCCATGTAGCAGCGCGCCCTTTCGAGCACTGCGAACGCGGCATGACCCTCATTTAGATGGCATACCTCGGGCTGCAAACCTACGGCCTGCAATAATCGCCATCCGCCGACACCAAGAACGATCTCCTGCTTCAAGCGCATCTCTGCGTCGCCGCCATAGAGCTCGCTGGTAATTCCGCGATGAGCAGCCGTATTCGCGAAGTCGTTGGTATCGAGCAGGTAGAGCTTCGTTCTTCCAACGGACACTTCCCAGCAGCGCAGCCAGATCTTCGAAGCGGGCAATTGAATCTGGAATCGAAGCCACTCTCCGTTCGCTAGCCGCAGTGGCCGGATGGGCAACTGACCGGGGTCGTTCACCGGGTAAAGTACGCGCTGGCGTCCGTCCGAGTCGAAATCCTGACGAAAATATCCCTGACCGTAAAGGAGGCCCACGCCAACCACCGGAACCCCGAGATCGCTGGCTGCTTTCATCTGATCGCCGGCCACATTGCCGAGGCCGCCGGAGTAGATAGGCAACGCTTCGCTCAGCATGAACTCCATACTGAAATAGGCGACGGAGGTGAGCGAAGTATCCGGGTGCTTCTTCTGGAACCATGCCTGGGATCTGAAGGATTCGCGATTCTGACGTAGCAGGCCGTCGACATGCTGACGAAATTCCGGCTGCGCCAACAATGAATTGACCTTGTCTCTCGAAACGGTCTGCAGGATCACCCAAGGATTCTGTGTAGCCTTCCACAAATCGGGATCCAGGCTTTCCCATAGTTGGTCGGACCCATGGTTCCAGGACCAGTGAAGATTGAGCGCTAATTCAACCAGCGCATCGTGTCCTTCAATCTGCGGTCCAGGAGTGAATTCTTTGGGATCGCTCACTTCATCTCCGGGAGGCTATCGAGGTGGAAGCTGAATGGCGCACATACTTTCTCATAGAACCGGCGAGTCGGTACTGGCCTCCGATCCTCATGGACGGTAAGAATCTGCTCTTTAGTAGACATACTCAATGGTCCTCTCTGCTTTGTTCCGTCCTGAGAATCTTGCGAATTGATTTTCATTTCTCCCCAAGCAAGTACTTATTGCTGGACGCTGCCGGCAACGGCATCACCGGCAGAATACTTACGCAACCTTCGGATGTTCTGTCTGAACGCTCTTGGTCTCCCGCTCGGCCTCAAGCCAGTCTTGATCCTGCGAGCTTTCGCCTCGCACCCGTTCCCGGTAAAGCTCGTATGCCCGTGCCGCGATCTGCCGCGTAAGGTCGACCGGCGGCTTCTTCGCCAGCAGGGGGGCTTTGGTCGGGTCCAGAATCCGATAGGCAAGCAGCTTCACGCGGTCATTGAGGAGAGCCCAGACAATCGCGTAGCCCCAAACGAAACCTGCCCACTTCCAACCGAGAGGCGTCATGAACAGCCCATATACCGCAATCAGAGTCGCCACAGTCTGAGTGCCGAGCACCGCCATCCAGAGAATTCGAGCCGGACGTATGGACCAGAATGGACCGCGCGTGCGCGTGAGGAAAATCGTTAGATGTCCGGCCACAGAAAGCTTTAGATACATCAGGGTCTGGATGTGTCCGCGGTCGAGATGGAAGACGCGCTCGCCGAGATAGAAGAGGCCGAACGCAGCGATAACTCCGACGACGCCAAGTACAGTGGATATTCCCAGTACCAGGCGCATGTTCCAGGCTTCGGGTTTGTCCTTATACTGAACGTTGTCATAAGCGATGGACAGGATGGCGCCGTCGTTGAGCAACGCCAGCATTACGATCATTACCGCAGTCAGCGGATAAAAGTTGAACACCAGGATCGCGAGCGTCATGAACAGCAGCACCCGCAGCGTTTCGGCGATGCGGTACATGGCATAGCTGTTCATCCGCTGGAAGATGCGCCGGCTCTCCTTGACGGCGTCGATGATCACAGACAGTCCGGATGTCAACAACACGATGGAGGCGGCCGCGCGTGCGGCGTCCGTCGCGCCGGAAACCGCAATGCCGCAGTCTGCTTTCTTGAGTGCCGGCGCGTCATTTACCCCATCGCCTGTCATTCCGACGATGTGGCCGCGCTTCTGCAGCACATCCACAATGAAGTACTTGTGTTCCGGGAAGACCTGGGCAAAGCCGTCCGCATTTTCGATGGCTTCAGCGGTCTGGGTACTCGCTTGCAGTTTGGTGTCTCCCAATCCACTCGCATCGAGGATGTTCGTGCCCAGCCCCAACTGCCGGGAAGTTTCCTGAGCGATTGCAATCTGATCGCCGGTGACCATCTTGACGTGCACGCCCATCTGCTGGGCGCTGGCGATGGTAGCCTTGGCCTGCTCGCGCGGCGGATCGAACAACGGCAGCACGCCGGCGAACTGCCACTTGCCTTCATCGTTAGCGCGCGCCACGCCCAGCGAGCGAAAGCCGCGTCCGGCAAATTCATTGACGGCTTTCTCGACCGCAGCCTTTACCTCACCCTTGTTCGTCGACATCTCGAGAATGACCTGAGGCGCGCCCTTGGCTACAAAGAACTGCCTGCCGTCCGAGCCTTTGACGGTGGCTTCGGTGCGCTTGTGCACCGGGTCGAACGGCGCGAAGTGCAGTATTTGATAACTTTTCAACGCGTCATCATTTTTCACCCCACCGATGACGGCCAGGTCGATGGTGTCCTTGTCTTCCGCGCGTGAAGCGAGAGCCGCCCAGAGAATGACCTGATCTGCGGGGATATTGTTCACGCTGAAGGGATCGCCCAAGGTCAGTTTGTTCTGGGTCAGGGTGCCGGTTTTGTCTGAGCACAGCATGTCGACGCCGGCCAGCTCTTCGATGGCCGAAAGCCGGGTCACAATCGCTTCTTTCTTCGCCAGTAAACGGGCGCCCACGGCCATGGTTACCGAGAGCACCGTGGGCATGGCCACGGGGATCGCGGCCACCAGAAGCACCAGACAGAATTCCAACGTAGTGAGCACCTTGTCGCCGCGAAAGAGCGCGACAACAAGGATCAGCGCGACCAGCGCCACCGCCAGAACGATCAGGTAGTCGCCGATCTTCATTACGGCGCGTTGGAAATGGCTGACGGTGTGAGCTTCCTGCACCAATTGCGCTGTCTTGCCGAAGTAGGTGTTTGTCCCTGTGGCATACACCATGGCGTCGATCTCGCCCTGGCGCACAATCGAACCCGAAAAAACCGCTCCGCCGGGTTTGGCAGTAACCGGCAAAGATTCTCCCGTCAACGCCGACTGGTCTACTTCGATGGGATCGCCCGCCAGTAAACGTGCGTCAGCCGGAACAATGTCGCCCAGGCGCAGACGGATGACATCGCCCGGCACCAGTTCGCTGGCCTTCGGAGTGGTCCACTTTCCGTCGCGCTTGGCGCGGGCATTGATCGCCAGCTTCGCCTTAAGCGCCGCAATCGCGTTGCCCGCCTGATGTTCTTCCCAAAAACCGACCACCGCGTTCGAACAAAGCAGCAGGAGGATGATGAAAAAATCCAGCCAGTGCCGGACCACACCCGAGAGGATCACGGCGGCTTCAATCATCCATGGGATGGGACCCCAGAAATAGCTGAGGAACTTAAGAAACTCATTCGTCTTCTTTTCCGCGATCTCATTGGGACCATATTGCGTCAGCCGCTTCTGAGCCTCGACCTGGGTAAGGCCGTCTGTGGTGGATCCCAGGTTCTTCTGCAGCTCCGGCATGGGAATCGACTTAAGGTCATCCTTGGACGTGGACTTAGCGTCAGGCTTCAAATCCTGCTTCGCCTGAGCTTTTGAATCGGACTTCGTACCATTCTTGGCCTCAGGCTGCGAATCCTGGTTTGACTCATGCTTCGATTGCGGGGTTTCGAGATCTGGGCTCACGATGAATCTCTCCTCGTCTGCTTGGCTCAGTGACTTCGGCTTAGTTATCGGGATGCTCACAACTCTGCGGTCAAAAAGTGTGATCCTTGACGAAGCTTCTATTGAGACCTGCTGTGTGTTTCAGCTTCTACGAAATCGTTCGCGACGGACGGCATGTTTCTTAGAAGCGGACTCGCGTCGCTAAACGTCACCCACGAATAGGACAGGCTTATCCCGCCGTTAACAACGGATATGGATCGAGCAGAATATATCCTGCGCTCCGCCGGCCTTAGTATCGGCCAAGATAAGAGCACCAGGCTGGTCAAATTTGACCAGCAACCGACTCACCTCTTGGTTAGGCTTCTATTATCAAGACCGGGAGTGTGGCCAGCCACACATCATCTCGCCTTAGATCCGACCATAGAGCAGTTGCGGCTCAGATCCTATCTGACACGAAGGCACTCCACGGGGCCGGATGGGGTCTGTTGCAATGACGGGCGATCAAGCTGAACGTGAATGTCCCTGACAGCGTAGTCGGAGAACAAATGAAGCGCGTCCCTCCAGTCACGACACTGTTTGTAGATATTGGCGAGGTCTTGCTCACCAATGGGTGGGATCATCTCGCTCGCAAAAGAGCGGCCAGGAACTTTCAGCTGGACTGGGCAGAGATGGACCAGCGCCATCGCCTGGTCTTCGAGACACATGAGGAAGGGAAGCTTTCCTTCGAAGACTATCTGGGTTGGGTAGTCTTTTACGAGAAGCGGGCGTTCACCCGGAATCAATTTCGAGACTTCATGTTCGCTCAATCGAAACCGTACCCAAAGATGCTCGAGCTTGTAACCAAGCTCAAAGTTCAACACAGCCTCAAAGTCGTTGTGGTGAGCAATGAATCCCGCGAAGTGAATGCGTATCGTATTCGCACCTTCAGGCTCGACCGGCTTGTCGATACGTTCGTCTCTTCCTGTTTCGTTCGCATGCGCAAGCCTGATGTCGAGATCTTTCGGCTTGCTCTGGACATTGCCCAGACACCCTCGGCCCAGGTCGTCTTCATCGACAACACGCCTATGTTCGTTCAGATCGCGGAACGCCTGGGCATGCGAAGCATTCTTCATGTCGATTACGAGTCCACCTCTGCCAAGCTGGCTTCTTTCGGCTTACAGACGAATTAAGAAGCCCAGCCGTAACGCACGACAGCCGAACTGTTTCATGCTCATTGAAACGAAGGGAACGGAATGATGCCGACCGACATACTTACTACCGAGGAACTGCTGCACGAGACACCCGAAGCGATAGGCAAAGAGGAGTCCATCAAGGGAACCAATACGCTCGCTCCAGAGCTGCTGCGCAAAATGAATGCATACTGGCGCGCTGCCAATTATGTGTCGGTGGGCCAGATATATCTTTATGAAAATCCGCTTTTGAAGGAGCCGCTGAAGCTGGAACATGTGAAGCCTCTGGTTGTCTCCCACTGGGGCACGACTCCAGGACAGAACTTCATCTATGTTCATCTGAACCGGATCATCAAGGAGTACGACCTGAACATGTTTTACATCGCTGGCCCCGGTCACGGTGGACCAGCGATCGTGGGAAACGTCTACCTTGAAGGTACTTGGAGCGAGGTTTATCCGAACGTCACCCAGGACGAAGCCGGGCTGAAAGAGCTGTTCAAGCAGTTCTCGTTCCCCGGAGGTATCTCCAGCCATGTCGCGCCGACGACCCCGGGATCGATTCACGAAGGCGGCGAGCTAGGTTACTCGCTGAGCCATGCTTTTGGTGCGGCGTTCGACAATCCCGATCTGATCGTTGCCTGCGTCATCGGGGACGGTGAGGCAGAGACGGCCTCCTTGGCGACCTCGTGGCACTCCAACAAGTTCCTCGACCCTAAGACCGATGGAGCAGTGCTGCCGATCCTCCATTTAAACGGCTATAAGATCAGCAATCCAACCGTATTAGCCCGCATCGAGCATGAGGAGTTGGATCAATTTCTAAAGGGCTGCGGCTGGACGCCTTACTTTGTGGAGGGAAATGAGCCAGAGAAGATGCACGAACTTATGGCCGCCACCCTGGATAAGGCCATTGAGGACATCCGTCGTTTCCAAAGTGGCGCCCGCACCAACAATGACAAGACTCGGCCGCGCTGGCCTGTGATCGTACTCAAATCGCCCAAAGGCTGGACAGGACCGAAAGTCGTCGACGGTCTCCAGATCGAGGGAACATTTCGGGCCCACCAGGTGCCATTGCTTGTCGATGGCCAGCATCCGAATCACGTCAAGCTCCTCGAAGACTGGATGAAGAGCTACAAGGCTGAGGAGTTGTTCGACGAGAACGGGCGACTCATCCAGGAGTTGGCTGAGTTGGCGCCGAAGGGTACCCGTCGAATGGGTGCCAATCCACACGCGAACGGCGGCATTCTTCTTCATGATCTTCGCATGCCGGATTTTCATGACCATGCGGTCAAGGTAACCTCGCCGGGTGCAGTGCAGATCGAAGACACACTCGTGTTGGGTTCGTTCTTACGCGACGTTGCCAAGTTGAATCAGGACAAGCGCAACTTTCGTGTCTTCGGCCCCGATGAAACAGTCTCGAATCTCCTGCAGGCCGTCTTCGAAGTCACCAATCGTCAGTGGGATGCGCGTGAATTCAGCAACGATGAATTTCTCGCACCGGCCGGCCGCGTTCTGGATTCCATGCTGAGCGAGAACCAGTGCGAGGGTTGGCTGGAAGGCTATCTTCTCACTGGAAGACATGGTCTGTTCAACAGCTATGAAGCATTTATTCGCATCGTCGACTCCATGTTCAGTCAGCATGCGAAGTGGCTTAAGGTATGCCGTGAATTGCCGTGGCGACGCGATATTTCGTCGCTGAACTATTTGCTGGCCTCCCATGTCTGGCAGCAGGACCATAACGGATTTACGCATCAGGACCCGGGCTTTCTCGATCATGTCATCAACAAGAAAGCCGACATCGTACGCTGCTACCTTCCGGCCGATGCGAACTGCCTTTTGTCTGTATTTGATCACTGCCTGCGCAGCCGCAACTACGTCAATGTGGTGGTTGCCGGAAAGCATGCGCTTCCGCAATGGTTGACGATGGATCAGGCCGTCATACATTGCACCGAAGGCATTGGCATCTGGCAATGGGCCAGTAACGACCAGGACAGCGAGCCGGACGTGGTGATGGGCTGCTGCGGAGATACGCCCACTCTCGAGATTCTTGCTGCTGTCTCCATCCTTCGCGTACATCTGCCCGATTTGAAAATCCGTGTGGTCAATGTCGTCGATCTCATGAAGCTGCAGCCCAGCACCGAACACCCCCACGGGCTGACCGAGAAGGATTACGACTCGCTCTTTACCAAAGACAAGCACATCATCTTTGGTTTTCATGGATATCCGTGGCTGATCCACCGGCTGACCTATGCCCGCAACAACCGCAACCTGCACGTGCGGGGCTACAAAGAAGAGGGCACGATCACGACACCCTTTGACATGAGGGTGCAGAACGACCTGGACCGTTTCCACTTAGTGATGGACGTGGTGGATCGGGTACCGAATCTAGGTTCCAAAGGTGCTTATCTCAAGCAGCAGATGCTGGACAAACTCATCCAGCACAAACACTACATAAACGCTCATGGCCGGGACCTGCCGGAGATACGGAACTGGAAATGGAACGAGACCAAATGAACATGCAAGCTCTTCAAGCAACCGCGCAGATGATGGTCGCCAACGGCAAAGGGCTGCTGGCGATCGATGAAAGCACTGGAACCTGCGACAACCGATTCGCCAAGTGGGGAATTCCGCAGAATGCGGAGACACGGCGCAAATATCGGGAGATGATCGTGAGCACTCCCGGTCTCGGTAACTCGATCAGTGGCGCCATCCTCTATGACGAAACCATCCGGCAGCGGAAGGACGATGGCACGCCATTTGCAAAAGCGCTCATCGATGCGGGAATCATTCCCGGCATCAAAGTCGACACTGGAACGACGGAAATGGCTGCACATCCCGGCGAGAAAATCACCGAGGGTTTGGACGGACTGGGCACGCGCCTGGCTGAGTATTTCGAAATGGGTGCGCGATTCGCGAAGTGGCGAGCGGTGTTTGCCATTGGCGATGGTATTCCGAGCCGAGGATGCACCGAAGCCAATGCGCAGGCGTTAGCCCGCTATGCCGCATTGTGCCAAGAGGCCGGGCTGGTGCCAGTGGTCGAACCGGAAGTGCTTATGGAGGGTGGTCACACCCTGCAAATGTGCGGGCAGGTGACCGAAGCCGTGCTGCGAGCTGTCTTCATTCAGATGCACTCGCAACGGGTGAAGCTGGAAGGCCTGATCCTGAAACCCAACATGGTGCTTCCAGGGTCGACATGTGTAAACCAGGAGACATTGGATGAGGTAGCCGACGCCACGGTTCGATGTCTACTGCAAGCCGTCCCCGCTGCTGTGCCAGGGGTTGCATTTTTGTCGGGCGGCCAAAGGGGCGAACTTGCCTCTGCGCGCCTGAACGCCATGAATGTGCGGTTCAGGTCGCGACTGCCGTGGGCCGTGGGATTTTCATTCGGCCGCGCCATTCAGGAACCGGGTTTAGAGATTTGGCAAGGCGACCAACGCAACGTGCAGGCGGCACAGCATGCTCTGTACCATCGAGCCCGATGCAATCGCGCTGCGCGCGGTGGAGAATACGATGCAGCGGTTGAAAGCGATTGTCGAGACAGCATGGCGCATGAGGTTTTTCCGCTCCTCAACGCTGAGGTCGCCTGATGCATCCTAACGCTCGTCAAAAGGTCATCGTCGGCAACTGGAAGATGCATACCACCGCCTCCCAGGCAGGACAATTAGCCAAGGGAGTCGTAGACGGTCTGGGTAATGAAGATGGCGTGTCCGTGATTCTTTGTCCGCCCTTCCCCTATCTTGCCCTGACCGGTGAGATTCTCAAAGGCAGCCGCATTGCGCTTGGAGCACAGAATATGTATCCCGAACAGGAGGGTGCATTTACTGGCGAAGTCAGCCCGACGATGTTGCTTGACCTGGGTTGCAAGTACGTCATCCTGGGACATAGCGAGCGCCGGCACAAGTTAGGTGAGTCGGATGCCTTCATCAATCAAAAAGTTCTGCTTGCCCTGGCGTCAGGTCTAGATGTGATTCTGTGCGTCGGCGAGACCCTGGAACAGCGTAAGGCCAATCAGACAGAGGCGCTGCTCGACCGGCAACTCAACTTGGGATTGGCGAATGTTCCAGCCGATGCCTTGCCTCGAATCAGCATCGCGTACGAACCGGTTTGGGCGATCGGCAATGCCGATCACCACGCCACACCGCAGCAGGCCGAGGATGCGCATGCCATGCTCCGAAGCCGATTCGCGAAGCTATTTGGCGAGGAAGCAGCCGAAGCGGTCACGATACAGTATGGCGGCAGCGTTGTGCCCGATGACGCCGCCGCGATACTAAGCAGACATGGGGTGGATGGTGCGCTGATCGGCGGCGCAAGCTTGCGAGCCGATGAATTCCTGGCGATCGTCCGCGCGGGCGTCAACGAGAGGCAAGCCGAGATGCAGCAGACATAAAACAAACAAGCGCCAGTGACGATGATGGCTATATCGCAATGGGCCGATTAATTTCAGCTCTTCGACTCCGTCCGCCGATGCAGCCACATGTATCCAATTGATCAGCGCGCCGGATTACAGGGTGAAACACTAAATCTGTGCGTGCGACGTTGAATCGCGGAAAATCCCGGATACTCGCCCTAGCGCGGGGATCAGACGCGCTCTCAATACCCCTTGCGCTTTCTTTCCACCAAGGTACCTTCCGGAAGGAAGAGAAATTCTAATAAGAGGAGTCTTATATGAATACGACGTCGAAATGCGCACGCCCCGCATGCAACTGTACCCCCACGGATGGGAAGAAGTACTGCAGCGTTGTCTGCGCCGATGCAAAGACAGTCACGGAACTCACATGCCAATGCCAACACCCCGAATGCCAGGGCGAAAAGCTGAAGCCGTGATCTTTGCGGTAACCCCGCTACCCTCTTCTCGAAATCCGAAGGAGATCACAATGAACGCAGGCACCGCAGCGGAGCATGGAATAGACTCGCTCCGACGGGTATCGGTGGCCTCCCGAAAAAGCGTAGACCGCCGAGGAGGCAGTTCTGATGACGGCATCAGAGAACATCAAGTTTGACGTTGTTGACTTTCTTGCGAGAGCAGGCGTCGGACGACGCATCATCACATTGAAGCCTAAACACGCGTTCTTTTCGCAAGGTGGTCTCGCCGATTCCGTCTTCTATCTTCAGAAGGGCCGCGTAAAGGTCACTGTGGTTTCGGAAAGAGGTAAGGAGGCAACCATCACGCTTCTCTCGGCCGGCGACTTCATTGGCGAGGAGTCGATCGCTGGAGTGGCAGGGCTGCGCCTCTCGACCGCCACTGCCATTACCGGCTGTACGGCGCTCAAGATCGAGCGGTCGGAGATGATCCGCGTCATGCACGAGGAACATGCGTTTTCCGATCTGTTTCTAACGTTTTTGCTTTCCCGCAGCATGCGGACCCAAGCCGACCTTGTCGACCAGCTCTTCAACTCGAGTGAAAAGCGTCTAGCAAGGATTCTCTTGTTGATGGCGGAGTTCGGCAAACCGGGTGAACCAGTAACGCTGATTCCGCCGATCACACAGGAAACTCTTGCAGAGATGATCGGCACCACCCGGTCCCGCGTTAGCTTTTTCATGAACCGTTTCCGCAAAATGGGCTTGATCGAATATAACGGACGCATCCGGGTCCATAAGTCCCTGCTTAATATTGTTCTGCACGATCAACTGCCCGGGCATAACGCGGAGAAGCCCACCATCGTGGATATTTCGGGGGTTCGGTCAAAACGGGCCCAGTCGAAAGACTCGGCGTCAGCGGTGTGAGCCACTGATTGAAAGCATCTACTTTCACCCATCACCCGCATGCATCGACGCTCATCTGGATTCCGAAGAATGTGATGGGCCTGGCGAAAACGGTACCAAAGGAAAGGTTAGTCTTTCGGCATAGCGAGGCCATGGAGATGGCTTGGAGGGAAGATGCCGAAGAAGAAGTTTTCTGTGGAGCAGATTGTTGGGGTGTTGAAGCAGGCCGAGGTTGGGGTACCGGTAGCAGAGTTAATCCGTAAGACCGGAATCACCGAGCAGACCTTTTATCGCTGGAAGTCGAAGTACGCAGGTCTGGAAGTGGATCAGGTCCGTCAGATCAAGCAGCTCAAGGAAGAGAACACGAAGCTGAAGCAACTGGTCGCCGAACTGACGCTGGACAAGACGATGTTGCAGGATGTTCTGCGAAAAAAGTTGTAAAGCCCTCGCGGCGCCGCCCGCTGGTCGAGCATTTGAAAACATGCTATCGAGTGAGCGAACGGCATGTGTGCAAGGTTCTGGAGATCGGACGAACAACGTACCGCTACGAAGGTCGCCAGGAGCAGTGGGTAGAGCTTCGCATGCGAATGCGGGAGATCGCGCAGACTCGAGTGCGCTACGGATACCGGAAGATCCGCGTGCTGTTGAACCGCGAGGGCTGGCAGGTTGGTAAAGACTTGGTGTACCGGCTGTACAAGGAAGAAGGACTGGGGCTGCGCAAACGGCCCACAGGGAGGAGGCGCGCTGTGGTGCATCGTCAGGAGCGGTTCCGTCCGACGGGGCCGAATCAGGTGTGGGCCATGGATTTCGTCGCCGATCAACTCAGCGATGGAAGGCGTTTCCGTTCGCTGACGGTAGTGGACATTTACACGCGGGAAAGCCTGGCGATCGAATGCGGGCAGAGCCTGCGGGGAGAAGACGTGGTGCGCGTACTCAATCGAGTAAAAGAACAGCGTGGACTTCCGCAACTGTTGTTCTGTGATAACGGGAGCGAGTTCACAGGGCAGATGATGGATCTATGGGCTTATCGCAATGGCGTGAAGATTGACTTCTCCCGGCCCGGCAAACCGACCGACAACGCCTTCTGCGAATCGTTCAACGGAACCTTCCGGGCAGAATGCCTGGATACGAACTGGTTCCAGTCCCTGGCCGAAGCTAAGCAGGTGATCGAGGCCTGGCGAGAAGAATACAATGTGAGTCGTCCTCACAGAGCTCTGGCCGACCGTACGCCGGCCGAGTTCGCCAGTCAGATCGCGCTTAAGCGCGATCTGACTGAAACAAAAACAGGCCAAAGACTAACCCTCTGAATGGCACTGTTTCTCCGGGCCCATCACTTGTCCAGTCTCTCTCAATTCCACTGGCACAATTCAAGCCGGGCACTCCAAGTTGATATCGCAGCGACCTTCGCTTCTGTTCTGAGAATCAATCGTCCCAGTGCTTCCGTGGGGCGTGTCATTACTGAAGCAATGCAACCTGATTCCGCGAGCATGACGGCTCCTACCGCAGCCAACCAG
Organism: uncultured Acidobacteriaceae bacterium; assembly: GCA_963745105.1. Classification (GTDB taxonomy): domain Bacteria; phylum Acidobacteriota; class Terriglobia; order Terriglobales; family Acidobacteriaceae; genus Silvibacterium. Next base: position 15,779 of record CAVUWQ010000050.1, read on the forward strand.
ACGCCGAGGTGAGGTTCCAGGGGATTTTGAGAGTCAATTGCTCAATACGATTAATCTGCGAGGTTGGATCGATACGGCCTGCCGAGGGTTACCTACACTCGTCAGCCGATAAATATGCATCAGTGGCACTTCGTGGATTGACCGACTGACAGTGCGTTCCCATAAGCCTTCTTGAAAGACCGGGAGTTCAAAATTTTCTCATGTTGACGCGAAGCGCAGATAGTTACGCCGACCTTGTGCATCTATCGAACAGCGTCTCCAGAGGGTAATGATAAGCCTCCAAGAAGGCCGCAAACAGTGCCCACAATGGCAGCACATCGGTGGCTTCCGTTGCAGGGATAAAGGGTTGATTTGGGCGCCCACATCAGTGGCAAAGCCACTACGGTGCTTCGCACCGGATCAATCTTGACACTCCATCCCTCCCAGGGAACTGCAAGGAAACCTAAGAGCTGTCTTCAGCAACTTCTGCCGCATCTTATTATTATCGAAGCACGGGGTTCCGTAAGGAAACCTTGATTTTCGCTGAATTCCCGCCGGAAAAGAGGCTCGAATGATGGCTCTGCTCGACAAAGAGAACCTTGCTGCTATGCGGGCAAGGCGCGAAAAATTCCGTCTGAATCATGTCGGAACGAAGCTCAACGAAGCCGAATTGGCGGAGTTTATGGCGCTAGTCGAGCGGCGGAAACAGACTCCATCCGAGTTGATTAGAGAACTGATCTCCAGAGAGATTCGGGCGGACAAAGATGGCACACAAGCGAGCCCTGAACTGCTCGAGATCGTCGGGACAAGACTGCTATTAGTGAACATATTGGAGCCTCTTCTTATCGCTACAAAGGCAATGCCGAAGGAGAAGTTTAGAGACATCATTGAGCAGATCAAGAAGGTTAAGTATGAAGTTGCGGAAGACAAGATCAAAGAGGCGCAAAGCAAACCTTAATACCCTCCGCTCCACTGTCCGTCAAGGCTCTACGCTCCGCTCCGATGAACGCGCTGAAGACGCGCGGCCTTGACCGCCACTTCCGCTGCGGGTTGTCTGCAACTAAGAGGAGCATGTATGCTCCTCTTTCTTTCAAGAGAAGGCATATTCGAACTGACCCGTTTATCCCTCCTATTCACGCCACATCAGTGTGCTCTTTTTCCCGAAATAAAGAGACCGCAATTGGTGGCCACATAGCCCTCATTGTTACCTGCGCTTTGCACACCCTCTTTGCTGATTTGAAGAGAGCGATTGAATGAACAAAAGCAGGGCAACAACCGACGTTTTGCTATGTAAATGCCCATGAGCAAGAGCGGGCAATTAGTCTCGAATATACAGTGATAAACAACAACTGTGAGCGAGCTATATCTCACTATCAATTCGCATAACAATGCGAATCCCCAATGTTTATAGGGATTTTATTCGTGTCTAGCCTTGACATAGAGATGGGCTATGTTCATACTCAGCGCAGGTGGGTAGCTCGCCACGCGCGTGATGCGAGGTCAACAATGCAGATAGAAAAAGGGGCACATAGGAAGTCACCGACGAGGATCGCCGTTCCGACCGAAGAAAAACTGCTGGTGAGCCGCACTGAAGCAGCTCAGCTTCTGTCCATCAGCCAGCGCGGCCTGGATTATCTAATAGCTAATCGGAGGTTACCAACTCGGCGAATTGGCGGGCGCGTTTTGATCCCTGTGGCTGAGCTGCGAAAATACGCATGCGGAGATCATCCTGAGAACATCGTGGCCTGATACCCGAGCATCTCCGGAGATGGCTTGCATTCAAAATCTGCTACATCAGTGCTTCGAGTCCGTGCTTCTCAACCACAAATAGAAGCTTTAAGGCCATTCCGCTTGGTTGTTTCGCCCCCGTCTCCCATTTTTCAATCGTGGATTCACTGGTGTTCAGATATCGGGCAAAAACCGGCTGGCTGACGCGATGGCGTAGCCTCAGCCTTTTGATTTGTGCGGGCTTTAGGGCGGGAGGCGTGGTGAGGCAGGCTTCGTTGAAGCTCTTCATTGTGGTTTTGTCGATAGCTCCCACCTTGTGCAGGGCCGTAGCGGAAGAATGGATTGCCTCAAAGGCGTCGCTCTTGAACTTACGTTTGGTTGCCATTACAAATCTCCATCCAGTCTTGATCTTGTAGAAGCCGATTCACCTGCTTCGCCGTGAGGCTGCCATAGGCTTTCGCTAGCTTGCGAAACTCGACGAGTTCATCGTCGTCGATGTTCGCCCGATCCTGCTTGGCGAACAAATACTCGAAGACCCAAAATGCTTCGGCCTTCGCGAGGATGATCGAGCGGTACTGATTCTTTCGCAGCCGCTTTTTGTAAACACCGCCGCCCAGATCGTCGGCTTGACCCTGCGCAACCTGCAAAATGGCAGAACAGAGCTCTTCATCCATGATGTGCGCTTTTCGCGCAGCTTTCGCAAACCAAGAAGTCTTGAAGGCCCGGATGGAATATGTATCTGAATCCGCCATTAGAGTAAGTGTAGCACTGGGTGCACCACTGGTCTACGGGAAATGAAGAAGCGCGGCAGAAGTAGCCGCTGCTATTGCGTCAGTCAAAGGTCGCCGTCACGATTCGTGACGCATTTCTCGCAGCCCTGACTGGCGCTCTCGTCGCGAAGTGGACTGGACAAGAAATAGGAACATATCTGCTCCTATTTCTTATAAGAACCGCAGCATCACGGCTGCCTTTATATACTGCGAAGTCCTGAAAGAGCAGCGTTCATTTCGCTCGATACATGCGCCTTGCTTAGGTGCGTATAGCGGGCGCTCATAGCGATCGTCTTGTGTCCCAGCACCTCTTGAATGACTTTTTGATTTGCGTTGTTAGCGGCTAGGCGCGAGCCAGCCGTATGGCGACTTAACTGGTGCCAGCCGAGATCAGTAACACCCGCTTCCCGTTTGGCTTTTTCAAACCATTCCCGGTTCTCTCGGATCGTGAACACTCTGCCATCGAGCTTCATTCGCTTAGTTTCTCTGTCCCCTCGGATTTCTTGCATTCGACCTTGGATATCCTGTTGATCCTTTAAGGCACGGTACACATCGTCCGTCATGGGAACAGTGTGCGGTACACCCGTCTTGGTGTCGGGCAAAGTGATGAGACGAAGCTTGAAGTTGATGTCGTTCCAGGTGAGGGCATATTGATTGCCTTTGCGCATTCCAGTTTGAGAGCCGACGGTGATCTCGTTTGGATGTTCGCGGAGTTCCAGGCGGGTCATCTCATGATCCTCGGAAGTCTCCGCAATCCATGTTTGTAGAACAGCTCGCAACTTGTCCTCATCGGTATCACTCATCCAGCGAGGATGGCCCAACGCCACAGCAAAGTGGGAGACATCGCGGCATGGATTGAATTCCACCAGTTTCCGCTCTTTCGCATATGTGTAGACAGCGGAGAGGGTGGACTTGTATCGGTTCAGGGTCGCAGCAGCAAGCCCGAGAGTGATAAGCCAGTCTTTGATCTCATGAGGCTGAAGCGAGACCGCCGGACGGTCGCCAAAAGCTCCCTTGATGATTCCGACTCGCTGCGGAGGATTCACCTGGTCCTTCGGACGTGCAGGATTGTTGGGGTTCTGGATATGGGCGAGATACTGATCGCAAAGTTTTCCAAGCAGCAGGTTATTGGCTCGATTTCCCTGTAGCTCTTTCTTTTCGGTCAGCGTTAACAGAGGTTCTTTTGCAGTGGAGGGAAGTGAAGCAACTCCTTCTTTGTGACGTAGCCCTCTGGCTGTCTCGAGCCAGATGACAGCATCTTCACGACCTAAAAAGTTCTTCCGAACGCGACTTCCCGCTGCTTTATATTGAGCTTCCCAAGTGCCTCGATCAGGGCGGAATTTAATGCCTCGAACCACCTTCGGCTTTCTCGCCATAATGGGTGCCTCCGTATCCATCATAAAATCTTGGTGGCACTTTGGTGGCACTTTTGTACCGGGAATTCTGCAGCGGCCTGCAGGTTGATGCGGAGACGTATTCTTGTAAGCTATTGATAATAATTATTATATTGCGATGTGTGCAGCTCGGTGCTGCTCCCTGCAGCTGCCCAAAATCGCCCTCTCAAGGCGAAGAGTTCGGGTTCGATCCCCGATGGCGCTACCAAAAACAAAATAAAACGAACACCTTAAAGGCAGGCGCAGAAAGCTTGTCGTTTGCATTTTCATTTTGGTGGCACTTTTGTAGTCAGGTATACGCCGTAAGTCGAGCAGGGCCCGACAGAGCTCCGGCTCAACTCAAGAATTTTAAAATCGTAACCTGAGCCTCAAACCTTCGAGGATTGGCATCGCCGTCAGTGAGGCGCCATCAAGATCGTTGCCGCCGCCGTGTTGGCGGGTTGTGGATTTTAAAGGCGCACTCAAGGCGACGCGCAATAGCCGACTAATCACAATGAAGCACTAACGTTGGCGAAAAGACCGCTGTTCCATTCAAACAATCTTCATTGTCTCGATTACCGGAGCTCGATCGCATCGTTGTCTCCGGAGCAAAGCCCGCGGTGCGTGCAGGGAAGCCAGGTCGCTTTGTCTTTCGGGAGGATGAACCGCTGACTCTGACCAGCCGTGGAGGAGACTCATGACAGGGAACGCAAGGCGCGTTGTTTTTACGAGGGGCGGCAAAGTCAGCGTCGGGAAGACCGGTGTCATGGTCGCACTAGCTGAATGGTTTGACGCAAACCAGATTCTCGTCACATTGCTCGACCTCGATACCGATTTATCTGGGCCTTTAGCGCGAAGCTGATTCGATAAGAATACCGTTATACCGGTGTACCTCTTCCGAACCTGGCATCCCATCGCATAAGCCTGCTGAATTTACGGCAGCGTGATGACCCGTAGTGGATGAAAGCATTTAGGCTGGCTGCTTGCGTTGATCTCTCACTCAGTGATCGTAGCCTTGGTGGCACCCGTGGAGATACCGCCATCCACAAGAAGAGTTTGCCCCGTGATGTATGCGCTCGCTTCAGACGCGAGAAATACAATCGCGCCATTTAAGTCACTCGGTTGTCCTGGGCGCTTCAGCGGAATACGGTCGTTGAGATACCCTAGCCATCGGCTCATCAATCTGACGAACTTCTTTACTGATCTCGCCACAATCGGATCTTGTCGCGATTTAATGAGTGAGGGTTTTTGCTAGTACGCTAAAGACATCGAGCATCTTAATTCTTTCTACCTCCCTGTTGTAGCCTCCCGTATAAAGCTTCACTATCAGCGCACGCCGCAATGCAGGGTCAGGGAGAAAATTGAGAGCCGCCGTTGTTCCGTCGCGCCGCACCACTGTAACGGGAAGGACCAGGTTTCCTCCGTCGAGTACCAGCGCCGCCGGCCCGACCAGGTTTCTCCAGCCACTCTCGCGTTTCACAAGTGCGCCCCCTAGCGATAGATCCTGTAGGTTGCAGCCGAGGTCCAGCTCTCCATCCAATCGGATCACCGCGGATTCGTTGGTTTCAAAACGATCATCTCTTCGCCGTTTAGGCAGTTCCACGCATGCCAAGGCCGCGAGCGAGAGGACGGTGATGTTGATCAGGCTCCAGAAGACTGTCACGCCATAGCCATCCACGGATCGGCGTGGACTGAAGGCCGGAAGATGGATCAGGACTCCTGCAAAAGTCAATGCAGCAATTCCGGCTAGACGCAGAAACAGATCCCACTGAACGATCACTCGATCGGTCGAAATACCTTTGGCCGTGACCTGAAAAGGCCGGCCGAAGGGTTTCACCATTGCGCTTGAAACAGTTCGACAGATTGTGAACGCGGTGAGGAGTTGATTGATGTCCGTCATGATTGGCAACAGCCGATTGTCAGTGACGAAGTACATGAAGATGAGATTGGCCGCAATAAAGGGCACTAGCCAATAGATCACATCGTCTCCCGTTGCCCTTATGACACATGTGCCTGTAAACCAAAACAGAATGGGAGCAAGCATCGCCAGCAACTTAAATGACGAACCGGTGCACCAGTAGAGCACGGTGTCGAAGAAAGCCAGGCGATTGATAAAACTTAGCCGCTTTACGGTAAAGAACGACCATGGAGTAAAGATCTGCTGCATCGCACCCAGGCACCATCGCGCGCGCTGCGTTGTGAACTCCCGCAATCCCTCCGGGGCAAGACCCAGGCTGAGCTGTTCATTCAGAAAGATCGTGCGGTAGCCGTGTTGCTCCAATTTGAAGGTGGTGAGCATGTCTTCTGTCACCGTCTCGGTTGCAATTCCACCGCAGGCCTCCAGCGCAGCAACCCTCGACACACACGATGTTCCGCAGCAGAAGGCCGCACCCCAGGCATCTTTTCCGGGCATCAAGACATTGAAGAAGAACCGCTGCTCGTCGGGCCAGACTTTACTGCAGAGAAGATTTGACTGCACGGGATCGGGATTGAAGAAATGCTGTGGTGTCTGAACCATGCCAACATCTTCTTCCTCGAAGAGACACAACGTCCGCTGCAGAATTCTTCGGCTGGGAACAAAATCCGCATCGAGCATCAGGATGAATTCGGGACGCCGTCCGACCTTCAGCGCTTCTTTCAGGCCATTGTTTACATTGCCAGCCTTGGCATGCTTGCCCTTCACGCGACTGACGTAGTGCGCTCCGAGTTCTCGAGCCAGGTCAGCTACCCAGGCTCTCGCGCCATCATCCAGTACCCAGACACGCAGGTCAGGATGATCGATGGCCATAGCGCCAACGATGGTACGCTCCAGAATGTCGATCTCTTCGTTGTAGGTGGCGATAAAGACATCAGTGGGCGCATTCCGCAGGGGTGACATTGCGCGGGCATCCGCAATCGCACTGCGGTTTGACGAACGCGAAAGAAAAAACTGCACGAGCATGACGCTGACGATTGTTCCGCATTCAAATGCAAGGAACAAACGCGCCCAGATGGTCTGGATAAGATTTTGATCGAGTGGAGAGCTGAACAGAATCCGCCAGTACATGTAGCGCAATGCCACAAAAATGCAGACGGCTGCTCCCAGGGCTCTGGCAACCGGAGATGTTCTTCCCAACGAAACAAAAAGGAGGAAAAGAAAAGAGCAGGTCACCAGCAATGGCGCCCAACAGGCGAGTTGATCCATAGCTCTGGCTGCTCCTTATTGAAAGTAATGGCCCAGCAGCGAGGAGATCGGGCTGACGCCTTTGACGGCAATCAACACTCGCGCTGACCGGCCGACTGCACACTCACCCTTATTCGTCCCCTCCAGGGATATCCGAATTGTCGCAACGTTCTCGTGCGGCTTTTGAAGCGGAGCCGCTGCGAGTTTGCTCCGGTCGTCCCGCTGCAGATCGCCGTTAATTTCAGTGACCCTGCCATAACGCTCCTGCGATTCCCCGCTAAGTCTGAAGCGCGCTTGAGTACCCACGCCTATCTCTGGAACGCGGCTCTGAGCGACTTCCGCTAATACAAAACTGCGGTCACAGTCGACCAGCTGGGCGACTGCGTCTCCAGTCGAAATCCGTTCTCCGTTCGCGGCTTCCAGCTTCCATAGCAAACCTGAAATCGGTGATATCAGATCCGAGTGTTTCATCCGCGTGATGCGGTTGCTCTCGGAGGCTACATTCAGGTTGGCCTCACCAGCCTGTGCGTTTAGAGCTATCTGCGTTTGTTCGATTTGCGCAAGCCTCATCGCCACTTCGTCGGCGCGCTGGCGGGAATAAGGAACATCATTGTTCATGCCGGCTTCGCTCAATGTCCCGCTCTCCGCAGACTGAATTTCCGCCCGGATCGTATCGACGTTTGAGCGCTGTGCGCCTTCGTTGGCAACGGCGACCGTATATTGTGATTGCAGTTTTTCAAATTCAGAATCCGAAAGAATGCCGGCGTCGTGCAATTGCCGCCCCCGGGTCAGTTCTCTTTGAGCTTGTTCCAACTCAGCAACACGAGCGCTGTGCAGCCTGTCCGCCTCTGCCGCTTGATTCCGCAAGCGTGTGGACACAGCGACCATATCTACCCTGGCGCGTTCCAGCAGATCTCTTTCCTCATTCTGCAGCGCTATCTGCTCGGCCCTGGCGGCATCGGCTCCGCTTTTCGCTTGTTGCTCGAGAATCTTGAGATTCTCAAGATGTTGTTGGTCGTAAAGAGAGTTGTCTACCGAGCCCATCACAGAACCCTCGGCGACGTGAATACCCGCGTATAGCGGCATGCCAGTCAGAGTTCCATCGACTGGAGTGCGCACCTCGGTCAGATAGGCGGTTACCACAGCGCTATCTGTGGAAAGGAACTGGCGGTCTGAGAGAATTGCGTACGCACCAGCCATCAGCAGTGAGAGCCCAATACCCACCTTGAAGAAACGTATAGGTGGCCGCAGTGCTTTGAATCGCGGCGTAGCATCGCCGACGCCAGGCTCAGCGGCTACAGCCTCCGAAGAGAAGAGAGTAGAGAACCCCGCCGTGGGTGTTGGTTTTCGAAATCGGTCATAAAGTTTTTTATTGATCGCCATGGTGTTTCCCTATTCCAAGTCGACGTCTATCCTGGAGACGTTGTCTGCTCATGAATGGCGAAGAAACCAGAGAATAGGCAAGCCACTTGCGCTCTCTGGTTTTGGGGGAAACGCCTCGTCGCTACATAGCGCCTTTATCGGCTTTTGCGGGCAATTCGAGCATCAAATTGATATTTTTAGACCAACAATTGAGACGTGAGTGCGAGTGTGAAACACACGCCGAATGATATACGCGTGAGTCGTCCTTGAAGACTGAATCAGGACTGAGGCATAACGGACCAGCGCTCGTGCTTCGATGGTGTAGATCGGGGTCTGAAGAGTGGCTGACGAGATTCGGATTCTACTGCTCTAGAGTGACCAGGCCTCGATCCATTCTTTTATGGCCTTCAGGGGCATGGGACGGGAAAATAGATAGCCCTGGGCGATATCACATCCGCTCAATTTTACAAACTCAAGCTGCTCGGCGGTCTCCACACCTTCCATTACTACTTTCATTCCTAGCTCATGGCCGATTTCGATTGTCTTTTGGACAATGACTCGATTGCCGTCACTGGAATTGATAGTGCATACGAAGGATTTGTCGATCTTCAATTCTGTCGCTGGGATGCGTCGCAATTGTTTCAACATCGAATAACCCGTTCCAAAGTCGTCGATGGAAATCTGCACGCCCTTCATCCGTAGTCGGGTAAGAACTTCCAGCGTCTCGGAAAGCTCCGTAATGAATCCGCTCTCCGTGACTTCGATCGTCACCTTTTCCGGGGGAACACCCGCAGCGAAGGCTTCTGCCAGGAGATTGTCGGGAAAATCCAGATACCTCAATGAATGGACGGAGACATTGATCGATATCGCCGGAATCTCATCATCATTGCCACAGGCTAACTCCTTAACCTCGGCTAAGGCTCGCTTCGTAATGATCCATCCGAGCTCGTCGATCCAACCTGTGCTTTCAGCGAGCGGAATGAAATAATCCGGCGGGACCAGGCCCAGCTCCGGATGCGCCCAGCGTGCGAGCGCTTCGACTCCCACAATTCGATTGGTTGCGAGCTCTATCAGCGGTTGATAGTAAACCACGAACTCGTCGCAGAGAATTGCATGCACCAGCTCGGGCTTCGATATCACCATGCGGTCGCTCATTTCAACTACGCGGCCGATCGAAGATCTTCGTGGCGGCTGGGTCAACAGGTTTTCGAGGTCCACCAGCTGGAATGGTTTTTGGAGATGACCGGCGATCATTAGCCCCAGCGATCCCGCCAACTCATCGGCGGCCTGCATAACCCTCTTGCCGACTCCGCTCATCAGGACTATCCCCGCGGTGCATTGGCGACGGTGTAGGAGTCGCAGCAGTTCTATGCCGTCCAGCTCCGGAATCATGAGATCCAGAAAAATCAGCGTGGTCTCTGCAGTCAGCTTTTCCGCAAAGTCAACAGCGTCGGTTGTGGCTACGGCCTCACAACCCAGCGCCCGCGCTGTGGTAGAGACCAGGTCTCCAATATCCGGATCGTCATCGATAATCAATACACTTTGAGTCATCGCAAGGCAGCTACTCGGTTGATACGTTCGCCAGCGTTTGTTGTATCAGCAGGTCAAACTCCGCTTTCTGGTATGGTTTGCGCAACAAGACTCCGTCGATGATGGTGCCGCTTCGCTCGGAGAGCGCATCCGCTGGGAAACCGGAAGAATATATAACTTTGATGGCCGGGTTCAGCTGGCGAATCTTCTCGACGAGCTCGGCGCCATTCATCCCGCCCGGCATGATCACATCCGTGATCACAAGATCGATGTTCTTTTGTTGCTCGACAATCTTGAGTGCACTTGGACCGTCGACAGCCTGAAAGGCTTCGCAGCCGAGCTCCTCAAGATATGCGAGAGCGATCTCAAGCAGATCGACTTCGTCATCGACGACCAGCACCCTGCATCCTTTCACGTCGGCGCTTCGACTTAGGACTTGGGGCTTGGAACTCCTCGCAGCGCCGTCAGCGATCGGTAGATAGAGGTCCACTGTGGTTCCATAACCTATCTCGCTATACAGCCGGACAGCTCCCCCGGATTGCTTGATGAAACCGTAAACCATGGCCAGCCCAAGACCTGTCCCCTTGCCTCGTGGCTTGGTCGTAAAGAAGGGCTCAAGAGCTCGTTCCATCGTTTCCCGTGACATGCCGTGACCGGTATCGGTCACCGATACGCACGCGTAATGTCCAGGCTTCATCTCGCCTGTCTGTACCGGCGGGTAATTTTTACCGAGATCCTTAAGCGCGGAGCTGATGGTCAGCGTGCCGCCCTTGGGCATGGCATCGCGTGCGTTCACGGAGAGGTTTAGAAGAGCACTCTCCAGGCCCGCGGAGTCCACAAATACCGGAGGGACATTTTCATCGAGCTTGGCGACGATTTTGATTTCCGGTCCCAATGTGCGGGCAGCCAACTCGATGGTATTGCGAATGGAATCGGCCAAAATCGTCTGGGACGGCTTAAGATCTTCGTTGCTGGAGAACGCCAGAAGGCGGCGTGTCAGGTCGGCGCCACGCGCGGCTGCTTTTTGGGCAGTCTGCAATCGCTTTAATGCGAACTCCTCGTCTGTAATCGATCGTTCGAGCAGACTGAGATTGCCGACGATCACGCACAGAAGATTATTGAAATCATGGGCGATGCCGCCGGTCAATTGTCCAATCGCTTCCATCTTCTGGCTCTGCTGGAATTGCCTCTCCAGCTGCTTCCGCGCCGTGATGTCACGCGCTATCTTGGAGGCGCCTACGACTCTACCCGAAGCATCGCGGATCGGAGAGATGGTGAGGGACACCTGGATCAGCCTGCCGTCTTTTGTCTTTCGTATGGTTTCGGTGTGGTCGATGATCTCTCCGCGCTTGATGCGATCGAGGAAATCAGCCTCCTCAGCCTGACGATCCTCCGGCAGCAGGCGCAAAATGGACTGGCCGATCATCTCCTCGGCGGTATAGCCGAAGATTTTCTGGGCGGCGGCGTTCCAGCTCATGATGATGCCGGTTGTGTCCTTTCCGATGATCGCGTCTTCAGAACAATCGACGATGGCGGCCAAACGCGCGCGCGCGTCCGTGTTCATCGATCGCTCCGTCATATCGCAATAACTCAGAATGACCTGGATGATATCTCCGGCCGTATTTCTTATGGGAGTCGTGCTTAACTCCACAAAGATTTCTCTTTGCGTATCCTTACGCCGGATGATCAGCTCGCGGCGATGAAGAAATTTGCCACGGAGCGCGAGGCTGGACGGCCAGTCTTCGCGAGGGAGCGGCTGTCCATCAGGAGAAAACACTTCGTAATTGTCGCGAAATCCCTGATCCAAAGCGGTTTTACCGGGAAGACCCAGCAGATCCACGGCCGCCTTATTCGAAATAACCAGGTTTCGCTCGACATCAAGAACAATGATACCGTTGGCCAGGTTATCGAAGACAGATTGCAGCTGCAGGAGGTTTCGCATCTGCTCCGCGGAATGCATGAGGCGTTTCCTACGGCTTAGATACGCCATTGCTACCAGCGTTAGCAAAAGCAACAGGACGGCGCCGCCCAATAGCTGGATAATCGCAGGATCCGCGGCGTGCATGTAGCGGAAAATCATCATGCCTTCCAGCCGGATGGGGATCAATTAACCGGCGTCCATGGCTGCCCGCCATAATCGCCCCATTTCTTCGGGATTGGGTGTCACGGCAGTGTTCTATTCAGCCTTTACGATCGCTCGTTCACGAAAGCGATCAGGCGTCGTGTATTTTATCCATATGTTTCCACATATCTCAAGAGCTTAATTTACATATATTTATCGCAAATCTTTAAAATATCTGGACCTAACTTTCCATTTCATCCGCGGTGAACCGCACCGGTGAAAGACGCCTGGCATGTACGTTATACCCTTTTGGTGACTTAGGGGGTTATCAGGATCATCTTTCGAACCATATGGACAGGATTTCGCACACAAATTAAGGACTTATTGGTTATAACGTGCTTTGTCGGCGTTTCCCTTGCAGGCGGGGAATATTTAGCGAACGCCTCCAGTCCCACCGTAGGCTGGCCGAAAAGAGTGGATCTTAGTCGCGAACCGCCAGGACAGACTGATTTATTACTGCTTTGATAAGCCGTTGTCATTCTGGCCTTATACATCCACAAGAAGACAGAACCGCCCCGCAGTTACCGGTCTCAAATCGTGATCATGGCCGGGATCAGTGCGAAGTCAGGGCTATCGGCTCCCACGCCGGCTGACTGGTGGTCTGCTGGTGGCTGCTGTCCCAAAAGGCCGCCAACGCATCAGCGCTCATTGGCTTGCTAAAGAGCCACCCCTGCACCTGTAAAGGCTTGCCGGTCGATTCGAGATAGTCCGCCTGTGTCTCCGTTTCCACACCCTCCACAACGACTTCCATCCCCAGCGAAGCAGCCAGCGAGAGAATTTGCGGCAGCACTGGAGCAATGACAGCGTTGGTGCCGATGCTTTTGGTGAAAGCACGGTCGATCTTGATTGCGTCGACTGACAATTGTTCAAGATAGGAGAGGCTGGAGTATCCGATTCCAAAGTCGTCGATATGCACCTTGTAGCCCTCCCTGCAAAGCCGGTGCATGGACGCCCCAATCACAGCCACGTCTGCGGTGGAGCGCTCAGTCAACTCCAACGCAATCTGGCTGGGTAGGATGCCAGCATTCACCACATGTTTCTTCAGAAGCGGAATGAGCTGATCACCTTGCAGGTCCTCCGCAGCGATGTTGATACTCAAAGTCAAGTCCCGATGCTGGCGCAGGAGATCGCCGAGCTCTCGCGTAGCTCTGCGCACCACAAGGGCCGTGACCTCACCAATAAATCCATTCTCTTCCGCCATGGCGATGAAAGTTTCGGGTGAAACCGCGTTGCCATCGTGGTCCGTCCAGCGCAGCAGAGCCTCGGCGCCCACGCAGTGCCGGGTGGCGATATCCAGAAGAGGTTGATAGACCAAGCGGAGCGAGCGCGAGTCTTTGATCAGGTCCCGGTGAAACTGATTGCTTAGAGCGACCGTGCGAAGGTAAAGAAGAGCAAGGGCCAGCCCGAAGCCGAAACCGGCTACAGCGCCCATTGCAGCGTAGGCGATTTGCATGGGCCTTGTTCGACCCCAGACATCGGCAACGCGTTCTGCGGTCACCACGCACAACGGGTGGATTGCAGAGCAGCGCGATTGATAGATGGAACCGGAAATCCTCTTGCTGTCTCCTGAAAGCACCAGTTCGGCGCCAACCCCTAGTGGTGCTCCGGCAATGGGAACCGATTGACCCTTCTTGCGGTCGATTGCCGAAATCATGTAGCGGACGTTGGGACGGTCGCAGCGATCGAATGCGTCCGGGCTTAACACGACATCCGTATTCCCGTTCTCCATGATTGTCGCCCGATTACCATCGAAGGAGGCCAGCACCACGGGAACGTTGATGTAGATATGTGTCCCGTTTGCGAGTATGAGTGCTGGCGCACTCTCCTTGTACGGATTCTTAAGGTGGCCAAGAAAGGCCGAGCAGTAGAGTATTCCATTGCTGGTGCGGCCAATGTCTTTCAGGCCGTGGGCGCGAAACGTTTCGGCCTGCAACGCGGCGATTTCCTGGTCCGAACAGAAGGGAATTTGAGACGCGTCCTGGTGGCGAAAGAGGTCATCCAACTCGTCGCTTAGACCGTCTGCGTGCGAGATCAGTTGCTGAGCGTAGTCAGAGAGACCGGATCTTATTGCCCGCAGGAGCATTACGCGGCCAAGCCCAAATCCTGCCATTATTCCCAGGATCGTTCCTAGCAGCGTGATCATTAAAATACCGAGATGTCTTTGTCGTAGACCTGGCATGATTGAACTCCGCTTCAACGTGTGCAGCCCCTTATCGATAACAGCTGCATATCGATAAGGTCATCGAGGGGGAGAAACAACTGGGAGACTGCCGGCGCATCCAGGTTTGATATTTACGCCGTCGTACCTTCTGACATTCGGTGCGAAAAACTTGGCTTTCGATTTCAGTCGATCAGATGGAAAATATTCTTGTCGTGATCGTGTTTTGGTCCGTCAAAATGCTTCAAAACTCTGCTCTAGTGGAAAGTGTTCGGAGGAAGGCTTCGACGTAGAGCGCCGCGTGGAAGAGCTGGACTTTGAACCTATGCTCGCAGGCGGAGCTGGCCTATTCATAGCCGGGATTGATTGACGGGGCAGCCGTCTGGTGGCGCCTTGTGTCATGGAATTGAGGTCGGAGGAAAGCTTTCCTCCTCCAACCATGCTGTTGAGCCGGCCGGTGATTTCTTTCATCGCTTCCGACTGAGCATTCAGCTGTTCAGCAGCAGCCGCGCTCTCTTCAGCGTTGGCGGCTGTCGTCTGGGTAACCTGTTCCATCTGCCCCAGAGCCTTGCGAATCTGGTCGATTCCGCTAGATTGCTCGCGGCTGCCGTGGCTTACTTCGTCTACCAATGTGGCCAGCTGGATGAATTCATTCGAGATGTGCTGAATGGAGGTTACGACCCCGCCCAGCTTGGTTTTGCCCGCTTCTGACTTGGTTACGGAGTCTTCAATCAGCAAAGCGGTATCCTTGGCGGCCTGTGCACTGCGCTGCGCCAGGCTGCGCACTTCATCCGCGACAACTGCAAAGCCCATACCGGCTTCACCGGCTCTTGCGGCCTCGACTGCAGCGTTGAGAGCGAGGATGTTCGTTTGAAAGGCGATCTCATCGATGATCTTGATGATCTTCGCGATTTTCGAGCTCGAGGTGTTGATGTCGTCCATGGCCGCCATCATGTCTAACAGCTGCCGATCGGTATTTTGGAACTCTTTCTTTGATTCGGCGACCATCTGTGCCATATTCGTGGAGTTTTCAGTGTTCTTGTGGGCCATGGCGTTAATCTCCTCCGACGAAGCGGAGGTCTCTTCGAGGGAAGCCGCCTGCTCCGAGGAGCCCTGCGCCAACGACTGACTCGAAGACGACACCTGAGCAGCGGCTGAGGCCGTCTGCTGGGAGCCTTCAGAGAGCTCAGAGACCACCTGCGTAAGAGCAAAATTGATTTGCCGGACGACGTAGATCACTACCGCCCCCACCGCTGCGGAAAGTAGGATCATGACGACGACAACCCAGATGCTGGAATTAACCAGGGACTCATTGCTGGCCGCAATTTCGGTTACCTGAGAGGTCGCAATCTGCTGCAGTTCCAAGATTTGGGCGTCGGTCCTTTCCGCCATCGCCTTGAGCTTTCCTCTTTGCAGAGCGGCGGCGGCCACCCCATCTCCCGCGCGGCAAAGGCGATACAGCTCATCATGCGCCTCCATCCTGGCGTCGTAGCTTGCTGCAATACTCTGAAGAATCTGCTTGGCTTTTTCGCTGGTAGCTATGGAATCGTACTCTTTGACCAGCTGCTGACGCTTCGCCAGATCGTCACGGAAGCCTGCGTTGTAGGTGTCCACTATTTCCACATCTTTGGTAAACGCACGTACGACCATGCCGCGCTCCAGAGACAGCATGTTTTCCGTCAGTGCGTCCATCTGCCCGCCCAGTGCCAGCTTATGCGTGCTGGTCGAGCTGACTCTCGTCTGAGTCTGGATGTGTGCTAACGACATCCATGCGCTTATGCCGAGGATGAGGGTGAAGGCGAGAGCGGCCCCAAATGAGGCATACAGCTTCTTGCTGATGGTCATGGTTTCTCCCGATGTCCAGCCGAGGTCCAGTATGGAGGCTCCGTCAGATTGAAATCGGGCGGAGAAACAGAGATTCGGACAAGATAGTCGTTATAGCGCTGGCGCATCGCGCCCAGTTCATATACAGGGCATCTATCGGCCTGCGCGAGCGGCTGGTGTATAGCAATTGATATCTTTTAAGCCGGAATTGAGACTGGACAGCGGATGGCGGTCGAAGCCTTTTTTCAACAATAAGATAGCGCGTCAGTTAGGCCCGCAATGGTTACTGAGATATTGATTGAGGAGCGGTGGATATTAAAGCTGCGACCGCGAGGATAGGTCCCAGTTGGCAATAGAAGATTTGAATGATATCTGCGCATGTTTATCGCGACTTACATGTGCGCTAAGAGTGCTCCACAAGTCACTTGCCCTGTTTTACATCAGTGAGCTCCGAGACCGTGATGGCAATTGCACCTTCAAAAGCCAGCGCCTGTGCACGAAGCGATTGGATCGTCACCTTGGGATGGTGAATCTCCAACTCGGAGAAATACGGGCGCCCTGTCTCAACAACTTTTACGTATTCCTCGAACAAACCCCTTTCCCGGTTTATCGGGAGCAGTTCACACATTTTTCCACCAAGCAGGGACTCCCTCGGAATAGAAATCATCCGCTCCGCGCTCTTGTTGAGATACGTGAAAACAAAATCTTCAATCTCTCCATTTTCAGCTCTGATGGGCTCACAGATGTAGAGGGCGTCATTGCTACTTTCCGCTGCCGCCTCCAGGCGATCACGTTCGCGCTTAAGAACCGCGTCCATCCGAAGCCGCGTGTCCTCCTGTTGCTTGCGCTCCGTGAGATCCCGCACAACTTTTGCAAATCCGAGAAGCTTGCCCCTGGGATCGCGAATCGATGTAATCACGAAACTCGCCCAGAATCTCTCCCCGCTCTTTCTAATCCGCCAACCTTCCCCCACACACTTGCCTGACCGTGTCGCCTTGGAAAGCTCCAGGTCGGGGATGCGCGCGGCGACATCTTCGGGAACGAAGAACATGGAGAAATGCTGGCCAAGCACCTCTGCCGCGCTGTACCCCTTGTTCTTCTCGGCGCCGGGGTTCCAGGTAATCACCCGGCCTGTGCTATCCAGCATGTAGATCGCATACTCTTCAATCGAGTCAACGAGGAGTCGGAATTGCTCTGCGTCTCCCATCTGTGAAGGAACGCTGGCTGTGTCCACTTTTTCATCCGCTGGCCCCAATCGTCGTGCCGATTGAGGAGCGGCGGGCGCAAATTGATATCCAAACCTGGGTATGGTTCGGATGAACGGGCGGCCGTCCGGTAACTTTCCGAGAGCATGCCGGAGAGTAAATACGGCTTGAGTCAGATTTCCTTCATCAATATAGGAGTTCGCCCAGATACGTTCGCGAAACACCTCTCTTGAGACCGGCTGTCCTCGCTCTTTCAGAAGCAGCTCCAACACTTCAAGAGATTTTTGCGGCAAGGGAACAAGTCTCCGGCCCTCGTACAACGCGAGGGGTGAGAAATGCAGAACATATTGCCCAAACGCTACCGTTTTCTTCATTGGCTCAGCTTCTGAATCTCCTTCGTAGAACGCTAACCCAAATCGAATGGTTGCCCACCGGGTACGACATTCTGAAACGATGAATGATTTCTATGGGGTAGAGTGTTGGGTAACCCGCAATTGAATATCATTGGCGACCCACGATCTGCAAGATGGAAGGTTTTTCAGGGAAGATATTGGTTTCTTAGTCACTTAATATCTCTGAAAAGGCCTGCCTTGTCGAAGACACCCCTCATGTGTGTTATCCGATTTGGCCGGAAGATTCGAGAAATCTCGCGCTCTCAGCGTCTCACCGCGGTACAGCATTGCGGTTCTCAGTCTCTGTCCCTATTTTTCAATGCTTTAGGCGAAGGCTTGAAAGAATTGATGTCATCTGGTTCTCTTCAATTCTGTCTCAATTCGCGCTTCGAAAATATCAATTCTCTCGACGAGAGGCCGGTGCTGGTCGATATACCCCACAGATAACGGATAAGTCCGTACGAGTTCTGTTTTTCATGGCAAGCGACGACACCATCTTTCGTACTCTGGTTGAATATTCCGTCGACACCTTCTTCCGCATGACACCAGCCTGTGAGATTCTCTATGTCTCTCCCTCGGTTCGGCGGCAGCTTGGATATGACCCGAAGGAACTCCTTGGCAAAATAATTTTTGACCTGATCCACGAACCGGATCGATGGAACGCTCGCGCTGCCGCTGCAAAATCAGCCGAGCCGGGAGTAGACAACTCCCCCGGAACGCAGCGCTGGATGCATAAGGACGGCCACCTCGTCTGGATTGAAGTGAATGGGCGCATGGTGCGCGGCGAGAGCGGCCAGCCGAATGAAATTATCATCGTTGCGCGGGACATTTCAGATCGGAAAGCTTTGGAGGAGAGGCTGGAGCGGCTGGCAGTGACGGACGTCCTCACCGGCCTGTGCAACCGGCGCGGCTTTGACGAGATTCTGGACCGCGAGTGGAAAAACGCGTTGCGCACTGGATATCCGACCTCACTGTTGTTTCTGGATATCGACCACTTCAAACGACTCAATGACGCCTACGGACACGCAATCGGCGACGACTGTCTGCGTGCGGCCGCTCGGGCTTTCCAGGATATAGTACGGCGGGACACAGATGTAGTCTCCCGCTACGGGGGCGAGGAACTCGCTGCTATCCTGCCGCACACCGACCTTGCCGGCGCCATGGAAGTAGCTGAAAGCGTCCGGCGAGTCATCGCCGGGCTGCGTGTTCCATACCGCGGGAATCAGAAGGGCAACGGGATCATGACTGCCAGCATTGGCGTGGCAACCGCGCTGCCCTCCGATGGAAACGCAATGGATATGCCTGCAGCCCTGTTGCGGGCCGCGGATGCAGCACTCTACAAGGCCAAGCAGAAGGGGCGCAATCGGGTGGAAGCCGGGTTCATCATCACTCCGGTCGTATAGCCCTCTCGGATGTCTTTGCTAATCTCCTGTTGCATCGGAAAAGAGCAATGAAGCTGGCCGCAAAATAACCGCATGCTCTGTTTGAAGGAATGACGAGAAACACCATCTCTAAGCCTGTCGGTTTACGGTGGGCCGGTGCACTCAGGTCCTGAATAGACACCCGAACATTATCGAGTGATGTTCGAAGTAGTTAGCTTGCTGTTCGGAATATGCTCGTCTTAACGTTAACCCCTAGGGTAAATGGGTGGTTAAGCGTTGCCTGCAAAAAGGGCACGGATTTCCTGTTCCGTTTCTAGCCACAACCCGCGTCACAAAATCAACTTCGTTAATCCGTAGCGAGTTCAAACTGATTTTTACCGCGTCGCTTGGCCACATACATCGCTGCATCTGCCGCCGTCAGCAACTGACTCGCGGAAGACGCGTTCCTGGGATAGATTGCCCCACCCACGCTTGCTGTCGCATCCAGTGCAAAATCGACGAGCGCAAGGGGTAACCGCAGCCTGTCGAGAATAGTGGCTCCGCATGCTTGGATGTCCTTGATTGCGGAAACTTCTGGCATAACCACGATGAATTCATCACCGCCAACGCGGATCACCGAATCCGTTTTACGCACAGCCGCTGTCAGGCGTTGAGCTATAGCCATTAGCGCTTGGTCTCCAACGGAGTGCCCGTAAGTATCATTGATTTTCTTGAAATCATCCACATCCACCAAAAAGACAGCCGCGAACTGGTTGTAGCGATTGGCACGCTCCATGCCCTGTTCTATGCGATCGAGAAGAAGGCTGCGATTTGGGAGTCCAGTGAGGGAGTCGTGGTGCGCCAAATGCAGAATGCGCTCCTCACCCTGCTTGCGATCGGTTATGTCGGAGGCCGTGATGGCAATTCCATCTGCAAGCTTCACCGCCTGCACACGAATCCAGGAGCTTTTTATGCTGTTGTCGTTGATTGCGAACTCATGCACCAGCGGTTCGCCAGTATCAACAACCGCTTTGTAGCGTTCAAAAAGCCCCAAGCTCAGGTGCACTGGCAAAACTCGACACATTCTTCCGCCTAACATAGCGTCTCTACTGAGGAAAACCATCTTCTCGACATTGCTATTGAGGTAAGTGAAGACAAAGTCTTCGATGTCACCCTCCGGGCTGCGGAGAGCTTCACAGATGAAGAGGGCATCCATGCTGCTTTCAGCCGCACCGTGGAGGCGGTTGCGTTCTTCGCGAAGCGCCACGTCCATTGCCCGCAATGCGTCCTCTTGCTGTTTGCGATCGGTGATGTCGCGAGCGACCTTGGCATAGCCCAGCAAGACTCCTCGTGAGTCTCGAATCGCTGTAATTGCATAGCTGACCCAATACCGTTCGCCGTTTTTGCGCATGCGCCATCCTTCTCCGGTAGAGCGGCCACGGCGCGATGCTGTTTCCAATTCTTTCTCAGGCTGTCCGGTGACTACATCTTCAGGAGTAAAAAAAGTTCGCAAATGGCGGCCAATCGCCTCCTGCTTCGAATATCCTTTGTTAAACTCGGCGCCGCGATTCCAGGTAACGACATGACCAGTAGGGTCGAGCATATATATTGCGTAATCTTCGATCGAATCGATCAGCAGCTGAAAGATCTCGGAATCACCGAAGGGGAAGTTCTGTCCCGACACCATTGCCATGCCAATACTGCTCCGTAGTAGAGACCCGTGATAGGAATGTCGGTATTTTTCCCAAAGCCACCTCTGAACGCAATATGCAGGATGATCCCTTCGTCTCTCCCTGCACGCCATATTTGTTTCATAAAAATTTGCCGTCAAATTGTTGACTAAAAGAAATAAATGCTTAGTTCCGCCCGGTTCCGCCGTTTCGGTTTTTTAAATTCGCAGCTCTCGCGGCCGCCTTCACGCGTACTAGTACGGTCTGCCGAATCCCGAGAAATTTGCCGGTCAGCGGCATTTCAACTGGTGTCTTGAGGCGAAGTAAAGGCGAGGCTCTGCGTTTCCACTTACCTCGCCGTGGAGCCAGCCGTTCCTCTGACGCTGCTCTTCGGGATGAAAGAGGCGTCTGATTTGGGGGTATTTATAGATGTGGTCGAGGAATGAATTTGTGGGGGTTAAGCGTCGGTATCACAGTGTGCTAGACACTCTATCGATCTTTGGTCTTAGGGCCTGAGCATTGCAAAGCGCGACGGCCCTGGAAAGTAGATCGAGGATCGATCGCAATAATATCCTCGCGGCGATCCTGTGAGTGAGTCCTCAGCGACTGAACACCCGCGCCATGTTAAGGAATATGAACTGAAGCGGTCTTGCGACCCGATCAACAGGTGGCGCATCTACCGTAGTTTCTTCCCATCAGAGGCAGGGAGCCTTCTGTTGAACTCAGAGCATAGGCTGTGCAATATTTGCACACATAGATCCCAGAGCCGGCCGCGAACAGGACCATGCTTGGTGAATCATCAAACACAGAATCAGCCGCGACAAAAAAATCCCACCGATGGTTACAGCGAAAGAGAGGTGCGAGACGCCTGTCCAGTCGACTTATGGCAGCATCGACACCGTCAGTCATTATCTGTTCCGTAAGGCCAAGGAAGCCCAGGGGTGAGGCATTCGCAATGACAAGGCCGCGACTCACATTGTAGCTAATGTCACCGCGATTCATTACGCAGTGGAACCCAAGCGCTCTCTGGGATAGTAACCATGTAGTAGCGATTACTACATGTTCAAACTGGCTGGTTTGTTTGTTAAGGACATCACGCATATGTTGACCTGTAGTGTTTAGCTGTTTCTGAATGTTGCGCGAGGAACAGTGCTCTGGCCATGCCTCCGCGCGTTCTGCTCCGTGGTCTAGTCATGCTCGAAGGACTCGCTCATCGCGGATAGTCCGCTTCACGGCCGTTTTATCGACACGTTCCGTCGCGTTGTACACAGGATTGATATTTTTGAAGTTGAAATTGAGATTTGGTCTGCCTGCCTCACTTCAGGGAACCGCCGGGACTATGATTCGAGGCATGAAAACTCAAGGTACGGTGAATCTGCAAACGGCGAAACGAACGCGCCTCGCCAAATTCGGGATGATCTCCGTCTGCTGCGTGGCTTTGCTTCCGCTGTGTGGAGCGAGTCAAGCGAGTAAGCCTGCCACGTCAAGGCAGCAACTGTGGGACATCGGCTCAAAGAGTCTCTTCCTGTCCTGCACCGGAACTCGTCACGGCCCGGCAGTCATCCTTGAATCCGGTCGTGGCCGTTCATTCGTTCACCCGCAGTGGTGAAGTCCGACTTGACAACTTCCGTATACTAGTTCAGTCTATGCCTGTAGTGAACAGGGCTATAACAGGGATCCATCCACGCGATTTGTTTCCTAGCCCGCTCGAGATGATGGGTCTCGAATCGCATATCCGTGAGCCGGACTACGATGTTGAATTCAGGTAGAGCCCCGACAAGTTGATGGGCAAGCTGAAAGGAATCTCCAATGGACTGGATTCCGCAAATTTTCCGCCGTCGTAAGTTCTACGAAGATCTCTCCGAAGAGATTCGCCTGCACATTGAAGAGCGTACCGAGCAGTTGATGCGCGATGGGATGAGTGCCGGAGAAGCGACGCGGGCAGCGCGGCGAGCCTTCGGCAACCGGACGCTGCTTGAAGAACGCAGCCGCGAGATGTGGCAGTGGCAGACGCTGGAATCGACCTGGGCCGATGTGCGGCTTGCAATGCGCCAACTGCGCAAATCTCCCGGCTTCACCATCACTGCCGTTTTAACACTCACGCTGGCCATCGGCGCCAACGCAGTCGTTTTCGGCGTACTTAATGCGCTCATCCTGCGTCCGCTGAATGTGCCTGAGGCGGCGAGCCTTTTCGTCGTCCAACATGGGAGCGGCGTCGCGTCCCACTCCTATCCCGATTATCTCGATCTTCGCCGGCGCAATCGCAGCTTCGACGATATAGCTGTTTTTGCTATCACTCAGTCAGCGCTAGATGCGGGCAAAGATCCATCCAATGCCTGGGAATACGAAACCAGCGGGAACTACTTCGACGTATTGCGCATTCAACCGTACCTTGGCCGTTTCTTCCACGCTTCCGATGAGCACGGCCCAAACAGCGCGCCGTATGTCGTGCTCACCTACGCATATTGGCACACCCATTTTCAGGACGATCGCACCGTGGTGGGCCGGGTCGTTCGGCTCAACAGGAGTCCATTCACCATCCTCGGCGTGGCGCCTCCAGGGTTCCAGGGGACCATCTTGTTTTTCGCTTCGGATATTTTCGTGCCCATCGTGAATCACGAGCAGTTATCCGGCGACAAAACGATATTGAACGCGCGCGGGGCCCGTTGGATGTTTGAGATGGTGGGACGTGTGAAGCCTGGAGTCACTCCGGCGCAGGCCACTGCCGATCTGAACTCCGTGGATTCTTATCTGAAAAAAAGCTATCCAAAAGACGAGAGTAATGACTCTTATACGCTGGCGCGGCCAGGTCTTCATGGCGACTATTTGAATGGACCAACGCGTGCTTTTCTCACCGGGTTGATGCTTCTTTCGGGTTTGATATTGTTGGCGGCCTGTGCCAACCTGGGCAGTTTGTTTGCGGCGCGGGCCGCCGACCGTTCTCGCGAAGTGGCCTTGCGCCTGGCTCTTGGTTCGAGCCGCCGTCGCATTTTGCGCCAGCTGTTCACCGAATCCGCGCTGCTTTCGCTGGCAGGAGGAGTAGCGGGACTCACGGCGAGCATTCTGCTCTTGCGCCGGTTGAGCGCGTGGCAGCCAGCAATACGTAGTAATGGAACGAAGAAACAGGCAATAAAAATGA
>CAVUWQ010000051.1:0-7943 GCA_963745105.1 uncultured Acidobacteriaceae bacterium
GCTCGCCGCAGATGAGTTTTACCAGTTCAACCACCGCCGAAACCTCCGATGGACGGTTGTGGTTCGCCACGGACAACGGTCTCGCGAGGATCGATCCCAAAAGTCTTGTGAAGAACCTCGTTCCGCCGCCGGTTTCGATTCTTTCGATCGGAAGCGAGAATGGCCCGGTGCCGAAGTCGAGCCTGGTGAGATTTTCCGCGGGAACGCGCACCGTTGAAATCGACTATGCCGGTCTGAGCCTGTCCATTCCGGAGCGAGTCGAGTTCCGCTACAAACTGGCGGGTGTGGACACTGCCTGGCAGGCGGTGGGAACTCGGCGGCAAGCTTACTACAGCAATCTGGGGCCGGGCTCCTATCGATTTCAAGTGATCGCCTGCAATAACGACGGAGTATGGAACGATACCGGAGCTTCCATCGAGTTTTCGATCGCACCAGCCTACTACCAGACGATGTGGTTCCGTATGGCGTGCGTGGCCATCTTTGCGGCTTTGCTCTTGGGTGCATATCAGATCAGAATGAGCGGGCTAAGACGCCACTCACAGCAACTGGTCGCGATGAACACCAACCTTGAGGGGCAGATCAGAGAACGTGAGCGCGCAGAGCAAGCATTGTCTGAAGCGCAAATGGAGTTGGCGCGTGTGAATCGCGTGATGCTGGTGGGCGAGACGGCGGCCTCGATCGCTCACGAGGTGAACCAGCCGATCGCGGCCACTCTCACCAACGCCAGAACTGGATTGCGCTGGCTAGCGGCCCAGCCGCCGGAGATCGAAGAGGCACGGCTGGCTCTTGGGCGCATCGTCAACGACAGTGCGAGAGCCGCCGAGGTGGTTCGCCGTGTCCGCGCGATGGTGGCCAAGACGCCGCTGCGCAAGGAACCCCTGAACCTTAACGAGGCGATTCAAGAGACTCTTTCGCTGGCAGCCGTCGAGGTGCAAAAGTACGGAATCCGCGTGGAGACGCGCATGGCCGATGACTTGCCGCTCATTGCGGCCGATCGCATCCAGTTCCAACAAGTGGTCCTCAACCTCATCATGAACGCCGTTGAGGCTATGGCTCCGGACGGCCCGCGAGAGCTGACGATCGATGCCAGGAAGCACGAGTCGGACAGTGTGATCGTTTCTGTGCGGGATTCAGGTCTGGGTCTGGCCCCTGAGGCTTACAGCCACCTCTTCGACCACTTCTATACAACCAAACCAGAAGGCATGGGGCTTGGCCTGTCCATCAGCCGTTCGATTGTCGAAGCCCATGGCGGACGGCTCTGGGCGACAGCGAACGAGCCGCGCGGTGCTGCCTTCCAATTTATTCTGCCGATCGAAGAAGATGGGCTGACCTGAAGGACGCGCTAAGAATGCCGGGCGGAGCGCTCACATACGCTTAATCACACATGCCGTTTTGTCGTCGATGCGGTCCTCTTCGCCAATTTGCTTCAGGTGCTCATCCTGCTGAACCGCATATGCCAATATTGCATTGCAGATTGCCCTTGCCGGCTCACTTTGATGCTCGCGCAGTACCTGCTCTATCTGCAGGCGATCCTGCTCGTCGCTGCCGTCGTAGACTCCATCTGTATACATGACGATGATGTCTCCGGGACTCATCAGAGTCAACTCCGCAATATCGGACGAACCTATTCCGTGTTCGCGCATCGCCATGGACAGGTATCTGCCGCGGTCGGGATGGTCCTGCGGGATTGCCAGTCCAAGCGGGAGAAACTGGACGATGCGAGCTTTACCAATATCCATGAACTTTTTGTATTCCGCGGAGAACACAAGCGGGGGCGGATGGCCGAAGTCCACAAAGCGGAAGTAGCCACCCGGATGGATCTCGCCGTAAAGCATCGTTGCATTCTCGCGCCAATTCTCATTCCCGGTGCCTAAGGTGTTTCTCGCGGTGACGGATTCAGCGAGCCGCACATTGATTCTTTCGAACATTTCCGGGGTGGTCCTTCCATAGCGGCTGAGTTCGGCAAGCATCAACGCATGGAACGTGTCGTGAACAGTTGAGGCGATCTTGGCCGAAATGACGTCGTGGCCCTGTGCATCGACCAGTAACACTCCCGCCGTGGTGTGGAGTTCTTTCAATTCCTCGGCGACGTGCAGTTGTTCCGACACTTTGGCCTTGCGGTAATTTTCTGCGTCTTCATCGCGGAATCCAGGCTTGGAACGCATCCACTCCACGTGCGCGTCCACCATGTTTCGCGGACGCCGGCCCTGGGGAAGTGGATCGAGATACTCGCTGGATTGTCTAAGAGCGCGTGCAATCCGTGCGTCGATGTCGTAGCGCTGCTGAAAGTTGATGTACTCAACAAGATCGCCACCCACCTGGCCGGCAGGAATGGAACTGCCGTAGAGGTCGATTCCTGCGAGTTGAGGAATTGCGACCTCGGCTGGCGTCAGCCTTTTGCGGAAGTATTCGTCGATGCCGAATTCTGGCTGCGGCGTGGGCATGGTATTAGACTCTTTGCGTAGCTTACCGCAAACCAGGACAATCAGTCGCCGCTCGGGAAAACCCAGGGAAATCGGCAGCGAGGACGTGGCGAAGGATAGAATACAAAAAGCCGTCGGGCCGATTTTGCTCAGACCTCTCCCGTCTCAAAAAAGTCGCAAGGCGAATCAGCAAGGATGGAAGACAGATGCCAAACTTTGAAGTTGTTTCTCTGTTCACGTGCAGGAAATGCGGGAGTCCCAACAAGGGTGCGATTCAGGTAGAAGCCGCGGATAAATCAAAGGCGCTTGAACAATTCCATACTCAAGTGAAGTGCGCGCAATGTGGGGTGGCTCCCGATCAGGATCAAACGATGACGATTCGCACGAAGGCGCTCGAATAGGGCTCTCAACTCTCCGTTTTCCATTCTCATGGGCTGGAGGAGATTGAGCTATTTCCTCCAGATGTTGCTTAACAATGAAAGAAGAACGCGAGATCAACACCCCAGAGTCCCACGGCGCACTCTTGTCCGGCTTCTAACTGGCGCTCGCGGTGGCCCAAGCGGTGACCGACGGCTTACCGGCGTCTTGGCCGGAACCAAAATTCTCGCGGGCTTCTCCGGCTTGCGCTTCGTCATATTTGATTTCGGCCTGCGGTCTGGAACCTACGCGGCATTGTCGGACTTGCAAGGTATGGAAAATGAGAATGTCGCTCCGTGGCTGTCGTTGGGTGTGGCCCACAGACGGCCGTTATGACTCTCGATAATAGAACGGCTGACGGACAAACCCATCCCCATTCCGTCGCACTTGGTCGTGTAGAAGGCTTCGAAGAGTCTCTCCATGTCTTGCTGCGGGATGCCCACGCCCGTATCCTTTACCGTCAGACGCACGCAATCGCATTGGTCTCTTTCCGTTCTGATAACTAACTCTCTCGGGCGATCGTCAACACAGCTCATCGCGTCCGACGCGTTGCGGAGCAGATTGATGATGACCTGCTGAAGCTGGATGCGGTCGCCAGTGATCAGCGGGAGTTCGTCCGCAAGTTCCTGCCGCAAGACAACCCGGTTTCTTTGAAGCTCAATGAGCGAGAGTGCAATGATCTCGCGTGCCGCCTCATTTAGATCGACTGGTTCGATGGCCGTCTCGTTCTTGCTGAAAAGCTTGCGCAGTCGGGTGATCACCTCGGAGGCTCGATTGCCATCGCGAATCAGGCGCTGCACGGTTTCACGAGCACCCTCGATGTTGGGAGGATCGGTGGCCAGCATGCGCAGACAGGTGCTCGCGTTGATCACAATGCCCGTAACCGGCTGATTGACTTCGTGCGCAATCGACGCCGTCAAAGTCCCCAGGGTCGTGACTTTTGCCATGTGGGCGAGCTCCGATCGAAGGTTGCTGAGTGCATCTTCCGCGAGCCGGTGTTCTGTAACATCCTGGATTGCACCCACGCATTCCAGGCGGCCATCCTGCTGTCGGGTAGCGCGAGAGACCACGCGCACGTTCTTGACCCTGGCGTCCAGCATCTGCAGGCGGATCTCGTAGTCATGGATTTCTCCGGTCGCCTGCGAAGCGCTCATTTTCTCCGATAACAGCGCAATATCATCCGGATGAACTCTGCTGCAGATCTGCTGGAGCGTCACGGGCGCATCAGGTTGAAGTTCGAAAATGCGGCGGGCTTCCTCTGAAAATACAAATTCGCTCGTGTCCAAACGCCAGGAAAAGTTGCCGGTCAGGCTCAGGCGTTGGCCGTTTGCCAGAAAGGCCTCTTTGCGCCGCAACTCCTCTTCGGCTCGCTTCTGGTCGTCGATGTCGGTAGTTGTACCAACGAATCTCAGTACCTTTCCTTCCGCGTCGCGCAATACCACCGCTTGCTGGAGATGCCAGCGATAGGTCCCGTCCTTAGCGCGGAGAGAGCGCGTTTCCACCGCAAAACCTTGTCCCGAGCTTACTCCGCCCCAGAATGCCCTCGATGCTGCTTCGCGGTCGTCAGGGTGGACCGCGGTCATCCAGGCCTCGGGATGCGAGCGGACGAAATCGAGGGTCTGACCGGAGTAATCAAGCCAAACCTGATTTACGAAATCCGGTGTCCCATCCGGCTTGAGAGTCCAGGCAGATACAGGAAGATGCTGTAGCAGCCCGACCTGAAGTCGCCAGCTCTTCGTTGGTTTCGGCAAGCTCTCTCGTCCGCTCCTCCATCCGCCGATCCGCTTCACCTGCAACCCGCTCTTGCTCATCCGGGCGCAGCGCCTGCCGCAAACTGTTCGCTAACTGATTCGCAGCTACTCCAGGCAACTGGCGCTCGGTCCGCTCTGGAGTAACCGAACCCTCGGACCCGGCAACCACAATGCCGGTGTTGCCTGCTACGCCAATTCGCATTGGGAAATTCGGAGTCTCCCAGCCGCCAATTTTGCGCCTTGTTCTTGAGTGCCGATCGATCTGGTCTTCATTTAGCCAATGATCGAGAGGCCGTGCAATCTCGTCTGGCCTCGGCGATGGACCGGCTCTGCGCACATCGAGTGGCTTCTCGTCGGCTTCCACTAGGACTCGTGCACAGAAAACATCGAGGGTGAGTCTTCCTTTGAACGGGTCCGCAAGGTTGGTTAGAACTTCATCCGGTTCATGACACCTCCACGCAGCAGAGAGTGCCAGCACGCCGGTCAGATCATCGGCGCAGCGCCGAACGCGCCTGGTTTCCAGAGCAGGATCGCTCGGATGATTGACTCGCTCACGAGGGATCACGTTCCGTTCCTCGACAGGGTCATTCAAGCGCTTGCCCCACCTCTCGTCGCGCTGACGGTGGAGCGGATTTCGCGCCGATCGCTGGCATTCGGCTTGCTTCCTGGGAAACGTCAGGTCGAGTTTCACTGGGATGGCTTGCTCGGGAGGGTTAATCAGACTCGAATCACGCATATTGACCTCGGGTAGATGAAGGAGCGGGCCGTTGGCTGGGGATTCGTGAAATTGGACGCATTTCGTATCGGCCAATCAGATGGGGAAATGCATCGGACTATGGGAACGACTATGCAACTCTGCCAGGAGCGCTGACTACCCCAGATAGATGGAACCTTCTTCGTTCCTTGGTGTGCCCGATTTTCCTACTTTGTGTTGAGGGAAAGAGCGCGACAGGCGGCTTTCGGTCAACTCGTAATGTGCTTGCTTCCAAAAAGCCGAGCGTCGACCGACCAGGCCCCTGGACCGATCATGGCCAATGTGCGGCCAAGGGCCGCCAGAAAAATTGCCCCAGACGAATCACGGGCGCTTGTCAAGGCGATCCATACTTGCACGACGGCGGCGAGCGTTGCTGTAGCGGTGGGCCATAAGCCTGCCAGGATAGACAAGGCGAGGACACATCCGATTAGTTCCGGCACAACCAGCTCAACTCGAGCGGCGCCCCTGAGCAGAGCTGCTCCGTGCAGAGCAATGCCCAGACGAATTGTTGGATGAGAAGGCCGAGGCGCGGCCAGCCATTTGCGAATGTCGAGAATAGTCGCTGATAGGAGACTCCCACAGGGAGGCTACTGCACTCGCAACGGCATGGGAACGCCTGAAGCTCTGAACAGCGTTCATACTTTCGGGTGATTAGATCTCGATGATCCCGCGCTTTAGGCCGATTGTGACAGCATGAGCGCGATCGCTGGCGCTGAGCTTGGAAAGAATGTTCGTGACGCGGCTTTTCACTGTCGCCTCCGCAATGAAGAGCAAGTCCGCGATCTGCTTGTTGGAGTTACCGGTAGCAATCAGCTTCAAGACCTCAATTTCGCGGGCGCTCAACTCGTCATCCATGGCGTGCTCCGCGAGCTCGGCTGCAACTTCCGGCGCCATTCTCTTTCGTCCCTGCATCACCGCATGAATCGTTTCGATCAATTCACGATCGTGCCCTTTCAATATGTAAGCGCGCGCGCCGGCGCGGAGGGCGCGCAGCACTTGAGCATCGCCGCCATAGGTTGTGAGGACAATGATTCGCGCGTCGGCAAATTCCGCCAGAATTCGGATCATGGCCTCGATGCCGTTGAGACCTGGCATTTGAAGATCCATCAAAGTCACATCCGGGCGATGTACCCGGAATTGCTCAATAGCTTCTTCTCCGCTGCAGGCCTCGGCAACCAGCTTCATATCAAGCTCGGAGTTGACCACGGCCGCAATGCCCTTGCGGAGTAGTGCGTGATCGTCTACCGAGAGGACTCGAATCATGTTAGGAATGCTGCTCATCGTTTCACTCCCGGTGAAACAGGCCGAATCGACGGCCGTTCCGATGTTTTTGGTACCCAATAGCTGCTGGGACCGTTAACTGCACTTCCGTGCCCGCACCCTTCTCGCTCCAGAAATCCAGGCGCGAGCCGATTTTCTGAGCCCGCTCACGCATTCCCGGTATGCGGTAGATCCCCTTGCCATCGTCGCGGATACGCAGTCGAAGCTCGCCTTCATCGTAATGGATCTCCACTTCGATGTGGCTTGCGCCAGAGTGAGCGAAGGCATTTCTGATTGCGTTTTGCCTTTTCACCATCTGAGTTACGAAAGTGCAGTTCCCCTTCCTCAGACGAGCGAAGCGAATGTAAGATATGGCAGGCATCCGATATTCATTTACGTCGTGCTTCATCAACGAAATAGCCTTGAAGTTTGTCCATACAGGCGAACCGTACTGAAAGATATTGATCTTCGTTGCCATGAAAGCAACCGTACCCACAAGACATCTGAACCCCTTTTTTAACCGGTAATCCGGAAAGGACCCTCATGTATTCCCCATACATTCAGGTTGAGAACTGCGTCTATTCATGCGGATCATCGTCTCGCGGGCCGAAGAGCGACAAGGAAAATCGAGAGAATAGATGCGTCGGAAGCGTGGCGTCGAGAGCCGCCGGTCTCCTGCTGTTTGTTGTGGCTCTTGCCGCGGCTATGATTTTCGTGCCGCAGATCCAGGCACAACAGGTCGAGCCGACGCTTCCGGTTTCGCAGCGCAACACCATCAACCTGGCTGCGGGTGTGCCGGAATTCATAGCGAGCGCGGCTTCTGCCTCGAATGCGCCGCAAAGCCACTGGCTGTTCGAGAACACGAACAACTCCTCTGCTTACTCGACGCCAGGTTTCATCGAGAAGAGCGACACCGCCGCCACCTGGTCGCAGGTCGGCCTTCCCTATGACGCCAATATTTCGCGCACCTTCATCAACCAGGCGTCCGGCGGAGGGCAGGGATCGCTCACCGGCCAGGACAACTGGTATCGGCTTCACTTTAAGGTCGCCGCGAAGTATGCGGGCCAGAAGTTCCTGCTCAGCATTGAAGGTTCGCACACTGGAGTTCAGGTTTTCATCAATGGCACGCTGCTACCCGGCACGAGCGCGGTTGCCGCCGACGCCAAGGCTACTCACGTGGTGGGTTTTGTCCCGGTGATCTGCGATCTCACACCCTATCTTCATACCGACGGCGCGACCGACAACGTGATCGCGATCGATGTGTCGAGAGGCTCATCGTGGTTTGAGCAGCTCAACTTTTCCGGTGCATTCCGCTTCGGCCAGGCGATGGCCGGTTTG
>CAVUWQ010000052.1:0-24734 GCA_963745105.1 uncultured Acidobacteriaceae bacterium
ACACGGCAGGTGGGGGAGGGTTTGCAGTCGTTGGATTGGCCGGGAACGAGCAGGCTTATGGACTTTGACCGAAAAGCAGATTCCGCCACGGCCACGAGTGGGCGAAAGCGAGAAGCTGAAACTGCGGATGAAGAACAACCCGAGCGCATAGGTCCATTACCTTCATGCCAGAACGATCGCGGGGCCGATCGGGTGCTTTACGCCACGCCAACCGGAGTTCTCAGATAACTCATAATTACCGTCGGATAACTCAAGGGAAGGCATTGACAGCACAAAAAGTGCAAGGATTGAACATGTCCGCACGATGCCGTGCTATACAATTAGCAATCGTCAACTAGCCACTTGTGTGGGGATGGTCCACGTTAGATTGTCAATCTGTTGACAGCTGCAAGTAATCGAAATTCTGCTTTTAAGCGTCTAATTGAATTATCCCCCCTCAAAGCGCACCCCTATCACTTTGAGTAACTTCAGTCACCGTTTTTGGTAACTACTGGTTATTCGCGTTGATGGGCTATTCAGAGAAGAAATCGAATCAGCCGGCAAATATGGAATCGGAGCAGAGTCCGCGAGCAAGAAGGCCTCCGAATACCTCGGGGTTAGCTTGCGGTTTGCTGTTCGTCGCGATGGGTCTGGTAACACTGACAGGCTGCGGGGTCTCAGGATCTGCTGTCCCCCCTCAGGATGCTGAAGGGCTTTCGGGCAGCGTGAAAAGCGGCTATCAGCCAGTGAGCGGATCACATCTCCAGCTCTATGCGGCGGGAACCAACGGCACTGGCTCCCCCGCGCAGCCTCTGCTCAGCAATCCCGTACTGTCCGATAGTAACGGCAAGTTTCTGATACCCGCCAACTTTAGCTGTCCTTCGCAATCATCGCAGATCTTCGCGGTCGCCAGCGGTGGGAATCCCGGGCTCTCGTCGGGAACCAACAATCCCGCTCTCGCGCTCACGGTGATGCTTGGCTTTTGTAGCAGTCTGTCCACCGCCACGCCCATCACGATCAATGAAGTTACGACAGTTGGCTCAGTTTGGCCCCTTGCCGGCTACATGAAGTCTCCCGTAGATGTCGGTTCAACCGCGGATGACAGTGGCTTCTTGAGCGCGGTTTCCAGCATACCGGAATTTGTCAATCTTGCTCAGGATACTTCTCCAGGCACCCCCGCAGCGACCAGCTACTTCTCAGAAAACTCCAAGCTCTATAGTCTTGCCGACGCTCTCGCGAACTGCGCCAGCTCCTCCGGAGGCTCGGCTGGCGACGGCAGCCCGTGCGGTCTCCTGTTTTCGATGGCCATCCCGCCGAGCGGTACCGCTCCGACCGACACAATAAGCGCCGCCATGCAGATTGCTCAGAATCCGGGTAACAATGTGACAGGCATTTTCAGTTTAGTGAAACCCAACACTCCATTCCTGCCCACACTCACTGCCGCGCCCTCGAATTGGAAGCTGACTCTGACTTATGCGGTCGCCACCCCCACCATTTCGTTAGGAACGGGAAACTACGTCG
Organism: uncultured Acidobacteriaceae bacterium; assembly: GCA_963745105.1. Classification (GTDB taxonomy): domain Bacteria; phylum Acidobacteriota; class Terriglobia; order Terriglobales; family Acidobacteriaceae; genus Silvibacterium. The sequence goes on from CAVUWQ010000052.1 coordinate 1,501, forward strand.
GCACACAAGAGGTAACCATCACCGACTCAACAGCGGGAAGCATCATTCACTACACAACCGATGGAACGGTTCCGACAAGCTCTTCATCGCCTTATTTGGGACCACTATCCATTGCGAATTCATCGACCGTCCAAGCAATTGCAGTTCTGGAAGAATCTCAAAGTGCAGTTGCCTCCTCGACGCTAACCATCACTTCGGCTGGTGCGCCGGCCAAGCTGGCATTTTTGCAGCAGCCCTCAAATACATCAACTCAGGCCGCCATCTCTCCGGCCGTCCAGCTGGCTATAGAGGATGCGAGCGGGAATACCGTCGCCTCCGCTACCAATCCAATCACAGTCGTCCTTCAAGGCGGCGCAGGTCTCGGAGGAACGCTAACCGTCACTCCGCAGAATGGGATTGCAACCTTCAGCAACCTGACAGTAAGCACGATCGGGAGCGGGTACACGCTGTCGGCGACCGGTCCCGGCCTCAGCTCTACGATTAGCACAACCTTTACCGTAAGTGCGCCGGCCAGTGGTACGAACGGCACCACAGTCCTCGCAAGCACCCCGCCTTCCCTCACCGCGACACCAGGCGGCACCTTCAAGATTATCTACAACTGGGACGCTATGCCAGTGCCCGGACAATACTCCGTTTTTGTCAATTTCATCGATAGCGCGGGAACAATTCGGTTCCAGGACAACGCGCAGCCACCCATTCCAATATCCCAATGGAGTGGACCAGTAAGCTATACCCACATCGTCACAGTACCCTCGACTACCGCCACGGGGAATTACACGATTGTTGCCGGGCTCAATTCAGCATCTGGCAATTTATCTATTGTTGCCGGACCGGACGTCACCTCTGTTGGCGGCGGACAATATCAGATTGGGACACTCATTCTAGCTCCGACCTGTTCTATCACCTCATTTGGTGCCGTCGGCGATGGGGTAACGGACAATGCGGCTGCCATTCAAAACACCTTCGATTATGCAGCCTCCAATCGCTGCATTGCCCTTATACCGGCCGGCACCTTCGCTTATTCCGGAGCCATCACCGCCACCGGTATTGCGGTAGCAGGAACCGGCGCCACTTCCATACTGGCCCCTCTCACCCTTGGAAACGAAGCGCTCACCCTATCAGGCAGCGGCGGATCCATTTCCGACTTGGTTATGGTGAGTACCGCAACGGAACGGCTGACTACCCCGCAGTCAGGAATGATTTGGATCGACAACGCGACCAACTACTACGTCCAGAATGTTCTCATCAATAACTCATCGAGCGTTGGGATTATGTCCTATAACAGCTCCACCGGGTACATCCTCAACAATACGATTGAAAACACTCTAGCTGACTCCATTACTCAAATTAATGGTTCTAATAACATCACCGTAAGCGGCAACCGAATTCTCAATTCTGGCGATGATGGTATCTCGAATAACAGCTACATTGGCGAACCCCTCGTTCACGACATAACGGTACAGGGCAATACCGTCTTGAATAATGCAGGGGGACGTGGTCTTGAGGTCTCGGGTGGTAACAACATCAGTTTCACGAGTAATTATGTGGACAATCTGGATGGCTTCGCCGATGTCTATATCGCCTCGGAGAGTGAATGGAGTACGCAGGGAGTCAACAACGTTACGGCAACCAGAAATAGCCTGCTCGACGGCGGCCCCGACCAGGGGTCCCTCATCATCTATGATTCGCAGGGTAGCACCTACAGCATTATCGGCATCACGGTCAGTGGAAATCAGTTCGTAAATCCGCTATACGCAGCCGTTGAGTTTGCTGGCAACGGCAGTGAAATCGGAATTGAGCTAGAAAACAACACCGATTATTCAACTGGAGAATTTAGTGTTTCCGGGAATGCAAGCGCGACATCCACGGAGAGTGGAAATCAAATACTAGCTCCCTCTGCGTATACCACGGCGCTGGCTCCTGCAGGCGGTGGTTGCAATTTCTCGGGATGTTGAAGCGGTGTAATCCGCAGCAAGACCAAATCGCGTCGTTGCTATTCCGGTATGAACCCTGCTGACGCCAATCCGAGCGCGCAATACATAGAAAGCGTTAGCAACGGCCGATGAATGGACTACTCGAAATTCCATTCAATGGCCTTGGCCACTGAGATAGTCGGGCAGTTTGTCGAAACTCGACTGAACCGTGGCAGTACTAACGTTTCGGATCGCAAAGAGTGGAGGTAAAGTTTATCTGAATCTATCTAAAAATTACTTAATCCCATTATGTATCAGTAACTTCCGTCACTCGCACAGATTACTTTTCGCTGTCCTGCAGTCACCATTCGGTCCCAATATCGAATGGTCGGCCAAGATATGCAGTCTCTTCAGAACAGTTTGCGAAGACAGCTTCCGGGCAACCCTAGATTGGGATTACTCTTGGGTGTGCTCCTCGCGGCGGTTGCCATCCTTACGATGTCAGGCTGTGGATTATCGGGATCGGCCGTCGCCGTTCCCGGTCGTGACACGCTTGTCGGCACCGTGCGAGGCGGCAACCAACCCGTCAGCGGATCACGGATCCAACTCTACGCAACGGGAACCAGCGGCGCTGGCTCCGCTGCTCAGCCGTTGCTAAGCAATCCCGTCGAGTCCGACAGCAACGGTAACTTCCTTATACCCACCGGCTTTCGCTGTCCTTCCCAAGCATCGCAGATATTCCTGGTCGCCGAAGGGGGCAATCCCGGACTTGCTTCAGGAACCGACAATCGCGCGCTCGCACTCACCGCGATGCTCGGCTCTTGTAGTAAACTCTCAGCCGCTAATCCCATCATCATCGATGAAGTTACTACGGTCGGTTCGGTCTGGCCCCTTGCTACCTACATGAGGTCTCCTACAGATCTCGGGTCGGCCGCAAATGACACTACGTTCCAGAGCGCGGTTTCCAGCGTGCCCGAATTTGTCAATCTTGCCGAGGGTAGCTCTCCTGGCACCCCTACACCTACTAGCTACTTCGCTCAAAACTCCAAGCTCTACAGTCTTGCCGACGCTCTTTCCGACTGTGTCAACTCCTCGGGCGGCTCGGCCGGCGACGGGAGCCCGTGCGGTCTGCTGTTTACAATGGCTAGTTCTGCGGGCGGAGCTCCTCCCACCGACACGATCACTGCGGCTATGCAAATCGCGCAGAATCCAGACAATAATGTGACCGGCATCTTTAGTTTGGTCAGACCCAACAACCCATTCCAGCCCACGCTGCCTACCGCGCCTTCGGATTGGAGGATGAACCTAACTTACGCCGTCGCTACTCCCTCTATCTCGTTAAGTACGGGAACTTACACGGGGACGCAGGAAGTGACCATCAGCGACTCGACAGCGGGAAGCAGCGTCCATTACACGACCGATGGAACGGTGCCGACAACCTCTTCACCTTCGTACACGGGACCAATCTCCATTGCCGTTTCATCGCTCGTCCAGGCAATTGCAGTTCTGCAGGGATCTGGGAGTAGAGTTGCCTCTTCAAGGCTGACCATTTCTTCGGCTGCTCCGCCGGCGAAGCTGGCATTCTTACAGCAGCCTTCAAATACGGTGGCACAAGCCGCGATCTCTCCGGCCGTCCAGGTGGCTGTAGAGGACGCCAGCGGACAACCGGTGTCAACCACCACTGATCCGGTCACCATTGCTCTGGTCGGCGGCGGAGGCCTGGCAGGAACGCTCACCGTGATTCCGCAGAATGGCATCGCAACCTTCAGCAACCTCACCATCAATACTGCTGGAACTGGTCTGACACTTTCAGCAACCAGCCCTCGGCTCTCCTTCGCGAACAGCACAAGCTTCACGATCAGCGCACCGAGCAGTGGCACGGCTTCGTCGCCGGTAAAACTGGCATTTCTGCAACAGCCTACAAATGCATTGACGCAGGCTACGATTTCTCCGGCCGTCCGGGTGGCCATAGAGGATGGCAATGGAAATACTTTGACCACCGCCACCAATCCCGTCGCACTCGCGCTTACAGGAGCCACGGTACTCGGAGGAACACTAACCGTCACACCTCAAAATGGCGTCGCAACCTTTAGCAACCTAACGGTAAGCAACAGCGGTGCGTACACACTATCGGCGACCAGCCCCAGCCTCGCCCCAGCGACGAGCACAAGCTTTACCATTAATACCCCAGGGGGGACTACTACGCTGACGCCGACGAAGCTGGCATTTTTGCGCCAGCCCTCGAATGCATTGACTCAGGCCGCCATCTCACCCGCCATCCAGGTGGCCGTAGAGGATGGCAACGGAAATGCCGTGACCACCGCCACCAATCCGGTCACACTCGCGCTCACCAACGCCACAGGGCTCGGAGGAACGCTAACTGTTACCCCTCAGAATGGTGTCGCAACCTTTAGCAACCTGACGGTCAGTAACACCGGAACGTACACACTGTCGGCAACCAGCCCCAACCTCAGCTCGGCGACGAGCACAAGCTTTAACATCACTACGCAGAGCGGCACTAGTCTGACGCCAGCGAAGTTGGCATTCTTGCAGCAGCCCTCCAATGCAGTAACTCAGGCCGCCATCTCGCCCGCCGTCCAGGTGGCCGTAGTGGATGGCAACGGAAATACTGTGACCACGGCCACCAATCCCGTCACACTCGCGCTTACTAGCGGCACAGGACTCGGAGGAACGCTGACCGCCGCACCTCAAAATGGAGTGGCGACCTTTAGCAACCTGACGGTAAGTAACGCCGGCGCGTACACTCTGTCGGCGACCAGCCCCAGCCTCACCTCCACGACCAGCAATGGCTTCGCGATCAGCACGCCAACGAGCGCCACGAACGGCACCACGATCCTGCAAAGCGTACCGCTCTCCCTTACCGCCACTCCGGGTGGGAGCTTCCAGATTACTTATAACTGGCAGGCCATGCCAGTTACGGGCCAGTACACAGTCTTTGTCAATTTCCTCGATAGCACTGGTACAATCCAGTTTCAGGACAATGTACAGCCGCCGACCTCGATATCTCAATGGACTGGAGCGGTACGCTATACGCACACAGTGGCAGTACCCTCGACCGCCGGCGCCGGGACTTACACGATTGTCGCCGGGCTACAGTCGTCCTCCGGCAATTTGTCAATTACTGCAGGCACGGGCGTGACTGCTCTTGGCAGTGGTAAGTATCAGATCGGTACGCTTACTGTCGCTCCAACTTGTTCCATTACGTCCTTCGGCGCCGTCGGCGATGGTGTGACCAACAATGCAACCGCCATTCAAAACACTTTCAACTATGCGGCCGCCAATCACTGTATTGCCCTTATACCGGCGGGTACCTTTGCCTATTCAGGGACAATTACTGCGACCAGTATCGCCGTCGCGGGAACCGGCGCCACTTCGATATTGGCACCCCTTGATGTCGTCAACGAGTCACTCACTCTCTCCGGTAGCGGAGGCTCCGTCTCCAACCTGGTTATGGTGAGCACCGCCACAAAGCGACTCGACACCCCGTGGTCGGGCATGATTTGGGTCGACAACGCGCAGAACTACTACGTCCAAAATGTCCTTATCAATAATTCGTCAAGTATAGGAATCATGTCCTATAACAGCAACGGCGGATACATTCTCAACAACACAGTTGAAAATACCTTAGCCGACTCCATCACTCAGATTGACGGATCTTATAATATTATCGTCAGTGGAAATCGCATTCTTAATTCGGGCGATGACGGCATATCGAACAATAGCTACGTTGCGGATTCGTCCCAGGTTCACAATATAACCGTCCAAGGAAATACAGTTCTGAACAATTTATACGGACGGGGAGTGGAGGTCTCGGGGGGCAACAATATCACCTTTACCGGCAACTACGTCGATAATCCAGACGGATACTCTGATGTATATGTTGCCTCTGAGAACGAATGGACTACGCAAGGTGTCTCCAACGTTACTGTCAGCGGCAATACCCTGCTCGATGGGGGTCCTAACCAGGGCTCTGTTATCGTCTACGATTCGCAAGGCAGTAGCTACAGTATCACCAATGTTACCGTCACCGGAAATCAACTCGTGAATCCCAAGTATGTCGCTGTGCAGTTCGCCGGCAATGGCAGCGAGACGGGAATCGTGGTGGAAAACAATACCGACTACTCCACCCTTCAATTCAGTGCCTCGGGAAACAGCAATGCGACGGTCACTGAGAGCGGGAATCAGGTTCTGCCCCCCACCTCATATACGACGCCGCTGGTTTCACCCCAAGTTGGTTGCAACTTCGCCGGTTGTTGAATTGTGAACTGGTAACGTCACGGGACGCCTCCGGCCCATTGACGAGGAACGATCAGTCACCACTCATGGGTCGGCCAATGATCATACCTGCTCGAGAACCTTCGGTTTCGCCGCAGAAAACCGCTTGCGAATCCAGGACGCGGCTGGCATTTCCATCTTGTAGAAACTGATATAACTCACCGACGCAAGAACCACCATGTAGAACAGCAATAAGAAACATTGCGGATAATCTCCCTTGATACTGATGTGAGCAGTTTTGAGCAGTGCTAACTTCACATAATTCGATACTGGCTGCTGCAGAATATACATCCCATACGATATCTCGCCCAGAGTTAGTAATATGGGCAACCTAAACGACCTCGCAACCAGGTTGGAACACGCCAGCGAATAGACCAGAAGACACCAGAGCGGAAAGAATGCTCCGTTGTGAAGCAGCGGATACGGTGCAAGATTCGGTATCGCCATGACGGCGACGATTACGACGATCACACCTGCCAACATAATTTCGGCTTTCCAGCGAGGGCGAGATGTCTGCTCGGAGCCCCTTCTACGCAGGAAGAGAAGCCCAAGGATCACGCCACCGATAAACTCCGGAAGGCGCATAAGAGGGTTGAAATTGACGATATAGAGAAATGGTGAACTTTGCGACACAATACGCTCTTGCAGATCGATGTGCCTAAGCTCAGTGAAACTCTGACCGAGGCTTAGCAGATAGAGCAGCGACGGCACAAGCGACGCCAACCAAGCCAAAGCAAGACACACTTGCAGGCGACGCCGGCTAACGTATAAGAAAGACGCCAGCAAGAGCGGGAACAGGAGATAAAACAAAGCCTCGACGGATAAAGACCACGCCGGCGCGTTCCATTGCAAAGCGGTTTGAGGAAACCACGATTGTATCAGCAATGGTACGAAAACGATGGAGGCAAGGGCCGTTGCACCAGATACATGATCGTTTCGTAGATGAACCACAAACCGGGGGAGGGAGAGCAGAAGGGCCGTCACATACACAGGGTAGATACGCGCCAGGCGAGCTACTAGGAAGTTCCTATAGGTTGTCTTTCTGTCTGCATAGTTGTAGGCAAGAACGAACCCAGAAAGAACATAAAAAAGGCCCACAGCCGCGTAGCCCTTGGCGGCAACTCGCCCCGCGACAGAAGAAACGTTGGATAAGGGCGTAATACCAACGTGGTAGCACACTACCAAGAGAGCCGCGAAGCACCGGACCGTAGTGAGGGAGTCTAGCTTGCCTCCGAAGGACCTCTCGAACGGTTCGCCTCGAAGGATTGGTTTTGTCGGCATTTAACTCCCCTGGCTGCGCACGCAGTTTTACCGGGCGGGTGATACTGGTGTCAGCGACAGTACAGGCTTGAGCTAAGACTGCCCTGAATAGGCATTATTCCGAGGCGCCGCCCATAGTTTTCCTGGACCACGCCTCTCCACACGATGCTGGAGGCATCCGACTTCCCTGCCGTACCCCGAGGGCGTACCGTTACCCGTCGGTGCGCTATTACTACGTCCGGGCGAGCGCGCATCACCTTCGAATGTGCTGTCCTACCGTCTGTGCCCTGCTACATGCGGATCGACCGATGTACGGAATATTCGAGATTCCACTCGATTGTCTCGAACATCCGGCTCCGACGGAATTTGCGGCCTTCCCACGGATTGACATATACGACCCATAGGTCGCGTGGAGCGGTCCTCAGTGACTTCTCGACATTAGCAACCACCCGGTCCATAACCTTACCCTGGAAGGGGTTGAACAGGTAGAGTATCGTCGGTTGGTCTGGAAATTTAAAGTCAGTTGCGTCACCCCAGATGCATTGAATACGATCGTCCGACCCCGTTTGCCTGCGATACGCCTCGATATTCTGATTTGCAGTCTCCACCAACGCTTTGGAGTATTCCACGCCGGTGATGCTTTGAAACGAATACTCGGCGGCCAAGAGCAATGGCAGACCTTTGCCGGCGCCGAGATCGATAAAGACATAATCGCTGGGCCGGATGGCCAAGCTAGACATTATCCCGTGGAACTGTTCTTCGTGACTTGGAAAGTAATAGCCCCCCCACTTAGTGTTAGGACTATTAATAGTGCTAACGGTGACCTGCTCCTCGTCGCTCTTGGCAGCGAAGCGCGGGTCGGGCGTACCTGGAATGACTTTGGGAGTCTTCCCATACTTTTTCGTCGCGGAATGTACGAGTCTTTGTGAATAATGAGCGACTCCCGCCCTTACACCATTGACGTGAAAAGTCGCACACATGAGGAAGAATCGATTTCGATAGGTTGGCGAATAACCAGACTCTACTTCAGTTTTAGCATAGCTTTCTGTTGCGGTTGACATGGCGATCCCCTCCGGAACTCGTATTTCAAACACACTGATGCGTTTTGTATACCTGGGCAGCCTTAGAGGTGCCACCGTTGACCGGCCCACGCTGACTGCTCTTTCGTCGTGCGATACGCATGGGAGATCAGCGGAGTACGTTGTGACTCCTAGTAGGCGCCATCAGCGCACACTACGGCCTCGAGTGTGCGCGCGAGTATATATACATCCATCCAGATAGACCAGTTTCGGACGTAATATTCATCGAATGCCACACGTTCTCCGTAGGTGGTGTTGTTGCGGCCAGAGACCTGCCATAAGCCGGTGAGGCCCGGCGTTACACGCGTGTATAGGTCGTAGCTCGCCGCATAGCGGGCAATCTCTGACTGCACGATTGGCCGCGGTCCCACGAGACTCATGTGACCCGCCAGGATATTGATCAGCTGGGGCAGTTCGTCGAGGCTATAGCGGCGCAGAAAGCGGCCTACCCGCGTGATTCGAGGATCATTCTTGAGCTTATGGTCGAGCTGCCACTCCCGCATCTGCTCAGGATGCCGTTCAAGATGATCCTGCAGGATGCGATCGGCGTTCTTGACCATCGTACGGAATTTCACTGCGCGAAAAGGTTTGCCGTCCCGTCCGTATCTTAAATGGCCGAAGAATATTGGCCCTTCCGAGCTAAGCTTGATGCCTATGGCTACGAACAGTAACAGCGGGATCAGCAGCAGAAGAAGAACAGCGCCTAGGACAACATCCAAGCAACGCTTCATCACTTTAGGAGTGACAAAGCAGAGTCGTTGCGGGATCTCCAAGCCGACTTGGCCCCCAATTTCCCGTGCAGAGATTCCCAGGCAACAGATTCCCGGGATGTCGGTGACAATAAGGATGCGGTGGAATTTCCTGCAGTAATCCTGAATGATCTGCCGTATTTCCACATTCGAGCGGCTTGGCATTGCCAAGATCGCGTATCGGGTGAATCCATGGCCGCTGATTGCAGGCGCGTCAGATATGTGGCCAATAATGGGGGGCAGGTCAGCGCCCCAGGCCTCAACTTGATCTTCCAGTAACGCGCCCGTAATGCGAAGCCCGAGCTGGGTATTTTTCAGGCTTCTTGCTACCTGCTGTGCAGCCGGACCGGAACCCAGCACGACAGCAGGCACCGCCCACCAGGACTTTTGGCTGAAAAGCTTTCGGATAAAAGAACGGCCGAGAAGTACGGCCGGTGTTGCAAGTGCCCAAGTGAAGAGGAAGACATAGCGCGAGTACTCAGCTCCGCTCTTGCGGAGAAACGTGGTCGAGACCAGAACGAGAAACACCGCGGTGACAGAGTGAAAGACACGTCGCATCTCTTCCGCAGGATGGACAAGCATCGCGGGGTACAACCCTTGAGAAAAGAACGCAGCGAGGAAAACCAAGACTGCAGGAAATACCTCCAAATATAATTTGGGGCTCAAGCCCGGGCTAAATGCGTACTTGCTCCAGACGGATAACCAGAAAACAGCGGACAAGGCGACGACGTCAGACAGCAGTAGGCACACAGAGGCACTGGGCCTGTGTGCCACCGTCGATCTGGTGAGATGGAGCAGGCGAGGGGGACTAATAACCGTATTCGCGCTCATAATTCCTCTAAAGGTAGGGCGGTCACTGAATCAATGCGCGAAGTTGCGGCTTTGTGTCGTCCGGACCTCGTGCGCAGGGCTAGAGCGTCATGTGTGATTGCGCTCCAGCGTGAGCAGCAGTCATCTATTTCGAATCCCATGTGGAAAATCTCAACGGCTATTTTGCCCATGCGGGCAAGGTCAGATTTTGAGACCTCAAGCAACACTCTACCCAGGTCCTTGATGTCTCCGGCATTAAAGAGACGACCGTTCACTCCGTCGATTACAAGCTCTGCTAATCCGCCAATCCGGCTGGCAAGGACTGGCTTGCCATTGCGCATTGCTTCGAGTGCGATTAGACCGAAGCCTTCCCAGCGTGATGGGACGATCACCGCGTCAAAACACTGTATGTAGGTATCTATCTGATTGTGGGGCACCCAGCCGACCACTTTAATGTTGGGCTGTTCCGGGATAGAGTACTCCCGGCCCAGGGTACTACCGCCCATCAACCACAGGGTAATGTGGCTCAACTGCGGCTCTGCGAACGCACGTAGCAGAAGATCCAATCCTTTCTGGTGGTCAAAGCGACCAATAAAGGCCAAATTGAGCCGCTCTGGATCTGTCAGCACGGGAGCTGGTTGATACTCCTTCCGGCCGGGAACGCCGTGATAAATGACCCGGTGAAATGGAGCAAAAAGGTTAGCCTTTACCGCTGCGTCAAATTCCGAGTAGGAGATGCTAACGATCGCATCGGTGCGGCTTGCAAGAACTCGCTCAACGAGCGCGTAGAGCTTCTTCTCAGCAAGCGAAAGTTGTTGCGTAAAAGCCCATCCGTGGGCGCAGTAGACGGTCGCCCAGGGCACGCTTTGCTTCCTCCACCGCAGGCGGCCGTAAAGCCCGGGAAATGTGCTGTGAAGATAAACAACGTCTGGAGCGATCAACCGAATTTGCTGGTGGAGGCGTCGAGAAACCTGCATTAGCCGAAGCGGACTACGGGTGCTCTTATACTCATGCACGGTCGCCGGGACTCCAACGAGCATGTCTCCCATGCGGCGGCGGTCGGCTATGAGATGAACCTCTCCTATCGCGGAGTCTTGGCATTGAGCTTCGATGAGATGCCTGACGGCGCTCCCAACACCTCCTTGGCAGCCCTCCACTATGTGGGCAACTTTGAGGGCCATCCGAGGTTCCTCGGAGCGGATCTGGACATATTGATCAGGCTTTAGCATAGAGGTCATAATCGAGAGCAAGATATTGAGCTACGTGCGGGCATGCCCTTACCGTAGCTTCGGCACACAACATCGCAAGGGGGGGCGATGTGGGAATTACCGAGCTATTCAACTGCTGATTAACAACTAATAGTTTTGACTGGCGAAAAGGGATGCCCGCGATCAGCATCGCCACACTCGGCATGTTCTCAAGGACGACGCATGTATAGCTTCTGCGGCCGACGAAGTAGTCGTGTTGTTCTCATTAAGATGAGACGGAGGCCGATATAAGTGTGTTTCTATAAAGCGCATCTGTGACAGCGTTAGTTCGATCGCAGAGCGTCTTAAGGTGGGGTGGATCAAGCATCGTTTCATGAGTGCCCGGCAGGTCCACGACCTCTATCAGAGGGAAATGGAGTTCCCAACCGAGATCATGCGGATCATCAGGTAGATGAGCTTCCGATCGGAACAGAAATGCAGGAATCGAGAGTGACACGGGCGCCTCACTTACCACTCGATACCATGAACCGATAGCCGCCACTCCCCTCGCCTCGTTAAAGTAGCGGTGTAGGTAATAGCTAAAACTGACTGGCAGCCGCGCACGACGGAACCGAGCCGCTAAAGAGAGAACAGGCCGCGCCCACGGGCTCGTCAATCGACGTACGATGGTTAACGCCAGAACTCTCGTCAGAGCTTTCTGTGGAATGGCCCGGGCTACCCGGCCTATATCCTGAGCAACGTACCAGATTTCCTGGACTGGTGTTGCGCCGTCCTGCAGTTGTGCAGACAGAACGTGTGAGGACGGCGTTGCTGTTGTATCCAGCAAACCAAGAAAGGCCACCTCCCGCCCAGTTCGCACCAAGTCGAGTGCCAGGGCATGTGCGCAGTGTCCACCCATGGAATAACCGAGGAGCCAAACAGGACCATCCGGGGCCTCCTCTTCAATCTGGCGAAGGAGGTGCTGCACGAGAATTTCCATGGCCCCATCCCGGTCCAGCAACTGCGTCCAGTCGGGATACTCTAATGGCAAGATTTGGGCTACACCTTCCCACTCCATGCGAAAGCGCACGAGCCGGGGCTCATCTCCGCCCATGCCGGGCAGCAAAAATATGGTGGGATATCCCGGCTTGGATGACCTCACCTTCAGTGACTTATTCACCCCGTCATCGGAAAAAGATCTCGCCAGCGCCTCCGGCGTGGGTGCGCTAAAGAGCTGCCGCAGGCTGACCTCACGGTTGAATTCGCGCCGCAAGCGATGAACGCACAGGACTGCCGCAAGTGAATGGCCACCGATCTGGAAAAAATCGTCGTCGCGGCCTACCCGTGGCGCACCTGTCATCTCGGCAAAGATTTTACAAATTATAGACTCTACAGGACCAACCGGGGCTTGAAACGACTTATGGCTCGCGGTCTCGTGGGGTTGCGGCAAAGCCATTCGATCGAGTTTTCCGTTGGAGGTTAGTGGCATCTTGTCGAGTCGGATAAAGATACCTGGGACCATATAGTCAGGCAACGATTGCCCAAGCATTGCACGCATCTCCCGCGTGTCCGGAAATGGTGCTCCAGGGACGAGCAAATAATAAGCGACCAATTGCGCCTGATCTCGGATTTCGCGTGGTACGACCGCGCACTCCTTGATCGCAGGCACCAGTCGTACCAGCGTGACCTCGATTTCGCCAGGTTCTATGCGGAATCCTCGGATCTTCACTTGTTGGTCGGCACGGCCCAAATACTCTACCTCGCCGTCCTTGCCCCGGCGCGCTAGATCTCCCGTGCGGTACATGCGTTCATCCGGCCCGGCAAATGGGCAAGGGAGGAATCGTTCAGCCGTCAGTTCCGGCCGATGTAGATAGCCCCGAGCCAAGCCTGCACCCGCAATATATAGTTCGCCGGCGACGCCTGGCGGGACCGGCGAACGGTTCTCATCCAGAATGTAGAACTGCTGTCCGTCTAGAGGCCGACCAATCGTCACTACCGAACCCTTGGTCACATCTTCTGGTGTTACGCGATGGCACGAGGACCACACGGTGGTTTCCGTTGGGCCATATAGGTTAATTGTCTCAGAGAATTTGAGGAGTCGGGGCACGAGGTCAGATCGCAATGCCTCACCTCCGACGAGTACACGCATCGCGCGCGGCAACTCGAAGGTGAGCAGGGCGCGCCAGAAGGTTGGCGTTGCCTGAATCACGCTCACCTCCGACCTGATCGCCGCCGCCGCCACCCGCGCCGGATCGCGACTGTCAGCGCCATCCAATATCTCCAGCGATGCACCCTGCAGAAGAGGTAGAAACAGTTCCAATCCTGCGATATCGAAAGAGATCGTCGTGATAGCCAGCAACCTCTCGTGCGGCTGCATACTCACTCGCGAGAGCATCGCCTTTATAAAGATGGTGAAGCTGCGATGCTCTATGGCAACACCTTTCGGCTTACCTGTAGACCCTGAAGTGTAAATCGTGTAGAGCAGGTTGTCTGGATGCAGCGATCGCACGCGCTCGCTGTCGGTGACCCGGGCAGCAGACAAGGCTTCAATCTCAATCTTCATCCCCGGATCGTCAATCACGATCGACGGTGCCTCCAGGGTGAGTTGAAGACGCTCTTGTACGGAGCCGGTCGTAATTACCAGACAGGCTCTGCTATCCCGCAGCATGTAATCCAGCCGGGCTGACGGATGTTCCGTATCTAAAGGAAGGTATGCCGCCCCAGCCTTGGCTATGCCGATCAACGCGATCAACATCTCCGGCGAACGAGGCAAGAGCAATGCAACGATGCTTTCAGGTCCAATCCCCCGAGCAGTCAGGCATCGTGCAACGCGGTTTGCCGCGTTGTCAAGTTCCGCATAAGTAAATTGCGAAGTCCCGAAGACAAGCGCAGTCCGATCCGGCGTTCGGTCTACCTGCGCTTCAAACAGATCCGGTAGGCATTCAGCCACCATTCCCTTGCCCGCTTGAGTGGCACCCTCGACCACTTGCCGGCGTTCAGGAGTATTCGGAATCGGCGCAGCGGCAAGCTCTGCCTCCGCAGGCGCTATGGCGATCCATTGCAGCAGCCTGTTGAAACATCCCCCAATGTCCGATAGTTCCTTCGAGTCGTAGCGATCGCAGTTACCATCAAGGTCGATCCGCATTCGTCCATCGTCTGCTCTGTCATAAATGGACAAAGACAGGTCCTCGACCGGTCCGATGGAGAGATTGTGGGTCGCCCAGTCCAACCCACCGCGTGAGTCCGATCCAAACGGCATCAGATTGATCATGAGACCGAGCAGGCGCAGATCATTTGGCCGCATACCGAGATCTCCGAGAATGTCATCGATCCGGTAGAGTTGATGCGACAAAGCCCCTTCTATCTTAAGTGCCGCTTCCTTGATGACTGCTTCCATACGCGTCCCGTGCGAAAGGCGGAAGCGTATTGGCAGCACGTTCACCAGAGAGGCAGGCAGCTTACGGAAGCGCCCGCTTCGCGCGGTCACAACCAGGCCCACAAGAAAGTCCTGTGAACCTGTCAACCGGTTCATGATGATCCCGATGGATCCTACGATAGCTCTTGGCAGGCTAACCTTTAGCTGGGCAGCCATCCGCATTAGGCCGTCGACTGTATCTGCAGGCAGCCAGATAGTTTCCCGGCGGGTTTCCCATCCATTACTCGCGGCTCTGGACCTCGAAAGTGAAATAAGCTGGGGGCGGTCCTCAAGCTCCTCCATCCAGTATTGCTTGTCACTTGCGCGTCGTGACGAAGACTGGTACTCCTCTTCAAACTCGATGAGATCGGACAGTGGAGCGGCGACACTGGGGCGCGGTGCTATAGCGCCCTTTTTCGCGTCGTAGAGAGCGCGAACCCGCTGCAACACAATGTGAATCCCCAGGCCGTCGATGACCAGGTGATGATAGATCTGGCAGAAGAAGAAACGTGTCGGCCCAAGTATTATTAGCGCCCAAGAATAACAACGACCCGAGCTCAGATCAAATTGGCAATCGAGTTCCCGCTTCATCCACGATACGGCCGACACAGTTGGGTCCTCCTCCCAACTTAAGTCGATCACCTGCAACGCTGAACCTGCAAAGGGTACGACGAACTGATAAATGCCACTAGCATCCGACAGTAAGCGCAGGTGCAGCGTCTCGGTCTCAGCCAGACAGGCCATCGCCGCTTCCTCGAACAACTCAAGATCCAGATCACCCGTAATCTCGGTATATTGGCCAATATTGAATGCCCGGCTATCCGGATCCAGTTGCTGACCAATCCAGAGCGGCCGCTGGGCCCTCAGCAATGGCATAGCCACTGCTCCGTAGGTTTGTTGGAATGATCCCTGTTTATCGTATTGGGCGCCAAGTGTCCCATTTAGTTCGGCATTCTGCATAGCGTCACCTCGCCGATAAGCTTCTTTCGCAGTCGAGCTTGCCAACTACGATCTTTCGTCTCTTCGTTACACTTCCCAGCTCTTGCAAACCTTGCATGAGGGCAGCAGCCGCTGCGTCCCATCGGTATCTGTTAGGACGTGTGAGGCCTCTTGCTCGGATTGCTGCCGCCACGTCGGGTTCGTCGAGTACCCTGCGCATCAAATCTGTTAACCTCCTCGCGTTATCCGGATGGAAATGCAATGCAGCATCCCCACAAACTTCCAACACTGCGCCGGCTGTCGATGCGATCACTGGACACCGCTGGGCCATCGCTTCTAACGGCGGAATTCCAAAACCCTCATAACGGCTGGGAAATAGAAGCGCAGTGGCTGATCGCAATAGGCCCGTTACTTCTTCATCGGTTAAGCGTCCTGCGAATATCACGCCTCTGTTGGGTTTGAATTTCTGCGTTCCGGCAACATTTACAGAACCTTCACCCACGACAACCAGCTTGGTTTCCGGACGATTTAAAAGAACATATGCTTCAATAGCCAGAGGAATATTCTTGTTCGCACTCGAGAGCCCGAGAGTGACGAAATACTTGCCTGGGTCGAGTTCCAGGCGCTGGACGATCGTTGAATCCGCAGTGACAGATCTGAAGTGATCAGCACCGTTTGGAGCCACAAGAATATCCTCCATCGGAATTCCCAGCGAGCCCGCTAACTCCTTTCGAGAGAAGCGCGACACGGTGGCTATCCTTGCCCTGCGTGCAAGCAAACTCTCTAACAATCTGTGAGACGCTCGATAGCGCCACCCAAAGCCGGCGGGAGCCTTGTAAATCGCAGCATCGTGAATGACGACAATCTGTCGGGGATGTAGGACGGGTCCGCTGTTCCCTAGCGACAGTAGCCTCCCGGATGAAGCGTGTCTCGATAAATGAAGTTGTTCCCAGAGGTGACCGCCTCCCGTCCCAACTTCGCGGAAACGAATTCGCTGCAGTTTCAAATCACAGGCAGTTCCCCGAGGCGCAAGAAGGTTCCACTCCACATCCCGCATGATCGACGGACAGTCATTCCGATCCAGCAGACGATCGATAGCGGTTACCACCTCCCTGGAGTAACGCTGCACACCGGTGAAGTTCTGCGCCAGGAAGCGGCCATTGATGTAGATCGAGTTATCAGTCCGTTTAGTCATTAGATTCTTCCCTGGCAAGTTGCCCATAACGTTTCCGCATCTTGGTACCCAATCGGCATCTATCCACCCTCCGCTGCAAGCAGGGGTAGTTGTGTCTGGGTAGCCTATCCCAAGAGCATTGGGTGCTGACTTGCGTCTGCTGCGAATACCTTTAGCGTGACATTGTCTGCGCCGGTAGCAGCGGAGAAATATGAGCGACAAGTTTGTGGCTCTTTCGAAACAGGAACAGCACGCCGACGACCAGGATAAACATTCCAGGGAAGAACCTTCCATCGGCCCAGTAAAGCACCCGGGTCGCTTCGATCAGGCTTATATACAGAGCCGGGTACAGAAAGACTCCAGCTACACTGCGCAACTTAGATTCTTTATACAAGTAGCCGCAGATCAGTCCGCAAACCAACCAGTAGAGTAATCCGCCTGCCACCCCAAAATCGCCGATCGGACTGAATATCCCACTAGGATTGTTAAACTCCATATTTGCGCTGGTCGCTAAGAGATCGAGATACTTGAGGTCCGGGCGGCCGCCGGTATAGCGCAATAGTGAGGGAAATACGACGGGAAGCGCATCTTTCAAGATCGGGAACCGCCATATAAGCCCCAGCGCTGTCGGCGACAGTTGAAGAGTGAGGGGCTCGTTGACCTTCCATATCAACGCTCCATTGTTGAGTGCGGTCGCGTAGTAGCCCATGAGCCTGAGCCCGATGAAACTCCAAAAACTGAGGCCACGGCCTTTGTAGAAACTGGACCAGGACCTAAAGTATTCAGCGGCTCCAAAGAATACATAGAGAAGTGCCGCCGCTGTGACCGGAGCAGACAATGTCAGGAAGCGCACCAGTCGAGTCGTCTGCGGTCGAAGCCAAATCCATGACACGACAAACGGAACGAGCAGTTCGATAACCGCCAATCTTTCGCTGTTGAGGAATGCTCTGACCATCGCGAGGGCAAATACGATCGCGATTTGCCATCTGACGCTGCGCCACCCGGCCGTTACACCCAGCGGCACACCAAGCGCAATTACAGCCAGACCGAATTGAGTCCCCGTCGTGACCCCAGGTATGGTTATGAGGTATTCCTTCCGCAAGGTAATATAGGAGGTGTCTTTGGCTCCCTGCATGATCTCGACGACGGCGTTTAGGGTCAGTCCATTCTTTATGCTGTAAGCAAACCAGATGATGTAAGCCACAATCGTCAGAATAAAGCTGAGCCGAAAGAGTGCCCGGACCGCCTCCCAACGCACATCACTGGTCCAATCACTTGAATCGATGCGGCCTCCCTTATTACGTCTGGCGGTACCAAACAAACAGCCGCATGAAAAAACGATCGCGACTGCGATCAGAAGCTCGTAGCTGGAAAGATCGAAGTGCTTGGCCGTTCGCCAAAAATACAGGTAGCCCGCGGGGTCTGTGTCGTAGGCGACGAATCCCGCGATAACTGCGGGGCCGCTGAATGCAATGGCCGGATTGAGCCACCACACCCCGCGACTTTCCTTTGGTCTCGCAACAACTTCTGCCTCTCTCTTCACTTGTTGTTCCTTGCCGGCCCATCGAGCAGCGCAGGTGCGAAGCTCACAACCTCGGCCTGATCGAGGCTTCGCCTTCGGAACAGCCTCGTTGTTCGTGCGACAATTGACACCAGGATTACGCAAACTGCCATTTCTGCAATCACTACCGAGAAGGCCATCCCGCTGCCCTGGAAACGCGGTGCGAACAATACTGCCAACGAGCAATTCACGACCGCTCCGGCCACGATTGCTTTCGTAACCAGTGATTCCTTACCTGCCGGCAGCAGAGACTGAAAACCGATAGCGTCTGCAAGAGAAAGAATGAAGGGAAGCAGAGCCAGAATCTGGAGCAGTGGCACTGCGGATCCAAACGATTTCCCGAATACGGTCCTTACGATCAGGCCGGCCCCTACCCAAGTGGCGATAGAAAGAATCAGTCCGCAGCCGCCCTCAATAAACGCGCTTATCCTGGTGAGACGCTCATTCTCCTTGGGTGAGTGAGCCGCTAGTTGGCTAAGGCGCGGATAAAAGGCATCTCGGATTGGCAGCAGCAATCCCGCGATCGCTTTAGCAAGCTTCTCCGCACAAGCGTAATAGCCCACAACCGTCGCAGGAGCAAACATGGCAAGGATCAAGACATTCGCTGTACTGTAAGTTGCCATCCCGCTACGCAATAAAAACATAGGCCAGCCTGCCCGGAGAGAGCGCCAGACCACGGCGGCTGTCGGCAGGCGAAAACTAATAAGCTGATGCGCTACCCAGATTCCGGCCACCGATGTGACAATCGGGGCGAAACTCTGAAATGCAAGAACCTTCCACTCGTCACCTGGAGCATGCACAAAGAGGAAAATCGCTGCCAGGGCTGCTACCTTACCGGAAACCTCGAGGGATGCTGCCAGCGTCATCCGCTCAAAGCCTTGAAATAACCACATCGGAGCAATTCCCTGCGCCGCTCCGTAAATAAGTCCCGCGCACAGTAATCTTGGGTGGGATCTCAGAAGCGGAACCTGGGTTGAAACCGCCCAGGCTGTCAACACGCCAACCAAGGCCAGGAGCATTTGTGCCCCCAGTGTTCCGCTGGTAATCAACCCGCAGGCTTCTTTGGAGTCGCGATTCTGAGCTAGTTCGCGGGTCGCCGAAAGTACAAAGCCAAACTCGGCAAATATGGCAATCATGTCTCCCATTGACAGAGTGAAAGCCACATGTCCCCACCCGGAGGGCCCAAGTACACGTGCAAGGTAGGGCAGAGTGAATAGCGGAACAAGCTTGCGACATGCCTGAACAGCATAGAGAGACGCCGCATTACGGGCTATCCTGCTATTGAATAGTCTTCTGCTTGCTGTTCTCACTGGAAACTCAATTCGTGTTTTAGGCTCGCAGTTCCCTGCGGCTCGGACCGAATCTGACGTCGCGCTGAAATCCAGCCAGTTGTGGTGTCTGGAGTTACCGGTTACGCAACTTTTCCGAGCATTCGGGGATAGATACCACTCAAGAAAGAATGAGTGAATTTGCCACTTACTTCAGAACGTTCACACCCCAGAGGCTGGTAAGACCCATAGAAGCCACACGGACATATGGCTCAATCTTGAACAGCTTATTCTTTGGCACGATCAACATGTCGTCGGCTTCTAGAGCAAAATCCTCTTTTACCCCTTTCGCGCTACTGAGTGTCTTGGCATTGATCAGCTTTACTTCGGCGAACTCAGAATTGACCTTCCGGACCAATATAACCTGGCTCTCTTTGCCGGTTTCTTTAAAGCCACCGCTTATGGCAATCGCCTGAAGTACGGTGACTCCTCCGTGTATGTCGTATATTCCGGGCCGAGTCACCTCTCCATAAACCGTGAAGTGCGGTTTTACATACTCTTTCAGGATTAATGAAACTTCCGGAGCGTTTAGCGGGACAGAAGCCTTCTTGGTAATGGCTGCAGTCGCTTCGTCCAAACTCAAGCCTGCAACTTTGACCGAGCCGACAACCTTCAACCTCACGATGCCATCCGGCTCTACCGTAGCGACCTGGTTATATTCAGGTGTGAAGACATATTCCACCTCTAATACATCACTTGGCTGCAGCCTATACGGTTGATCCCGGGAAACGAGCTGGGGCGGCTGCTGCCCGAATGCTCCACTCATGAACGCCAAGAACGCTACCCCAATAACCATGTTTCTCATACTGCTCCTCGGAAAGCATTAAAGAAGGTTGTAAATAGCCTCTGGAACCGGATAACGCCGCTTGTTCAGCGCCATGCCTATGACAGGTACCGACGCACGTTGTAGCATGGTGAGCCCACCTCGCAGCTGGATGCGTGTTGTTTCGCCGGCTCCCACAACAAGCACTACGCCGTCGCTTTGAGGCCCTAGCACAGTTACTGCGTGACTTTCACTTAATGCTGGACAATCGATAAGAACGTAGTCATGCCTTACCCTCAGTTGTCGAAACCATTGCTTGAGGAATTCTTCTCCGCTCCCGGTCGATCCGGCCTGAAGCGGATGCGGCGCCAGGTCCGTACAAGGAATGTCAGACTCATACGTATCGGGAGCCTCTACAACGGCTACTCTCTTACCGGTGTACTTCGCCAATTCTGCGCCCAAGCCCTGCACAAAGTGGGTCACTCCCTCGCCACGGGTACATGCTGTAACGGCGAATACGGCACCACCCCCAGGATGCGAGGGCTCAATCTTACGCAGCCTCCCGATGAGCGACAAATACGCGCCAGCCGACCGCGAGCTGCCCTTGTTTGCGCCGCCGGCACCGTCCTCAGGCTCATCTCGTTGCGACAGGCGGTTCCGTCCCAGGATCTGCATAAAAAGGGTCGTCTGCATGGATTCACTTGCTTTGAAGATAAAGGGAAGCCCTTCAACGGTCGGCGCAGGCAGGGCCAATTGATGTGTTGCTTCCGCCAGCATCGGAATGGTCGCCAGAACCGGCGAGTCAACCGCCGCTTCCAGCTCCCATGGTGAGTGGAAGCGCGGACTCCATAGCCCCGCCAGAATGCCCAAGCCAACGATTAGCAACGTCCCGATGATGTAAATGCAGCCCACACTTAAAGCAAGCGAGAGTTTTGACTGAGGAACTGTCGCCGGACCTGACACTTGACGTACATTGGCAATCTTATCGTTATCAAGTGTTCGATCGATCCGAGCCTGTTCACGTTTTTTCGAATATAGATCGTAACTGGTCTCGTCGTCTTTGATCTTTCTAGTCAGATCGTCGTACTGCGCCGTAACCTCGTTTAACTGCTGAAGCTTCGCTTCATAAGCATCGACTTGAGCGGTAAGGGTCCGCTGCCGCGCCTGCAGGCCCGCCGAGCGAAATATCGACTGTTGCAAATCGGCGTCGACAGACTGGCGGAGAGGGTTTAGGTCACTTTGCTCTTCAGTAGCCTTCGACTGCTGCGAGTGCTTTAGCGCCTCGCGGATATTTGCGATCTTATCGTCAAGTTCCTGTACATGGCGATCAGTTGGATGATATTTGATCAACAGATCGACACGCTCGTTTTGCAGATCCACTAAAATCGCGTTCAAGTGCTCCGCTCCAGCCTGGTCTGGAAGGGCACGAAGCTGCGTGACAACGCGAGCCGGCAGAGCCTCTCGCGCCTTAGACATCGCCTGGGTTCTTTTCTGCGCTTCCCCCAAGGAAGCCTCGTTGTCGTAGAGGAGTGCGCGGGCGTCCGCCAGCCTGCGCATGATCACGTCCTTTTCGTCAGTCATCAGAGTGACTTGGTACTTCTGGCTGAAGTCGGCTAATTGTGCCTGATCGTCTTGTAATTTCTGGGAGTAGTGAGTGGCCTGTTGGTCAAAGAACTTGTAGGCCCCCTCATTTCCCCTGATCTTTGTACGGTACTCGAGATATAGCCTGCCCAAGGCGGCGAGTGCGGCATTTGCCACTTCCGGCGAAGATCCAGTATAGGTAACAGTGATCAACGATGCTTTCGGAACCGGCAGCACCTGTAGATTCTTATTGAAACTCAATAGCTTGTGATCAATCGCAGCGCTAGACAGGCCGGGATGCAAGGCGGAGATGACTTGCCGATGAAGATCATCCCCTGACAAGAGCTCTATCTCGGTTCCAATCTGCGTATCGCTTGGCGACTGGAATTGGGGCTCTAAATGATCTTCGAAGGAAGCGGATGGGAATGCCAAACCCTCGTTGCGCACCAGGAATACCATTCGCGCTTCATAGGTCCTCTGTACCAGCATAATAACGGCGGTAGCCAGCAACAGAAAGGTGAGAACGCCAGCCAGGATCATGCGCCTGCCACGAAAGAAGGCAGCGACCACGTCGGCGACTAATGATGGCGCTTCTTGGGTCTGGATGGAATGCACAGTTTCTGTTTTCAGGAGTGACATTAGTCTAGATCCTTGAATCGACACTAACGACATGTGCCGACGGCTGGAGGTCGTGGTTCGCAACGAAACTCGTCACAGGAAGGCGGAGTTATCAACTCTTAGCACAAGAAGTGAGCTGTCGTTACAGCAAAATATTTATGTTAAAAAGCCGCATTCCAGGGCAGTACCTGCGGGAAACAAAGTCGTGCCATCGGCTTTACCCATCATTACCCACCGCAACAAAATGCGCTGTGTGGTGGCGATCGACGTTGGGGGACGTCTTATCACGATGGAGCTGCAACGACTTCTTCAGTACGGGCGGGGGGAGGGTCTACTTCTGCAGGAGTGACGATCTATGCTTCGTATTGCGGTTGATGTGGCCTGTAATTCACGGAGGAGGGTCTCGACATTAGCTTCGTTCTATCCATAAACGGGCCTTCTGCTACTACATGGGGTCGCATTGGCCTTCGCGACAAACCAAGTGTCATCTGACTCCGTCGTATGCTGGATGAGAGGCCGTATCATTTTGAGACAGGGGCTCGATCCGAAAGCTGCCCAACG
>CAVUWQ010000053.1:0-4832 GCA_963745105.1 uncultured Acidobacteriaceae bacterium
GCCATATATTCAACGCGCAGGGCCAGTTAAACGACATTAATCCTATAATGTTGAATTTTTATGCGCAGTTGTGATCATAATTACGTCCATGCCAGCAACCGGGGCCTCCCGACCATGACCACCGCCCTGCCCGCCCCGCGCCCGCTCGATGCGCTGGAACTCTCCTCTGACCTCGATGGCCGTTACGGCACGAACCGCGCCAACGGACGCATGCAGGTCGCCGCTGACACCGATCTCGACGCGCTTCGCGCGTGGCTCGCCCGCTTCGCCGATACGAAAACCACCTTTGACAACTACCGCAAGGAAGCCGAACGGCTGCTGCTGTGGTCCGTAGTTCAGATGGGCAAACCGCTCTCTTCGCTCACGCACGAGGACCTGCTGGTCTACCAGCACTTCCTCGCCGATCCCCAGCCCGCCGCGCGGTGGACCGCTGACGGCGGGCGCAAACACCCCCGCAACGATCCACGATGGCGGCCGTTCTATGGTCCGCTTTCCGTCACCAGCCAGCGCCAGGCGATGGTGATCCTCAACGTCATGTTCGCGTGGCTCGTGCAGGCCGGCTATCTGGCCGGCAATCCGCTGTCGCTGTCGCGTCAGCGCGCCCGCCGCGCGAAGCCGCGTATCACCCGCTATCTGTCGCCCGAGCTTTGGCTCGAGGTCAAGACGTACGTTCAGTGCATGCCCGTGCAGACCGCACGCGAGCGCGAACACCACGCACGCGTGCGCTGGCTTTTTACCCTGCTCTATCTGGGGGGCCTGCGGATTACGGAGGTCGGGACGAACACGATGGGACAGTTTTTCCGGCGCGCTGACGAAAACGGCACGGACCGCTGGTGGCTTGAAGTGATGGGCAAAGGTGGGAAGGAGCGGCTGGTGCCTGCCACCGCGGAAATGATGACGGAACTGCTGCAGCACTGTCTGCAGACTGTTGTTCGTGTTGTTCAGGTTGTTCTCCGCGTAGATCGCTGCGAGATTATTCAATACACCGAGGGCCATCTGAGTCGCTCCTTCTTGAATGCCCCGGCTTCATGCCTCAGCATTCCTCCCCTTCATCGGAGTGGCCCGGAATAACTTTAGTCATATTCTTTAAGATCGAGACCAGCCGTTTTGTCGCGTGCCGGTCCAAAGATGGCCGGGAGCCGCGCAAAACGTGTCCGGCGCTGCGTCAGTGGCTGTCCGATCGCGATTCAATGCGTGTGCCGGTCCGGGACAGCGCTCGATGCGACTTCGGGCGGCTCGAGACTGAGCGTACGCTCTTGCGCAGCGAGACCCTTGGCAAACGCGGCAGCAAAATTTCATCGCAAAAAAAACGGCGGCAAGAGGGTTCGCCTCTTACCGCCACCGGTGTCGACTACAACCGTATTTGCTCTCTGCCTGAAACACTTGCCTTGCTAAAATTTAGAAGAAATCGCTACTGCGGCGGCGTTTGCGGAGGCCCATCTTGCGGGCCGCCGCGGCCCCAACGCCGCGCTGCCAGCGGATGCTCGGCGCGGAACTCCTGCACCTGCTTCCACTGCTCCGGGGTCAGCTTAACACGAATCGCCAGCAGAAACCGCGCATTGGCCTTGAACAGCTCGGCCCGCGCCGCCGCTACCTGGTCGATCTGCGAAAGAATGTGCTGCTCGTCCGGCTGATCTGCATTCACCAGCGGCCGCAGCGCCAACTCCGCCTTCTCCGCATTGGCCCGCAAGTCGACAAGCGACTCAAGATGCTGCTGCAGAATCTCGTCCATGGCCTTGCGCTGATCGTCGGTCAGCTTCAACTTCTCGGCGACCGTCGGATTGTTCCAGAACCGTCCTTTGCCGCCCAAGGCTTCCAACGGCTGGTCGCCGGGACCATGCCCGCCCATGCCGAATCCGCCGCCTGGCGGACCAGCAGGCGGAGCCGCCGGCGCCTGCGCTCCTGCCGTTCCCACCGCCAAAAGTGCTGCGAATACCGCTCCTATATGTTTCCCCATCACTGCTCTCATGTTTTCGATTCCCTCCCCGGCAATCCCAACGGATATTGCTTTCTCTTTCAACTTTGTTGTTGCTTGTTACTGCGTTTCGTCTTCCGCCATCAATTGAGCCAGCGGCTCCATCGCCGAAGGCACATCTCTCGCTACATCGCTATCCACTTTGGCCAGCTCTTCTTCGGCGTACTTGGCTCTCTGCGCCGCAAGCTGCCGCTGAGTCTCTGCATCCTGCTTAGCCTTGATTTTGGCAATCTCGGCCTCGTGCTGCCTTTCGTACAGCGCGCCTGAAACTCCGCCCACAATCAGCGCGCACCCCAGCGCCCATCCAGCGGCCAAACGCCAGCTTCTGCGCCGCACTGAGGAGGATACCGCGCGCGGCCGGCTCAGTTCGGCATCGCTCCACGCATGAACACTCGAGCGAAAATTCTGGAGAACCTGCTCCAGATCCGCATCCGTCTCTACCGGCATTTGAGCCGCTGCCTCAGCGTGCCGCTCCCGCGATTCTTCCTGCTCTTTATAGGAACTCATCGATTCCCTCCCAACTGTGTTCTCACCCTGGCCAGTGCCCGCGATAGGTGCGCCTTTACGGTGCCCTCGCTCAAGCCTGTCGTCTGGGCGATCTCCGCCAGATCCATCTCCTGCACGTGCCGAAGCAAAAAAACCGTCCGCTGCCGTTCGCTCAATCCTTTTACCGCCTGCCAGACCTGCGCTACTTGCTCCTTTGCCAGCAGCCTTGTCTCCGCCGAGCTTTCCCCGCTTGGAAGCCAATCGCTGGCTTCGTCCACATCCACCGCGTTCGTGCGCGTCTGCCGCCAGAACTGCATCCGCCGGTTGCGCCAGTGGTCTTTCTGCAGGTTGATGGCGATCCGCATCAGCCACGTCATGGCGCTGGATTCACCCCGAAAGCTGGACCAGTTGCGGTGAGCCTTCAGAAAGCAGTCCTGCGTCAGCGTCTCGGCCAGGTCCGGGTCGCGCGTCGATGCCAGCAGAAAGCGAAAAATCTGCGGGCGATGCGTCTGGACGACAGTCGAAAACTCCTGCGCGGCGAGCTCGTCCGCAGTGGCCATGCTCACAGTGTCTAATATCGTGCCGGCTGCCATCACTCTGGTAGACGCCACTGTCTTCAGCGGGTTTACAGCATTTTCCACCCTGCCGTACCCCTCGATCGGGTTACCCGGCTGCGCCGAATGCCGTTTTCGGCCAGCCGCCAAGCTTCCAGTGCCCAATTGCGGGATGGCCTACTTCTGCTCGAGGCTGAGCGCGTAAATGTCATGTGTGCCCAGATTCCGCAGAAAAAGCGGTGCATCGGTCGAGTCGAGGCCCATCCACAGGCCCACATTGCCGGTATAGCGAAAGTCCTTCAAATCGAGGACGCGCTGCACGGTTCGATCAGCCACACGAATCCGCATTACCGCGGGATCTTCAAGAAAATTCAGGAAATAGATCTGCTTGCTGTCTGCCGACCAAAGCGGATACCCGATGATGCCCTTGTAAATCACTGACCACCGCTGGGTTTTGACGTCGAAGATTCTCAGGTCGCTCGAATCCATCCGGATCGCAGAGATTGTTCCGCCGTCGGGGGACCAGCGTGCCGCGAACATCCCGGTCGACCCGGGAATCGTCGAGACCTGCTTGCTCTTCAGATCGAAGATCTTCAAAACGCTATTCGGATCCTTGCCTCCGCCATAGCTGTTGGAAAACACGATCTTGCTTCCATCGGCGGACCACGTCGGATCGGTCTCACGCTCCTTGTCCTCGGGGAGAATCCGCTGCGGGTTCCCGCCCTGAGACGCGACGATGTACGTCATGCCGCCTTCGTCGTCCGAGCTGTCGGCGAAGGAGAGCTGTGTTCCATCAGGCGACCACCTGGGTAGCCATGGGCACAGAGGAGGGCTGCTCAATTGCACCTTGTCGCTGCCATCCAACTTCGACTTCCACAAGATGCAGTCCGGGTAGGAGACGTAAGCGATCGACTGGCTGTCCTTTGAGTAGGCGATACCGTCCGCAGACATGCCGCCGAGGTAAGGCTCAAATTGCTTTGTCTGCGAGTTGAAGCGGGTCAGTTCGCCGTGCCGAATTGCCCCGGTGACGAAGATCTTCTTCCCATCTTTGGCAACGACCGGGAAGCCCCATTCGATGGGGCCGGTCGTCAACTGCACCGGCTTGGCCTGTTTGTGAAACAGAGAGTGGCGTTCGTCCAGAGCAAAGAGCGCCCCATCGGAATTGAAGACAAAGATATTGCCGTCTGGAGACCAGTGTCCGCAACAAGCTGAGCCTTTCCAGCCGGGGAGCAAAGGGTGTGGATTCGCTCCGCTGGAGGACATTTCCCACACCGCTTCCTTAACCGAGAATCGAATCGTCTTGCCATCCGGCGACCAACTGGGGTTCGTGGCCGGACTTCCCATCGAGGCCAGCACATGGGCGCCAGTTCCGTCTGCCTGAATGACAGAGATCTGCCCATTGAAACCTGCGATAGCCACCTGGCTGCCGTCCGGAGACCAGGCCGCGTCGATTCCTGAAGCAAGAAACTGGTGTGCGCCTCCCAGAATGTTCTCGCTCCATATGGGCTGCAATGGGCCTGTGCCCGACTTCAACGAAGCCAGCAGAAATTTCGATCCGTCAGGGGATACGTCGATCAAAAATGGGCTGGGCAAACTCACCTGCATCGGCGAAATGTCCCCACCGGCAACGGCAACCTGACCCACGCCTAAGCGGTTTAGCGAGAGATATAACCTTGCACCATCTGTCCCATACACCTGGCCGGCGTTGCCTGAGTGGGTCAACTGCGTGTATCCGGTAACTTTCAGTTCGCGTGACTGGGCGGCTTTGTCCACGACGAGATATCCCGAGGCGGCAATGACGCAGAATGCGATCGCTC
>CAVUWQ010000054.1:0-8258 GCA_963745105.1 uncultured Acidobacteriaceae bacterium
ACTCAAGGAACTTCCTCCGAATGAGCGTCTGGTTTTCCTGCTCCGCGATGTCGAAGGCTATTCTCCCGAAAAAGTCGCCGAACTGGTCGAGGTACCACGTCAACAGGTGGAACAGACGCTGCTTGCGGCGAGGTTAAGGATGCGCAGTGTTCTCGCCCGTCCTCAGACAAAGGGCGCCGAGGCCGCTTAGCCTATCCTCGCTTTGCGCTTATGTTTTGCCCAGTCTTCCTTGATGACCTGTCGTCCTCTGCCCAAAGCGAGAGCATCCGCCGGCACATCTTCCGTAATGGTTGATCCCGCTGCGACATACGCGCCATCTCCGATCGCAAGGGGAGCGACCAGTGCAGAATCGCTGCCAATAAATACTTTCTCGCCGATCACTGTCCGGTGTTTGTTCACGCCGTCGTAGTTGCAGGTGATGGTACCTGCGCCTATATTCGTTTCCGCACCGATCTCGGCATCGCCCAGGTAGGACAAATGGTTTGCTTTTGCGCCCGCGCCCAGATGGGCTTTCTTCGTCTCGACAAAATTTCCGACATGCGCGCCTTCGCCGATATTTGATTCCGGCCGAATATGCGCATACGGCCCAATCAAAGCATTATTCGCGATCTCCGCGCTAGTAATGATCGAGCCATTCCGGACCGTCACTTGGTCGCCGATCTCCGAATCTTGAATCACGGAATAGGAGCGGATCAGGCACTCTTTCCCGATGCTCGTCCGCCCCAGCAGCTGCACGAAAGGCTCGATCACGGTATCCGCGCCGACTGCTACCTCCTCGTCGATGACTGTTGTTTCCGGTCGGAAGATGGTCACGCCTTCCGCCATCAGCTCCCGCGCTTTGCGCAGGCGGGCGGTAGCATCGAGCTCCATCATCTCCGCGATGGTGTTGGCTCCCAGCACCTCAGTCGGCGTCTTCACTGTAAGTGCGACGACGCGCTCTCCCGCCTCGACAAGAATCGCCGCCATGTCAGTCAGATAGTATTCGCCGTGTACGTTGTCGGTCTGCAATCCGCCGATGTGGGCAAAGAGCGGCTTCGAGGAAAATGCATAAATCCCTGAATTGATTTCTGTAAGGATCATCTGCTGCGGCGTCAACGCTTTCTGCTCGATGATCGCTTCCACTTCGGGCTGCCGCGGATCGATGCGCAAGACCCGGCCATAGCCGATCGGGCTTTCCGGTTCCGCTGTGAGGATCGTCATGGCTGCACGCTGCTCCAGGTGGAAGTCACGCAGCTCACGAATCGTCTGCGGCCGGATCAGCGGCACGTCTCCCGAAAGCACCAGGATGTTTTCATACTCATGTACAGCGCTCTGTGTTGTCTGGATCGCGTGGCCTGTTCCGCGCTGCTCTGCCTGCCTCACAAACTTCACGCCCAGCGATTCGACAGCGGCCTGGACTTTTTCTGCCTCGTGGCCCACAACCACATAAATATCCGATGGCGGTACCACCTGCGAGGCCGCGAGAATCACATGTGCAAGCAGCGGCTTGCCGCCAATTGCATGCAGCACTTTAGGCCTGGCTGATTTGAGCCGTGTCCCCTTGCCCGCGGCCATGATCACAATTGCCAGCTGCATTACTTCGGCTCCTTGACGTCCTGCTGTTCGCCCGGCGGTCCCTGCTGGGGTCCTCGCATTCCAGCCGGCATCGGAATGCTGATGTCCACCGATTGCACCGGCCCCAATTTGCTCAGTGGCTCTCCGAACGCTGCCGTGTTGCCTACGACCAGGATTGCCAGCTTCGCAGGGTCAATGTATTTTTTCGCTACGCGCTCAAGATCGGCCGGTGTCACCTTTTCAATCGCGTCGTGATATTTGTCGAGGAAGTCTGCTGGATATCCGTAGAACTCAAGGCGCGCTTGCTCGCTGAGAAGTTTGTCCTTCGAGTCGTAGCGAAACACGAAGGAATTCAATAGTTGGTCCTTCGCCGAGCGCACTTCTGCATCTGTGAATGGCTGCGATTTCAAGGCGTCGATTTGCTGTAATAGCGCTTGTGCCGTTTTGACCGTGGTCTCGCTCTTCGTCGAAGCAGCGGTATAGAAAACGCCGGGATGATCGTACGACGCGCCATAGGCGCCGCTGACTGAGTAGGCCAGGCCCATCTTCGTGCGCACTGTCTGCATGAGTCGCGAACCGAATCCGCCGCTGAAAACCTCGTTCAATACTGACACCGCATAGTAGTCAGGATTACTGCGCTCCATGCCCAGCCCGAGGATCCAGACATTGCTCTGGTCCACGTCACTCTTCGTCACCGAATATACGCCTGGCTTCGGCCCCGGAAATTCTTCTTTCGGCGTCGCTAGCGGCGTGCCCTTAGGTAGCGTTTCAAAAACGGCGCGCAGCTTTTTTTCCATCACTGCAGAATCGAAATCGCCGGAGATTCCGATGATCATTCCATCGGCGATCACCGTCTTATCGTGAAAACTGGTCAGGTCGGCGACCGTTACGCCCATTACCGTCGAAAGCTCAGGCACGCGTCCATAAGGACTCGACGGCCCATAGACCAACCTGCCTGCTTCGCGCCCTGCGATCTCCTCGGCATCGTCATTGCGACGCACAATGCCGGCTGCCATCTGCTGTTTTGCCAGCTTCAACTTCTGTTCATTGAACTTCGGATGTTCCAGCACATCGACAGCGATGGCGAAGACCTGGTCGAAATCATCGGTCAGGCTCGACCACGAAACTGAGGTCGAATCGATGTCGCCATCCGTCTCCACCTTCGCTGCTTTCGCTTCGAGAATGTCATCCAGCTGGTCGCCCGTCTTGGTCGTTGTGCCGCTCGTCCGCCATGTCTGGCTGTAGAGATTGATCATCCCCGCCTTCGACGCGGGCAGGTTGCGTCCACCGCCATGCATCTCCACGAAGCCGTTGATGAACGGAAGCTCATGGTCTTCTTCAAGAAAAATGATGGCCCCGTTTTTCAGAATAATTTTCTTTGGTTCCTGGGGATGGAACGCAGGCAGCGGCGGAATAGGAATCTGCTTCCAGGGCTGGGCCTGTTGAGCAAAACTACCCACGGAGACCAGCAGGGAAGCAGCGATGGTCAGTACTCGTCTCACTGGGCACCTGCCTTCGTCGGCGCTGCATCCGCGGTCGGATCGACGGTTTCGATTTCGGCGTACGTGCGATTTCCTTCGACAAAGGTCTTCGTCGCTACCCGCCGAATATCGGCCTTTGTGACTGCATCAATCTTTTTCAGTTCCAGAAAAAGCTCCCGCCAATCTCCAAATCGTGTCTGGTAAACGGCCAGTTGCTCAGCCAGGCCCTCGTTCTCGCCCAGTCCTCGCAGCAGGTCGGCCCTGGCCCGCGTCTTGAACATCGCCAGCTCATCGTCTGTGACATCCTGTGTTTTCAGTCGCTCGATTTCTTTGTGGATCGCCACGCGCATTTGGTCCGGCGTGTGCTCCGGCAGCGGCACCGCGTATAAGACGAAGAGGCCGGGATATTTGTCGCCAGGGAATCCTGAGAACCCGGCAGCCTGAGCCGCGATCTGCTGATCGCGCACCAGCGACCGGTACATGCGCGATGTCCTGCCATTCGAAAGAATGTCGCTGATTGCGTCATACACAGCGTCATCCGGATCAAGATAAGAGCCGCGGTGATAGCCCTCAATATAAAAAGGCTGCGTCGCTTCGCGGATCACCACCGACTTTTCCGAGGTCTGCGGCGGCTCCACAGTTGCGGAAGGCTCGGGCTTGGGACCAGCGGGGATCGCCCCGAAATATTTCTTCAGCATCGGCATCACTTCTGCCGTCTTCACGTCCCCGGCAACAGCAATCACAATGTTTGACGGGACATAGTATTTCGCATGGAACGCTGCCGCTTCAGTCGCGGAAAGCTGGCTCAGTTCCGACTCGAACCCTACATTAGGCCGGTGGTAGGGCGAGGCCACAAAGGCGGCCTCAAAAAACTGTTCTTCCATGCGGCCGATCGGGGACGAATCCACCCGCATGCGGCGCTCTTCCTGCACCACATCGCGCTCTTTGTAAAACTCTCTCGGTACAGGATGGGCGATGCGGTCGCTCTCCAGATATGCCCAAAGCTCCAGCGCGTTGATCGGCATGCTCCAGTAATACTGGGTAGCATCAAGGCCGGTCTCCGCATTCACGCCGGTAGCTCCCGCTTCTTCCGCAATCTGCGTGAACTGGTTCGGGATGACGAACTTCTGCGCCGCAGCCACTGCATCTTCAAACGCCGCGTGCAACTGCTTCAGCTTTGTCTCGTCGCGGCCCACCCGCTTGCGGTACTCGAAGTCGTAAGCCTGGTATGCCGTCTCCACCTTGGCCAGCGCGACCTTCTCTTCCGGCCAATTGGTGGTGCCGATGTCTTGTGTCCCCTTGAACGCGAGGTGTTCAAACATGTGCGCGAGGCCGGATTGACCGCCGGGATCGTTCGCGTCGCCTGCATCCACCATCGTGAAATAAGAGAAGACCGGCGCTTCCGGGCGCTCGCACACCAACAGTGTGAGTCCATTCGGCAACACCTTGGTCGTGACTGTCTTCTCAAAGTGGCTTAGCTGCTGGGCGGCAATATCGGTGCCCGTTGACTGCGCTGAAAGAGGCAGAGTACACACCGGCGCAAGCAGTCTTGCCGCGAGCAGAAGGTACAACGAGAAATGAAGGGAAGCAATTGGTTTAGGATGCGGATTGATATGGCGAAACGGCAAGACAGACTCCCTCATCCGCATCCGAAATCGCCGATGTGGACTTGTCCTGAAACTAAAGCGGCGGGGTTGGCGTGTCAAACCACGCCCAACAACTTTTTCCATATTTATGAACCAATCACGCAACTTTGCATCCCGTGCCGGTGTCTTTCACGATGAAAGAGTTCCGCACTTTTACATCCTCGACGGAACAGCCGATTAAACCGTACGTCATGCAAGCGTAACCCTTTGAATTTTCCTTCTCGTGGATGATTGTTGGAGCGGGAGGGTACACTCTCCTCACAATTCGAGAGTGCCGCGTGCGGCAGGACTCTATGTATTTCAAAGCAATTGTTTGAAGGATGGCCATGTTACGAAATGTTGTTCGAGCGATACGATCGATCTGCTCTTCCCTCGTTGGCGCCGGAATCCTGGCCGCTTCGCTTCCCACACAGGCCGCTGTTTCTGCTCCATTACCGCTCGTAACGCAGCAGGTGGACAATGCCAACCGAGTCATTCTTCATGGCAATGTGCATCCACTGGCCAATGCCGCCAACGATCGCGGCGCAGCCGATGCATCCATGCAGGCACCGCGTATGCAGCTGCTGCTCAAGCGCCCCGCGGACCGCGAAACGGCCTTGAAGCAGTACATCGAGAGCATCCATCAGAAAAACTCTGCCAACTATCACAAGTGGCTGACGCCGGAACAGATTGCGACGCAATACGGCGCTGCTGATTCCGATGTCCAGGCCGTTGTTGCCTGGATGCATTCGCAGGGTTTCAAGGTCAACAAGATCTCCCGTGCCAAGTCCGTTATCGAGTTCGGCGGCTCCGTGGCCCAGATCCAGACAGCCTTCAATACTTCCATCCATAAATATGTGGTCGGCGGCGAGACTCACTATGCCAACGCGACGAATCCGTCCATCCCCGCAGCCCTCGCGCCTGTGGTCA
This sequence comes from uncultured Acidobacteriaceae bacterium, assembly GCA_963745105.1. Taxonomy (GTDB): domain Bacteria; phylum Acidobacteriota; class Terriglobia; order Terriglobales; family Acidobacteriaceae; genus Silvibacterium. The sequence continues at coordinate 5,591 of CAVUWQ010000054.1, forward strand.
ACGGCGTCGTGCGGTTGAATGATTTCCGCCCTAAAGCGCAGGCAAAGTTCATGGGAAGCGCCACCTACAATCCCGTTACTCATAAGGCGAAAACGCTGCCCAACTGGACTTACTCCAACACCGAGGGCGAGACCTTCTTCGTCGCCCCCGCTGATTTTGCAGTCCAGTACGACACCACGCCCCTCACCACCGCCGGCACTACCGGTACCGGCCAGACCATCGGCATCATCAATGATTCGAACATCGACCTCACCCTGGTCAATGCTTTCCGCACCCTCTTCAGTCTGCCCGCCAACACTCCGCAGGTCATCGTCGATGGCAACGACCCCGGCATCAATGGCGACAGCGACGAAGCCTACTTGGACGTGGAGTGGTCCGGCGCAATTGCTCCGGCAGCGACGATCGATCTCTATATTGCCGCGAACACAGATCTTGGAAATGGACTCGATCTCGCCGCAGCCCGGGCCGTCAATGATGATATCGCCCAGGTCCTAAGCCTCAGTTTTGGCGAGTGCGAACAGTTCAATGGCACTACCGAGAATGCCTATTACAACAATCTCTGGGAGCAAGCCGCAGCCCAGGGCCAGACCGTCCTGGTTTCCGCTGGCGATTCTGGTTCGGAAGCCTGCTATCAAGCCGCCAGCCCCGCCTACGGCGTCTCCGTCAACGGCCTCGGTTCTACGCCATTTAATGTTTCTGTCGGTGGAACCGATTTCTACTACAGCGACTATGCTTCGACCTCGACGACTACGGGCGTACCCCCCAGCTTCACCAACTACTGGTCAACCACTTCGTCGGACGCTCCTAATACGACCCTGCTGAAAACAATCCCCGAACAGCCCTGGAATGACTCGCAGTTCGGCTTCGATATTGCTGCGTATGCGAGCGATCCTACCGATATCGCGTCCTACTTCGCCAGCGAGGTCAGCGGCCCCGAGGGTGCAGGAGGCGGTGCCAGCGCCTGCGTCCAGACAGAGACGGACGATAGTGGAAACTTCCAGGGCTGCCTCTCAGGTGGTTATCCCAAGCCAACCTTCCAGTCTGCCCTCACTCCGGCGGACAGCGTTCGTGATCTGCCGGACATCTCCTCCTTCGCAGCTGTGGGCTTCAATTACAGCGCGACACCCATTTGCGCGTTACCAGGAGACTGCAATACCGACGGCAATTCGACGACCCCGGTCACCGTCTCCGGTGTAGGCGGTACTTCTGTCGCGGCACCTTCCTTTGCCGGCATCATGGCGCTGGTCGATCAGAAGTATGGTCCCCAGGGGCAGGCTGATTACGTCCTCTATCCACTCTTCAAGCAGTATCCCGCTGCCTTCCACGATGTTTCCGCCGGCAGCAACAACGAACTCTGCGCCGATCCAAACGATGCTGTTGCCACCTGCGTCAGTTCCGGAGGGGTCGAATCCGCCGGAGCCTACAGTGCTGCCGCCGGTTACGATCAAGCCAGCGGTCTCGGCACTGTCGATGCCAATGTCCTCGTGACCCATTGGCCGAAGGTCACGTTCACCTCTTCGACGACCACACTTGCCGTTTCACCCACAACCATCACCCATGGTCAGAACGTTACTCTGACTGCCACCGTTCCCAACGCCACCACCGGCGATGTCTCTTTCACGACCAGCGTTCCATTGCCGAACAATAAGGGCATCGGCTTCGCAACCGTCAACAGCAGCGGTGTCGCTACCGAGGCAACGAATTGCGGAGCGAGCAGTAACACGGTCAACTGCCTCCCTGGCGGGACCTACAACATTACCGCGCAATATGCCGGCAACGGTACTCTGGCTGCCAGCACGTCTGCTCCGCAGAGCGTCACTGTCACCCCGGAAGCCAGCAATATCAATCTCGTCGCCCTCGCGATCGGTCTCTCAGGGTCTTCCGAGACCGAGAATTACGTCACGAATGGGACCTCTTACCCGTATGGCACGCAGATCAGTGCTGAAGTCCAGCCCGTCGGCACGAGCGTGACTGAACCCTCCGGCGCGCTTCCAGGCAGCGGCTCACTCGTAACCGACGGCTACGCAACCGGCACAGCCACCTTTAAGGACACTGGCAATGCAGGCACTTCCACTGTCGCCTTGAATGCGCAGGGATACGCTGAATGGGGCAACGCGGTCTTCGGCGTCGGCAGCCACAGCATTTCTGCCACCTACAGCGGAGACGCTAGCTTCAAAGCTTCGAGCAGCACCACTCCCGTCACCTTTACGATTACGCAGGGAACAACCGCCCTCGAAATTGTACCGGTGCTCACCTCGCAGCAGTCCGGTTCCGGACTCACCGTGCAGGTTGCTATCGGCTACGTCGGTTCGGGTACGCCGCCCTCGGGAACGGTTACCGTCACCCTCAGCAACGGCCAGACGCAGACAGCCACCGTCGTCCCGTATTACTACTCCGGGACCTTCCAGTCCGACGGCGGCCAGTACAGCAGCGCAACCGTCGTTTTCAGCAATCTCCCCTCCGGTGTCAGCGCTATCAGCGCGGCCTATTCCGGCGATTCCAACTGGGCGGCAGCGACTGCTTCTACTGCTTTCTCAACAGGTACGGGCACGCTCCAGGCCAGCACAACCACTCTCTCTGTTGCACCTGCCTCCGGGAACAACGCCAACACCTTTACCTTCACGGCAGCCGTTACCGGCAGTACTTCCGGACCTGCGCCGACCGGTAC
>CAVUWQ010000055.1:0-195827 GCA_963745105.1 uncultured Acidobacteriaceae bacterium
CTGGTGCAGCTGGGCTTCAGCTTAGGCCGCGCCATGGCCAGCGAGATGGTGGGAGAGGTGCGCGAAGCCTTTATCGGATTTTTACAGGCCGTAGGCGTTACCCTGTTGAACCTTATCTTTTTGCCGCATCAGACGATGCTGTCACTGGATGCAATCGTTCGTTCATTGGTCCGCCGTTTCATCACAGGGCAGCGGTTGCTGGAGTGGGAGACGGCGGCGGAAGCGGAGTCTTCCATAGGCAAGCGCACGGCGGTAGATCGATATCTTGCGGCAACTCCAGTATTGGCGATTGCTATCGGGCTGGTGGTTGGCTATTTCCGGCCGAAGTCGCTGGTGTTTGCTGCGCCAATACTGGTGTTGTGGGGACTGGAGAGTGCGATCACGGTATGGTTGAATCGCCGCCCTCGCGAAGAGAAGCAGCCGTTGAATGCGCAGGACGCGCTCTTTTGCCGTCAGCAGGCGCTGCGTATCTGGCGTTTCTTTTATGAGTTCGGCGGCGCGCGCCACAACTATTTCATCCCGGATAACATCGAGGAAGAGACGCTCTTCGAAGCGCCTCGCGTGTCGCCGACCAATTTTGGCCTGCTCTTGAATGCGCGGCAGGCGGCAGTGGAGCTCGGTTTCCTCACTCTGCCAGAGTTCGTCGAGCTTACCCGCTCCAGTCTGGCGTCGATGGGCCGGCTGCAGAAGCATCGCGGTCATCTCTACAACTGGTACAACACGCATACGTTTGAGCCGCTGCTTCCTATTACCGTTTCATCTGTAGACAGCGGCAATCTGGTGGCCTCGCTGTATACGCTGCGAACCGGAGCAAGCGAATTGCTGCAGCGGCCCGTGCTGCAGCAAGTGCTCTTCAGCGGGCTAGAGACACATTGGCAACTATTACGGTTACAGAATGGAATTCCTCAGGAGCTTCTCGACCGGCGTTTGCCTGCTCCATCAGCAAATCTATATGAGTGGTGCGACTGGATTTTCGAGACCGAGCGGCTGGCGGCGTTTGAGACTGTTGCACCTTACACCGATCCGTCTCCTGACGAGGGCGCATGGTGGGTGAACGAGAGCCGCATTCGATTGCAGCGCATCACCACGCTGGTGCGCGAAATGCTCCCATGGCTTTTGCCCGAATACGCTTCACTTCACGACCTGGTTGAGCTGAACCTCGCAGAGGATGATCCGGTTCCTTCGCTTGAAGAGGCAGGAGACTTCGTGGATCAGCTGGAGCACCGCCTGGCGCGCGCGTGGGCAACCCTGAACAGCAGCGAAGCCGGTTCCGCGCAGGGACTGCTCGTAGAGAAGCTCCGCTCCGAGCTGCCTGCCGCGCGGGAGCACCTTGGCCAGCTGGCGGAAGGCGTGCGCGCCGTTTCTGCCGAAGCATTGCGTTTTGCCGAAGAGATGGACTTCGCCTTCCTCGTGGACAAAGGCCGCCAGCTTCTGTCGATCGGCTATGAAGTGAGTACCGGCAAGCTCCACTCTGCCACATATGACATGCTCGCCTCCGAAGCCCGGATCGCGACGTTTATCGCGGTCGCCCGAGGAGAGCTTTCGCAGCAGGGCTGGTTCAAGATGGGCCGCGTTCACACCATGGCCTATGGGCGTGCGATTCTGCTCTCCTGGACAGGCACCATGTTCGAGTACCTGATGCCCGCGCTTTGGATGCGCAATTATCCTGACACCCTGATTTCGCGTTCGATAAGCGCAGCGGTCGCAATCCAGCGTGAATTCGCGCGGCCGCTGGGTATTCCGTGGGGCATTTCAGAGTCAGGATATGGAAAGACTGACGACGCCGGCCACTATCACTATCAGGCCTTCGGCGTCCCGGCGATTGCGTTGAAGTGGGATGCCGAAGCCGGCCCTGTCATCTCGCCGTATTCGACATTCCTCGCGCTGGGCGTGGACCGGCCCGAAGCGTTGCGCAACCTCCGCCGCATGGAAAGCATGAAATGGGTGGGTGCCTACGGATTTTATGAGGCGGCCGATTATTCGGAATCCACAACCAAACCAGTCGTTGTACGAGAATGGATGGCCCACCATCAGGGCATGGCCATGATGGCGCTGCTGAACCTGCTGGCGGATGATGCGGTGCAGCGCTGGTTTCATGCGAACCCGGAGTTTCAGGCTACTGAGCTTCTATTGCATGAAAAGCCCATTCGCGAGGCGGGGCTGAGAGCGGAACAGAGTGCACCGAAAAAAGTGCAGGGTTTAAAGAAGGCCAGCTAGCTTGCAATCAGCCGGCAATTGATTCGCCTCTGCCTGAGAATCTGCGGCAGAACGAAGCAGGCTAGTTTTTATCTTTGAGGGTGTTTTGAATGCCTTCGATCATCGCTTTGGGATTGAACTCACTGCGTATGATCTCGTCCGGGCAGTCGCTCTCGACCGAGACGCGATAGTTGCAGATGAAGACGATCTCCTGTCCGGGACGAGTCGCCTTGATATCGTGGCACAGCTTCTCGGCCGCAGGGATCCTGCCGTCTCCTTCCACGTCGATTACAACCAGGTCGTACTCGCGGGCGATTGCCATTTGCAGGGCTTGATCGAGCGATAGGGTTGAATCGACGTGGTAGCCGTGCAGTTTGAGGATCTGGTCGCGCAACTCCAGGATAGTTTCCCGGCTACAGACGTGGAGAATGAAATGGGCCCGATTGTTCATATTGGTTAGCTTGCTTCGATTCTAACCGACTGAATATTTCGACATTGTAATGTTTAGCAACGGGCCTCTGGTGCGGTGTGGGGAATGTGCAGATAGCCGGGAGATAGGAAGGGAATTATTGTTCGGTAACTGGATCGATCAGAGCGAAATCCGTTTCCGGATCGAGGCGCTTATGCAGTTCTTTCGGGTCGGCAGTTAACATCACTTCCAGTGTTGGCCGCACCTGCAGCTTGACGACGTGTCCCCCACGCGTAGAGCCATCCGGCAGGCCCAGCACAACATGCGTATGGACGATCGGCTTGCCGTTATACCAGGCAATGTCGCCGATCGTGGAGAGAACCTCCATCTGGCCATCGAACGGCATCACTTTGTATTGCTTCCGAACGGGATCGAACCAGCCGATGCGGGCGCCGCTGATGGCTCCAATGGCGGTAAAGTGAGCGCTCTTCACATCGTATTTCTGCGCGAACTCCGTCAGCCCTGAGAGCGCCTCATCTCCTTTGTAGAAGATCACGGCGTAATCTTTCTGGCTGCCCTGGCCCTGGGCATTCTGATCGCTGATCATCTGCACCTTCATGCCCGGGGCGTGGCCGGAGGGCTTGAGCTCAGCGGGCTTGAAATAAACGGGAGCGCCCTGCGTGACCGACTGGGCTGGCACCGGTCCGGGCAGGACGGCTAGCGAGCAGAGCGTAACGACGATCCCAAACCGGCGCATGGCTTTCTCCATCATCTTGGGGATGACAGAACTTCGTGAAGCGCAGGTGGTGGCTTACTTGGTGGAGTCGGAATGCGCCGCCAGTTGGCCCGGCACGCCCACGGTGGCCGTCAACATGTCTTCCTTGCGCATTACCAGATTGGTCGCGTTTAAGGTTGCCAGCTCGAAACCGTGGCCATGCGTGATGGCATCGGTGGGGCAGGCCTCTACACAGTATCCGCAGAAGATGCAGCGGTTGTAGTCGATGTTGTAGACATGGGCATATCGCTCGGCGCTTGAAATGCGCTTCTCGGCGGTGTTGTCGGCCGCTTCGATGTAGATGCAATTCGATGGGCAGGCTGCCGCGCAAAGGAAGCAGGCTACACACTTCTCCAGGCCATTCTCGTCGCGCTGCAGCACATGCGCGCCGCGGAAGCGCTCCTGAAGAACCGCGCCACGGTTCGGCCCGGGACCGTCAGGATAGTTCTCAACCTCGGTGGGTTTGAACATCTCTCCAAAGGTGATGCTCATGCCTTTGCTGATGGCGGCGATGTTGCGCACGATCGACATGGATCTAGTATACGGCTAAGCTGCGGGTGGCTGAAAAGCGGTTGGCTAAGAAGCGGTTCGCTTGAGTGCTGTCGGCTGAAAACGGGTTAGTGGAAGTCCGGCGGGCGGCCAATCAGCTTCAGATTCCCATTTATGATGCAGCCTGGAGGATTTCATGAGGCCGCTTCATCGCATATCGGTGTTTGCCATTCTGGTGATCGGTCTGGCTGGAAGCGCATCGGCACAAACCACCGCTGGATCACTGCAGATCAAAAGCGGCGACAAGCATACGGAGTTAACTCCTGGAGCGTTGACGGCTATGCCGCAGAAGACAGTTTCGTTCCACAATGTCCACACCAAGGCCGATGAAACCTACTCCGGCGTTCCGCTCATCGATCTGCTGGCTTCGCTTGGCGTGCCGCACGGGAAAAATCTCCACGGCAAGGGCCTGTCAGAGTACATCGTGGCGACCGGATCGGATGGCTATAAGGCAGTGCTGGCGCTGGCCGAAGTCGATCCTGAGTTTCATCCCGGAGACGTGATCGTCGCCGACGCCATGGACGGTAAGCCGCTCGACGCGCAAAACGGTCCGTTCAAGCTGGTCGTCACCGAGGACGAGCGTCCGGCGCGGTCAGTGCGCAATCTGGTGTCGATTGAGGTAAAGACCGCGGAGTGACCCGAATCACGGAGCCATGATCCGATCTAACAGATCAGGCGCAATTTGGCGGAAATGCTGCACATTGAAGGTATAAATACGCGCGCACTCGGCCTTGCGGGCCGCATGAATATGAATAGCGTCATAGATGCGGCCGCCAATGTGGCCTTGTGAGGCGCATTCCTTGATGACCTCGGAATAGTCATCCTTGCCGAGCGGCTCGATCTCCATGCGAGGCAAAATATTCGTTTCGATGAGCTGCCATGCTTCGGCGCAGGTCATGCGAGGCTTATAGGGTGCGCTTGTCAGGATCGCATAGATTTCCGCGAGACCATGTGTCGAGATGATCGGAGTCCAGCGCTTCGAAACGATTTCGACGAACAATTCGATGGCCCGCGCGTGATGCACATGCTGGATCAAGCTTCGTGCGACTAACAGGTTTGAATCGAGATAGACTTTCACCAGCCGCCGATCTCTCGAATTCTCTCTTCGCGCATATCGTCCACAATCGTGTCCCAGTTGATCCCGGACTCAGACTCACCGCAGAAGACCAGCCAACCGTGTTCGTCCTTTTTCAATCCAGGCGCTCGCGCTGCTGGTTTGAGGACGAGGCCATCTGCCAGCTCTTCAAGTTCAAGGGCACTGTCTTTGCGCAATCCAAGGCGGTCACGAACTGACTTGGGAACAACGATTCTTCCTGCCTGATCGATGGTGACCTGCATAATGTTAGTATGCCATCAAAAAATGGCATTACCAGTTAGAAATGCCATTTAATCCAGCCCCAGCTTCTTCCACATCGCATCCACGCGCGCTTTGGTCGCCGCGTCCATCTCAATCATCGGAGGCCATGGCCGGGTGAATCCCTCCGCAGACCATTTCCGCGTCGCATCGATACCCATCTTGCTGCCGTAGTTGGGCAGGCGTGAGGCGTGGTCCAGCGAGTCGATTGGCCCGAGGGTGAATGCGGTATCGCGCTCGGGATCGATGTTGTTGGTCACGCGCAAGGTCACTTCGCCCAGATCCTGCACATCGCAGTCTTCGTCGACGACGATGATGCACTTGGTGAACATGGCCTGGCCCATGGACCAGATGCCGTTCATCACCTTGCGCGCCTGCCCCGCATAGCTCTTGCGGATCGAGACGATCATCAGGTTATGAAAGACACCTTCGACGGGCAGATTGATGTCGACGATCTCCGGCAGCGTGAGCTTCATCAGCGGCAGGAAGATGCGCTCGACCGCCTTGCCCATCCACGCGTCTTCCATCGGAGGCTTACCGACGATCGTCGCGGAATAAACCGGTTCTTTGCGGTGCGTGATGCAGGTGATGTGGAAGACGGGATACTCCTCTTCCATGGTGTAGAAGCCGGTGTGATCGCCAAATGGGCCTTCCGTGCGAAGCTCGTCGAGCTTCACATAGCCTTCGAGGATGATCTCCGCATGCGCCGGAACTTCGAGGTCGACGGTCTCGCACTTCACCAGCTCGACCGGCTTCTGGCGCAGAAATCCGGCGATAACAAATTCCTCGACCTCTGGCGGCGCGGGAACGATGGCGGAGAATGTCGTTGCCGGATCGGTGCCGATGGCGACCGCTACCTCAAGGCGATCATTCTTGATATTGCCAAGCGCGATCTTTGTCGTGCCGCCGGCTGTTTCGGCCATGGCGTTGACATGCTCAGCGGATGTCGATCCAGATGCGGCGCGCAGCCGCTCGCGCAAATGCTCAGCCGCGTTCTTCTGGCGCTGCCAGTGCATGCCGGTGGTCTGCCCGTCATATACCTGCATGCGGTACATGCCCATGTTGCGCTTGCCGGTCTTAGGATCGCGCGTGACCACGCAGGGCAGCGTGATGAAGCGGCCTCCATCGAGCGGCCAGCACTGCAGAACAGGGAAATCGAGGACGTTGACGTTCTCGCGACGGATCACTTCCTTGCAGGCGGCGTCCTTGGCAGCGATGGTCTTCGGAAAGAATTTTCCCACCTCGGCCAGCATGGGCAGCATCTTGAACTTCTCGAGGAAGCCTTCCGGTGACTTGATCTCCATGAAGGAGCGGATGCGCCCGGCAATATCGTCGAGCGAGTCTACATCGAGGGCTAGCTTCATGCGGCGTTCGCTGCCGAACTGATTCATGAGCACGCGAGCCCCTGGATATCCCTTCACATTTTCGAAGAGCAGGGCTGGTCCCCCGGATGCGTAGCCTTTTAGACCGCCTTTTTTCCCGGCTTTAGAAGCGCGATCGGTAATCTCCGCGATCTCCAGAATGGGATCGACTTCATGGCGAATGCGCTTCAGCTCGCCGGCCTTGTCTAGCGCCTTGATCCACTCTCTCAGGTCTTCGTATGCCAACCGTTTTCCTCTGCGCCCGTCATCGAGGGCGACTCTCTATCTTAATTGTTGAGGGGAAACGAGTTTGGCGGGGTGGAAAGAAATGGCGGCTCTTGTGACCAGGCGGGGCAGAGAGTGTAGCGAGGACGAATTCGAGACCAGCTAGCTGTGCATCCAGCGGTCCATGTGAGTCTGTGCGCAGCGCGCTCCGCACAGGTGCTTCACCTTGGCATCGTGCGAAAGCAGGAGATTCCACCGCGTGATCTTGAGCACCGGCTGGCAATCCGCGCCGGGAGTGGGCTCTGTGCCTTCATTCCAGGCCAGCCACCAGTCGGTTGCCTCTTCTGTCTTCGCTTTCCCGCAAACGTCGCAGTGATAGGTCTCTACCCAGGCCATGATTCAACCATCCGTCTTTGAAACTTAGCATAAGCGCGCCGAAAATCTGGTGAAGATCGGCCGGGAAGCTATGCCGTTAGCCCTTCGGCCTGAGGAGGAATTTCCACCAGCGGAAAGCCCAGCCGCTTCCATTCATCGAATCCACCCAGCAGCGGACGAACCCGATAAATCCCGAGTTTACGGATAGTTAAGGCCATCTTGGCAGCCGTTGCTTCGCTGGGGCAGGTGCAGAACAGCACCACGTCGCAGTCGCGTGGAATCCGGTCGCTCTCGAGCACCAGCTTGTCGGGCGTCAGCAGGACGGCTCCCGGTAAGGTGCGTGGATCGGGGAGATAATCCAGCGGATGACGGAGGTCGACGATGTAAACGGCCTGGCCGCGATCCAACATTTCTTTTAGCTCCTGCGGATTTACCCGAGCGGTGCGGATTTCGCGCAGGAATGCACGCTGCCGCATAAATCTGTGAAAGAGGAAGCCAAGCAGGAGAAGAACGAAAAGCAGCACCGCGAAATGCCCGACCCAGCTCAGGGCATTGGGATGACGCTTCAGAACGTCGCCGAAAAACCGGCCGCCAAGAGTGAAGGTAAGCGCCCAGAGAACAATTCCACCCGTGTCGAAGAGAACGAAGTGAAGATACGGCATGGAGGTCTGGCCGGCGATAGGCGCTGCCACACTCCCGAGGCCGGGAATGAATTTCGCGACCAGCAGGGCGGTGGGGCCGTTCTTCGTAAAATAGCCTTCGGTTTTCCGCACGCAGGTGGAGCTCTCCATCGAGAGCCGGCAGAGCAGCTTCACCACCGCGCCGCCATAGCGCTTGCCCATCATGTACCAGAGGCTATCGCTGACCAGGCTTCCCATGGTGATGGAGACCATGGCCAAAGTGAAATCCAGCTTATGAGTAGCGGTGAGCGTTCCCGCCGTGATCAGGATCGGAGCGCTGGGGATAGGCACACCCAGCTGCTCAATCATGACCCACAGAAAGAGGATCCAGTATCCGTACTTGAGGAAAAAGTCGAGCGCGACGGGCATTGCAAGGCCCCTGTTGAAATGTCTTCTTAAGATTGTCAGTCATAGAAAAGATGTGAGGCAACCTGAAAACGATTCGTTTGAAATAAATAGGGCCGAAGTCGAGGAGACTTTCGGCCCTTGGGTGTTCCGGCAGACTGCATTGGCAAGCGCCTTGCAGCTTGATCGATTGAAGTTATTTGGCGAAGGTCAGGGGCATATCGACGAGGTGCTCGCTGACGAACCAGACCTGCATCTCGTTGGTGCGAACGACATTGCTGATGAGCAGATCGTTGCTGCCTTCGTCGCCCAGATCGGAAGCCTTCTTGGCCAGCTCACGGGCATCTTTGAGGATGAGTGCGTGGGCTTCGAGAAGACGGGATATCTGCACCGGAACCTCTTCCCGGCCCTTCGGAGGACGGTTGAGGCGGGTCAACTCGGCGATGTCGTGCGCCATGGCTACGCTTACGCCACCCAGGATCTGAATGCGCTCCGCAATCAGGTCGACCAGCTCCACCTGCTGCTCGAAATGCTTGTCAAAAAGGAGATGCAGCTGGTAGAAGGTGGGTCCACCAACCTGCCAGTGTGATTTCTTGTAGAGGTCGCGCAGGCTGGCGGTGTCAGCCAGGAGCACATTGAGACGCTCGCATACCTCCTGACGCGCCTTCTCATCGATACCGATGGGCAGGTCCTTGATGACCGTGCCGAACTTCTGGATTTCCTTGGCGTTCTGCCGCCAGTGCGGGGTGATGTGATCGGTGCTCTTCGTCGCTACTTCCTTCAAAGCGGTGTTGCTCATTTGTTATCTCCTCGCGTATTTGATGCGGTTGGGATGGGACTGGACATTGAAAATTGCAGTGGAGTGAGGGCTTTGAATAAACCTTGACCGCAAAGAAAATGCGGGTGCCTCATATGAGGCACCCGCAAGATTTGCTAGTTCTGATTGCTTAGTCTTTGACTCGCACCTTGGGCTCAACCGACAATCCTGGCCGCAAAACATGATCTGAATTTTGCTTAGGATCAGTCAGATCGATGCGCACCGGAACACGCTGCACCACCTTCACATAGTTTCCGGTGGCGTTTTCGGGCGGGAAGAGGCTGAGGACTGAACCGGTGGCGCCGCCGATCTGTGTGATCTTGCCGTCGAACTTGCGGCCGCCGTAAGCATCCACGGTGATCACTACGTGCTGATTGGCGCGCATGTGATCGAGCTGGGTCTCTTTGAAGTTCGCTGTGATCCAGACGTCATCGAGCGAGACCAGAGTCATCATGTTCTGACCGATGCTCACGTTCTGGCCGATTTCCACGCTCTTGCGGGTGATGATTCCGGCCACGGGAGCTACGATCTTGGTGTAGCTGAGATTCAGCTTGGCCTGGTCCAGCTGAGCGCGAGCCTGTTCCACCACAGCCGCGGCCTGGTCGGCCTTGGCCTTCTGGATCGCAACCTGTTGCGGACCGGTTTGTGCGTTCTTGTAGGAAGCCTCAGCCTGCGTGGTGCGATCACGGGCGATACGCACGCCGTCCTGGGCCGCGAGCAGGTTGGCCTGCGCCTGGGCCAGGGCCGCCTTGTTGCCGTCGGCCGCGGCTACAGCGGCGTCGAACTGCTGCTTCGAGATCACATCTTTCTCGACCAGGGGCTTATAGCGCTGGAGATCCAACTGCGCTTTAGTATCGTTCGCTTCAGCCTGCGCAACCGCAGCCTGCGCCGCCTCAAGCTGCTTCTGCGCCTGTGCCACAGAGGCAGTGCTGCTGGAAACATCCGCTCCGGCCGATCGCAGTGTGCTCCCGGTATTTACGCCGGTGACCGGAACGTTGACCTTGGCTGCCTCGTACGCCGCTTCCGCGCTCTGCAGATTGGCCTCGTCCTGCTGAACGGCAGTCTCAAAATCCTTAGGATCAAGCTCGCAGATTACGGTTCCAGCGTCGACATACTGGTTCTCATCGACGTTCACCTTGACGACGTTGCCGGCGATGCGCGCGCTGATCTGTATCAGATGTCCATTTACCTGCGCGTCATCCGTGTCTTCGTAGAAGGTGGAGTGCCACCAGAAAAGGACCGCTCCTACCACCAGAATGGCAAGCACGCCAATGATGATGAACCGGCGGCGCGATTTCTGTGCGGGCTGCTCGGGCTGCCGGTCCGGCTGTTTATTTTCGTTTTGCTGCTCGGGCTTCTCGTCGGCCACGTCTACTTTCCTCCCACATAAACCTGATACTTTTGGTCCGCTACGCCAAGCGCACGCGCCAGCGACAGCTTCGCAACATTGTGCTGATAAAGGCTGCTCACGTACTGGTCATCCGCCTGTGCCATACTCTGCAGCGCCTGTGACACGGCGAGATTGTCCGATACTCCGGCCTTGTAACGCTGCTGCGCTTCGCTCAGGGCTTCCTTAGCCAGCTCGACATTGCTACGCGCGACCTCTACCTGCTTGGCTGCGGACTGGATATCGAGAATGCTGTCGCGCACATCGGCGCCGATCTGACCCTGGATGTCGCTGAGCTTTGCGCGTGCCTGATCCAGCGACGATTGCGCCTGTTTTGCGTCGCCGCGGAGCTTGGCTTCTTCGAAGAGGGGCACATCAAGATTGCCAGTGGCGTCGAAAGTCTCGTGCGAATGCTCGACATTGACGCCGATATCTCCAAAATCGCCCGAGAAGCTCACCACCGGAAGCCGCTCATCGGTCGCGGCGCGGCGCGAATGCTCAGCCGAGCTCACCTGTTCCTGCAGGGCTTTGAAATCACTACGGGCTCCCAGAGCCTGTTTGACGGCATCGTCAGCATTTAAATTGTCGAGCGGCGCATACGGGGACTGATCGGTAAGCGCGAACTTCTGTTCCAGCGGCAAACCAATGGCGCGAGCCAGAGCAAGCTTGTCTTTCTCGTACTGGTTAGTCGTGCTGATCAGTGTCTGCTGCTGCGTCTGGTAATCGACGCGGGCGCGAAGCTCGTCCAGTAGTGGAGCTGTGCCGGCCTGATGGTTGGCGACCGCCTGATCCAGCGAAACTTTAGAGGTGTCAACCTGCGCCTGGGCCGAATCGATGCGGGACTTATCGGCAATGCAGGTGAGATAGGCGTTGCCAACCGTGAGCACGACCAGGTCCCGGGCGTCGGCCGCGGAGAGCTTTGAGCTCTCGAAATTATGCTTGGAAGCCAGGTAATTCTGGAGCGTCGAGAGGTCGAGCAGCGACCATTTCAGAGACGCGCGAAGGTCGGTGAATCCATACGGCCCGATGATCGCGGGAAAGCCTGCGCCGCGCAGACCGATGGCCTGAAGGTTGGTCTGCTGGACAGATTCCTTGATATTGCCGGTGACGGTGGGCAGCAGTGACTGCAATTCGTCGAGCTGCGAGCCCCGGGCGCTCTGCACACTCTGGCTGGTGAGGAGCAGGCCAAGATTATGCTTGAGGCCGCGAGCGATGGCGCTGTCGAGCGAAAGATCGAGGACGCCGTCAGTAGCTTTTTCAGTGGTTTCGCTGCCCTGGTAGGTGGTGCTGTTGATCTGCGGCTGGGTAACCTGAATGGGCGCGGCCGGCTGGGTAACTCCTCCGCCGGAGCTCTGCCCTCCCAATTGAAAAGCAAAGGCCTCAGGGCTCGCAGATGCAACGGCAAGGGCGACCATGCCGCAGCTGAACAAGGCTTTTCCTGGCCGAGGTAGACGGACCTTCAACACGAGAAACTCCACAGAGGGCAATGCATGCCCCGATATATCTTTGCGTCTAGCTAGAGTACGTGGAATTGGATGCAGGTGGACCGGAAAGTATTCAGAATTAACGGCGGCGGCAAATGCCGGTCCCGATCTGCCGCCTTATTTTTCATCCCGGCCAAGAACTTTTGATAAGAAAGATCGATTTATGCGGGTTCGACTGTCGAATGCAAGAGCTTTTGACCTGGGCCGCAAAGGGGCCGTTTAGGCCGTGACCCGGTTAGCGGCTGCGGAATGCACCAAGGCGTTTGCCAGAGAGCATAGGGCTTGGCGGAACACTTCGCTGACCTGCTGCGGCTGCCATCCCGAACCGGAATCCTGCTTCAGCGTTTCCGCGGTGGTTCCGTTGTCCCAGCCGAGCACGGCACGCTGCACGAAGATGGCGCGTTGCGCGAGCGGCAGCTTCTCCAGCCAGGCGCGCATTTCATCCCTGCCGGTGCCGTTGATCAGTTCGGCCAGCTCGGCCTGGGTAAGTCCGGCAGCTGAGAGATCGTCGTCTTCAATGCAGGTAGCGCTCACCGCATCGGAAGCGGGAGGCGCCAGGAAAGCCTGAGGATCGCTCTGGTGCATTTTGGCCATGACCGCGTCTACCAGCTGGCGGCGGATCAGCGCGGAAGCCACTTCTTCCTGTTCGCAGGGGTCAATTTCGATACCGGAGAAGGTTTCTTCCACCAGCGTAAGAGCGTCGGCTTCGCTGCCCAGCATGAGAGCGGCAACCTGGTAGAGCTCGACCGCCGCGTCCTGTGCTTTGGCCAGTCCTGTGCCAGTACAATCATTCTCGATGGTGGCGTTACCTGTCATGATGCAAACCTCCAGAGGTGCACCTTCTATCCTCGACGAGCGGGGGAGCGGGCGTCAACCTATCTGTGACGGCCTGCGGGGCCGCGACGATGGAAACCGCAGAAGACATGTGAGATGGGCGGCGAATATTTTCGCTGTCCATTCATCGAAGGCTCATTACACGTGGTGTATAGCTTTTGTGTAGATTACGGGCGGTTAATCAATATGGTGGCCAAAGCACAGGATCGGCAGCAAAAGCTTTTCTTCGGTCGAGATGAATCATGGCTCAGCTTCAACCGGCGTGTTCTTGAAGAGGCACAGGACGACGCCAATCCGCTGCTCGAGCGGGTTAAATTTCTGGCAATCACAGCCAGCAATCTCGACGAGTTCGTCGAGATTCGCGTTGCCAGCATCCTGCAAAGGATTGAAGACGGCTACTCTGAGCCGACTCCAGACGGCTTGACGCTGGATCAATCATTAGCTGCGATTACCGAAGATGTTCACAACTTTGTTACAGAACAGGGACACTGCTGGAATCAGCAGCTGCAACCTGCTCTGCGCGCAGCCGGCGTTCGCGTGCTGGGTTGGGATGAGATGGACGAAGCGGCGCGCAAGGCGGCGACGGCGTTCTATCAGCGTGAGGCCGATCCGCTCTTGACGCCAATTACCATCGACCCGCGCCATCCCTTCCCACGCGTGTTGAACAAAGCGCTCTGCATCGCGTTGCTGCTGAAGCGCAAGCGCAAAGGGCCGGGAGCGACCGGACCGGTGCTGGGAGTCGTAACGGTGCCGCGGGCGCTGCCCAGACTGGTGCCGCTGCCTTCGAGCGAAGGCACGCATGACTTCATCTTTCTGCACGATCTGATCGAGCGCAATGCTGCGGGCATGTATCGGGGTTATGAGATTCTCTCCAAAGCTGCGTTTCGCGTAACCCGCAACAGCAATCTCTACTTCCAGGAAGAAGAGTCGCGCAACCTTCTGGAAACTGTGCGCGCAGAGCTGCACAACCGGCGCAAGGGCGATGCCGTGCGTCTGGAGATTGAACATGATGCGGAAGCGGAGATCGTCGATCGTCTGCGGGTGAACTTCGAGCTGGATGAGTCACAGGTATACCGTACGAACGGACCGGTCAACGTGTCGCGGCTGATGAATCTCTACAGCGACACACCGCGCCCCGACCTGAAATACCAGCCTTTTGTGCCGCATGAGCTGAGGCTGAATCGCAAGTCGACCGACCTCTTCGATGAGCTGCGCCACCGCGACATTCTGATGCATCATCCCTACGATTCCTACGACGGGGTCGTGGGCTTTATTCAGGCCGCGGCGAAAGACCCTGAAGTCGTTTCCATCAAGCAGACGCTGTACCGCACGAGTGCCGACTCGCCGATCTTCCAGGCGCTCACCGAAGCCGCGCAGACCAAGGAAGTGACGGTGGTTGTCGAACTGACGGCGCGCTTCGACGAGGCGTCGAATATCCGCTGGGCTCGCGATCTTGAAGACGCCGGCGTGCAGGTCTTTCATGGCATCGTCGGTCTCAAGACGCACTGCAAACTGGCTCTGCTGGTGCGTCGTGATGAGGACGGCGTGGTGCGCCGCTACGGCCATCTGGGAACAGGAAATTACAATCCGCAGACCGCGCGCTTTTATACCGACCTCAGCCTGCTCACATCCGATCCGGCGATTACCGCCAGCATGCACGCGGTCTTCAACTACCTGACCGCACACTCGGAGTCGGACGACTACGCTCCGTTGCTGGTGGCGCCGCTGACGCTCGCGCAAAGCTTCATTACGCTGATCCATCGCGAGACGGAACACGCTGCCGGGGGCCGGCCAGCGCGGATCGTTGCCAAGATGAATTCACTGCTTGAGCCCAGCGTGATTCAGGCGCTCTACGATGCCTCGAAGGCTGGAGTGCAAATCGACCTGATTGTGCGCGGCATCTGCTCGCTGCGACCGGGAGTGAAGGGGCTGAGCGAGAACATCCGCGTGAATTCCATCATCGGCCGTTTTCTCGAGCACAGCCGTATTTTCTTTTTCGAGAACGGCGGCAAGGAAGAGATTTTCTGCGGGAGCGCCGACTGGATGCCGCGCAACCTCTTCGAGCGCTGCGAGGTGGTGTTCCCCATCAAGGACGCGCAGATATGCGCGCGCATCCGCAACGAAATTCTTGCCGCCTATCTGGCGGACACGGTCAAGGCACGGTTGCTGGATGAGGATGGGGTCTACCATCGCGTGCGCGCATCGGCTGAGCATCTGCCGGTTTTCAGCTCGCAGGACTTCTTCATGCAACTGGCGGAAGGGAAGGCTTCGATCGAAGATATCCCTCATTCCAAGCCGGCCTCGAAGCCGGTAGCAAGCGAGCCTATGGACAAGCCCGCCAAAAAAACACCAGCGGCAAAGAAAAGATCGGCTGCAGATTAGGGATCGAACTGATTGAGATTCGAGGAAGGTTGCGATCCTGGCCCAGTCATGATGACGAGGCGCAGGATCGAGTGCGAGCGGCTCGCTGTCCGAACGCATAAAATCAACATGTGGCTCTTGCACCGCCTCCTCTAGCTCAAACAGCTCGCCGCGTTATTCGTCTCGCGGCGTTGGCGCGCTGGTGGCATCTGCTATCGCTGGACGCCCCTACCGTTGCAGTTCTCTGGTCGTGGAGTGTTGCTGCGGCGCTTGGCGTGCGTCTTCCTGCTAGCGCTCTTCTTCTGCTAGCCCTCGGGACCTGGCTGGTTTATGTAGCAGACCGCATCCTCGACGGACTTCATGTAGGTTCGCCAGCCGCGCTGCGCGAGCGGCATTTCTTTTACGCGCGCTATCGAACTGCATTTCTCATCGCATCGGTTCCGGTGGGACTGCTGCTTCTCTGGTTGATCATCTCCCGCATGATTCCGGCGGCGCGGCATGATGACATCGTGGTTTTCAGCCTGGCCCTGATCTACTTTTGCGTTGTCCACATTTGTGGTCCGGAAGCCGAGCGCTGGCTGCCCAAAGAGCTTGCAGTGGGAATGATATTCGCTGCAGCGACAGCGGTTCCCGCCTGGTCGCGATTGTCCGCGGTTCGTACGCCGCAACTCATTCCCGAGCGGCTCTTTCTCGGGGTGACGGTGCTGTTTTTCTCCGCACTTTGCTGGCTCAATTGCGTAGCCATCGAGAAATGGGAGAGTGCCCGCGATTCGTCGCGGCCCAACTCTCATCGCAGCACGCTGTGGGCGCAGCGGCATATACGGCAACTGTGTCTGGAGATCGTACTGGCTGCAGTCTTGGCAGCGGGCATCAGCAGGCTGCTGCATGCGGCCGCTTCGTTGACTGCCATCTTTCTGGCGTGCGCTTTGACGGCGGCCGGCCTGGGAGCGCTCGATTACTGGCAGGACCGTGTGCCTACAAGCAGTTTCTATCTACGTATCGCCGCCGATGCCGCGATGCTCACTCCCCTGACTTTCATCCTGGTGCTTCGCTGATGTTTTCCACTTCGCGCTGATGGCCGCCAACTTTGACCATGTCGCGCGCGCGTATCGCTGGCTTGAATATTTTTCTTTCGGCCCGATGCTGGAGTGTTGCCGCTTCTATCGGCTGCGGCAAATCTCAGCCTGCAATCGCGCGCTGGTCATTGGGGATGGTGATGGGCGATTTCTGGCGAGGTTGATGCGGGAGAATCCGTCACTGACGGTCGAGGCGATCGACAGCAGCCGGGAAATGCTGAAGCTGCTTAAGGATCGAGTTGAGGGCCTCGGCGCAGCAGGACGGCTCACCCTGCGGTGCGAGGATGCACGCAATCTCACGCTATCCGGCCAATATGATCTTGTGGCCACGCATTTCTTCCTTGACTGCCTCAGCACAGAGGAGATCGCCGCGCTGGCCAGCCGGATTCGACCGTATCTTGCCCCCAATGTTGTGTGGGTCGTCTCTGATTTTGCAATTCCAAATGGAGCGGCCGCGCTGCCGTCGCGGATAGTTGTCAGTTCGCTTTACGCGGCATTCGGTATCCTCACCGGATTGAAAACCCGCAGCCTTCCGCGGCACGGCGAGGCTCTTCGCTCCGCTGGATTCGTTCTTGCTGATCGCAAAGAGTGGCTGGGAGGCTTGCTGTTCAGCGAGCTCTGGAAGTTTGAGGCAACCGATCAAGTGCGCATCCTCTCCCATTGAGGATGTTCAACACGATTTCTTCGAATGCAATTGGCCGCGATCTTCGCTTTTCTGCCCACATATTCGGCGCCGTTCCCGGAACACTGCCACCGTCCGGTCCCGGAATAGACCCCGGGCCGATTCCCTCTCCGAATCCTGATCCCGCTCCACTGCCCGGCCCGGACCCAGATCCTGAGCCGGCGCTTCCACCCGGGCCGCTGCCCGTTCCTGATCCTGTAACTTATTGATCCCAGATCGGTAGAGGGCGTGGAAATTCACACTTCCGGGCACGTTAAATTGTTACAATCATGTTAACGGGATCGGCCTGTCCTCCCGATTACGCCTAAGAATCAAACGGAACGGATCTGTGAATCTCTACATTCTTCGTCATGCCAGCGCGGGCGTACGCCGCGTTAACCCCTCCCTTGACGTCAAACGCCCGCTCGACAAAGAGGGCAAGCAGCAATGCATACTGATCGGCAGCTATCTGAACGCGTTGCGCGTTCACTTCGATGTGGTGGTTTCGAGCCCTCTCAAGCGAGCCCTGCAGACTGCCTCACTTGTAGGTACTGAGACCGGCTACGACGGCAAGATCCAGGTGTCGGAGGCGCTTGCTCCCGGCGCAACGGTCAAGGACTTCGAAGCTCTGGTAAGCACGCTCTCCAGCCACGAAAATATTCTGGTAGTTGGGCACAATCCCAATCTGGCACTCATGCTCTCATCGCTGCTTGGACCAAAGATCAACATCCGTATGCGCAAGGGAGCGATCGCCCGCATAGACTGCACCCGCAAGCCCGGAACTCTTCACTGGCTGGTCGATCCGCGCATCCTGCGCGGCGTTTACGCCAGGGTGACGAAGAGCTCCCGCCGGAAAACTTCGCGGAAGTAGTCCGCCTCTTTGCGCAGCGACCATAGCTCCAGCTCCGCGCCCGTGCGCCCCGGGCTCAACTCCATCAAAATGCGTTTGGGGTAGGCGCGCACTCTGACGCGCAGCACATCGCTGGCGCGATCCTGATTGAGGGCGACAGCCAGCCGCAACAATACCACTGCCCGCTTCACATTCTCATGCTCTTCCGGAGGCACCTGGCGCATGGTGCGGCCTTCGGGCGCAGGCCGGCTCTTGCCGATGTAGCGCGCGATTGCCGAGGTAATGACGCGCTGCGTGGCCGTGAATCCAAAAACTTCTGAGTTTGCGATGATGTAC
Organism: uncultured Acidobacteriaceae bacterium; assembly: GCA_963745105.1. GTDB lineage: Bacteria > Acidobacteriota > Terriglobia > Terriglobales > Acidobacteriaceae > Silvibacterium. Next base: position 18,076 of record CAVUWQ010000055.1, read on the forward strand.
TGGGCGTGACGATGGTGCCCCTGGTAGTTCATGAACTTGCCGATGTCGCGCAGCATGGCCGCTGCTTCCAGCCAGGTTTGATATTCAGCAGGAAGCTCGTGCACCGCCGCCAGGTCATGAAAAAGCTGTGCAGCATGCAGACGGACAGGCTCGGCCGTTTTGGGATCGACGCCGTAGCGGCGGCAAGTTTCCAGCACAGCCTCCCAGCGATCGCGCTCGTACTGTTGGTGAGCGGTGGTGCGGGCATCCTGCTCGGCCAGCATCTGGGCCAGAATACCGTCGCGTAAGCCCATGTCGGAATAACGAAAGCCGGGCAGCGAGAAGTGCTCGAAGATCTGCGCATAGACGTGCGCTCCGGCGACAATGATTTCCGAACGGCGTGGGCCGATGCCGGCGATTCCGCTGCGCGCTTCGTTATTCATCTTGGTTAATTTGTCGGCGAGGCGGCGGACATCCTGAGCTGGCGCGATGTACTCCTTCTTCGTCAGCCGTACTTTGTTGATGACCTTGCTGGCCTCGGAAAGCGCTGCGGCGGTGCCCGAGGTAGCGATGACCAGCGGGACCCGGTCGGTGTGGATGCGGCGTGCGGCTTTGCGCAGCTCGCGCGCAATGAACTGCTTCATGCGTGCGATCTCTTCTTTGACCGGCGGATCGGTCTTGAGGAACTCCTCGGTCATCCGCACCGCGCCCAGCGGCAGGCTTACGGTTTCAACAATGCGCTTACGGTCGGAGAGCGAAATCTCGCAGCTGCCGCCGCCTACATCGATGAGAAGGCAGCGGCCGGACGTGCCCTGCTCGTGACTCATGACGCCGCGATGGATGAGCCGGCCTTCTTCGAGGCCGGAGATGATTTCCACGTCCCAGCCGGTCTCATCGCGCACCCAGGCGAGAAAGGCGCGGCCATTGCGCGCGTCGCGCATGGCAGCGGTGGCGACGGCGCGTACCTGATCGGCTCCATGCAGCTGGACGGCCTTATAAAAGCGCTTAAGAGCGCTGAGCGTTGCCGCCATCGATTCGGGCGAGACCAGACCCGTTTCAAAGACGCTGCCGCCTAGACGCGTGACCTCGCGATCCTCGTGAACAACATGCAGGCGGTGCTGTACCACGCGGGCGATCTTGAGCCTGCATGAGTTAGAGCCAATATCGATTGCGGCAAATGTCTGCATTACGGGGTAAAGCCCTCGGGGGAAGTTTCTAAAAAGCAAGATACACGAGTATGAACGCTCGATTATGCAGGTACATTAACGGGCGATGACCGGACTGATCCGACAATGGGGTGGACCTTTCGTAGATATCGCAGACGGGATTACACTGGTTGCCGTCAGGATGGAGGCAGCACATGTTGAGACGCAAGGGCCTTGTAGCTTTCGTGATGTTGGTGTCATGTCTGGCAGGATATGGGAAGGATAAGAGAACCGCGCTGCCCGCAGACATCCTTCAAGCTCAGACGGTGTTAGTCGTCGTTGATCCCAATGCCGGAGTCGATATCCAGGATCCGAATGCCAATCGCCTTGCCCGTGTAGATGTGGAACAGGCTCTGATGAAGTGGGGCCGCTTCTCGCTGGTGCAGGAAGCCTCAACCGCGGATCTGATCATTACCGTCAACAAGGGAAATGGCAAAATGGCGCAGCCGACGATTGGCGGTGTGCCGCAGAATAATCGGACGGGAATCATCCAACCTACTGACTCCGGAGTTCGGATTGGCGGACGCCAGGGCAATACGGGAAATCCCAACGATCCTTCGAATTCTCAGCCTTCTGATCCGCATCCCGAGGTTGCGATAGGACAGTCGCAGGACATGCTCGTCGTTTACCGGACCAACAAGAATGATCCGCAAGATACTCCTCTCGACTCACCGGCCGTGTGGCGATATACCTCGCGGGATGCGCTCCACTCACCAGATGTACCAGCTGTGGAAGAGTTCAGAAAGGTCATCGCGGAATCGGAGAAGAAGCTGTCCGGGAAGCCCTGATGCTAGCCAAGTGGAAGTTTGCAGAGCAGCTGACTGCGAGCAGATAGCTTGTTTGAGTGAATCTGTGGCCGCCGCGAACTCTTTATCGACCATTAACGTGGCCGGAGGTCGAGGGCTTGGCCGTTGAAGCCCGCCATTCGCCCATCAGCCGTCCCCGCATGCGCTCGGCGATTTTCAGGGCAAGGGCGTAGTGCTGGTCGCGCTTTTTCTCGATATGGGCGATCAGCTCCACACCATGGTCGCCGAGCGCTCGATGAGCCTCCTCGGCCAGCACCAGCCAGTCGTGCCAGTCTCCAATTTCATCCTGTAGCCTCTTGAGCGCTTTTCCGACTGTGCCGGCGTGTTCGTCATTGCTCGCAGTTTCCGCCATGTAGCGCGCCTTCTTTGCGCCTTTACGGAATTCGTGAAGGTTATCCGCGTAGAGCTGCTGCATCTCGTGGGAAAGGCGGGCAAACGCGTCAAGAGCGGTTGCCGCCGGGCTGGTAGTTCTGCCTCTTCTTGCAGGTTGCGATTGCAAAGCCTCGTTGAGCGTTGCAAGATGTCGATCCAGCTTGTTAGCCCATTTCGTTGCCCCTGCGACAAGCGGCTGGGAATGCTCGTGGCGAATGTGACGGAGCCACGCATCCAGATCCTCCGCCTGTTTCTGCAAAGGGGTTGGACTGTGGGCTGCTTCGTCTCCAGAAACCTCAAGTTCTGCCGGACCCTCCTGACGAGCGGTTTTCTTCAAGAGATCTCCGAGCAAACCGCGATGGACGTCCAGGTCGCGGACGGCTCCGGCTGCGCGGCGAATCTTTTTGAGCAGACGCTGCCATCCGGCGATGGCTTCCTCGAGAACTTCACCGGCCGATTTCATGTCTGATGAGTTGCGGGCCAGGTTTCCCTGCACGGACCTTTGAATCGCTTCGAGAACGGCTTCGATACGGCGCGTACCCGTGCGCACGTCGTGAACGGCATCGACGCCGGGCTCGTGATCTTTTCCGGCCGAGCCTTCGGGCCGAGCGCAAAGTCCTATATTTTCCTTGAGTTTGGCGGTTAATTGCCCGAGCCGATCCAGCTCCGGATTCATCTGCCGCTGTCTAATTGGCCTCTTCCCGCTGATATCCTGAGTCTTTGACTGAAATGACTTCAATGACAACACCTCACCCATCCAATCAGATTGCGCTGGACGGCGAAAAGCCTTCTTTGTATTCCTCTCCGGCGAAGAGCTGGACGCTTCTGCTTCTGGTCTTTCTGGCCGTCCATTTTGCTGCCCTTTTCACACCCGCGCTGCTGGATGATGCCGACGCGACGCATGCCAATGCGGCCCAGCATATGGCGATAAGCGGCAACTGGGTCACGTTATATGTGAATGGTATCCGCTATCTCGAGAAGCCGCCCCTGCCGTACTGGCTGGCCGCTATCGATTATCACCTCTTCGGATACAACGTGTTTGCCACGCATCTGCCGATTTCGCTGGGGGTTCTGGCTTGCGCGATATTGGCCTGGGTATGGGCGCGGCGCGCCTATGGCGATCGGGCAGCGTTTTATGCGGCTCTGGCCGTGCTCACCTCGGTTGGCGTCTTTCTGTGGACGCGCTTTTTCATCCCCGAATCCATCCTGACTTTCTTCATTGTCCTCGCACTCTATGGGTTTCTCACCGGCCTCGAGGATCGCAGGCCTTCGCGGATCTATCTGGCCTACGCATCGCTGGCCGTTGCGGTGCTCGCCAAGGGACTGATCGCTCCTGTGTTCTTCATTGCCGCGGTGGTTCCGTATCTCGTTGTTACCGGCGAGTGGCGCCGCTGGCGGCAGATGCGCCTCTTTAGCGGGCTGATGCTGTTTCTGGCTATCGCTGCGCCCTGGCACATTATGGCGGCGTTGCGCAATCCTGATCACGGCCATCCCGTGGGCAATGTACCTTCGCCGGGCCATGTGCACGGATTCCTTTATTTCTATTTCTTCAACGAGCATATTCTGCGCTTCCTGGGCAAGCGCTATCCGCACGACTACAACAAGCAATCGTGGATCGCCTTCTGGCTCGGGCAGCTGGTCTGGCTCTTTCCCTGGAGCTTGTTCCTGCCTGCGGTACTGGTGCGCGCGTGGCGCAATCGCCACATCTTCTTCTCCGATCTGCGCTACGACGCAACCAACACCATTCAGTTTCTCGATCCCCGGATGACGGCGCACGATGCGTCGGCCCTGGCGTCGCGGCTGCGTTTTCGGGCGCGCACCGGACTTCTGCTCTCGCTGTACGCCGGCTTCATTCTCATCTTCTTCGCGATCTCAACCAATCAGGAGTACTACACCTGGCCGGCGTGGGTTGCGCTGCTGGTGCTGATCGCCGGATCGCTGGCTACGATCGAAGAAGCTCCGGAAGGCAATGCCCGCTGGATCAATGCGTCGAGCAAGTGGCTTACCACAGCCCATGCCTTGTTCGCAGGTGTCGGCGTAGTCACAGCGGTCGCACTCGGATATGGCCTGTGGGTCTCGCGTGATCTGCCCTTCGTCGCGGACGTTGGCACGCTTCTCGCTCACCGCGGTGTCGGCGACTACTCGCTCGCTACATCGCATCTCTTCGATCTCACCGGGCCATCTTTCGCCGCACTGCGACTGCCTGCCGCTCTCGCCGCCTTGACTCTGCTCTTCGGTCCGCTCGCCGCGTGGCGGCTTCGCCGGCGTGGCGCGGGATTCGAATCAACCACGACCATCGCCTTCACCTCCGCCCTGTTTTTGATTGCTGCACATATTGCCTTCGTGCGCTTCGAGCCCATGCTGTCGTCAAAGGCGATGGCTGAGACGATCAATCGCATGGCTCAGCCTTCGGATCAGCTTGTGATTTACGGGGACCAGGCCGATGCTTCGTCTGTCATTTTCTACACCCACCGGCCGGCGCTGTTAGTCCATGGCGACAAGTCATATTTTGAAAACAACTTCGGCTCGTCGATGATCTGGGGATCAGATTATCCCGGCGCGCCGCATATATTCCTGAACGATGGCGATCTTCGTCAGATGTGGGGCAGCGGTGCGCGGAAGTTTCTCTTTGTCTCGGGAGATGCACGCCAGCATGTGGAACAGATGCTGGGAGCGCGGCTGTATCCACTGCAGGAGCTCTCGGACAAGATGCTGTATACGGACCGGCCTACGAATTAGGGTGCAGGGAACAGGTCATAGGGTATAGCGAGATCGCTGGGATTCTTCGCTTTACTCAGAACGGCAGCATCGTTGGTCCTTCAAATCCTCTTGGTTTGCTCAGAGGTATCTAGGCGAAACTATCCCTTAAACCCTGTTCCCTATACCCTGTCTCACTGTGCCGGAATAACGAGATACTGTTCGAGCTTGCCGTCGGGCATGGTGTAGGTCGTCACTTCCAGATGCTGTGCATTGTCGGAGAACTCAACCTGGAACGCATGGAAGGTCATGCCTCCGCGCAAGGATTCCGCAGTCTGGTGGAAGACCGACGGCTCGCCCAGAGGCTTGAGGCTGGATTCGAAATCGCCAAGCGCTTGCTGGTCGAAATAGGCGCTGCAGTTTTCGGTGAAAAGTGAACGATCAATCTTTCCTTGTTGAAGGCCAGTGAAGATTTCGCGTGCCTGTTGTTCGGCACTCTTTCCTGTGTTTGTTGCCGAGGTGCTTGCTAGTAGCAGCGGGGCAACGGCTCTGGCTATCGCGCTGGCCGCAGGCGAGGCATCCTGATTGGTCAGAACCACGATGGCCGCTTTGTCCGCCGGGAAGACAATGTTCTCCGAGACAAAGCCTGAGACTTCCCCGGAGTGCTCGAATGCCTGATGGTTCGCGATGGAGCGTACGAAGAGGCCAAGACCATAGTGTGAATCTCCGCCGTCCTTCAGCTTCACTGGGTCTTCCATCTCGTCATACGACTTCGCTGTCAGCAGGGAGCGGTTCATTACGCTGATGTCCCACTGTGCTAGATCGTAGCCGGGCATGGCCAACTCGCCGGCCGCGAACATCCACCCCTTGCCTTCTTTCGGAGCTGGGCGCAACGGACCCAGCGCATAGCGGATATATCCCGCAGCATCCGTATCGCCGAGCTTCTGCGCATCGGAATTCCACACCGCCTGCATGTTCAGCGGGCGAAAGACATGTTGCTGCAGGAAGGGCATGAGCTCTGAGCCGCTCACTATCTCCACGATGCGTCCGGCGACAACGTAGTTGGTGTTCGAATATTGCCAGCGCGTGCCAGGATCGAAATCAAGAGGCTTCTTGCCCCACACGTCGAGGATATGTTGCGCACTAGCGGGCTCGCGCATCGGAGGCATCAGGTAGTCTTCCGGCCAGTAATCCTGGTAGCCCGAGGTATGCGAGAGCAGCATGCGGATGGTGACTTCCTTCGCCCGGGTCAGATCGGGAAGGTACTTTGACACCGGATCGTCTATAGACAACTTGCCCTGCTGCTCGAGCAGAAGAATTGCGGCCGCGGTGAACTGCTTCGAGATAGAGCCGATGGAGTAGCGCATCGAGGGTTCGGCAGGCAACGCCGGATCGAGCTGGGCCTTGCCGTAACCATGCGTGTAGACGATCTGCCCGTGCTGCACGATAGCCATGGAGGCCGAGGGCACGCCGGTCTGGTCGAGCACTTTCTGCGCGGCATCGTCGATCTTCGCCCGCAGCCCGGCTGGGATTGCATCGACAACCAGGCCGGCAGGCGGCGCACTCTGTGCACCGGCAAGTAGAGGCGCAGACAGAAGAAAGGCAAGAAAGTAGCGGCAGATGCTTTGCATATTCGAAAAGCCAGCCTAGCAGGATCATTCGCGCCAGGCTAGGCCGGTCGCGATTCCGTGCCACCGTCGCTATGAAGCTTCTGCTATTCTTCGGCCACCGGCCATCATTCATGCGCGCACTGGCTCTTTTCCTGATCCTGGCAACCACCGTTACAAATGCTGCACAACAGCAGCAGCGGTATATCTTCTTTGTCCGGCCGATTCAGCAGAAGGATATGGATGCGGTGATCCATCATGTTCCTCAGCAGGACAGTCTCCGTCTCACACAGCTGAAGCAGACATTTAAAGATGTGCAGTGCAAGGGAGATAACTTCCGGGAACAATTATTCGCAACGGGCCGGAATTTGCTTTGCACCTTACCCGGAAGCTCGACAGACACAGTAGTATTCGTGGCTCACTACGAGCACGATGGCCGGGGCTTGAGCGCGGTGGATAACTGGAGCGGCGCCATGATGCTGCCCTTTCTGTACTATGCACTGACCGCCTCACCGCGTAAGCACACGTTTCTATTTGCGGAATTCGATGGCGAAGAGGGGTCGAAGGCTTACATGCGCTCTCTCAGCAAAGCCCAGTTTCGTGCGTTGAAGGCAGTGGTTGCTGTCGATGCGCTGGGCGTTGGCACTCCTTCGTTTTATGTGAGACCGAATGGTCTTTATCCGTCGCCTGTCGAGCAGGTGCTCGAGTCCACTCTGCAGCTCGCCGCGATCGACAGGAATATTTTGGCGCTCAGGCAGGAAATCCCGGGAGGGTGGATGAAGGTCGATGACACGCAACAGTTCCGTTACAAAAATATCCCTACTCTGCTGATCCACTCGGTAACGCATGATGTACACGATATTCCTGGCACGGAGAAAGATACTGCGGAGGCTGTGGACGCAGACCGGTACTATGCGGCCTATCAATTACTGTGCTACTTTGTCGCCGAACTTGATTTGAAAACGATAGACGCTGTGCCAAATACTTCACCATCGACCCCTTCCCGAGGCCGGCGCTGACTACGCAACGCATTAACTGAATCCACGGAGAAATGATGACGACGCGACGCGATTTTTTGTCCCTCGGGGCACTTACTGCAGCAGGGTTAGGTGTAGCGTCGGGCGATGCTTATGCCGGCACTCCCGATCAGGTGAAGCAATTGAAGCCGCCCGCTAAGCCAGTGATTGTGACCCGAGTGACCAACGACCAGACAGTGCAAGAGGCGTACCAGATGCTGCTCGATGGTCAAGACACGCTGGATGCGGTGCACCATGTTTGTCTCGGCCGAGAGAACGACCCCAAAGATCATAGCGTCGGACTGGGCGGTCTACCCAACGAAGAGGGTGTTGTCGAGCTCGACTCCTGCTGCATGCACGGGCCCTCGCGGCGGGCAGGCTCGGTTGGCGGAGTGCGCAATATCAGGAACGTTTGCCTCCTGGCACGCAAGGTGTTTGAGCACACCGCGCACGTAATGATGGCTGGCGAGGGTGCGGAGAAGTTCGCGGTCGATCTGGGCTTCGCGCGCGAGAACCTGCTGACTGAGGACGCGCGCAAGATCTGGATGTTATGGAAGGAAAGCAATTCACAGATGGATTGGTGGGGGCCGGCAATGGCCGATCCGGCCTGGAAGGACCCTTACGCCGACCGGCCGGCTCCCAAGCCGACCATTGATCTGCATGGGCTTTCTTCGCTGCAGCCAGGGCCGGTTCCGCGCCAACATACGCAGGAATGGCAGCAAACCATCCTTACCCGCACCAAGCGGCTGACGGAGATGGCGGCCGACCTGGGTATCGAGCCGGAGAAGCGCTTGTTTGCGGCTGAACAGGTGTTATGGCCAACGACCGGGACGATCCATGTTTCAGTCGTCAATACCAAAGGCGAGATGTCAGGTGCCACGACCACTTCGGGCCTTGCATGGAAGCTGCCGGGAAGGTTGGGGGACTCTCCAATTCTGGGTGCGGGCAGCTTTACCGATCAGGATGTGGGATCGGCAGGCGCCACCGGTTCCGGGGAAGAGAACATTAAGGTAGCCGGGGCTCATACCATCGTCGAGCTTATGCGCCAGGGATATAGTCCCAAGGAAGCCGGCATGGAAGCTCTACGGCGCATCGTTCGTAACTATAACGGTGACATGAAGAAGATCCGCTATCTGGACATGGAGTACTACATCGTTCGCAAGGATGGCGCTTATGCCGGATGTTCCCTTTGGAGTACCGGAGCCACGGGAAAGCCTCGCGTCTTTGTAGTTCACGATGGAAGCTATCGGATTGAAAATTGCGCAGCGCTCCTGGAAGGCAGCGTGACGGAATGGCCACCCTTTTGAAGAGCCTGACCTAACTTCCAGGTACCGGTTTTACCGGTAAGCCAATAGGTAAAAGGCCACTTGCGATTACGTGCGCGGTGGCCACACTTCTTCGCGTACCGCTATGCGAGACAACGGAGATAACCCATCCGTACTCTCTCCCTCGGCCGGGACCGGGAGCTAATCCCGGCAGGGAAATGACCGTATGTGAACGGCAGATTAGAACGCATTACCGACGCCATTACCGGCGAATGCTGCTTCCGCCGCATCAATCCAAAAACAATTCTTTGTTTTACAAGCAGATAGGTAACAGCGATTTCTGTAAACAAGTTGTTGATGGGCGACCGGGAATACTCGGCTTTCTAATCTTCATCTTCCGCTTAAGTAACAAGTAGATTGGTTACCGCCGGAAGGCCAGGTAATGAACTTAAGCTACTGTCTAGTTACTGCTTTTGGAGGGGAAACAGGGACGAAAAATAATCCCACAATAGTTGCATCAATTTACAACTACTGGAGTTAAGCTCTACATAGTTTGAGCCAATCAACGGGTTTTCAAGCTACCCAGGAGAAAACGTATGACTAGCAACTATGCCCGGATTCTTTGCGCCGCCACCCTCGCCCTCTCGGCTTCTTCGGTATTTGCCCTGAGTGGCCCAGCCACTCCGGTTCCGTTGCCACCTCCGGCGGTTGCTTCACTGCGTGGCCCAGCGACCCCGGTTCCGTTGCCGCCCCCGGCGATTGCTTCACTGCGTGGTCCAGCCACTCCGGTTCCGTTGCCGCCCCCCGCAGTTGCGTCACTGCGCGGTCCCGCGACGCCGGTTCCGTTGCCCCCGCCCGCCGTTGCTTCACTGCGTGGCCCTGCGACTCCGGTTCCGTTGCCGCCCCCGGCGATTGCTTCACTGCGCGGTCCCGCGACGCCGGTTCCGTTGCCGCCCCCGGCGGTTGCTTCACTGCGTGGTCCTGCGACTCCAGTTCCGTTGCCGCCCCCGGCGGTTGCTTCACTGCGCGGTCCTGCGACCCCGGTTCCGTTGCCTCCGCCCGCAGCCGTTTAGTCCCAAAGTGGGACCTATCCGGGGCATAGTTTTCTCGCAACCTGAGCCTTCCTGCGGTATCCTGCAGACGAGGAAGGCTTAGCGTTGCAGCTTTCAGATATCGATAACGTGCTTTGGATTGCAGGAGCGTTGGGGGAGATCGTCCTCCTGGGCACCCTTGTTTACCGGCAAGCCTATCGAACCTTCCCGATCTTCTTTGGGTGGGTTTCGCTGGTTGTTCTGCTGGAGCCAACATTTTATTGGCTGCTGCATCATCTCTCGACAACCGGCTACTATAAGGTCTTTTTCGCGCTCACCTTCCCGCAATTTCTTCTGGAAGCTGCTGTCCTGGTTGAGATTGCAGCCAGTATCTTCAAGCCGGCGAAACGCGCGCTGCCCAGCTGGCTACCCCTGTCGCTGGTCATTGTGATGACGGTGATCGGCGGAGTCGCATTTACGGTCGCGACTCATCTCAACTCCGCAACGCTTTCACATCCAAGAGCATTTCTAGTCATGAGCGCGACCATGGCGATTCTGAGACTCGTGACATTTATATGTATTGCCGCAGTTTCCCAAATTTTGGGTTTAGGCTGGCGAAACCAGGCTCTTGTTCTGGCCTCCGGCTTCGCTTTCTATGCAGCGGTGACCTTGATTGTGGAGATTGCCCACAGCCATCTGCGGTCTGGGCCGGATTACTCCCGTCGTTTCTTTGAGTTAGACCATTTGCGGGTGGTTGGTTACCTTTGTTCACTGTACTACTGGTGCTATTCTTTCGCCCGAAAAGAGGCTCCAAGTAAAGAATTTAATTCCAAAATGTCGGAACTTTTGGTATCAATAGGTGGAGTAACGAAACGGCAACAATCAATTGTTGCCCGGAAGCGGAAATAGCCATGATCCTGACTATCGTCTCAGCAGTTTCTGTAACCGCAATGATTGTGTACGCGATCTACTGGCGGCGCCAGCAGGCCAAGCGTCGCGCTGCGGACTGGGATTCTATTGTTTCCCGTCTGCGCTCGAACAGCGAGTTTAACTTCGCCGACGTGACCGACCGCTACCTCTATAGCGACGAGATCAATGCAACCCCAGCCGATGTATGGCAGCGGATCGACGGCGCAAATGGTCTCTGGGCGATGTTCACGAATGCTGGTGTTCTGATGGAACTCGCCGATTACGCCACCGAGCATGGTCACGACGTGCCGGAACAGCTGATCGAGGAACTGCGCAGCGACGCCTTGCAGCTTCGTATTGCGGTTCTCATCTCGCTAACCAAATATGCGTTCTCCCGTTCCGGTGTGGCCGCTTCAGTTCACGCGCATCGCGCGGCTTCGGCCTATAGCGCACTGCTTGCACACATGACCACTCTCTTCCAGGAGCACTCGGCGCTTTACTTCCCGCGTTTCCTCGAGTCCATGTAGTCAATTTCTGAGTGAATGAAAAGCCCGCGCTGAGCGCGGGCTTTTTCGTTTCCAGGGCTACGCCGCCTGAGAGCGCTTCCTACGGTTCGACGAGGAAGCTGCCGTCTTTCATAATCTGTTCGTCTTCCACCCAGATGTTGAAACGAAGACCGACGACATCGATGTGCGTGGTCGAGGTCCACGGGGCGCCGGTGTGCTCGCCATATGGATTGCCGAAGGCGATGTGGATGCCAGGGAATTTTTCGTCCTGCAGGATATTGCCAATGACCTGGTGAATTCCGAGATTGGTGCCGATGGCAAACTCACCCACGCGGTCGGAGTTCTCGTCGGTATGGGTATAAGCCCAGAACTCGTCGCGCAACTCCTGGTTCGTAGACTCACAAGAAACGATGCGATTCCCCTTAATCTCGATCACCAGGGGGTTGGCTTCAAGCAATCCATAGCGCGCACAGAGATAGTCGCCGACCACGCCGTCCACAACAAACGTCCCATTTACCTCCCCGGGAGTGGTGAAAATTTCACCCCCAGGTAAATTTCCCCACTTATCGCGGGAAATGATGCCGGATGTCTTAAGCCATTTGTAATCAGGATTTAGCTCGGCGCGAATGTCGGTTCCGGCGGCTGTGGTGGCGCGAATATAGCTCGCGCGGCGGACCTTTTCGATGACTTTCTGCGAAAGCTGGTCGACGCGGTGAAAATCCGCGCGCATCCCTTCCCGCATAATCTGCGGTGTGATGTTCACCATATGAGCGTGGCGCATGTGACGGCGGTTGACCACCTCGGTCATCTGCATGCGCGAGCGCAGCTCGTTGCGCTGGACCCCCACCGCAAAAATGCTGACGTCCGACGTCTCCATGTCGGCCAGGACAGGCTGCGGCATATCGGTCAGCGGACGCGGCGCGAGGTTCTCGAGAACAAACGCATTCCAGTGGCAGCCATTCGCGGCCAACTCCTGGGCCAGGGAGGCGGCAATAGGCGCCGTTGCCTGATCAGTGATCAGCGTGACCTTTTCCGTGGGCTGGATGCGCAGGCAGGTGGCCACGGCTGAGTGTGCGCCAGGCAGAAAATCAGGCGGAAAGGGTGTAGCTAGCAGCGCTTGAGATTCGGGGGTTGTTGGAGTGCTCATGAAAAACGCATCAACCTTCAGTGGAGTTCTCTTTAAATTATCGTAAACAGGGCCCAAAATCAGCGTTATTTCACTGTATTTGTGCCTCTCCCGATATGAAGAGGAATTGTGCTCCGCGGTGGCCCTGACGACGCTCCAGACCATCTCCGCCGTCTCGTTTGGCATCCCTCTTGAGGTCGCTGCTTTTTTCGGGTTGGCCAGCCTGAAAAAGCAGCGCGATGGAAAGGCCAGGAGAGGCGCAGGTTTTCGCGATTTCCTCTGCTTGCCGCTGGCGAAGGAGAATCGCGGGCAGCCAACGGACTCTTCCGGCCGCAATCATCATCAAGAAACGAGGCAAGCCTGATGGCTTGCCTCGGTTTTACGTCCACGAAAGCAGATCTCATCTATTTGTGAATCGGCAGTGTACTCCAGATCGACGGATCTTCCTCGCCCAGATCCCATGAGCAGAAGCCTTCGATGCCGCGCTGCTTCACCAGGTCATAGCGCTCCTGAAATGTGCGCTTGTCGGTAAAAAAGACCCACTCCCGCATGTCGTCGCGGTAGAAGTAGTACCACGCGGTGCGATCGGCCGGATCCCACTGGATCGGCGTGTTGTAGGCTTTGGCCAGATCGAGCGCATCCTGGCCGGGAAAATATTCGGCGCTGGGATTGGGTTTGTCTCCCGGCTCCGAAGGCGCGCCTGCGAACCAGTGGTACCCATAGATTGGAATGCCCAGCCACAGCTTTTCTTTGGGTACAAACTTCAGAGCATAATCGAGATTCTTGATCGTCCAGTCCCATCCTGCGACTGGTCCCGGAGCCGTCCAGCGAGTGTGCTGGTCGTAAGTCATCAGGCAAAGAATGTCGACGGATTTTGCCAACGCCTCAAGATCATAGGCGCCGCGCCAATTGGCGTAAATCCAGTTCGCGAATCCGCTTTCGCCGGAATGTCCGGGCGCTCCGGGCACTACCGCGATGGAAAGCTGCAAACCCTGCTGGTGGAATGCGGTTGCGGTTTCTGCGACGACCGCCGAGAGCAGGTCGCGGTCGGTCCAGTTCACATTTTCGAAGTCGAATTGAAAGCCGATGAAGCCGTTCGTCTTTGCGGCGTCAATGAGCTGCGTGATCATCTGGTGCTGGCCGGTGGGATTGGTCAGCAGCTTATGGAATTCTTCCCGGTTGAATCCGTCATTGCCGACAATGGGCATGACAGGAAGATGAATCTGCTTCGCCGTAGATATGACCAGTGGATTCACGCCGCCCGCAACCAGCCCATTGTTGTCGACCGAGTACCACGCCGGCACGAGGATATCGATCTGCGAGGCATGCGCGAGGAATGACCGCACGGAGTTGGGGCTTTTGGTGAGATAGAAGAGCGCCTTCGGATTTTGCGCCAAAGATAAATTTGAGGTTAACGGGAGCAGAAGACCAAGTAATGCCAGCCGGACAGATTGTTTCAGCATGAAACTCCGTTCAAAGGGATGCTTCTTTGAAAATATCACTCTGCTGACGTGGAGCCACCGAGCATAGGTTATCTTTTCTTCAGCCTTCATCTCATGGAGTAGTCATGCAATTTGTTCGTCGCTCTTTTGTGTCTCTGATCATCGTTCCAGGCCTTCTGCTTGTGACTGCGCTTCCAGCACAGACAACCTCTCCAGCCAAGAAAACTGTACCGGTGCATCGAAAGGTCGCGCCTGCAGGTCCAACACTGCCGAAGAACATTCCGCCCGTGAAGGGACCCCTCAAGACGGAATTCGCTCTGCGCTATCAGGACATCACGATCGGAACGGGGGATCTGGCTAAACCGGGCATGATGTACTCCGTGAATTACACCGGCTGGCTGGCTTCGGATGGAACGAAGTTCGATTCGTCGTATGATCGCGGTCGTCCGATTGAGTTTCCGGTTGGAATGCACCGAGTAATCCCAGGCTGGGATTTAGGCTTCGACGGGATGCACATAGGCGGCAAGCGGAGATTATTCATTCCTTATCAGCTTGCTTATGGAGAAGCGGGCAAGGGGCCTATTCCACCCAAGTCCGATTTGATCTTTGATATCGAGTTGATGGGCATGAGCGAATTGCCGCAGATGCAGCCGAGGATGATGATTCCGCCACCGCAGCAAAATCCTTCTACAGCGCCTCAGACTGCTCCGGCTCAGCCGCAACAGCCCTCTGCCGTACCGCAGTCAACTACTCCACCCGCTCCGCCGAAACCGCAATAGGATCGGCAGGGATTTAGCCGAACGCGGGCTTCATCGTCCGCGTTTCTTTCTAGAGATCTTTAAAACAGCCCGGCCTGCGTCTCCTCCGCCATATAGTCGACGACAGCTTTCAGATCGCCGGTCTCTTCGAATTTTTTGAGCTGGCGGTCCGCTCCCGTTCCGTCGCGAAGAATGTTGTGGATGTAGTTGATGGCATCCCGGCACTGGAGCTCGTCTACCACTTCATCGACGAAGTCGATGTACTCGACGATCAGCTCGCGTTCCGGCACTTCTGTTTCCTTACCGAAGTCGATGAGCTTGCCGTCGAGGCCGTAACGCACGGCGCGCCATTTGTTCTCCATGATGAGTGCCCGCGAGTACTGCCGCCAATCCTGATTGCGTTCGTGCAGCAGATACAGCTTGGCCGCGGTCGCCTGGATGAGGGCAGCGATGGCCAGAGTTTCTTCGGCGCGCATGGGAATATCGCAGACGCGCACTTCCACGGTGTTAAAGAAAGGATGCGGACGGATGTCCCACCAGATCCTCTTACCATTGTCAAGACACTTGGTCTTGATGAGCAGGTTGACGAAGGCCTCGTATTCGCTGAAGCTGGCGAAGCTGTCGGGGATGTTGGTGCGCGGAAACTTGTCGAATACCTTGGCGCGATAGCTCTTGAGGCCGGTCTTCATGCCGCGCCAGAAGGGTGAATTCGTAGATAGTGCAAGGATGTGCGGCAGAAAGTAGCGCATCGAGTTCATCACGCGGATGGCAGCTTCCCGGTCCTCGATGCCTACGTGCACGTGGAGGCCGAAGATAAGATTAGCGCGGGCTACGAGCTGAAGGTCCTCGACTACCTGGGCATAACGCGGATCGGGATAAATCTCCTGCACGCGCCAGTCGGCGAATGGATGCGTGGCACCTGCGACCAGCACCAGACCATGTTCGCGGGCCAGGCCGATCATCTGCCGGCGCAGATCGTAGAGGTCTTCGCGAGCCTCGCTGATGGTCTTGCAAATGCGTGTGCCCACTTCAACGACCGATTGATGCATCTCGGCCTTGACCCGCTCTTCCAGCCGGAGCTTGCCTTTGGCCAGCATTTCGGTGGCAATGTGCGAGCGCAAGTCGCGCGTCACAGGATCGATTGTCTGGTATTCCTCTTCGATGCCAATCGTGAATGTAGGTCGCATAGGATTCGGTCGCTCAAACCAGATACTGCAAACAGTCTTTACTCTGCCTATTCCTTTTTATCCTCGACCTTTTCTTTCTTTGCCTTCGGCTTGGCAGGCTCTTTCTTGCTCGCCGGCTTGCCGCTCACCCCCGCCAGCAGCTCGGCGGCCTTCAGAACCGATACCGTCGGCGCCTTCTTAGCCTTCGCGATGGCTAGGTCAGCTACTGACTGCACAATCCATTCGAAATTCTGCGGGCCAACCGAGTGCAGATCGGCGTCCGGAGCAGGGTTCATGAAGTCGATGGCGTAGGGAACGCCCTTCTCGACTGCAAACTCCACCGTATTCAGGTCGTAACCGAGCGCCGCACAGAGAGTGAGTGCATCTTTCTCCACGCGCTTCAGCAGCTTCTTGTTGTATTCCGGTGGATTCTGAATGTAACGCTCGTGGTGTGGACGCCGCGGATCATACGGCATGATGTGGACCTTCTTCTGGCCCACGACATAGCAGCGAAAATATTCGTCAAAATTCACCGCGCCTTGCAGGGTCATACATAGATCGCGGCTCTGATCGTAGGCGTGGAAGAACTCCTCGCGAGTATGAACGTGATATACGTCGCGCCATCCGCCGCCGTCGACGGGCTTGAGAAAAGCAGGAAAGCCAATGTACTCGAAGACCGCATCCCAGTTCAGCGGATATTCCAGATTGCGCATGGAGCGCTCGGTCGTGCCCTCGGGATATTTTTTGTGCGGCAAAATCACCGTGGGAGGTACCGCGACGCCCAGCTTTGCCGCCAACGAATAGTTGAAGAACTTATCATCGGCCGACCACCAGAAGGGATTGTTGATGATGGCCGTACCGAATAGAGCAGCATGCTTGAGGAAGGCTCGATAGAACGGAATATCGTGGGAGATGCGATCGACGATCACGGCATAGGCCGAAGGGCGGTCCAGACGGACCGCGCCGGTCTCGACAAACTCGGCGGTGATGCCGTCGATGTTCATGGAGTTGATGCGCTCCACCAGCGCGCCGGGGAAGGTGTTCTCCATACCGAATAAAACGCCGATTTTCTTCACTTCGCCGTCCTTTACCTCTGCGAGATTGAAAGCCGGAAAGTAGGATGCACACCGCCGTGTCTCCGGTCGTTTCACTCACCTTAGCCCACTTGCGCGGGTGGGCGCAAAGGCAAATCGCACTTTGGCGAATGGAAGGGCGGCCACACGGACCACCCTTCCAGTTATGCGCCGGCCTGCTCGCTGGCGCGGATGTAGTCGATGACCGCCTCGCTCCACCCATCGATGTGCGTCCACGGCCCGTAGCCAACGCCGTTGCGGTAGCTGGCTACGTTGATCACGTAACCGCGTCCGTTGGGCGCGGGCACGCGATCGTGCGCCTGCTCGTCGGTAATCACGATCAGCCGGTCGCAGCTCTCACGCAACTCGCCGAGGGCCCGTCCCAGCTGCGTTCCGCCGTGCGGCTGCGAGTGCACGATGGCATCGCGCAACGCGAAGCCGCGCCGTGCAGGTACAGCCTTGAGCCGGTCGGAGAAGGCGTAGACGCTCACCTCCTCGGCGATCTCGCGCAACAGCACCGCGAGACCCGCAGCCGCATCCATGCGCACCATCTCGGAGCGGGCCGAGAGCCGCGCATCCATACTGCCCGAGACGTCCACCAGCAGGACCGTGTTACCGGCGAGACGAGACTGACCGTGCAGGCTGGCAACCATCGCATGTTCGAGCTCCGGCTCCCACTGCGGCGCGTAACGCGCCGCAGCGAGGAAGCGGAAGGGCAGAACGCGCTCGACGCGGATCATTTCAAGTGCGTGCCGCACCAGCTCCGGCTCCACGTTCACAGCCTGCATGTTCCGCAGGTTGCGCAGCAGGGCAAGAGCACCCAGACGGTTTTCGCGCAGCATCGACTCCCACACCTCGCGCTTCTGCTCGCCACGCGAGAGGCGGACCTCCCACGTTTCGGGCGAAGGCAAGGTTCCGTCGATGAGCTGACGCCACGTGAGCGCCTGCTCCGCCGTGTGCGGCTTGGCGTGCGTGAGAAACAGCACGTCGCGCAGCTTCACCGCACCATCGCGGTCGTACTTGGCGAGCGCGTAGGCGTCGAAGCGGGTGAAGGCCTCGGCCAATCCCTTCTTCACCTGCGCCGACAACGGCTGGCGTCCATCCTTCCAGTAGATGGCAAGGAACTCGGCTAACTCGTCGGCACGCTGGATCACGCGCGCCAGCGTCTCAGCTACGGCTCCGCGATGCGATGCGTAACGAGCCATCTCGCGCACCAGAAGCAGCGGTGCGTGACGCAGCTTCATGCGCTCGCGAGCCTCGATGGCCAGCGATGCGACGGCTTCGGCGGCCACACGCGGGACGAGAGCCGAGATGCGGTTGGCGATGGTCTCGCCGTCCTCGTAGAACTGGTCCTCCCACAACATGCAGGCCAGCACTGCGCGGCGCAACTGCTCTTCAGCGCTGATGGGGACAGCGAACGCTCCCTCGTGAGTGCGCAGGGCCGCGCCCGAAAATCCCAGGTGACTCAACTTCAGAATATTAAGGCGCGCCATGACGCCCTCCCTTCAAAGATGCCTTGCGAATTCGTTCACGCTTCCGTCCGGCATCTCGTTCGGAGGGTGGCGCAATCAGCCAAGGGATTCAGTCATCGTCTCCCTCGGGCTCAGTGATCTTGAGGGCAGGGCTGGCGAAGCCGATCCTGCTGTTCCTCTTCACGTCGATGACAAACGCGATCTTCTGCATCTCGTAAAGCGTGGGGGTGAGCTTATCGAGGAAGTCGGTGCACTGGCTTACTGCGAAAGACACAAGCCGGGGCTGCTCGTAAAAGTAGCCGCACCGGACTTCGTCCTCGCTTTCAGCAAAGCCGGTCTGGATGTGCGCATGACGGCAGGTGAGGCAGAGCGATTCGCGGCCTACCGCCGTCCCGTTGCGCACGGTAATCTTGGTGCTCATACGCGTCTCCTTACGCACATGGTTGAGTCGTCTTCGATCGATTGAGGACGAACGGTTGATGGTTTACGCCGGGGAATTTCCGGAACAGTTATGCCGCTTGCTCTGCCACTGAGCTAATCCACGTTGCCGCGGATGCAGGAATTGAACCTGCCACCTATCGTGTCGAAGTAACCCGTTCACACGCCACCGGCGCGGTTACAAATTGCAATCTCCGGGGATTCAGCGGCCCAGGTTGGCATCTGCCAGACCAGTCTTCCGGCAGATCGGCGATACATATTCGCCATGCCGAGGCAGGTTGAAGGAAGTAGCCCGAGCCTTCGCCACCGGAGATATTTTCAAGCTCCAGGGAAAAATTGCGTGCGGTCTATCGCCATTTCTCTCGCGAGAGAACGGCGTGCGGAGTCGAACCGCTTTCACCCGAAGAAGTATCCGCGCGCTGCGCCACTGGAGCAGCTTTCCTTGCCGGCATGAGGGAACGATCGCGATGCGGGTTGGGTCGTGTCAAGACGAAGGAACCGCATCCTTCACCACTCATGGCCGGAAAGAAAGTTTTTGATTTAGATGATGGGTGGATTCAGCAGAGGAACCAGCGCGTTACTTGCAGTCGCTGGCGAGAGGCAGAACCCAGCCGTTGACGAGCGAGCGATCCTGCGCCGTCAGCATCTGGTGACCGAATTGGGATTTGGTGGTCATAATTTCTTCCTCTGCTCGAATACAGTGCCATAGGTCGGGTGTAGATATCAAGTGCAATTGCATAAATATTTTTATTTGCCACTGATACAGGCACAAATTATTTGTGCGGTTGTCAGCATGTGTCAGTGTGGTCCGATTTTCGCAGGTAGGGAACTTTTTTCGTCCAGTGCTCGTAATCTTTTTCTGTAACTCGCTTCGCATTGGGAGTGATGTTCGATGGTCAAGTTTTTGTTGTTTTGCCTGCTTCTCGTCCTGTGCTGGCCCGTGGCGCTGATCGCGCTGGTCCTCTATCCGTTCGTGTGGCTGATCCTGCTGCCCTTCCGTATCGTGGGAATCGCGGTTGGCGGCGCGTTGGAGTTGGTGGCGGCTCTGTTCATGCTTCCGGTCCGCCTGCTGCGCGCGGTCTGAGATTACGCAGTGGCAGCCACGCATCTCCTGGTTTTCGGTCCGTCTCCGGTCTATGATCGAGAGCACTTCAATTGCAGACCTCGTTCAGGTGATCCGTGGCTCGCTCCAAGCTCCCCTCGAAAGATGATTCCCGTCAGAACTTTTGCGCGGTACTTCTGGAGAGCTACGCCGTAAACGAGCGGATGAATCAGATTGTCCTCGAGCATCTCGATCCCGCGGCATGGCGTGCTGCATTGCCTGGATCAAAAGGGCGGACGATTGCTGCCGTCGCCGCACACTTGCACAACATCCGCCGCAAATGGATGCGGCTGTCGGCTCCGCATATCAAACTTCCAGCGACGCTTGATCGCACTCGATGCACACAGACGCAGGCCCAGGCAGCTCTGGCAGAGAGCGCGGAGTGCTGTTCGCAGATGCTCCACGAAGCTCTACTCGATCCGCAGGGAGAGGCTGTAACTTTTCTACGCGACGGTTGGGCGAAACCGTGGCCGGTGGGTGTCTCCATGGTGGCCTACATGATTACGCATGAAGCCCACCATCGTGGCCAGATATGCATGTTGGCTCATCAACTGGGCTTCCCGCTGCCGGCAAAGGCCACCTCAGAAATGTGGGCGTGGGAAAAGCTCTGGAAGGATTGCGGATTCACCCATCCGCGATGAGAGGCTGCTGCAATCACAGCCGACAGGAATGCGATCACTGAGAAATTGAATGCGGCTCAGCTATCTGAGCCGGTTATGCGTGACTTTGCGCTTTGCATGCGGCCGATCGCGGGCACCATCTCGCCGGCAGCTGCTAGACCGAAGGCCGGCATGTTGGCATATACACATTCGTACGTGCCTTGTTTCACGACATAAGTTTCGTGAAAGATCCCGACCGCACCATTGCCGCCTACCCGGCGATTGAAGTCGGCCCAGGCAGGGAGATGCGCGAGATTTTTCGCGTGAGCGTAGGCATGTAACTGTTCAAATGATCGCCAGTACTGCACCGTCATCAATGTGCGTCCGCCGATCGCAGCGTAGGCGTGGAGCATTCCCATTTCTTTGTGCGTGAAGAGCTCCTTCAGCATGCGTGGCATGGCCATAGCGACCGGCAGCCACTTGTGAATCAGAAAGAGGTGATTGATTCGCATGCCAATGAGGAAGACAACGAACTCGCCTTCGATCTGCGCAGTAAAACGGCCTTTGTGGACAGTAGCCATTGGAACTCCAAATCAGAGATATCCCTGTTAGAAGCTTCAGGCATAGGAAAAGTTATAAAACGTCATGGGTAAAGCTGGTTGGAAATGCAGATTTTACAGATACTCATTCATCATTCGCGCCCAGGTAGGCCAATCGTGGCTGTTCCAGCTATCCCAGACGTAGAGCTTATGAGGAATCCATTTCTCGGCCATCAGGTGAGCGAGGTGCTGATTGGCGCCGAGGCATTGGTCGTCCCATCCCGTGGCTAGGATGTAAGTATTGCGGCGGTAGTGGTCGTAGTACCAGGGATCGCTGAGGTTGGGTAGATATTTTGTGGGAGTGTTGAAGTACAGATCGTCGTCGTGGTAGCCGCGCAGGAAGCCGGTCATATCGAAGGCGCCACTCATCGATAGAAATCCGGTGAAGCGGTCGGGATGGCGTAGCGCGATGTTCACCGCGTGGTAGCCGCCAAAGCTGCATCCCAGGCTGGCCAGGTGCGGGTTCCAGTTCTTCTGGCGGACGAGGGGAAGCACCTCTTCCATCACATAGCTCTCGTATTGGACATGGCGGGCGATGCGCCAGCGCGGTCCGACATTGCGGTTGTACCAGCTCTCGGCGTCCACACTGTCGAGGCAATAGAGCTGAATCTCTCCATTGTTGATCTTGTGAGCGATGGAGCCGACCAGTCCGCGGTCCTCAAACTCGAAAAAGCGCCCCTGCGAGGTAGGGAAAACCACCATGGGCACGCCGGCGTGGCCGAAGACGAGAAGCTCCATATCGCGCCCGAGACGCGGCGACCACCACTTGTGATACTCACGGTTCATCTGTTTTCCACTCTTTGGGGATTCATCCCGCTTTTATATTCCTGCTACTGTATCAGGCAGGAGTGTCGGTCGCCGGATTCATGTAGAACGGCATGCTTCCGAAAAAATTCAGCAGAGGAAGAGAAAGCAGCGCTTGGGGACACAGATTCAGGCTCGGACAGAGATTGATGCAGGATTGCCACCGGTTGCGCCGTCTTCCGAGGCTCTTGGCATCGAGAGCATTCATCCCAGGCTGCGGTTTCATCCTCAATTCCACAGCCAGTTTCTACCTTCCGACCGCGATGTGACGGTGTATCTGCCACCCGGCTATGACGAATCGCCGGACCGCTCCTATCCCGTGCTTTATCTGCATGATGGGCAGAACCTGTTTGATCCACGGACGTCTTTTGTGCCGGGGCGGACCTGGCGCGTTGCCGAGACTGCCGATGCCGTGATCGGCGCGAACGAAGTCGAGCCGCTGATTATCGTAGGGATTGCCAATACCGGCGAGCAGCGTCTGACGGAATACACGCCGACCCGCGACTGGCGGATGGGCGGCGGCGATGCGCAGCGCTACGGCGATCTGCTCTCTCATGAACTGCTGCCCTTTATCGCTGAGAATTATCGCGTGCAGGAAGGCCCGCAGCATACCGGACTTGGCGGGTCGTCGCTGGGAGGGCTGGTGACGATGTATCTCGGGCTGCGGCATCCGGGTGTGTTCGGCAGGCTGGCGGTGATGTCGCCGTCGGTGTGGTGGAACCACAAATCGATTGTGGGCTATGTGAATGAGCAGGGGCCGTCGATTGTTCACAAGCCGCGCATCTGGCTGGATGTAGGCGATGCTGAAGGTCGACGGACGCTGGCCGATGCCGAACTGCTCGATCGCAGGCTGCTCGCAAACGGCTGGCGAATGGGCGCCGATCTGCACTTTGAGAGCGTACACGGCGGAACGCATGATGAAGCTGCCTGGGCAGAGCGAGTGGGTCCGATGCTGAAATTTCTGTTCCCTAAAAACTAGGGTGCAGGGTTTAGCGATTAGGGATTAGCCCTTTGATATCTGCGAAAAAGGGCAGTGCTCGTTGACAAACCGGATCGAGCTAGCCGCTGTATTGCTGGCAGGATTTGGCTGACCGCTTCTTGGCTTTCGGCATTTTTGCTATACTTAGCTGCTGGGAGTTCGTGTGCGTAGCGGCCATTGCCGCCGATCCATTTCCGAACCGCCTCCCCAAAACAAGCAGCTTTGAAAGGATTTTCACTGTGTTGATGATTCGTCTGGCGCGCGTTGGCGCCCGCAAACAGCCTTACTACCGCGTGGTCGTGATCGAAAAGGACCGTGCCCGCAACGGCCGCTCCATCGAGGTAGTCGGCACCTACAATCCGCGTACCAATCCGGCCTCGGTCGACCTGAAGCGCGAGCGCATCGATTACTGGACTAGCAAGGGAGCCCAGTTCTCCGATCGCGTCGCGAAGCTGGTCGCAAAGCAGCCCGCTGCAACTACAGCCGCCTAGCTTCATCGCTGCGTTTTCAGCCGGCAATCGCCGGCTTTGAAGACCCCATCTGCACCGCGTTCCGCCGGACGTGCAATCAAAATAAACTTGCCGCCTTCGGCGCTGCCGCGGGATTGCATGCGGTAATGCAGCAGATCAAAAACACTTACCCTCTCCCGAACCGATTTCGCACTGGTGTGCGGGATTGTTACGAATTCCGCTGTCCTCTACATTGAGTTGCTGATAATATTGCGCGAGCCCTAGAGTGAAACACCCACGTCCTCAAGGGAGGCAAAGGTAATGACGCAGCAGGAGAAGCCGGATAATATGCAGGAGCTGGTGACAGAAATCGCCCGAGCTCTTGTAGATGAGCCGACTGCAGTAATTGTTGAAGCTGTTGAGAGAGAAGAGAGCACGGTGTTGCGCCTACGCGTCGCCCCCAGCGATGTAGGCAAGGTCATCGGAAAGCAGGGTCGCACTGCTCGCTCTATGCGAACCATTCTGGGAGCTGTCAGTATGAAGCACCATCACCGCTATACGCTTGACATACTCGAAGAAGACAAAAACGGGGCAGTCGGCGAGTAGCTCTGCGGCAGATGCGGGATGGGCCCTGCTCGCCCATCTTGTGCGCCCGCAAGGCCGGCATGGAGAAATTCTGGCCGATATCCTTACGGACTTTCCCGAGCGCTTCGCGGAACGCAAACGGCTCTATCTGATTGCGCCCGAAGGCAGCAGCAATTCTGCGGCCCGGAAATACCCTCCTCGCGAAATTTCTCTCGAACATCACTGGCTGCATAAAGGCCGCATTGTCTTCAAGTTTGCTGGGATCGACTCGATTGAGCACGCCGAATCCCTGCGCGGTTTGGATGTTGCCATCCCGATGGCAGAGCGCGCTCCGCTTGAAGATGGAGCGGTGTATATTAGCGACCTGATCGGCTGCGATGTTTTCGATCTTGGCAGCGGACAAGAAGTCAAAATCGGACCTGTGGTCGATGTGGACCGCGCCGCTTCGTTGCTGGTGGTTCAGGGCGCGAAGCGAGCCGAGTTGTTGATCCCATTCGTGCAGGCTTATCTCGAAAAGATGGACCTCGAGGCGAAACGGGTAGAGATGCGGTTGCCGGCGGGATTGCTCGAGATCAACGCTCCGCTTTCGGAAGAAGAGCGCGCCGAGCAGCAGTCGCTGGACAGCTCCGGCAGCGGCGAGTGAAGCTGAAAACGTAAATGCGTTTCGATATCGTCACCATCTTCCCTGAATTTTTTTCCGGCATTTTCAGCTACGGCGTGGTGAAGCGCGCGCTGGCCAATGGGTTGATCGAGGTCGGCCTGCATGATCTGCGCGGCTTCACGCACGACCGCCATCGCACGGTGGATGATCGCCCCTTCGGAGGCGGCGAGGGAATGGTGCTCAAGCCCGAGCCTTTGATTGCTGCTGTTGATGGGACCGGCGTGGCGGCCAAGTCGGAGCGCGATGCAAAGCGCGAGTCGGTGATCCTGCTGTCGGCGCAAGGCGCGAAGTTTACGCAGTCCGTTGCCCGGGAGCTTGCGGGACTGGAGCGGGTGGTCCTGCTCTGTGGCCGCTACGAAGGTGTCGACGAGCGCGTAAACGAGCTGGTCTGCGATCGCGAGCTCTCGATCGGCGACTACGTGCTCTCAGGAGGAGAGCTGGGCGCGGCGGTGATCGTCGATGCGGTGATGCGGCTGATCCCCGGCGTCCTGGGCAATGAGGATTCGAGCGCCTACGAGAGCTTCGGGCATGCCGATGGCGAATTTGCTGACAATCCTGATGGTCCGCCGCGTTCAACCCACGGAGCCGGCGGGCTGTTGGATTATCCGCACTACACACGTCCGGCGGAGTTTCGCGGCATGACGGTTCCCGAGGTGCTCAGCGGAGGAGATCACGCAGCGATCCGCAAATGGCGGCGCGAACGTGCTCTCGAAAAGACATTGCGCAACCGCCCCGATCTGTTGGAAAAGGCCGACCTATCGCGGGAAGATCGCGTTCTTATTGACAGATTGAAGCGCACATAAGGCTGATTTCCGTGTAAACTAAAGGTTCTGAATCAAGAGCCAGGAAAGTGCTATGTCTATTCATCCAGTAATGCAGCGGCTTGCCGAGAAACTCAATCGCACGGATCTGCCCGCGTTTGTCGCAGGCGACACGGTGCGTGTGCAGGTCAAGATCAAGGAAGGCGATAAAGAACGCCTGCAGGCCTTCGAAGGCATTGTCATCGCGCGTAAGAACGGCGCGCAGGGCAGCTTCACGGTTCGCAAGATGAGCTTCGGCCATGGCGTCGAGCGCATCTTTCCCCTCAACTCCAAGGTGATCGATAAGGTGGAGAAGGTTCGCTCGGCACGGGTTCGCCGCGCCAAGCTCTTCTACCTCCGTGGACTGCGCGGCAAGGCTGCGCGTCTCAAAGAAGTCGAGCGTACCTAGGACCGGTTTTCACGAACGCCCCGGCTTGCTGCGTTGATGCCGGGGCGTTGGTGCGTTTGGGAGATACCGGCTGATTGCGGCTACTTTTCCACGCCGCCGGGCGGATTACACTCGAATCAATGCCCAGGCTCGGAGATAAGCCGAAAAGCTTTCGCCTGACAGCGCCTTCGTCCGCAGATGGTGCTGAGAAGGAAGTTTCCGCCGCCACGCGCAAGTTGCGAATGCTGCGCACCCTCGTCTGTGGCAACAAGTACGAGAAGGCCGCGCGCGCCAACGGCGCCGTGCATATCGCCGGTGTAGATGAGGTTGGACGCGGCGCGCTCTTCGGCCCGGTGGTCGCTGCCGCGGTGATTTTGCCTTCCGATACCCGTATCAAGGGCCTGCGGGATTCCAAACAATTGGAACGTGAAGACCGCGAGCGTCTCGCCGCGGTGGTTGAGAGCAGGGCTCTGGCGGTCGCCATCGAAGAGGTCGACGCGGAAACCATCGACCGGATCAACATCTACCAGGCCACGCGCCAGGCCATGACCGCAGCAGTGCTTAAGCTTTCGCTTGCGCCGGATCACCTGCTGATCGACGCCATGCGGCTGAACCTCGGATCTGACCGCGCCTGCACTCAGACCAGCATCATCTACGGTGATTCGTTGTCGATTTCCATTGCCGCGGCGTCCGTAGTCGCTAAGGTTTATCGCGACCGGCTCATGTGCGAGCTGCACGACCAGTATCCGGTTTACGGCCTTGCCTCGCACAAGGGCTACAGCACGCCGGAGCATCTGGCTGCGCTCGAGAAGCATGGCCCTTCGCCGCTGCACCGCAAGACATTTCGCCCGGTAGCGCAGGCCTCGCTACCCTGGGACGACCTCTTCCACGGCCGGGAGATGCCTGCGGACGTTGAGGTCATTTCGGAAGACGCTCTGACCGCACAGGCTATCGAGAATGCAATCATCAACGAAGCGATTGTCGACGAAGCCATTGTCGGCGAGCCTCTCGAAGGACTGCTCGAAAGCGACATCTGCGTGGAAGGCTTTACCGACCCGATCGAAGAAGCATTTGAGGCCGATCACATTTCCTATTGAGGATTCTTGCTTGCCCTATCGCCTGCTTTGCATTACCGCTCATCCTGACGACGAGAGCGCGGCCTTTGGTGGCGCGTTTCTGCGGGCGCACCGCGAAGGCGTCGAAACCTACCTGCTATGCCTCACTGATGGGCAGGCGGCGCACTTTCGCGGTGAGGCATCGGACTGTGCCGACCTGGGCCGCAGGCGACGCGAGGAACTGGCGGCTGCCTGCGAGATTTTGGGTGTTACGGACTTCGAGGTGCTGCATTATCCCGACGGTGAGCTGCTCAAGCAGAATTTTTATGAGATGACCGGCGCGATCGTGGAGCGTATCCGCAGGCTGCGCCCACAGGTGATCCTGACCTTCGGCGGCGATGGCAGCGTCAACCTGCACCGCGATCACACCGTGGTCGGCATGGCGGCGACGGCGGCCTTCCACTGGTCGGCGCGGGATACTTATTTCCCTGAGCAATTGGAACAGGGCATCACCCCGTACTCTCCGCAGAAGCTCTACTATCTCAGCACACCGTTCATCTCCGTTCGCGATAAACCGGAGCTGGACTCCCATCCGCGCGTGCCTTATTCGCTCACTCTGGATTTGGGTGACCTGGCCGATCGCAAGACGGAGGCATTCGCGAAGCACAGCACCCAGGCCGGTGTTCTGGACCGCGTGCAGAGCTTTATCGACGAGTCGAAGACGGTTGAACGATACCTGCTCGCGGCGGCGCCCGGTCAGATCGAGGCCGCGTCCGACGACGGACTCTTTTCCGGAGTAATACCGGACTGAGCTGAGCGGTGAGTGCGGCTCAGCCCATGTACATGCCGCCGTTCACGTCGAGGACATGTCCGGTGATGTACGCGGCCTCATCGGAGGCGAGAAAGCGCACTGCATTTGCGATGTCCTGATCGGTGCCCGGCCGCGCCAGCGGAATCTGCGTGAGCATGGCCTCGCGCTGTTTGTCGTCGAGCACGGCAGTCATAGCCGTTTCGATGTATCCCGGAGCGACGGCATTTGCGGTAATTCCTCGCGATGCCAGCTCGCGCGCCAACGATTTTGTAAAGCCGATGAGTCCGGCTTTGCTGGCGGCGTAGTTCGCCTGTCCCGCTTGCCCGGTTTCGCCGACGACGCTGGTGATGCTTATGATCCGGCCCCAGCGCGCCTTCAGCATCGGGCTCACCATCGCCTGCGTGAGCAGAAATGTTCCGGTCAGGTTGGTGTTCAACACCGAATCCCAGTCCGCGCGCTTCATACGCAGCAACAGCGTGTCCTTGGTGATGCCGGCATTGTTGACGAGAATTTCGAGGCTGCCAAAATGAGCGATCACGGCCTTTGCACCGGCTTTGATCGAGTCTTCGCTGGCCAGGTCGATGGCGAAGACCTGTGCCGTACCACCGGCTGCGGTGATTTCCGCAGCGACGTCAGCCAGCTTCGATTCATTGCGGGCGGCGAGGGCGATGCGCGCTCCGGCTTTGGCTAATTCGATGGCGCAAGCGCGGCCGATGCCTTGCGAGGCTCCAGTGATGAGTGCAGTTTTTCCTTCCAGTGATGCCATTCTTCCAGTATCTTCTCCGCTGCCGATTATAGTGGCTTCGGCGCCGGCACCGGCTGACCGGTAGCCTGGCGAAGGAGCGCGGGCATCTGTTCTAGTGACCACACGTAGACCACCAGCTCGCGGCTGTAGTGCAGGAGGGGCTTGGTATCGGGCAGCACGATGCCATGCGCCGCAGGAAGCTCGTTGATTTCAAATTCGGCTTCCGCCCGCTCGAGCGGCCAGGGCAGGTGGTGGATATTGCCTTTGAAGAGGGCTCCGCTGGGGTGTGAGGCGTAGAGCGCGTATCGCTCGGTGAGAAACTGCTCCAGGCCATGTTTGTCGGAGGCTTGCCCCAGGCTGCGATAGCGCGCGCGGAAGCGAGCCGGATGTTTTGCGAATCGCCGCTCGCTGGTATAGCAGAACTCGCGGTTGTCGCAGTGGTCGATGCGCATCTTCGCCCAGTAGTACGGCAGCCGGTAAAACGTTCTGGCATAGGCGACGGCCAGTGGATTGCCCGCGTCGAGCGAGAAGAAATAGACCCCGGCAAGATTGGAATGCGGCTCGCGCACATAGGTGCGAAGATTCAGTTCCGGAAAACGGCTGAGGCCAGGAATTGCGGGCAGCCCATGAAAGCGGATCTGGTCCATCCAAAAGGGAACCACGCCGAACCACGCCGAACCGTCGAAGGTGTCGACGGCTAGACCGTCAGGGAGCAGCGGCGCGATCTGGGCGGCTGGAATCGGCCAGTGCGCGAAAAGCAGGTCATTCCATCGCTGGGTCATCGACCAGTGGGCGGTGGGTAAGGGCCAGGGCCGGTGACTGGTCGTCGAAAGGATATCCCGCATGTCGGAAGGCGGACCTGGTCGCACCTTCGGCGCCCGCCCGCCAAGGTAAAGACGTGAATCCAGGGGCTTAAGTTGTGGCTTCGGTGCGCTATTCGCCGTGGCAGTCATGCTTTTTTGAAATGCCTGAGCACTTTCCTGTCGTTATCTCTCGAAGCAACAAAAGTGTACGCCGTTTTTCCTCAGAAAAAGCGGCAGCGGTCCGCGCTTAGGGGCCTCCTGCTGCGCTCTCATGCCGTATCCTGTTGCCCATGCCTCCGTCTGAAACCGCAACAACCGGCGTCGCCACAACCTTTCCGCCTGACGAAAAACCGCAGAATGCGACGGAAGTCTTCGCCGTCCATGGCGCCGACCCCGAGGTTCTGGCCTATGCGATGGCAAAATATTCGCGCTCCTCGCTTTCGATGAAGGATTCGCTTCGAGAAATCAGCAGCCAGCGGGCTGAGCAGTTCTTGAACACATTCTATTTCCAATATGGACATCGCTCGATCGCCGACCTCGCACATCTGGCCTTCGCCATCGAGCGGCTCTCGCTGCTGGCAGCGATTGTGCTGGTGGACGAGCAGCGCTGGGATGGCCAGGAGCGCTCGACGCGCTATCAAAATTTCCGAAAGAGCGGCTGGTACATGCCGGATTTCGGCTCCGACCAGGCGTCGGCGGCACTGTTCCGCGACAGCGTCGAGTCGCTTTTTGCCGCTTACCATGAAGTCGCCGAAGGTGTGACGGAGTCGCTGAAAGGCAGCATCGCCAAGCCCGAGGAGATGAAGCAGGACGCCTACGAGCGCACGCTGAAGGCACGCGCCTTCGATGTGGCTCGCTATCTGCTTCCGTTGGCGACAAACACCTCGCTTGGCCAGATCGTGAACGCCCGCACGCTTGAGACCCAGATTTCGCGGCTGCTGTCGAGTCCCTTCGCGGAGATACGGCAGCTTGGCGAAAAGCTGCGTTCCTCGGCGAGCGGTCCGGCATGGAATGTCTACGAGGACGAGTTCGCAAAGCTGCAGGAGGAGATCGCTGCCGCCGATCCGGCGCTGGGCGAGCGTGCCGCTGTCCTTTTGAATCGCGAAGTCAAGACCGCTCCCACGCTGGTGAAGTACGCCGCTCCCAACGAATATGAGATGACGACCCGCCGCGATCTGCATCAGGCTGCAGCGGAGCTTCTTAAGCATCAGGCGATCGATGCAGCGCCGCTGGTTGATCTGCTTGATGCCGATCCCAGTCTTGAAGTCGAATTGACCACAACGCTACTCTATGGCGCATCCCACTATCCTTACCGGCAGATACGCCGGCATGTTGCTGCGCTGTCTGCTTCACGTCAAAACGAGATCATCGCGCTGGGCACGCGCCATCGCGGCCGCCACGATGAGCTATTGCGCGAATTCTCCGCAGGGCAGGCTATCCGCTTCGACATCCTGATGGACATCGGCGGCTTCCGCGATATGCATCGCCATCGCCGCTGTGTGCAGGTGTTGCAGGGATTCACCGCGGAGCACGGCTTTGATATCCCCGAGGGACCGAAGGAAGCCGGGCTGACGACGAAGTACGAGCGTGCGATGAAGGCCGCGCATGCAGCTTATGCCAGGCTTGCCGCCGGCAGCAGCGCAGAGGCAGCCGAGTCCGCGCAGTATCTGCTGCCGCTGGGCACGCGCAAGCGGGCGCTCTTCAAGATGGATTTTGCCGAAGCGCTTTACATCTCGGAGCTGCGCTCGGCTCCGCAGGGACATTTTTCCTATCGCCGCGTGGCCTGGGAGATGTACCGCACGATACAGGAGCGGCATCCGGCGCTTGCGCAGTATTTCCGTGTAACCGATGTGAATGAGCCCGTGGATTTGCTGAAGCGGTAGGGACGCAGGAAAGGGACCTGTCTTCCACAATGCAGGGTGTTACTATAGTTTTTGTATTTTCTTCGCCCCCTATCGATTCGATGCTAATATGCCCTCAACCCGCACTGCGCCTATGAAAACAAGGCTTGTTTTAGCGCTAAAGTAGCGGCCCCAGACTGGAGAAACAACGTGGCAGATGATCGTTCCCGCGCTATAGATTTGGCGCTTTCGCAGATCGAAAAACAATTCGGCAAGGGCTCCATCATGCGCCTGGGCAGCAAAGAGGTGGTGCCTATTGCCACCATCTCCACCGGGTCGATCTCCTTCGACGCCGCCCTCGGCGTGGGTGGTGTGCCGCGCGGCCGGGTCATCGAGATATTTGGCCCTGAATCCTCGGGCAAGACCACCATCACGCTTCAGATCATCGCCGAAGCGCAGAAGGCAGGCGGTATGGCAGCCTTCGTCGACGCCGAGCACGCGCTGGACCCCATCTATGCAAAGAAGCTGGGCGTGGATGTTGACAACCTGCTGGTGTCGCAGCCCGACTACGGCGAACAGGCGCTCGAGATTACCGAAGCGCTGGTGCGCTCCGGAGCTATCGACGTGCTGGTGGTCGATTCGGTCGCTGCGCTCGTACCCAAGGCCGAACTCGATGGCGAGATGGGCGATTCGCACATGGGCCTGCAGGCCCGGCTTATGTCTCAGGCATTGCGCAAGCTGACGGGTACCGTTTCGAAATCCCGCACCTGCCTGATCTTTATCAACCAGATCCGCGAAAAGATCGGCGTGATGTTCGGCAATCCGGAAACCACCACCGGCGGACGCGCGCTCAAGTTCTATTCATCGGTGCGCATCGATATCCGGCGTATCGCGGCTGTCAAGGAAGGCGAAGCCGTAGTTGGTTCGCGCACCAAGGTCAAAATTGTAAAGAATAAAGTAGCTGCGCCTTTTCGCGAGGCCGAGTTCGACATTCTTTATGGCGAAGGCATTTCGCGCGAGGGTGATGTGCTCGATCTGGCCGTGGCCCAGAATATCGTGGACAAGTCCGGCGCATGGTACAGCTACAGCGGCGAGCGCATTGGGCAGGGACGCGAGAATGTCCGTACTTTCCTCAAGGACAACAAGGAGACTTTTGCCCGCATCGACACCCAGCTGCGGCAAAAGCTCGGTGTGGGCGTAGCCAATCCTGCAGCGGTTCCTGATGTTCCGCCGGTTCCGGTGAACGGGTCGGTCGCCGCGCATGAAGCGGTGCGGCCGGCAGCGCGGCGGCAGTAAATTTAGCGCAGCACTCGAAAATGAGGCCAGCCAGTGGCCTCATTTTCTTTTGAAGCCTCCAGATCGTCTCAGGCCTCGAGCACCTGCCACCTGATAAACTCCCTATGGCGTGAACACAGTTAAGGCCATTTATCCCGGCAGCTTCGATCCGGTCACGAACGGGCACCTCGATCTCATTGCCCGGGGCTCGAAGATCTTTGACCACCTAGTTGTGGCGATCCTGCGCAACTCGCATAAAGATCCGCTCTTCACCGTGGATGAGCGCGTTGAGATGCTCACGCAGGCGCTCTCCGGCCTGGGGAACGTTTCCGTGTCGACCTTCGATGGGCTATTGGTCGACTTTGCGCAGGAGCAGAAGGCGCAGGCTGTGGTGCGCGGCATCCGCGCCATCAGCGATTACGAATACGAGCTGCAGATGGCCCTCATGAACCGCCGCCTGGCTCCGGAGCTCGAGACTATCTTCCTCATGCCCGACGCCAAATACTCCTTTGTAAGCTCTCGCCTGGTCAAAGAGGTCTTCGAACTGGGCGGTTCAGTTGAGGGGCTGGTGCCGAGATTCGTGATCGAACGCCTAAAGCAGCATGTGCCGAAAGATCCGGCGAGTTAAACTCCGTTTCAGATAGCTCGCGTAGGAGTAGCCAGGAACTCGCTTTCCGGCGATCATGAATATCTCCCACGAACGTCAACGCAGGCGGTTCTCGTGACTCGTTTTCCCGCTGCCGTCATCTTCGCACTGTTGTGCATGCCATTCGTTGTGGCCGCACAAACCGCGGCCCCTTCAATTGCGAACGGCACTCCGCCAGTTTCCACCCAGACCGCTCCTCCGGTCTCCTTCAAAACGCAGGTGAATCTGGTTCTGGTAGATACGGTCGTCACCAACAGCGGCGAAGCGGTCTCTGGGCTGGGGAAAGAAAAATTCCAGATCTATCAGGACGGTAAGCTGCAGCAGATTCGAATCTTCGAGGAGCACAAGCCCGACGAGAAATTCATCAGCGATTCGAGTATCCAGCTCCCTCCGCATACCTACAGCGATTTTCCGCAGTTTTCCATTGGCAGTGCGGCGAATGTGCTGCTGCTCGACGCGCTCAATACGCCACTCTCTGACCAAATGTATGTCCGGCAGCAGATGCTGAAGTATCTCAAAAATATTCCGCCGGGAACACGTATTGCGGTGTTTACGCTGGCCTCCCGTCTGCGCATCATTGAGGGATTCACCACCGATTCCAGTGTGATCGCGAGGGCTCTGTCCGGTAAGGGTGGCCCGCAGCAATCTTCGATACTCGATCCGGAAGCGGATCAGCAGCTCTCCGATCAGATCAGCGACATGTCCAGTCTGGGAGCTTCGCAGGACGCTGTCAGCATGATGCAGCAGTTTCAGGCTGACATTGCGTCGTATCAGACCGACGTGCGCGTACAGATGACTCTCGAAACAATGCAACAGCTGGCGCGCTACCTCAGCGTGATTCCAGGACGCAAGAATCTGATTTGGTTTTCAGGATCGTTTCCTCTCGCCATCGATCCTGACTCCACGCTGCAAGACGAATTCTCTGTCATGCGCAACTATTCCGATCAGTTGCGCCAGACCGATGACATGCTCTCTTCGGCTCGCGTGGCCGTTTATCCGGTAGATGCGCGTGGCCTGATGTCGCTGCCTAGCCTCAACGCGGCCAACTCTTAGAACTCGACTCCCAGCGGAGTATCCAGCGCCATGAACGGCAGCTCCAGCCGCGGGGGACGTGGCTCACGAGCTGCACGCACGCTCAAGGGCGGCGGTGGATCCAGTCAGCCAGCAGCAGCTGCTGCCGATCAGAAATTCCTCGCGCAGACCGCCCAGGAGCATGACACCATGCGGCAGATCGCCGAAGATACAGGCGGCGAGGCGTTCCTGGATACGAATGGACTGAAGGAGGCCGTGGCGCGCGCCATAGCCAACGGATCGCATTATTACACCATCGGCTATGTGCCTCCTGCGCAGAAGTATGATGGTTCGTTTCATCGCATCCGCCTCAATGTCGACGGAGGGTATCAGGCGGATTACCGCCGCGGCTACTATGCCGATGACCCTTCAAACGCGCGGGTAGATTCGCAGGCGGCCCTGAATGTGATGAACGGAGCGGTCACGCGCGGTGCTCCGCCGCTTGCGGACATTCTCTTCAAGGTACGCGTGCTGCCGGCTGATGACCCCTCCGCAAAGGATGTGAAGATTGCCCCCGGACTTGCAGGAGAGGCGAAAGAGATCAAGGGTCCGACAAAACGGTATCTCGTCGACTACGCCGTCGACGCGCATCCGTTTACCTTTACCACCACGCCCGACGGTGTCCAGCATGCGCGCGTGGAATTTGCCGTCATCGCTTACGACGCCGACGGGAAACGGCTGAACTGGACTGACAAGGGCATGGGGTTCAATTTCGATTCAGCAAGATTCAGCCGAATTATGCAGTCTGGCGTTCCCATGCACCAGGAGATAGATCTGCCTGCAGGAGCTATTTATCTCCGCATTGTGGTGCACGATCTCGGTAGCAGCAGGGTTGGATCGACTGAGGTGCCTATCGTTGTTGCAAAACAATAAGCGGTTGATCTTCTTTACAAATAGGGCAAGCCTGGGTGGAGGATCATCACCTCACGTCTGACAGCCTGCTGTTGGTATCTTTCGCAAACATGAGAGCTTACGAGCCGATGCCTGGAGGTTGCCGGCGCTATAATCGGCGAGCGCGGCGGAATGTATGTCACGTAATGGCTTTTTAATTTCCATCTCGAGTTAACGATGAAACCGCTTGCACCCAAAAGACGGTGGTCTGGATTTCTCAGCGCCATCGTATGCGTTGCGCTTGCCTCTGCCAATACTGTTGCACAACAAACATCCCAGAAAGAGGCCAACACCGCTCCTGCTCCCCTGGTTGCAGCGCCGCCAGCTTCTCCGGAGGTGCAGGCGGATGGTTCTGTTCTCTTCCGCCTGGCGATGCCGAATGCGCAGCAAGTCGATCTCCATCTCGAAGGCCGTAAAGACGCTTTTCCCATGACCAAAGGCGCCGACGGCACGTGGACGGTCACGGTGACAGGGGTCGAACCGGAGTACTACAGCTACTCCTTTTCGGTTGACGGCACAGACGCGATCGATCCCCACAACACTTTCATCAAGACCAGCTTCTTCAGCAATCAGAATGTCTTTCTAGTTCCGGGCCATCCGCCCAAGCCATGGGAGAACGCGGACGTTCCGCACGGAGTTGTGCATCACCACTTCTATCATTCGGACATCGTAGGCATCGAGAGCGAATACTACGTGTACACGCCGCCCGGTTTCGATCCGCGCAGTGCCAAAAAATATCCCGTGCTCTATCTCCTCCATGGCTACAGCGACGAGCCGAGCGCATGGACATTCATGGGCAAAGCCAATCTGATTCTCGATAACCTGATCGCTGCCGGAAAAGCGAAGCCGATGATCGTGGTGATGCCGTGGGGCTATGGCGATATGCAGATGATCACGCAGGGCTGGGCATCCTGGCGGAATACGGATCTGGTGCGGGCCAATTTCAGCAAGTTTGCGGATGCGCTTTACAAAGAAGTGATGCCGCGTGTGAAACAGCAGTATCCGCTATCGGACAAGCGCGATGAGCATGCGATCGCCGGGCTTTCCATGGGCGGCGCGGAGACCCTGCTGGTTGGCCTGAATCACACCGATGATTTTGCGTGGATCGGCGCCTTCAGTGCGGGCGGCATCGGCAGCGATCACTTCGAGCCGCTCTTTCCCGCGATCACACCGCAGTCGGGCGCGCAGATTCAGTCGAAGCTCAAATTGCTTTGGATATCCTGCGGTACAGAAGACGGGCTCTTCGAGCCCAACCAGAAGTTCATAGCCTGGCTGAAGGCCCAGGGGATGCAGCCCGATGCCGTGCAGACGCCTGGCATGCACGCATGGATGGTCTGGCGTGAGAACCTTAGCAACTTCGCGCCTCTCCTTTTTCAGCAGAAATAGGTGTTGGCAAACCGAAAACCGGTGTGTTCAGCGACGTTCTTGTGCGATTTCTTCCCCCACCAGCGCTGAAAATCTGAAAAAATAGAAGCATCATGTCTGGAACTACTTCAGCTACCAAACTCTTTACTGACCGTATCGGACGCATTGAAGTTTCAGCCACCATGGCTGTCACCGCTGAGGCCGCCAAGCTGCGCGCTTCCGGCGTGAACCTCGTCGATTTCGGCGCCGGCGAGCCGCATTTTCCCACGCCGCGCCACATCAAGGATGCTGCGATCGAGGCCATCAACGCGAACTTCACGCGCTACACCGTCGTCTCTGGTATTCCTGACGTGCGCAAGGCGATCGTCGAGCGGCACGCCTGCGACTTCGGCTCGAACTACACGCCGGAAGAGGCGGTGTTCACGACGGGTGGAAAGCTGGCCATCTTCAATCTGGTCCAGGTGCTCATCGACCACGGCGACGAGGTGATCCTGCCCGTGCCGTACTGGGTGTCGTACAAGGACATCATTCAATACGCCGGCGGCAAGGTGATCTATCTCGAAACTGAAGAGTCGGAGAACTTCCGCATCACTTCTGAGGCCATCGAGAAGGCGATCACTCCGCGGACCAAAGCCATCTTCCTCAATTCGCCGTCGAACCCGGCCGGCTCAGTGATCGCACCTGGCGATCTCGAGCG
The DNA here is from genome assembly GCA_963745105.1 of uncultured Acidobacteriaceae bacterium. GTDB lineage: Bacteria > Acidobacteriota > Terriglobia > Terriglobales > Acidobacteriaceae > Silvibacterium. The sequence goes on from CAVUWQ010000055.1 coordinate 55,110, forward strand.
CATCGTGAAGCTGGCGCATGAGCGCGGCATCTATCTCTTCCTGGACGAGTGCTATGTCTACCTGCAGTACACCGGCGCGCTGGTCAGCGGCGGATCGTTCACCGAAGCTAAGGAGCACATCATCGTGCTTGGTTCGCTCTCGAAGACCTACGCCATGACCGGATGGCGCGCGGGTTATGCTCTCGGCCCTAAGCCCATCATTGCTGCGATGAGCAAGCTGCAGAGCCAGTCGACCTCATCGACTGCACACTTCGTACAGAAGGCCGCCGTCACTGCGCTGCAGTCTTCGCAGGAGTGTGTCGCCGAGATGCGCGCCGACTATCTCAAGCTGCGCGACCAGATTCTCAATCGTCTCTCGGAAATTCCCGGCATAACCTGCACCAAGCCGGAAGGCGCGTTCTACGTGTATCCCAACGTGAGCGCCTATCTCGGCAAGCCGGGGGCGCAGACCACGCTGGAACTGGCGGCTCGGCTGCTGCATGAGGGACATGTCGTCTCGGTTCCGGGTGAAGCATTCGGAACGTCGCAGCATATCCGCCTCTCGTATGCGGTGTCGCACAAGGATGTCGACGAAGGACTGGACCGCATGAAGGCTTTCTTCGCGAAGCTTTAAAGGGAAAGAGCGAGTGCTCAGCACTCGCTCTTTTGCTTTGCGTATCGCTCACTTCTTTACAGCAAAGAAGTAGTAGTTGTCGCCGATGTCGGTCGCGTGCCCGGTGACTTCGAGGCCGTGCTCTGCCAGCAGCTCATCGTATCGCTCCGCTCCGAGTGAGACTGACGGGAGCCCCGTCATGCCGTCGTCCCATTGGGCGGGTTTTTCGGTGGCGGTGAATAAGAACTGGCCTCCCCGCGCCAGCGCCTGAGAGGCCTTCGCGATGACTGTCTTCTGTGTGTTCTCCGGCAATAAAAAGAGCAATCCCCACGCCACGATAGCGTCGAAGGACCGATCGAAATACGCTGACTCTTCCGCTGCCGCGCACTCGGCTTGTATTTTGGGGAAACGCTCGCGGAAGGCGCGGATCATCTTCTCGGACGCGTCGATGCCGTAGAGCGTAAGGCCGGCATCCACGATCACCTGAGAGATCAGGCCAAATCCACATCCCAGTTCGAGAACTGTTGCATCCGGCGGCAGCGATTTGCACCACTCCCGCACCACCGGCGGACCAATGCCGGCATTGCGCGCACGCATAAAGACATCTGCGAGTGCGTCATAGCCATTCGATTTGTCGGACTTGTCCGGACCTTGTGTGTCGGCCATACGGCTCATCGTAAAACAGGCGATTCAAACTGCTAGTCTTGATATATGAAGATCAGCGTACGCGGCATTCTCTTCGATATGGACGGTGTCCTGGTGAGTTCGATCGGTTCGGTCGAGCGCAGCTGGACGAAATGGGCAGAGAAGCACGGGATGGATATCGCCGAAGCCATCCATACCGCACACGGCCGCCGCGCCATTGAGACGGTACGTTTTCTGCGCCCCGACCTGAACGCCGGCGAAGAGCTGAAGTATATCGAGGATCTGGAAGTCGAAGATACGGAAGGGCTGGAGATATTGGGCGGTGTGAAGCCGCTGCTTGAAACTCTGCCTGAGAAATACTGGACTGTCGTCACCTCAGCTACCGATCGCCTGGCGCGGAGCCGTATGGCAGCTGCGGGTATTCATGTTCCTGCGCGCATGATCACTGCGGATATGGTGACGAAGGGTAAGCCTGATCCAGAGCCCTATATTCGCGGAGCGGCGCTGCTGGGACTGAAGCCGGAGGAGTGCCTGGTGATTGAAGATGCGGCATCTGGAGCCAAGGCCGGCCACGCCGCGGGCTGCAAGGTTCTGGCAACGCTCTTCTCGCATTCCATCGAGAGCCTGAGTGCGGCGGACTGGATCGTGCGCTCGCTCGAAGATGTTCGCTTCGCTCTGGTGGATGAATCGATCGAGCTGGAATTCGAACCGGTTCCGCGCGAGACTGCCGTCAACGCCGCCAATTGATAGGGCGCAATCATGCGAAATCGATTTAATGAGAATCGGTTATGATCGCCTCAGCATTTTGAAGACGTGTCCGGAGGGAACTGTGCGCAAATTTGCCTGCATCTTAATGCTGTGCCTGGGGGTGAGCTCTGCCATGGCTGTCGCTCATAGCATTTATGACTTCACCCTGAAATCGATCGACGGCAAGCCGACCAGCCTGCACGAGTATCACGGCAAGGTGCTGCTGCTGGTCAATGTCGCCAGTAAGTGCGGATACACACCGCAATATTCGGCACTCGAATCGCTTTACGAGAAATACAAGGATCGCGGACTGGTGATTGTCGGCATCCCCGCGAATAACTTCGCGAGCCAGGAGCCGGGCACTAACGCCGAGATCAAGAGCTTCTGCAGCCGCAAGTACAACGTAACCTTCCCGATGATGGAGAAGGTTTCGGTGAAGGGCGAAGATAAGACTCCGCTCTATCAATTCCTGACCGACAAGTCGGCCAACCCGCAGATCGGCGGCGAGATTCAGTGGAACTTCACCAAGTTTCTCTTCGATCGGAACGGCATGCCTGTTGCCCGTTTTGAGCCGGCAGTCACTCCGGATTCACCGCAGGTGACCGCTGTCATCGAGGCTGCGTTGAAGAGCTAGCCTTGCCGGCGGCCGGATCGTTTTCGAGCGAAGCGGCTCCCGCAGAGGAGCCGCTTCCCACTTCAACTTCGCTGAACATGAAACACTGAATCTCAGGCGCGGACCGCTTCCGGCTGCGCTGCACATATTCATGGCCTACACGGTAAAAGCTGAGATCTTCGATGAGCGCAAGATGCGCACGCGCAACAAGCCCTGGTACAGGGTGGCGCACTGGCCGATCTGGATTTGGGTCTTCTTTCTTGCGCCGGGTCCACTTACATTCGATCTCTTCGCCAAGGGCGGCAGCGTTGGCAATCTGATCTGGCTGGGTGTGGTGCTGCTGGCCACGGGTGTGGCCGCCTTTTACGGGCAGCTTCCCGGAGCTGAGCCTGCTCCTTATATCCTGCGCTTCAATGAGGAACGTCCGAACCCTCTCTATCGCAAAATCTGCTACAGCTTTGCCTGGAATGCTCTGATCAACTTCGCGTTGCTGAACCTGATCGGATTGGCCGTCGCGGTGGCAACAGGCAAGTGGTATCTCAAGCAGATTTATGCGCACGGATACACACCCATTTGCATCACGGTGCTGGCGTTGGGAGCGTTGGGCCTTCTGCCACGCGTGGGACGGTCGACCAAGCGCGAAGGCATCGAGCGCCGCTATTTCTATGGAGCGGTCTGGTCCGTCACCGCCGCTCAGATCGTGCTGCTGGTGTTATGGAAGACGCTGCCGCGCACGCCTGCTACAGACATTTTGAAGCTGATCATCTATGGCGGCGTGCTTATCGGCATGGGCACTGCTGCGGCCTTCGGACGGCTGCCGCGCACCCGGCCGATTCTACCCGGTGAGCTGATGGTCGCTGATTAATCAGAACTTAGTGGGCAGGCCGGTAGATGAGGCCCATAGCGATGCCGACCAACACCCACTCAGCGAAATAGGCGAGTGCCTGCTGCACGGTGAGCGCAAGGCCGATGTTCAGGTTGACGTAGTTGTGCACCACGAACGAGCCGATCGCAAATACGCCAATAAGCGCACCGAAGCGCGCGCCCTCCATAAGGCCTGAGCCGCCCTGGTATGACAGTGCATAAATCACTGCGAGGGCCAGAATGGCCACGAACATCGCTGCCATCCCGGCCGACATCACGCTCTTGATTCCTTCCTGAGAGCGATACACCGCCGGGTATTTGAGGAACTCATTTTTCAACCAGGGCATGGCGACGAAGGTAAGGCCTCCGACGACGAAGTAGGCCACGAAGCCGCCAATGGCTGCGAGAACAACACGCATGTAGTTCATGGGTGATCCTTTACTTTGGCGCGATCACCCTATCAGATTGCTCCCGGCCGAGAAAGCAGGAATTCGCAGCTGCCAAGAGTTTGGGCACGGAATCCGGCTGAAAGCCCAGCGGGAGTTCCGTGCCCGATTGTCTGCCACAGATGCATTCACTCGTTTACAAGTTTCCGCGTTCCGCCTGTTCGCGCTCGATGGCTTCAAAGAGCGCCTTGAAGTTGCCTTTGCCGAAGCTGCGGCTGCCCTTGCGCTGAATGATCTCGTAGAACAGCGTCGGTCGATCTTCAACCGGCCGCGTGAAGATCTGCAGCATGTAGCCCTCGTCATCGCGGTCGACCAGGATACCGAGCTTTTCGAGCTCCTGGATCGGCTCGTCGATGCGGCCTACACGCTGTTCCAGCTCAGAGTAATAGGAGTGGGGAACCTTGAGAAAGCCTACGCCTTGCTCCTGCAGCTTCGCCACCGTAGAGAGAATGTCATTTGTCGCCAGCGCAATGTGCTGCACGCCAGGGCCGTGATAATACTCGAGATATTCCTCGATCTGCGATTTTCTGCGGCCCTCGGCGGGCTCATTGATGGGGAATTTCACCCGTCCGTTGCCGTTGGCCATGACCTTCGACATCAGCGCCGAATACTCGGTCGAGATGTCCTTGTCATCGAAATGCTGATAGAGCGAGAAGCCCATGACGTCGCCGTAGAAGTCAACCCAGCGATTCATCTCGTTCCAGCCGACATTTCCTACCATGTGGTCGACATACAGCAGGCCAGTTGGCCGCGCGACCGGGTCAGACGGCTCGGGCCGGTAGCCGGGCAGAAATGGCCCCGCGTAGCCGTCGCGCTCGACAAAGGTGTGGATGGTGTCGCCATAGGCGGCAATCGACGCCAGCTTAACCGTTCCGTACTCGTCTTTCAGTTCGTAGGGTTCGTGAATGCTGCGCGCGCCGCGCTTGGTGGTTTCTTTCCAGGCCTGCCGTGCGTTGTCGACCCAGAGGGCTACATCGCGCACACCGTCGCCGTGCACGTGGACATGGTGAGCGATTTCTCCATCGGGGCGCAAAGCTGTGGTAAGGACGAAGCGAATCTTGCCCTGTTGCAGAACGTAAGAAGCGCGGTCACGAACGCCAGTTTCGGGGCCTGCATACGCTACCAGACTCATTCCAAAAGCTACGCGGTAAAAGTAGGCCGCCTGGCGTGCATTGCCTACATAAAATTCGACGTAATCTGTGCCATTGAGAGGGAGAAAATCTTTTTTTACTGCAACTTCCGGGTGAAGCAATGTGGACATAAATCAATACTCCAGAGACATTTGATGCCGGTCACCCATGCGTCGAAAAAAAGCACCTGGACGCAGGACGACCCCCTACCATATACCGACGTGCGAACCGTTGCATAGTCGCACGCGCGTGAGCATCAAGAGATTAACGACACGGCCGCGTCCCTGGTTCTCTATCGGCGATTTTGGGGGGCCTGGAATCGGGAATCGCAACGATTTCCGCTTGAGGGGCGAGCGACCGCAATCTATAACGGCCCGAAAGTCAGGATTTTCAATTCGGGCCGCAATATTTCGGAAGGCCTTTGTATTCTTTGGCCTGGCAGCCTAACGGAGAATCTCTTCGAGAGCCAGGCTCAGCTCGGTCTTCTCGTCGCGGTATTTGACGATGACCGGCGTATAGACGCTCAGACCCCACTCCTGTCCCTTACCCTTGTTCACCGCACGTGCTCCGGGAACGACGACCGCCCCCTCGGGAATGATCAGGGGCTTTCCCGCTTCTGCCCGTAGCACTTCGCCACGAACCACGTCGTAGACCGGAGTGCCCCGTGTCAGCACGGTTCCCGCCGCCAGCACGGCGCCTTTCCGCACCACGGTTCCTTCATAGACACCGCAGTTTCCTCCCACCAGAACATCGTCTTCGAGGATCACCGGGCTGGCATTCACCGGCTCCAGAACGCCGCCCACCTGGGCTGCAGCACTCAGATGTACGCGCTTGCCGATCTGAGCGCAGCTGCCGACGAGGGCGTGCGAATCCACCAGCGTGCCTTCATCCACGTAGGCTCCGGTATTGATGTACATGGGTGGGACGCAGATGACGCCTTTAGCCAGAAATGCCCCCGCGCGGACGGATGAGCCACCGGTGACGATGCGGACGCCGGTCTCTGGTCCGAAGTGCCGGATGGGATAGGTGTGCTTGTCGATGCAGGGAAGCTCAGTCCCTGAGACCGCAAGATGCCCCAGGCGGAAGCCGAGCAAAATACCCTGCTTGACCCAGGTATTCACGCGCCAGCCGGTGGGCGATTCTGCATGCGGTTCCGCTGAGCGGATTTCTCCAGCCTCGAGTGCGTTGCGCAGCTGCTCAAAGGCGGCCATCGCGGCGGGATCGTCAACCGCGGCAGAGCCTGCCGCAAAGAAGTGTTCTATTTGTGTTTGAAGATTTGAATCGTGCATTCCTGCTTGAGTTTATCAATGTGCAAGTACTCACGGGAGCCCGGTCAGGGAGCGAGATGAATGTGCCTTGATCCAGATTTTAGTTAACTTTCGGACACTCCTGTACCTGGACTATTTTCGAGGTCTGCGAGTTGTCATTTGACGTGAGATCGCCGCAAAGCCAACTCAGATAGCCCGAGGGGTGATGCCGTAACACAGTGATTGAGCTTTCTGAGGCGGACATGTGCCATGCGAATACGAGGACTGGATATGGGTCACCTGGGATAGGGTGAACGGCAACACCCCAACCGCCGGCGCTCCCTAGATAACGCGCTTTATTTTGGGAAGCCTCAAGGATAAATGCTGGGCAGTTGGCACCCTGAGCTCCACATGCCGTCGATTCAACGCGGACCACGTACAGGTGTATTCCCGGCTGAATTTGGCCAAGGTCGAGGATTTCAGAGCGATCCAGCAAGCGCCGCCGCGCTGCTGCCCGGGCGACCTCACTCTCCGGCGGGTTGGCCTGATCGCTTACGTCCTGATCGTTGTCAGGATAATCTTCGATCTGTTCCTGAAGCGGAATCTTAAGCGCCTCAGCAATCTTTTCGCGCTGGATTTGGGACAACGCCGATGCGGATAACTTCCCCTGATCGATGGGAACTTGAAAGTCTTTCCGGGTAAGCGCCTGCAGCCAAGATGGGATCTCGGAAGCAATTCTTGACTGCTGCTGGGCTGGGACGGTCGCAGATACGAGCAGGAGCAGGATCGCTTTCCCATACAAGCGGAATCGCATCAACAATCCTTTTAATACATCCGCAAGTCGCCCTCAGGCTGAGGGCCATGCACCAGCAGTCCCAGCTCTCCGGCTACACGCTCCAGTTTTGCGCGGGTTGCAGGAGCAACCGGAACCATGGGCAGCCGGTAATTCTCGCCGAGCTTGCCCATCATAGACATGATGGCCTTCACCGGTCCTGGGCTGGTCTCCCAGAAGTTGGCGAGCAGCAGACGATAAAACTTGCGATTCAGCCGGCGCGCCGTATTCCAGTCATTGGATAGCGCCGCATGAATCAACTCGGCCATCTCACTGGGAATCTGGTTCGATGCCACCGACACCAGTCCGGCACCGCCGACGCCGATCACGCCGAGCGCCATGTTGTCATCGCCGGCGTAGACGCAGAAGTCGCGTGGAGCCTGCGTGATCAGCTCAGTGATCTGGGGCAGATTGCCGCTAGACTCCTTCACTCCGCGAATGTTCTCCGCAGTCTCGATCAGTTTCAGCACGGTTGCCGGCTCGAGGTTCACGCCAGTACGCGAAGGGATGTTATAGAGCACCACGGGAAGATCCACGGCGCGAGCAATAGCTTTGAAGTGCTCGAACTGCCCCTCCTGCGTGGGCTTGTTGTAGTAGGGGTTAGCGGTGAGGATGGCCGTGACGCCGGGAATGCGCTCCGCCTGGCGGGCGCGCTCGACTGCCTGCCGTGTTGCGTTGTGCGAGCAGCCTGCCCAGACCGGAATGCGTCCGGCAACCGCCTCGGTTACGATACGCAGCACCTGCAGCCATTCATCGTCGGTCAAAGCAGGCGTTTCGGCAGTGGTGCCGCAGGCTACCAGCCAATCGATTCCGCTCTCTACCTGCCACTGTGCCAGAGAATAAAGCGCATGTTCATCCAGACTCCCATCCTGCCGGAAAGGAGTCACCAAAGCCGTGCCGCAACCTGCTGTTACTTCCATCACGAAACGAGTCTACACTGCCGGAAATGCGTGCAAAAAGCGCGCAAACGTATGTCTCGTAGAGTCTTTGCTCTGAGCGATTTACACCCCGACGCTTTAACTCAGCTGGTTGGCAATGGAGCTGAACTCCCACACGCCGGTCTTGCCGTGAATCCATTCTGCCGCCCGCACGGCGCCCTCGGCAAAACCGCGCCGTGAAAAGGCCTCGTGTTTAAGCTCGATCACGTCGTTTGCCGATCTGGCTTCGATGACATGGAGTCCGGGATGCTCGCCCTCGCGTTTGGAAGTGATTTCAACCTGCAACGCAGGATTCGCAGATAGCAGCGCGCGCTGAATGGAAAGTGCAGTTCCGGAAGGCGCGTCCTTCTTGTCGGCATGGTGGGTTTCGCTGATGCTGAATTGATAATGAGGGGCAGCTTTGGCCAGCTCTGCCGCCACGCGCAGCAGTGCCTGAACGCCGACAGAAAAATTAGTGCCATAGAGAAAGCCAGCACCACGCCGCGCAGCCAGCGAGCGCATGTCTTCGAGATTCTGGTACCAGCCTGTGGTTCCCACCACCATATGCGCACCGTTGGCCAGGCAGGCGCGCATGTTTAGGAGCACGGCTTCCGGAGTCGTGAAATCGATGACCGCATCGAATTGCGCGAGGAACGGGGCGGTCAATGCTGCAGCGTTGCGGTTTTCTTCCTCGCCGACCACGCGCACGCCATGTCCACGCTCATGCGCGACATCGGCCACCAGGCTGCCTGTCTTTCCGCGTCCCAAAACCAGAAACAGCATTCGCTTTTACCTTGCTGCCGTTTTCACGGCCTCTGCATCTTTTGCTGCACGGACGGCTTCAACGTCGAAGACATCCGGATCAGGATCGTTGAAGAACTCGGCGTGCAGCGAACGGATAGCCTCGTCCGCATCATCCTCCTCGATCATGAAGCTCATGTTGATTTCCGATGCGCCCTGCGAAATCATGCGCACATTTACGTGCCGGATCGCCTGGAAGACCCTGGCGGCGATGCCATTCTGGCCGCGGATGTTTTCGCCGACCATGCAAAGCAGTGCTTTGCGGCCCTCATACTTTACGTCTGCTAATTGACTTAAGTCGGCGGCGATCTCCGGCAGCTTCTCATTCGAGTCGACGGTGACCGAGACCGAAACCTCGGAGGTCGAGACCATATCGACCGGACACTTGTGCTTGTCGAAGATATCGAAGATGGCCTTGAGATACCCGTGCGACATGAGCATACGGCTGGCGACGATGTCGATGATGGTCAACCGCCGCTTGGCTGCGATTGATTTAAACGGAGTGCGGCAGTGCGGCGCGATGGAGATGATCCGCGTGCCCTCGTTTTCAGGATTGCGCGAGTTGAGCACCAGCACCGGAATATTCTTTTTCACCGCGGGAAGAATGGTCGCGGGATGCAGCACCTTGGCGCCGAAGTAAGCCAACTCGGCGGCTTCTTCAAAGCTAATGGTTTTGACCCGCAGCGCATTTGGAACGATACGCGGATCGGTGGTCATGATGCCGTTGACGTCGGTCCAGATTTCGATGGCGCTCGCCTCAAGGCCGCCGCCCACCAGTGCCGCCGTGAAGTCTGATCCGCCGCGGCCCAGAGTCGTGGTCACGCCTTTTTCGGTTGCCCCGATGAAGCCGCCCATGACCACGACGCGTCCCGCCAGCGAGTGGGGAAGCACATGTTCTTTTAGCCTTGCTTCGATCAACGCATCCTGAGGAATGGCTTTGCCGTGCTGGTTGTCGGTGACGATGCACTGGCGCGCATCGACATGCACCGCGTCGAGGCCGCGCTGTGCGAAGGCCGCGGCGATCATCCTGCTCGATAACCGCTCGCCGATAGAGACGATCATGTCGCTGATGCGCGGCGTCAGCTCGCCCACGGCCGCGAGTCCGCGCAGGATCTCGTCGAGCGAGCAAAACTCTTCGTCGATCCACTTGCTCAGCTCGGCGATGGCACTCTGATCGATGAGATTGCAGGCGGTTTCGAGGTGACGGTTGCGCAGCCTGGCGATGATGGCCAGCGGGCCCGTGCGGTCACCGCGACCTGCGGCATTGGCGGAAGCCAGCAGCTGATCGGTAACTTTGGCCATGGCACTGACCACGACGATAGGCGTCAGTCCTAGATCACGCCGGCCGCGGACAATTCCCGCGGTGCGATCGATAGCTTTTGCATCTTCGACGGAAGTTCCGCCGAATTTCATGACCACCAGCTTATTCGGGGGCAGTTGGCTCATACCGGCACAGCCACCGGATCGGCCTTCACGGGCTCCAGTTTTTCCAGCGATACCAGCAGTTCCGCATTCAGCAGCGCCGCGCCGGCTGCGCCGCGAATGGTGTTGTGCGAGAGCACGGTAAATTTCCAGTCCAGCAGCCCGCAGGGACGAAGACGGCCCACTGTCGAGGCCATGCCTCTACCGCGCATCTTGTCCAGACGCGGCTGCGGACGATCTTCCATGCTGACGAATTCAACAGGCTGCGCAGGAGCAGTGGGCAGATCGCGTCCGGCGAGCGGGGTGAACTCGTGCCACGCCTGCAAAATCTCCTCGCGTGTCACCTTGCTCGAAAACTTCACGCTCACACTTTCAGTGTGGCCGTCTTCGACCGCAACGCGGTTGCAGTGTGCAGTCATCTTCGCGCTCAGAGGCTTCACGACCTTTCCATCGCGCGAGCCGAGCAGGCGAAGCGTTTCCGCTTCCATCTTCTCTTCTTCGTTCTTGATATAAGGAACAACGTTGCCGAGGATGTCCATCGATGCAACTCCCGGATATCCAGCGCCACTTACTGCCTGCATGGTGCTGACGAAGATCGAATCGATGCCGAAGCGTTCGACGAGCGGCTTCAGAACGAGCACCAGTCCAATGGCGGAGCAATTCGGATTGGTCACGATATATCCGCCGGAATTCCTGCGCCAGGTCTGGTTCTCGAGAATCGGGAGATGATCTGCGTTCACCTCGGGGATCACCAGTGGCACGTCTTCGTGCATACGGAAGGCGCTGGAATTGGAGATCACAGCGCAGCCCGCCGCAGCAAACTCAGGCTCCATCTCACGGGCAATGTCTGCATCGAGAGCGGCGAAGATGATTTTTGGTGCGCCATCGGGATTTGCAGGCGAGACCGTCATGTTGGAGATGCGCTCGGGAAGAGCCGTATCCAGCTTCCACTTCACCGCGTCGCCATACTTTTTGCCGCTCGATCGATCGCTGGCAGCCAGCCAGCCCACCTCAAACCAGGGGTGATTTTCAAGCAGTTGAATAAATCGCTGTCCGACCATCCCGGTCGCGCCGAGAATCCCAATCTTCTGCCGCATGTCCTTTATCAAGCCTGCCTTGCCGATACGGAGTTCACGTCATCCCCGGCCTCAAAGGAGTCGGCGGCGGGGGATTTTCTTGTGTTACACCAGTGTATCGTCTTCTTTCTTTTGGATGAATGGCGTTTGGGGTAACTATCGGCAACGGCCGAAAATTTTGCTAACCGCTTCTTCGTGGGGCGAAAAAATCTTGCTCCTCGTCTGCTTCGCCTATACTCTTGCGATCACAGCACTTTTCCGGTTTCTTGCGGTGTTGATGGAAACCCTTCCAACCGAAACTTGAGTTTTGACGTGAGAGACAACGGTCGAGGCCACGCCTGATCTGGAGTGCTGCGGCCTCGTCGATATTCAGGCCAACCCAACGCCTCGTTCTCAAAAAATATGACAGCAAGAATCAGGGATCATTCGATGAAGAAGTTCCTCGCTGTGGCAGCACCGTTCCTATTCGCAGCGATTGCCACCGGGCAAGGAGCGCCCATCACGCTGCCGGCCACGCCTTCTACCGTGGTCTGGGGCTACTATTCGGCCAAGGCCAAGCCCGTACTCACCGTTCATTCCGGAGATACGGTTCGTATCCAGACGCTCTCAACTTGTGGACCAGATGAACGGCTGCAGGAAGAGGGAGTAGCGGCCGCCGATATCCCTTCATACAATGCACCCATCTATCGCGACGTTAAGGACAAAGGGCCGGGTGGACATATATTGACCGGTCCAATTGACATCGCTGAAGCTGAGCCGGGCGATGTGCTCGAAGTGCAGATTCTGAAGATCGACATCGATGTACCGTGGGCTTGTAACGGGTTTGGCGCGGGACGCGGTTTTCTGCCCAACGACTATCCATATGGAAAATCGAAAATCATTCCGCTTGATCGCGAGAAGATGATTGCTCACTTCGCTCCGGGCATCGAGATTCCGCTGCATCCGTTTTTTGGCAGCATGGGTGTCGCACCGCCGCCATCTGCGGGCCGCATCGACAGCGCTCCGCCCTGGATGCACGCAGGCAATATGGACAACAAAGAGTTAGTTGCGGGAACTACGCTCTATGTCCCGGTGCATGCGAAGGGAGCGCTTTTCGAAGCAGGTGACGGCCATGCCGGGCAGGGCAATGGTGAAGTCGATATTACTGCGATGGAGACATTTCTCTCCGGCACATTCAAATTCATCGTGCACAAGGACCAGCACCTGCTGTGGCCGAGAGCGGAGACGCCGACCAGCTATATCAGCATGGGTTTCAGTCCAGATCTGAAGGAAGCGACTACACTGGCTGTGCGCGACATGATCAACTTCCTCGTGGAACAGAAGCACCTCAGCCGCGACGACGCGTACATGCTGACCAGCGTGGCGGTCGATGTGGATATTACGCAGTTGGTAGACGGAAACGTCGGCGTCCATGCCATGTGCCCGAAGAAGATTTTCACCAAATAAGTTGACACAGCTCGTGGACACGAGCGTTATAGCGTCTCGGTGTATTGCGGTTTTGTCTCGTCGCTGTCTTCATAATACGAGATCGTCGCATTCGGGCCGTCGATATCCATCAAGACATATCCATGATTGAAGAACGGATCGCCCCCCAGCTTGATGTCTTCTACTGGAACCACCGGAAATTTAGCAGGATTGGGAATTTCGCCATTGCCAACCGGAAACGCTCCGTGGCCGATGCATCGCGCCAGGATGCCCATATACGGTTTGTAGATCACCTGATTGTGCTCGTGCCCCCAAAGCCAGATCGCTATCTTTTCGAGAAGCGGGGAGAGCTGTGCGGTCAGCTGCGGGTTGACTGGCTGGCCGCAAATATCCTCATAAGCGGTAAAGAGCTGATGGTGCGAAAGCAGGACAGTCCGCCGCTTCCCGGCATTCTGAACCTTGTCCGTGAGCCACTGAACTTCAGTGTCTTCAAGGTAAGTGGGCGTAGTGCCATCCGGCTTCGAGTCGTGAAGACCGGTGTCAATCGCGATAAACTGCCAGTCATCATTGCGCAGGCAGAAATAGCTTGCTGGTTGGCCTAACTTGTCGAGTAAGTTGTAGTACGGCGCGCCGCCGCAGAACATATCGTGATTGCCGGCGAGTGAAAATGTGAGGACATTCGACGATTCGAGCTTCAGCGTGTCGTGCCAGATGTTATAAAAGTAATTTTCGACTTCGAAGGCGGTTCCCGAATAGTAGATATCGCCGAGATGGATCACGACGTCCGGATTTTTGCGCGCCACCTGCTGCAGCACATTGATCGCTTCCGGCTGTCCTGTACCCCAATCGCCGACGATCGCGATGCGCGCCTTGGATGGCAGCTTGCCGTCGATGACAAAATCACTGATTGATTTCCAGCGCCGGTACGGAATCGTTCCACGGGATGCCAGAAACTCCGCATACTTGATTGCCGCCTCCGTCCACTGCGGATCGCAGATCCCCTCTTTCTTGGTAAGGATTTGCTGATAGTAATTTGCATCGTTGGTGTGTCCGAGAAACTTGGCGAGTGCGTAGAGCCGGGCCAGCTCGGGGCAATATTTCAAAGGATCTGTGTCTGTAGGCAGAGGCGGCTGCCCGGCAGCAGATGTAGTAGTTGCTGCTGTGGCCGGACCTGGAGTAAGAGCAGCGGGCGTTGCATGGATATGTCCTAATGCCTCCGCTTTCCTGACAACCGCAAGCGCACCCTGCACCATGCCGTGTCCGGGATCGGGGCGTGTAACGTTTGGAGCTGTGCCGGTAGCGGCCGCCTGGTTAGAAGCCGCCGCACGCGCCACAACTTCATCCACAGCGGACTGCCAGAGAGACAAGTCGGCGAAACGCGATTGATTCATCGCCGGACTTGAAGCCGGGGTCGGTGTATTGCCGGTTGCCATTGGTATTCTCCTGCTCTCTAGAGCGTCTTCAGGAATTCAATAAGGTCTTTCTTTTCGCTCTCGCTCAGATTCACGCCGTAAGTATGCCCCTGATTGCTGTTGCCCGGGATCTTCGTGTCCACGAAGAAGCCGATTTTCTCTGCTTCAGGGCCATCGGAAATGAAGCCGGCCTGTTGCGGATCGTAGACATCGTAGCCACGATAGAAGGTTGGCGGCCTATCCGTTTCCGGTTGCAGCAATGCGTGAAGATTCGGTACCGAACCATTATGCAGATAAGGCGCACGCGCCCAGATGCCGTCCAGCGGCACGTTCGCGTAGCCGTTGGTTTTGCGGTAGGCGTCGAAGACGAATGGCGGTGAATCGATCGAATGGAACTTGTCGACCAGGCCTTGCGTGAACGAATCTAGCCTATGACGATCGGTTCCGATCATTGAGATATCTTCGACCTGTCCTGTATGCGCACCGTCGAACGCATGACAATTGGCGCAATTCTGAGTAAAGATCGCCTGACCATGCTGTGCAGCCACCTGATCGATAGGAAACGGATACTTCGGGGGCTTGAGCGTAAGCAAAAAGTCGGTTACGCGTTGAAAGCTGGATTGGATCACGGTCTTCGAAGTCGCGCCGATCGCCATGGCCGCGGCATAATTTCGCTCCGTGATGTTGTTATTATTTCCGTCCCAGTGCAGATACATACCTTCGCGCGGTTTCTGATTCCATACCTGAGGCAGATCAACAGTGCCGATGGTGCCGTCATCCGGCATATGGAATACGTTGAACTTTGTAGGGTTGAAGGTGTCGGTGCGTCCGCGGCCCTGCTGCGGACGGGAATCCTGCCATGAATACGCGACCTTCTGCTCCAGCAGGCCTTCCTTAGTTGCGGGAATAATCATGAAGCGATAAAAGAGCGATTCCGTGAAGCTCAGTTTGTGAATCTTGTCGATCGCTGCAATCACATTGCCCGAAGTAAATCGCGGATCGGAGGCGCAGCTGTATAGGAACCGCTGAAAGCCTTGCAGATCGAGCGTGTGCGCGGGAGCTCCGAGGGCAATGATAGGCTTGCTGGCCGGCGTAGCCCGAATCTGCGCTGTATGGCACAACGAGCAGTTGGCTTCGACAGAATCGTAACCGATCTTGCGGTGAGCAAAACCTACGGGCAGGTCCTGACCTTCTTCCATAATCAACCCGAGCGATGCCCAGCCGCCTGGCCCGGGGAGCTTCTCGGGAAACATCTCCGGAAGCGCCTTCCATATCCAATACGGGATGCGGCTGCCCGAGCTTAGTCCGATGGCGCCGTGCTTGTAATGGTCTTCGATGTTGCTGTAGTAAGTGTCGGGCTCAGCGCGAAGCAGATTATCCCAGAGCACATAGCCGGAAACCGCGGCGATGACAATGGCAACCGTGATACCAACTCTCACTAGAGGGAGTGCCAGCTCTGCCTTCAGCCACTTCCACACTGTTCCTAACGCTGCTCCAAGATTTTTAAAGCTGATCCGGCTCTCCTGCGGCAGCGCAAGCTGCAGAAGCACGCCCTCGGTCAGACCGAAAACGCCGTCTAGGATGAGGGATTGGATAAAGCCGGGTGAGGTCCGCGAGATGTAAGCCCAGACGGCCACTGCAATCCATCGCGAGGCGACGATCAACCATGTGTATGCGGGATAGCGCAGCGGCGCGATTGCGGCGGGAATATAGAGGATGCTCAGCGCCAGGACCATTGCTGCATGAGCGATGTTCCAGACCGTCGATCCGGTGACGGGCGCGCCGAGTGAGACATTGACCAGGTCAGGTGCGAAAAACTCAGTCGCGACAAATACGAGATTGATGAGTATGCCGATCCACGCGATACGGCTGAACCAGCGCGCGTAGGAATTTGGGAGAGGGTATGTTTCGTTGGTCATGGGCAGTCTTTTCCCGCAGCTACTTCTGCGTCGCGGTCTTTTCCAGATGTTCCAACATCAGCGGGTAGATATCCCGTGAAGCATTCTTGCCATAGATGCAGTCGATGTGGCCATAGCCTGGAACAACGTGGCGGGTATATAGCTCGGCTCCGTTTTTCTCGCTCAGCAGCTTGACCGTGATCGCGGTGCTTTCAGGAAGGAAGCACTGATTCGATCCGCCATGGATAAATGAAATTGGAATTGCCAGCCGTTCGAGGTGTGGCAGATAGGCTTCAGCGCCATCTGCGGCTACGATATGGCCTTTGCGGGTGCAAAGACCAATCTGTTCGAAGGATGCAATGTTGGCAACGCCAAACATCTCGTGCAAGGCATCGTGCGTCGCATCATTCAGCTGCGCATGCTCATAAAGCGGCGCGTACATGAATGTAATGCGATGACAGACGGGGTTATTGCATAGGCTTTTGAGGGGAATGGAATAGGCGTCCACCCCTTCGTCGTAGAGCTTGCTCCACCAGTGAGCATGGGTGTCCACATCGGCGGTGAGCGACTTAATGCCGATCTTTGCCAGGAACTCCGGCAGATGAAGGCCAGTACGAATCTCGTTCAGCGTGGGCGCGACGATGTGTGTCGCAATCTGTGAGCAGACAGCCGAACGCACACCCTGAAGGCCGGCAAGCATAGACATGAAGAATGTAGTCGAGCCCCAGCAGTGCACCACCATCTGCACGTCTTTTGCGCCGGTGAGCTCGCGGACCTTGTCCACTGCTGCCGGATAATCCTTAGTGGCGACGTCGTCGCCGGTCGACTGCGCGTCGGATGCCGGGAGTGCGATGCTGTCGCGAAAATCCAGCAGCCACACGTCGTAGCCGTGCGCGTAGAGAAATTCCAGAAGGTTGGTCTCGATGGTATCGATGGAGAAGATCAGGCTGGATACGCCCAATCCATGCGACAGAATCACCGGCCCCTTTGTGCCCCCGCGATACCGCGTCAGCAGCAGCGGGACACCGTCCTTGGCCGGGAATGGGTAAAGCTCGGGAGCGTCCACGCGGAGCGGCCGTTTCTTGCGCGGCGGAGCATCTGGATTGAAGAGGGTCTGCCGGGCAAAGATGCCGCCGTAGGCTTCGTACAGAGTTCCCGCAAAGAATTCTCCAAACTCGCCGAGTGCCTTTAGCCGTTCTTCATTGCTGGAAGCGTTGACGACTTCCATCGTGGTCATCTGCTTTGCGAAATCCTCAGGCAGAATGTGCAGCACGCCTTTGCCCAGGACGGGCGCGGCATCGCTCGCGCCGTCATAGACGGTTATGTACAGCGTGCTGGTATCGTGCCACGAGTCCCACACTGGATTGGGATGGACGACCTTGAATCCTGCGAAGAAATAGGTGCGTCCCTCCACACTAGTGAAGTTCATCCTGTAGACCATGTGCGTCGTTTCTACGTTGGCCGGGTCTTTCACGAAGAGCTGAAAGACCGCATTGCTGACCGCCAGCGGTGCTGCAGATAGAGCGGGTGCCGTAACTGTTCCAGACATGCCGGCAGGATGGTCCGGGTTGGTCATCATGTCCGCGACGTCTTCGGATACTACCGTCAATGTGAATTGAAGAGGTGATCCTTTTTGCTGACCGGCATCCGCCGCGGCCTGGTAGTCGCCGGCTGAGCCGACGCCGAGGTAGCCGCGCATTGTTTCAGTGAAACGGATACCCGGCTTCAATACCGCAGGTGCAGCGGTCGGCTTCGATGGAAGCGCGTAGTCGATAGTCCAGCCACGATCTTTCGCCAGCAGAGCAGCAGTACGCTCGGCAACCGCCGAGATGGTAAGCAGGGGATTGACGCCTAGCGAACGCGGCATCACTGAGCCATCCGAGACATACAGGCTGTCATAAACATCGGCGCCGTTGTCGCTCGAAAAGACCTGACCCTTGTGATTCACTACACCGAAAGCCGCGTCTTCAGCCATCCTGCAACCGCCGAGAGGATGGACGGTCACAAGTGATTTATTAAGGAATTTCGTCCACAGAGGGTCAACCGAATAAACGCCGTCCAGTGGCACTGTGCATGCGCGCAGCGTATCGCTGACCCTCTGGAAGATGGGCTCTCTGCCAACGCTGCTCCAGTCAATGCGCAGGCGGTCGTTTTCCAGATACATCCGGCCATCGCTGTCATCGTGAGTCATCACCAGATAGGTTTGGGTGTCATCAACCGCGCCATGATAAGGACCGAGAGTCAGGCTTTCCAGCTCAGCTTTTGTCTGCCGCACGGTCGTCTGCAGAGATCGATGGGCGAGCCCACCATCATCTTTGCTGGCTGCGGAGAGTGCCAGAGGCATCAATGCGCCGATCGCGCCCGGAATCGATCCCTCTTCCACAACCATGCCCTGATCGAGAACCGGCTGGTTGCGAATATCGATGATGCCGGTGATGCAAGGGCCGCAAGGAGGCAGTTCACCGGCTGGGCGATGACCGAAGCCGATTCCGTGGATTGACTTATCTCCGTTATAACTGAAGGCGAGAACATCGCCGTTTCCGGTGAAGCCCATGCCGACATCGTTCGAAAGCGCCAGCCCGTTAGCTTTGGATCTGAGCAGGATCTCGGTTGAGCCCAGGGTGCCAGCGGCCACGACCACAACGTCAGCAGTGAGAAATTGAAGCGGGGCATCGAACTTTTCACGGCCAAGACCGGCAACCTGATAGTAGATCTGCCATAAGTTGTCCTTGCGTGCAAGATAGCGAACCGATATCTGGGTGAATACTGCCGCGCCGAAGTTATAGGCATCGGGTAAGTAGTTCATGAGCGTAGTATTTTTCGCTGCGTAGTTACAACCAGTTACGCAGTCGCCACATGCCGTGCACTTGTGCTGCTCTACGCCAACATGGTTAACACCGCCTGGAGGATCCTCGAATGTCACATTGATCGGCGGCCGGTAAAAATTCTTCCCCATGCTCGCTGCCGAGGCTTCGAGCGCCTCCATCTTTGCCAGCGGGGGATAGTCGTCGGGATAAGGGTTGGGCTTCAGCATCTCTCTCGCACGCTGGTAACCATCGGCAACGAGAGTATCGATATCGGCGCGGAACGCGGCCGGCCAGTGATCGTCAAAGACGCGCGGCTCGGCCTCTAGAGATACGTTCGCGTTGACCAGGGATGTCCCACCCAGTCCGCATCCAACGAACGCATTGATGGCGGGGTTGACGTGGAAGTCGTAAAGGCCGGTAATCGGTCCCACGTGTCCTTTGGGTGCATCCACCTGCATTTCGGCTTGCGCAGCCGGCTCGGTATCCGGATACTCGCCGGGCTGAAACTCCTTACCTCGCTCAAGTATGCAGACGCTCTGCCCTGCTCGGGCCAGACGTGACGCAGCTATTCCGCCGCCGTAGCCGGAACCGATGACGGCGACTGTGTAATGGTTTTTAAGCTTCTCAATAGGAGTCGATAGTCGAGACATTTCACCCTTCCAGAACCACAAAGAGCGGATGGCGACCGCGATAGGCTCTTTGTCCGCGTAACTCTGAAGATGAAGCCCGGGCATCTGAATGGCCGCCGCTCAACAGCGCGAGGAAATGGGGCGATTATTTATGCCTGAACTAAACAGCGCCCAAGCATACCAAATTTTCACAGAGAAGCAACGTATCTTAAACGATCGGGATTACGTTCGATTTCGGGGCGGGAGTGTGAATCGGTCTGACTCGGGTGTTGTCGTAGCAGGATTGATCGGTCGAGAATATTACGCTGTCCAGCCATCCAATTGAGAAGATCGTAAGGCGGAGACTTTAGACGCAGCCTGGCGGCGCTAAATCAGGCTCGGTTTGATTGTTCGTCCTCCAGCCAATTTGAAGAGTATTGCTCGATCGCCACTCGCACCAGCTGGCTCCGCGTTCTCACTCCGGTCTTGTTAAAGAGCTCCTGGATCGTCGCTTTGACAGAGGTTTCGGATACTCCGATTCGTGAAGCAATTTCTTTATTCGTAAAGCCGTCCAGAATATTCCGAAGGATTTTACGCTGTCTCTCCGTCAGCGATTTCACGTGCTCAGTATGAATCGCGGATTTGTCTTCGCTGGTTCCCAGCGAGCGCAAAACATCGGTGTCCCACCAGGTTTCCCCAGCAGCTACCCTGCGAATAGCTGTGATGAGTTGGTGAGGATCGTTGTGCTTGAGAATCAAACCCGATATCCCCGCATCCACGGCCTTCAGTGTGGCGCTTGCCCTCATTCCCCCAGTCACCATAAGTACCTTCACATTATTTTTCATCTGAGAAAGAGTGCTTAGAAACACCGTTCCGACTTCGACACCCAGATCATAGTCGAGCAATAGGACATCCACGGGTACGCTTGTGATGATTTGTTCGGCTTCTCCAAGCGTGGCGCAATGGCCAGCTACAAAAAGGTCTGGCTCGCTTTCAAGCAGGCGGGCGAGGCTCTCTCGAAAAAGCTTGTGGTCGTCGACAAGAAGAATACGGATAAGGTTGGTCATAATGTCGACTCGGATTCGCTGACCGCAGCGAGCTCGACAATGAAGCATGCTCCGCCCGGCACGGCCTTGTAAAGCAGGTCGCCACCGAAGGAACGCGCAAACGCGCGCGCAAGGTAGAGCCCTAGTCCTGTGTTTTCTGCGCCTGATTGGAAGGGGCGAAAAAGGTCGTCCGGACGTGCCACGCCTCCACCGCTGTCGATAACTTCGACCCGGACGCGTGCTCCATCTCTGGCCGCGGCAATGGACATATGCCGGTCTGAATCCGATTCGGACAGTGTGCGAATGCTGTTTGTGGTCAGGTTTAAAAAGACCTGCATCAGATTCGGTCCGTCTGCCCACACCAGAGGTAAATACGGGTCCAGCCTCATGTCAAACGTGATGTCGTGGTCGTCGAGCGAAGGTGCGATAACGATCTTCAGGTCGTCGAGTACCGCGTTCAGATCGACTTCGCCCACCTTTTCCGGATAAGGGCGAAGTTCGACGGTGGCAAAGCGTTGCAATGCGGTGACCAGGTTTTCCAGCGTTTCAAAGTCTTTGTTCCCGGCCAGCAACTCGCTGCGGGAAAGGTTTTGATGCACGGCCCCAATAGCGCCGCAGATATTTCTCACCTCGTGCGAGGCCGCAGCAGCAGCGATCCGCGATCCAGCAAGCATTTGATGTAGACTCGATTCCTCCCGAGTGCGCATCTCCTCTGAAGCGTCGAGGATCATCGCGGCAAGACGCATGCCGGAATCCGTCCGGTATGTAGAAAAGCAGATGTCAGCGATGAAGGCTTCACCGCCTTCACGATGACCGCGCGACTGCATCACAGCTCGAAATAGCTGTTGGCTTGTCTCGCGCCGGGATATTTTCGAGAGAGCCGGAAAATAGCGATGAATGAAGCTGCCTACGAGTTGAGGCTCTTCAATCTCCAGCATGCGATGTGCAGCCTCGTTGGCCATCAGAATATATCCGTCTGAATCGGCAGTAAGAATGGCGGCGGGGCTGCTCTCGATGAGAACTTTCAACTGCTGCTCGGCTTCGCGGCGAGCCTCATTCTGCCGCTCGATCTCGTCGAGGTGCTCCATGATGACTTGGCGGTTGCGATGAACCTCGTGAACAAAAACGCTGATCGAAAAGAACGCCATGAAATAGAGAACATCCCGCGGTATGCCGGTGCGCAGATTCCAGATAAAAGGATCGAACTCCTCAGTGAGAAACGTGCAAACGCCGGCGACAAACATAGTCTGCCAAGGCTTCAGTACTCTTCCCAGCATGAGCATGGGAAGGAGATACAGAAATCCGAGGGGAACATCGGCCGAGACGCGCCAATCAGTTATTGCAATGAGAGCGATGATCGCGCCCGACCAGATCAGCGTTGCTCTCTTGCTGCCGCGGAGCACCGAAACAATCATGACCTTATTCATCGCGCACCCGCTCTAGCCGAATCTGGTGCGAACGGAGCTGTCAGCGATCGGGCTGCCAAAATACTTAACATTGAACTGGCGCGATTTCTCTCAACGATATCACGCGGTACGCAAGCGCCTTGAGCACGCCCGGTTGAAAGATAGCGACAGGCGGCCAAAAGATAGCCCCTCGTTTTTCGCAGCCACTTTTATCGTTGAATGAATGATTGTTCGCGGTTCGCTCCCCCAGACAAAACCACCTTTTCTGCTTGCTCGCAAGCGCTTTGAGACGCCGATTGGTGCCTCGCTTAGAGCGATTGCATTTCGACCTGTTCACGCCCTGAGTCGAGTCCTTGGATGTTCCATCCTGCTGGTAGGTATGACGGCGTGGTCCGGGAAGATTGCGGCGCAGACAAGTCTTCCGCAGGAGCCGTCACCGCAGTCTCAGCAATCGGGGCAAACCGATGTGGCGGGGTTGCCAAATCAGCCGATCCAGTCGGCCAAAGAAGCCCAGGCGGCCGCATCGAATCCCTCTGGACTGACCTGGGACGATGTGAAGCTGCGGTTTGAAGCGCAGAATCCCACTCTACTCGCGGACTCTGTCGGCGTGCAGGAGATGAAGGCGGAAGAGATCACCGCTTATCTGAGGCCAAATCCGCAATTCACGTTCTCGACAGATGGTACCCAGATCGCGCCGTATCAGGGCGTTTGGAAGCCGCTGGCGGGCACGCAGTATCAACCCAATTTCAGTTATCTTCACGAACGCGAACACAAGCGCGAACTGCGTCTCGAAAGCGCGAAAGAAGGCACGCAAATTGCTGCTTCGCAGCATACCGATCTGGAACGGAACCTGCTTTTCAATCTCCGCTCTCAATTTGTGGCAACCATGCAGGCCAAGTCGGTCCTCGCGCTCACCAAAGAAGAACTCGACTACTACGATCACCTGATCGATATCAGCAGGCTGCGCTTTCAAAAGGGAGATATCGCACAGATCGATTTCGACCGCATCGAGCTCCAGCGTGTTCAGTACGAGTCGGACCTGGAGACGGCCATCGTCAATCTGCGCCAGGCGAAGATCGCGCTGTTGCAGCTCCTCAACGAAAGGACTCCGGTCGAGCAGTTCGATATAAGAGGCGACTTTGACTTCAGCGACCAGCTGCAGCCTGTCGAAGATTTTCAGAAAATCGCCTTGGATAGCCGCCCGGATTTAAAAGCCGCTTATCAGTCGGTGCAGCAGGCGGTAACCAATCACAAGCTGGCTGTTGCCAATGGCTCGACTGACCCGACCTTCGCGGCCTGGTACACCTTCAATCCATCATTCAACAACCAATACGACAACCAGACGCTCGGGCTCAGCGTCAGCATTCCTCTTCGCATCTTCGACCGGAATCAGGGTGAAAAGGCGAGAACGCAATTGGACATCGCCAAAAATCAGCGGCAGCAAGATGCGACGAGTGCGCAGGTGTTCGCCGATGTGGATTCCGCCTACGTGCAGGTGGCCAGCACCGTGAATCTGCTGCGGCCGTACAAAGCAAAATATCTGGATCAGGCCACGCGTGTTCGCGACACGGTGACCTATGCGTATCAGCGCGGAGGTGCCTCGCTGCTTGATCTGCTCAATGCGCAGAGCGATTTCCGCAATGTGGAGCTGGCTTATCTCCAACTCATCGGTACTTATTTGACCGCCGCTGGCCAGTTGAATCTTGCTGTCGGCCGTGAGGTGATTCAGTGATTGTTAAAAGAGGTTTATTCAAAACAGTCGCTGGCGCGGCGCTCTGTCTTGCTCTGACGGCATGTGAAAGCAAGTTCAATCCTGCCGACGGCACGCCTAAAGCTACGCAACCAACTGAGGCCGGGGATATGAATCTGGTGCTGGTCGAGAAGCCCGATCTTTTCCCGCTTGTCGCCGCAGGGGAAATCAATGCGCCTGCCGAGTTGAGCGTCACCGGCACTGTCAACCCTGACGTTGCCCGCGAGGTGCCGGTAATCTCGCTTGCCAGTGGCCGAGTGATCGATATCAAGACGCGCCTTGGGGACGAGGTGAAGAAGGGTCAGCTCTTGCTGCAGGTGCAGAGCAACGACATTACCAGCGCCTTCGATGCCTATCTCAAGGCAGTGAATGATGAACAGCTGGCCAACAAAGCCTATGTTCGCGCCAAAGATCTGTACGAGCATGGCGCCGTCCCACTCAGTGCTCTAGAGCAGGCTGACGACAGCGAGAAGGATGCGAAGGCCGACCTGGATGCCGCAGATGAGCAGCTGCATACGCTCGGCGTCGACAAGCGTCACCCCAGCAGCATCGTGCAGGTGTATTCGCCTATCACCGGCGTGATCATCTCACAAAATGTGACGAACGCGGCAGCCGTGGGTGTTACTTACTCCGGGTCGTCAACAGCATTCACCGTCGCCGATCTCAGCACGGTATGGGTAATATGCGATGTTTACGAGAATGATCTGCCCAAAATCTCTGTTGGACAGAGCGCGACCATTCGTTTTGATGGATACCCAGACAAGCTGTTGACAGGGCGAATCTCTGAGATCGATCCAACGCTCGATCCCAGTATTCGAACGGCAAAGGTTCGCATCGAGGTTGCAAATCCCGGATTTCTTAAGCTTGGGATGTTCGTTACGGCGACCATCAAAGGTAAGACAGCAGAGAAGCGTGCAGTTGTGCCGGCATCTGCCATCCTGCACCTGCATGATCGCGACTGGGTTTATGTGCCCGCTGGAGGAAACCACTTCAGACGCGTGGAGGTACACGGCGGAGATATGCTGTCTGGAAATCAGCAGGAAGTGCTCTCAGGTATCAGCGCAGGACAGCCGGTTGTTTCCAATGTGTTGCAGCTGGAAACGACGCTCGAGGCGCAATGATCAGACGGCTCGTTGATTTGGCGCTGCAGAACCGCCTGCTGGTCATAGCTGTCGGGCTTCTGCTTTTTGTCTGGGGAGCGATTGCGTTTCACAATCTCCCTGTCGACGCCTATCCAGACGTTGCGGATAACTACGTCAACATCATTACGCAGTGGCCGGGACACTCGGCCGAGGATATCGAGAAGCAGATTACCGTTCCCACCGAAATTCAGATGGCCGGAATTCCGGAGATGAAGAATCTGCGGTCCTTCAGCCTGGCTGGAATTTCCAGCATCATCATGAACTTCACGGATTCTTCAGATAACAACTGGAACCGTGAGCGCGTCCTGGAGCGGCTCAGCATGGTAACCCTGCCGGCTGGGCTTACACCACAGCTGCAGACCGACTGGAGTCCCGCCGGGCAGATTTACTGGTACACCGTTGAGAGCAAGAATCCGAACTTCGATGTGATGGAGCAGAAGTCGCTCGAAGACTGGACACTCGAGAAACAGTTCAAAAGCGTTCCCGGCGTGGTTGATGTGGCCAGCTTCGGAGGTCTGACGAGGGAATACCAAATCCGACTCGATCCCGACAAGCTTGTTGCTTACGGATTGAACATTGCCCAGATTGAGCAGCAGCTCGCCAATAACAATACCAATGCCGGAGGCAGCTTCATCGTTGCCGGGGCGCAGCAGATCAATGTCCAGGCTGTCGGTCTATTTGCGGATGTCCAACAGATCGAAAATACGGTTGTCAAAACGCAGAACGGCACTGCGCTGCGCATCAGAGATATTGCAGTTGTGGACCAGGGCCCCAAGATTCGCCTGGGTCAGATATCCAAGACCTATCGATCGGTCGACGGCAAACTCATTGACACTCCAGATGTAGTGGAAGGCGCTCTACTGCTGCAAAAGGGTGCAGACGCCGATCCTGCGCTGAAGGGGATTGAAGCAAAAGTCGTCGAACTCAACGGCACAGATGCAAAACCGGCGGAGCCGGGCGGATGGTTTCACAGGGCTAAGCCTGCAGTGCCAGCCACGCACGGTTTGCTTCCTCCCGGAGTCAAGGTTGTTCCTTTTCTTGATCGCAGCGACCTGATTCATCTCACCACTCACACGGTGCTGCACAACCTGACTGAAGGCATCGTTCTTGTGGTGATCATTCTCATGCTCTTTCTCGGGAACGTGCGCGGCGCAATTATTGTTGCGCTTACCATCCCGTTTTCTCTGCTGTTCGCCTCCATCTGTCTAGACCTGCGGCATATCCCAGCGAATCTGCTCTCGCTCGGCGCGCTCGACTTTGGCATGGTGGTCGATGGCGCCGTGGTCATGATCGAAAATATCGTGCGCCACTTGAACCGCAAAGACAACGGCGGCGAGACCACGCAGGAGAAGATTCGCGCGGCGGCTCACGAGGTACAGCGCCCCGTGTTTTATGCGATCGGCATCATCATCACGGCCTATCTTCCCATCTTTACGCTGCAGGCTGTCGAAGGGCGCCTGTTCAAGCCCATGGCGTGGACGGTCGCGTTTGCCCTTCTCGGTGCGCTGACCTATTCCATGGTTGCCGCACCGGTGCTGGCGAGCTTCATGTTCCGCAAGGGCGCGAAAGAGTGGCATAACCCGGTGATGGAATACATGACCAAGGTCTACCGCAAAAGAGTGGCCGAGGCGATCCATCATCGGGGCATTACTGTCGGCATTGGTGTCGTCGGTCTTGCGCTCGCGATCTTTCTGCTCTACAGCGGTGTGATTGGTTCGGAGTTCCTGCCCCATCTGGATGAGGGCGCGCTCTGGGTACGGGGCTCGCTCGCTCCTTCCACAGGGCCCGACGAGAGCCTGGCAATCTCCAATAAAGCTCGCATTGCATTGGCCCAATTTCCAGAGGTTACTCAGGTTGTTTCCCAGATAGGCCGCCCTGACGATGGAACGGATTGGACCGGCTTCTTCAACACTGAATACTTCGTCGATCTGAAGCCGAAGGATCAGTGGCGTCCGATCTTTCATGAGAACAAAGACAATCTGATTGCTTCCATGAACTATGAGTTGGAAAAAATCCCTGGTGTAATTTGGGGTTTCTCACAGCCAATTGAAGACAACATGGAAGAGGCGGTCAGCGGTGTGAAGGGCGAGCTGTCGGTAAAGGTATATGGGGACGATCTCAAGACTCTTGAAGAAAAGGGCAATGAGGTCGTGAACGTGATGAGCAAGATTAAAGGAGTGGAAGATCTTGGACTGTTTCGCATCATCGGCCAGCCGAATCTCACATTCACCGTCGATCGTGTGGCAGCGGCGCGCTGGGGGATCAATGTTGCCGATGTTCAGGATGCAATCCAGACAGCCGTGGGAGGCAATGCAGTAAGCCAAGTACTGCAGGGCGAGGCGCGTTACGACCTTGTGCTGCGCTATCAGAAGCAGTTTCGCGATACGCGTCAGGCGATCGAAAATATTCGTCTGCTTGCTCCTACTGGGGAACGTGTTTCGCTGGCTCAGCTGACCAGGATCGACACCGACGATGGAGCAGAGGAGATCTATCGCGAAGGTCAGCAGCGATATGTTGCGGTGAAATACAGCGTGCGCAACCGCGATCTGGGCAGCACCGTCGAAGAGGCCATCGATAAGGTAAACAAGGGTGTCCAGTTACCGGTTGGTTATCACTTCACCTGGGCTGGCGAGTACGAAAGCAAGCAGCGAGCGGACAAGCGGCTGGCTATTATCGTGCCGCTTACGATTCTCTTGATCTTCCTCATCCTGTACCTGATGTTCAAGTCATTCAAGTGGGCGACCTTGATTCTGATCAATGTACTGTTAGCCCGCGTCGGTGGACTGCTGGCCCTGCTCGTTACGCACACTAATATCAGCGTCTCTTCCAGTGTGGGATTTCTAGCACTGTTCGGGGTATCGGTGCAGACCGGCGTCATCATGCTCGAGTACATGAATCAGCTGCGTGTGCAAGGCCACTCCGTGGAGGAGTCCGCGATTGAGGGCGCGGTTTTGCGGCTGCGTCCCATCATGATGACGATGCTTGTTGCTACGCTGGGTCTTATTCCTGCCGCATTGTCGCATGGCATCGGCTCCGACTCTCAACGGCCGTTCGCGATTGTCATCGTCGGAGGACTGATTTCAGATCTGGTGATGAGCATCTTTTTGTTGCCGACCCTCTATGTATGGATCGCTGGCAAGAGCGATGTATTGCCACAGCCGGAGCCTGAATACGAGAGCTAAGCCGACTGCGACCAGACTTATCGGATTGCGGATGAATTCGACGCCGCTTTTTTAGAACATCGCAAAAGATCGGCATGAGCAGTCTTATTTGGACTTGGGATCGTCTCCTGCGTCTTGAGGTAGTTGCCGTATCCGATGATGAGCGTGGATGCGATCAGCAAGCCGAGGCCCGTTGCCACCAGATAGCGCGTCCTGCTACTGGTGCCGCGCCACTCTTTGAGCACGATTCCCCACAGCGTGGCGAAGATGATGATACTGGCCATGTGCAATGCCCAGCTGGAGAAGTCGTACTTGCCCATCTTGGTCTGGCCCATCGAATAGAAGAAGAACTGGAAATACCAAATCACCCCGGCCATTGCGGCAAGGATGTAGTTCCTCAGCAGTGGTCCGGGTGCGATGCGCTGCGTGAGCGATCGCGGATCGACATCCTGAAGGGTCATGCCGGTTTCCGCGCTTGTTCCGAGCGGATTGCTGCCCGGCTCGCCGGCGAACTGGGCCATCGAATGATTCTTGATGATCAGAATCAGCGACCAGACAAAATTCGTGATGAAGCCGCCCCACAAGACGACGATCAGCACGGGCAGGTTCTGCCAGAGATCAGAGTGGCCGCTAGCCAGCAGCTGTCCCTTGGCGATCTCGCCGATCGGTTTGCCTGCGGATAATCCATAGGCGAAGCAGGAGCTCATAATGCCTGCGAAGATGGCGACCGCGAGGCCGGTAGCGAAGGAGAAATCGCGTTCCCCGGAGCTGGCTTTTTCTTCTTCCGTGATCTCTTTCTCTTTTGACATCCCCGCCATACCATTGATGGCGACGGCGATGAGGCAAACCAGAACTCCTATGAGAATTACTTTTCCTGAAGTCTGGTGGGCGATAACGAGCAGTTGCATCTGGCCGTTCTCCCGCGCAAAGACCGGCGGCATCAGCGTGCCAAAGGCTGTGCACAGGCCCAATGCGATGGCATATCCAAGACCGAGCCCCAGATAGCGGATGGCCAGGCCGAATGTGAGGCCGCCCATGCCCCACAGCATTCCCCAGAAGACGGCATAGCCAATCGTCGACATCGGAGCCTGATGCAAAACGCCGAAGACATGAGGCACGAAGATGGAGGCGATCAGGGTGGGCGCGATCAGCCAGGCGGCCACGCCCTGAATGATCCAGTAGATCTCCCAGGACCAGCGCTTGATGCCGCGAAAGGGGATAAAGTTTGTGGCGGAGGCAAAACCGCCGATCCAGTGATAGATGACGCCCAGGAACGGGTTGGGTCCCACGAATCCCTCATGTGTGCAAAGTAGCGATACCCTGAATCAGGGACGGTTTATCGTACCTGACAACGTGTACCATTGGGAAAATATAATCTCTATTGAATCCTGAGAGGCCGGTCCTGCGGGTTGCGCTCTTCATTACCTGTTATAACGACACCCTGTTTCCTGAGACGGGCAAAGCCGTTGTCCGGCTGCTGGAGCGGCTAGGCCACGCCGTCGAGTTTCCCGCGGGGCAGACATGCTGCGGCCAGATGCACTGGAATACCGGCTATCAGGCGGAGGCACTTCCACTGGTGCGGCGCTTTGTCGACCAGTTCCGCCACGCCGAGGCAGTCGTTGTGCCGTCGTCATCCTGCGTGGCCATGATGCGCGATCACTATCTGCTGATAGCCGAGCAGCTCAAGGATGAGCAGCTCAAGCTGGATCTGAGTGAGTTGCTGCCAAGGGTGTGGGAGTTCTCTGAATTTCTGACCAAGAAGCTCGGTCTCGAAGATGTCGGTGCGTATTATCCACACAAGGTCACGTATCACGCGAGCTGTCATGGCCTGAGAAACCTTGGTCTCGGCGATGGGCCTGTGAAACTACTGAAGTCTGTACGCGGGATTGACCTGGTTCCTCTGCAAGGTTTGGACCAATGTTGCGGCTTCGGTGGCACGTTTGCGGTGAAGAATGCAGATGTCTCCGCCGCCATGCTGGCAGATAAGACGCAGGCGGTTCTTGAGACAGGCGCGGAGGCGTGCACTGCATGCGATAACTCCTGCCTGATGCACATCGAGGGCGCGCTGCATCGGCAGCAGACCGGCGTGCGCGCGGTACATCTCGCGGAGATCCTCGCAGGCGAAGAAGGAGCTCAGCCTTGAGCCGCGTTCCGCTTGATCCCGCAACCGCTCCCGCTTTTCCCAAGGCGGCGAAGATCTCGCTTCTCGACATCCAGCTGCGCAAGAACGTGAAGCACGCCACGAACGTGATTCAGACCAAGCGTCAGCGCGTCGTCGAAGAGCGCCCGGACTGGCAGCAGCTGCGGGAATCTGCGCGGCAGATACGCGCCCACACGCTCACATATATGGATGAGTACCTCGAGCAGTTCGAAAGGAACTGCGAGGCAGCGGGAGGTCATGTCCATTGGGCTCGCGATGCCGAGGAGGCGCGGCAGATTGTCGTGCGTCTGGCGAAGGAAGCAGGCGCGGACGAGGTGATCAAGGTCAAGTCGATGACCACCGAAGAGATTCGCCTGAACAACGCACTGGAAGCCGCGGGCATTCAGGCCATTGAGACGGATCTGGCGGAACTGATCATTCAGCTCGGGCAGGACCAGCCTTCACACATAGTGGTTCCGGCATTGCACAAGAATCGGAATCAGATTCGCGAGATCTTTCTGCGGGAGATGCACCTGAAAGAGCTCGGCGATCAACCGGCCGATCTGGCGGAGGCCGCGCGCACCTATCTCCGCAAGAAATTCCTAACGGTAAAGACATCGGTAAGCGGAGCGAACTTCCTCATCGCGGATACCGGCGGCGTCTGCATCGTGGAATCTGAGGGCAATGGACGAATGTGTCTCACGCTGCCGGAGACACTGATCACGATCGCGGGTATCGACAAGGTGCTTCCGCGCTTTCGAGACCTCGAAGTTATGCTGCAGCTGCTCCCTCGCTCGGCAACGGGCGAGCGCATGAATCCTTATAACTCGATCTGGACAGGCGTTCACGAGAACGATGGGCCGCGGAATTTCCACGTGGTGCTGATGGATAACGCTCGGACCAGCGTGCTTGCCGATGCGGAGAGCCGGCAGACGCTCTACTGCATTCGCTGCGCGGCGTGCCAGAATGCGTGTCCGGTCTACCGGCAGACCGGAGGGCACGCTTACGGATCGGTGTACGCCGGGCCGATCGGCGCGATTCTCACTCCGCAACTGCAGAAGCTGGAGCACGCGCAGAGCCTGCCGTACGCGTCGTCGCTATGTGGAGCCTGCTATGAAGTGTGCCCGGTCAAGATCAATATTCCCGAAGTTCTGATTCATCTGCGCAACCAGGTAGTGCAGCAGCAGACGACGGGCATTGGCAGATTGAATCCGGAAGCGATGGCGATGAAGGCGCTGGGTGCGATCTTCCGCAGTGAGCGGCGTTTCCGCGCCGCACAGAAGTTTGGCCGCATGGCCGAGAGGCCGCTGGTCAATCGCGATGGCTGGATTGGCTGGCTGCCGGGCATGCTGGGTGGTTGGACAAAGGCGCGCGATCTGCATGAGATGCCGAAGCAGACTTTCCGCGAGTGGTTTGAGGCCCGCGAGAAGAAAGGCCGCAGCGATGCCTGAGATGACCGACGCAAGAACAGAAATACTGGCGCGCATTCGCACAGCCAAGCCCGTGGCATCAGATAAAGAGGCGAGCCGGAGCTGGGAGACGATTGACAGGGACTATAAGGTTGTCTCCCATCTGTCTCCGCAGGAGATGGTCCATTTGCTCGAAGATCGGCTGGTGGATTACGACGCGCATGTCTTTCGCTGCGAGCCGGACCAAATTGCGGAATTAGTAAGGCGTGCGCTTGTTCAGCGCGGGAAGCAAAATGTTGTGACTCCTGCAGGACTGCCGCGCGAATGGCTGCCCGAGGGATTCCGGTTTGTGGAGGACCAGACTCTCTCCCCGGATAATCTGGACAAGTTAGACGGCGTGCTAACGGCTGCGGTCCTGGCGATCGCCGATACCGGGACGATTGTGCTTCAGAGTGGGCCGGGGCAGGGGCGCAGGGTGGCTACATTGGTGCCGGACTATCAGTTGTGCGTTCTGTTTGCGAGTCAGATTGTGCAGTCGGTTCCCCAGGCTATGCGCCTTCTTGAGGCTACGGCCAGGCTTCCTACCACTATGTTTTCGGGGCCTTCGGCTACGGCGGATATTGAAATGACACGGATTAAGGGCGTGCATGGTCCGCGCTTTCTCGATGTGATTCTGGTGCTGGACCATGCCGTCTAATTCGCGGATTCAAAAGAAATGCGGTGCCGTCCTGAAGATTTCAATAGGAAGTTTATTTCACTACGAGTATAAATCTAGGCTAGAATCTTGCGATGCCTCACTCGAATAACCATTTCGGCAGCCAGACTGTAAACGAAACCGAGCGCATCTTTCACGCGCTCGACAGCTTTCGTATCGAAATTCCCTCCTGGGGTTTTGCCAATACCGGAACCCGTTTTGGAAAGTTCATCCAGGCTGCGGCGGCGACGAATCTCGAGGAGAAGTTCGCCGATGCCGGACAGGTGCATGCTCTCACCGGCGGATCTCCGACGGTCGCGCTGCATGTGCTGTGGGATACGCCGAACGGCATCAAGGATGTCGCAGAGATTCGATCGCTGGAAACGAAGTTCGGAGTGCGGGCCGGTTCGATCAATCCCAACCTCTTTCAGGATCAGGAATACAAGTTCGGATCGCTCGCCAATCCCAGCGCGGAGATTCGAGCGCAGGCCATCGCGCATTGCGTTGAGTCGGTAGAGATTGCAAAAGCGCTGGGCTCGCGCGATATCTCGATGTGGATCGCCGATGGAGCGAACTATCCGGGATCGCAATCGATACGCCGGCGCATCGACTGGCTGCAGGAAGGTTTGAAGGCAACGCACAATGCCCTGGGGCCGGATCAGCGCATGCTGGTCGAGTACAAGCCATTCGAGCCGGGCTTCTATTTCACGGATATCGCGGACTGGGGCATGGCGCTCGAGTACGCGCGCGGCGCCGGCCCGCAGGCGAAAGTGCTCGTCGACACCGGGCATCACTATCAGGCGCAGAATGTGGAGCAGATTGTCGTTTGGCTGCTGCGCCTGAAGGCGCTGGGCGGGTTCCACTTCAATGATCGCAAGTATGCCGACGACGATCTGACGCTAGGATCGATCGATCCTTACCAGGTATTCCGTATCTTTTACGAGATCATCAGCGAGGCCGGCGACCAGTTCAACGATATTGCCTTCATGATCGACCAGAGCCACAACCTTAAGGGCAAGGTCGAGGCCATGGTGCAGACAGTGGTGGCCGCGCAGGAGCTGTATGCCAAGGCTGCGCTCGTTGACCGGGCAAAGCTTGCGGAGTTGCAGGATACCTGCCGGTTGGTCGAGGCGGAAGAGCTCTTCCGCGGCGCGTTCTACATCGATGTTCGCCCCACGGTGATGCAGTGGAGGGAGGCGCGCGGACTGCCGGCCGAACCGCTGAAAGCGCTTTATGCGAGCGGCTACGTTGAAAAGGCCACGCAGGCGCGCGGAGCGAAGAACGCGGGCCGCGTTACCAGCTACGCTTAGGATTCAATACGTACACCCGGCGGAAGAATTTCATATCGGGAACATAGCCCTGCCGGGCATAATGGGATTCAATCCCTGGTGCGGAGTCTGCGTTGCGTAAATCGAACAAGCGTCTTTATCTGATCCCGGTCCTCTCCAAAGCGCTGGACATTCTGGAGTTGCTGCAGAGTGAAAACCAGCCGATGTCGCTCGAAACCATCTACAAGAAAACGAAGGTCTCAAAGACCACGGTCTACCGGGTGCTGAAGACATACACCCATCGCGGGTATCTGGCTCAATCAACAGACGGTCTGTATCGCGCGGTGAGCCGGCCCAAAAAGCTTCGTTTCGGCTTCGCCGGGCAGAGCACGGACATGCCCTTCAGCGTAGCGGTGACGGAAAGCCTCAAATCCGCGGCTGCTTCGATGGGTGTCGATCTGATGATCCTCGACAACCAGTACGACGCGATGACAGCACTGCGCAATGCGGAAGAGTTTGTAAAAAACCGCGTCGACCTGGTCATTGAATTTCAGGTGGAGCAGGAAGTTGCCCCGGTGATTGCTGACAAGATTGCGGCAGCGAAGATTCCGCTTATCGCTGTCGATATACCGCATCCGCACGCGACCTTTCTGGGCGTCGATAACTATCGGGTGGGCCGGGACGCAGGCGAGTTGCTGGCGCAGCATGCGAAGACCAACTGGAACGGAAAAGTCGATTGGGTGATTGGTCTAGATCTACCCGAGGCGGGAACATTGGTGCAGAGCCGCACCACCGGTGCGTTTGAGGCTATCAAGGCTACGCTCGGCGATATGCCGGTGGAATGCTTTGTGCGCATCGATGGGCGCGGCATGCGCCATGTGAGCAAGGATCTGCTGGCGGATTTTCTAAAGCGGCATCCGAAAGACAAACACATTCTGGTAGCTGCTGCGACCGATACCAGCGCTCTGGGTGCGGTCGATGCAGTGCGCGCTGCGAAGCGCGAGAAGCATGTTGCGGTCGTAGGCCAGGACTGCATTGCAGAAGCGATGGAGGAGATGAGGAAGCGTTCCTCTCCATTGATTGGATCGGTGTCGCACGAGACAGGAACGTATGGTCCGGCATTGGTGAGCCTTGGCCTGGCGCTGCTGGGTGGACAGACCGTGCCGCCCTATAACTACGTAAGTACCCGGACGGTGACAGCAGCCGATTTAAGTGTGCAGCGCGGATCAATCGATCTCTGATTTTGTGTGTCTATAGAAATAATTGATCTATTGATAAAACCATGACACCATGGTTGGGGACGTCGTGCGTCCGGTGAAGGATGGAGATCGATATGGCTGTAAAAGGTGGCCTGCGTTTTCTCGAGGACCGCTGGGATGAAACGGTAGCCGCGAAGCTGGATGAGCCGGAGTTGCTGCGCTATCGTTCGAATCTGCTTGGTTCCGACCTGCGCATCACAAACTTCGGCGGAGGCAATACCAGCTCGAAGCTGGACCAGGACGATCCGCTGACCGGCGAAAAAGTGAAAGTGCTTTGGGTAAAGGGGAGTGGCGGCGATCTGGGCAGCATCAAGCGGCAGGGCTTCGCCACGCTCTATCTCGACCGGCTGCTGTCCATGGAGAAGGTGTATCCGGGCGTGGCGCGTGAAGACGAGATGGTCGCGATGTATCCGCTGATCACGTTCGGGAACAATCCTGTCGCAGCTTCGATCGACACACCACTGCACGGCTTTCTACCCTTCCCGCATGTGGATCACCTGCATCCCGACTGGGGGATTGCGCTTGCAGCATCATCGAACGGCAAGCTGAAGATGGAAGAGTTCAATAAGGAATTTGGCCACAAGCTAGTCTGGATTCCGTGGCAGCGTCCGGGCTTCGAGTTGGCGATGATGCTGAAGCGCGCGGTTGAGGAAAACCCCGGCTGCGATGGCATCATTCTTGGCGGCCATGGATTGTTTACGTGGGGAAATACACAGCGCGAGAGCTACCTGAACACGATCACCTTCATCGACCAGATCGGACAGTTCATTGACGCGCATGCAGTCAAGAAAGGCGCCGCCGCATTCGGCGGAAAGATACACGAATCGCGTGAAGATCGCGCCGCGGTGGCGCAGGCCATCTTTACGCGCCTGCGCGGAGCCGTTTCACGCAAGCAGCGATGGATCGGCAGCTTTACGGATTCTCCGGATGTGCTGGAATTTGCGAACTCGAAGCAGGCGGAGCAGCTGGCCCATCTGGGCACGAGCTGCCCGGATCACTTTATCCGCACCAAGATCCGGCCCATGTTTCTTCCCTGGAATCCGAAGGGTGACGTGAAGGATCTGGCAGCGCTGATCGACACGACGCTCGAGAACTATCGCAAGGAATACGGCGAGTACTATGCGAAGCATGCGCTCAAGGATTCTCCCGCAATTCGCGACGCCAGCCCAACCGTAGTGCTGGTTCCCGGCGTTGGCATGTTTACCTTCGGCAAGAACAAGACCGAATCGCGTCTCACCGGCGAGTTCTACACCAATGCGATTCACGTGATGCAGGGAGCAGGTTCGCTGGGCGGTGAGATTCCATGCACCGATGTGCCCCAGGCCGGCCCGGCAGCCGGACCAGGCGAGTTCACTGTGTACGAGAACTACGTCGCGCTGCCGCCGAGTGAAGCTTTTCGCATTGAGTACTGGGCGTTGGAAGAGGCGAAGATTCGCCGCCAGCCTCCGGAAAAGGAATTGAGCAGACGCGTGGCTTTGGTTGTCGGCGGAGGCAGTGGTATCGGCCGCGAAGTAGCTCTGCTGGCAGCAGAGCGCGGAGCTCATGTGGTGGTTGCAGACCGAGATGTCGCCGGTGCAGAGAAGGTGGCTGCGGAGTGCCAGTCCGTTGCCGGCAAGGAAGCTGTTATCTCGACGGCGATCGACATCCGCAACCGTGAAGCGATTCGCGGCGCTCTGAACGCGACAATCAAGCAGTTTGGCGGACTCGACATGGTGATCAATACTGCCGCCATCTTCCCGTCATCAGCAGATGGCATCATCAGCGATGCCCAATGGGGCACGACGCTGGAGATCAACGTCACGGCCAACTATCTGCTCGCCGATGAGGCGCAGAAGGTCTTCAACGAGCAGGGCCTCGATGCTACGCTGACGCTGACCAGCTCCGCGAATGCAGTCGTCGCGAAGAAGGGAAGCGAAGCCTACGACGTTTCCAAAGCGGCGCTCAGCCATCTGGTGCGCGAGCTCGCGGTATCGCTGTCTCCGCGGACACGCGTGAACGGCATCAGCCCGGCGACTGTTGTGAAGGGATCGACAATGTTTCCGCGCGACCGCGTGAAGGCATCGCTCGCGAAGTACAACATCGCGTTTGAGGAGAGCGAAAGCGACGATACTCTGCGGGATAAGCTGGCGCATTTTTACGCAAAGCGCACGCTGACTCACGTACCCATCGATCCAAGAGACTGCGCGCAGGCCATTCTCTTCCTCGGCGGACCGCTGACACCGGTGACGACAGGGCATCTGATTCCTGTCGATGGCGGACTGGTGGAGGCTTACCTGCGTTGAGTGACTCACTCGCAGCAGAGCCTGTTCCGGCCGACCGTCGGGCGCTGGTGGCTGTCGATCTCGGCGCGGAGAGTTGCCGTGTATCGCTTCTGCGCTGGCAGGAAGGCAAGCCGCAGGTTGCGCTCATCCAACGCTTTGACAACAAGGCTCGCCAGATGGAAGGCGGCCTGCGCTGGGACATTCGTGCGATTCAGGCCGGCGTTGATGAGGGGCTGAAACAGGCTGCGGAGATTGCTAGCGAAGGTATCCGCTCCATTGCTGTCGATGGGTGGGCTGTGGACTACGTGCGGCTGGGAGCAGATGGGCGTCCGCTTGATGATCCCTACTGCTATCGCGATGAGCGCACCATCGAAGCGGAAAAGTCAGCTCACACCAAGTGTGCTCCCGAGGAGCTGCGTGAGCTTACCGGTATTCAACAGCTGCGTATCAATACGCTTTACCAACTCCACGCGGATAGCATCGCGGGGCACGAGAGGTCTGACCGCTGGCTCAATCTTCCTGAATATATGCTCTTTCGCTGGGGAGGCGAGCGGGTAAGCGAGCTGACCAACGCAACGCACACCGGACTGGTTGAGCTGAATCGCGCGCGCTGGTGCGCTGAGATATTTCATTCTGTCGGCCTCGATCTGGTGGCAGCGCCGAAGATCGTTCCTCCGGGAACCACGGTAGGAAAGCTCAAGGGGCGCCTTGCTGCGCTCCCCGCACTGCAGGACACGTTACTGATTGCCCCAGCGTGCCATGACACAGCCTCGGCTATTGCAGGTATTCCGGCCAGCGGCGACGACTGGGCTTACATCAGCTCTGGCACCTGGTCGCTGGTAGGGACTGTGCTGGACTCGCCATGCAATAGCGAGTTGGCACGCACGGAGAACTTCACCAATCTCGGCGCCGTGGGTGGTCGCATCTGCTTCCACAAAAACGTCAACGGCATGTGGCTGCTTCGCCAGTGCATGGAACACTGGGCGCAGGAGGGCCTCAACTGGACGGTTCCCGAGCTGATCGCCGAAGCAGAGCGCACCACTCTGCCGGAAGGTCTGCTCGAAGTCGACGAGCCAAGCCTGCTGCTGCAGGGCAATATGCCGGCGCGCATCAACATGCAGCGCTCCGGCCGCGGCCTGACCATTCTCGATGAACATCCCGCCAATGCACCGCAGTTTGCTTTGCTGATCTTTCATTCGCTTGCCGCTCGCTATGGCGAGGTGCTCAGCCGGATTGCAGTGTTGAGCGGGAAGAACTTTAAACGTTTGTTCATCGTCGGCGGAGGCAGCCAGAACGAGCTGCTCAATCGCTTGACGGCGAAAGCGACAGGACTTGAGGTTTGTCGCGGCGCGCGCGAGAGCTCGACGATCGGAAACTTTGCCATACAGCTGGCCGCGCTTGAAGGGAAGTACAGCCCATCCGTGGGTGTCTCTCCCGACGCGGTCACCAGGTGGGCAGAACTGCTTGGCACAAGCGCGAACTAACAGCGCTGTGCGTTTCTGAACAGTGGAACGTCTTTGATCTTCGTCTTTCCTGGCGAGGCCGTTGACACCCGTCAGGTGTGTCCGGAAAAGAACAGCTTTTCTTGCTAAATCGCTTTTTTCGAGTTCAAAAAAACATTCTCCTATCGGATGTGTGTGAAAACCCTTGTCACTATTGGTTGCCACCGCATTTTTGCTCCCTTCCAAGGCGAGCCGGCTTTCAATGGGAATAAATTCCAATAAAGAAAAATTTGGGTTGACAGTCGATTCTCTGATCCTCTAGAGTTCGCGTCCGAGTAGGAAACTGTTTCAAGTGCGAAACAGAATGATCCCCTCAAAGAGAGTTTTTAGCGCGCAGGCAGATAAGACGCACATACAGCAGTCGCCGCGCAATGTAAGGGAAACGGAAGCACACTTCAGGAGGACACAAGACATGCGCGGTGCAATGAGGACCACGATTCTCAGCTGCTCCCTTTTGCTTTTGCTGATCGCAGCAAAGATGTACGGACAGGGCGGCGCCACCGGAACCATCCTGGGCACGGTCAGCGATAAGACCGGCGCGGTCGTCGCGGGAGCCCGAGTCACCATCACCAACACGGGCACGGGAATTTCCCGCGTGACAACAACCACAGGCGCAGGCGACTATTCCGTTCCTGACCTGGTTCCCGGACCCTATCAAGTCACGGTCGAGGCGCCCGGATTCCGGAAGGTGCAAGTGACCAGCACCACTCTGCTGGTTGCGCAGGAAATCCGCGTCAACGCTTCGCTCGAGGCCGGCGCAGCGACTGAAACCGTCACCGTTACCAGCACCGGCGTCAATCTGGACACGGACACTTCAGAGATTGCGCAGGTTGTTACCCAGAAACAAGTCGATCAGCTTCCACTCAACGGCCGCAACTTCATCAATCTGCTTTTCATTGGTGAGGGTGCGGTGCAGACTACCGGCGAAATGGGGCAGATGCGGCAGGGTGAAGGGAACGCGATCAGCATCAACGGCGCCCGCCCCGAATCAAACAACTACACGCTGGATGGCATCACCAACACTGACACTGCGCTGCAGACGCCGGCGGTTGTTCTTTCCCAGGATGCTATCCAGGAGTTCAAGGTGCAGAGCGAAACTTACTCTGCGGAATATGGCTTCAGCGCAAACCAGGTGAACCTCATCAGCAAGAGCGGTAGTAATCAGTTTCATGGTTCCATCTTCGAGTTCAATCGCAATGATGCGTATGATGCCAGGTCCTATTTCCAGACATCCATCCCCGAATTGCGTCAGAACCAGTTCGGCTACGTGCTGGGCGGCCCCATCTGGATACCCAAGGTTTACAACGGCAGGGACAAAAGCTTCTTTCTCGCCAATTACGAGGGATGGCGTATCGTAAACGGCTCCAACGCTTACTCGAATGTGCCTGACCCGACACAGCTTTCCGGCAACTTTGCAACGTCCGGCCTGCCAGCATATGGCAGCGCTGACTGCACGGCCGCGCTCTCTACCGGCAATCCTTGCATGCCTATCGATCCAACGACGGGCCAGCCATTTCCAGGCAACATGA
The DNA here is from genome assembly GCA_963745105.1 of uncultured Acidobacteriaceae bacterium. Lineage (GTDB taxonomy): Bacteria > Acidobacteriota > Terriglobia > Terriglobales > Acidobacteriaceae > Silvibacterium. Next base: position 95,159 of record CAVUWQ010000055.1, read on the forward strand.
TTCCTGCCTCCCGCTTCTCGCGGCTGGCGCAGACTATGATCGCGGGCGGACTTTTTCCTGCTCCGAACTGCACCGCTGGCACGGCAGGCGGCTGCGTTGGCAATTTCCTGCAAAGGGTGAACCTGCCCAATACTACAAACCAGCAGACATACCGCGGCGATCAGGAGTTAGGCCGTTACGGGACAGCCTTCTTCCGTTGGACGCATGCCACCTATGACAACGCCAGTATCGGAACGACATCAGTGCCTGCGGGAAACAACCTGTTCACCGAGGATTCCGTGAACTGGGTTGTCAACCATACGATTACTCTGCCTCATAACATCGTGAATAACTTTCGCGCAGGCCATCTCGAGGCAGTTGCTCTGCAGTATGCAAATCCGGCTCCGGCCAGCGCAGTTGCTTCCCTTGGTTTGTCCGGTGTCTTCACGAACTTGCCGGACTACGCTCGCGGCTGGCCTGAGGCCTCGTTCCAGAATCTAAGCGGATCAGTAGGCAGTCCCGGGAACGTTCCAACCACCAGCGACATCCCGCTGTGGGAGTATGCCGATTCGGTAACGCTGATTCGCGGCAAGCATGCCTTCGGCTTTGGATTCGATTACCGGCAGTGGGTGCAGAGGCGCGATCTCTCCACCAACTTCCTTGGGGAGTACACCTATAACAACAATCTCGTGCAGACCAACGGTGGGGCGGGAAGCAATGACTGCGCCACGGTCACATGCGGCACCGGCAACGCTATTGCGGACTTTCTGCTTGGCTACTACGAGAATGCAAGCACCTTCCAGCCGGGGCCATTCAGCACCAGTGGAAGTCAGCCCGGAAATCTAAACCAGTATCACTTCAAATATCTCGCGCCTTACTTTCAGGACGACTGGAAGGCAAGCGACCGTTTGACGCTGAATCTGGGCATCCGCTGGGACTATCGCTCGGTCCCATACGAACAGAGTAATAAGATGTTTTGGATCGACGATCAGAACACGAAGGGTGGGCTATGCTTCGCGGACCAGACATTGCTTACAGATGGGATCGCTCCGGCGGGCAACGGCTTCTACCGCTATTGCGGACGAAATAATCCCGCTGATGGCGCGAAGACTCCGTTTGCGCCGCGTATCGGCTTTGCCTACCGGCCTGCTTTTATGGGAGGCGACAAGACGGTCATCCGCGGCGGATATGGAGTCTTCTTCGATTCTTCTGAGACGCGCGAGATCGACGATTCCGGCGATCTTTATCCCTTTGTGGTTCGCGCCAGTGATTCGCCGGCGATTCAGTCTGTCACCAAGTTAACCGACTCGCTCTTTCCTCCGGTGACTCTGCACACGGTTTCGCCCGCGGTGGATGGACAGCAGTTCATCGCGGTCATCATTTCCGACCATCCGGTGAATCCCTACGTGCAGCAATGGCAGCTCTCCGTGCAGCATGAACTGGCCAGGAATACGACGCTCGAGGTCAGCTACGTAGGCAACAAAGGCACACACACACTGGATCGCATCAACATCAACCAGCCGTTTGCGCCCACCGATCCTGCGCTCTGCCAGGCGGATCCCACGGCTGGCGATTGCCCGGTTGGAGACAGAACGCCGTATACGAACTTTGCCGGTGACACCACGCTCAACAGCAGCTGGACCGGCTGGTCGAACTACAACGCGGGAAACGTCAAGCTCGAGCATCGCGCCTCCGACCTTGCGCTCCTGGCTGTCTATACCTACGCAAAGGATATGGACGATAAATCTGCCGCAGCCGGTGTGGGCGCGACCAACTCTTATAATGGACACCTCGACGATCACGATCCCAAGCTGGATTATGCTCCGTCCGATTTCGATGTCGGGCAGCGCTTCGTCGCCAGCTACGTATGGAACCTTCCATTTGGACATGGAAAGAAATACCTGGGCGGCGCCAACCGGGCAGCCGATCTGGCTGTTGGAGGTTGGGAGCTCACGGGTGTCGCAACCTTCCAGAAGGGCTTTCCTTTTTCTGTGCTCGGGAACGACACATACAGTCTGCTCTCGGCTCCGAACCAGCGGGCGAACGTTGTTGGTGATCCATTCTCCGGTGCGCAAAAGCATCGCGAGCAATGGTTCAATACCGGAGCATATGCGCAGCCGCTCGCCGGACAGTTCGGAGATAGCGGACGCAATTCGATCACTGGGCCTGGCATCAGCAACTGGGATATGGGCGCCGCGAAGAATGTACGCATTGGCGAACGCGGCAACTTCCAACTGCGCGTGGAAAGCTTCAACGTCTTCAATCACACGCAATTCGGCGTCGACCCGTCGACACCGGGGGTGGGACCGGGCAGTATCCCGGTCGACAATAACGTGAACGATCAGGCGCAATTCGGAAGCACCAACACCAACTTCGGCAGAGTCGTGTCCGCACGGCCAGGCCGAATTATTCAGCTCGGAGGCAAGATCACCTTCTAGGGCGGGGGATGAACAGGCCATCATATGGGCGTTCCCATGATGGCCTGCTGCGCTCCGGATTAGACTCTATCCATGAATTTTTTCAGCAGCCGCGTGGCAGTTTCATTCTGTGCGGTTCTCATCATCACTCAACTTTATCTATGTGCGCAGTCGCCGGGACCGGAAAGCGCAGAGCGGTATGCGCAGGAGGGCCAGGCAGCGCTTGCAGCCGGCCGCATTGATATCGCCGAGCACGATTTCGAGAAGCTGCGTGATGTCGAGCCCGGCGTCGCAGAAGTACACGCTACTCTTGGCCGCATCTATTTTCAGGAACGCAAATTCGATCCCGCTGTGCGGGAACTGAAAGTTGCATTGAAGCAGAAACCTGCGCTCCCGAAAATTCGCACCTTGTTAGCTGTCGCGCAGTCGGAGGCGACAGAGTATCAGGCGGCGCTTCCGGGTCTCGAAGAATGTTTTCATCACAGCACCGAGGACGCTGACAGGCACATGTGTGGGCTGCAGCTGGAGCGGGCCTACACCGGACTCAAGATGGATCAAAAGGCAGTTGCTGTCGCGCTGGAGATGGATAAGCTATATCCCTCGGACCCTGAAGTTCTGTATCACAGCTCGCAGATCTACGGGAACATGGCATATCAGGCCATTCACCAGATGAGTGTGGTCGCGCCGAACTCCCCTTGGAGATATCTCGCGCTCGCGCAGGCCAGCGAGAGCCAGGGCGCATACAGCGCGGCGATAGACGAATATCGCCAGGTGCTCGGCTTCGATCCGCATCATCCCGGCATTCATTATCGAATCGGCAGAACACTGCTGGAGCAGGGGCGCCGCGCCGGCGCAGGCCAGGATCAGTCGGAAGCGCTAAAAGAATTTCTCGCGGAGCTTGAGGTCGATCCCGCAAATGCCAACGCCGCATATGAGGCTGCAAATATCTACCTCGATTCCGACGATCTTGCGAACGCACAAAAGTATTTTGAGAGCGCGATCAGCAATTATCCCGATTTTGAAGATGCGCACATTGGTCTGGCTGCGGTGCTGCTACAGCGGAACGAACCCACCCCCGCGTTGGCGGAGCTTCGCAAGGCGATTGCATTAAATCCCGGAAACGAGGTGTCGTGGTACCGGCTCTCGCAAGCCGAGAGGGCAGCGGGGAATAGTGGTGAGCAGGCAAAAGCGATGACGGAATTCCGCCGTCTTCACCAGGAACAATTGAACCGGGCTCCCGCCACGCGATCGAATGAGCCGGCGGAGATCACCAAACAAACGATCGATCCCCAGGCTGCTCCTTGAAGAGATTCATGCTCTTCTATCTTTTCTGACCTAATGATGGAAGTCACTCCAACTGAGGCGACGCAATGAAGTTTCAACACTCTGATGGCTGTTCCTTGTCTACATGGTTGCAGGCGATATCGTGTGGCGCTGTGCTCACTGTTTCTCTGGCGGGGCAGCTGGTTCTGGCACAAAACACAACGCCAACCAACGGCATTGAGGTTGACTGGAACAAGATCACGACGATCTCGAAATCGACCGCGACACTTCAGGTGGTTGTAAATCCCATGTTGCAGCGCGGCTCGCCGATTCATGATGGGTCGTTCGCCGCGTTGAAAGAGCTGGGTGCGGACTACGTGCGCTACGTTCCATGGGAGCCGTATCCGAAGCTGGCAGTTGCGGAGCTCGATGCGCCAACCAAAGAAAAGACATCGTGGGACTTTTCGTTGATCGATCCTATGACGAAGGATTTTCTGGACGCGACGGAAGGTCACAGCATCATCATGAATTTCAGCACCATTCCCGCATGGCTCTTCAAGACCGACAAGCCGGTGGAATATCCGAGCGATCCCGAGCAGGTTTTCTGGAACTACACGCAGGGTACTGAACTGAACGATCCATCAGGAAAAGAGGTTGGCGACTACTTCGCGCGGCTGGTGAGCTGGTACACCAACGGCGGATTCGTGGACGAAAACGGAAAGCAGCATACGTCGGGATATCACTACAAGTTTCCCTATTGGGAGGTGTTGAACGAAGTCGACTTCGAGCATTCCACCACTCCCGAGCTGTACACCAAGCGCTATGACGCTATTGTGGCCGCGATTCATAAGGTGAGCCCGGACACAAAGTTCGTCGGGCTGGCGCTTGCGCAGCCTTCCAATTACGAAATGGCCATCGATGCGCCGAAGTGGTTTGAATACTTTCTCGACAAGAGTCACCACAAGCCCGGCATCCCGCTCGACTACATTTCGTACCATTTCTATGCGACCCCCACGCTTGACCAGAATATTGACGATTGGCAGTACACCTTTTTTGAGCAGGCTGATCGTTTCCTGACCACCACCCAATACATTGAGTCCATCCGTAAACGGCTTTCTCCTGAGACCAAGACGGATACCGATGAGCTCGGCGTCATTCTGGCCACCGATGGACTCGAGATCGCGGCGTCGAAGGCGCTTCCTGATCGTATTCCACACGCATACTGGGCCGGAGCAGGTGCGCTTTACGCGTATCTTTACATCGAGCTCGCGAAGATGGGCATTGATGTGATCGGTGAGTCACAGCTAGTAGGATATCCATCGCAGTTTCCAAGTGTCTCCATGATGGACTGGACCAATGGCAAGCCGAACGCCCGCTTCTGGGTGCTCCATCTCATCAAGGACAACTTCCATCCCGGCGACAAACTTGTACAAACAAGGGTTGGACATGATCCGATTGAAATCGCGGCGCAGGGCTTCGTCACCCCGTCGGGGCGGAAGCTGCTGATTGTGAACAAGCGCAACCGCGAGGTGGAGGTGACCCTTCCGTCGGGCATGGGGAATGCCAAGCTGGATACCGTAGATGAGGCGAGCGATGACGGGCCGGCGCGCATATCGGAGTTGCGCGGAACTACGGTGTTTAAAGCATCGCCATTTTCCGTCACCGTAGTGAGCTGGTAATCGAGAAAGGGAGATCGCCTTATGCAGCGCGTTGCCTTTTGTCTTCGATTACGCCCTGGGGCGGAGGAAGAGTACGATCATGCGCATGCCGCTGTCTGGCCGGAGATGCTGGCGCTTCTCAAGCGGGCCGGCATTGCGGAGTATTCGATCTTCCGCCGGGATCTGTTGCTGATTCTCTCCATGCGCGTAGAGGACTTCGACGCTACCTGGTCGATCATCGAGGCTGATCCCGTGAATACACGCTGGCAACAGGCGATGGCGCCGTACTTCGACACGATGGACCCGCTCCATCCCGGCGAACGCTTTCCCATGTTCCGCGAAGTTTTCTATATGGAATAACGGCGACCCTCTGAGAGTTTCAGAGAGAAGGCTGGTCCGCGGTCCGCTTCTTCCATCGATAGGCGGCAATCGAATTCTTCCAGAAGAACTTTTCCCTGACGCTTACGCTCTTGGAGGAGATGTACGTAGTGACCAGCCTGAAGGTATCGGCATAGCTGGCCACGTGATCGCTGTTTGGCCAGTCGCTGCCAAAGAAGATGTGGTCTTCGCCAAACATATTCCATAGGGCGTCGATCCCCTTCTGGTAGTAGCTGATATCTGTCTGCAGCCTGCCATCTATGAGCACAGGAATCTCGGAAAGCTTTACATAGATGTTCGGGTTCTGTGCAAGATGGCGAAGATGCGACCAATATGCATCGAGCGCGGCCGATTCCACTGGCAAGGTCGCGTGAGGAAGATGATCGATCACAATTCTCAGATTTGGAATGCGGTCAGCGATGTGCGAAATGGCCAGAACAAGATCAGAATCAGGGTTGGCGCACTCAAGCACCAGCCCCGAATGCGCCAGAATCTTCAGGCCATCAATGAAGCCGGGCTTCTCCATATCTGTCAGCAGATTTCGGTCCCACAGGTTGCCATAGCGAAAGCCAAGGAAGAGGGGATTGGCGTGAAGACGATCCAGATCCGCGGGGTAGGTTGGAGTTCCAGGAATCAGGTCGCCGACAACACCCACAATGATCGGATGATCGCTTGCGACTCGCAGCAGCCAGTCATTATCGGTTGCCAGCGGGCTGGCTTCGATCGCAATGGCGCCAACTACGCCGAACTGTGCGGCGATGGAAACATATCGATTGGGCAAGGCCGGTTTATTGAGAACGGTATCTGTCTTCTCCGGCCATGGAACTCCGCCTGGCCGTGTGGGATCGAAAAGGTGAATGTGAGCGTCGATGATCGGAATCTTGTTTAACGCCGCGGCGCTTTGGCGCAAAACGGCTGCTGTTCCAGCCATGGCTGCATATTTCAAAAGCGCTCGCCGCTGCATCAGGCCTCATTCGCGTCGGCAGGAAGTAGGCCGGCGCTGACGGATACTTTACATCCGGGCATCCGCATTGTTCAATGGAGAATTATTTCTGTATCGAATAGTGCGGCCTGCATGCTATGATCCTCGGCGCTTCAGAAAACCATCGTGATGCCTGCAGCTACAGGCCAGGAGTACACAGAAGAAGATGCGTAAATCCAGGGGAATCTCAGCCGGTCGTCAATCGAAAAAATGGATGTTGAAGTGGACATCCGCAGGCCTGGCGCTTGCACTTGGAGTGGGCGCTACCGTTGCACAGAGCACATCCGATCCTCTTGCAAGCGGCTTTGAGAATCCACCAAATGGCGCGCGTCCCCGCGTTTGGTGGCACTGGATGAACGGAAACATTACGCAGGAGGGCATCAAGCTCGATCTCGAGTGGATGCATCGCGTCGGCCTCGGCGGATTTCAGAACTTCGATGCTGCGCTTGGTACGCCACAGGTCGTAGATCATCGCCTTGCCTACATGACTCCCGACTGGAAGCAGGCATTTCTGTATGCGACGAAGCTGGCTGATCAACTCGGCCTGGAAGAGGCCATTGCTGGATCGCCGGGGTGGAGCGAGACTGGCGGGCCATGGGTGCCTCCATCGCAGGGAATGAAGAAGTATGTGTGGAGCGAGACACGCATCGAAGGCGGTAAGCCATTTGATGGAGTACTTGCGAAGCCCCCATCGAACACCGGCGCCTTTCAGAACATCTCGGTTCACGATATGCTCCCCGCCCCGGATGGTTCGCAGACAACGCCACAGTTCTATGCGGATTCCGTGGTGATTGCGTACCGTCTGCCTGCGGTTGAAGCTGAAGCATTGCAGCCGAAGGTGACCGCCAGCGCGGGTTCCCCCGATATGGCCATGCTTACTGACGGAGACCTCGAAAAGGCCACCAAGCTGCCCATCGCCGCAGCCGGCGGGGAATCGTGGATTCAATACGAATATCCGCAGCCGCAGACCATTCGCTCGATCACCATGGTGTTGAAAAGTTTGGATGGCATCGCCATGATGATCGCCGGACTCGGGCCGCCGGAGGAATTTCTTGAAGCCAGCGACGATGGCCAGACTTTTCGCACCGTAGCCAAACTCCCCGGCGGCGGCGCTGTAGAACACACCGTCTCATTCGAACCGGTAAAGGCAAAATTCTTCCGCGTGGTCATCAAGACATCTCCGCCCCCGCCGCGTCCTGCATGGGCGGAGAATATGGACGTCAGCTCGCTCGGCATAAAGCTGCCCCCTCCAGCTACGGACTACGAGATTTCCGAGCTGGTGCTGCATCCGGGTGCTCGTGTGAATCGCTTCGAAGAGAAGGCCGCGTTCGTTCCTGTTCCCGACCTCTACGAGTTTGCCACGCTACCAGTGCCTGCGGCCGATGCGGTTGCGAAGGCTGACGTTATCGATCTGACCTCGAAGATGCAACCAGACGGGACGTTAAAGTGGACGCCACCGGCGGGCAAATGGGTGGTGCTGCGCTTCGGCTATTCACTGCTGGGCATCACCAACCATCCGGCCACGGCTGAAGCAACGGGTCTCGAGGTGGACAAGCTCAACGCGGGCTATGTGAAGAACTACATGGATCACTATCTCGACAGCTATAAAGACACCGTGGGCGCTGATTGGATGGGGAAGCGCGGTGTGAAGTTTGTCATTACCGATAGCTGGGAAGCGGGTGCGCAGAACTGGACCGACGACATGATCGCTGAATTCAAGAAGCGTCGCGGCTACGATCCCACGCTCTGGATGCCGGTTCTAACCGGACAGGTGGTCGAAAGTGCGGAAGCCAGCGACAACTTCCTGTGGGATTTCCGCAAGACAATCGCGGATCTGATTGCAGATGAACATTACGGGCAAGTGGAGGCGTCGCTCAAAGCTCGCGGCATGGGTCACTACGGTGAATCGCACGAGAGCGGACGCGCGCTGATCGCCGATGGCATGGAAGTGAAGAAGCTCAACGAAGTTCCGATGAGCGCGATGTGGACCCAGACGCCTGGGGTGAACAAGGAACAGTATGGTTACAACGCGGATGATCGCGAGTCGGCTTCAGTTGGCCATATTTATGGACAGAATCTCGCCGCGGCGGAATCGATGACAGCGGCTGCCGCGCCCTGGGCATGGTCGCCGGCAACGCTCAAGCCGACTGCGGACAAGGAGTTTGCGGAGGGCATCAACCGCTTCGTCATTCACTGCTCCGTGCATCAGCCCCTGATCGGGAAAGCGCCTGGCCTCGGCCTCGGGCCATTCGGGCAATGGTTCAATCGCAATGAAACATGGGCGGAAGAAGCCGGTCCATGGGTCAGCTATCTGGCGCGCAGCTCCTACCTGTTGCAGCAGGGGCACTTTGGCGCAGACATTCTTTACTACTACGGTGAAGATTCGAATGTGACGGCGATCTTCGAGCACAAATCACCAGACGTGCCGGAAGGCTACGGCTTCGACTTCGTCAACGCCGATGCGCTTATCCATATGTTCCAGGTCAAGGACGGCGTGATCACAACGGCCAGCGGCATGAATTACAAGGTGCTCGCGCTCGATCCGTATTCTGTCCACATGTCGCTGCCTGTGCTGCGCAGTATTCGCACATTGGTGAAGAGCGGCGCGATTGTCGTGGGTGCCAAGCCGGTAAACACGCCAAGTCTGGCCGATGACGAGAGGGAGTTCAAGGCCATCACCGAAGAGCTGTGGGGAAGCGGGAAGGGCGAACGCTCTGTCGGCAGCGGTAAGGTGTTTGGTGGAATGACGCTGGCTGAAGCCCTCCCTGCCATAAAGCTGTCTCCAGACTTCGATTACAGCAAGCCTGGTGCTGACACCAGCATGCTGTTTGTTCATCGCAAGCTGGCTGATGGAGACATCTACTGGGTTGACAGCCGCAACGATCACGCCGAATCCATCGATGCTACCTTCCGCGTTGCCGGGAAGGAAGCGGAGATCTGGCATGCTGAAACCGGAAAAATGGAGAAGGCTTCCTACACCATCTCCGATGGCCACACGACAGTGCCGCTTAATCTCGATCCCTGGGGCGCTGTCTTTGTAGTCTTCCGCAATTCCGCGGAAGGCAACAGTCGCGTGCTACCCACGCCAACAGAAACCCAGGTGGCGACTGTCGAAGGTCCATGGGCCGTGAGCTTCCAGCCCGATCGCGGCGCACCCGCATCGATCAAGCTCGACACGCTCAGTTCGTGGAGCGACAATTCTGACGCGGGAGTGAAGTATTTCTCCGGCATCGGCACGTATACCAAAACTATTACCGCCTCGAAGGATTGGTTCAAGCCTGGAGCTCAGATCTGGATCGATCTTGGCGATGTGAAGAATCTCGCTGTGGTAACCGTGAACGGTAAGCCGCTGGGAACGGTGTGGCACAGCCCCTATCGTGTGAATGCGACGGAGGCCCTAAAGCCGGGCGAGAATGAAGTAACCATTGCTGTTACAAATGCCTGGGTGAACCGATTGATCGGCGATCAGCAGCCGGACGCGAAAAAGTACACCTTCACAGTAATCCATCCCTATAAGGCCAATTCGCCCCTGCTTGCGTCGGGGCTGCTGGGACCGGTGCGCATCTCTACCGTGACCACGCCATGATGCGCTGTAGGATCATGACTGCTGGAGCGGTTGTTCACCATAGCCGCTCCGGCAGGTCATAATGGAACTTCCGTGGCGAATGACTTTGCTTTCGACGAAATAAAACAGCATCATCGCATCGGCCTGTTCAGCATTGGTCTCGACACCTACTGGCAGCAGTTTCCAGGGCTTCGTGAGCGGCTGGAGGGCTACAACCGGACGATTGCGGAGAAGCTTGCGGCTTGGGGTGCGGAGGTCGTTAACCTCGGCATGATCGATACCGCTGAGCGCGCCGTCGCCGCTGGTCACGCATTCCGGCAAAACGATGTGGATATGATCTTTCTACACGTTGCCACGTATGCGCTCTCGTCGACGGTATTGCCCGCGGTTCGCCGTGCAAATGTACCGGTGATTGTGCTGAATCTCTCACCGCTCGCCGCTATCGACTATGGCACCTTCAACAGCATGAAGGACCGCACGCAGATGACCGGCGAGTGGCTGGCGCACTGCCAGGCTTGTTCTGTGCCGGAGATTTCCAATGTTTTCCGCCGGTGCGGTATTCCATTTCACCAGGTCACCGGAATGCTCGATGGCGGCGACGAGGCCTGGACGGAAATTTCCGATTGGCTCGCCGCGTCGCACGTTGCGCATCGGATGGCGCACAACCGCCTGGGTTTGATGGGCCACTACTACAGCGGCATGCTCGACATCTACTCCGACCTTACGCTGCAGACTTCTATCTTCGGAACGCACATCGAAATCATCGAGGTGGATGAACTTTCTGCGCTTCGCCGCGAAGTGACACCCGGGCAGATCGAAGCGAGAGTAGTGGAAATGCGGGAAGCCTTCGAGGTGCAGCCGGACTGCTCTGCGTTTGAACTGGAGCGCGCGGCCCGCACATCCGTGGCAGTCGACAGACTAGTCGACGAATACAAGCTTGGCTCGCTGGCTTATTACTACAAAGGAGTGGGTATCGCAGAGAACGAAGATGCGCTGAGCTCCATCATCGTCGGGAACAGTCTACTGACTGGGCGAGGAATTCCGGTGGCGGGCGAGCTCGAGATCAAAAATGTGCAGGCGATGAAGATTCTCGACTGCTTCGGCGCCGGTGGATCGTTCACCGAATACTACGCCAACGATTTTGTTGACGACGTCATTCTGATGGGACATGATGGCCCAGGCCATATCCATATCGCAGACGGCAAGCCGAAGCTGCGCCCTCTGAATGTTTACCACGGCAAAGTCGGGCGTGGGTTATCCATCGAGATGTCGGTAAAGCATGGCCCGGCGACACTGCTTTCTATCACTGAAGATGGCAAGGGCTCGCTGAAGTTTGTCGTTGCCGTAGGCGAATCGGTAGCAGGGCCCATCCTGGAGATCGGCAATACCAACAGCCGCTACCGGTTTTCCATCGGAGCGCGCGCGTTTCTGCGCGAGTGGAACCAGCAGGGAGCGGCGCACCACTGTGCGATAGGAATCGGGAATAAATATCCGCAGCTCGCGAAGCTTGCGGCACTTCTTTCCATTGAATGTGTACGCGTCTGCTGAGATGATTTGCCTGTCTGCGTAAGTGACTAGCGCGCTGTACTGTTTCAAGCTCTTTTCTCTGTGACACCCGTTGCCGTATGGCTGCCTGCCGCGTGTGCCTCAGGAGTCGATCCGATCAAAGCGTGGCGTACCGAATAACTCAGATACGGGGGGCAGTTGGATATTTTATGCAGAGCGCTGATTATTCTGTTCGCAGAGCCTTCATTGGGTCCAGGGAGGCTGCCCTGATTGCGGGAACAGTGGCGGCGATTCCGGTGCACAACCCCAATACCGCGGTAGCGCCGAGCAGCGCTCCCAGATCGTTCCCGCGTACCTGATACAACAGGTTTCATCAGGTGGCTGACATACAGGCTGGCGGGAATTCCGAGTGCGAGGCCAATGAGAACCTGCACGAGCGCCCCGCGAAGAACCATAGAGACGATGGTCGAGCGCGACGTTCCCATCGCCATGCGCATCCCGATTTCAATAGTGCGGCGTGCGATCAGATACGACATGACTCCGTAGAGACCGGAATTCGGGCTGTTATTGGAGGGCACCTGCGGAGCTCGTCTGGCCGGGGTGGCAGGTCCTATGCGGTAATGTGGGCGGATGTTTCCACGAATGAGTTTTCATCGTGTTCGTTTAACGGGGACTCCGCATATTCCACTCGGTTCCGCCCGTTCTTCTTGGCAAGGTAGAGCGCCGAATCTGCGACGCTGAGCAGAGTTTCAAGTGTGGTGCCATCACCGTAGAACCAGGTCACGCCGAAGCTGCAGGTGATATTCAAAGCAAGTTCGCCTTGACAGATCGGCGTATCTGCAATGGCCAGACGAAGCGCCTCGATTCTCGGCTTAAGGCTGCCCGGGTTATGCCCTGTCATGACAATGAGTAGTTCCTCGCCTCCATAACGGCCGACCGCGTCCTGCTCTCGAGTAATACTCCGAATTCTTTGCGCACACTCACGCAGAACGGCATCTCCCATCAAATGACCGTGGTTGTCGTTGATGCGTTTGAATGAATCCAGATCGGCCATGATGATGCCGACCGGAGGTCCGCCTGCCTTAGTCCGTTCGCACATGGCCCCGAGATATTCAAAGATTGTGCTTCGGTTCAACAGGCCAGTGAGCCCGTCTTTCCGGGTTATCTCTAACAATTCAGACCGGGCATGCAGAAGCTCGCTTTTCTCCTGCTCCAGCTCTTTGGTGCGAATCGTAACCAGGCGTTCAAGCTCCTGCTGCCTTGCTACGAGCAGACGTATACTGAGTCGCCATAAGCCCAAAACCAAAAGAGCAGCTGCAATTGCTTCAGCAGCTAGGAACCAGCGCCGCTTCCACCACGGCTCGAGTACGGTAAATGGGATAGCGACCTCAGGCGAGCTCGTATGTCTTCGCTGGTCGTAGGCATGAATGCGCAAATTGTATTTGCCAGCTGCAAGCGCCGGAAATCGAATCAGGCCCCCGCTTGTTTCCTGCCACTCGTTTTCCTCGCCGTCCAGCTTGTACTGGGCAATAACGCCGGTGCCGCGGTCGTAGTTCACATTGCGAAAACGGAAGCTGAATGTCGGCCGGCGAAGATCGAATTCCGGTGAGCCGGCAGGGATCCGCTTGCCGGAAATAGCAACGTCTGCAAGTTGCATTTCAGGCGAAGGATGATTGAAGAGATTTTCTGGATTGATGAGATGCGAGACACCAGCGCTTGTACCAATCCATACAGAGCCATCGGGATCCTCGGTAAATGCGTGGAAATCAGTGTCATTCCAGAGCAGACCGTCTTCTGCGGTGCATAGCACCCAGGTATGTCCATCGAACACCCGCACACCGTCATCGCTTCCCACCCAGAGCCAGCCGCGATGATCCGTCTCCAGAAAGGTGGTGTTGTCTGATGTGATCGTGCTTCCGCTCACCCGGTCGATGATGGTAGCAACATCGCCGTCGATTTTGAGGTGAAGAACGGGGAAAGGCAGTTTGCTCTGGAGCCAGATGGTGCCGTCCGGCGCGGGCGCAACCATCCGGTTGTAGTCGTTAGCCTCGGCGAAGGGCAGGCTGATCTTCGATAGGGAATTCCCGCGAAGACGGAAGAGCCCCTTGCCGCTTCCTATCCATAATGTGCCGTCCTTCGCCTCGCTGACCGACCACGCGTATCCGCCTTGTCCCGTTACGCCATCCATGGAGTGCGCGTGACTCCAGTTGTCGGCGGGAGAGAAAAAGAAGAGACCTTTGCGGGAGCAGATCCAGATGCGCTGCTGGCGATCGATGCGCATTTGAAAAATGTGCTCGAAACTATCGGCAGCGATGCGCGACCGCCCAGTCTTGGGATCGAGATCTACGACTCTGCCGGTCGAATCATCGATCCATATATGTTGCCGCGGATCGACCACGATCGAGAACACCCGTTGCCCCGAAAACCCTTCAGCGGAAACAGAACCTGAAGAGAGATCCAGCTTATCCAGGCCTGCGTCGGTCGCGATCCAAAGATGCTTGCTGGCGTCTCTGCTCAGGCCCCACACGATATTGCTTCTGAGTCCTGCTGCCTTGTTCCAACCTTCCCAATCGCCGTATCCCTGCCAACGGAGGATTCCATGGCCCAGCGATGTGAGCCATAGTGCTCCGGAGCGGTCGGCCATGATGGTGTCGATTTCGTCTTCGGGTAGTCCATTCGCTGTGCCGAATACACGCCAGCCCGATCTGTTGCCTACCGCGATTCCATTTGCGAGGTTGAGAATCATTCTCCCTGCCGGGTCTTCAACAAGGAGCGCGAACCTGAGATTCTGGAAACAATCCTTAGGTAGATTTGACACCGTCTCGAATCCATCAGAGTGTGCGGCATGTGTGACGACGTTTTTTCCGCCACGAGCCCAGAGTTCGCCGGATCGAGTAAGCCGAAGCGCTGTCCAGACATCACTCGGAACTCCCAGCTGCTGTTCATATCGGGTCACGGAGTCGTGCAGCAGATCGACGCTGCACAGCGCGTGTCCACATCCCACCCAAAGTCCTGACTGGCCATTCCCGGTGGCGCTGGTGATTGTCTTCAGGTCAGGATAAGTTGTCAGAAGCTTTGAACTGAATGCGCTGGAAACCTGCCACGACAGGCCGCCGTTCAGGCTCGAAATCAGCAACAGCTCTCCTGAGCGCAGCAGATAGATTCCATCATGCTGGTTGGGTAGGAGAATCAGATCAAGGGCGTCATGGCTGAATAGATGCATCTTCAGCCCCTCGATCATATGAACTGTGCCATTCTGCCAAAAGCCCAGGCGACGCCCATCCGCAACCCAGATTCGCCCAGCCGAGTCCTCGCGAATGGCTCGAATATGCTCGAAACCTTTGGCAGCGAAAGCCATGTTCTTATCAAAGCGGCTTCCGTCGGCGGTGAAGATACCACTTTGCGTACCAGCCCAGATAACGCCGGCGTGATCCTGAAACAGAGTGGTTGCGTTCAGATTGGATAGGCCTGAACCTTCGCCGTAAGCGGCAAAGGTAAATTGTTGACATCTTCCCGCAGTAACGAATGCAAGGGCGAGAACCGCACACACCGCGCGCGCAACCCACCTCCGATAGCTCGGGGAATCGGATCGCTCCACTGGCATGTCCATCTCCTCTCTTACCGATGAAAAAGATAGGCTTTATATAGACTGCCAATGCTTTGATACACGAGGTGGACACCTATCTATAGGATCGTCTCCTGAACAATCCTGGACGCGTCGGTTTGTGCACGTCTTCTGACGTGCCGTGAGCGTTGTCCGTTCGTCCTGATAGTTTCTTCTGATTTAGCAGGGACCGCCAATCCCCCATTGGCGCCAGTGCACGTCATACATAGAGGGAATACCCGATCACGTCGCGGCCAGCATGGCAAAGAACGGAGACGTCTTCAAGACCTCCCAAACAACGGGCACGGCGCCTATTGTGGATTATCGAAGTTTTCGTTCCTTCGGGCCGTCTATCTTGGAGGAGGAAGGCGTCGTAACAGAGCTTCGTTGTTGTGTGGCTGCCTTTGCTGCGAGTCCAAGTTTCCTGAGCATCGAACGCAACTGATCCTGCTCTCGCTGTGTAAGCACCGAGGTTACCGCTTCAATGTCGCGCGCGTGATCCTTATACAGTTCGGATATGAAGGCCCGGCCTTCGCGGGTAAGCGCTACGATTTTGCTGCGCCGGTCGCTCTCCGAGCTCTGCCTCACGACGCATCGTCTCTCTGCGAGCCGATCGACGGCAGCCGTCATCGATGCGTTGGCGAGCAGCACCTTTTCGCCAATGGCGGAGATTGCCATTGGCCCTTTATGCAGCAGAACCTCTAACACCATGAAATCGCTCAGCCCAAGCCCTGTGGCTGCGATGCAGTGTTCCACGTACGACGCCATCGCCCCGTGGGCTCGAGCCAGCGTCACCCACAGCTTAGGGCCGGTGGTCGATGTGGCTGCCTGGGTATGCTTCTGCATTCGTATGCTCCTTAAGAGGGTTCCAGCTCAAAGCTGGATTGAGCGGGGCTCGCTCCCGGTTCAGAATGAGTCTTGAATCTTTTACTTCGATATCGAATCTTATTATAGCGAAGGAGTTGACCAATGCCAACCAAACCAATCGTAGGATTGCATCACGTGACGGCCATTGCCGGTAACCCGCAGCGCAACCTGGATTTCTACACTGAAGTGCTGGGACTGCGTTTCGTCAAAAAGACCGTAAACTTCGATGATCCGGGTACTTACCATTTCTATTTCGGGGATGATGCGGGAACGCCGGGTACGATCCTCACGTTCTTTCCCTGGCCTCATGCCACTCGTGGGACAGTCGGAGCCGGCGAGGTGACCCACACCGCATTCAGCGTTCCTCCGGCTTCGATCGCCTATTGGGAACAGCGGCTGGCCTCGAAGAATGTTCCGTTGGAGCATAAGGAAGAGCGGATGGGAGAGACCGTCCTGACCTTCAGCGATCCGGACGGCATGAAGATTGAGCTGGTAGGGCATGCTGAGTTCTCCGTTCTGAAGGCTCCACGCTTTGCCGATGTTCCGATTGAACACGCGATTCGCGGTTTCTTCGGAGTGACGATGCTGGAGCGCGATGCGCGCCAGACCGAAGCTGCGCTGGCACTGCTTGGTTTCCGCAAGGTCGCAGAAGAGGGGAGCCGTTTGCGGTTTTCCGCAGCAGGCGACGCGCTGGGCAATCATCTGGACGTTGTGGTCGATCCCGCAGCCGGCCGGGGCCGTTCCGGCGCCGGAACCGTGCACCATATTGCATTCCGCTCGGAGGACTACGAGGACCAGAAGCAGTGGCATGCGGAGATCAGCCGGCATCTGGGCGTTTCTCCGGTGATGGAGCGCGACTACTTCCGGTCGATCTACTTCCGCGAGCCCGGAGGCGTGCTGTTCGAACTTGCCACAGATATTCCAGGTTTTGCGATCGACGAGCCTTTGGAGTCTTTGGGTGAGGAACTGCGGGTACCGCAGTGGCTCGGCGCGAATCTACCCCAACTGACCCGGCATCTGCCTGCGATCACGCTGCACAAGGCCGCGCACGAGTCCCAAGAGGAGGTGCAGGCATGACCAACGATCCACATGCAAAGGGCGCCGTGCTGCAACGCGGCGCTCCGTTGAACGATGCAGATCTCGCCGTGGTGCTGCTTCATGGGCGCGGCGGCTCAGCCGAGGACATCCTCGAGCTGGGCTCAGCGTTACAGTTGCCGAATGTTGCGTACCTCGCACCGCAGGCTTCAGGACATACATGGTATCCGCTCTCGTTTTTATCGCCACGGGAGGCGAATGAGCCCTATCTGAGTTCCGCTCTGGCCAAGGTGGATTCCGTGGTCCAGTTTCTTGAGCAGGCTGGCTTCGGCCGGGAACGCATCGTGGTGGCCGGATTTTCGCAGGGTGCGTGCCTGGCGACGGAATATGTGGTCAGCCATCCTGCCCGGTACGGAGGATTGATCGCCTTCACAGGCGGTCTGATCGGACCGCCAGGCTCGCTTCGCCAGTCATCATCTGGAGAACTTGCGGGCACACCTGCATTGTTGTGCAGCGGTGACCCTGATCCGCATGTGCCCTGGGAGCGCGTGGAGCAGTCCGCGGCGATTCTGAGCGCCATGGACGCCAAGGTCACCACGAAGCGCTACCCAGGCCGGCCACATACGATCACCCAGGAAGAGCTGGCGCTTGCCCGCAACCTGCTTCTGCAGATCAGCGACAAGCGCTAGCGAACGAATCCACGCTGGAATGATTGCGACGAAGGCCAGATCCACAGATACAACGAATGAGCGAAGGTTTTCGTCTTGCAGATTGCGGTGGAGGACTTTACGCTGCCGCAGTCCACAGAAAGATCAGGGTGCTGACAATACGGTTAACGGGTTCGCAAGCTTAGAGATGATCGGGATGTTCTGGAGCTAAAATTGATTCGTGCGAATCCCCAGCCTTGCTGCAAATCTCCTTCCGCTATCACTGGTCCTGGCTCTGACCGGCTGCGGCAAACCGTCCGTAGACGTGCCCGCGTCGCTGACCACCATCGGGCAGGCAACGCCTGTCAGCATCACTGTCCACGATACCCATGGCGTCAGCAAGCTCATCGTGACTCTGGCGCAGAACGGCACCCAGTACCCAGCCTGGCAGAGTCCCGCTGCCTCCAAGAGTGCTGACACCACATTCAACTTCAATGTGGGCGTCAAAACTACGCCTCAGCTGCACGATGGCGCGGCAGCCTTGATCATCGAAGCCACGTCCGGCGGCCTCTTCCATGGCACCACACGCCTTGAACGCGCGGTCAGCGTGATCACCCAGCCGCCCGTCGTCAGTGCGGACTCCGATCAGCACTACCTCTACCTCGGCATGGCCGATCTCGCTACCATGAACGTTACCGGTTCCTACACGTCGGCAGGCGTCCGGGTCGGTGACCAGACCTTCCGTGCATGGCCCATGCCCGGCGGCAAGCCCGGCCTCTTCTCCCTGTTCGCCTTTGCCTGGAATATGCCTGCCGGCACCACACCTTTGGTTTTCGCTTCCAATGGAGCGGGCAATGACGTGACTACGCCGCTCACCGTCATCTTTCCCAAGAGAGAACAGCCGGTCTACACGCAGCACGAGATCCAGGTCACCGACCAGTTCATGCAGAAGGTCCTGGGCGAGCTCGATTCCAATGGCACCGGCGATCCCGTGGCACGCTTTGTGAAGATCAACACTGAGATGCGCAAGGCCAACAACCAAACTCTGGCCGATCTGCGCCTGAAGACCACCGATCGATTCCTCTGGTCGCAGCCCTTCACGCGTCAGTCGCACTCCCAGGCCGAGGCCACCTTTGCCGACGTGCGCACCTATATCTACCACGGCAAAAAGATCGACCAGCAGGTGCACCTTGGCTACGATCTCGCCGTCACCCAGCACGTGGGAGTTGAAGCTTCAAATGATGGCCGCGTGGTCTGGGCTGCTCCACTAGGCATCTACGGCAACTGCATCGTGGTCGACCATGGCTACGGCCTGCAGACCATCTATGGCCATCTGAGCCGCATCGACGTCCACGTGGGCGACATGGTGAAGCGGAGCCAGATCATGGGACTGAGCGGTATGACTGGGATGGCCGGGGGCGACCACGTTCACTTTGCCATGCAGCTCGATGGTGTTCAGATTGATCCCAAAGAGTGGTGGGACGCACACTGGATCAAGGACCATATAGCCCGCCGCGTCGACCTGCCCGGCTTCAGCAAATAACTCTTAAATCAGGAGCCTCTAGGCGATCGCGTTATTGAACTCTTTGTAGCTTCTGTCTCTGCATCGAGTCAGGCCTCGCTCCCGTGCCCGCCGGAACGCTGCCTCCATCATCTCGTGGGTCACCCGGCGCCAATGTGACGTTGCTGAAATACTGAAGGATCGCATTACACAAGCAGGAATAGTTGTTTCGACCATTCCATTGCCCGCCAGTTTACAGACGGACGAGTGATGTGGCGATTTGGCACCAGCTGACAATCCGAAGAACTGCTCCTTGAAGCTTCGGCAGGCTGAGCCAAAGAGCAGTGCGGTGAGTGACCCACATGCCACCGGCGCGATCGTCACTGCCTCTATTGCGGCGGTTCTTCGCCGGACTGCTCATGCACCATATACTCGGCATACCAGGCTGACCAGTCGGTATCAACATGCCCAATCCGCGCCTCATGCTTCCCATAAGCCTTCGCGGCGCGATTCATTGCCTGCGCAAGGTCGTGCGTCGACGCGTATTTCGTGTTGCCCGCAACGCGGCCGGGAAGCCTCTTGCTCACTTCCTGCAGCAACCAGCCGTTGCCGTCGGGATCTGTAAAGGACACGAACGAGCTGTAGCTGAGACTCTCGGGCTGCGGCCCGCTTACGCGCACGCCAATGCCGGGGAATCTGCAAGCAGTTCCGGTTTCACAGTGAAACACCTCGCTCGCGTCAACACCCCGAGCGATGAGCACGTTGCGCGCAGCCTCAATGTCGGAGACGGCGAGGAGCATTGCCTGGGCTGAACCGGGTGCGGCCGAGGTGAGATTCACCCCGAACTGGATGGAACTGTCGGAACCAGGAGGCGTGAACTGAACCAGGCGGAAGGCGTTACCAGCGGCGCGGTCAGCGTCGAGTCGCCACCCGAGCCTCGAGTAGAACTCCTTTGCGCGATCGACATCGGAAACGGGGATGACCACCACCTCGAACTTCATATCGACACTTGCGATGCTTGTGCTTCCCGCCGCTTCGTTATTGCGTACTTCATTCGTGCTCATTGCTGAACTCCTTGCTGATGGGGGACCGCCGCCGCGATCGTATCTTGCAGGATTGGCAGAACTACTAAACACTTCGGATCTCTGTATTTTGGCCGCAGGCAGGGAACGGTTGTCTTCTCCTGATTTCAACTGGGGCTTTGATTCTCTATTTCAAACAGCTGACTGGTCCCAACAAACGGGCCATGGTTCTGCGATCCGTTTGGAAGTAAAGCCGCAATATCGGACATGTGAACTCGTCCTGTCAAATAGCGATAACCGGCCGACGCACTCATTGAGTGGTCCCGTATGAAGTGGGTTTTCGTCGATGGAATAGGTAACGGGCTCATCGAACACTTGACGGCGGGGAACCATGGAGATCGATTGACACATCTTTAATATGACGACTCGCCATTCGCGGCATGAGAAAAATTGCGCCGTATCCGCGCCACATTCAATGATCTAAAATCAACCCGGGCCCTCCGGAAAATCATTATGAGTAGAGTCCTCATCATCGATAGTCAAACCCCGGTCAGCCACGAAGTCGGTGATTTGCTAACTACCGCTGGTGTGCCGTTCGAGTATGCGGCCGGCCACATCGACGCACTCCACCGCCTGCGCTGCCGGATGTTCAGCGTCATCATTACCAGCGCGGAAGTGGTCATCGAAGAGTCCCTCGCCCTCATCCAAGAGATGAGACTCATACGGCCCAATCTGAAGTGCATTGTTCTGGCGCCTTACAGTACACCGGACGAAGTCATCGCGGCGCTTCGTGCGCGCGTCTTCGGATGTTTCACGCCTCCGTTCGAGGCGCACTCCATCTTCAACGTCGCACTCAACGCAGCTACATGCGACGAGTCAAAAGAAGACATCGAAGTCCTGTCCGCGCGTCCGGGCTGGGTTGCGGTCCGGGTCAACTGCCGTCTCGCCACCGCTGACCGTCTCCTGTCCTTTGCCCGCGAGTTTGCCGCGCAACTGCCCGAGACCGCGCGTCACGAGATCATGCTTGCGCTACGCGAGATTCTGATGAACGCGATGGAGCACGGCGCCAAGTTCAATCCCGATCAAGTGGTCGAGGTGAACGCCATCCGGACTGCGCGCACCATGACTTTTCGAGTACGCGATCCAGGCGCGGGATTCCGCAAGGAAGCTATCACTCATGCGGCCTATGCCAACCCATCCGGCGATCTCACGGCCCACATCATACAGCGCAACGAGCAAGGCATGCGCGCTGGAGGATATGGCATGCTCCTCGCCGCTGGCACCGTCGACGAACTCATCTATAACGAAACGGGGAACGAAGTCATTCTCATCAAGTATCTGGACTCACCCGCTCAAAAGCCATAGGCGGAAGCGCAGAAGGCGATGCGGGTCTAATAATTAGCGACACGGAGGACTGTATGACAGACGCACAGAAGCTCATAGCTGACGCCTATACTGCTTTCAACCTGCGGAACATCGATGCCGCATTGGCGCTGATGAGTGAAAGCGTCAGTTGGCCCAAGGCATCAGAAGGCGGGCGTGTCGTTGGGAAAGAAGAGATCCGTGCCTACTGGAGCCGCCAGTGGAAAGAGTTCGACCCCCACGTCGAACCGATTGAGGTGATCGATCGCGGAGCGGGCAAGATTGATGTTAGAGTCCATCAACTCGTAAAGGGCCTTGCTGGCGAGGTGCTGTCAGACAGCGAGGTCTGGCACGCTTATACCACCGCAAACGGTCTCATTGAACGGATGGACCTCGAAGAGAAGGAAACGGGCTCTGAGCAAAACCCGTCCTCAGCATTCACCCACCGCTAAATACACACGTAAACTGCTCTGATTTGCATATACGTCTTTACGGCTTGTAGGCGCATTGGTCCCGAGAAGTCATCTTCCTGGAAGCAATCCACATGGATCTGCCTAGTCCCCGATCAAGTGCAGTACGATCTCCCGGCGATGAGGGGAAACTCGGTGCTCAAAGAGATACACGCCTTGCCAGGTTCCCAGCACAAGGCCGCCATTCATGATCGGTATCGAAAGCTGCACTTGCGTTAGAGCTGTCTTCAGATGGGCGGGCATATCGTCGAGCCCTTCGTAATTGTGTTGGTACGGTCCGTCCTCCGGAGCGAGCCGATCAAAGTAGGCACGGATATCGTGTTGCACTGTAGGATCGGCATTCTCCTGGATCAAGAGAGAGGCCGAGGTGTGCCTACAAAAGATGGTCAGAAGACCGGTCTGCATCTTCTGGCTTCCGACCCATTCACTGAGCGTCGAGGTGAACTCGTACAGCCCTTTACCGCGCGTCGAAATTGTAAAGTGATGCACTGACTGCTTCAAATTCCCGCCTCTGTTCTTTAGGGACACTGGAGCTGATCAAATATGTTGGACGACCACAACCGCGGAAACAAACATTTTGATCTCATGGTTAGCAACTTACACCAGTCGCGCACATGGCAACTCGTGCAATCAACGGCAAAACTCAGCCGCGTTTTTCAATTGGCTTGGAGTTGTGCCGTATCTGACAAAGGAAGCTATCGGGCGCACTCTGGACTAAATGTCATCAATCCAGATCTCCAAGGTGGTGTTCGACTACATGGAACTCCCGCAGGCAATCTCAGAAGAGATGAGGGAATTAGTGACAAAGCGAACTGAGCAGCTTGAGAAAATGGGTGAACGTTGGGCCAGCCGTTTCGAGCCGGCTGCATTCGCCGCTTGGCGCCCATGCGGGGCGTTCGCTATGCGGTCCGAAGTACTTGCGTGAGAAGTGGAGCAGCGACTTGGGCGCGCTGATTTGCAACGTGGATCACCGCTGCCGCCCTTGAAATGCGCCCCTCTAGGCGCTTGCGTCCTTGAACTCTTCGTACCAGGCCATCTGAATGGCTTCGAGTTTGGACTCGTTCGACTTGGCTGCGTCGTCTGCGAAGCCTTCGAGTTCAGTCACGTATTTGTGCAGGTCAGTGAAGCGGACGGTCAGGGGATCAAGGTCGGGATATTTTTCCTGCAGTTGAATGCCGATCTCTTCCGAATCGTTCCAGGTGATTTCACGCGCCATGAGGCTCTCCCGAGTTAGTCCCTACTTGGTTAGTCTTTGTTGGAGCCCGATGCCTGATTGAGCGCCAACGGCTTGCCTTCAGAGACGTAATTGCGGTTCCAGCTGGGAATTTCGACGACATAGGTGCCAGGCCCGGTGATCACAGCCTGGCATCCCAGACGCGAGTTGAGTTGCAGGCCCGGGGCCATGTCCAGACGATCGAGCTCTTCTTCCTCGGCCTCACTAATTTTCGCTGCTCCTTCTTTGATAAGGAGATGGCAGGTGGTGCATGCGCATGCGCCACCGCAGGCATGGTCGAGAAAGATGTTGTAGTTCTCGGCGACGTCGAGAAACGACATCGGCCTGCCGTGATGGTCGTAGGGCATGGTGCCGTATTCAAATTCCACCGTGCGGCCCTCAGGCAGAAAGGTGACGCGCACCATGTTGGGAGCGGGTGGTTTGTTCAGATCGATCTCTTGTGTGGTCTGTTCTGTCATTCTTCTCTCAATAATTTAGATCAATCACTGTTACTTAATCTCCGCCGGCGCAAACGGATGCGGTGCGGTTGGCCCATCGCCCAATTTTTCGCCCGCTGATTGCATGGTCTGGCCGCCAATTGCTCCGGAAACAGCGGTCTCCATCATAAGCTCCGCCATGCGTCGCGTAGCCTTGTCGAGGGCCTCGGTGCCAGCATGGAGCGCCTGCCGGTCATCGCCTTCCTTCAGGATATTCAATTCTTCTGACAAATGCGCAATTTCGGCGCGTTCTTCGTCGGACAGGGCCAGCCACGCCGGATTCGACTTCGCCTTTTCGATCGCTCCAAGGATGGTATCCGCCTCATTGCGTGCTTCGATGAGCTGGCGCTGGCGGAAATCCTCTTCGGCGTTGTCGAAGGAGTCGAGGATCATGGTTTCGACCTGCTCGTCGGTGAGGCCGTAGGTCGGCTTCACTTCGATCTCCGCTTCCTTGCCGCTTCTCTGCTCGCGCGCCGACACGTGCAGAATACCGTTGGCATCGATGAGAAACTTTACCTCAATACGCGGCAGGCCAGCGGACATGGGTGGAATCCCTTTGAGATCGAAGCGGGCGAGAGAGCGGCAGTCCTTGGCTAGCTCGCGCTCGCCCTGAACTACATGAATGGCGACGTTGGTCTGTCCGTCGACGCCGGTGGTGAAATGTTCGGTGGCCGACGCGGGAATGGTCGAGTTGCGCTGAATGATCTTGGCCACGACTCCGCCAAGAGCTTCGATGCCCAGCGAAAGTGGAGTTACATCGAGGAGCAGCATGTCCTCGGTTGCTTTTGAACCGCCTTCGAGGATGTTGGCCTGCACGGCTGCGCCAAGTGCAACCACTTCATCGGGATTGAGCTCAATGTGCGGCTTCTTGCCTCGCGGCGCGAGATGAAAGATCTGATCGGTGAGGCTGCGAACAAAAGGAATCCGCGTCGATCCGCCGACAAGCACGACTTCATCGATCTGCTCGGGCTTAACACCGGCATCTTTCAAAGCCTGCTTACAGGGCTCGATGGTGCGATCGACAACCGGACGGATGATCTGCTCAAACTGCTCGCGGGTGATCTCACGGCGGTAGGACTGGCCGCCGGGCAAATCTACGCTGATGCGGGTTGTGGCGGCGGTAGAGAGCGCAATCTTGGCTTCGATGACGGCTTTGCGGATGGCCTGCACAGCTTCCGCGTTCGAGCGAAGATCGAAATTCAGCTCACCCTGGATATCATCGAGTGCAATCGCGATCAGTAGATTGTCGATATCGTCGCCGCCGAGGTGCGTATCGCCATTCGTGGCGATGACCTCGAAGATGCCCTCGTGCAGCTTGAGGATGGAGATATCGAAGGTGCCTCCGCCGAGATCGTACACGGCGACAATGCCATCTTTGTTGCGGTCGAGGCCATAGGCCAGTGCGGCTGCGGTGGGTTCATTGACCAGGCGCAGAATTTCCAGTCCCGCGATGCGGCCAGCGTCTTTGGTGGCCTGACGCTGCGCGTCGTTGAAGTATGCGGGGACGGTGACGACGGCTTTCGTAACAGGGGACCCGAAGTAGCGCTCGGCGTTCTTCTTCAACTGGCGCAGAACGAGAGCGGATATCTCCGGCGGTGTGAACTGCTGATCGCCAAGCTGGATGCGGAGAACTTCGCCGGGCTGAATGTCCGATGCGAGATGGAACGGAAACAGCTTCAGCTCATCCTGCACATCTTCGACGCCGCGGCCCATGAGGCGCTTGGCAGAGTAGATGACGCGGTCTGGAGTAGCCGCGAGAAACTTCGCAGCCGGACTACCGACAACGACCTTCTTCGACTCGGGAATCGCAACAACAGATGGAACCAGGTTCACCCCATCTTCGCCGGGAATCACGACAGGGTGGTCGCCCTGCATGAAGGCGACAAGCGAATTCGTAGTTCCGAGATCGATGCCCACCACGCGGGCTGCTTTGGTATCGCTCAACGAGATTCCCCTATGAATGACGGACCGGCGGGACTGAGTGCACCCGCGGGCGCATTCGATACGTATTGGGCTTCGCCACGTCCGAAAGACCAGTCGGCCAGATCATTTTCCGACAGAACGATCATCACATCGTCCGGATCTACGCCCGCGCGTTCCTTGGCTAGTTGCGTTATGCGCCGATAGAGCGCCTGCTTGGCTTCAGTCGTGCGGCCCCGGCGAAGCGTGATGTGCACCAATGTAAAATTGCCGGACCGTTCCATGGCCATAAACTGAGGATCGACGACGAGCTCGCCCTTGAGATGAGCCGTGAGCACTACAAAGAGATCATTCTCCGGGATCGAGATGGCCTCGCGCATCGCATCGTAAACAGCTTCGGGAAGCTTGCCCCGTTTGTCAGCGGGCATCGTGTCATAAACAGAAATTCTTACCAGCGGCATATCTTCCTCGATCAGGCTTCAAGAGCCTCGTTAACGTCGCGGACCAGGTTGCGGATGTAGCGGCGGCGGTCCAGCAAAGCGACCATACGGTCACGGATTTCGGTCTGACGCTCTTTACCGTTAGCGTCCAGAGCTGTGTCCCATGCAGTCCAGAGCTCCTGCAGGTTGGAGTCGCTGCCCGCCAGCTGGGCTTCAAATTCGGCGCGGGCTCTTTCAAGATCCTGGCGAAGCTGGGGATCGTCCTCACCCGCCTTGCGGGTCATGCGCATCTCTTCGAGCTGCATGTTCAACTCGAAAACTTCTTCGAGAAGGTCGGCGGGAACGCGCGATTCTTTCGCTGCTCCATCTTCGCTCTTCCCCGCTTCGAGAAGGACGCCCTCCAGCTTGAAAAGATATTCGGTGCGCGTGATGGGATTCTTCAGGGTGCGATACGCGTCGTTGAGCAGCGAAGTCTGTTCCAGGCTCCACTGCTGCTCCTGTGGCGAGGCTTGCGCATAGACATCGGGATGGAGCTTGCGGCTGAAGCGATAGAAGCTGCGCTCGAGAGCCGGCAAATCGATATTCAGCTTGCGCAGGAGTCCGAAGGCCGCGAAGTAGTCGACATCCGCTTGCGGTGGCTGTACCTTGCCGCACGCGTCGCAGAAAGGCTTTGCACCAACGACGGATGCTCCGCACGACCAACAGGCCGTGTCCACGGATTGGTGTTCCACAATATGCATACGGTGAAAATCAGCGCCGGCGGGCGCGAACTACGAGGAAAAGGACGAACCGCAGCCACAGGATTTCGTCGAGTTGGGATTGATGAAGTTAAATCCCTGGCGCATCAGCGTCTCCTCGTAATCGAGGATCATGCCATGCAGATAGATAAACGACTTGGGATCGACAAAGACGCGCACATCGCCAAATTGATAGATGCGGTCCCGCTCGCGCGGCTGGGAATCGAAACGTATGTTGTAAGAGAGACCCGAGCAGCCGCCGCCAGTAATGCCGAGGCGTAATCCGCCCTCGGCAGGCGAAACGCTTTCCTTGGCCATGGCGATGCGAATACGCTGAATCGCGCGTTCGGTCACCTGGATACCCTTTTGATTGGGAGCCTGGTTTTCGGCATTCAGAACTTCAAGCTGCGGAGTGCTCATCTCTTTTGTCTCTTCTTAAGACAGGCGTTCCCTGAGGAACGCCTGGTCTCGATACGTTAGTTGCGATCAGTCGGCAGCGACGACGGCCTGTGAAACGGCCGCACCTTCGGGGACGCCGTTTTTCTTCTTCCAGTCGCCAATGGCCGCGCGAATCGCATCCTCGGCCAGCACTGAGCAGTGAATCTTCACCGGAGGAAGCGCAAGCTCCTTCACAATGTCAGTGTTCTTGATCTGCATCGCTTCTTCTACGGTCTTGCCCTTGACCCACTCGGTTGCGAGCGATGAGGAGGCAATGGCCGAGCCGCAGCCGAAAGTCTTGAACTTAGCCTCTTCAATAACCTGAGTCTCAGGATTGACCTTGATCTGCAGACGCATCACGTCGCCGCACTCCGGCGCACCGACCAGACCTGTGCCGACTTCCGAGCTGGATTTGTCGAGCTGGCCTACATTGCGCGGATTGTTGTAGTGATCGATAACCTTATCGCTGTATGCCATTTGAATTTCTCCTTAACAACCTTGGTAAAACTGACGTATGAAAATTAGTGCGCCTGCCATTCGATCTTGCTGATATCGATGCCCTCTTTGACCATCTCGTAAAGAGGCGAAAGTTCACGCAGCTTCTGCACCACATCGATGATTTTATCCGCAACGTAGTCGACTTCGGCTTCGCTGTTGAAGCGGCCTAGCCCAAACCGGATAGAACTGTGGGCCACATCGTCGCCGAGGCCCAAAGCCTTCAGTACATAAGATGGCTCAAGCGTCGCAGAGGTGCAGGCAGATCCGCTGGAAACGGCGATATCGTTGATGCCCATCAGCAGAGATTCACCTTCTACGTAGACGAAGCTCATGTTCAGATTGCCGGGCAGGCGATGTTCCATCGAGCCATTCACGTGGATGTAGTCGAGGCTGCCTTCGAGCTTGGCCTTCAGCTTGTCGCGAAGGGCCAGAAGACGCTTCGTCTCCAACTCCATCTCTTCGCCCGCGATCTCGCAGGCCTTACCCAGACCGACAATGCCGGGGACATTCAGCGTGCCGGAACGCATGCCGCGCTCATGGCCGCCACCGTTGATCTGCTCGGAGATCTGCACGCGCGGATTGCGGCGGCGAACATACAGAGCACCCACACCCTTGGGGCCGTAAATCTTGTGCGCAGAGAGCGAGAGCGCATCAATGTTCATCGCGTTCACATTAACCGGAATCTTGCCTACAGCCTGTACCGCATCTGTGTGGAAGAGCACGCCGCGCTCGTGGCACAGCTTGCCGATCTCTTCCACAGGCTGAATGACACCAATCTCGTTATTCGCGAACATGATGCTGACCAGGATGGTCTTCTCATCCATGGCGCGCTTCAGGTCTTCGATATCGATGAGACCATCTGCCTTCACCGGCAGATAGGTCACGCGATAGCCAGACTTCTCCAGACGCTTACAGGTATCGAGCACAGCCTTGTGCTCGGTAGCCTGCGTGATGATGTGATTGCCGCGCTCCTTGTACATCTCGGCGATGCCCTTGATCGCGAGATTGTTGGACTCGGTGGCGCCAGAGGTAAAAATGATCTCCTTGGCCGTCGCGCCGATCAGCTTCGCCACCTGCTCGCGGGCTTTTTCAACCGCCGCTTCGGCTTCCCACCCAAAAGAGTGATTGCGGCTGGCGGCATTCCCGAAGACATTAGTCAGATACGGCATCATCGCCTCCAGCACCCGCGGATCAAGCGGGGTGGTCGCGTGATTATCCATATATAGGGGCAGATGTACTCCTGCCGGGACGCTGACGTTTCCAATCTCAGTAGTGCTCATTCTTCCTCTAACTCCTGCATCTTTGCTGCGTGAACTCTACTCGCCCTCGGGGCTTGCCGGTTCTGCTCGTTACGTACGAATCGTTACCAGATCCTGCACGGTTTTGGAGTGGCTGTGGGTATGATCAGCGTCAACTAAATCTGAGATGCGGATTCTCTTCAAAACATCTGAGATGCTGTCATTCACACGGGCCAGTGGTTCTTTGATGGTGCAACTGTTTGTAAGGTCGCACGAACCGCTGTCCGTCACACATGAGGTGATAAACAATGGGCCGTCGATCGCGCGAATCACCTCGAACGCCGTAATTTCGTTCGAGGCTCTGGAAAGCGTATAGCCGCCATTCATGCCGGCATGGGAGCGAAGCAGGCCTTCTTTGGCTAGCCGCTGCAGTATCTTCGCCAACAGCTGCGGAGGAATATGGTAGGCCTCAGCAATATCTTTCGCGCTGAGCGACATGGAGTCTTCATGCTCGGCGATGAACTTCAAAGCCATGAGCCCGTAGTCGGCTTTTTTTGTGAGTCTCAGCATGGGGAAGGACCTACTCCTCAGACCTCATACATTAGTATAGGACCAGAACTGTCCGAATTCAAATCAACTCGGCGAATAACGTGTCCCGAACCGGACTTCGGGCATTTGGTGTATCCAAGTGCTGACTGGCTGAATTCGATTTGACAGAACGGCTGGGGTAGATACAATCTTGGCGATATCACCATTTCCTCCACGGTAAAAAACGCCCAACAATGGATACACCCTGCAAACACCCAAAAGTGCGCGTGGTAGCGCGTGAAGAGGACGCCGAGTATGTGGAGTGCCTGGAATGCGGCGAAGTCTTCGACTCCAATGAGTTCCGCGATATGGCCATCGAAGAAGCAGGGGAAGATGAGGAAGAATCCTAGTTCCCGCCACACTCACTGAACTCGGCCAGTGGTATCCGCCGACGGACTCAGACGCCGCGCCACCTGCCAGGCGTAGTGAAATCCGGAAATTGTTGTAAAGGCGACCGTCGCCATCAGAGCTCCATGCCGGATCGCCCGCACAATCGGCGGCGCGTAAAACATTGCCAGAAGCACAGCGAGCAAAGCAATAATTTGGGCCAGCGTATTGGCCTTGCCGAAGATGCTCGGCTTGAAATTACGCATTCCCACGCTGGCGTAGAGGATGGCAGCGACCATGATAATTCCCAGATCGCGCCCAAAAACCAGCACCGTCACCCGCCGCGAAATCAATCCCTCATGATGCAGCACCAGGAAAAGCGTGCTGAGCAGGAGCTTGTCTGCAACCGGGTCAAGATATTGGCCGAGCACGGTGCGCTGCTTGAGTACCCGCGCCAGCAGGCCGTCCAGCCCATCGGATATGCCCGCCAGCACAAACAGGGCCAGCGCCGTACGGAAATGGCCATCGAGGACCGCGAGGACCAGAAATGGAACGATGCAAAGGCGCAGAAGGGTGAGCTGATTCGGTGCTGCGCGGAGTTCGTTCATCGGGTATGTCTGGGGAAAAACGGGAAGTGTTCGTAAATGTTAGCCATGCAAAAGCCTGATACTACAGCAGCTAAAGATTACAAGCCATAGCTAAGGACGCTGTCGATTCTAGACATTGCCGGACTATCAAACACCGTCTGCTCACGCAGACGCTCGCGCCAAAACTTGGTATGATAGTGAAAGTTGAACCCCACACGCAGGCGCGTAGCTCAGCTGGTTAGAGCGCTACCTTGACACGGTAGAGGTCAGCGGTTCGAATCCGCTCGTGCCTACCATATCTTTCAACAACTTACAGCAAAATTCGGGAACAGATGTCGAGTGCGTGGGAACAGGATGGGAACATTTCCTGCCTCACTGCACCGCCACCGGTTGCGGGGTACGATTGAACAGCGCATCCACCGCTTTGCTTTGCGCCTGCCGCTTGGCTGGCGTCAGTGCTCGCGTGTAGATGTTCATGGTTGTGGTGATGTTGGCGTGGCGCATCAATTCCTGGACCACCTTCACATCCTCTCCGTTGGCTTTGAGCAACGTCGAATAGGTATGTCTGAAGGTATGCCAGCCCACTTTCTTTGCGATTCCCGCCCTTTTCGCGCTGGGCTGCAGGATCTTCGCACGTAGACTGTCAGGCCATACCGGAAGCTTGCCAAAGGCTCGCTCGCTGGCGAACACCCAATCCGCTTCTGAGCCAAAAGCGCAGATCTTTCTCCAAGCAAGTAGTCCCTCGATGACGATGTCATCGAGCGGGACCGCTTGTTGCGAGATCTCCGTTTTGCATGGACCGACTGCTCCATCGACAAACGAGCGTAGGACATTCACCGCCTTGTCGAGGAAGTCGATGTCCTTCCACTTGATTCCCAGCACTTCACACACGCGAAGGCCGGTTGTCGCGCAAATGATTCCGATGGCCCGTTCGCGATCCGGCAGGATATTGAATAGAGCCCGGAATTCCTCCGACGTCAGCACGTCTGGGGTGCGAAGCCGTTTAGCGCTGCACCGCACCAGCGTAATGGGATTCTCGTGTTGCCCGATCCAGCCCCAGCGGATGCCGTGACGGAAAATCGTGCTCATCAGGTTGCGGACCTTGGCTCGGCTTGAAGGCGCCAGCTTGATGGTCTCGAGCCAGTCTTCGACCTCTACACTGGTCACGCGCCGGAGCGGATAGTCGCCCCAGCGCGGAAGAATGTAGAGTTTCAGGTTGCTGTTGTACACGAGTTTTGTTCCCCTGGTTTTTCCCTCGTGCGCATTCATCGGTAATTCCTTAAGTTTGTAATGCTCCACAAGCTGGCGTATTGTCTGCGGTCCGCCTCCGTGCTCGACCACAGAGCGGTTTGCGTTCAGCCGAAGCGCCTCTGCTGCCCTCTGGGCATCGGCCTGGGTACGAAGTTCTCGGGCAGTACCAACGATCTGCTTGCGCAGTACTCGTTTGCCCTGCGGATCAGCTTCGCGCCAGCGGTAGACCCATACATCCGCGCCATTCTTGCGAGGTTCCAGGTACAACGTACCCAGTTGATATCGTGACCGTTTCATAGAAGATTCTTCCTTTCCTGAATACGGCCCTGGTCGCTACCTGATGTTAGCTCTGTCTGCATCCAGTGATCGAGTTCGGAGAGGCGGAAGCGCCACATTTTTCGCTGGCGATCGCCGATGCCGTGCGCTGGAATTCGACCCGCTCGGGCTAGCGACAGGAGTTTTTTCGAGCTGATCGACAGGTATTTTGACGCGTCGTCGGCATTGACGTAGATTTCGGAGGTTTTCTCAGCGATCGAGTTCATAAGCGGCTTCTCCTGGAGGTCCAGGAAGTCACTATAGAGCTCCTGGGCAGATGACCGTGATCGTTTGAAAGTTGGAGCGATAGGAGAAAGCTCTGTGATTTTTGGCGCTTTATGGGAGATAACAAGCACTCCGAAATCATCGGGGACTTTCCATGAATTCGCGGTGCGGAAGTGACGTCACTAGAAGGCCATCGACGAGCGATTTCTTTTCCTTGTCCTGGAAACTCCGATTTGTTTCAACAAATCCTCTTGGTGACGCCGGTGCACCACGGGGTGTTGTTCGCCACCAGGAAGCTCTGAATTTCCGGGCTAAGTTAATCATGTGCATCCGGAAATCGAGTTGCGGCAGATGCGGTACTTCCTCGCGGTTGCCGAGGAGCGTAACTTCACACGTGCTGCGAAGCGATGCCATGTCGCCCAACCGTCGTTATCCAAACAGATTCACGGTATCGAGCAAATCTTGGGCGCGAAACTGATCGAGCGTCTTCCGCGCGAGGCGCGGCTCACAGATGCCGGCGAGATTTTCAGGGCGGAAGCAGACAAGGTTATGGAGCATGTGCTGCGAGCGGCTTCTCTCGTGCGCGCGCTAAATCGAGGATGTCAGAAGGAGCTGCGAGTCGGGATCTCGATCCTCTGTGATCTTCCCCGCATGCAAACCTTGGTGTCGACGGCGCGCAATGCAACAAAGGAGTGCTCGGTGGAATCGATCTGCAGCACTTCGCCAGAGTTGCTGATTGATTTGTTGCGCGGAGACCTCGACCTCGCGATTGTCGATATGCCCATTGCTGAGTGCAGTATCAGCTCGCTCCCGATTCGCTCCGAGTCCCTGGCCGTGTTTCTTCCCGAAAGACATCCGCTGCATACGCGTCCAGTTGTGCGGATCTTCGAGCTGAGAAGGGAACAGCTCGTACTGCTGGATGCCAGGATCGATCCTGGAACGAGGCTCCTCGAAGAAATGCTCCATCGATCAGGTATTGAGACATCTGCGCTGCGTCGGGTATCGAGCCTGATTGAGCTGCTGGATGAGGTCGCACAGCGTCGGTATATCGGCCTGGTGCGAAACTCGGCAAGACGTCTGCGCCGGGAGGGTGTCATTGCGAAGCCGGTATCGGGTTCCGTCCAGCTTGAGACCGCCGTTGCATGGAGGACCGACAACCGGAATCCAGCTGTGCTTTCCTTTCGGGACGCGGTGATCGCCTTTAGCCGGAGAACCTCGAACGATCCTGCCGCGTGAAGAGCCTCTGTTGTTCCTGACTATTGACCAACTTCGTTCTGGTCGCTCCCGAGAACATGGGCTCTCCGGATGACTCGGGCACGCGCTCGGGGTCTTTCCGGCGTCCTTCGGCAGCGGCAGGCCTCTGCTTTTCCGGTTCCTCCCCAAACAAAGTCCCTTGAACGAACCCAAGGCACTTTCTTTCGGGTCCCTCCCGAAAAGCGGCCTTTGGCCTTGGAAGCCGGACCCACTCGCTCCAGCTCCGCTCCGGGTGCCCCGAGTCATCGGGAGATCACATTGAGGGAGCAACACCATGCAAACGAAGACGGCCAATCAGACATCAGTTCCAACCAACACCATCCTCCACAACGACTGCATCGAGGTCATGCGCAGTCTGCCGGCAAACAGCATCGATTTCATCCTGACCGATCCGCCGTATCTGGTCAGCTACACGGACCGTACTGGCCGGTCCATCCAGAATGACAACGAGGCCGACTGGCTCGAGCCGGCATTCGAGCAATGCCATCGCGTTCTCAAGCCGGACAGCTTGATGGTTGCGTTTTACGGCTGGACGCAAGTCGACAAGTTCTTCGATGCATGGCGCAACGCAGGCTTCAGGATCGTCGGCCATATCGTGTTCCGCAAGCAGTACACATCGAAGGCACGCTTTCTGAAATACCAGCACGAGCAGGCATACCTGCTGGCCAAAGGGAATCCACCGATTCCAACAAAGCCGATAGGCGACGTCATCGACATGCCTTATACCGGCAATAAACTCCATCCCACGCAGAAGCCCGTCGCGGTACTCAAGCCGCTGATTGAAGCCTTCACTCAGGCAAACGACCTGGTGCTTGATCCATTCTGTGGTTCAGGTTCAACCTTGCTGGCAGCGAAGATTCTAAAGCGCCGTTATCTTGGGATCGAACTCGACGAGCAATATCATGAAAGCGCTCTCAAGCGGCTCGAACCCACTGGCATTCGCGCGTCTCGTGAAACTTTACTCGCCGCGGCGTGAGCAGGCATCAAGGCCAGTGCCGCCATTCTGCGGTGCGCTGACCTGCCCAGCCACACCTTAGCCGAGAAATGCGCAGCCTTGACTCCTGCACCGCGGCGCGCTCTTTGCTTGCCATCGCTCGAAGGCCAGTCTGAAACCCGCAGCATACTACTGGAGACCTTTGCCGTGACAGTTACGCTAACTGGTTGTATCTAAAAAATTTCAGGGGCGTTGATGGCTAACGACAGCACCCTTGAGCATTCAAAAACACTGGGAAATACGCAATTCCAGAATTTCAGCACCCTCGCCAGCACCTTTGTTATGTGATCTCTGTGAGATGTGTTGACTTCTACCATGCCATGAAACTGCCAAAAGACATAAGTAGGTGAAGGATAATAGCTTATAAGCCAGATAAACCGGCCTTCTGGGCGGTCTTTGATACCAATTTGACACCAAATCCTAGGGCCAAGAGCTGGGTCGTGGCGGCCCAGCTCACCTTAGTTTCCAACTTTAGAATGGCGTTTGAAGCGTTCAATTATTTATGATGTTCACGTAACGTGAACGTTGAGAAATGATGAACGGACCGCGATGAACATCGATCAGACAGAGCGTCATCTTCTCGAGGAAGCAGTGCTTGCTCTTGAGACGCAAACGGAAGGCCGTGTCAAAGTTCGCGTGAAAACTCACATTACCCGAGATCCTGGATACGATGCCAAACTCGACCTTGAATTGCATGGCCAGATTATGCACTTTCTTGTGGAGCTAAAGCACGTCGATCGTCGTCTGGCATTAGCCCAGATCAAGGAGCAACTTGATCGAGCCATTAGGCGTGACTTTCAAGGTTATCTCCCTCTGCTTATTGCACCCTTCATAACCGAAGCAATGGCCGAGGAATGTCGACGGCTAAATCTCCCATTCGTCGATACTGCCGGGAACCTGTTTCTCCGTACTGATACGACCCTCCTATTTATCACTGGACGACCACGCCCTAATCACCACGGTCGGCGAGCCAATCAGGCAACGAATCCAGCTGGGATGAAGGTCACATTTGCGCTCCTTTGCAAACCCGATCTCGTTGGTCAACCCTATCGCCAAATCGCCGAAACGGCACTAGTAGCACTCGGGACAATCGGCCCCGTTCTCGATGACCTCGAAGCTCGCGGTTTCTTGCGCCGCAATGCAAATCAAAAAGCCCGACTCCAGCGCAAAGAAGAACTCCTACAAGAATGGGTCATTCAATACCCAGGTACTCTCCGTCCCAAACTCAATCGCCGGCAATATGCGGCAGATCGCGACCGAGTCCTGGGGCTCAATCTGGCCGCTCTTCATGCCTATTGGGGAGGCGAAGCGGCTGCAGACTTCCTCACCGGTTATCTCAAACCAGAGCATTTCACAATGTACGTTCGCAACGCTGCTAAAGAGGTCTTGATTCAGGGGCGCATGCGTCTTGATCCCGATGGCAATGTCGAAATACTGGATGCGTTCTGGCCCCCGGAATTGGACTATGAAGATGCTCGACTAGCGCAACCACTCATCGTCTATGCAGACCTGATGATGACGGGCGACCCGCGAAACATAGAAACAGCGAAGCTCATCTATGACCGATATCTCAAACCCACTGCAAACGCGTGAAGAACGCCCTATCGATCAGGACAGATTCAACATTCTGGCCGAGATCGACCGCATTCTTAACTCGATCCGTTGCCCCTACATGCTTGTAGGCGCAACCGCACGAGACATCATCCTCGACAATGTGTATGGAAAACCAGTTCTGCGCGCTACCAGAGATGTCGACATTGCCGTTCTGATTGACTCATGGGAAATGTTCGATGTCGTTAGAGATACGTTCCTCAAAACGCCCAATTTCTCTGAATCAGTCGCGCAGCCCTACCGGATTAAATACCAAGGACCGACAGAGCAGTATGCGACGCCGATAGACATCATCCCTTTCGGAGGAATCGCAACCGAAGCGGAGTTTTTCCGGTGGCGTTCCCCAGATACCGATCTGGTCATGAATGTCGCAGCTTTCGCAGAAGCCTACGCCAGTGCCACGTCCGTTCTGATCAATTCGAGTCTGACGCTCAAAGTGGCTTCCATTCCGGGGCTGGTCCTTCTGAAGTTTCTGGCATGGATCGACCGCCGAAACCCGAAAGACGCACAGGATCTACTCCGCCTCATTGAAACTTACGGCGATACTGCTGGTGAAGATCGCCTCTACTCCGGTGAGATGGAGCTGATGGAGTCAGTGGACTACGACCTAGAATTGGCAGGTGCGCTCTTATTGGCGAAGGACTGCCTTTCACTGGCGAGCCAGGCAACGATCAACAACCTTCTTTCTCTGCTGAATGACCCTGCCCAGCTCGATGCGTTTCGAGCGCAATTCATTCGGCACGATACTTTCCCCGATACTTCGAAAGAGGACAAATCCACGCGTCTGCTCGAGACATTCGTGTCGGAGTTCGCAAATGCCTCGCGTTAGCTTGGATCGGGAGCAGAGGCTCGAATGTGAGTCAATCGGGCCGGGCTAGAACACTCTCATCGAAGCGATGCCGGCGCCTATTGGGCGGAACGGTCAGCATCTTCACTAGCAACAAACTTGAGGAAGCGCTCTCCAAAAGGAGAGAGCTGAAACGTGCGCCACGTCCCGTGCTGCGTGATGGAAGCAAGTCTCTGTTCATGGGTTGTGTTGGGATTAGGCCGCAAATGTATTCGTCCTTTTCGAACTTACGACGCCAATCGATCTGTCTTTAGCGAGACTGAATATTGCTGGAGAACAGGCCGTCTACTAATGCTGGAGCACCAAAGGGATCTTCAGAGGCAGATACAAGAACCTCACCGCCCGAAATCGCAACTGCATAGCAGTGGGTGGCGTGCAGACCCTCCGTGTCTATCTTCCAAGTTTCCCCCGAATCTCGACTGATGCAAAAACCGACAGCGGAGGCTGCGACAACAATCTCAGGATGCGTCGGGTGTGCGCACACTTCATGGACGTCACTATCGATATTGATGGTTGGAAGCCAACTTCTGCCGCCATCTATGGAGCGCGGAATACCGCCCACATGAACATTAGCGAACAGTATCCTCCCGGTCGAGTTGTCCGTGAGCGAGCGAATACCGAGCGGCGGTCCAACACGTTGCCCGTCTATGACTGCCGCCCCAGCAAACCAGGCATCCCGCCCCGGAACGCTGTCGAAAGCGTCGATAGGCTTGAGCACACCCGCTGCGTCGTTCAGCCGCAGCATACGCGCATCATCTATTCCCACGTAAATCGATTCTCCGACAGCCATGCAGCACGAAAGCTCGAATTCGCTCAAAGCAATCGTTGTCCACTCGCCAATACGTGAACGTGTGACAGCGAATTTTGGCCAACAATGACGAGGGCGCCACCGTGTCCGTCCGGCGCAACCCACTTGATGGGCACACTTGCAGGCTCCTGACTCTGCCCCTCGTCTCCGATGATGAACAAGCCATCACGCCATGTTGCCAGAAGCACTGTTTGGCTTTTCATCAGTTCCTTTTCCTCGTCTAGATTGTTCATCAGCAGCTCTTGTAATCAAAGTCGCTGCGACCCGCAGAGCCCCTCCATGTCTTTTGTCAATGATTAGGCGCAGGGGCGACAGCCCCTGCATCCTTAGAGGTGTGTTCTTCTCGAATTCCTATGGACTGGGGAACCGGGCAATAATCAGCGACAGTCGCTCAAACTTCCATACGCGGGTTGGATACGGCACGAACGTGTGTCGTCGCAGGCTTGCCTCGGACTTAGCGCGGGCGTCGGAAGGTACTCCGGCCCAAGGGGCTCTCGAGGATCACCATGACCGGTTACCCGGCTCCCCACTCCATAGGTCGAAATGTCTCCTCCAGGTGAAAATGATCGACTGTATTGCACATCATCGGAACGGCCTTACCAATCGGAACGTATACTTTGCTACCGTGTTGGAAGACGTTCTCATCGGAGATTGCTAATGACTTTCGGTCGATACGGAGCTGTTCTAGTCATCGCAGTCTTGGTCGGGTGTACTCGGCCGGTTCGACAGAGCGCCGTGATCGACGATTACAACAACGCAGAATGTGTCCCCGTTAGGTTTGGGCCAGGAATCTCGCCGCCTACCCGGGCGTGGAACGATACAGTGATGACACACACGGGCGTGG
This sequence comes from uncultured Acidobacteriaceae bacterium, assembly GCA_963745105.1. Classification (GTDB taxonomy): domain Bacteria; phylum Acidobacteriota; class Terriglobia; order Terriglobales; family Acidobacteriaceae; genus Silvibacterium. The sequence continues at coordinate 134,047 of CAVUWQ010000055.1, forward strand.
CTGTACTCGTATCGGGAGCGGAGATGCCCGGCGGCAAGATCAGCGTTCACTATCTCCCTGACGGAAAATCCGATGTCGCAGCAGACGCTGGAGACTACATCTATCCTGCTGATGTTCGTATGAACCGGGGCACGGATGTGCTTTACATCAAGGCGAGCGGCATACCTGCTGCATTTGGTGGTCCTCAAACCTGGCTGTTCGCTTATGACCTTCAACAGAAGCGGCAGACAAAACGCGTGCGGGTTGACCCAACCGTTCTGCAGAAGGAATGCCCGGAGCTGCCTTAAGAGGCAGTAGCCTCCACCAGTTGACAAGACGTCATACTGATCCTCACTTCCTGACCGATAGCCCAGATGAAGCCGGCAAGCTCCCTTGCGATCGCTGCAACGACAACCGTTGGCTTCTTGCCTCTGGCGATCATCGAGCGATAACGAATACACAACCTGGTCTGTGCCTTCCAGGCGATATCGCGAATCTTCTTAGGCAATCGGATGAGGATCTCTGCCTTGTCCTTCGCGATGCGTGCTGGGTACTGATAGCTCCACGCAGCTTCGATCAACATGCGCCTGGCTTCGCGGTTGCCGGTCTTGGTGATGCCGCCTCGCCGGATCGTTCCGCCGCTGGAGTGCTCAGAAGGAACGAGACCAAGATAACCCATCAGCAGGCGCGGGAACTCGAAGCGACTGAGGTCGCCGGTAGAGGCGATGAAAGTGGCTGCAGAGATCATGTCGATGCCGCGCAGTCCCCGCAACGCCTCCACAAGTGATCCGAGGGACCAGCTTCCGACCATCGCAGAAATCCTCTCGATCAGGGCATCTCTTCTCTGTTGCGCGGTCCACACCGTCTCCAGGTAGTCCTGAAAGACGGTGCCATGGGCATGCTCCTGGAAGGTCTGCCCTGCAAGCCAGCTGCGGTGGCGCTGCGTCCAGTGCTTGCCCGTCGGGTAGCTGCGGCCATGACGAAGCAGAAAGGCGAGCAACTGCTGCCGTGCACGCATCAGGTGCATCGACGCATCCACTCTGGCTCTGACTAGATCGCGAAGCGCTTCATGGGTCGTGTCTGGAACCCATACCGGCGTCAGATCCCCAGAGCGGTGCAAGATGGCCAACTTCTCTGAATCGCGCCGGTCGGTCTTGATCCGTTCACCTGGCTTGCGCGGGATCATGGACGGTGCGACCACCATGCACTTGTGGCCTAACGCAGTGAGTTGGCGATGGATGCCGTATCCGCAGCCGCTCGCTTCATAGCAGAAGTCGAGCTCTCCATGGTTCGAGAGTCGCTTCGCTAACTTCGCAACGTCATCTGCCGTGTTGGGGATCACGCCCAGGAACCGTATCGGTCCGCTCCTGCCGTCTTCCGCAATGCTGATGGCTATGGTCGCCTTGTGTACGTCCATGCCCACGAATGATCTAACAGTTTTCATCTGTCTCTTCCTCCCTGTGTACAGGAGAGCCGAAACCGCACATCGGCTCAAGAAAAGACATACAGACTTGGCAACGCGACACCAACGAAAATACCAACGGCCTGCTACGACAGTACTTCCCTAAGAGAACTGACTTATCTGGCTACTCCCAGGCCGATCTCGACGAAGTAGCCTTGCGCCTCAATCAACGGCCAAGGAAAACTTTGGGCTTTGAAACTCCGGCTAGTAAACTCCAAGCCAGTGTTGCGTCGACCGCTTGAGACCGCCCGTTTTTCGGATAGTTCCCTGAAAGTCGCAGCTCAACTTCGTGTTCAGCCTACGCCCGGAACTTCATCCAGCGAAGCTTTAATCAAAAAAAATTTCTCATATTCCGAAACGATGTGATTCCAAATCAATAGTTTCCATGGCATTCAGGAACCCGCATTATCTATTAACGCTAATTGCTGTTGAATCTCCTCGTAGATTGTTTTCGCTGATCATCACTCGGCAGGATTGAGATCCCGATTAAGAAACGGTTGTCTCATCCGTCTTTATTCGTCCTGAATGCGGTTGTGCTCGCTCGTGATTTACCTCCCCAACCAATCGATTTAACTCTTCAAGAGTCCCGCCATGATGCTGTTCGATATAACGCGCTACGCGTCGATTTGAGATCAGCTTTTCCAGACAACGACAAATGACACTCAATGCCAAAACCTCCATGCCATAAGTGCGCCGAATGGAAGTCAGATCGGCAAGGAGAGCATTGGTCGTTTCGCCGAGAAGACCGCTGGCTTCTTCGGCTTTCACTTTGGTAGCTCTTTTTGTTGAGTTGACGAGAAGCTCTGGCGTCGTGACGCGCAAGATGGAAGCCGCGAAAGGGCCTGAAAAGTTATTCCCTGAAAGCATCAACTCTGCGGCTTCAATTTGTCGAAGTGGTTTCATTTTCCGTAGGCAGGCAAACGTCTTCCGGGAGGCGCGTTTATTTCTGAGCAGATCTATGGCTTCAGAGCAGATGCCGTCTAACAGATTCCGCTTTTTTCGAACGCTGTCTACATCGACATTCAAACCCGCAGCGATCCTTGACTCGGTGACCCCATTCGAAATCGCCTTGAGTATCATGAAGTGCTCGGTGATTGGGGAGAGCGCGTTTACCCATTTGTTGTATGTGTATGCTTCATCGTCGAGCGCAATGGTGCAGTCTACCGCTGGCACGCCGAGTTTCTGCAGAATGCTCAGCCTTAAATTCCCATTGAGGACGAGATAGCGATTTGTTCCGTCCGGAAACACAGCCAGCGGTTCAATCAGGCCTACATGTCTCAGGGATGCTTCAATCTGCTTGTATTTGCCGCCGTGCGTTGTAGATTTTGTGATTTCCTTTAGGGCAACGAGCTGTTCGATCGGTAGCCTGACTACTTTCTGCTCGAATCCGATTCTGATATTTGGACTCGACATCTAAAGCTCGCGGGTCTTTTCAAGTAAGGTTTCCGATAATGAGTTAAGTCCCTCAGCCTTGAGCAATGTGACAAAGTGCTCATCGGCCAAGAGTTGTCGCGTGGCGGTTGCCAGAAGGATCAAACGCTCTCGAACTACGTCGGCACGCTGCACCAGTGCCCGTTGCGAGTGTGTGTGTCTCTGATATTCAAGCATTGCTTCACGTGCTGTCATGGGCGACTTGCTCTGCGTATTCGGTATCCGTGACTTTTCATTTGTAGTGCGTACCTTGATTAGCCTTCGAGCCGCCTTTAGTTTTGGACCCCGCAAATCGCCTTTTTCATAAGCTTCGGTCAGAGCGCGTTGCACATCCTGTGGCGTACCGTTTGCGATCTCCGTTGCCACTGTAATTGGGATTTTCCCGCTTTCGACCATTGCGACGAGTCTGGTTTCTCCACCCTCAATGAGGGTAAAGAGGGTTCGCATGTAGGATTCACTCAGTGCCAGCTTGCTTGCGATCTGATCGGAGCTATACCCTCGCACCATGAGACTTTTGACTTCCTTGAATAGCGCGACCTGCGAAGGAGGCCGGCGTGCCACATTTTCTACGAGGCTCATTAGGAACTGGTCTTCCCGAGTTGCGTTGATGACCACGGCGGGTATAGAGGCCTGACCGAGAGCCAGAAACGCTTCCACACGCCCCTGTCCGCAGACCAGGTCATAGCGTGTGCCGTCTGGCGTGAGCGCTCTCTCGGACACGGTGATCGGAGTTTTCAGTCCAACGGCGGCAATGCTCGCGACGATATTGTTGAAGGTGATCTTGTTGCGAGTTCTCGGGTTAGAGATTCTGATCTCCGCGATTGGCACATGTTGAAAGTCTGCCTTCTTCATGCCGCCTCCGTGACTAGGGAACGACGTGCCAGATCGAGGAAAAATGTCAAATTCTCAAATCGGTAGACGTCTAGAGAGTATGGATTGTCCGCCGCGAGCAATAGCCTTCCGTTGAGCTGATCGATATTTGGAAAAAGATAGAAATCAGAAATGTCTTGGTTTCCCGGAGCAAGCCGCGCAACGATTGTGATGTCCGGCAAAAGAGAGGTTTCCAATCGAACCAGCCAGCGATGTCCACCCGACAGAGTTTCGTAGCACCGCGACACAACCAGTGAGGTGGAGAATTCCTGGTTGATCAGCAGCAATCCGGTCTTCGTATCAACATCCACTGAGGCACCATTTCGCTCGAGATCCGAGATGACGCCGTCGCATAGGAGCTGATTTTTCTTCCGTAAGTGTTGGTTCACCTCAAGGAAGGCATAATCTCGTTCCGGAGTGTAGCCAATGAGAGTGTAGGCTCGCACTAAGGTTTGGAAGCGGCTACGGTAAGCGCCGCTCGAAGGCATGCCTTCGGTCTCGTCGATCAGTATTCCCGAAAGCCGCCCAACCTTTCTCCAAAGATCCTTCAGACGATCCAGCATTTCCGCATCATCCAGGTGTTGATGCCGAGCGCCGATGATTTCCTGAGCCAGCGCAAATTGATCTGTGGGAACGATTGCTTCAAATGCTCCCATCCTGTGAATCCACATCTCGGGTGGATTATTCACTCTCTTTTTCTTGAGCTTGAAGGAAGAGCGGTTGTAGACGTTATTGCCGACATATTTTGGATTTGTCAGTACCTGATGCACCGTACCCCGTGTCCAACCCCGGCCCAGATCGGTGGCAATACCACGCTCGTTCAACAATTCGGCAATCTCCGCTTCTGATCGACCGTCCGAGGTGAAAAGCTCGTAGATATCTCGTACCAGCTGTACCTCATCTTCCGGGCCGGGGACCAGGACAACGCGGTCAGTCTGGATGCTCTTTTGCTGTCCAAGTTTGAGAAGACCCTTCGGTTGGTTATCGCGATCTACGAGTTGCCGTCGCAAGCCAAAACCTGCTGGGCCGCCTTGCCGATATCCCAATTCGATTAAGCGACACTGTCCGGTAAAGACCTTTACCGAGAGTTCGCGGCTGTATTCTCCCGCCATCGATCGCTTAATTGTTTTGAGGACAGCCGATGAAAAACTTCCATCATTTGAGAACTGCTCGGCGCAATAGTGCACCGTGACGTTCGCACGCTTGCAGATGTACTCGTAATATGCGCTCTCATCTGCATCTTGGAACCTTCCCCAACGACTGACATCGTAGACCAAGATGACACGGAAGTTCGCCGAACCTCGCTCGACGTCGTGTAGTAGCTCCCGTAATGATGGGCGGCCGGCGAGAGTCAGGCCACTCTTCCCGTGATCGACATACGATTTCACGATTTTCATGCCGTGAGCCGCAGCATATTTATCTATGGCGTCGGATTGATTCTCTGTCGAGTACTGCTGATGTTCTGTTGACATGCGGACGTATTTGACCGCAGGAATGAATTGCGTCGCGCCTGGCTGCAGACTCACTACCGACCTCCCCGAGGCAGAGTAAAGGGTGCTGCAAAAGTGAAAACGAAAAAGAATCGCTCCGCTTGGCTCAAAGCGATAGGCTGGCTATGGGTACGAATAGTACCATTAGTATTCTTGTATTTTTATAAACAAAATCGATATCTCAAATGAATGCGCGAAGTGACCAAACGAAACGTCCAGGTAAATGTAAAGATGTGTGCCGAGGATTATGCCCTATTAAAGCAAGCAGCAGAGCGTCTATGGCCGGATGCGATCATTAGCAACTCCGGAATTTTGTTAGGCTTGGCGAGACTAGCGGCCAAAGGCGCTCTCAAAAACCGCCGGGAACGAAAGCTTCAATAAAAGCTCTTACGACGTGGTATGCCGCATGGCTATCAGGTTCTGCGGCGACCAAATGGTGATGAAGGATCAGAGGCGGGGGGCGCACTGGAGTGCGCCCGTAACGAACTTCGAAGATTGGACTTCTGACAGAACCTTGCGGTTCGGTTTGAGGTGGGACACTGCGGAAGCGGGAAAAACAGATTGGCGGAATGCTACGTCTGACCCTAAAGCGAATCAAGTTACGAAGGTGATCTCTAAAGGGAATGTCCGGATGATTACTGGGGCATCGGATTTCGGCGCCATGGCTGCCGCTTAGCTCCTAGTCGATCGCCCGCCGTCTGTTCCCGTGCGTGTGCTCTGTCTACACCTCACAGTGATCGGCTCCGGTAAATTTAGGCCATTCGGGCTGTTAGTCTTCGGCAAAATCTGAGAGGAGATTTTGCATGAAGAAGAAGCGCTTTTCTGTAGAGCAGACTGTTGCTGTATTGGAGCAGGCAGAGGTAGGAGTTCCGGTGGCGGAAGTGATCCGGAAGGTTGGGATCAGTGAACAGACGTTCTACCGCTGGAAGAAGCAGTATGTCGGGATGGAGACGGAGCAGGCTCGTCAGTTGAAGCAACTCCAGGACGAGAACAGCCGGTTAAAGCAGTTGGTCGCTGATCTGAGCTTGGACAAGACGATGCTCCAGGATGTGCTCAGAAAAAGTTCTGAGACCTTCGGGGCGGCGTCCGATGGTCGATCATTTACGCGCCAAGTTTCGGGCGAGCGAGCGGCATGCCTGCCGGGTTCTGCTGATGGTGCGGGGCACGTACTGCTATCAGTGTCATCCAGAACCATGGACGGAGTTACGGATGCGGATACGCGAGATCGCACAGAGCAGAGTGCGCTACGGGTATCGCAAGATCCGCGTGCTGTTAAACCGCGAAGGCTGGAATGTTGGAAAATCTCTGGTATATCGGCTGTACAAGGAAGAGGGCCTGGCCTTGAAGAAAAGGCCACAGCGCAAGAGGAAGGCAGTACGGCACCGGGAAGAACACTTCATCGCGACGGCTCCGAACCAGGCATGGAGTATCGATTTCGTCGCCGATCAGTTGCAGGATGGCACGCGCTTCCGGGCGTTGACGATCGTCGATGTGTATACACGGGAGAGCGTCGCGATCGAAGCCGGCCAGAGGCTGAAAGGAGAGGACGTGGTGCGCGTACTAAGCCGAGCAAAACAGCAACGTGGGGTGCCTAAGTTCCTGTTCTGTGACAACGGAAGTGAGTTCACCAGTCAAGCCATGGACCTATGGGCCTATCAAAACGGAATGAAGATCGATTTCTCACGGCCTGGCAAGCCGACTGACGATGCCTTCGTAGAATCGTTCAACGGAACCTTCCGGGCCGAGTGTCTGAATGCCCACTGGTTCGGCTCTCTATCCGAAGCAAAACGACTGATCGAGGCTTGGCGGCTGGAATACAACGAGAGCCGTTCTCACCGATCTCTCGGGGAACGGACGCCGAGCGAATTCGCCAGTCAGTATGCGGCTAGCCGCAACTGACTGCAACCTAAACCAGCCAAAGACTAACTCCAGGCTCGGTATAGAAATACTGGTCCGATCAACCTTAGAGGTCAATGCGCTACACTAACTCCTCACTGGCACAAAACATCCAGGCAATCCAAGTCTCAGGTAATCGGTCAGTACATCATTGCGCATGACCCTGTGCGGTCTCGCCAAGGGGCACCACAGGCCGCATGCCTCCAGCTTCGGTTAGGAGCAAGTGCATTATCAACGTGAAGATTTCAGATAGCCGTGCATGCTGGCCAGAGCCATAACGAGGATGGGGAGCACCAGTGCTGCTCTTGTTAGGCATCAGTGCCCATAGTTTCAATGGGTTGCGATCAAATGCACTTCTGTCACGACAGAGATCGCGAATTGGTCAGCGGTAAGGAAATTATCGAGTCTCAGAATTCAGAAGCTTCTGCGATCTGGTGAATTGGTGTCATCAAGCTTGAGTATTTGAAGTCTCCGGTTCGATAATTTTCTAGCTTAACGGCGTGTTCTAACAACTTAGAGGAGCGAATCGACCCCATTCTATGTGGCGACTTTTGTGAGTAGACCGGTTCAAAAAAGCGGTGGCCATTCACATAAATTTGGGATGCTGAATTAAGTAGGGCAGCAGCGCGCACGAATGATGCTTGGTTTGCATGATTGGAGCTGAGGGCTTGGAAATTTCGCGGCGAGTATTTCTGCAGGGCGTGGCGGCGGCTGGACTTGTGTCAAAGGTTGCACCAGCTTTAGGCGTGGAACCTTCCGCTCCGCGGGATCTTCTGTGGTATGACAAGCCCGCGGAGCGATGGCTCGAAGCTCTGCCACTCGGTAACGGCAGGCTGGGCGCGATGGTATTCGGCGGCACTGCGGTGGAGCGCATCGCACTTTCGGAGTCGACGGCCTGGTCGGGAGCTCCAGCGACCGGTGAGGTGAATCCGGGTGCGCGCGAGCACCTCGACGAAATACGCCGGTTATGGTTTGGAGGAAAATACGATGACGCACAGTCTCTTGCCCAGAAGCATCTCATTGGTCACGCAAAGAACTTTGGAACGAATTTGCCGCTGCCCGAATTGGAGCTGCAGTTTGAGGTGCCGGAATGGGGCAGCGAATATCGGCGGAGTTTGAGCCTCGATGAAGCCATGGCGTATACCAGCTATCGCGTCGGGAGTGCGCGATATCGGCGCGAGACATTCGCCTCGCATGCGGACAGAGTGCTCGTTCTGCGCCTCACTTGCGACCTGCCGGGACAGATCGGCTTTCGCCTCGGCTACAAAGAGGGTGTCATTCCCGGCGAGACGAGCGTCGCAGGCAACACTGTGCGATTTTCTGGGCATGCATGGGAGAAGATGCACAGCTCGGGCCACGACGGTGTTGGCGTTGAGATACACGCACGCGTTCTCAATGACGGAGGCAGCCTTTCTGCAACTGGCAAAGAGCTGGCAATCGACGGCGCAAATGCTGTCACCATATTGCTGGCTATCGGCACAACCTACGATGGCGCAAATGCGGATGCCGATTGCGAGCGAGCGCTGACCAGGGCCGCAGGGAAGAGCTATGCACAGCTAAGGCAGTCGCACCTTGACGACTACCAGCCGCTCTATCGGCGCATGGCTCTGGATCTTGGCCAGAGCCACACAGCGATACGCGATACGCCAACGGACGCCAGGCGCAGAGCCATCGAGAGTGGAGCAGCCGACCCTGAACTGCTGGCGCTTTTCTTCCAGTACGGGCGTTACCTTACGATCGCCGGCTCGCGTTCGGATTCGCCGCTTCCGCTTGCGCTTCAGGGCGTATGGAACGATGGTCTGGCCAGCAGCATGGGATGGACTGACGATTTCCATCTCGACATCAACACACAGCAAAACTACTGGCCTGCGGAGGTGTGCAATCTTTCAGAATGCCAGATGCCGCTGTTCGCGCTCATCGACGGTCTTCGCGAGCACGGACGAGAGACCGCTCGCGAAATGTACGGCGCGCCTGGCTGGGTTGTACATACCGTAACCAATCCGTGGGGCTACACCGCGTCCGGCAGCACGGGTTGGGGAATCTTCGTCGGATCGGGACCGTGGATATCACTACAGCTCTGGCAGCATTGGACCTTTACCGAAGACAAGGAGTTTCTACGCACCCGCGCCTACCCGGTGCTGCGCGAGGCAGCGGAATTCTTTCTCGGCTACATGGTGACCGAACCGAAGCACGGATGGCTGGTGACGGGGCCGTCGGAGTCTCCGGAAAACTGGTATGTCACGCCAACAGGTGGACACGCCAGCGTGTCCATGGGCCCGACATGTGACCGTGAGCTGGTGTACGCGTTGTTTAGCATGTGTATCGATGCGTCGACGACCCTGTCTATCGACGAGGCATTTCGACGGCAGCTCGAAGAAGCGCGTTCCAAATTACCGCCGCTGCAGATTGGCCGCCATGGTCAGCTACAGGAGTGGCTCGAAGACTTCGACGAGGTATATCCGAATCACCGGCATACCTCTCATCTCATCGCGCTATATCCTGAGCATCAGATCTCGCCCCGCGAAACTCCCGGCCTGGCACGTGCTGCCGAGGTGACCATCGATCGTCGCGTTCACGCTCCAAACTGGGAGCAGAGCGAATGGGGACGCGCGAATCTGGCGGCTTTCTATACACGATTGCTCAAGGGCGATCAGGCTCACGAATATCTGGTGAGTCTCGTAGCCAGGGCCTGTGAGGACAATCTGCTCAGCTTCTCAAGCGGTGGAGTCGCCGGTGCTGAGCAGAATATCTTCGCCATCGATGGAAACACGGCAGGCACAGCCGCGATGGCGGAGATGCTTTTGCAATCTCAATCAGGAGAGATAGAACTTCTCCCGGCTCTCCCATCGGCGTGGCCTGATGGATCGGTTCGCGGTCTCTGTGGGCGTGGCGGATTCGTCGTGGATATTGCGTGGCTAGGCGGAAAGTTGAGTTCCGCATCTATCCTCAGCAAAAGTGGAGGCCCCGCAAAGATTCGTCTTGGGGATCGCGTGATCTATGTGGAATTCAGGGCTGGAGAGAAGAGACGGCTACAGGCATCTTCATTCCGGCCCAGACATGCTTGAGCCTTGAGCCGAATTGTGTGCCTTGAGTCGCAGTGAAAAGGACTGAGGTAATATCTATGTTCGATGTGATCTGTTCTGCCCGCAGCCTTGCGCAGCTAGTGCTGGCCATTGCATTGGGTGCGCCGGTTTTCGCATTTGCGCAGAAAGCTGCTTCTCTCCCTGAGGAAGTTGAGTGGACGTGGGAGGTGCGGCCTGCCCTCGCTGATCCTCATCTACCCAACGTGCTGCTGCTCGGCGACTCGATATCGCGCGCCTATTTTCCTGAGGTGACAAAAGATCTCGTGGGAACAGCGAACGTGTATCTGATGGCGTCCTCTACCTCAGTGGGTGATCAGCGTCTGCCGCTGCAGATTGCGGAATTCGCCAAGCTCGAAAATGTCTCCTTCCAGGTTGTGCACTTCAACAACGGCATGCACGGTTGGGGTTACACCGAAGAACAGTATCAAGCCGCTTTTCCGGATTTTTTAAAAGCGGTGCGTTCGATCGCCGCGAAGGCGGCGCCGCTTATCTGGGCCACTACAACTCCAGTGAGGGACGATGCCAGAGACGGAGCAACAAATCCTCGCATCGATGCCCGCAACGCCGCCGCTGCTGGTATTGTCCGCTCGGCAGGTATCGCCATCGACGACCAGCACGCTCTGATGCTGAACCACGGCGACCTGCATGAAGATTCCGTTCACTTCAATGATGCTGGCGCAAAGCTTCAGGGAGATCAGGTGGCGGAAACGATCCGCGCCGCACTAGGCCGGCGAATGAGGTGAAAGTCCACAGGTTATGGCAAATGAAGCTGTCGATGAAGATCGATGCCCGCCAGTGTGATGGCGGGCATCGAGTCCACAGCAATGCATGTTGTGTTTAATAAGACGGAGCCACCACGATGCGATCGAGAGCGGGAGCATACCCGGTGGCATTGCCGAAGCTGATCGTGTTTGTTCCCGCATGAAGCTGAACGGGAATCACGATCGGAACAGGATCGCTGAAGGTGCTGCCGTTGAGGTCCAGTTCCTTTTCGGTCCCCCCGTTTACGCTCATGAAATAGGAGCGCACGCCGCTTGTCTGGTAATCAATCTCGAGCTGATATGTTCCATCTTTCGGAACCGTGATGTTCGAGAAGGTCACAGAGTTTCCGGTGCCACCGCCGATATTGCCAGCCTCTCCCAGCCCCGATGAGTAATTACTGAATCCACCCGTCACTGTGCCACTGAGCGTCGCCACTTCCGCTTCATAGGCGCTCGACTCCGGTTGTGGGAAATCTCCCCTTCCGCGGATGACGATGCGGTCGAGGTCCGGCGGATAACTGACCGGGCTGCCGAACTCAACCGTGTTCGTCCCCTTTTGCAGATACACAGGCACCGTGGTGCTGGCAGGCAGGAAGAAGCTGCCGCCTCCGCAGTTGAGCGTCTGGTAGGAGCCCCCATTCACACTGTAGAGATAGGAGCGAAGTCCCTGCGTCATCGAGTCCACCTGCATCAGGTACTCGCCGGCTTTCTCGACGTAGACGTTATTGAACGTCACGTTGTTTCCAGCTCCAAGCCCCAGTCCGCCAACCTTCTCGCCGCCAGAGCAGGCTGGACAGCTGGCGATCACAGCAGAGCCTCCAAGAACCGCGGACTCCGCCTCATAGCTCGTCGATGAAGTGGGAGCTGGCCGGCCGATGCCTCGGATCTGCAGCAGACGCGAGCCATGTGCCTCAAGCGTTGTTGAAAAACCTCCGACGGCAGGCCCGAGCTCACGACGCGTCCAAAGATCACGCACCCCGATAGCATTCGCGAATCCCAGCAGGCTCCATGGGATCAGTGCATGAGTGACGACCGCATTCATATTGAATACGCCCACGTTGTAAATGCCATTCCCAAGGTCGCTCACCCAGACCTCCAGATCGCCGTCCAGCACTTGCTTCGCCGGTTTGCGTGTCTGGCTCACGGCCAGCACCTCGTCATTGGTGACAAGCTTCTTACCGAAGTCATCGATTTTGGTCAGATCGCCGCCCAGATAGATAGGCGCATTCACAAGCGCCCATAGCGAAAGGGCGGAGCGCTTCTCTTCGTTGGTAAGGCCATCGGTGCTTCCATCTCCGATGTCCAGTGTGTCGAGATCGTTCCAGCCCACTTCGGGCCCGGAGGCGTTTTCCCATCCGGGCAGATCGCGAAAACGCTCATAGATGCGAGGCCAGTCGGTGAGCGTGGCGCAGCCACCTTCGCACTCCACGTCCTGATCAATCCGCCGAGCGTTCGCGTACTGCTGCCAGACGCTAAGGTAGTCCTGATCCAACGCCCAGGAAATCGTCAACCAGATCGGCCGGCCGCTGACGGCGATGGCCTTCGACCACGCAGCCACATCGGCGCGATTGTCGATCGAAAGGTCATAACTATCGGAGCCCGGCGTTACGCCATCAAGCTTGATGAGGTCGATTCCCCATGACGCAAACAACCCGACGACGGAGTTCATGTATTCCTGCGCGCCGGCTTTCGCAAAATCGATCTTGTAGTGATACGGCGACGTCCCGGGCCCTCCGAATGCGTTGCCCGCGGTGTAGGGCACAGCCAGGATGTCTTGAATATGGTATGGAGTCCCCAGGATCGGAGAATTGGCCGCTACCGCTGGGTACTCCACGCCAGGAATCCAATAAATGCCAGCCTTCTGTCCATTGTGATGGATATGATCCACCAAAGCTTTGATGTCGGGAAACGTTGTCGTATTAGGGATGGGCCGGCCATTCGCATCGAAGCTTCCTTGCCAGCCGGAATCGATGTTGATGTATTCGAAGCCGTGCGCCTGAAGCCCGGAGGCGGCCAGTGCATCCGATTGTGCGGCCACATTCGTCTGCGTCAGGAAGCTGGAGTTGATGGTCTGCTCGCTGAAGGTGCTCCAGCCGAGGTAGGGTCTCTCGCCAACGTCATTTACCTGGGCAACAACCGGCGCGGCCGCCAGGAGCAGGATGGCGCTCATGCGGGAAATCGAACGGAACAGCCGAGTGCTGTGGGTTGGCGTTGGCGTCTGTCGTGACCTCAATTTGTCACGGTGCGGCTTGGGCAGGGTTTCGAAAAGCGTGAAAGGCGTCATCGGATCTCCAGAGTGAGGGAATTAAGAAAAGCCCACGCCCATAGTCGGTAACGTTAACGGGCAATCCTGAAAGAAACACCCGCACTCTAGGTCCCTGCAGGAAGGGTTGTCAAGTCTTGCCGCCAATGCCTCAAAATTGATCGACCGCCACAATGCCTTCCGGTGAGGCCACAGCGGCAGCAGGCCTGCGTTGTACGTGCGCCGTGGCCCGCTCTCCAAAAATCTGTTGCCAGCTCGCAGGATAAACGGTAACGTTAACGAGTCGCCCTTGAGCTTATAGCGACTGAACTCCGAGAGACCATGAAATTACACGCAATGGAATCCCCGTTGCTGATCCTCCCCGATGCCCCGGGGAGCGAGACCGCTCCAGTCAAGGCCTGGGAGGAGCCGGTAGTGATGGCCACCTACCTCCCGGCCCAGCCGGATCCGAATCCTCTTTTTCTTGAAAAGCGTGTGTATCAGGGCAGCAGCGGCAAGGTTTATCCTCTGCCTGTCATCGATCGCGTTGCGACCGAACCGTGCCAGCACGCATGGCAGGCTGTCCATCTCGAAAATGAATACCTGCGTGTCATGATCCTGCCCGAGATCGGCGGGCGGATTCATGTCGGTTACGACAAGAGAAACGGCTACGATTTCTTCTATCGGCAGAACGTCATCAAGCCCGCGCTTGTAGGGCTCGCCGGACCCTGGATATCGGGCGGCGTAGAGTTCAACTGGCCTCAGCATCACCGCCCCGCGACATTTCTCCCGGTCGAAGTCACCATCGAGCGCCACGAAGACGGATCGGTCACTGCGTGGTGCAGCGATCACGATCCTATCTCGCGCATGAAAGGTATGCATGGCGTCTGCCTTCGGCCCGGATGCGCATACCTCGAGCTCAAGGTTCGTCTCTATAACCGCACCTGGGACACGCAGACATTTCTGTGGTGGGCGAATGTCGCCACGCGGGTCCATGAGCGTTATCAGTCTTTCTTCCCCAGCGATGTTCGTTACGTAGCTGATCACGCCAAGCGCGCTGTCACAAAATTCCCAAGCAGTCTCGGCACCTACTACGGAATCAATTACGGCGAGAGAGCGCTTCATGGAGTGCCCGCCGAAGAGAAGCCCGCGAACTTTGTGCCCGACGGCAGTTATCCGCCCAATGATCTGAGCTGGTATGCCAACATTCCCGTCCCCACCAGCTACATGATCGTGAACTCGCGGGAAGATTTTTTCGGCGGCTACGATCATGCGGCCGATGCTGGGGTGGTGCATGTCGCGAACCATCATGTTGCACCCGGCAAAAAGCAATGGACATGGGGCAACCATGAATTTGGTTACGCGTGGGACCGGAGTCTGACGGATAGAGACGGCCCTTACATCGAGCTAATGGCCGGCGTCTATACAGACAACCAGCCTGACTTCTCGTACCTGGCTCCAGGCGAAACCAAGACTTTCAGCCAATATTGGTATCCGATTCAGAAGATCGGCGTGCCCGACGCGGCGAATCTAAATGCCGCGCTGCGTACGATAATGCATGCAGGAAGCCTGGAGGTTCATCTCGCCTCCACACATGAAATCCAGAACGCAACGCTGCGCCTGAGCTCTCCAGGCGGTGAGCTCATCACATGGACAGGAACGTTGCAGCCCGAAACTTCGGAAACAATTCATCTGCACTTCACCAAAGTGTTCCAGAGTTGGGTTCTCGAACTCGAGTCGGATGGCGAAATTCTTCTTCGCTACGCCCCTTCCGAGATTCAGGCCGCGGCCGCACCGGTGGAGGCAACTGAGCCTCCTAGCCCTGAAGACATCGCCACCAACGATGAGTTATATCTCACTGGATTGCACCTCGAACAATACCGTCACGCGACTCGCTCACCTGAGCCATACTGGCGCGAAGGACTCCGGCGGGATCCTCAGGACAGCAGAATCAATAACGCGCTGGGAAGATTTCTTCTTCGCCGCGGGGAGTTGCAGAAGGCTGAGCTGTGCTTTCGGACTGCGATCGCCCGCCTCACAAGCCGCAATCCAAATCCCCATGATAGCGAGGCTTTCTACAACCTTGGGATGACCCTGCTTTTCCAGGATCGGGTTAGCGACGCATATGATGCGTTTTATAAGGCAACATGGTCTGCAGCCTGGCGTGGCCCTGCCTATCATCGCCTGGCTGAAATCGATTTGCGCAGCGGCCGTCTTTCCGCAGCCCTGGATCATGTCACCCGGTCCCTCTGGGCCGAAACCGACAATCTCAACGCAAGAAATCTCAGGATCGCTGCTCTGCGGCGTCTCGGCTTAGCGGAGGAAGCAAACGCAGAAATAAGCGCCGTGCTGAAGCTCGATCCGCTGGATATCTGGAGCCGCTACTTCTTTACCGGCCATGCTCCGGCAGAGGCCGGCGAGCGGCTCGATCTGGCCTTCGATCTCATACGCGCCGGCCTTTTTGAAGAAGCAGATCTCCTCCTGCAATCCGGCGCAACCGCAATCGAGCTTTACATGCGAGCGTCTGTTCTGAGTCGGCTCGGGCAAGAGGAAGCAGCTCTCACCTGCGCGCTGCGTGCCTCGAAGGCGAACCCGGCATATGTTTTCCCCAGCCTTCTCGAAGAAATGACGGTGTTAGAGGATGCGATCAAAGCAAACCCGCAGGATGCCCGCGCTCCTTACTACCTTGGCAACTTCCTCTATGATCGCAGACGTCACCGTGAAGCTATCGAGCAGTGGGAGCGAGCCGCTACACTTGACCTGCATCTCCCGACTGTCTGGCGGAATCTCGGCATCGCGTACTTCAACGTGGAGCACAATCCGGCGAAAGCCCGACATGCCTTCGAGCAGGCGCGCCTGGCAGATCCGGAGGACGCGCGAATTCTTTACGAGCAAGACCAGCTCAGAAAGCGACTCGGCGATGACCCTGCGGAGCGTCTCGCCACTCTGGAAGCGCACCGCGAGCTCGTGGCGCGGAGAGACGATCTGTCGGTTGAGATGGCTGCCATCTACAATCAGGTCGGCAGACCGTCGGATGCTTTGACGCTGCTGCGGGCTCGTCAATTTCAGCCGTGGGAGGGCGGGGAAGGGCTGGTGCTCGGCGAGTATGTTCGCGCCCAGTTGCTGCTGGGGCGTGCCGCGCTCGCCGGGGGCGACGCTTGCGCTGCCATCAAATGCTTTGCAGCGGCCGATCAGCCCCCGCTGAGCCTGAGCGAAGCACGGCATCTGCTCGCAAACAGTAGCAATATCGAGTTCTGGCTTGGCGAGGCGTGGGCGGCCAAGGGCATCGCAGAAACTGCAAACCAGCATTGGGAGAAGGCGGTTCGTCAGCGCGGCGACTTCCAGCAGATGCAGGTTCAGTCAGTGTCCGAGATGACCTACTGGAGCGCCCTGGCGCTGCGCCGGCTTGGACGCGAAGAGGACGCGATGTCGTTGTTCCGCGCGATTCTTGATTACGCGGCGGCCTTGGAGAGAACCCCGCCGAAGATCGACTACTTCGCGACCTCGTTGCCTGCAATGCTGCTGTTTGAGGAAGACCTCGAGAGTCGGCAGCACATCACCGCGACCTTCCTGAAAGGACAGGCGTTGCTCGGGCTCGGCAGCCATGCCGAGGCGAATGCGGCTTTGGCTGAAGTGCAGAAGCTGGACCGCGCCCACGCCGCCTCCTGCGATCTTTGCGCCGGTGGCCTTTTGCAGCAGGTAGGCAGATAACTGTGCATGGACCGATAGCTTCCCGCGAGACCTCCAGCTCAACCCACGCGCCACGCGCGACGGGGTATGTTTGGGGTATCGCCGTTATCGCAGCGCTTGGTGGACTGCTGTTCGGTTACGACTGGGTTGTCATAGGCGGCGCACGCCAGTTTTTCGAAATCTACTTTCACCTGAACAATGCGGCCGCAGTGGGCTGGGCGAATAGCTGTGCGCTTGTCGGATGCTTCGCGGGTTCTCTCATCGCAGGTACTCTTGGAAATCGATATGGGCGCCGGCCGATATTGCTGATCTCGGCCGTCCTCTTTGCCGTCTCATCTATTCTTACCGGCTGGGCATTTTCTTTTTCGATGTTTATTGTGTGGCGAATCGTCGGAGGTGTGGCCATTGGGCTGAGCTCTAATATCTCGCCCGTCTACATCGCCGAAGTGAGTCCTGCATCTCATCGCGGGCGCCTAGTGAGCCTCAATCAGTTTGCGGTTGTCATCGGCATTCTCCTGGCGCAGGTCATCAATTGGCAGATAGCAGCGCCAGTGCCCGAACATGCCTCTGCGCTTGCTTTGCTAAGAACCTGGAACGTACAGTTCGGCTGGCGCTGGATGTTCACCGCGGTAGCTATTCCAGCCTTGATCTTTCTTGCGGCATCCTTTGCTCTTCCCGAAAGCCCACGCTGGCTGCTCCTGCGTGGGTGCGCCGAACAGGCAGTCAGAACGCTGCGAAAGATCGGGGGAACGGACGAGTATGCATCTGCAGAGTCTCTCGCCATCTCCGCCGCTCTTCGAGATGAAGAGAAGCGGACCGCAAGCTGGCTCGGGCTTTTGCAGCCGGGCGTGCGCACCGTACTAATAATTGGCATCGTGCTCGCCGTCCTGCAGCAGTGGAGCGGCATCAATATCCTTTTCAATTATGCCGAGGAAGTGTTCCGCGCAGCGGGCTTCGGCGTAAACCAGATCTTCCTGGACATCGTCGTCACGGGCGCCATCAACCTGATTTTCACGCTGATCGCGATGGCTGTTGTTGACCGGCTTGGCCGTCGCCCGCTGATGTTGGTCGGCTGCATCGGCATCGGCATATCGCACCTGCTGGCTGGTCTTGCCTACCATACAGGACAGAAGGGAACGCGAGTCCTCATTCTGACGCTCTGTGCCATTGCCTGCTACGCGATGACGCTGGCTCCGCTGACCTGGGTCTTGATCTCGGAAATATTTCCTAACCGGCTGCGCTCGCTCGGTGTCTCGGCCGCGGTTTCCGCGTTGTGGATCTCTTCCTTCGCGCTCACCTACTCGTTTCCCTTCATCGACCGCACGCTGGGAAACGCGGGCACGTTCTTCACTTACGGCGGCATCTGTCTCGCCGGCGCGGTATTCGTTTTCTTTTGGGTGCCGGAGACCAAAGGGCAGTCGCTCGAGGAACTTGAAGTGGATGCCACACGCGGCTGAGTTCCGTGAGGCGAATTCACATCAGGAATGTGGCGTTGTCCGGCCAAAGTCATTCAGTCGGTACAGCGTCATGGAACGGTAACGTACACATGAACAGTTCAGCGAGTCAGCCGTTCAGAGATGCTGATGAAATCCGATCCCCCTCCCGCGACAGTTAGCTTGCCATCCTGAACACGCTTTCCTGGAAAATGACCCTTGACAATTCTTTCATGTGAAGATTACCGTCTTTTCCGGTAACGTACACAGAAATCCCGTCTCCTCTTTCGTTAACGTACACGTAAACTGCGAAAGATTGAGCCACAGGAGTGGGCGTGACAGCGCCAATATTGGAGAGGCAGACCGATGGTAAAACTATTCTCGAGGCCTAGTTTTTCGAAGCGAGCCAACGTAACTTTTCTTGTGGCGGCCCTTGCGGCAACACTCCTCATCATGCTGACGCCGCACGACTGCTCGGCACAGACCGATCAGGGAGCTATTACCGGCGTGGTGCAGGACTCCACCGGCGCGGTTATCGCGAACGCAGATGTCACCGCTACCGCCGTCGACACTGGCCTGGCGCTCCAGACAAAAGCAAATGCCAGCGGCGTGTTCGTATTCTCTCCTCTTAAAATTGGAAACTATTCGGTGTCGGCATCGTCGTCGGGGTTTCAGACGGTCAGGCGCGAGAACCTGCATCTCGATATCCAGCAGCGGCTCAGTCTGAATTTCACTCTGCCCGCTGGCGCGGTAACCCAGACGGTCAACGTGGATTCCGCAGCGCCCGTTCTTCAAACTCAGGACGCCGCGGTCGGCCAGGTGATCAGCACCAAAGAGATCAACGACACTCCTCTGAATGGCCGCAACTGGGTGTACATTGCTCAGCTGACAAATGGCGTGGCCCCGCCGCTTGGCAATACACGCGGATCCGGTAGTGGCGATTTTGTCGCGAATGGTCAGCGGGCCGAGCAAAATAACTTCATTCTCGATGGCGTCGACAACAATACGAACCTGGTCGACTTCCTCAATGGGTCGAGCTACATCATACGTCCTCCGCCTGATGCGCTCTCCGAGTTCAGCTTGCAGACAAGCAATTTCAGCGCGGAGTTTGGGCACTCTGCCGGCGCGGTTTTGCAGGCGAGCATCAAGTCCGGCACGAACCAGATTCACGGAGACGCCTGGGAATATCTGCGCAACACCAACCTCGACGCCATCAATTGGAACGCGGGCCCTCACGCTTTGGTGCCGCCGTATCACGAGAACCAATTTGGGGCGACGCTCGGATTTCCAATCTGGAAGAATAAGCTCTTCTACTTCGGTGATATCGAAGCCAACCGCATCTCGATCAGTAACCCGACCCCGATCAATGTTCCATCTGTTCTCGAGCGCCAGGGAAATTTCTCTGAGTTGCTGGATGGCAACCTGACCGGCGTCGGAGCCCCAACAACGCTCTATCAGCCAAATTCAGCCGACCCCACACAGCCCCTGGTCTGCGGTGGTCAGCAGAACGTGTTCTGTGCGAGCCAGGTCAATCCGGTAGCGCAGAATATCCTGAATCTCTATCCTGCCCCGAATGCCAACAACGGCAAGCTCTATAACAACTACCTCGTAAACCTCGGCACCAGCGACAACGTGATTCAGTGGGATCAGCGTCTGGACTGGAACGTGAGCTCGAAAGACCAGAGCTATGTGCGGTACAGCTATCTACACGAAATCAAGGCAAATGGATTGCCTCTGGGACCGATTCTTGACGGCAGCGGATACGGAGGGCAATACGACACTAATCTGGCTATGAATTTCATGGGCAGCGAAACCCACATCTTTACCCCGACACTCACCAATGAACTCCGCTTCGGATACAACTGGGGAGTCTTTAATTTCCAGCAGCCGAATGCATTCAATCCCACGATCAACAGCTCACTGGGACTTGGGCCGCAACCCTCTAATCTGAAGCCCGGCCAATATGGTTTGCCATCGGGTTATGTGAACGGAACGATTCAGCAGTGGGGATCTACAGGAATCAGCCGTGAGTCGCAGAATGTTTACCAGATCATTGACAACGTAAACAAGACCTGGGGAAATCACTCTGTGAAGTTTGGCGCTTCGTTTCAGGCCGTGCGCTTCTACTACATCTACGCTCCCGCAGATCTCGGGCAGTACCACTGGGATGGCCAATACACCGGCCTCGTGGGTGTCGCAAATACCGGGTCAGCGGTAGCCGACATGTTGGTGGATCAGGAGAACTACGCAGCTATCTCGGTTTCGCCTAACGTGAACGATGCGCAGTGGTATGACGCAGGTTATGTGCAGGATGACTGGCGACTGACCCACAGGCTTACTTTGAATCTCGGCGTACGCTATGACTACTTCGAGCCCTATAAGGAAAACGCCGGTCAGCAGGCGAACTTCGTAGTCACTGGTCCGCTCGGCATCGGGACTGGCTCAGGTGTGGTTCAATTCCCGAAAAGTCAGCAGAATCTCGTATTGGGTGCTCCCTTCCTGGATGCCCTGGCCAAGGACAATGTCTCGGTTCAGTTCGTAGACAACGATCGCCTAGTTACATCTCAGAAAACAGACTTCGCGCCACGCATCGGCTTTGCATATTCACCGCGTGATACGACCGTAATACGCGCTGGCTTCGGCACCTTTTATGGCGGCCTTCAGTCGGAAGGCAATGGAAACCTCGGAGCGAACTTCCCGTATTCGAATCAGGCTAGCTTCTATGCTCCCACCTGCGTTCAGGACAACTGCCCCTCCATCGCAGCCCAGGGAGTGACGTTGCAGGCAGGCCTGCTTCCCGCTACAAACGGCGGCCAGCTGCAGACTTTCATCTCGCAACCTGGCTTTCACTCCATCGACCAGAAGATCAAGCCGCCGTACACGATGACCTACAGCCTTGGCGTGCAGCAGCAGATGTCATCGAACGCGTCATTCACGATGACCTATGTTGGCAACCTCTCGCGCCACCTCGAACTATATGGCGCTCCCAACACCGCACCGGGCCTGTGGCGTCCCGGCACCAACACAAATCCCTTTAATCCGTTTCCGGATCTCGGTGGCGTTGGGGAGGTACATTTTGCTGGCGTGAGCACGTACAATTCGCTGCAGGCGAAATTCGAAAAGCGTTACTCGCACGGCTTGAGCTTCTTGGCCACCTACACCTGGTCGCATGCACTCGATGATGCCAGTGACGCAGGTGGTCTCTTTACGGCAATTGGCAATCGTCAACCCGCTCTCATTCCTTACATCGATGAGCTAACGAATTCTGTCTTCGACGTCCGGAACCGTTTCACGATCAATGGAAATTATGAGCTGCCCTTTGGACGCGGCCGCGCTTTCCTGAGCAACTCTCCTCGCTGGCTCGATGAAATTGCCGCCGGATGGTCATCCAGCCTTACCTATGCGGCGCAGACCGGCGTGCCATTCACTGTTTCTCCAAACATTAGCACTGCTTCTGGCGGCGGCGCGCGAGCCCTCGTAGTGCGTGATCCTTACGCTGGAGGCGGAACACCTGATCCGTCGAATCCCAGCCTGACCTCCTGCCCCGGCCAGGTGAAGACGAAGCTGAATTACATCAACCCTTGCGCATTCCGGAATCCATTGCCCGGAGAGACGATCTCCGATGCGACTCATCCTGTGGGATCTGTAAACCCTGATGGCGTGCCGGTCATGTTCCAGGCGCCGGTCGTAGATAAGGCGACGGCGATTGCTTTGCTCGGAGGCCCGCAGAATAACGTCTACGGTCCCGGCTACTACCAAGTGAACATGTCCCTGTTTAAGAGCTTCCCGACACTCCGAGAACAGAGTCTGCAGTTCCGTGCAGATGCCTTCAACGTACTGAACCACCCTACGCTCGGTACACCCAACGGCTCGATGGACGCGAACGGCGGTCTGATTTCGGGACCGAAGTTCTTCCAGAACAACACACCGGATGCGCGCTTCTTCCAGCTTGCATTGAAGTACGTCTTCTAGGAACTCCGTCCCCCGGTCGGAAGCGGCTTCTCTTTGCGGGGAGCCGTTTCTGTCCTCAGGCGCGAAGTGCGCGGTAACGTTTATCTTTTCTACCGGAGAAAATGTATGTTCCGATCGAGGTCTTCTGCTCTTTGTTTTCTTTCCGCCTCTGCAGTTTCGGCTTTAAGTGTAGCTATGGCTCAATCAGTTCCTGTCGAAGTAAGCTCGCCGGATCACAAAATCTCTTTGCAATTCCACATAGGGACCGGCAAAGCAACGGAAACGGACAGCCAGGACGGTCAGCTTGCATATACGGTCGACTTTCACGGAAAGCAGACCTTTGAAGAATCAGCTTTGCGTCTCGAACTCGCAGATCAGAAACCGTTAGGAGCCAACGTACATATCACCCATGCAACCAGCGGCTCGGGTGTGGATGACTACAACCTGCTGGCGAGTAAAGTTTCTGCTGTTCACGACGCCTACAATAGCGTGGCCGTAGAATTTCAGGAGAGCGGCGCATCGGCTCGCACATTCGAAATTGAGGCGAGGGTCTACAACAGTGGATTGGCTTTTCGTTATCACATACCTCAGCAGCCTGCGCTCTCGCGCTATCAGCTAACCCAGGAAGACACGGAGTTTCGGCCGGTGATGGACGCTGACGCCTGGGCGCTCCGGCTGCCGAACTATCAAAGCGGCTATGAGAGCGAATATGTGCCGCAGGTTTTGAGCGCGCTCAGCAATCAGGGCGGTGTTTCAAGCTACATCCTTGATGGCGCGCCCATGTTGCTCCACTTGCCGGGAGTGGCCTGGGCCGCGGTGGGAGAGGCCGATCTCGAGGGCAACGCCGCCATGTATCTTGAAAATCCGACAGGGAACTGGGAAGGGCACTATATCGTCAGCAAAATTTCTCCGGCGCTCGACGAGAAGGCGCCAGCCATCGACGCGAGCCTTCCGCACGACAGCGCCTGGCGAGTAATCTTGCTTGGCGACACTGCCGGTGACTTGATTGAGTCCAACGTGATTACCGATCTAAATCCTCCTAACCGTGTGCAGGACACGAGTTGGATTCAGCCAGGAAAAGCCTCCTGGAATTGGTGGAACGGTGACATCGGACCGGATGGTGAATCAGCCTACACAACCAAAAACATGGAGTATTATGTCGACTTCGCGGCCGACTCTGGATTTCCGTACATGATGCTCGATGCCGGATGGTCGGGCCATGACATCACCAAAATGCGCGGCAACGTCGATGTACCGGAACTGGTTCAGTACGCGGCTAAAAAGCATGTAAAGGTCTGGATTTGGCTTTATTCGAAGGCCGTCGCAGAGCAGATGCAGCAGGCTTTCCCTCTCTATGAGAAGTGGGGCGTGGCCGGCGTGAAGATCGACTTCATTCTTCGCAACGATCAGCAGGGAATTCAGTGGTACTACGATGTCGCGAAGCTCGCTGCAGAGCATCACCTCATGGTGGACTTTCATGGTGCAACGCAGCCGTGGGGCATACAGAGAACCTATCCCAACGTCCTCAACTACGAAGCAGTGCTCGGTCTCGAAAACAACAAGGCCGGCCGGCGCGATGGTCCGGTCAATCGTGTCACCTTCCCGTTCACTCGCATGCTGAGCGGTCCGATGGACTATACGCCGGGCGGCTTTGACAATGTGACCCCAGAGGAATTTGTGGCCCGCGACAAGCACCCGATGGTCATGGGTACCCGGGCTCAGCAGCTCGCTCTCTATGTTGTCTTCGAAGAGCCGCTGGCCATGGTCTCTGACGCGCCAACCGCCTATGCCAACCAGCCCAGCTTCCGTTTCATCAAAGATGTGCCAACCAGCTGGGACGCGACGAAGGTGCTCGACGGAGAGCCCGGAGAATTCATAACTATCGCCCGGCGCCACGGCGAGGAATGGTATCTGGGAAGTCTTACCAACTGGAGTTCTCGCGATCTGCGCATCCCGCTCAGCTTTTTAGGCAGTGGCTCGTACAAGGCAGAATCCTACGAAGATGCTCCGGATGCTGCACAGAACCCCAAGCACATCTCGATACACCAGCAGATCGTGCATAAAGGCGATGTCCTTACGCTGCATCTAGCTAGCGCAGGAGGCTGCGCGATCCGGTTTGCACCGGTGAAATAACGAATGGCTAACTGGACAGACTGCTTGCAAAATCTGCGAGGCGGCTGGCGAAAAGAGGGAGGTTACTCCGCAGCACGATGTGCGGGGCAAAGCGGTGCACCTTGACCGGCTTTTCTTTGTCGGAGAGGTGCGCGATGAGCGCTTCAAACGCGGTCTTGCCTTGCGCCTCAGGACGTTGATAGAGCGTTGCCAGCACCTTTCCCGATTCAATCAGAGGCAGGAGCTCCGGGAAGAGGTCCGTCGCGATTACCTGAACGCGCCCGAGGAGTTTCAGCTCTTCGAGAGCGCGCAGCACCGGCAGACTGTTGGCGGTGCTGATATAGATCGCATCAGGACGCGTCTTCGTCTTCAGAAGTGCGATCGACTGATGGTAAGCATCTTGAGGGCTTTCGTGGGATTCGACAACTGGAAGCAAAGTGAGATGCGGGGCCAGCATGGCAAGCGTCGCTGCAAAGCCGCGAAGCTTCTCCGCGTGATCGAAGGTAGCCAGGTCGCCGGTTATCGTAACGACCCGGGAGGGAACCTGCAGCTTGTGCGACAGCAGCTCCGCTGCAAGCGAGCCGCTGATGTAAGCATCGACAGAAACCGACGAGATGCGGCCCGAGTCGGGTGCGTCGCTGGCGACACAGAACATGGGAATCCCCTGTCCCACGATACGTCGAATGACGCTGGCCAGCTCGCGAGGCCGTCCCGGTGTAAAAAGGATTCCGTCGTACTTCTTTGCGGCCGCACTTTCGAGGGCCGCGACATCACCCGAGCCCAGGCGTGGATAGTCGATGAAATCCAGGGTCAGCTGCATACCCACCGCTTCATCTGCCGCGGCCTGAATGCCTCCGCGGAGCGGATCGAAGAAGGCTGCGATTTCGCGCGGGAATACGGCTGCAATTCTGATCTTCCGGTTAAGCTTGAGGGACCTGGCTGCGATGTTCGGCTTGTAGCCGAGCTGCTCGGCCATGCGTAGCACGCGCGCCTTCGTACGAGGACTGACTCCGGCGCGCCCATGAAGCGCGCGATCCACCGTACCGATGGATGTTCCCAAAGCCTCCGCAATGTCGCGAATGCCGGCCGCTTTGCCTTGCTTATGCCCGGACTTATTCATTGGTCACATATCGCATGTCGCTCACAGTTTCGCATACTGGGCCGGATAGATCATCGAACAAAAAGTCCTTTGACATTGGATACAGAGGCTGTGTAACGTGACTATCGTGAACGTACACGCAAACTTAGACTCCTGCGCAAATAGCGCAGATCACGTCACAACGTAGACCTTTCGACACCGTTTTCCCCCATGTCCAGATGCGCGGCCACCCAACAGGTCTCCAAGAGAACAGAACAATGCGAGAGAGAAGAATGACCGTACCCCGACAGACCATAGGACCTAAACTCCTGCAGTTCCTGCGGATCTTGCTTCTTTTCGCTTTGGGCGTCTCTCTGCTTAACCCCATGCCTCCGGCTCTAGGGCAATCAGGGAAGACTTTTCCCGCGCAAATTCACTATGACGAATCGGCGCGCATCTTCCGCATCGACGCAGCAGGTGTCTCGTATGTGCTCGGTGTGAACGGGAAGGGAGAGTTGCAGACGCTTTACTGGGGAAAACGGCTTCAGCCCAGTGATCCAATGCTGCCGGCGCAAGCGGACGGTGGTAGTTCAGCCTTTGATCTCTCGGTAAGCGCGACGCCGCAGGAATTTACCGGATGGGGCGGTGGCCTTGTCGTCGTTCCCGATCTGAAGATTTCCTTCCCTGACGGCAATCGCGACCTGGTCTTGCATTACCAGTCCTATACGATTCGCGACAACACCTTAATGATCTCGCTCAAAGACATCAGCCGCGACGTGGTTGTTGACCTCAGTTATCAGGTCGATCAGGAAACAGGTGTGCTCGCCCGCTCGGCCCGTATCGAAAACAGGACGCAGCAGCCTTTCACCATTGAGCAGGCCTTCGCAGGCACATGGAACCTGAACGCGAGTTTGGATTACCAGCTGCGCTACCTCACCGGACGTTGGGCGGGTGAGTGGACCTTGCAGCAGACGGCGCTTCACCCGGGAAAGGTGGTACTCGAGAGCCGCAGAGGCTCAACAGGTGACGAGGTGAATCCCTGGTTCGCCATTGAACGGTCGAGCCAGCCAGACCAGGATGTCGGCGATGTCTGGTTTGGCGCACTTGGTTGGAGCGGATCATGGCAGATCAATCTGGAAACCGATTGGCAGAACCGGGTTCGCATCACCGGCGGGTATACCCCCTTCGATTTCAGTTACGTTCTCGCGCCTGGACAGTCTCTCGAAACGCCGAAGTTTTATGGAGGATATACCGATCACGGCATCGGGGGAGCGTCGCGGCTCCTTCATCGCTTCGAGCTCGATTCTGTTGTCCCCCAGGCGCTGCACCGCCGTGTAAGGCCGGTCCTTTACAACTCCTGGGAGGCGACGGGCTTCGACGTGAATGAAGCTGGACAGGAGGCTTTGGCAGAGAAAGCCGCAAGCATCGGAGTCGAGCGCTTCGTTATGGACGACGGCTGGTTCGGCGAGCGCAAAGACGACCACGCGGGCCTGGGCGATTGGTATGTGAATGCACAGAAATTCCCTCACGGTTTGAAGTCTCTCATCGACAAAGTTCATTCGCTCGGCATGGACTTTGGATTGTGGGTCGAGCCGGAGATGGTAAACCCGGACAGCGATCTCTACCGAAAGCATCCGGACTGGGTCTTGAATTTTACGGATCGTCCGCGCACTGAGGGCCGCAATCAGCTCGTCTTGAACCTCGCCCGCGACGATGTCAGAGCCTATGTGTATGCCTCTCTCGATAAGCTGCTTACCGAAAATGATATTGCTTTTCTGAAGTGGGACTACAACCGCAATTGGTCAGAGCCTGGATGGCCGGCTGCGCCTCTCGACCAGCAAAAAGAGGTCTACATAAAGTTTGTGCAGAACCTCTACAGCATTCTTGCGGAGCTGCGCCATAAGCATCCCGATGTCGAAATAGAATCCTGCTCAGGCGGAGGAGCACGCGTCGATCTCGGCATCATGCATTTAACGGATGAGGTCTGGCCCTCCGACAACACCGATCCTTACGATCGACTCAGCATTCAAGATGGCTTCACTTACGCCTATGCCCCCGGCGTCATGATGGCCTGGGTGACAGACTCTCCCAACTGGATGAATGGCCGTTCCACCTCGATCGAGTATCGCTTCCTGTCTTCGATGCAGGGCAGTCTCGGCATCGGCGCAAATCTGAACAAGTGGGCTCCGGAGGACTTTGCAACGGCGAAACGGCTTGTCGAGGAATACAAGACCGTGCGCGAGACCGTTCAGAACGGGGCCCTTTATCGGCTGATATCTCCTGCTGCAGGCAACGAAGACTCAGTCACTGAATCTGTAGCGCGGGATGGCCATGAAGCAGCGGTCTTTGCATTTTTGCACTCAAGTCAAAAGGGACAGCCTTATCCTCGTATCTATCTGCATGGACTCGATCCTGAAGGTGTGTACAGCATTCACGCGAAAGAGGGAAAACTTGATGACGCCACCGTGCCCAGCGCCAGCGGAGATTACTGGATGCATCATGGAGTGGTGGTCTCGCTTCGTGGCGATTTTCAAGCGGCACACTTCACGCTGGAACGGCAAAGCAATCGATGAAGCTAGTATTGGTGCGTGGGTGCTTCCAAGTGTAGAGACCCCGGTCACTGCTGCCAAAATGGTAGATGCTTTAATGCAGTGAAGACGGAGATGGATCGCAATCGCCATGGCAGAAACAAAGGTTTACTCTCTTCAAAATTCCGAGTTGTCGGTCGAAATCATTTCTGCAGAAGGTGGTCGCATCTCGTCTCTCAAAAGCCTTAAATCAGACCTCGAGTTCTTGACTCAGTCACAACGCGTCGCCCCTTACCCTGAGGCGGGAATTGAAACGCAGTTTCGCAACGGATCCTGTGCCGGTATCGAAGAATGTCTCCCAACCGTCGGACCATCAGGGCCTGAAACTGTTGGAGGAGCAGCACCCGATCACGGGGATTTCTGGCAGTTGCCGTGGGAAGTATTGCAGTGTTCAGATAAGGAGATCAGCATGTCTGCGAGAGGATTCAGCAGACCTTTTAGCTTCGACAAGGAGTTGACTCTCGATGGCGATACGCTACGCGTCTCTTACAAGGTTGAGAATCAGCATTCGAATCCGCAGTCGTTTCTCTACGCCTGTCATCCGCTCTTTGCTGTCTCAGCAGGAGACCGTATCCTTCTGCCTGACGAAATCCACGAGCTTACGCTCGACTACTCCAGATGGGAACGCGTAGGGAAGGCGGGCTCAACGGTCACCTGGCCCGTTACACAATCAGGCCAACGCCTCGATAGAGCATACGGGCCGGAAGTGGGCACTGCTGAGATGCTTTACACCTCTCGTCTGAGCCGTGGAACTTGCGGTATCTACCGGGAAGCCTCAGGTCAAACTCTTGAGGTCTCGTTCGACACCCAACGTCTTCCCTTTCTCGGTTTGTGGCTTTGCTACGGAGGTTGGCCTGACAACTCCAATGGGCCACGCCAATATGCAGTCGCGCTGGAACCAACCACCGCACCATGCAATACTCTCGCGAAAGCCCAAGAGGCGAATGCGGCTACGGTCTTACAACCCGGTGAGGGCTACGATTGGAGAATCTCTTTCAAGATTCTGTAGCTTGGATACTGCGATTCCGCTAAGTAAATTTGCTTGGATCAGGACCGGGGCTGGGAAGCTTATGCATAAGGGCCGAAAAATGATGTACAAGCACGTAATCATGGAAAAATCCGCATGAGCGATACCTCAACCGCAACTTCAACAGCTGCTATCGTGCCTGCGAAAAGCCATTATGTCCTTCTGGACGGTCTCCGCGGCGTGGCATCTCTCATGGTCGTCATCTTCCACACCTTTGAGGCATACGCCGGCGGCAACTCGCTCAAACAGATCATTAACCACGGCTATCTGGCGGTAGACTTCTTCTTCCTGCTCTCAGGCTTCGTGATCGCCTATGCATACGACGACCGCTGGAGCTGCATGACACAGTGGGAGTTTTACAAGCGGCGCCTCATACGGCTTCAGCCCATGGTCGTCATGGGCAGCTTGATTGGCGCGGTGCTCTTTTATTTCCAGAAAGGTTCCACGTTTCCACTCGTGGCCGCGACTCCGGTATGGAAGATGCTGCTGGTCATGCTGATAGGATGCACGCTCCTGCCGTTGCCCAAATCCATGGACATCCGCGGCTGGGATGAGATGCATCCGCTCGACGGCCCTGCGTGGTCTCTGTTCTTCGAATACATCGCGAACATTCTTTATGCGATTGGTTTTCGCAAGTTGTCCAACCGCGCTTTGACTGTTTTCGTCGTGCTCGCAGCAGGTTTCCTCGTGCAGCTAGCCGTTTTTGGAACTCGCGGCGACATGGTTGGCGGTTGGGCTCTCGATTCCACACAACTTCACATTGGCTTCGCGCGCCTGTTGTTCCCATTTTTCGCGGGCATTCTCCTCATGCGCCTCGGAAAGCGCATTCAGA
This sequence comes from uncultured Acidobacteriaceae bacterium, assembly GCA_963745105.1. Lineage (GTDB taxonomy): Bacteria > Acidobacteriota > Terriglobia > Terriglobales > Acidobacteriaceae > Silvibacterium. Next base: position 163,972 of record CAVUWQ010000055.1, read on the forward strand.
TCAAGGGAGCCTTCGGCATCTGCAGCTTCCTGCTGATTGTCGCACTCTCATTGCCGCGCTTTGGGGGGGCACAGCACCATTGGATAAACGGCCTGTACGAAGCGCTTTGCATCATCTTCCTCTTTCCGATCATCGTTGCCATCGGAGCAGGCGAGAAGCGCGCAGATAGCCCTTCGATCCGGATAGCCCGCTTTTTCGGAGATATGTCCTACCCGCTCTACATCACGCATTATCCATTGATCTACATCTACACTGCTTGGGTTGTGCAAAAGAAGGTTCCCCCAACTCAAGGAGCAGTATGGGGCGCGCTATTGTTGATCGCAGCCCTATGCATCGCCTACACCAGCATGAAGCTCTATGATGAGCCTGTTCGTCGATGGCTCAGCCGCAGGTTTCTGACAAGAACCGCCTGAGCTCAGCAACCTTCTCCTCGGAAACGGCGACATTCGAGCCATGGTCGATCCAAATGCTTCATGACCGTACGCCAGATGTGATTGCTCAGGCGTAAGACGTGCCTGCCATTGTGACCGACGCCTGTCTGCCTCTAGACCCGAGTCGCTTTGCGGTGAATGCTCGTTGACGTAAAGCTGGCAGGGCATGGATTGTCTGCACGGACCGATTCGCGGAAAACGTTAAATCGCGATCAATACGCCCCGCTTACACCTCCGGTGCCGGTCACTTCTTGCACTTCCTCGCAAAAAAAGATCATCAGCAGTTACCTCTATCGCGCCGCCATCAATGGAGCACTCGACTTGCTGCGGCATCGCAAGGCCGTTCCGAGGCAGAACGGGCTATTGACCCCCAGGGCGTGTTTAGCTTCACAGAAGCCGTCGGTGAGCTGATCGATGTGTGCATGAGTCTCAACCGCAAGCGTCCCGAGTTTCACACCCTCGTGGTTGACGCACCGCTCTCACCTGCTGCCCGCGAAGACAAGCGCGTTCTCGGGCAGGTCTTTGTCGACTTCATAGCCGCCCGCCTTCGGCGCGAGCTACTGAAGCTCTCGCGCTCCGAAGCAGCCCACCACGGGCAGGTAGCCCTCATGATTCTCCGCGGAATCCTCGACGAGCTGACCATCGCCTCGCCTCACGCCCGTCCGCGCCTCCAGCAGGCAATGCGCAACGCAATTCTTCGCTACCTGGCCCCTCTACTCACGGAATCGAAATCGGGCTCACGCCGCTAAATGTGCATAGATGAAGTCAAACCACGGAATCGATAACAATCTGTTGTCAATGAGTGACTAGGCGATTTGGCGCTCGTCGAAAGCCACCCCCTTAAATCCTGGGGCCTCGATCGCTTATCGGCCAGCTTTCCGGTGGGATGAAAATCAGCGGCCTTTGATTGACTTGCTAGTTGTCACTCGGCATTTCGGCCGAGTCGACGACGATGACGTCAATCGGCTGCTTCTCCGATGTAAGCTTCAGTCCGAGTTGCTCTTCGAGCGCCGTGAAGAGTGAGGGCCACTGCGCATTGGCATCGGTCGGAGCATCTTCGGAACCGGAGCCGTCGGAGGTCCAGCGCAGTGTGAAATCGTACCCACCAGTAAGGCCAGTCTTGTCCATCACAGGGCGGCCGGCGATCTCCGGCTCGGCCCCGAGAGATCTGGTCAGGTTGCTCATCAGAGCGGAATGCCCTTCCATATGGCCATGACCAAAGAAATTGATTTGGCTCTGTGGAGTGCCTGCCTGCAGATCGTGCTCCGGGCGCGGAGGCAGCAGCTTTGAGCCGCTTTTGGCCACGCGCAACACTAAGGCCGGCATCTCGCGCGTCTCATGATGGAACTTCAATTGAAATCGATCGGCAAGCAGCGACCGCGTCAAGCTGCGGCGCTCTTCGTCGGCTTGTGGCTGCGTCATCTTGCTCCAACGCGCGACGGTCTCGTCATCGACCTTGGCGTTGATGTCGAATGCTTGCGAGCCCATCCAATTAGGCCCGCCCTCAATCTGGTATTTAACGATCGAGCTTACCCCGAAGGCGTTGGCGATCATACCGCGCAGCGTCACGCCATCCCACTTGAACCCGTCGGGCTGCCGCGAGTACAGCGCCAGGTGTTCCTTTGCTGGGTCGCTGAGTTTCACGGTGACGGCATCGAAGCGCGGCGTGATCTGCTGAGCATTGACGGTGTAGGTAGCAATGAAAAGGGCGAGCGGGAGGATCCGAGACATGTTCATTCCGGTTTTTTCTGGGGAACAAAATCAAAGCTCTACTACGGCAGGGTAACAGTGTGAGCGGCAACCCATTGCTCATCCGGGTTGGCAATGAGTCGACCATTATTCAGCGATCCAACTGGTTGGGCTGTGAACTGTTGATAACAGGGCTTACCACGTTTCCAGTATCAGACGGGGCGGACATGCGACTCGGCGATTTGCACTAACCCGCTAACGCGGGAGGATATGCTTCTGTGGAGTTTGGATAGAGTGTTGGGCACCCAAGGAGGTGTCCATGACACATCTACGCCAGCGCATGCAGGAAGATCTCCGGCTGCGCAACTTCTCCGAACGCACCGTTCGTCACTACACCCACACCGTTGCCGATTTCGCGAAGCACTTCCGCAAGTCACCCGATCAACTGGGTTCAGAGCATGTTCGTACGTACCTGCTGTTTCTGCTCAACGAGCGCAAGCTTGCGTGGGGAACGATCCAAGGAGCCCGATCAGCTCTTAAGTTTCTCTATACACGGACGCTGAAGCAGACCTGGTTTGATCGGGAGGTCATCAAGCCCAAGATACGGCGTAAGCTCCCTACGGTCTGGAGTCGCGAAGAGGTGTGCGCTCTTCTGGACGCGGAGATGAACACCAAGCATCGCGCGCTGCTCGCACTGTACTACAGTGCAGGCCTTCGTTGTCAGGAAGCACTCGCCCTGAAGGTGACTGACATCGACAGCAAGCGGATGGTGATTCACATCCGCGAAGGCAAGGGCAAGTTTCCACGCCAGGTGATGCTGTCTCCGAAGTTGCTGGAGATCCTGCGCATCTACTGGCGCTGGCGCAAGCCCGAGGACTGGCTCTTCCAGGGGAAGCGAACGGGAGAGCCGCTGAAGGCGAACGCCGTCCGTGTCGTTTGCCAGAAGCTGCGCAAGCAGCTGGGGATCAGGAAGCCGCTCAGCCCGCATGTTCTGCGCCACTCGTTCGCCACACATCTGCTGGATGCCGGCACTGATCTGCGCAGCATTCAGTTGCTGCTCGGCCACCGCGATCTTGAGACTACGTCCCGGTACTTACATGTTTCCGAAGCCAGGCTGCGCGCCACGCCCAGTCCGCTCGACGACCTGCCCATCCAGATTCCTCGAACTGCGCAGGGAGGCAACAGGACAGCATGACAGGACATCGGCTCGAAGTGGCCGATGTCTTCCGTGCGCATAAAGAGCAGTTCCTTCAACGTTGGGGCTATGCACTTTCGGACCCGCAACGGAGGGTGCTGCGCGACATCGGACTGTGCCGCACAGCCGCACTGGGCACTCACCTGGAACGCTGCGATCGATGCAGCTATGAGACTGTCGCTTACGATTCATGCCGCAACCGGCACTGTCCCAAGTGTCAGTCTTCAGCACGCGATCGCTGGCTGCTTAAGCAGGCTGCCAGTCTGCTACCGGTGCCGTACGTCCACGCGGTCTTCACGGTGCCCGAACAACTCGCGCCACTCGGACTACGCAACCAGAAGCTCTTCTATTCGATGCTGTTTCGTGCAGCTTCTGAGACGCTGCTCAAGATTGCTGCCGACCCGCGGCATCTGGGCGCGCGCATCGGCATCCTTGCTGTTCTCCACACCTGGAGTCAGAACCTGCAGTTCCATCCCCATCTGCACTGTCTCATTCCCGCGGGTGGATTGGCGTCTGACAACTCCCGCTGGATCGCAACCAAACGCCACGGCTTCTTCCTCCCGGTGCGCACGCTCAGCCGCATGTTCCGGGGCAAGCTGCTCAGCTTTCTCAAGCGGAGCTATCGGCGCGGCGAGCTATGCTTTGCCGGCAAGCTGGCCGCACTCTCTGCGCCGCACGCCTTCTACTCTCTGATCGGAAGCTTGAGACGTAAAGAGTGGGTCGTCTACTCCAAGCCGCCCTTCGGTGGCCCAGAACATGTGCTGAAGTATCTGGCCCGCTACACCCACCGCGTCGCCATCTCCAACGGCAGACTCATCAGCCTGGAAAACGGCTTGGTGCGGTTTCGCTGGCGCGATTCGCGGCACAACAACCGTAGCAGCACGATGAGCCTCGAAGCAACGGAGTTCATTCGACGCTTCATGCTCCATGTGCTGCCTGCAGGGTTCGTAAAGATTCGGCACTTCGGACTGCTTGCCAACCGAAATCGCCGGCGAGCACTGGCACTGTGCCGAGTTCATCTCCACGCCTCAGCGACCACTGTCCTCGCCACACTGCTCGGCGAGCAGCAACGGTATGCGCTCAACCGATCCTGCCCCCAGTGCCGATGCGGAACCCTGCACGTCCTCGCACACTATTTCGCTGATCGCAGCGCAGCCACGAACGCTCCTCCTCACTGCGCCGCTGTCGATTCCTCGTGAGGAAACCATGCTCACACAGATCCGCTCTCAACTCGTGACCGCAGGGGCCTATGAATCGGCCTTCGCGGCACTGTGCCTTCAACCGCCCCTCTGCACTAAGCTGCTCAACCCAAATCCGTCATCAGAGACGGTGCAGCTCTCTCACGGCATCCAGAATCTGATCGGCATCGCTATGTTCGCGGCACGATCGACCGCATCGGCTTCCGGCAAAGTCCATCCAATCCCCATACATCCACCGCGCTAGCGGCTTAGCGCAAATCGCCGTATCCACACTGCTCCGCCTCGATGCCCCAGGCAAACGCGAATCTCTTCACGCGGAGCACTGTCGATACGGCACTAGAGATTTGGTGCTCATTGAGATTTGCGGCTGAATTCCTTCCGAGTGGTCGATTAAGCTCTTTAGGTTTATGAATCCAAAGAGCTACTTGTCGGTGCTACCGCGGTTCCTCCGCTTGAGGAATTATGATTTTTTGGCACTGGGGCAAGCCGAAGTGTCGCCGTTAGTCGTCAAAATCAGCAGGGGCCACCATGCGAAGTATTTTCGTATCCACTTTGGCCGTTATAGCAGCGAGCCTGCATGCCCAGACGGCTCCGCAGCCAGAGGTGCGATTGGAGCCTCACGATGGCAAAGTCAGGTTTCAGATAGGCGAGCCAATTCGCCTCGATCTGGTGATCAGCAATCCTACGTCTGCACCGATGATGGTTAACGCGACCGACTACGGCGATAATTCTGATCCGGTAGAGATCTCTCCGAAGTTAGGTTGGATCGCCTGGCAAGGGCGGAGCGGACACGACTACGCGATGATGAGCCCTCTTGGCAAAGAGCCGATACGCATCCCGATTCGCGTGGACCAGGTAGCGATCTTTCGAGAGCCAGGGCATTATGAAGTGAGCGCCACCGAGGACCGCGTGCAATTTGGGAGCGATCTCTTGCACATTTCCCGGGCTCAGGCCATCACCACGAATGCTGTCGGCATCGATCTTGAAACCATGCCCGATGGCCGCGAGACAGAGATCGTGAGCGGCGTGGTGAGCGATCTTACCATCTCAACAGACGACCGCACCGGAGCCAGCCTGCGCGATGCAGCAGTCAGGCGACTGGCGGTTCTGCAGGGCGACACTGCGCTGGATGAGAAGGTGAAATTGTTAATCGCCGAACAGGAAGATTTCCGCGCGGTGGAAAGTGAAGCCTGGGCGACGACGCGCGATCTGAAGCGGCAGTTGGAGTTGCTGGAGGCCGCGTGGCACGATCCGAGAATCACTCCGGCCTACGATATGCCGACTGCTCTTGATGAGACGCGTCGACTACTTGCAGGGGTGCCGTTGTCGGGCTGGCAGATGGCCGTCGCATCTCGAGAGCCGAATGAGGTGGAGCAGCAACTGGCGGCCGCGCATCAGCAGGACATGGTGGATCTGTTGAACTCGATGCCGCAACGAACAGGCGAAAGCCGGAGCTACGGCGCGTATTTTCTTGTTGAATTTGGGGGACTACCAGAAATCGATCAGGCGCGTGCGCATGAGTATGCGGCGGAGGAGTTTGCGCTGATGGACGACACCGCGCAGCACATGCTTCTGGAAACGTCGCGTCTGCCCCTGCGCGATGCGCGCTTGTTGCCGACTCTCCGTGCCCTGCTGGATCACAATCCGGCGGATAAGGACGCGCTTGCCGCCTACCTGGATCTTGCTCTGGAGGAAGCAGCACCCTTTGTCGTTCGCGCGGTGTGTGCCCCCGATGGGCCTCCTCTGATCGACACGTTTGCGAAGATCGAGGAGGATCGGCTGCCGCAGGTGGATGCGTGCTTGTTGCCACTGCTCCAGGGGCAGAAGCCGGACGGCTCGGCGTCTACTGCTGACTTCACACGAAAGAAAAGCGGACGGGTAAATTTTGTGTGGAAGCAAAGAGTGACATTGGCAGCACGTTTTGGAACACCTGCGCTGCTGCCGGCGATCGAGAGTTCGGAAGCACAGCAGCTTGCCGCGAACCCGAACGACTCAGGTGTTGCAGGCGCACTATTAGCGGCCGAGATGCGGGATAAACCGAATGCTGCGCTTTTGCGTTTGCAGCAAGGTGTGCTACCGGTAATCGCGTGGTTCGAGACAAACGAAGTCTACAAATCGGCAAACCAGCCATTTCCGCCCGCTATACAGGCATGGCTGCGAGAGCAGATTCGCAGCGGTGACGATCGCAGTGCTGGGATGGCTGCCTACGAACTCTCCATTGGCGGCGCGGCTGAGGACCACGCTCTAATCGAGCAACGGTTGGCGGATCTGCGCTCGAATACTCCCGGCACACTAACTGGGACGTCTTCCGCGATAGAGGCAGACCTCGTTTCGTCGTTATTTAACGCGAAAGTGTGGACGCTAACGCCAGAGGAACGTGGGGCAGTGACGCAGGGTTGTGTTACAGATGGCTGTCGTAATTTCATAAAAAAATAGACGTTCGAACAAGGTTCGCTGGCGACCAGTCGACTATTGTCCACCTACTCAGTCTAGTAACCACTGAGCAGGTATCTCGGTAGCTGTTCACCATGGTTCACGCATGATAATGTCCTTTTCATTCACGAATTCGTTTGATAAATGCCATTTCGTACTCCCCCTTGTTGGCGGCTCCACGGTCTGCGAAGCGTCTTATCTGGCTCACGAGTAGAGCGAATGGATTCTCAACTGGCGGTAGCAGGGCAATGAACTCATCGAGAATGGGTTGAGCCTCGTTCTAAGGATCGGTCCTGAAAAAATACTCATCCGGTCAGTCATCTCCCTTCAGCAGCCTTCGGCACCCTCCCTTTTTGAATAAGCTCAGCATCTCCAGCGTATATGCCACTTGCACTTTTGAAGGTTGTAGACCCCTGCCGAGCTCCGGCAAAGGTTAAGCCTGGGAGATCTCTACCAGATTTTCCCCTTCCACGAGGAATGAGATCTAGTCATTCGGTCTATAGGAAGTCACGATGAAGTATCGGAACCATCTCGAGTCCACTCGTAACCTGAGGTTCGGGAGCGAACGACATCATGGCCTTTTTACTGACGAAAACGAAATCGTTGGCAGAATCTGATCACGATCTCACGCCGCAGGCATGAGACTCGATATTGGGCCGGATGATGCTTGGCGCGACCTACGGGAGGAGCGGAAGCCAGATCGTGCTCCCGAAAGAGAAGTTCCACAGAAAAAACCAGAAGTGCTGGTTGAATCTGGTCCTCTGCACAAGCGTGTGCCGGAACTGAAAGAACAATCGCACCAGAATCGTTTCCCCGAAATTCCTCGCAGACATTATGAACGCAAGCAAGTGATAAACATTCCGAACGGCCGCGAAGAGCGCCATGTTCGGAGTCGTCATTATCTCGAACCCAACATAGCCGGTTTTCGGCTCCATCAGGTAGAGAAGATCCTTCTGGCTGAGGTTGGGCGCTTCCGGGTGATTTCCGTCAAAGATGCTGCGCGATCGATTTACGCCAACGATGAGCAGTCATTGCGCAGCGACCTGCGCTTTCTTGAGAGTAAAGGCTTGGTCTCCGTCGATATTGTGAATGCCCGGCGTGACGGGCACCATCGTTCCATCGAACGCCTTGAGGTGATCACCCTCACTCGCGATGGACAGAGGTTGGCTGGGCTCAGCCATTCTTTTCCTCCCGACCAAAAGCTTTATCACGGCCTGGTGAAGCCGAGGGAAGCCGAGCACGACGCCCAGATTTATCAGGCCTTTCAAAAAGAGTGGCAGAAGATCGAGAAGGCGGGCGGCGACAATCCCCGTGTACTGCTGGATTTCGAGCTGAAGTCCCGGCTCCAGAAGACGATTCATGCAGCCCGCAAAGAAGAGCCCGAACGCGATCTGAACGAAATCAAACAGCAGGTCGCCGTCGAACAGCGGCTTCCGTTCCTTAACGGTCAGATCCAGATTCCTGATGCGCGCATCGAGTACGAACTCGACCAGGGATCGCGCACCGGGTCTTCCGATATCGAAGTGGTGACAGCGGCCTACCGTCCTGGTCACCTGAGATCCAAAGCTCAATCTGGCTTTCATACCTATGTTTCGGCGCGCGACGCATCCAGCATCACGGCGAAGATCGAAGACGAGCAGCATCTCCTCGACCACATCCTCGAACTATGAGTGCTACCTGTGACCCGATTGCGGACCTCGGCTCGTTCGGATATACGGAGAGGGAAGCGGCCTTCCTTTATATGACGGGAATACACTCCGGCTATTTCCTCCGCCGGCAGTTTCTCACCTTCCTGGGCCGGGAAGATGGAGCGATCGTGCAACGGTTTCTCCGAAAATCGATCGAGCACGGCCATGTGCAACCGATCGAGTATGCCACCGGACGGCACCTTTACCACCTAAAAGCGAAATCGATCTATCGCCTCCTCGGAGGAGAAGATTCACAGCACCGGAGAGCGAAAGGCGACCGCTGGATCAAAGCGCGACTGATGCAGGTTGACTACGTACTGAATCATCTCGGCGATCCGCTTCTCGAAACAACAGAGCAGAAGATCAGCTTCTTTCATGAGAAGCTGAAGATCCCGGTTGATGTCCTGCCGCAGGCAAACTTTGCCAGCAGCGGAAGGCCGGTCTACTTTCCCGACGGATTTCCCATCACCATAAAACAGACGGCCGATCAACACCATCCTGAGGTCACGCTGGTTTTCATCGACGATGGCCTGCGCTCGGTCTCCGCATTCCGGCGCTGGCTTGAGCAGCACATGCGATTTCTCCAGGCACTTCATGTCTGCGAAGTCGTCTATGCCGCAGAGACCGAATGGAATTTCAAAGCTGCGGAGCGTGAGTTCCAGCGGAGATTTCCTTTCCGGACAAACTCCACGGGACATGAACGGAATGTCGACCACTTCGTCACTTATCTCAAAATCTGCACGCGCTATGAAAAGCAGGGCGGGGGACTCGCATTGGAAGAAATGCGAATCCTTTCCGAAGGGATGAAGCTGTACACGAGCCTGGAAGAGCGCGTGCTGTTGGCTGCGTGGGCGAGCGGAAGCACCAACGAGGAAAAAATCCGTGCGCAGTTTGACCAACAGACCTGCCGGCTTTCGCTTCGCAATTACCTGCTTCAGCATGACTATCCTGTCTGGAGCATGAAGTACCGGCGCTCGGTCCTCTAAGAACTAGAACTGAGTTCGAGGCTGAAAGGTCTGCCGTAGGTTGACTTTATCCCTCTAACCAACGGGCTAGGCTGACCTCTACTGGAGCAGGAACATCTCTATCAAATCCAACGCAATGCCTGAAAAGCAGGGTCAAGAATGGGAAAGGCCAGGGGCGGGAGCGACCCCGGTGCCGAAGCACCTCCCGCGTCGGCTGACGCCGCGCTGGTCGCTCCCGCCCCTGGCCAACTCCGGTACGAACTTGGTAGTCATTCAGCTCCAAACTGATACTCCTACGGTCCGGCCTTCGTACCGGCTTGCGACCGAGCCCGGACTCCACGAAGTCCGAACTCGGCAAGGATGAGGGCTTAACTAGTATTCGCAACGGAGCGTAACTGGATCGACTTCAGGGCTTGAACTGCAGCAGTTCCGTCCCCACGCCGAATACTTCACAGATTCTCGAAATGACTTTCAACGAGAAGTACTGGCTCTTCTCCTTGTCTCGGTTGGCCACAAATGCAATCCATTCTCGGGATGCCACTGCACCGATTCGGGCATGGAAGTCTGATCTGGTCATCAACGATTCTCTTCGAAGAGCTTCCACGCGTGCGATCAATCTTCGCCTATATTCCCTATCGCCCATCTTCGCCTCCAGACTGGGCCGAGGACCTGGATGGATCAGCTTCTGGCTCGTGGTCATCCTTGGTTTCTCCTCTGAAGTCAGGTCTCAGGATCTCCTGGCGTGTAGCTCCCCCGATCCCGAAGATCACCTGGATCCGTGAAGGTTTACCCTGTTCTTCGAGTTCCTTCTCCCTCTGCATGACCATCAGGTAGCAATCGTTTGGATCCCGGATGGTCTTTTCGTATTCGCTGCGTTGCTGGTAAGCAACAAAGCACTCTTTATATTCGGCCTCTTCCATGACCTCGAGAACAGTTGTGTTTACGTTCCCCAGTTCTTCACGCAGGCTCGCCTTCAGAACCGTGAAGGAATCATTGTGAAGCTCCGGATAGTCGCACAGCTTTTCCAGCATGGCAAAGACTCCGTCCATGCTTTTATTCAATTCGCTTAAATAAGTAATCGCATTGCGGTCCATCGCAACTCAGCCCTTCTGCAGCCGGGAGACTGCGGTTTGAATCCATGAAGTCTTCTTCAGATCAGCGGGGGATCAGAGACAGACTCAACCGGAGTTCCTGGGCTTGACGGGTTTGGATTGTGGCGGTGTCTTCGGCTTGGTTTCGAGAAACTCAATACGAGGCGGATGGCCTTCTTTGGCGCGCTCTGCCTCGCGGTCGCGGACCTCGAAGTAGACGTCATCGGGATCGGTGAACTTCTTTTCTTCCTGATGCTGCAGGGTCTGAAAGAGCCAGGCCTCGGCATGCTCGACTTCGGACATGGCATCCATAATGTTCCGGGTCGCAGCTGAGCGGACATATTGCACCAGAGATTCTTGGTAGATGATCCAGGTCTGATTGATCGAGAATTTGTCGCTGGTCGTCCTCAGGACATCGATCAGTCCCTGCGCATGGACGTTGATCCGGTAAAGACATTCATAAACCGGGAACCTTAGCGGAGGATCGCCGGTTTCGCTGTGGACCAATGCGCGGCTCCAGGACTGCTCGCGGTCGGAGCTAACCTGGTTGCTCTTGAGAATCTTGCGGAGAATCTGGTTTGTGTCGGATGTGGATGGGCGGGTACTTTTAGAGACAGCCATTTCGTCGCCTTTCTCAGGAAGGTGATGGGTGGTCAGGGATACGTCGGTGCTCCAACACCGGCGTGTCCCGCTTCGAACGAATTCTCGTCATCTTAACTCTGCTTCGCACGCTTAGATCAAAAAAGTTGATGACCTTTATAGAGATCGTCAAGGTTGTGTAAGAACATGACGGCTATTACAGATTTCTGATACGGATCACTGAATACGAAAATCGTACTCGGTTCTGTGCGGAAAACGGGGATCAGGCCACAATTCTGAGGGTGAGACAGCGAATCAGCTTCCGTCTGATTTAGGGATTTGAGGAGCGGGCTGCGGAGCTGGTCTCGCGCCGTAGATGTTCGCACTTTCGAGACGGGTTAGCTTTTCGGCGACAGCCAAGCTGATGAGTTGATTTAAGGATATCCCCTCACGTTCAGCAACTGATTTGGCTTTTCAAGCTGAGAGATGGGGGGTCGCAGCGGAAATGTATGTCTTGCGTGACTGTGGTCCATGTGCAACCTCGCTCACACTCTGACAACCATCGAATCCTCTCATCTATATATCGCTAAGTGCGCCATTTTCCCTTCGGCCTCTGGTGACAATCCCTGCTACACAGCCGAAGTGTCGACAGGCCCAGTGGATGCCGATACTGAAATCGGGACGGGCACTCCGAGAGCTTTGTTTCGATACAAATTCCGACCTGATGTTTGTTTGCATCCAAACGTCTGTGGGGGAGAATGTGATGACGGAAAAAGATGAGCAGATAAAAAAGGGTGAGGAGCACGTCACGCAGGCTCTGGAGGAAGAAGCCAGCGCCGGCTCCGACGACAGCCCTGAAAGAGAAAAAGCGCGAATGGATCGCGCACATGGCGAGTTAGAGGTGAACCGCGCCCGCCAATCCAAAGATGGTAAGTAGTTCATGAATCGTGTATTCTCGTGCGTTCACGGGGAGTTGCTATAGCTCAGCCCCTCCCTCGCGAACCAATTTCAATTGGGGTGGGAATGAAAATACAGAACGTCGATGGCCACCGTGATGAATTCGCCATTCTTCTTCGACGTGGGGTACGGGCCAGAATCGACAATGAACTGTTCGATTCCACGCGGAATGATTGCTGGCAATCAGTGTGGAAAGTTGACGACGTAGTTAGTTTCGTTATTTCGACGGCTCGGCCAAGCCGCTTAGGGTGCGGTCTAGTTTGATTATTTGACCTGCAGACAGCGAGGCCTTCACCTCTTTGCAGATGAAGGCCGGTGAAGCAGACCGCTTAAATTAATTGTGTTCTGACTGCTGGTTGGCGATGCGCAGATCGTTGGTGACTTTGAATACGCCGGGAACGGCGTTTGCACGCAGTCCGGCAACTTCCTTGTCAGCCTGGTTGATCACCACCCCTTCCAGCGTTACATTTCCGTTCTGCACTACGATGCGGATAGGCCTGGTGGGATCAATCGCATACTTGTTGAGCGAAGGATAGCCATAGACTGCACGGGCCGTAATGGCACGAATCCTATCATCCATCATGGAAACGGGGTCTACCTTGACATCGTCCACGAATCCTTTCACCCCAGGGGTGTAACTTACGTCAGCGACAGCGGAGCTCTTATCTACCGGGCCGTACGCGCTTCCCCCAAGCGTCACTATGCCATTTTCGACGCCAACAGAGATCGCGTTGAAGATGGTTGTACCGTATCCGATCCTGTCTGTCTCAATCTTGCCGAGAAGCTCGCGCTGCAACACTTGGTCAGGTACTTCTGGACCGCCCACCTGAATGTTGTCCCGCACTGCGAGAGCTTTGACCTTGTGCGCCTTCTGTTCCGCTTCCACCTTGTCACCGTACACATTTACTGTTCCTGTTAGAGACACTGTGCCGTTTTGCACCGATGCCTGAACGTCCTTGAACTTTGCGTTGCTCAGTGACTTCGTCAGTGCAGCCTGGATGCGGTTGTCGTTCGCTGCATTCTCGGCCATAACGCTCGGCACTGCTGTAGCAACCGCTAATGCAAGCGCGGTAGCAGAAACCATCCAAATCCTCAATTTCGTAGCCATTTGCCTTTTCTCCTCGTCGGCACTTCCACTATGAAATTAGACACCCATGACACCGGCAAGTTGCGCTTCGAGGAATATCTTGGGGGTCAGACAAGTTCTCGACATGAACCTCTCTAAAATCCGTAGTTGTCTTTGTCCACGCTTTGGGAGGAAAGCGTCAGACTGCCGGGAAATGAATTTCGAGATTGTTCTGGCACAAAAGGCTTAGTTCTGAGCGATGACTATCAATGCAGGTCGGGTATAAAATGCCCAGCATCGACGAAGATGGGAGATGGAGGCGCCATGTACCCAATGAGGGCAGTTCTGATTCTGTTAGCTCTGGTTCCGGGGTACGTGTTCGCGCAACGGCACGGCGGGGGTATCGCTCAGAATCGAAAACAGGCGAATCCCATTCTGAACATTGATTCCCTAGCAACGAAGAAGTGGAGCTATATCACTCTTTCAGATTTGCTAAAGATGAATAGAGTCTCGATCAACATTCTAGGTCGGAAGACGAATCAGGTAAATCGCTACGAGGGTGTCTCCCTTAGCCACCTGATTGCCGCCGCTTCGGGATACCGACTTGAGATATTTCAGCGCTCATTGGCTTTCAAAGAAAAATTAGCGATATCGAGTGCTGATCTTGATATGGAGTCGGACGTGATCATCGCCGACACAGTCAACGGTAAGAGGTTAGGCGCTGACTATCCGTTTTGTTTAGTTGCGAAGAACAGACACGGCGATTCGATAGTCGTCGACAAATTGTCATACATCAAGGTAGACCCAGCTCACGTCAATTTTCTCATTCCGCTACGCGTCAATGAGGTGGAGCAAGGAGGGACTAACCGAATTGGCTATTGAGACCGGACGAACGTCAGCCCAATAAAGATACTGATTTCAATCACCGTGCATAGAGTCATATCCATCACCCCAATCGGGCAGAGTCGGCATGAAAATACAACACGTCAACAGCCGTCTTGACGAACCCGCCATCTATAGACGCGGTGCGCAAGCCCGAATCGACAATGAGCCGTTCGATGTCACGCGGCATGAGAGCTGGCAGCAAGGGTGGAAAGACATGGACAAAGAATTGCAATCCCATCCGGACTTCAGCTACGGCTCTTTCCGCGCGTCCTAAAACAGTGAAAAACGCAGCGTGACGCAATCGCGCCTGATCTCGGGAATTGTTCTGAATTCCGGATGAGATGCTGATTTGCACCGCCTGAGTTGGTGTGAGAGCGAATCAGTCGAGCGTCGTCAAATCAACCTGATCCGAGAGATGCCGATCCAGCACCAAATCCAATGTGAAATGCCAGATCGGCCTCGATCCCATTTAGAAGTTCTAGGCGGCTACCTCGAGATTGACCTTTTCAGAGATTTGCGTAAGCAATCGATCTGCGTGAATCTCTTCTGCCTCGATAGCCTTCAACACAACGGCATCTTCGTGGAAGCCAAGAATCGTTGCCCAATTGCGCAACGTTCCATAAACCGCGATTTCGTGATGTTCAACCTGCTGTGCCGCGCCCACTAAAGCGATATCACGCACAGCCGGATCAGTGACATCCTTCATCGTGTCTGATGCCTCCGTGGTCAGCCCGTTAATGACCTTACAGGTCTCGGTGGCCGTTTCACCCACGTGCCTGTGAAGCAAGGATTCGACCTTCGTCACATGACCACGGGTTTCTTCAAGATGGTTGGAGAAAGCGGCGCTCAATGCAGCGTCTGAAGATTTCTCAATCAGATCAGGCAAAGCCTTGGTGATCTTCTGCTCCATATCCAGGGCCTTCTTCAGGTTGGAGAAATACAAACTGCGCAAATCTTCGATGTTGGCAGAGAACAGCTTCATAATGTGTCCTTTTTCGGTATAGGTCTGGGAGCGATCCGGAGGAGGTGCCCGTGCCGCTCGGTGCTGTTGAGGTGTGTGTCCTCAGCGTGCAAGGAACATCGACCCGAGAAGGGCGTTTGCGGCGTGCTGCCCAATTAATACGATGCGCTCGCACATTGCAGGTTGCTACCTCGGAGACCTACAGATGCGGCGTCCTATGGCTCGTTTCGAAGGCAGCGTTAGGTTTTGCAAACCGTGTCTGCAAGGTTCCGATGTGGCAACCCGTTCAAGATAATGCCGCGTCAAGTTGTTGAAGTAATCATCAAGTCCGGAACCGACTACCGCTGCTTCCATGAAGCGGCGGCGCCAAGTGGAAGAGCCGCTTCTGCAGAGCCGTAGAGACCGCGAGGATCTCGTAGATAATGTTTCGGCCTTCCACTTGGTTGAGATTTCGTTTTAAGTACAGTCCAAACGTGACTTGTTACGATCTCGTGTCGCTATGGTCGAGTGCTCAGCCCTTGCTCGTGGAAGCCACTTGGAGTTACAGTCATTGCAAACGCCCCGTACGGGACGCTGAGAGATCGCTTCTTCTCTCGTGCTCTTCCTTCCTGTGTTAGTACGTTGTCTGATCGTAGGTCTGCCTTGCTCCCAGTAGGTGTTAACCAGTCTGATAAGGAAGTTGTATCGACGGTCGTGTGGTTTCAAGGGATCATACTTCGAACCGAGTTTTGAGCGTTCTGGAGTCCCCCGATGAAATCCAACGCACCCAAGCAGACCATCGACCTGGCTGGGCTGAAGATCAGCCTGAAGACATACGGCGATCTGAGCTTTTTCTTTAATATCGCTGACGGCTTCGAAACATTAAGCGATGTTGCAGAGCGGGCTTTGAGCGAGTGGCTCGCGCAACAGGGCGCGGCTCTGCGGATGAGCCAGATCGACATGCAGCTCATGGCCCACGATACAGAAGACGATGCAACTCCTATGCCGACAGAGTGTCAAAGGGAAACAATCAGACGAGAAGCACCCACCTCGAACATTGTGCCGTTCTGCTCTTCGCTCTATCTCTGTTCAGAGTGGAAGCAATAAGAAGCCTTCGTATACCTCCATCATTTCTACGTTCATGCGAGGTAGCCTGGGGTCATCGGTTCACGACCTGAGATCATGCGCAAGGTGGATTCGCTTCAACGGGGCGAGTAACGTTCCTACGAGGGTTACACGGGGCAGGGAAGTGCTGAATACGCGATTGATCCCGCGACCTTTGCCGAGATTTTGCCCGTGGGCGGCAAAGGTCTGGCAGGGAATTCAACGGTACTGGCAACGGTACTGAACTTGGTTTTTGGGTGATCCCCTCGGTAGGTGGGAAGCCAGCAGAGCTGACATTTGGAGAGGGCGAAGACGCCGCAGACAAAAGAACCTGGCCCTCAGGACGACGTAGCCATGATCGGACAGAAAGATCGACCATGGCGATGAGCGCGACTGAGCATCGAATTGAGCTTTGCCCCTTTCAACGCTCAGCCGCTAGACCTCCAGCTTCACGGCCGGGGTTACGTTGGGAAGGATCTTCTCCACCAGCACCCTGCCGTCTTTATCCTTCGGTGCTTTCATCCCATAGGCGTTCACGGGTTGCGAGCGATTCACCCAGAGCGTGTAGTAAAGGTGATCTGCGCGGGGATCGTCGGTGTTCGGGTGCAGCAGGATAGTGAGGCCGAGGCTATTCAACTGCACCCACGGCACGATAACAGGCAGCAGGTCGTTCGTGAAACCAAAGTAGAACGATGGAGTGGTGTGCGGACCGCGCGGCGCAAGGTTCCAATCGCCGAGTTCGACAGGAAAGCGTTCCCCGGCCCAACGGCGAATGAGCGCAGCTCTCTCGTAAGTGTCAAAGTCGAAGTAGAAATGTGCGTGATAGCTCTTGATGTCGGTGAATGCCCGCGGCTTGTCGGGTAGGCCATTCTCCGTGCGTGGCCAAAGTCCGGCAGGGCGAGTAGTCGGCTGCATCAGCGTTTCATATCCCCACTCACTTACCCCAGTGTCAGCGGAGATGTAGGGCTTGATTGCCCCATTGAGAGAGGCAAATGCTGCGGCCGGGGCGGAGAGATCCGATGCAGACTTTTTTGGCTCCTCCGCGCGGGCTTCGTCGCCGAGTGTGATGCCGATGGCGGCAGCGCCCGCTCCGAAGAGAAATGACCGGCGTGTCGGCGCAAGCCAGTCGGCCCATTGCTGATCGATTTCTGTGTTCTTTACTGTCCGCTCATTGGAGTCAATGCGTAGCTCATCGGAATTGTTGCTGTAGGTGTCGCACATCTTCTATCTCCTTTCAAAATGCGAAGGAACTACATCCAACATCCGGCTCATCGTAATGCTCTTTATAACTACTCGACCTTGCTCAAATCGACTTGATGGATTGGCAAGTCCCAATGGTTTGCCGTCAACTCCCAGCGCCTGTTCTCGTCGCGACGGAATGCTGCCTGGTCGGGAAAAAGCTGTTTTGCAACTTCAGACTCGGATTGCCCGGGTGGCGCATCGTGAGAAGCGCGCGTGATGATGATGCGATAGTCCCAGCGTGAGTCTTCACTGGTATGCAGGCCCGGAGCCCACACCGAATAGTTGAGGACATACCCTAGCTGCTTTTGGCGCTCAAGAATGGCGAGCTGGTATTTCCGGAAAAGTTCGAACCACTCGTCATGAAAGCCATATCGGACCCGGTAGACCCACTCGACTGTCTCAGGATGAGAGGCTGCCGCAGAAGGTTGAAGGGCATTTTGTGTGGCGCTGGCCCTCGACAAATTGGGCGCCAGGAAAGCGATGAGAGAAAAGCAGAGAAGAGCTCTACGAATGGAAATTCGCGCCTGCACGATATACCTCCAGAACGAAAACATCGCTGTGATCCCGAAAGTGGGAAGCAGATAATTTTGGATGAGTGGGTAAGTTCTCGGAAGAGTCTAAGGTAGCAGCGCTCTCACCCAGCTAGTAGCTGAGGAAGGGACAACAGCGCTGGAGGTACTTTGACATGGGCTGACATTAGCATAAGCGAATCTGGCGGGTCAACGAGAGTTACAGCAACGATACCGAACGGGGTGGTGTGCGCCGTACAGTTTCTATAAGCGCGCTCGGCATGGAATCTGCAACCGGGCATGATGCCAAAACTTCTGAGGTCGTCTGTGTGGCGGTATACAGACAGGCTGCAGCCATTGCGGCACATAGCAAATGAAGTCGGAGTAATTACCATGAGAATCAAGATAGCAAGCGTAGGTGAGCCGGTTCTTCGTCATCCTGCGCGGCCAGTATTGCCGGAAGAGATCGGCAGTGAATCCCTCAAGTCACTGATTGAACACATGCGCGAGACGCTTTCAGATGCTCCCGGCGTTGGACTGGCGGCTCCGCAAGTGGGCGTAAGCCTGCAGCTTGCCATCATTGAAGACAAAGCCGAGTATCAAGCTGGTTTGACTTCGGCAGAACTGGCAGAGCGGGAGCGGCGGCCAGTAGAGTTTCATGTGCTCATCAATCCTGAGATGGAATTGCTTTCTCCGCCGGACGTGGCATTTTTCGAAGGCTGCCTCAGCCTGCCTGGCTACATGGCTATGGTTCCGCGTGCTCGTACAGTGCGGGTACGGGCTCTCGACGAACTCGGCAAACCGATAGAGATCGTTGCTGAAGGCTGGTATGCGCGCATTTTGCAGCACGAGATCGATCACCTGAAAGGCACCGTCTACATCGACCGGATGTGGAGCCGCAGTTTCTCATCAATCGACAACTACAACCGCCATCTGAAATCGAGATCAACTGTAGACTTGCGGGGTGAATTTCTTCCGGCAGAGAAGGATTCGAGATAGCGCACGAGTGAGCACGCACGTTTGAAGAGGGGCTTGCCAGGCAGCGAGATTCGCGATGACACTGTCGGAATCACCAGCGCGCCAGATGCTGTTGTCATTGACTTGCAACGAACGCGCCGATATTCTCAAGCACATGCAGGTCCGGTTCATGATCGGTTGTTGTTGCTCCTCACAGGCTATCTGTTGAGTTGAGCGGCGCGGCATTCTTCCAAGCTTAAAAAGCATTCCCGCTTATTTCCTCTCACAGGACTGGCCTGGCGCGAAGGTGCGTTCCGGGCTTTCCTGGCGTGTCTCGCGGCAGATGCAGTTCTTTTGCACCGCTTCAGGAGACACTCATGACGCCTTTGTGGAAACCCCGCAGTCTTTCCGCTTTGCTACGCCTTTCCCTTCACGTCCTCATTTCGTTCGTGGCGCTTTCCGCTTTTTCCCAGACCTATAGCGGAGGCATTCGCGGAACTGTCACTGATCCAGCAGGCTCGGTGGTACCGGGTGCTGCCATCACGCTTACCGACGAGGCCACGCAACAGGTACGTTCGGCTACAACTGATAGCACTGGCTCCTACGCATTCAACGCACTTCAACCATCGAATTACGCCCTGCACATTGTTGCGACCGGATTCGGTGTTGCTGACCGCACGCGTATTGCTCTCGCCACGCAGGACTTTGTCACCATCGATGTGTCATTGACTGTGGGCTCCTCGACCAATGTTGTGCAGGTTTCTGCGGACGCTCCACTGGTGGATAACTCCACCGCATCGATCAGTGCCAACCTGGATCAGCGGCGTCTTGAGGATGTTCCGGTTCTTGGACGCAATCCCTACATCACGGCTGGTCTCTCGGGTGTCTTCGTGAATACCGGCAATCCACAGTTCATTCGCTTCGCGGATCAGAATGGCACAACTGCGACATCGGTTGCCGGAGGACCAGTTGCCGCAAATCTTTACACCATCGACGGCGTGCCTATCACAGACACAAACAATCGCCCGATCGCGATTCCTACGATCGAGTCGATTCAGGATGTAAAGGTGCAGGCGCTCACGTACGATGCGCAGGTAGGCCGCACTGGCGGCGGGGTGTTTAACACGCTGCTGCGGTCCGGAGCAAACACTGTGCATGGCTCTGTGTTTGGAGAGACGCGACAGACCGCATGGCTTGCCAACGACTTCTTTGCCAATCGAAGCGGTATTGCCAGGCCTGACAGTCCGTACTACAACTGGGGCGCGTCACTCGGCGGGCCGGTGGTAATTCCGCATTTGTACAACGGCCGCGACAAGACCTTCTTCTGGATCGGCTCGGAAGGCTACATCCAGACTTCGCCGTACACGGAAACCTTTGTCGTGCCGACAGACGCCGAGCGGAACGGAGACTTCTCAAACGATTACAACGCCGACGGAACGCTGCATACCATTTACAACCCGAACGACACCTATACCGACGCGGCAGGTGTTCACCGTCGCCCTTTTGCCGGAAACACGCTGACCAATATCAATCCAGTGGGGAAAAACATTGCATCGTACTTTCCATCACCCGCGTCCGGCACCAATAACTTTACCGGCACTGACAATGTGCGTGACCACGCGCAGGAAGTCACGGTGAAGCTAGACCAGCAGATTCGTCCCTGGTGGACAGTCAACGGTTCCTACATCTTTTACGAAGCACTGCAGCCGCTCGGAAATCCACTGCACACACTGCCTGGCAGCTACTCCTACACCTATCATCGTCAGGTCGATGCGATCCAGGCGAACAGTACATGGATCATCAATCCAACCACGGTGCTGACCGCGCGCTATGGCAACAATCGATTTCCGAACCTTATCGCGGAGGTGAGCCAGGGCTTCAATCCCGCGAACCTCGGCTTTCCCACTTCGCTGACAAGTCAGCTTCAGTCGCTCTTCTTTCCGACGATCTTCTTTGCGAATTACTCGCAGCTTGGGCAGAACACCAGCCAGCTCGATGACTGGAAATCGCAGATCGTCAACGGAGCTCTCTCGAAGTCTCTCAATCGCCACAATGTGACGGTGGGTGCGGAGTACCGGCGTCTGCGCCTGAACTTCCAGGATTACAGCAACGCCCCCGGAACCTACACCTTCACCGGCGCATTTACGCAGGCCAATCCCAGCGAGACCGACGGTCTTGCCGGCGACGATATCGCCGATCTGTTACTTGGGCTGCCTGTGTCTGGCGAGATCGACCAGACCACGCGGCTGAACACTTATCTCGACTACACTGCCATCTTCGCTCAGGACGATTGGCGCGTTACCAATAAGCTCACGTTAAACCTCGGTCTGCGCTGGGAGTCAGAGACGGGACTCAAGGAAGATCACGACCAACTCGCGGTAGGATTCGATCGCACTGCAACGGCCAACATCAATGGCACAGTTCCCGTCACGGGAGGCATTCTGTTCGCTGGAGTTAACGGCGATCCACATGACATTGGCGACCTTTCGCGGGTGAAGTTCGCGCCACGCCTCGGCGCGGCCTATCAGCTCACATCAAAGACAGTCCTCCGTGGCGGCTACGGAATACTTTATGCGCCCATCCGCTACGATCCCGTCGCCAGCCTCGCTCCCGGATACGAGCAGGCGAACGCCTACATCGCCAGCAACGATAATGACCAGACGCCCGCGAACACACTCAGCAATCCCTTTCCCAATGGATTGACCAAACCGGCAGGCAACTCCGCGGGCTTGCTTACCGGTATCGGCAACTCTGTGAGCAGCTATGACCAGGCCTATCATGCTCCGCGCGTGCAGCAGTTCTCCGTCGATCTAGAGCGCGATCTCCCTGGGCACGTCGCGCTCGATGTAGCCTACATTGGCTCGCGCTCGAAGAATCTCTCGCCATCTCCTACCAGCAGCACGCCCATCAACATCAACCAGCTTGATCCATCGAACTTTAATCTCGGCGCATCGCTGAATGACCAGGTTACCAATCCTCTCTATGTTGCGAGTGGGCCTGGTATCATCGGTCAGCCGACTGTGTCACGCTCGCAATCGCTGCGGCCGTTTCCGCAGTTCACGTCGGTGAATCTCTTCGTCAGCTCGGCACATGCCGACTACAACGCGCTGCTCATCAAGGCGGAGAAGCGCGCCGGTCATGGACTCAACCTGCTCGGCTCCTTCACCTGGTCGCGCAACAGAGATTCATCGTTCGCCACGGCGAACAGCATTCAGAGTCCCGGATTCTCCGCACCACAGAATGTCTACAACCTCGAAGGCGAATATTCGCGATCCGTCACTGACACGCCTTTCCGCTTTGTTGCCGGTGTTCTTTATGATCTGCCCTTCGGCCACGGTCAGCGCTTCTCAACAGGCCATCGCTGGACGGATGAGGTTGTCGGCGGCTGGCAGTACAACGTGCTTCCCACCTTCCGCAGCGGATTCCCGGTCGCGGTTTATCAAAGCAGCAATCCGAATAGTACCGTCGCCGGCAATGGCGTGCAGAGGCCGAACCTTGTACCCGGAGCACACCTCGGAACCAGCGGAAGTCTCTACGATCGACTGAATGGCTACATCAATCCAGCCGCCTTCACAGCGTCTGCCGCATTCGCCTTCGGGGATGCGCCGCGTACGCTTTCGCTGCGCGGCCCTGGATATGCCAACTGGGACATGTCACTGTTCAAGAATGTGCTCATTCGCGAGCGATTCAATGTTCAATTCCGCGCTCAGGCCTTTAATACCTTCAACACTCCGCTGTTTGGCGGGCCTAACACCGCCTTCGGCAGCTCCAACTTTGGCACCATCACTTCGCAAGCCAACTTCCCGCGCTATCTGCAGTTAGGCCTGCATATCACATACTGATCGAACGGAGCGCGGTGGTTTGGTCGCAACCCGCCGCCGCGCTCTGCAGCTGTAGTTGTCAGAAAGGAATGATTCGTGTCTCTCCCGCTCTCTCGCCGCTCCCTGCTGAAGGGTACGGGCCTCGCTCTTACCGCCGGGCTGCTGCCCGAAGCTTGGGCAGCCCCAGCAAAGCTTGAAGAAAAAGTGCCCGAAGAAAAAGAGATCATTCATCTCAACTTGAATGAAAACGCCTGGGGACCTTCGCCCAAGGTCGGCCCCGCCATCGAGCGCGAATTTTCCCGTCTATCGCGCTACGCAAATGACAAGTTGGCTGAGACTTTCGCCGAACAGGTGGCGGCCTATGAGCGCGTGCCGGTCGAGCAGGTGGTGCTCGGAGAAATCCTCGGCGCCCTCGGATTATGGCTTGGCAGTCAGGGCGGGCCGGGAGGCGAGTTCATTTACTCCACGCCTGGATATCTCGCTGTTGTGAATGCTGCGTCGCACGTGGGAGGTGTCGGCGCTCCTGTGCCGCTCAATGACCGATATGAAAACGACCTGCCGGCCCTTGAAGCGAGGGTGAATGCGAAGACGCGCGCCCTTTATCTCATCAACCCACACAACCCGACGGGCACGGTCAGCGATGCCGGCGCATTCCGCCAGTTTCTGGAGAGGACGTCACAACGCGCCCCGGTCATCGTGGACGAAGCATATCTGGAATTTACCAACGATTTCGAATCGCGCTCCGCGGTGTCACTTACACGAGAGGGAGCGAATGTGCTTGTCTTCCGTACCTTCGATAAGATTCATGGGCTCGCCGGCATCCCCATTGGTTACACCATCGCTCCGAAGAAACTTGCTGCCGACCTGAAAGCCCAGGGCGTAGGCGATGCCGAGTCACTTGGACGCCTCAATATCGTTGCAGCCTCCGCGGCACTATCTGACACCGCACAAGTAGCTCACATCCGGTCGACTGTCGCAACCGAACGGCAGAAGTGGAATGCGGTGCTCGATGAACTGAACCTGCCGCACACTCAGTCAGCTACCAACTTCGTCTTCTTCCATGCCAAGCGTCCGCAAAACGAGTTGGCCGCCGCGATGCGAGAGCGAGGAATCGACATTGGCCGCACCTTTCCTCCGTATACAGACTGGGCCCGCATTACCATAGGCCTTCCCGAAGAAAACAGAGCAGCTCAGGCAGCACTGCGAGCGAGCATTCGCTAGCTTGATTTGCCGCAGCCAGTCAGCAATCGAAACACGAGAAGGACGCAAGAGTTAGACTGCCAGCACCTGAATCATCGCATGGGCTCTCCCGCATGTACCGGCAGGCCTATTGGGAAGACCCGCGCTACGTCCCGCTGTTGCAGAAAGCCTTCGATCAATGGCACTAATTGAGTCGCAGAACGGGCGAGAAGCTGTTCCATGTAGCCGGCGGCCTGGTCATCGGCAGCAGAAGCGGCGTGCTGGTGAAAAGGAGCCTCGAAAGCGTCCGCCAGTTCAACCTTCCTCACATTTTTATGGATGGAGCAGAGTTGAGGCACCGCTACCCGGTCGTTCACTTCGAAGAAGACACCGTCGCCCTGCTCGAGCAGAATGCTGGCTACGTATTGCCGGAAGCAGCCATCGCACACGTGCTTCGATTGGCGCGATCGGCAGGTGCCGATCTGCATGTGGAAGAACGCGTCCTCGGCTGGCAGGTCGAAGGTGATTCCGTAACCGTGCGAACCAACTCGCGGCCTACTCCGCAGGCCACCTCGTCATCACGGCTGGACCCTGGGCTGCGCAGGTCATGGCCGATCTGAATCTGCCTCTCCGTGTCACACGGCAGGTGCTCTATTGGTTCGAGCCGAGCGCCGATGCAGCCGGATTTGAAGAAGGAAATCTGCCGGTCTATCTCTTCGAAGCGCCGCCCGGAGAGCCCATGGTATACGGCTTTCCCCGCATCGGCCCGGCGTCAGAAGGCGTTAGGGTCGCGCTGCGTGGCAGCAACGAAAGCTGCACCGCGGACACTTTACACCGCGAAGTCGATGCGAGCGATGAGCAGCTGATCCGCGAACGCCGGGAGAGCACCATGCCCGACCTCGCAGGCAAACTTCTTCGCGCCAGCACATGTCTCTACACCATGACGCCGGATGGGCATTTCATCCTCAATCGTCACCCGACATCCGATCGTGTGATCCTCGCCGCAGGGTTTTCCGGCCACGGTTTCAAGTTTGCGCCAATAATCGGAGAGGCCCTGGCCGACGTTGCCATGAGTGAACAAACTAGCAGGGACATGGGGCTGTTTTGCTGTCGCGATTCTCCTAGAGAGCTGGGCAGTGCAGTGTGCCAGCTCTTGAATCGCCGCAGCCGTGATTACACATTCATTGAGATCGTAGCGCAGCACAATAAAATGACTCCTTTCGGGGAAACGGCTCGGCGTCCCGAAATCCTCAGGTCGTCCTAGGATGAAAGGTATTACTTCAAGCGAGCGCTAGAAGAGGTGGGTTGAGTATACCGGAACTGATAGTCGATGGAATCCGCGGTTTATCTTTCTTAATTAGGCAGTAAATAGAGGCGACGAGTAAAACAGTCCGCCCCAGGTATGAGGCCATGATTCAGCACCGAGTGATCTACGGATATTGCCCGAGCCTGCTCAGCGCCAAAAGTTTGATGCGAGCTGAAGAGGCCTTGAGGAATGGAACTTTAATCTTGCTAGAGCGAACACTTCGATGCGAATGTGGTGCGCGAGTTGGAGTTCGACTGTTGCCTATTGGACAATTAATTCCAACCCGACATCGTCCGTACGGGATTTCCTCATCAACCGTTGGCCACGGTATTGGTTCAAGACGAGAAGGTTAGCTTCGTCTTGGTTACTCGTCGTTGTGTGACCGACGCTTCGAACGCTCAAAGCTTTCCTCGGGATCTTGAGCACTCACTACAATCCGCCATGCCAAAACGCAGGCAATCGGGATAAGAACTGCGAGAGATACAGAGAAAAATGTAAATGGCAGTGTGCCGTCGTGGGCGAGGAACCACAAAGCAATCACCAGAGCTAAAACGACGCCAAGCCCTGTAATCGCAAAATGCCTTTGCTGCACGAAAGTTAGGTCATCATCCCCATTCCGCGCCAAGTCTTCACCAGTTTCATCATTTCGGCTATTCATTTCCTCACGCCATCAAGAACCCGAATGCCCAATAGTCTGCCTCGTCCGACTGACCATGGCAAGTAAATCAGGAGGCATCCCGACCTGCCTAGCCGAGGGCAATTGCTGCGACACCGCAGACAATAAACGCCGATCCAAGGCCTCTCCGCATTAAATGTCCTTCTTGTAGAAATTTGGCCCCGAAGAAGGTCCCTATCATCATCGACATCTCCCGGACCGGAGCCACGCGGCTGATGGGTGCGAGCTTCATGGCGGAGAGAGTCATTACATAGGCAATTGGCATAAGGAGCGCAATCCCGAGCGCACCTTTCCAACATTGGGTAAGCTCGTCGCGTACATCAGCCCTGCGTAGCCAAGTCTTTCTCGAAAAGAATACCGTGCGAAAAAGACCCTCTGCATACTCGACAATCAACGGCGCGATCATGAGGCGCGTAACCGAATAGGCATCGACGATGGTGTAGCAGGCAATGGTAATTCCGGTTGCGATTCCCCATAGCATGCTAGGGCGCAGCCTCGGGTTGCGCAGGCCGGACGCGGTGCCAGACGCAAGCAGAATGCCCACCGAGATGAGCAACGCGCCTGAGACCGCGACGAGTGACGTATGTTCGCGTAAGAGAACCACTGCCGCCACGAAAGAGAGCAATGGTGCAGAGCCACGGGCGAGCGGGTAGACGACGGTGAAATCGCCGATGCGGTATCCCCGGATAAGACAGTCCGTGTAGAGAACGTGCAAGACACCAGTGGCGACAAGAGCAAGAAGTACACTCGCCGAGAAGGGCATGCCCTGCCGGATGATGATCCAGATTACGAGCGGAGCAAAGATCAGCGCTTCCATTGCGGAAGCAAGCCAGATGAGATACTTGGTCCCCGCAAATTGCTTGGCTAAAAGGTTCCAGGTGGCGTGCGCAGTTGCTGCGGCAAAGACTAGAAGAAATGCGCGAATCGGCAAGATCAGCTCCCAGATACACGAAGTCTTGTTCGACTTCTCCCTCTGGGATTTTTGCCCTTGGGTGCGGACCGCTCGGTCCCTGTGGCGCTTGGACCGGTTTCGCAGAAACCAGAACCCTAGCCACCGAATGCCATCGACAGCGCTAGTTTATTAGAGTCATTTGCTGTAAGCAAACGTCATCTCCAACCTGCTGGAAGTCTTATGTCAACGAACCTGTGCTCAAATACATCTTTATATCAAGGCCCGTATCCGAGAACCCACACGTTCGAAGAAGATCGCCAGCAAGCATGAGCACACAAGTGGTTGAAGTGACGACTACTTCCTTGATCACACTCACTTTGTATGCCGGCTCGGCGCTGTTCTGAGATCTGAGTTTACCGACTTGCTCAAGCTGAAGATCTTCATATTTTGCAAGGATTCTCCAAAGCCGTTTGCGCAACTCGTCGCAGTGTTCATCGGTGTGCAAACTGCG
Source organism: uncultured Acidobacteriaceae bacterium (assembly GCA_963745105.1). GTDB lineage: Bacteria > Acidobacteriota > Terriglobia > Terriglobales > Acidobacteriaceae > Silvibacterium. The sequence goes on from CAVUWQ010000055.1 coordinate 191,287, forward strand.
ATCGAGCTCCTGTGTCATGCGCAATGGGCTGCGAACGAGGTCAGCTTCGTCACGGGCAGAGTCCGCGTCGCCGCAGCCATGATGCAACCAAAGCCCTTTTATCAAAGGGCCCAGTAGCTTTCGTCCCTGCATCATCGCGTTGCAATATTCGGCTTCTCTACACGATTGAAGAACGCGGTTGTGTTCCTCGAGCATTTCCTTGAGAATCGTCAGCGTCATAGAAGACTTCGAATCGTGGGGAAAATTGCAGTTGTCTAAAATAGTCTTTGTCCTGGAGACTGCCTCCTCCGCTTCTCGCAGGGCATTCGTAATGATCTCTTCCATCCCGATCACGCCTTTCCGCTTCCCCGCTTATGTAGCCGAGACTTTCTGCCAGACAATTCACACTACAGCAAATTGACTATCCGCACCTCACCAAAAAGGATGGCAATTCCAATGACCACCTGTAAGAGAGACGAGATAAGCAGTTCCCGCATTTGCGGTCTTAACTTCGCCTGACGCTGAATTAGCGGAATATTCATCAATGCACTGGCGATCGAGGTGAGTATCACTGCGATCCCCGCCTGGGACGCTCTTACGTGCCCGTGCATCGCCATATTTGCTGCTGCCGCGGTGGTACTAGCGCTACTAAACAGGCCTCCCAGAACGCTCACCATCTGGAAGCCAGCGTTTCCGATCCATCGCTGTCCCAGCGTCGCAATGACCTGCAACGAAAGGAAGAGGAGGGCAAAGCTAAGTACTTTCCTCAGCGAAACCGGAGAGCCAAGATCGATCGTCATGTCGCGATCAACATCGTTTGCGCGGCGACGATCGCGATAGACCCAATACCCTGCGACAACCGTCATCGCGACAAGTGGAAGTGCTGCGGTTCGCACTGCACTATGCGCGAAGATCGCCAGGATGAGGAGATTGCGGAAGAACATCGAGACCGAAGTCAGCAGGACGACTGGGACGGTGATTCCGCTCAGGTCCGATGCAGCAAGCGTCGTGGACAGCTCTGCGGCTGTCGCTGTCGAATTGACCAGCCCACCCAATATAGCGGTGAGATAAATTCCCTTCGATCCATAAACACGAAGAAGGACATAGTTGAGAAAGCCGAGGCTCGCGATCACGACAACCGTGATCCAGTCTTCGCGAGGCTGAATCAACTGCCAGCGATCTACGAAGTGGTCCGGCAGAAGCGGCCAGATGACGAAGCCCAGAAGTCCGAGCAGAAGAGCGCTGCGGACTTCCTGCTGGCTCAGTCCGCCCGCGAAGGCGCGAAGCTGAGGCTTGAGCGAGAGAAGCATTGTCACGATAATGGCGCAGGCAGCCGGCGTGAACAGGTGACCCAGGCCAATCAGCACTCCCAGCAGAAAAACAATTGCGAGCGCAATGGAAGTGGTAGCTTCCAGCTTTCGCGCCGTCTGCAGGCCGCGCAGATTGGTGAAGACAATTAGGATCAGTATTGCGCTTCCGCCGAAGAGCAGGAACGGCTGTCCAAGCAGAGCCACGAGGAGACCCAGCAAGGCCGTCATGGTAAAGGTACGAACGCCGATGTCTTTGTTTGACCATTCGCGCTCGAAGCCCACAAGCAGGCCGAGCGCCAGCACCACAGCAGTCTTCACAGCGATCTCAATTGCGGGGAACGCTTGATTTGCGCCGTGAAAAGTTTTAAGCCAGTCCTGCATCTTACTGAGGCCTTTCGACCGCAGGAGTCATAAGCGTCAAGGCTGGCAATGCGGCCACACTCCCTCGACACTCATGTTGGATGCTCACAACTCCCGCAAGTCTATGTGGTCGCGGAAGCATTTTCCTGTTCACGTCCTCCGTAGACCCAGTAAAAGCCCGCGGGAACCAGGAACACTGTAAGCACTACGGACACCAACAAGCCTCCTACCAGTGCACGGGCCAGGGGTGCATAGGACTCGCTGCCCTCACCGAGCTTCAGAGCCATTGGCAGCAGTCCGATGACCGTCGCCAGCGAGGTCATGAGAATGGGCCGCAGGCGTACACGGCAGGATTCGACGATCGCCTCTGCGACACTTTTCCCTTCACTGCGAAGATGGTGGGCAAATTCGACAATCAGGATGCTGTTGGACATGGCGATGCCGGCCAGCATGACGACCCCCATCAGGGACATCACATTCATGGTAGTTCCCGTGAGCACGAGCGTGACGAGAACACCGATGATACCCGGCGGAAGTGCGAGAAGGATGATCGCCGGATCGATGAACGAACGGAACTGCGCGACAAGGATGAGGTAAAGCAGGATGACGGAAAGAGTCAGCCCGACGCCGAAACTGCGAAAGGACGCGTGCATAGCTTCTGCGCTGCCGTGGACTGTCACATTCACATTGGAAGGAACGTGCAGTGACGTCAGAACCTGCCGGACTTTATCGTCGGCGCTTCCGAGGTTCTCCGTCGCGGGCCGGACATAAATGTCGAGCTTGCGGCGAATTTGGTAGTGGTCTACTTCTGTTGGAGCACGCATGGGCTCGATGCTCGCCACCATGCCGAGGCGCGTCGACTGGCTAATGCCGTCAGCATGCAATGGAATCGATGCGAGATCTTGTACAGTGCGAATCTGCGTCTCGGGGTATTGCACCGTGAGGAAGTAGTTGTTCCCATTCTTGTTATCGATCCACAGGTTCGGAGCGATCATCTGGTTCGAGGCCAGGGAAGTGATGACATTGTCCAGAACTTCCTCCTCTGACAGGCCGAGCTTCGCTGCATGAAGCCGGTCTACATTTACGCGAAGAGACGGGTAGTCGAGGTCCTGTGGAATGAAGACATCGGCGATGGCCGGCGATCGGCGCAATTGGCGGGCGATCTTCTGGGCAACATCGTTGTCCTGCGTAAAGTTCGCACCGGAAATTTGGATATCGATGGGAGCCGGCGCTCCCATGTTCACGACGGCATCGACCAAGCTTCCCGTCGAGAAGTAGGGTGACAACTCAGGCATCTGCGTTGCAAGCGCGTGCTTGATCTTGCGGATGTAGGCGAAGCTTCCGACATGATGATCCGGCGTAAGGCCCACCTGAATTAAGCCGGTGTGCATGGCCGCGTTCGGCGTGTAAATAGCAGAAAAGCCATTATCGACACCGATGTTATCGACGACGATTCCCAGGTCCTTTGACGCGACAATTTGTCGGATGATCTGTTCGGCCTTCGCGAATTCCTTCTCCGTGACGTCGAGCCTGGTTCCCGAGGCAGCCTTCAGGTTGATGACAAATTGTCCTGCGTCGGTCTGAGGAAAATACGAAAAGCCGAGAAACGCATAGAGTGAAAGGCTGACAGCAAAGGCAATTCCAAAAACTACGAGCACTCGAACTGGCTGCTGCAGAACTCTCTTCACCGTCACTTCGTATCGAACCAGCATCTGCTCGAAGCGGTGATTGAATGCTGTATTGAAGCGCGTGCCCCATCCGGAACGTCCACTCAGCGTTCGTGCTTCTCCAGAGTCGGTCTCAGATAAATGCTCGGGGTTATCCAGCTTCAGATATTTCGAGCAGAATAGCGGCACAACGGTCATAGCCACGAAATAAGACGCGGCCAGCGAAATCACAACAGACAGCGCCATCGCGGTGAATAGGAACTTGCTCACACCTTCAAGCAGTGTGACTGGGAAGAAGACAACCGCTGTTGTGAGTGTCGCCGCCAAGACAGGTAGAGCCACTTCGCGGCCGCCGTTTTCGGCGGCCACTCGCTGTGACTCGCCCATTTCAAGATGACGGTAGATGTTTTCGAGTACGACCACCGAGTTATCGATCAGGCGAGAGAGAGCCAGAGCCAGACCGCCAAGAACCATGCTGTTGATCGAAGAGCCCGTCATCTGGAGAACGATGAAGGTTGCGAGTACAGAGAGAGGGATCGAGAAGAAGACCGCAACTGTGGCTCGGAAGCTACCGAGGAAGATCAGGATCATCAGGCAGGTGAGAAACAGCCCAATGCCGCCTTCGTGCAGTAACGTTTCGATGGCCGTCTTCACGAATCGAGACTGGTCGAAGACAACGGTTGTGTGCATTGCGGCAGGAACATCGCCAGATGCTTGAGCATGGCGCGAACACCATTCACCACCGAGATGGTGTTCGAGTTTCCGCCTTGCTTAAGCACCGGAAGATAGACCGAGCGCTGTCCATCTACATGAACCACATTGTATTGAAGAGCATGAGAATCTTTAAGTTGGCCGACGTCGGACATCAGCACGGGATTTTCCCCGTTCATCTTCACCGGATATTGTGCCGCATCTTTCAGATTGAATTGTGCATTCGAGTAGATGTCGTAGTCGAGGTTGCCGATCTTTACGTCGCCGGCCGGCAAAATGAGATTGGACCGGTTCAGCGAGCGAACCACATCCATGGGACTCAATTGCCGCGCCTCAAGCTTGTAGGGATCGACATAGAACTGAATCTGCCTCCATGGGCCGCCGAAAGGCTGAGGAATCGAAGCTCCAGGAACACCCGCAAGCTGATTGCGCACGAAGTTCTGCGCGATATCCTTCAATGCGCCGTCACTCATGCCATTACCATTCATCGTGACCAGGCAAACTGGAAGGCTCG